>CAVWCT010000001.1:0-259500 GCA_963753565.1 uncultured Actinomycetota bacterium
GGGCGTCGAGTCAATGCCCAGCCGGAGTTCGACGACGTGATCGCTGCGGCGCGCGCCCTGGGCCGTCCGGTCGTCGACGTACTCGCCAAAGCGAAGCAAGAGTCGCGAAGGTGGGGCGATTAGCCCCTTGCAGAGTTGAGTACTGCTACTCCATCCGCTTCGCGAACACTCAACCGTTCGAACGAGAGGAAGGCAGTTGCGGAGCTAGCGATGCTTCGCCCGGTTAGCTCCACAAGGCCGAGTAGGGCAGCGCCCAGAGGCGGTCACCGAACGGAAGTGCCTGCTTCCCGGTGTATAGGACAACCCCCATGGAGAATCGCCCTTTCAGCTTGTCCCGTAGGAAGGACAGCCCCTTGAAGTCCCCTTGTCGTACCGAGCCCGAGGCCTTCATTTCGACGCCGGCCACCCGCCGGCCGTCGCTCTCTAGGACGATGTCGACCTCCAACCCGTTTCGGTCCCGGAAGTGGAACAACCGGGCCGGGGTCTCCGCCCAGACCAGCTGGCGGCGAAGTTCGCCTGCGACAAAGGACTCGAACAGGCCGCCTGCGACGTCGCTTGCCGCTCCCGGTTCCATCGCAGCGGGCGTGACATGGTTCAGCCGTGCTGCGAGACCAGTGTCGAGGAGAGACACCTTCGGACGACCTGTCACACGCTTGTTCAGGTTGTCGCCCCAGGCTGGCAGTTCGTGGATGAGGTACAGCGTTTCGAGTAGGTCGAGGTAAGCGGGCAGGCTGGTCTCCGGGATACCGGCGGCGGCACCCACGCGAGTCTTGACCAACTCTCCTGACGTGTTGGCCGCGAGCAGCCGCAGCAGGTCTGGGAGACGGTCCAGGTGCGGCAGGCTGCTGACGTCCTGCGCGTCCCGAGTCATGATGCGGTTCACATAGTTGTCGAACCAGGCGTTGCGGCGGCGTCCGGGGGCGCGGCTCAGCGGCTCCGGGTAGCTTCCGCCGCAGATGACCGCGAGGTAGTCCTCGCGGGACAGGGTGCCGGACCGGGCGCTCATCCTCTTGGCGTCACCGGCCAGGACCTGGTCGACGAAGTCCTCCCGGTGCCGGGCCAGTTCGCCCTGGCTCAGCCCGTACAGCACCACTGTTTCCGCCCGGCCGGCCAAGCTCTCCTCGGTTCCGGGAATTTGCAACAGGTCTGCCGACCCGGTGATCAAGAAGCGTCCCGGCCGCCGGTCCTCCTCGACCGCGTCCTTCATCGCCCGTACCAGTGCCGGTACGCGTTGGACTTCGTCGATGACGAGCAGGTCGTCGGATTGGCGGACGAACGCGTCTGGATCGGCTTGGGCGGCCTGGTAGGCCGCCGCCACATCCAAGCTGACTACGGTTGCCTGTCGGTCGGCCACCACCTCGCGCACGAGGGTGCTCTTGCCTACCTGACGCGCTCCCTGGAGAACTGTGATGGGGGTATCGTGCAAGGTCTCCTCGACGAGTTCTTGTGCCCGTCGCGGCCGAACTTCTGATAACAGGTCGGATGACACCATGACGTAGATTGTAGGTCTCTGAACTGCGAGAACGTGCATTTCTTCGCGGATTCGCTGACCCCTTTTCGCGGATTCGCTGCATGTGCCCCGCGGATTCGCTGCATGTGCCCCGCGGATTCGCTGGACCGTCAGCTCCGCTGCAGGGCCAAGCGCAGGAAGAACTGCGTCGTTGACGATGGAACCTAGCGGTCACCCGCGACCGCCGACCGCCGACCGCCGACGAGCTCTGGGGTGGTTTAGGCTGGGTCGCCCTAGATGGTGGCGAAGATGATCGGGATCAGCAGCAAGATGAAGAGGAAGTAGTAATAGAAGTAGTAGTAGTAGTAGTCGAATTAGGAGTTGCAGAAGTGGTAGACGAGGCCAACGAAGAAGCGGCCGAGCAGCACCTCGACCAGCACGAGCAGCGCCTCTAGACACGGCAGGAGGACCCGCGCGGCGTGTCCGCTGACGGGCTCACACCACAGATCCACAACCCGCTCGCGACCGGACGCGGCCGCCAGCCGAACGCCCGGCCCGTGGTCGACGTACTCAATGAAGCGAAGTAAGAAAGTGGCGGAGGATAGGGGATTCGAACCCCTGAGGGCTATTAACCCAACCCGCTTTCCAAGCGAGCGCCATAGGCCACTAGGCGAATCCTCCGCGGAGGAGGCTACCGGGCAGGTGACGGGCTGGTGAAATCGCCTGCACCACCCTGCGGTGACGTCTCGGGCATCACTTAGACTCAGGCCAACCCCCCGTGCGGCGGCATCTTGCCGAACTCCCCCAGGGCCGGAAGGCAGCAAGGGTAAGCGAGCTCTGTCGGGTGCATGGGGGGCCTCTTCATGTCCGGGGACGAACCGGGGTTGGGGCCGCTACCGGGTGTCGGGACAGGTGGTTAGGGTTCAAGCGTGGAGTCACCCCTGGCGCTGTACCGCCGCTACCGGCCGGAGACCTTCGCCGAGGTCATCGGTCAGGAGCACGTGACGGCTCCGCTGCGCGCGGCTCTGGCCGGCAACCGGGTCAACCACGCCTATCTCTTCTCCGGCCCGCGCGGCTGCGGCAAGACCACCAGTGCCAGGATCCTGGCTCGCTCGCTCAACTGCGTGCAGGCTCCCGTGGCCGACCCGTGCGGGGAGTGCGACAGCTGCCGTGATCTGGCCCGCGGCGGCCCCGGGTCCATCGACGTGATCGAGATCGACGCCGCCTCGCACGGTGGCGTCGACGACGCTCGTGACCTGCGGGAGAAGGCGTTCTTCTCCCCGGTGCGCGACCGCTACAAGGTCTACATCATCGACGAGGCCCACATGGTCTCCACGCAGGGCTTCAACGCGCTGCTCAAGCTGGTGGAGGAGCCGCCACCTCACCTGCGCTTCATCTTCGCGACCACCGAGCCCGACAAGGTGATCCCGACGATCCGCTCGCGCACCCACCACTACCCGTTCCGGCTGATCCCGCCGCGGCTGCTGTCCTCCTATCTCTCCGAGCTCTGCGCGAAGGAAGGCGTCGCGATCGAGCCTGCCGCGCTGCCGCTGCTGGTGCGGGCCGGGGCTGGCTCCGCGCGCGACACCCTCTCGGTGCTCGACCAGCTGCTCGGCGGCGCCGGTCCCGACGGCGTCACCCATGCCTTGGCCAGTGGGCTGCTCGGCTACACACCCGACACCCTGCTCGACGAGGTCGTCGACGCGTTCGCGGCCGGCGACGGATCGGCGGTCTTCGGCGTCGTCGACAAGGTGATCGAGACCGGTCAGGACCCCCGCCGCTTCACCGAAGACCTGCTCCGCCGGCTGCGCGACCTGGTCATCGTCGCCGCGGTGCCCGATGCGCCCGCCACCGGCTTGATCGACGTCTCGCAAGACCAGGGCGAGCGACTGGTGGCCCAGGCGGCCAGGTTCGGGCAGGCCGAGCTCAGCCGTGCCGCCGACCTGGTCGCGACCGGCCTCACCGAGATGAGGGGCGCGACCGCCCCGCGCCTGCTGCTGGAGCTGATCTGCGCCCGCGTGCTGCTGCCCGGCGCCGACCACACCACGCAGGGTGTGCAGGCCCGGATCGACCGGCTCGAGCGCCGCAGTGCCATCTCCGCCCCGCCGTCCGCGGCCGCACCAGCAGGTCCGAAGAGCGAACCTGTCGCCACCATCCCCGAGCCGTCGCCTCCGGCTCCCGAGCCCGTGCCCACTCCCACTCCGGAGCCGGTGCCGGAGCGGCCCCAGCAGGCCGACCCGCCTCCGGTGCCGGAGTCCGCGCCCGCGAGCGGCCTGACCCTGGTCGACGTACGCCGCCTGTGGCCGGACATCGTCGATGCCACGAAGCAGCGGCGTCGGGTGACCTGGATCCACCTGACCACCAACGCCCAGGTGGTGGCCGTCGATGCCACCACGCTCACCCTCGGGTTCGCCAACGCCGGAGCGCGCGACTCGTTCGACTCGGGCGGCAGCGCCGAGATCGTGCGGCAGGCCGCCATCGACGTGGTGGGCACCGACTGGAAGATCGAGACGATCGTCGACCCCGGTGCCAGCATCGACGACCCGCCGCCACCGCCGGCAAGCGAAGCCCCGGCTCCGCCCGCGCGCGCAGCCCCGGCCCCGGCACCGGCCCCGCCCGCGCCCGCAGCGGAGACACCACCCGAGTGGGCGAGCGACGAGCCGAGCGCTCCCGCGCCCGAAGCCGAGGAGGGCAAGGCCGCCTCCGCCCGCAAGGCGCTCCAGCAGACCCGCGCCGCCGCCACCGATCCGGCCGAAGAGGTGGCCGATGCCGACGCGGACGCCGATCGCGACGACCTCGACGCCGACTCCGACTCGCTGGCCGGGGCCGAGCTCCTCGCGCGCGAGCTGGGAGCAGAGATGATCGAGGAGATCCCCCACCCATGAGCAGATCGGTACAGCGATGACCCAGAACCCCTTCGAAGGCCTCGGCGGCGAGGGCGGCTTCGACATGAACGCCCTGCTCCAGCAGGCCCAGCAGATGCAGGAGCAGCTGGTCGCGGCCCAGCAGCGGCTGACCGAGACGACCGTCGAGGGCACCGTTGCCGGCGGGGCGGTCACGGTGACCCTCACCGGTGGCGGTGAGCTGACCGGTGTCGAGATCAAGGCCGGAGGATTCGACGGCAGCGACGCGGACGACCTGGCCGACCTCGGCGACATGATCGTGGCCGCCTACCGCGACGCGAAGTCCAAGGCCGACGCCCTGGCGAGCGAGGCCCTCGGCCCGCTGGCGGGTGGCGGCACTGGCGGGCCCGGTGGCATGCCGGACCTCGGACAGCTCGGGTTCTGAGACCGGGCCACCATGTACGAAGGAATCGTCCAGGACCTCATCGACGAACTCGGGCGGCTGCCCGGAGTCGGTCCGAAGAGTGCCCAGCGGATCGCGTTCCACCTGCTCCAGGCGGAGGCCGTCGACGTACGCCGCCTCGCCGACGTACTGATCGAGGTCAAGGCCAAGGTCAAGTTCTGCAACATCTGCTTCAACGTCTCCGAGGACGAGCAGTGCCGGATCTGCCGCGATCCCCGGCGCGACCTGACCGTCCTGTGCGTCGTGGAGGAGTACAAGGACGTGGTCGCGGTGGAGCGCACCCGGGAGTTCCGCGGCCGCTACCACGTGCTGGGCGGCGCGATCTCGCCGATCGACGGCATCGGGCCGGAGCAGCTGCGGATCCGCGAGCTGCTGGCCCGGCTCGCCGATGGCACGGTCAAAGAGGTCATCCTGGCCACCGATCCCAACCTCGAGGGCGAGGCCACCGCGACCTACATCACGCGGATGCTGACCACCCTGGAGTTGCGCGTGACCCGGTTGGCCAGTGGACTACCAGTAGGTGGTGACCTCGAGTACGCCGACGAGGTGACCTTGGGGAGAGCATTCGCGGGAAGGCGGAGCGCCGAATGACGAATCAGATGTCGGGTGAGCTGACGGGGGAGATCCCGATTCCCCTCGATGACGACACCCTGGAGTTCGCCCAACAGATCGCGGACTCGGTCGCCAGCTTCCTGCTGGCGCTGCGCGCGATCGCCCGCGAGGCCGACGGCGGCCGTGCGATCTCGCTGCTCCTGCTCGAGATCAGCCAGGTGCTGCTTGCCGGCGCCCGCCTGGGCGCCCAGCGAGACTTCACACCGGCTGGGAAGTACCAGCCCGACGTCGGCGCCGAGGCCGACCTCGACGAGATGCGGCTGCGACTGGCCGACATCCTCGGTGACCTCGACACCTACAGCTTCGTGTTCGACCCCTACGTCCCCGAGGTGGTCGAGAGCCAGCTGTCCGACGACCTGACCTCGATCGCCTCCGACCTCGAGAACGGCCTGCGCCACTACCGCCTCGGCAACATCGCGGAGGCCCTGTGGTGGTGGCAGTTCTCCTACGTCTCCACCTGGGGCAACCTCGCGGGCGCGGCACTCAACGCGCTGCTCTCGGTGGTCGCCCATGACCGGCTCGACGTCGAGTTCGACTCGGAGATCGACCAGATCGAGGCGGCCGAAGCGGTCCTGGACGCGCAGGCTCCGCCGGTCTGACGGCCAAGTAGAATCGAGGTTCGTCATCGGACCCTCGATCCAGGCCAAGACTCAGGAGTGAAGCGCGGTGGGCATTGTCGTGCAGAAGTACGGCGGTTCCTCGGTGGCTGACGCGACCGGCATCAAGCGGGTCGCCCAGCGCATCGTGAACACGCGCCGTGCGGGCAACGACGTGGTCGTGGTGGTCTCGGCGATGGGCGACACCACCGACGAGCTCCGCGACCTCGCCGAGCAGGTGACCCCGCTGCCGCCGCCGCGCGAGCTCGACATGCTGCTGACCGCGGGTGAGCGGATCTCGATGGCCCTGCTGGCCATGGCGATCGCCCAGCTGGGCCACAAGGCGCAGTCGTTCACCGGCTCCCAGGCCGGCGTGATCACCGACTCCGCGCACGGCAGGGCGAAGATCATCGACATCACACCGGGCCGCATCGAGGCGGCGATCAAGGCCGACGCGATCGCGATCGTCGCCGGGTTCCAGGGCGTCTCGCAGGACACCAAGGACATCACCACCCTGGGCCGGGGTGCCTCCGACACCACCGCGGTGGCCCTGGCGGCGGCGCTGGGTGCCGAGGTGTGTGAGATCTACACCGACGTCGACGGTGTCTTCACCGCCGACCCCAGGATCGTTCCCGCGGCCCGCAAGCTCGACCGGCTCTCGACCGAGGAGATGCTGGAGATGGCCGCCTCGGGCGCCAAGATCCTGCACCTGCGCTGTGTTGAGTACGCCCGTCGCTACAACATGCCCGTCCACGTCCGGTCCTCCTTCTCGCAGAAGGAGGGCACCTGGATCATCCCCGAACCCGCGGAGGGAGAAGCGCCCATGGAGCAGGCCATCATCGCCGGAGTCGCCCACGACCGGAGCGAGGCCAAGATCACCGTGGTCGGCGTACCCGACAAGGTCGGTGAGGCGGCGCGCATCTTCGAGGCTCTGGCCGCCACCGAGGTCAACATCGACATGGTCGTGCAGAACATCTCGGCGGCCTCCACCGGTCTCACCGACATCTCGTTCACGCTGCCCCGCGACGACGGCCAGACCGCCATGGCCGCGCTGGCCCGGATCCAGGACGAGGTCGGCTACGACAAGCTGCTCTACGACGACCAGATCGGCAAGGTGTCGCTCATCGGCGCCGGCATGCGCTCCCACCCGGGCATCACCGCCAGGTTCTTCGCCGCGCTGGCCTCCGCCGGGGTCAACATCGAGATGATCTCCACGTCGGAGATCCGGATCTCGGTGATCGTCGACGAGGCCCAGGTCGACGAGGCCGTGCGGGCCACCCACAGCGCGTTCGACCTGGACGCCGAAGAGGTCGAGGCCGTTGTCTACGGAGGCACCGGCAGATGAGCGGCGTACGCATCGGCATCGTCGGCGCCACCGGCCAGGTGGGCGTCGCCATGCGCCAGATCCTCGAGGAGCGCAACTTCCCGGTCGACGAGATCCGCTTCTTCGCCTCGGCGCGCTCGGCCGGCACCGTGCTGCCTTATGCCGGCAAGGAGATCACCGTCGAGGACGCCTCGACCGCCGACCCGAGCGGCCTGGACATCGCGCTGTTCTCCGCCGGCGCGACCACCTCGCGCGCGTTGGTGCCGGCCTTTGCCGCCGCTGGCGCCATGGTCATCGACAACTCGTCGGCGTTCCGCAAGGACCCCGAGATCCCGCTGATCTGCTCCGAGGTCAACCCCGAGGCGATCGCGCTGGCCCACCAACGGATCATCGCGAACCCCAACTGCACCACGATGGCCGCGATGCCCGTGCTCAAGCCGCTACACGACGAGGCGGGGCTGATCCGGCTGATCGCGTCGACCTACCAGGCGGTGTCGGGTTCCGGCGTCGCCGGCGTCGAGGAGCTGGCCTCCCAGGTGGCGGCCGCCGGCGAGAAGGCACCCGAGCTGGCCTACGACGGCTCGGCGGTGGCGTTCCCCGAACCACAGAAGTACGCCCGCACCATCGCCTACAACGTGCTGCCGCTGGCCGGCACGATCGTCGACGACGGGCTCCTCGAGACCGACGAGGAGCAGAAGCTGCGCAACGAGTCGCGCAAGATCCTCGGCATCCCCGACCTGCTGGTCTCCGGCATCTGCGTGCGAGTCCCGGTCTACACGGGGCACTCGCTCGCGATCAACGCCGAGTTCTCCTCGCCGTTGCCGGTCGACCGAGCCCGCGAGCTGCTCTCCTCGGCGCCGGGCGTCGAGCTGTCCGACATCCCCACGCCGCTCCAGGCGGCGGGCCAGGACCCGTCGTACGTCGGCCGGCTCCGGCAGGACGAGGGCGTACCCGGCAACCGCGGCCTCGCGCTCTTCGTCTCCGGAGACAACCTGCGCAAGGGCGCCGCGCTCAACACCATCCAGATCGCTGAGCTGCTCGTTCGCTAGGCACTGCGGTAGTGGTCGGCCTCAGTGGTCGGCAGGTTCCTTGGCGGGCTCGACGAAGGCAGTGGTCACCCAGTAGGCGAGCAGGTACATCGCCAGCGAGATCGCCGGGATGACCACGAGCATCCACGGGCTGAGCAGCACGTCCAGCAGCGCGAGCAGGGCGATCACGGCCACCATCCCGACGGCCAGGAAGCTCGTGGTGACCGGATCCGGCACGTGGAACAGCCGGAGGATGAGGCCGCCGAGCACGATCAGTGCGGCCAGGATGATCAGCAGCAGCGGTACGCCCCACCCACCGCAGGTCGACGTCCCGCGTACCGACTCGCACCCCTTCAGCGCTCCCGCGGTCATCCCGACCAGCAGCAGGCCGATCGCCACGCCGGTGAGTGCCGCCGCGACCCAGCCGGCGACGTTCGGCGCCGTCGTTTCGGCGCGCCGGTCCTTCCGCTCCCGTCGAGGCGGAGGTGGTGCCTCCTCGACCTCGTCCGCGAACAAGGGCGTGCCGGCCTCGGCTGGCAGCACCGACGTGACCGGCTCGGGCTCGGGCTCGAGGTCTGGCTCGGTCTCGAGCTCCGGCTCGTCCACCGGCTGGAACATCCAGGTCGAGTCGGTGAGGGGTTCGACGGTGGGCTCCTCGTCAGCGGCGGAGTCGTCCTCGGGCTCCGACGTACCGTCCGCACGGCGTGCGCGACCGAAGAGCTTGGGCGGCTCCAGGTTCGGCCGTGACGAGCCCTGGTCGTCGTCTGACATGCCGAGGAGTCTCTCAGACTCGCGCCGTCGGACGAGGCCAGATGCAGATCGCGAGGTCAATCGCGCCCTGAAGCCAATAGGGTGGCGCTCATCCCAGCACCCAGGAGTGGTCATGAGACTCAACTACAGAATTCTCGTCGGCCTGGTGACCGGCTTCGTGCTGGCTCCCCAGCTGGTCGCTGCGCCCGCCGTCGCGGACGGCCTGCCCAAGGTCTCGATCGCGAGCTCCAGCTCGTCGGTCACCGCAGGCAGCGGCGTCGTGATCAGCGGAAACGTGAGCCTGAGGTCGGTGGGTGTCGGGGTGCAGCTGCAACGCAAGGTGGGCAACGGGTGGAAGGTGATCGAGACGACTCGCGTCCGACGGAACAAGACCTACTCCTTCAGCGTGAGTGTGTCCGCAGGCACCAACATCTATCGCGCCAAGACCGTCAAGAACCGCAACCTGAGGTCGGGCGTCTCGCGCGCCATCACCGTCCGGGGCGTGGTCCCGTCGCCGCAGCCGAGCCTCAACGCGGTCCAGCAGCTGATCTTCGACCAGACCAACCAGGAGCGGACGTCCCGGGGCCTGCCCCCACTCGTGTACGCCGAGGCTGTGGAGGACGTCGCTCAACCCTGGGCCGCCCACATGGCGGCAACCCAGCAGCTCGACCACAATCCGGCGTACGGCAGCCAGATGCCGAGCGGCTGGACAGGCGCTGCGGAGAACATCGCTGAGGGGTACGCGCCCGGCGAAGTCGTAGCGGGCTGGATGTCCAGCACCGGTCACCGGGACAACATCCTCGGCGACTACACCCACATCGGTATCGGGTATGCCGTGGCCAGTGACAACACCTACTACTACGTCCAGAACTTCGGCAAGTACTGAGGCTGGGCCTCGTCGCAGTTGCCGAACTCTTGCCCTGGAGTTCAGCCGATCGGCACCTGCGGAGGAGGCAGGGTTACCCCGCGGTTCATAAAGTAAAAACGTGACCACCCTCCTCGCCGACCGGGCACCTGCGCGCACGGCCTTGCCCACCCGACGGGTGGCGTGGGTGGTGTTCTGCATCTCGGCCACCGCCTACCTGGGGCTGAGGCTGTGGTGGGACCCGAGCAGCTATGTCGACGTCTCCGTCTACCGGGCCGAGGCTCAGGCGCTCAGCGACGGGTCGTACCTGTACGGCGTGCTGCCCGGCGTGCACGGGCTCGGCACCTACCCGCCGTTCGCGGCGGCGATCTTCACCCCGCTCATCCTGGTCTCGAGCGGAGCGGCGGACCAGCTGTCGTTCCTCCTCAACTTCGGCCTCGTGGTGTGCGCTGCCTACCTGTCGGTGCGCAGGCTCACCACCGCGCGGGCCCATCTCCGCGTCGCCGTACCCCTGCTCGCGGCCGCCGCACTCTGGTGCGAGCCGGTCATGCTCAACAACAACCTCGGGCAGATCAACGTGCTCATCCTCTGCCTGGTGCTCTGGGACTTCTCGCTGCCGGAGGAGTCGCGTTGGCGAGGGGTGGGGGTCGGGCTGGCCGCGGCGATCAAGGTGACGCCCGGCATCTTCATCGTCTACCTCCTCCTGACCAAGCGGTTCCGCGCGGCCGCCCGCGCGGTGGCGACCCTGCTCGCGACCATGGTCGTCTCGGCTCTGCTCGCTCCTTCGTCCACCTGGGACTACTGGACGAAGCACCTGTTCGACCCGACCCGCGTCGGGCGGCTCGAGAACTCGACCAACCAGTCCATCCGCGGCTGGGTCGTCCGAGCCACCCACACGATCGACACCGCCGCGCTGTCGACGGTCATGTCAGCCGTCGTTCTCGCGGCCGGCCTGGCTGCGGCCGTCTACTGCTACCGGCGCAGGAGCGACTCGGCAAGCCTGCTCGTCGTGGCCCTCACCGGGCTGATCGCATCGCCCATCTCCTGGAGCCACCACTGGGTCTGGTGCCTGCCGCTGCTGACGTTCGCCTGGTTCGAGGCGCGGCTGCTCCTGCTGCCGACCCTCCTCGTCTTCTGGTCCTACGCCATCTGGTTCGTGCCCCACGGCGAGCACGTCGAGCTGGGCCTCGACGGACTTCAGGTCGCGAGCTCCGGCTGGTACGTCGTCTACGCCGCCTTCGTCATCGGCTACGTCTGCGTCGCACCCCGGACGGCTCAGCCGGTGATCGAGGCGGCCGCCTGACGAACCATGCTCGCGGCGCGCCGAGCAGCCTGATTGCTCAGCTGCTGAAGCGGGTGCAGCACGAGCGCGGTGACCACCTCGCCGTCAGGGCCCGGAATCGGCGCTGCGATCGAGGTCACCGGGTGTTCGGTGGCTCCCGATTCGGGTACGCCGATCCCGGTCCGGACGACCTCGTCCAGCAGCTCGCCCGCGAGCTGGCGCACCGCACCGGGGAAGGAGCCCTCCTCGGCTGCCTTGACGAGGGAGGTCGCGCGCTCGACCACGGGGCTCATCCGCTCGATGAGCACCCCCTCGGATCGCGCCTGGTCGAGGTGGGCACCGTAGGACGCGATGGCGGCGTCGGTCAGCCGCCCTCGGCGAAGCCAGGCCAGCCGATGTTCCGGTGTCGCCCACGCGGCGAACAGCGTGCCGAACGGTGCTGCGTACGCGACCCGCTGTCCGTGGAGGACGGAGATGTCCTCGGGATCGATCGTCGACACGTACATGACGTCTTCCACCAGCTCGATGACCGACGCGGACCAGCCGGTCGCCGATGCGAGGCCGGCCGCGGCGCGGACGGCCAGTCGAGTGACGCTGCGCTGGTCGGCAAAGGCGGAGGCGACCGGAGCAAGGCCGGGCCCGAGGCCGAGGTGTCGGTCGCCGGACGAGCGGACCAGCCAGCCGCGTTCGGTGAGTGCATGCACGATGGCGTGGCTGGTGGCCTTGGACAGGCCGAGCTCTCGGGCGATGTCCGCCGCGCGCAGCGACCGGTCGCGGCGACCGGCAACGAGCTCGACGACGTCGATCACGCGCATCGTGGGCGGTGAGCTCTCGGGCATCGGCGGATCCCTCTCAGGCCGTGGTTCGAATACCTGAACGCGGGTTTCTGCGCGCTCACGACTGAGGCGCCGGTTCGAATAACCGAATGTAGCAGACCGAACTATCGATATGCGCCGGCAATCCACATAGGTTCTGCCGCCATGCGAGAAGTCCTGTACCCGGAGCTCGGGTTCTACGGCCTGGCCGGCCACGCCGCGGACCCGCGCGCACTCGTCGACGAGATCGCGGATGCCGAGCGGCTGGGTCTCGGCTCGGTGTTCCTGTCCGAACGGTTCAACTACAAGGACGCCACGGTGCTGGCCGGCGCGGCGGCCGCCACGAGCTCTCGCCTCGGCATCGCCACGGCGGCCACCAACCACAACACGCGCCACCTGCTGGTGACGGCGACGGCGGCAACGACACTGCACCGGATGTCGGGTGGGCGGTTTGCACTCGGCCTCGGGCGAGGCTTCGACGCGCTGTTCGACCTGATGGGCCTCCCTCGCGTCACCAACGACCAGCTCCGCGATGCGGTCGGTGTGCTCCGTCGGCTCTGGCGCGGCGAGCGGTTCGAGCACACGGGCGCCTCCGGGAGCTACCCCTACCTGTTCCTGATGGACGACGAGATCGGCGAGGACATCCCGATCCTGATGGTGGCGCTCGGTCCGAAGGCGCTGGCCCTGGCCGGAGGGATCGCCGATGCCGTCGTCCTCCATACCTACATGAGTGACGAGGCGGTTGCTCGTTCGGTCTCGGCGGTGCGGGCAGGAGCCGAGGCCGCTGGTCGTGACCCGGCCTCGGTGCGGGTCTGGGCCTGCACGGCCGTGGTGGAGGACTCGATACCGCACGAGCTGTATCTCAAGAAGACCGTGGGCCGTCTCGCGACCTACCTGCAGGGCTACGGCGACCTGCTCGTTCGCATCAACGGCTGGGACCCGGCCGATCTGCGACGTTTCCGGGACGACCCCTTGGTGTCCGGCTTCCAGGGCGCCTTCGACGCGGCCGCAGCAGTGTCCGACCTCGAATACCTGGCGGAGAAGGTGATCCCGCGTGCCTGGCTCGACTGTGCGATCACCGGTCCGGCGATCTCGTGTGCTCGTCAGGTGGCTGACCAGCTCGAGTCGACCGGCGTCGACAGCGTGATCATGCATGGCGCGACCCCGGCCCAGCTCGAGCCGGTGCTGGCGTCGTACGCCGATGTGCGTCGTACGCACCGGGCCCTGCCGCCGAACCCCGGGCGGGCCGGTTGACCCCGAGTCCGGTGGCGAGCGTCGAGGACCTCACACCGTCTTGGTTGAGCGCTGCCCTCGGAGCCGAGGTGCGCACCGTGGTGTCATCGCCGGTCGGAACGGGGCAGATGGGTGCGTGCTTCCGACTCGTCCTCGAGGGCGACGCGAACCTGCCCGCGACCGTGCTCGCGAAGCTGCCGGCGGCCGAAGCTGCCACGCGCGAGTTCCTGCACGGCTCCTACAGCACCGAGGTCACGTTCTACCGCGACCTGGTGGCTTCGGTCGACGTCCAGGCACCGCGCGCCTACTACGCGGAGATCTCCCACGATCCAGAGCACCGCGGCACGTTCACCCTCTTGCTCCAGGACCTGGCTCCTGCGGTGCAAGGCGACCAGATCGCCGGATGCACTCCGCAACAAGCGCTCCGCGCGGTCGAGAACGTCGCCGGCCTGCATGCTCCCCGGTGGTCCGACCCGTCCCTTCTCGAGGTCGACGGCCTGTCGCTGGCGGGTTCGGCCGACGCGGAGCTGTTGGAGACGTTGTTCGCCCAGGCCATCGACTCGACCCTGTCCATGCTGGGCGGACTCGTCGCGTCGCAGGACGCGGAAACCCTGCGCGGCGTTGCTCCGCACGCCGGCCCCTGGTCGCTCGCACACCCCGATCGGTACAGCCTCGTCCATGGCGACTACCGCCTGGACAACCTCATGTTCCACGAGGACGGCAGGCTGTGGGCGGTCGACTGGCAGACGCTCGCGCTCGGGATGCCGACCCGAGATGTCGCGTTCCTGGTCTCGTCCGGGCTGACCGTCGACGATCGGCGGGGGCACGAGCGAGGGATCGTCGAGGCCTACCGTCGTCGCCTCGTCGACCTGGGTGTTTCTGGCTACTCCTCGGAGCAGTGCTGGGACGACTACCGGCTCAGCCTGGTCCAGCCGCTGCTGATCACCGCGTTCGGTTGTGCCTACAGCAGCGTCCGCACCGACCGCGGCGACCGCATGTTCGCGGTCATGATCGCCCGGGGCTGCCAGGCCGTTCGCGACCTGGACACCATCGGCTTGTTGGGTGACCTGTGAGCTCGCGGGCGCGTGCGGTGGTCACGTGCTGCGCCGTGGTCGGCGTGGCGGTGACCGCCGTGCAGGCGTGGGCGTACGGCGACTGGTTGCTCACCTCACCCCGCGAACCGATTCGTTCGTCCGTCTCGGTTCCGAGCGATGTCACCCGGAGCGTGCGGACGGCCGAGCTGACCTCGATCATCGGAGCGATCCTGTGGTTGGGATACGTCGGCTGGGACTGGCGGCGTCGCCGCACCCTGACCTGGCCGCTCCTGTGGACGGTCGCGTGGGCGTGCGTGTTCTGGCAGGAACCGCTGGTGAATGTGCGGACTCACACGTTCAGCTTCAACAAGGAGTTCCACAACCTGGGGGACTGGACGACCAGCATCCCGTTCGTCCCCGACTCATACTCACCCCTGCCCGAGGCTCTCGTCCTCGAGGGCCTGGTGTTCGTGTACCTGCTGCCGCTGCTCGCGGTGGTGGTGCCGGCGTACCTCCGGTTCCTGCGCCGTCGCCTGCGGATCCAGAACACCGTCGTGCTCGTCGCGATCGGCTACCTCACCGTGGTGGCGTTCGACCTCGTCTTCGAGCTCCAGGGCGTCCACCAGGGTCTGTTGCGCTACGTCGAGCTGGGCGGACCCGCGATCAGCGCCGGGGAACCCGAGCAGTGGCCGTGGTTCGAGGGGTTCGCCATCGGAGCCGCCTGGGCCTTCCCGGGGATTGCGACCTTCCTGATTCGCGACCGCAAGAAGCCGCAGCCGCAGGGACCTCGGTGGTGGAGCGGACGCCGGGCGATCCCGGTGACGATGCTGGCCGCCATCGGGGCGACCAACCTCGGGTTCGGCGTCTACAACGCGGCGTACGTCGTGGTGATGAACGGCACCGTGTCGCAGCAGCCCGCCTGGCTTGACAAGTGTCTTGACACCTGTCCAGGATAGTCCCAATCCACGGTCGACCACCGCTTGCCAGGAACCCGCATGACCTACGTGATCACCCAGAGCTGCTGCAACGACGCCACGTGCGTCCTCGAGTGCCCCGTTGACTGCATCCGCCCGACGCCGGGCGACCCGGAGTTCCTCAGCGCCGAGATGCTCTACATCGACCCGGACTCCTGCATCGACTGCGGCGCCTGCCAGGTCGTGTGCCCGGTGAGCGCCGTCTATCCGGAGGACGACCTGCCGGACCACCTGCGCCACTTCACCGAGTTCAACGCCGGCTACTTCGTCGACAACCCGCTCGAGCCGTCGGTGCTCGGGGATGACCGGCCGGCCAAGCCTGCTGCCGACGACGGCCCGCTACGGGTCGCCATCGTCGGCTCGGGGCCGTCGGCCGCCTACCTGGCCGACGACCTGCTGGCGCGCGGCAATGTCCGGGTCGACATGCTCGAAAGATTTCCAACGCCGTGGGGACTCCTCAGGTCCGGTGTCGCGCCGGACCACCTTTCGACCAAGAACCTCACCGCCGCCTTCGACAAGCCGTTCAACAGCGACGCGTTCGCGTACCACCTCAACGTCGAGGTCGGCACGGACATCACGGTCGACGACCTGCGCGCGTCGCACCACGCCGTCGTCCTGGCCACCGGTGCCGCAGACCCCGCGCCGTGGAACGTGCCGGGCGCAGACCTGGTCGGAGTCCATCCGGCCACCGACTTCGTGGCCTGGTACAACGGCCACCCCGATCACGCCGACGCCAGCTTCGACCTCTCCTGCGAGCGGGTCGTCATCATCGGCAACGGCAACGTCGCTCTCGACGTGGCCCGGATCCTGCTGCTGGGACCCGAAGAGCTGATGGCGACCGACATGGCAGAGCATGCCCGGGAGGCACTGGCGTCGAGCAGGGTCCGCGAGGTGGTCGTCGTGGGCCGTCGCGGCCCGGCTGAGGCGGCCTACACGGCCGGCGAGTTCTACGCCATGGCGAAACTGCCCGGCGTGGACGTCGTCATCGACGCCGAGGCCTACCTCACCGGTCCGGACGCGACCTACGCCGACCGGCTGAAGGCGGACCTGGTGGCCGAGCTCGCAGCCGCCGAACCCGGCGGCGGCGCGGAGCGCACGCTCACCTTCCGCTTTCTGGCCGAGGCCACCGCGGTGATCGGCACCGAGCGGGTCGAGGGCGTCGAGTTCAGGCGCGGGAATGGCGCCGACGCTCTTCTCGAGCCCGCCGGCATGGTGCTGACCGCGATCGGCTACCGCGGCCGGGCGATCCCCGGAGTGCCGTTCGACGAAGCGAGCGGCACCATCCCGCACAGCGCAGGTCGCGTTCAGCCCGGCCTCTACACGGTCGGTTGGGCCAAGCGCGGTGCTCGAGGCGGCATCGGAGCGGGCCGGGCGGATGCGGAGGAGACGGCCGAGGCCATCGTCGCCGACTTCAACGAGGGTTCCCTGGTGGCCAGCGGAGCCGACCTCGCAGAGACGCTGGCGTCCACGTCGATCGCGGTCGTCACCGCTGACGGCTGGCGCGCCATCGACGAGCACGAGCGGACGGCCGGAGTGGCGACGGGGCGGCCCCGTCAGAAGCTGGTGAGGGTCGAGGACATGCTGCAGGTGGCCCTGGCCCCAAAGGGGAAACTGGCGCAATGGAGGATCTGAGCCCTCGCCCCGAAGAGCTCGAGCCGATCGAACGGTCCTCGACCGACGAGCTCCGTGCGCTGCAGACGGATCGCTTGCAGTGGAGCCTCCGGCACGCCTACGAGAACGTGCCCCACTACCGAGCGTCCTTCGACGCCGCCGGGATGCGCCCGGATGACATCACGTCGCTGGACGACCTGGCATTGCTGCCCTTCACCACGAAGGCCGACCTGCGCGAGAACTACCCGTTCGGGATGTTCGCAGTCCCCCGCGAAGAGGTGCTGCGGGTGCACGCCTCGTCGGGCACCACCGGCCGGCCCACCGTCGTCGGCTACACCCGCGACGACCTGGACGCCTGGGCCACGGTCGTCGCGCGGAGCATCCGCGCCGCCGGCGGGCGGGCCGGTCACATCCTCCACAACGCCTATGGCTACGGGCTGTTCACGGGTGGCCTTGGCGCGCACGCCGGTGCCGAGAAGCTGGGCTGCACCGTCGTACCCGTCTCCGGTGGGATGACCGAACGCCAGGTCCAGCTGATCCAGGACTTCCGGCCCGACATCATCATGGTGACGCCGTCGTACATGCTCTCGATCGTCGACGAGATGGAGCGGCAGGGAGTCGACCCGCGATCGACCTCGCTCAAGGTCGGCATCTTCGGAGCCGAGCCGTGGACCAACGACATGCGCATGGAGATGGAGGAGCGCCTCGACATGCATGCGGTCGACATCTACGGGCTGTCGGAGGTGATCGGGCCCGGTGTGGCCAGCGAGTGCGTGGAGACCAAGGACGGGCTCACCGTCTGGGAGGACCATTTCTACCCGGAGGTCGTCGACCCGCTCGCGATGAAGCCGGTCCCGGACGGCGAGCCGGGCGAGCTGGTCTTCACGTCTCTCACCAAGCAGGCGATGCCGGTGATCCGCTACCGCACCCGCGACCTCACCCGGCTTCTGCCCGGGACCGCGCGGACGATGCGCCGGATGGAGAAGGTCACCGGGCGCACCGACGACATGATCATCCTGCGCGGGGTGAACCTGTTCCCGACGCAGATCGAGGAGCTGGTCCTCCAGCTGCCGCTGCTGTCCCCGCACTTCCAGTGCGTGCTGACGCGAGCCGGCACCCTCGACGAGCTCACGGTGCTGGTCGAGCACCGTGAGGGCGTCAGCACCGAGAGCGCGGCGGACGCCGGCGGCCAGCTGCGGCAGCTGGTGAAGAACTCGATTGGCGTGACCGTCGCGGTGGAGGTGGTTGCACCAGGCACCGTCGAGCGGTCGATGGGCAAGATGCGCCGGATCGTCGACCAGCGCCCGGAGCGCTAGCCCGCAGATGGCCGACCTGGGCTGAAACCTCACGACGCCCGTCCAGCCGTAATGGGTGAATAACCACTCATTCTGCTAAAGTGTTGAAAACAACGCATTCATCAAATGAGTTAAGAACAACGCATTCGAGGTTGAGCGATGGAGATCCAGCGAGTGACCGTCCGCTCGCCCAAAGCCCTGGGCGCCGCGCTATCCAGACTGCGGTTCGACCGCGGACTCACTCAGGCAGAGCTTGCCGAGAACCTCGGTATCGAGCGGCGATACATCTACGAGATCGAAAGGGGAAAGGAGACGCGGTACGCACTGAGACTCTTCGAACTCCTGCGGGAACTAGGGGCTCATGTCGAGGTAGTGAGCAACGCGAGTACCGAAGACATCCGCACGTGACCGCACGTGCACTCGAAGTGTGGCTCTATGGCACGCACATCGCAGATCTCAGTGAATCCCGCTCGGGGAGGATCGAACTCGCTTGGACCGACAACGCAGTGGAACGCTGGGGCCCTGGAGCGCGGCTGCTCTCCGCCAAGCTCAGCATCGCCGACACGCCGGTAACGGCGCAGGTGCGCAACTACTTGGATGGATTGCTGCCCGAGGGGAATGCGCGTACGAACCACGCCCTGAGCGCCGGGGTTACGCCCGACGACACCTTTGCACTCATCCGCGCCTATGGGCGCGACACTCTCGGAGCCGCCATCTTCGTGACGCCAAACGAAGGTGATCCCACCAACGCAGGTCACTACGAGGAGACGACCGCCGAGGAAGTTGCAGAACGTCTACTTCGAGCTGATGAGCATTCGCCGGCCGGTGACGGCGTGGTTGTCGAATCGAGCACCCTCCCTGGGATGATTCCCAAGATCACGCTCCACCGTGAGAACGGAACTTGGTTCAGCTGCAAGGACGGTGCGGCGTCTACCTGGATCATCAAGCGAGCGCAGTCCTTGGGCAGTGACTTGGCCGATGTCGTAGACACTGAAGTTGCCTGCCTGGACCTGGCGCGACGGATGGCCCTGACCTCTGTAGAGGCCGAGATCTTCGAAACAGACGCGGTCCGCGGAATTGCCGTGTCGCGGTACGACCGTACTTCTGAGCTCACCCGAATTCATCAGGAAGACCTCGCTCAGGCCATTGGCCTCGACACCGCGGACCCGAACCGCAAGTTCCAATGGGGGTCGGCCATGCCGTCCCTCCGCCAAGGGGCCGACGTCCTCCGACTGGACGGATCAAACCCGGACGACCTGCTGCGGCTTGCGGTCTTCTCTCACCTGCTCGGAAACACAGACATGCATGCGAAGAACATCTCCTTCATTCGGCGTCCAGACGGGAGCGTGAGGTTGAGTCCCGCCTACGACATCGCGATGCATCTGCACCATCCCAGGGACAATCGTCGTTCCGCGCTCGACGTCAACGGCAAGTCGGCGATGACCGAGATCGACTTCGCTGACTTCCTCCAAGAAGCATTGTCGTGGGGCTTGCCGGCACGACGGGCACGTTCCGTCGCGACTCGGACGATCGTGGATCTGGCCGAGGCGCTGACAGACATCCAGCGTGAAAACCACCCGGGGGTGAGCGGCGCGGCCTGGGACCTCGTGACCAACCGAGTCGACGAGTTCCGAACTCAAGCCGTGGACAGCGCGGATCACGAAGCCGAGGGGACTATCAGAGCCGAAGGCGAGGTCACCGCAACGGCGGAGGTCGCCAGCGGCGACGGGAAATCTCAACCAAAGCGGCGGGGGCCGCACAAGCCTCGTTGATGCCGGAGCGCTAGCCCTGAAGCGTCGCTTCGACCCAGTCGCGTAGACCCGCCAACGGGACTGCCGCGCCGTGGCCGCGCACGGTCAGGGCGTACTCGACCCGTGGCGGCACCTCCGCGTGGTCAGGGTTGTCGATTCGAGACGCGGCAGTCAAGGCCGGAGTACCGAAGGCGACGACACAGAACGTGCCGGCGCGATCAGGAGTCAGGATGCGGCCGGCTGGTCGGGGCCCGGGAGGCGGTGATTCCAGTAGGTGTCGGGGCGCCTGAAAGAGTTCCGGTCGGCAAGTCGAGGTAACTTCAGGCTGAGGGGCAGGAGCTCAATGGAAATTCAGGCAGCTGAGTTCACACTTAAGAATCTTGCAAAGATCAACGTCGTTCTCGGGAAGAATGGCTGCGGCAAGAGCACCTTGCTGAAGCGCTTCGATGAACAACTTCGCAATGACCCCGAGACGTACGGGTCGATCAAGTACATCACGCCGGAGCGAGGCGGCGTGCTTGTGTACGAAGCTTCCGTCGAACACAGCTCGATCAACGACATCAACTGGTTGCCGAGCAGTCGTCGGGTGAATCAGTTCAACCAGTTCCGGCAACAAACCGTTGCGCAGTACCGGACGCTCGAGACTGAGATTTTGCGTGGGATTGAGCAGGCCTACGAATCAGGGACACAGGGTGCCGTCACGTTCGATCACATCCTGACGCAGATCAACTCCCTGCTGGACAACATTCGCATCGAGCGCACGTCCGGCTCGGTGACGTTCAAGATCTACTCCAAGGCCACGAACGAGGAGTTGCAGGGCAACGTCATCAGCAGTGGTGAATCCGAGCTGATCTCACTCGCCATCGAGTGCCTGTCGTTCACTCAGAGCCTGCAACCGGGCAAGACAAACGTGCTGCTCCTGGACGAGCCAGATGTCCACCTACATCCCGACCTGCAAGGCCGGCTGACTCGGTTCCTCACGGGCTTGGTCGAGAAGCACGGCTTCACCATTCTTATGGCGACGCACAGCACCGCCATGCTCGGCGAGCTCGCAGATAGCAACTTGGCCGCGGTTTCGCTCATGAAGGCCGGAGACAAGGACCTGACGTTCCAGGGGATCGATGATGTGTATAGGCGGATCTTGCCCGTCTTCGGAGCGCACCCGCTTTCGAACATCTTCAATGCCGCTCCGCTGCTACTCGTCGAAGGTGAGGACGATCTGCGGATCTGGCAGCAGACCGTGCGGACCGCGGAGGGCGCGATCAAGCTCTTCCCGGTCGACTGCGGTGGGATCAATGAGATGGGCCAATACGAAACGCTGACTGTCGAGATCGTCAATGCCGTTTACGACGATGCCAAGGCGTACTCCCTGCGTGACCGGGACGAGGGTGTCGAGGAGATAGCTGACCAGTCACCGTTGACCCGCATGCGGTTCCACTGCCGTGCTGCCGAGAACCTCCTGCTGACGGACGAGGTGCTGCAGTTGGCGGGAACGGACTGGGCGAGTGTTGAGAGCAAGATCGATCAGTGGCTTGAGAAGACTCCCGAGCACCCGAAGCGGGCCATCATGCAAGCCTTCAAAGACGGTGGGTTTGACCGCCTGGGCTTCGATCTCAAGGAGCTCCGCATGTTGCTCGCTGGAGAGATGATCGCGACGAACAAGCCATGGGAGGTGCTCGTCGGCAAAGCGATCGCCGTCTGCAATTCTTCCACCGAGACTCACTCACTCGCTGTCTACCTTGGCGAGAAGGTCACCAAGAACCTGCTGAATCTCTAGTCGGGACGTCTCATGAAGCCGGGTAAGGAATACGAGCTCTTCACCTACGAGAAGTTCAAGCGGCTGTTTGCTGATTCATGGGTCGAGCACGACGACCACATCCTCGGTAACGAGAGTGGCCTCGAGCGCCAGATCGATGTTTCGGTCCGGACTCCCTTCGGGGAGGGTCAAGAGTTGCTGTACATCGTGCAGTGCAAGGACTGGGCGACACCGGCGGACATCAACGCGATCGGTGCTCTCGTGGCCGTCATGCAAGACGTCGGGGCAGCCAAGGGGTTCCTGCTCTGCGTTTCGGGGTTCGCCAAGACCAACCACCATTACGCGTCGACCAAGGGCGTCGAGCTGATCACGGTCGAGGACATTCAGTCTGATAAGTGGTCGACCGAAATTGAGATCCCGCTGATCTATACGCAAAAGGATTTTCAGTACGTCATAGAGTTCGCTTTTGAGGCAACCAACGAACTCGTTGAGGCCAACCGAGACACCGAGTTCCAGGTGAAGATCACAACAGGCACGAAGCTGAGGGCACCCGATCTCGCGCCGACAGGCCTTGTGTCCTACGCAATGGGAAAGATCGATTCTCCCGACTTCACTGGCCTTGTCGGCGAGGCAGTCGACCTGCATCGCCCCGGTCTGGAGATCCAGCTCACCGGGATGTGGCTTCCCGTGCCAGAAATCTCGAGCCTGATCCTGGAAGTCACGCCTCGGCGGTATCTCAAGTACCTGAAGCCGGATGAGTACTCGCAGTTGCGAGATCACGTGCGTGACGAGGTCCTGCCACTGCATGGGAAGCTCTCGAACGTACCGATGCAGGTTGATGACACGTTCATTGAACTGCCCGATGGCGAGGTGCCCGTGACCCCGGGGCTGTGGCTCGAGTTTGAGAACTGGACGCAAGTGGAGATAAACGCTGGTCTCGGTCCTCAGGGCTATGAATAGCTCCCAGGATGCAATGGGACTGCGTCACACGTCGGCAGCGAACGTCCCATCCGAGGACGCCGTCCTTCAGGTACGGGGCCATCTCGTCAACTGTGACGACTGTGTCGTCGACACCGCCACCGGCGAACTCCTCAGAGGACTCGTCCTCGACCCCCACCGCGACTACCAACCCACCGGCCGACCACCGGACCAGCACAAATGCAAACACCCGGACCTACAACTTCGTAGGTCCGGGTGTCCTCGATGTCCTGAGACATCACACGGTCGGGCTGACAGGATTTGAACCTGCGGCCTCCTCGTCCCGAACGAGGCGCGCTACCAAGCTGCGCCACAGCCCGATGCGCCGGGAACATTACCTCAGCAACGGCCGGGTTCTGCAATCGGGTTCAAGGGCGTGGCACCAGCGTGAGCAGGGTTGCCTCGGGCCGGCAGGCGACCCGGATCTGGGTGTAGGGGCTGGTGCCGATGCCGGCGGAAACATGCAGCCAGGCGGATCCCGGGTCGCCGGGTGCGGAGTCGGCCGGGTGGCGGTGCAGGCCCTTGGCGCGGGCCGGCTCGAGGTCGCTGTTGGTGGTCAGGGCACCGATCCCCGGCACGCAGACCTGACCGCCATGCGTGTGGCCGGCGAGTACGGCGTCGTAGCCGTCGGCGGCGTACTGGTCGAGGACGCGGAGGTACGGCGCGTGGGTGATGCCCAACCGGACATCGGCGTCGGCATCGGCCGGGCCCGCGACTTCCTCCAGCCGGTCATAGCGCAGGTGCGGGTCGTCGACACCGGCGAACGCGAACCTCGTCTCCCCGACGACCAGCGACGACCGGCGGTTGGTGAGGTCGACCCAGCCACCCGACGTCAGGCTCCGCGACAGCTCGCGCCACGGGAGCTGGGCGGCGTCGGTGGTGCGTTTGCCGGTGCCGGCCACGACGTAACGGATGGGGTTGCGGATGGTCGGCGCGAAGTAGTCGTTGGAGCCGTGCACGAACACGCCCGGCCGGTCGAGCAGTGGCCCCAGGCAGTCGCGCACGACCGAGACGGAGTCGCGATGGGCCAGGTTGTCACCGGTGTTGATCACGAGGTCCGGGTCGAGCGATGCCAGCCCGCGGAGCCACTCCTGCTTGCTGCGCTGCCTCGGGGTCATGTGGATGTCGCTGAGATGGAGCACCGTCAGCGGGCGGCTGCCGGGCGGCAGCAGGGGCACCTCGAGCCGCCGCAGCGTGTAGGCCCGGGCCTCCCAGGCGGCGTACGCCGTGAGCCCGATGCCCGCAGCCGCGCCGAGGCGGGCGATGCGGGTCAGAACTGGCACGGGGGTCACTCGGTCAGGCTGCCACAATGGTGAGCATGAGTGCCCTCAAGGACCGGATGCGCGCCGACCTCACCACCGCGATCAAGTCGCGCGACGAGGTGCGGTCGTCGACGCTGCGGATGATCCTGACCGCCATCACCAACGCGGAGGTCGCGGGCAAGGAGCACCGCGAGCTGACCGACGACGACATCATCGGCGTCCTGTCGACCGAGGCGAAGAAGCGACGCGAGGCCGCCACCGCCTTCGAGGACGGCAACCGTCCCGAGCAGGCGGCGAAGGAGCGCGCCGAGTCGGTGGTGATCTCGGACTACCTGCCCCAACAGCTGGAGCCTGCCGAGATCGCCGAGATCGTCACCGCCGCCATCGAGCAGTCCGGAGCCGCGGGCGAGGGCATGAAGGCGATGGGCAAGGTGATGGGCCTGGTCACGCCGCAGATCAAGGGTCGCGCCGACGGCGCGGCCGTCGCAGCAGAGGTACGCCGCCAGCTGGGCTAGCGGGGGCCGCCGCCGTTCCCGTTGCCGTTGCCATTTCCGCCGTTATTTCCGCCACCGTTGCCGCCACCGTTGCCTTCGTCGTCGCCGCCTCGGCCACCCTTGCCGGGCTTGTCCGGCTTCGGCTGCGGCACGGAGGTGACGCCGGCGCCGGGCACCGTGCTCGGGTAGACGAAGTCCTCGTAGGAGTAGTCGTCGTCGACGACCCGCATCGCGTCGCCCCAGATCGGGGCGGCGAAGCCGGAGCCCGACGCCGACGAGATGTAGACGCCACCGATGGTTTGGTACTGCAGCGAGACGGGCGTACCGAACTCGTTGGCTCCGGCGATCATCGCCGCCGCGGCCATCCCGGGCAGGTAGCCGACGAACCAGACGGACTTCTGGCTGCTCGTGGTGCCGGTCTTGCCGGCGGCCGGCTGGTCCAGTGCCTCGCCGGACGCGAAGCCACTGCCCTCGAGCACGCCGCGGAGCACGTCGCTGACGGCGTCGGCGGTGGTTTGCTCCATCACCTGCTCGCACTTCTCGGGATAGTCGCGGATCACGTTGCGCCCGGCGTCGCGGATCTCGAGGATCGGGCGCGACTCGCAGTGGAGCCCACGGGCGGCGAACGTCGCGTAGGCCTCGGCCATCTCGAGCGCGCTGACGTCGGCGACGCCGAGGGTGAACGTGGGCACGATCTCCGGGAGAACGTTGCCGTTGCCCAGGGGCGCGGTCAGCCGGACCCCCATCGCCTTGGCCATCCGGTAGGGCGCGCAGACGCCGGTCTCCCGCTCGAGCTGCATGTAGTAGGTGTTCACCGACAGCCGGGTGCCGCTGTACATGTTCATGTTGCCGCTGCTCGTGGAGTTCGAGATGGGGAAGGTGCCCCCCAGCGGCGGGTAGCTGGGGCAGGTGGCGAAGTCACTCGAGTTGAAGGTCATCGTCGCGGCCGCGTTGTAGGCCTGGGTCAGCGGCAGACCCTTCTCGAGTGCCGCCGCGAGCGTGAACACCTTGAACGTCGATCCGGCCTGGAAGCCGTTGGAGTCGCCGTACTCCGAAGGCACGACGTAGTCGAGGTAGGTCTCGCCCTTGGCCTTGGCCCGTCCCATCGGACGCGACTGCGCGATCGCCTTCACCTCACCGGTGCCGGGCTCGACGATGGCGAGCGCACCGATCGCGTTGTCCCGGGGGTTGACGTGGTTCTGAACGGCGGTGTCGGCAGCGGCTTGGTACTTGAGGTCGATGGTGGTCCGGATCGTCAGCCCGCCGGTGTAGATGACCTCCTTGCGCTGCTTGGCGGTCTTCCCGAGCTTCGGGTCCTCCATGAGGTAGCGGATGACGTAGTCGCAGAAGAACGGCGCCTGGGAGTTGACGCAGCCGTTGTCGGTCGGCTGAGGGTCGAGCTGGAGCCCGCGCGCCTTCGTCTCTTCGGCGACGTTGTCGGGGATCACGCTGAGCTGGGCCATCCGGTCCAGCACCACGTCGCGGCGCGTGCGTGCCCGGTCGGGGGAGTTCGTGGGGTCGAACGCTGTGGGGTTCTGGACCAGCCCGGCCAGGGTGGCCGACTGGTTGAGGTTGAGCTGCTTGGCGTTGACGTCGTAGTAGTGGCGGGCCGCCGACTGGATCCCGTAGGCGCCGTCACCGAAGTAGGCGGTGTTGAGGTAGCGCTCCAGGATCCAGTCCTTGGAGTGCTCCTGCTCGAGGGCGATGGCGTAGCGGAGCTCGCGCAGCTTGCGCGCGTAGGAGTCGTCGGTGACCTCCTCCTGCTCCGCCTTGGTCTTCGCCTGGCTCAGCAGGGTCAGCTTGACCAGCTGCTGGGTGATCGAGGACCCACCCTGCACGACACCCTCGTTGGCGGCGTTGGTGAGGAAGGCACGGATGGTGCCCTTCAGGTCAAGGGCCCCGTGCTCGTAGAAGCGGTAGTCCTCGATGGCCACGATCGCCTTGACCATGGTCCGCGAGATCTGGCTCAGCTGGACGTTGACCCGGTTCTCGTCGTAGAGCGAGGCGATCAGCTCGCCCTTGGCGTCCACGATCCTGGTCTTCTGGGGGAGCGAGTCGGTCTTCAGGGCCGTCGGCAGGTCGTCCATCGTCTCGGCCACGTTGCCGGCGGTGAATCCGAGCACCCCGGCGAACGGGATCGCGAGTCCCGAGACCACCACACCGAGGATCACGGAGACGATCAGCATCACTCCGATGTGTGACAGCACTCGGGGCGCAGAAAGCCGCTCGGAGCGTGGCCTTGGCATGCGGTCAGGGTACGTGAGGGCCTGGAGCGAGGCGATTTGGCGTCATACCCGAGGTTGGAGGCTAGTCATGACTAGTCATTTCGGACTAGCGAGATTGGGACGAACGCGCCTGTCGCGGGGGGTGGAACGTCTTTACCTTCATCACAAGAGTAAAACCGGTGGGCGTCATGGGGACGCGACCTGGCTCTTGCAATCGATGTGGGGACAACATCATGTGGGTAGAAGACTGGGCACCGCGCGCGGCATGTCGGGCTTCACAGCCGGACCAGCTGTTCGTACGCGGCGCGGAGCAGAACAAGGCCAAGCAGCTGTGCACGGGCTGCCCCGTGCGTACTGAGTGCCTCGCGGAGGCGCTGGACAACCAGATCGAGTGGGGTGTCTGGGGCGGCATGACCGAGCGGGAGCGCCGAGCGCTGCTGCGTCGTCGCCCGAACGCGTCCTGGCGAGCGGTTCTGGAGACGGCTCGCGAGCAGGCCGGCACGACCATCACGGTCTCGGCATCTGCCTGAATTTCCGCCGATTTCCGGAAACTTCCGGAAATTCGTGCTTGCGGTGAACCCCACACCATCTTCCAAGGTCCTAGTACCAGGTATTACAGGTACTAGGACCTAGCTTTCCCTAGGAGATTTCCGACCTTTCGGAGCCCCACGAGGTCGTGAACATCGCCTGCCAGGGCGGGTACGACGGCACTGGCGACCTGCGGGTGAGCCGCAGCGAACCGGTCGCGGAGCAACGCCTCTCTTTCGACCAACCGGGACTGGTCGGCGTGCAGCCGGAGCAGCCCCGCCGTCAGCGACTCGGGGTCCGCCTTGCGTAGTCGGGCCGCTGCCGTCATCGCCTCGTCGGCCGAGAGGGTTCCCTCGGGTTGCGGGCTCGCCCGGTTGACGATCAAGCCGGCCAGCGGCATCCGGTCGTCGCTCAGTCGTTCCACGAAGTACGCCGCCTCGCGCAGCGCGTCCTGCTCCGGCGCGGCCACCACGATGAACGCCGTACCGTCGGCCTGCAGCAGGGCGTAGGTCTTCTGCGCGCGCTGCCGGAAGCCGCCGAAGACGGTGTCGAGGGCGGCCACGAAGGTCGACAGGTCGCGCAGCACCTGCCCGCCGAGCAGCTTGTTGAGCGCGTTCGTGATCAGCCCGAAGCCAGCGGTCATCAGCTTGGCCGGGCCGCGGGCCGGCATCAGCAGCAGGCGGACGAACCGCCCGTCGAGGAAGCTCGAGAGGCGCTCGGGGGCGTCGAGGAAGTCCAGCGCCGAGCGGGACGGCGGGGTGTCGACCACGATCAGGTCGTAGCTGCCGTCCTTGCGGGCGGCTGCGTGGATCTGGCCGAGCTTCTCCATCGCCATGTACTCCTGGGTGCCGGCGAAGGAGCTGGAGAGCGCGATGTAGAAGGGGTTCTCGAGGATCTGCTGCGCCTTCTCGGGGGTGGCCTGGCTGACGACCACCTCGTCGAAGGTGCGCTTCATGTCCAGCATCATCGCGTCGAGGTTGCCGCCCGCGGTTGTGTCGACCGAGGAGACCGGGCGCGGGGTGTTGTCCAGGGCCTCGATGCCCATCGACTGCGCGAGGCGGCGGGCCGGGTCGATGGTCAGGACGACCACCTTGCGGCCGCGCTCGGCGGCGCGCAGCGCGAGCGCCGCGGAGGTGGTGGTCTTGCCGACCCCGCCCGAGCCGCAGCAGACGATGATGCCGGTCTTCGGGTCGTCGAGCAGGGCATCGACGTCGAGCGCGCGGCTGCCGTCGGGAGCGCCCAGCGGGCCGACGCGGGTGCGGGACTTCGTCATGCCATGCCCTGCTTCTTGAGGAGGGCGGCCAGCTCGTAGAGGGCACCGAGGTCGACACCCTCCGGCAGCCGCGGGAGCTCGTACGTCGGCACGCCCAATTCGCCGACGAGCTTGCGTTGCGAGTCCTCGAGCGCCCGCCTCTCGGCGTGGTCGTGCGCCTCGGCCAGGAGGCTGTCGACCAGGCCGTTGTCGCTCTCGATGCCGGCCGCCTTCAGGTCGGCCTCGATGGCCGATCGGTCGAGCTTGCCGGCCCGGGCGGCGGCGAGGTCGGCCGCGGAGAGGTCCTGGGGCCGGATCAGGTTGACCACGACGCCACCTACCGGGAGGTCGATCGCGTGCAGCTCGGAGATGCCGTCGGCGGTCTCCTGGACGGGCATCTCCTCGAGCACCGTCACCAGGTGTACGGCGGTCCGAGGCGACCGGAACAGAGTCATCATGGTGTCGGACTGCGACTTGATCGGGCCGACCTTCGCCAGCCCCGCCAGCTCGTTGCTCACATTGAGGAACTGCGCGATGCGGCCGGTCGGTGGAGCGTCGAGCACGACCGCGTCGTACTGGGTGGCGCCCTTGTTGCGGCTGTTGCGCTGCACGGCCTCGAAGACCTTGCCCGTCAGGAGCACGTCGCGGACACCGGGCGCGATCGTGGTCGCGAACTCGATGACGCCGAACCGGTCGAGGGCCCGCCCTGCGCGGCCGAGCTTGTAGTACATGGAGAGGTACTCGAGCAGCGCCGACTCGGGGTCGATGTGCAGGGCGTGGACGACGCCGCCGCGCTTCTGGTCCGGACCGGGGAGGCCCGTGGTGAGACGCCGCTCCTCGTAGGGCAACGGGTCGACGTCGAACATCCGCGCGATGCCCTGCCTGCCCTCGACTTCGCAGAGCAGGACCTGCCTGCCGGTCGAGGCGAGTGCCAGCGCCAGCGCGGCCGCGACCGTGGACTTGCCGGTGCCGCCCTTGCCGGTCACGACATGGAGGCGCACGCGATCCCAGTCGGGACCAATCTGTCCAGCCACGAACCGGAGCGTAACGGTCTACGGTTTCGCCATGGGCGCCGAAGGTTCGCTCGTCGGACGCGACGTGGAGCTCGCCGCGCTCGCGCGCTTCCTCGCGTCGGCGAAACCCGGTGGGCTGGTGCTGCTGGGGGAGCCGGGCGTCGGCAAGTCGGCCCTGTGGCGTTCGGGCATGACCGCCGCGACCGAGCTCGGCGCCCACGTGCTGGTGGGCACGCCGGGTGAGGGCGAGGAGCGCTACTCCGGCTCGGTCCTGCTCGACCTCTTCGGTGACGTGGAGCTCGGCGACGTCGAGCTCCGGCCGCCGGTGCGGGAGGCGCTCGAGGCCGTGCTGCTGCGGGGCCCGGCCAGTGGCACCACCAATCGCCAGGCCATCTCGGTCGCCGTCCACGCCGTACTCGAGCACCTTTCCCAGGACCGGCAGGTCACGGTCTTCCTCGACGACGTCCAGTGGGCCGACTCCACCTCGCTGGAGGCCTTGAGCTTCGCGGCCCGGCGGCTGGAAGGGTCGACGGTGCAGTTCGTGATGACCCGTCGCGCCGGGTTCGACCGCAGCCCGCTCGAGGCCGTGTTGGTGCGCCAGAACCTGGAGTACGTCGAGCCCCGGTTGCTGACGCGCGACGAGACCGCGCGGCTGTTGATCCAGCACCTCACGCTGGTGGTCACCCCTCGGGTGCTCCGGATGGTGCACGAACAGTCGCGCGGGAACCCGCTGTTCGCGATGGAGGTCGGCCGGGTGCTCGTCGAGCGCGGCATCCCAGACATCGGCGAGCCCCTCGGCGTACCCGAGGAGATGGCAACGATGCTGGGCCTGCGCGTCCGCGACCTGCCCGAGGAGCAGCGCACTTTGTTGCTGGCAGTGGCCCTCGACCCGCACGTGCGCGAGGACGCGCTGGTGAAGCTGGTCGGGCTCGAGGCCGTCGAGGCCGCCGTCCGCGATCGACTGGTCACCGTCGCCGACGGTGGCCGGGTGCGGGCCTGGCACCCGCTTCTGGCCGCGGCGGCCCGCGAGGGCGCGACCCCCGCGCGCCAGCGGGACCTGCATCTCAAGCTGGCCGAGCTCGGGAGCCACCCCGAGAGCCGGGCCCGCCACCTGGCCAGAGGTACGACGGAGTCGACCGACGAGCTGGCCGAGCTGTTGGCGACCGAGTCGGAGGCCGCGGCGGCCCGTGGTGCCGTGGAAACCGGCGTGGAGCTGGCTGAGCTCGCGCTGGCCAGGACGCCGGAGGGGTCGGCACGCCGTGGACAGCGCGTTCTCGACCTCGCCTCTCGGCTGGCTGCTGCCGGCGAGGGCCAACGGGTGACCGACTTCCTGACGAGTGAGATCGACTCGCTGCCGGTCGGGCGCGACCGCGGCACGGCCTGGCTGATGATGCTCGACGGGATCGTCGGCAACATGGCGAACGTCGAGCGGTTCATCGACAACGCCCTGGCCGAGTGCGGTGACGACCCGGGGGTGCGCGCGCAGGCGCTGGACGTGAAGGCGCTCATCCACGTGGGGATGCTGGTCTCGGGAGTGCCGGCCGCCATGGCCATCGCCGACGAGGCGATCGCGTCGGGCGCGACCTCCGGTGAGGGCCGCGACTGGTGCCTCGTGCACTCCGGACTCCCGCCCGAAGGGCCGGACGGCATTCCGCACACCAAGCGCCAGGTCTGGCGGGGCGAGCCGGCCAAGGCCGAGCCGCGCCTGCGCGAGGCCATCGCGGCTGCCGAGGCCGAAGGTCAGCTCCGTGAGTCGATGTCGCTGCGGCTTCACCTGCTCGACCTGCTGACCCGTGGCGGCCGGGTGGCCGAGGCGCGGGCGGTGCTCTCCGTGCTGGAGGACGCCGACCTCGGCGACAAGGAGTCGCCCGACGAGGAGCTGCTGCACGCGGTGATCGAGGTGCAGACCGGCGACGCCGACGAGGCGCGACGCTGGGCCGCGATCTCCTGCGAGGCGGCCCGCGAGTTCGGGCACAACTGGCTCTACCTCGAGTCGATCAGGGTGATCGGGATCGCGGCGCTGATGGAGGGTCGGCTCGACGACGCGGAGCGGTCGTTCCGAGAGGCTTGGGAGGGAGTGGTGCGCGCCGAGGTGCGTGACCCCGGCATCTTCCCGATCGCTCCGGAGCTGGCCGAGACCCTGGTGCTGCTCGGCCGCTACGACGAGGCGAGGGACATCATCGCCTGGCTTCGCGAGCGGGCGGAGGAGCAGGAACATCCCTGGGGTCTGGCCATGACCGCCCGGTCCGAGCACCTGCTGGCGCTGGTGGAGGGCACCGGGGAGGTCGCGGATGCCGACCGGGGCATGACCGAGGCGGCGGACACGTTCGCCGAGCTCGGGCTGGCCGTTGACGCGGGTCGAACCCAGCTGGCGCTGGGGAGCGGACTGCGTCGTCGTAAGCAGTGGGGCCGCGCCCGGCAGGCACTCGAGCAGGCTCGCGACGGCTTCCTGGCCACCGGTGCTACCGGCTGGGCCGAGCTGGCGGCAGGCGAGCTCGGAAAGGTCGGTGGCAGGCAGCAGAAGCGGTCGGCCGAGGAGCTCACGCCGGCCGAGGAGATGACCGCCCGCCTGGCCGCAGACGGGCTGAGCAACAAGGAGATCGCCCGGCGTACGAACGTCTCGATCCACACCGTCGAGGTGCACCTGACCCGCACTTACGCGAAGCTCGGCATCCAGTCCCGCAGCCAGATCGCGGCCAGGCTGACCAGTGAGGAGAGGCCCTGAGATGACAACACCGGACTCCCAACCCACCCAGAAGAGCTCCCCGCTCGTGGCCGTGGTGCTGGTGCTGCTGTGGGTGATCGGCTTCGGCGGCGGCGCGGCCTGGATCGTCTACTCGCAGGTGTCGGGCGACCCGACGACGGCGGTGGTCGAGGACTGCGTGCACCGAACCAATCCACAGAGCTATGTGTGCAGGGGCACCTGGACTCTCGACGGCACGACCACCACCAACGGGATCATCGAAGGCGCCAACAGCGACCAGGAGGGCAAGGAGATCGAGGTCCGGGTGAAGGGCGAACGCGCGTACACGCTCTCCCTCCGGCTGCCGATCGTCCTCGGCGTGATCGCTCTCGCCGCGCCGGTGCTGGCCATCGGCGCCGTGATCCAGGGCCGACGGGCCAGGCGGCGAACCAGCGGGCCAGAGCACTAACCTCCAGGGATGGACAAGGTGGTGGGTTCGGCTGCGGAGGCCGTGGCGGATATCCCGTCGGGGGCGCGGCTCTCGGTGGGTGGGTTCGGGTTGTGTGGGATCCCGTCGGTGTTGATCGACGCTCTGCTCGAGACGGGGGTGGGCGACCTCGAGGCGGTCTCCAACAACTGCGGTGTCGACGAGTGGGGGCTGGGTCGGCTGCTGATGGAGAAGCGGCTGCGGCGGATGATCTCGTCGTACGTCGGGGAGAACAAGGAGTTCGCCCGGCAGTACCTCTCCGGTGAGCTGGAGGTCGAGCTGACGCCACAGGGCACCCTGGCCGAGCGGATGCGGGCCGGTGGGTCGGGGATCGCGGCGTTCTTCACCGTGACCGGTGCCGGCACCCAGGTCGCCGAGGGCGGGCTGCCCTGGAAGTACGACGAGGCCGGCAACGTCATCGTCTCCTCGCCTCCCAAGCAGACCCAGACCTTCGAGACCGTCGACGGTCCGAAGGAGTTCGTGCTCGAGGAGGCGATCACCGCGGACTTCGGGCTGGTCCGGGCCTGGAAGGGCGACCGGCACGGCAACCTCGTCTACCGCGACTCCGCCCGCAACTTCAACCCGCTGGCCGCGATGTGCGGGCGGATCACCATCGCCGAGGTCGAGGAGCTGGTCGAGCCCGGCGAGATCGACCCCAACCACGTGCACACCCCCGGGGTGTTCGTGCAGCGCGTGGTCGCGCTGACGCCCGAACAGGCGGCCGACAAGCGGATCGAGAAGAGAACCGTGCGTCCGCGAAAGGAGACAGCACAGTGAGTTGGTCGCGGGAAGAGATGGCCGCGCGAGCGGCGAGCGAGCTGACCGACGGGTCCTACGTGAACCTCGGGATCGGGCTGCCGACCCTCGTGCCCAACTACGTCGCCGACGACGTCGAGCTGGTGCTGCAGTCGGAGAACGGCATCCTGGGCGTCGGTGCCTATCCGCTCGAGGGCGATGAGGACCCCGACCTGATCAACGCCGGCAAGGAGACCGTCACGCTGCGGCGCGGGGCTTCCTTCTTCGACTCCGCGACGTCGTTCGGGATGATCCGCGGCGGCAAGATCGACGCCGCGATCCTCGGCGCGATGCAGGTCTCCAAGGGCGGTGACATCGCCAACTGGATGATCCCCGGGAAGATGGTCAAGGGGATGGGCGGCGCGATGGACCTCGTCCACGGCGCCAAGCGGGTGATCGTGCTGATGGAGCACGTGGCCCGCGACGGCACCTACAAGATCGTCGAGGAGTGCTCGCTGCCCTACACCGGCCGCGGCGTCGTGCAGCGGATCATCACCGACCTGTGCGTCATCGACGTCACTCCTGACGGGCTGACGCTGGTCGAGCTCGCCCCCGACGTCACCGAGGACGAGGTCCGCGAGAAGACCGAGCCCGAGCTCGTCTGACTGTCAGCCCTTGGGCGGTAGGGAACGGGCGGTGGCGACACCGCGCGTCACCCACGGCTGGAGCTGACGTTTCGTGCGTACGCCGTCGGCCGCGACCCGTAGCCAGGTCTTCGAGGTGCGCCCACCCATCACCATCGGCTCGACCTGGTCGCGGCCCAGCAGCCCCTCGAGATCCTCTGCGCCGACCCGCACCATCAGGCCCCCCTTGCCGCTCGCGCAGACCGCCATGTGGCCGCCGATCAGGAACGACAGTCCGCCGAACATCCGCTTCTCCTCGACCGGGCCGGACTCGCTGATCAGCTCGCGAATCCGCTCGGCCAACTCTTCGTCGTACGCCATGGTTCCCAGTGTGGACGCGATCACCGACACTCTGCGTATGTCCTCACGAGCACAGACGGCCGCCATGGCGGTCCTCACCGCGTCGGCCCTCTACGTCGGCGGCTGGGCAGCGCCGTTCCCGCGGTCGTTCTACGACAACTTCCCCGGCCTCGGCCACACCTGGGTCAGCATCGACGGCCCGTACAACGAGCACCTCGTCCGCGATGTCGGCGCGTTCTACCTGGCGCTCGCTCTCGTCGGAGTCCTGGCCCTGATGTGGCGCGAGCGTCACGTGACGTCCGTGGTCGCTGCGGCGTGGGCGATGTTCAGCGCGCCGCACCTCGCCTACCACCTGGTGCACGTCGATGAGCTGGACACGATCGATGCGGTGGGCCAGACCGCCACCCTGACACTCACGCTGGTGCTCGCGGGCTACCTGCTCGTGGCGGCGGAACGCAGCCGCGAGGCTGCGGCATGAGGATCGCGGTCGCCGGTGGCACCGGAGTCGTCGGCCGCTACGCGGTCGAGGCGGCCACGAAGCGGGGCCACGAAGTCGTCGTGCTGACCCGCGGTGAGGGCGTCGACCTCACCACCGGCGACGGCCTGGCGGAGCGACTGGCCGGTGTCGACGTCGTCATCGACGCCTCCAACTCGACCGCGCAGACGAAGGCGAAGGCCGAGGAGTTCTTCGGGTCGGTGACCCGCAACCTCCTGGCGGCCGAGCAACAGGCCGGCGTCGGCCACCACGTCGCGCTGTCGATCGTCGGCATCGACGACGTCCCGCTGGGCTACTACTACGGCAAGCGGCTGCAGGAGAGCCTGGTCGCCGATGGAGCGGTGCCGTGGAGCATCATGCGGGCCACGCAGTTCCACGAGTTCGCGGCGCAGGTGCTCCACTTCGTACGGGTCGGGCCGTTCTCGCTGGTGCCCCGGATGCTGAGCCAGCCGGTCGCGGCAGAGGAGGTCGGCCAGGCGCTGGTCGAGCTCGCAGAGAAGGGACCTTCGGGCCGGGTGCCCGACCTGGCCGGACCCGAGCCGCGCCAGATGGTCGACCTGACGCGGCAGCTGTCGAGGGCCCGCGGTCGGGGCCGGCGCGTGGTGCCGGTGTGGATGCCGGGTGCCGGCAAGCCGATGAGGTCGGGAGCTCTGCTGCCGACGACCGACGGTCCACGCGGGAAGCAGACGTTCGAGGAGTGGCTCTCCGCGCCTCGCCGATGAATCCGCCTGCCCATACCTGTCGATACGGGCATACGGTCACCTCAGGAGGACACCATGGGCAAGGTCATCGCGAGCATCACGACGTCGCTCGACGGCTACGTCACGGGACCCGACGACGGGCCTGGCTGCGGGCTCGGCGTGGGCGGGGAGCGGCTGCACTACTGGGTGATGGGCGGACCCTGGACCTACGACGGCGAGCACGACGTCAACGGCATGTCGGGCGAGGACAAGGCGTTCTACGACGCGCTGGTCAGCAACCTCGGCGCGGGCATCTGCGGCCGCGGCATGTACGAGGCCGCCGGCGGGTGGGGCGGCACCAACCCGTTCGACGGCCAGCTGGTCGTGCTCACACACCGGATCGAGGACCAGCCGGACCCCGAGACCGGCTTCCACTTCGTCGACGGCTTCGACCACGCGATGCAGTGCGCGCGCGACGCGGCCGGCGACAAGGACGTCGCCATCGGCGGCGGCGCCGACGTGATCCGGCAGGCGCTTGACGCTGGCGTGATCGACGAGCTGGCGATCTCGACCGCACCGGTGGTGCTCGGGGCTGGCAAGCGGCTCTTCGAGGGCTTCACCCACGACATCGAGCTCGAGCCGCTCTCGGTCCGTCAGTCGGCGTACGCGACCCACGTGAGGTACGCCGTCGTCCGGTAGGTGCGCGGTCGCGGACAAGCGATGTGGGTACTAGGTTCGATGGCCATGAGCTTGTTTCGGACCAAGTCCATCGAACAGTCCATCCGCGACACCGACGATCCGGACACCAAGCTCCGCAAGGACCTCGGCGCGCTCGACCTGACCGTCTTCGGAGTCGGCGTCATCATCGGCGCCGGGATCTTCGTGCTCACTGGCACGGTCGCGGCCTCGAACTCCGGGCCGGCGCTCGCCCTGAGCTTCACGATCGCCGCGGTCGCGTGTGGCTTGGCCGGCCTGTGCTACGCGGAGTTCGCCTCGACCGTTCCGGTCGCTGGCAGCGCCTACACGTTCAGCTACGCCACCTTGGGCGAGCTGATCGCCTGGATCATCGGCTGGGACCTGGTGCTCGAGTTCACCATCGGGTCGGCGGCCCTGGCCTCCAGCTTCTCCGGCTACCTGCAAGAAGTGCTCGACAGCATCGGCATCACCCTGCCGACCAACATCTCGTCGGCTTCGGACGGCTTCGTCGACCTTCCCGCGATCGTGATCGCCCTGCTCTGCATGTGGATGCTGATCCGCGGCACCAAGTTCTCCAGCCGCTTCAACCAGGTGGTCGTGGCGATCAAGCTGGTCGTGGTCGCCGTCGTGATCGTCGTCGGCATCACCCTGGTCGACACCGCCAACTGGGTGCCGTTCATCCCGGACTCCCAGCCCGTCGACGAGTCCAGCGGCGGCTTCCGCGACCTCCCGCTGATCACCACGATCTTCGGCTACGAGCCGGCCCTGTTCGGTGTCGCGGGCGTGATCTCGGGTGCCGCCGTCGTGTTCTTCGCCTTCATCGGGTTCGACATCGTCGCCACGACCGCCGAAGAGGCGAAGAACCCGCAGCGCGACGTGCCGATCGGCATCCTCGGCTCGCTCGCCATCGTGACCGTCCTCTACGCAGCGGTCAGCCTGGTCGTCACCGGCGTCCAGAGCTACCAGGACATCGACCCTACGGACCAGGCGCCGCTCGCCACCGCCTTCGATGCCGCCGGCGTCAGCTGGATGGGTGACCTGATCTCGGTCGGAGCCTGTATCGGCCTGGTCGTGGTCACCATGATCCTGATGCTCGGCCAATGTCGCGTGGGGTTCGCGATGGCCCGCGACGGACTGCTGCCCCGAGCCCTGGCGCGGGTGCACCCGACGTACGGCACGCCGCACCGGATCACCCTGATCGCGGGCGTCGCGATCGCGGCCATCGCCGGGTTAGTCGACCTGCAGACGCTCGCGAACCTGGTCAACATCGGCACCCTCTTCGCGTTCATCCTGGTCAGCATCGCCGTCGTGGTGCTCCGCCGGACCCGGCCGGACCTGCCGCGCGCGTTCCGGACACCCGCTGGTGCCGCTCGTCGCCAGCCTGTCGGTGCTGATGTGCCTCTACCTGATGCTCAACCTGACCGGCGAGACCTGGGAGCGCTTCGGGATCTGGATGGTCATCGGATTCCTCGTCTACTTCCTCTACGGACGACGTCACAGCCGGCTCGGCAAGGAGCAACCCGTCGACGCCGAGTCGGCGCATCCTCCCGCCTAAAAAGTGCCGAGTCGGCGCAAGATCGCGCATTCTGCGCCGACTCGGCGTTTCACTCGACCGATGGGGCCAGACCGGCGTCAGCCCACGGGATGACGGCGTTCGGCCCCGAGTAGGGTGCCGAGCATGACCAAGTGGGAGTACCTCACCGCGCCGATCCTCACGCACGCGGCCAAGCAGATCCTCGACAACTTCGGGGCCGATGGCTGGGAGCTCGTGCAGATCGCTCCGGGCATGAACCCCGAGAACCTGGTCGGCTACTTCAAGCGGCCGCTCGGAGCATGAGCACCCCGGAGGAGCGCCTGGCCGAGCTCGGGCTGACGATTCCGGAGGTGGCGAAGCCGGTGGCGGCGTACGTGCCGGCGGTGCGCAGTGGCAACCACGTCTTCACGTCGGGCCAGCTGCCGATGAAGTCGGGCGAGCTGATGCTCACCGGCAAGGTGGGCGACGATGTGAGCGCGGATGAGGGGTACGCCTGCGCGCAGCAGTGCGCCCTCAACGCGCTCGCCGCGGTGCGGGCCGAGATCGGCGACCTGTCTCTGGTGAAGCGGATCGTGAAGGTGGTGGTCTTCGTCGCCTCCACGCCGGACTTCACCGGGCAGCCCGGCGTAGCGAACGGTGCGTCGGAGCTGTTCGGCAGTGTCTTCGGCGACGCCGGAGTGCACGCGCGGTCCGCCGTCGGGGTCTCCGCCCTGCCTCTGGACTCTCCCGTGGAGGTAGAGCTGCTCGTCGAGGTCTCATGAAGATCCCGCTTCCGCCGGTGCCGCTTCCGGCGCACTTCGTCGACCTCGCCAAGGAGTACGACGACGGGGTGCGTGAGGCAGTCGAGCCCCGCAACGCAGCGACCGTGGTGCTGCTGCGCGCCGCCGACGCCGGGCCCGAGATCTACCTGCTGCGCCGCCAGGTGTCCATGGAGTTTGCCGGCGGGATGTTCGTCTTCCCAGGCGGTGGCGTCGACCCGCGCGACTTCGACCACAAGGTGGCCTGGGCCGGGCCGGCACCGACCGAATGGGCGGATCGGCTCGGAGTCGACGAAGAGATGGCGCGGGCTCTGGTCTGCGCCGCGGTGCGCGAGACGTTCGAGGAGTCGGGCGTGCTGCTGGCCGGGCCGTCCGCTGACGAGGTCGTCGCCGACACCACCGGCGACGACTGGGAGGCCGACCGGGTCGCCCTCGAGTCGCGCGAGCTGTCGATGACCGACTTCCTCACCCGGCGCGGCCTGGTGCTGCGTACCGACCTGCTCGGCACCTGGGACGGCTGGCTGACGCCGGTGTTCGAGCCGAAGCGCTACCGCACCTGGTTCTTCGTGGCCCTGCTGCCCGAGGGCCAGCGCACCCGCGACGTCTCGACCGAGTCGTCCGAGGTGGTCTGGATGCCTGCCCGCGAGGCGGCGAACAAGGCCGACGCGGGCGACGCGCTGATGCTGCCCCCGACGTACCTCACCTGCCTGGAGATCGGCGAGTACGCCGCCCCGGCCGAGGTGATGGCCGCTGCCGACGGGCGCTCGGTCGAGATGTTCACGCCGTCGGTCGAGTCGCTCGGCGACGGGTTCACGCTGTCGATGCCGGACCGGCTGCGGCCGCTGGTGGCGGAGCGCCGGCGGCCGTGAGTGACTGGGCCGGCGGGACCTTCGGCGAGCGTGCGCAGTGCCTGCTCGCTCCCAACCCCGGGATGATGTCGCTCGACGGCACCAACACCTGGGTGCTGCGCGAGCCCGGTGCCGAGCGCGCGGTCGTGATCGATCCCGGCCCGATCGAGAACGGACACCTCGACCTGCTCACCGAGAGCACCGGCGAGGTCGGCCTGGTGCTGCTGAGCCACCACCACTTCGACCACTCCGAGGTGGCGCGAGAGTTCGCGCAGCGCAAGGGCTGCGCCGTCCGCGCGCTCGACCCCGACTACTGCCTCGGCGCCGAACCGGTCATCGACGGCGAGGACATCGAGGTCGACGGACTCCAGCTGCGAGTGGTGACCACGCCCGGCCACACGGCCGACTCCATCTCGTTCGTGCTGCCCGCGGAGAAGACGCTGCTCACCGGCGACATGGTGCTGGGCCGGGGCACGACGGTGGTCGCCTACCCCGACGGCCAGCTCGGCCCCTACTTCGACTCCATCGAGAAGATGCGATCGCTCGTCGCCGACGGCCAGGTCGCGACCATCTGGCCGGCTCACGGCCCGGTCCTCGACGACGCGGCCGGCGTACTCGACTACTACCTGGCCCACCGCCGCGAGCGGCTCGCCCAGGTCGAGTCCGCCCTGGCCGAGCTCGGCGAGACCCTCACCGCGGAGTCGGCCGAGGACGGCGAACTACCGCGCCGGGTCGTCGAGGTCGTCTACCAGGACGTCGACGAGAGCCTCTGGGGCGTCGCCGAGTGGTCGGTGCGCGCCCAGCTGGCCTACCTGGCCGAGCGCTAGCGGGCGCGGCGGGCCAGCCGCTCGACGTCCATCAGTACGACGGAGCGCGGCTCGAGGCGCAGCCAGCCGCGAGAGGCGAAGTCGGCCAGGGCCTTGTTGACCGTCTCGCGGGAGGCGCCGACCAGCTGGGCCAGCTCCTCCTGGGTGAGGTCGTGGTGCACGTGGACGCCGTCGTCGGCGGTGCGGCCGAAGCGGTCGGCGAGGTCGAGCAGCGCCTTGGCCACGCGGCCGGGCACGTCGGAGAAGACGAGGTCGGCCACGACGTCGTTGGCCTTGCGCAAGCGTCCCGCGAGCTGGGCGAGCAGGCCTCGGGCGACGACCGGGCGGCCCTCGAGCCAGCGCAGCAGGTCCTCGTGCGAGAGCGAGGCGAAGCTCGAGTCGGTGACGGCGGTGACGGTGGCGGAGCGGGGACCGGGGTCGAACAGCGACAGCTCGCCGAACATCTGACCCGGACCGAGGATGGCGAGGAGGTTCTCGCGGCCGTCGGACGAGGTGCGGCCGAGCTTCACTTTCCCGTCGAGGACGATGTAGAGCTTGTCGCCCGAGTCGCCTTCGTGGAAGAGCACATCACCCCGGCGGACCCTGGTTTCGGACATGGACGCCCGCAGTGCTGTGGCGGCCTCGTCGTCGAGGGCGCTGAACAGCGGTGCCTGGCGGAGTACGTCGGTGTCCACGGATCCTCCTTGTAGTGACCGTCAGGCGCGATCCTATCCAGTGGCCCAGGTCACACGTGAACGAACCTGCATCTGCGCAGGGGCGCCGGGCCGGCCTTGCCCGTCGGATGCCCGTCGGAGCCGCGCCGTAGGCTGGCCGCGTGCCAGCCGCAGCGTCCGACACCGAGACCCACACCGCGCTGGTCAGGCGTGCGCGGAAGATCGACCGGGTGCTGGCAGACACCTATCCCGACGCGAAGTCCGAGCTCGACTTCGACAGCCCGTTCCAGTGCCTGGTGGTCACCGTGCTGTCCGCGCAGACGACCGACAAGAGGGTCAACGCGGTCCGCCCGACCCTGTTCGCGGCTTACCCCGACCCGCCAGCCATGGCTGCTGCCGACCGCACCGATCTGGAGACGATCCTCGGCCCGCTGGGGTTCTTCCGGGCCAAGACCGAGTCGCTCCTGAAGCTGAGCGCGGCACTCGTGGAGCGCTACGACGGCGAGGTGCCGGCCAAGCTCGCCGACCTGGTCACGCTGCCCGGCGTGGGCCGCAAGACGGCAAACGTGGTGCTCGGCAACGCCTTCGGGCTCCCCGGCATCACGGTCGACACCCACTTCGGCCGGCTCTCCCGCCGCTTCGGCTGGACCGAGGAGACCGACGCGGTCAAGGTCGAGCACGCCGTCGGGGCGCTGTTCCCCAAGCGCGACTGGACGATGCTGAGCCATCACGTGATCTGGCACGGCCGCCGCGTCTGCCACTCCACCAAACCCGCCTGCGGCGCCTGCCCGGTGGCCCGGTGGTGCCCGGCCTACGGCGAGGGGCCGACCGACCCGGAGGTCGCCGCCAAGCTGGTGAAGACGCAGAGCCGTGCATGAACACCCCACGACGTGCTTCGGCTCCCCCGCCGCGCTCCTCCGTCGAACAACGCCGCGGGGACCCCGGATGAGGGCTGTCGCTCGGGTGGTGGCGGCCATCCTCTGCGCGCTGATCCTGGTCGGCTGCTCGGACGACGAGCCCAACATCAGTTTCCCGGGCAAGGCCCGGATCGACGTCGACACCCCCGACCTGAGGCAGGCGAAGAAGGAGGCGGGCGTCGAGCCGTGCCGGCCCGGCACGGGCAGCACCAGCGACCTGCCGGCGGTGACGCTGCCGTGCTTCGGCGGCGGGCCGGACGTCGACCTCTCCACGCTAGAGGGACCGCTGGTGGTCAACATCTGGGCGGGCTGGTGCGGCCCGTGCCGCAAGGAGATGCCGGTGCTGGAGGAGTTCCACCAGCAGTACGGCGACCAGGTCGAGATCATCGGCGTCGACTACAGCGACCCCCAGACCGGTTCGGCCATGGACCTCGTGGAGGAGTCCGGCGTGACCTACCCGCTGCTGGCCGACCCCCAGCAGGACCTGCTGGGCACCGACCCGTTCCCGACCATGTTCACGCCGCCGATGTTCGCCTTCGTGCGGGCCGACGGGGCGGTGACGATCGTGGCGCAGCTGGTCGACTCGCTCGACGAGATGGTCGGTCTGGTCGACGAGCACCTGGGGATCTCGCTGTGATCCCAGGAGATACAACGCAGCCTCATCCCGAGCTGCCGGAGTGGCTGCGCCCCGTTGAGGCCGGCGCCCGCTCGATCACCGTGCACGAGCTCACCCGGTTCATGCCGCCGGAGGACTCCGACCCGCGCCGCGGCGCCGTACTCATGCTCTTCGGCGAGGGCGCGAAGGGTCCCGACCTGCTGCTGACCGAGCGGGCCCACCACATGCGCTCACACCCGGGCCAGGTGTCCTTCCCGGGTGGCTCGATCGACGAAGGTGAGACGGCCCGTGAGGCCGCGCTGCGCGAGGCAGAGGAGGAGACCGGGCTCGACCCGGCCGGGGTCGAGATCTTCGCCGAGCTGCCCGAGCTGTGGCTGCCGCCCAGCAACTTCGCGGTCACGCCACTGCTGGCCTGGTGGCGCGAGCCGAGTCCCGTGCACGCGGTCTCGCTCGACGAGGTGCACGCCGTCTACCGCGTCCCGCTCGACGAGCTGATCGACGAGACCCACCGGATCGCAGTGAAGCACCCGAGCGGCTGGGTGGGTCCCGGGTTCCTGATCGGCGAGCGCAAGGACGTCATCCTCTGGGGCTTCACCGCCGGCATCATCTCCCGCCTTTTCGACTATCTCGGGTGGACCACCCCTCTCGACGACCCGCCGCTGCACGATCTCCCCAGCTACATGCTGCAGAGTGACCCCACCCGCACCGAGTTCAAGCCCAACACCGCCTTCCGGCCTCCCAAGGACTGGGAGAAGGGGACGACGTGAACGCCCTCGACTGGCTGCTGATCGTGCTCGTGCTGGCCTATGCCCTGTCCGGCTACTGGCAGGGCTTCATCACGGGAGCCTTCGCCACGACCGGGCTGCTCCTCGGCGGCCTGTTCGGCGTCTGGCTCGCCCCCGTAGCCCTCGGCGATGCCGACCCTTCGCTGTTGGTGTCGCTCGGCGCGCTGTTCATCGTGATCCTGGCGGCGTCGCTCGGACAGGCGGCCATGCAGCTGGCGGGCGCTCGGATCCGCGAGAAGATCACCTGGCAGCCGGTCCGGGCTCTCGACGCCGCCGGCGGCGCGGTGCTGAGCGCGTTGGCCGTGCTCCTGGTCGCCTGGGCGCTCGGCGTCGCCATCTCCGGGTCGCGGATCGGCTCGGTCACCCCCCTGGTGCGTGAGTCGGCGGTGCTGAGCAAGGTCAACGCCGCGCTGCCCCAGTCGGCCAGCAACGTGCTCCAGGCCTTCAACGACGTCGTCGGCACCAGCTTCTTCCCCCGCTACCTCGAGCCGTTCGCCCCCGAGCGCATCGTCGAGGTCGGGCCCGGCCCGAAGCGCCTGCTCTCCGATCCCGACGTCGTCCGTGCCCAGCCCGGCGTACTCAAGATCCGCGGCACCAACGACTGCGGTCGCGGCATCGAGGGCACCGGTTTCGTCTTCGCGCCCGACCGCCTGATGACCAACGCCCACGTCGTGGCCGGCGTCGACGACCCCGAGGTAGAGATCGACGGCAGCACCGAGACGGCCGACGTCGTCTACTACAACCCCGAGCTCGATGTCGCGGTGCTGAGGTTCGACACCGGCACCATCGACCCTCTCCCGTTCGACACGACGGCCAAGGCCGAGGTCGGCGTCGCCATCCTCGGCTACCCCCAGGACGGCCCCTACGACGTCGAAGTCGGCCGGATCCGCTCCGAGCAACGCCTCCGCTCGCCCAACATCTACGGCCAGGGCACGGTGATCCGCGAGGTGTTCTCCATCCGCGGCCTGGTCCGCCCCGGCAACTCCGGCGGCCCGATCGTCGACTCCGACGGCGACGTCGTAGGCGTGGTCTTCGCGGCCTCGGTGACCGACAAGGACACCGGCTACGCGCTCACCGCCGACCAGGTCGCCGACAGCGCCGGCGAAGGCGCGACGAGCGACGACGAGGTGTCGACCGGCGATTGCGCGGGGTGACGTCGGCTCCATCAACCTCCGGCGATAGCGAGAAGCGGGCACCCGCATGGGCTCCGGCCAGCCGCACTGGAGAGCCCGTTCGAGCCCCCGGGCCAGCCCTCAGCTCTTACCGCGAAGCGCCCGCGGAATCTGGGAGCCCTGCTCGATCGCCTTCTCGGGCGGGCCGACCTTCTTGACCTTGCGTACGCCGACGAAGGCCAGTAGGGCGGCGAGGAGGAGGTAGAAGCCGAAGACGCAGAGGAACGCCCACTGCAGGGCGAGGCCGTCGCCGTTCCAGTTGATGAGGTAGGCGATCGCGACGGAGAGCATGATCACCGCGAGCACGAGGATGAAGCCGGCGGCCGCGAAGAGAGCGAGGCCCAGCCCGCCCGCCTTGACGCTGACCTTCAGCTCGGACTTGGCGAGCTGGATCTCCTTCGAGAGCAGCGTCGAGATGTCGCGGCTCGCGTCGTGGACCAGGCGCCCGATCGTAGGTTCGTCGTCGGGGTTGACCTGCTGGGTTGCCATGGGAGCGACCTTACCGATAGCGCAGACGGCGCTTCGATAGAGTTGCCCCAGGTGAGCCGGGAAGTCTGGTCGGCGCCATGTTGTCGACCTCGCTCATCGATCCGGAGCCGCCCTGTGAGAGCCAGCCGTACCAGCCTCTTCCCCCGTCTCGCCGCCGGCGAGGAGACCTTCATCGGTGGGCTCCTGCGACGGGAGACCGTCGGCGGCTCGATCGCCCTACTGGCGGCGGCGGTGGCCGTGGTCTGGGCCAACTCGCCCTGGGGTGACGGCTACGAGTCGCTGCGCCACTTCGAGCTGGGCCCGCTGGACCTCGAGCACTGGGCGGCCGACGGGGCGCTGACCTTGTTCTTCTTCGTCGCGGGCCTCGAGCTCAAGCGTGAGTTCGTGGTCGGGTCTCTACGCCGGCCGGCGGACGCGGCCGTCCCCGTGGTGGCAGCGGTGTGCGGCGTCGCCGTACCGGCTGCGATCTTCCTGGTCTTCAACCTGGTCCCCGCCGACGGGCATCCCCGGGGCTGGGCGGTGCCGGCGGCTACCGACATCGCGTTCGCCCTGGCGGTGCTGGCAGTGGTGGGGTCCAACCTGCCTACCGCGCTGCGCGCGTTCCTGCTCACCCTGGCCGTGGTCGACGACCTGATCGTGATCGTGATCATCGCCGTCTTCTTCACCGACACCCTCAGCTTCCTCCCGCTCGGCCTGGCCGCGGTCGCGATGCTGCTGTGGTGGGTGCTGCAGCGGCTGCGGGTGCGCTCGCTCGTGCTCTACGTCCCGCTGGCGGTCGGCACTTGGTGGCTGGTGCACGAGAGCGGCATCCACGCGACCATCGCCGGGGTGGCTCTCGGCCTGCTGATGCGCGTGCGACCGGATCCGGACGAGGAGGCCAGCCCCGCAGAGCGCGTCGAGCACCGTCTCTCCCCGCTGTCGTCGGGGCTGGCGGTGCCGTTCTTCGCGCTGATGTCGGCAGGCGTGGTCGTCTCCGGAGGCGGTGACCTGGTCCGCGACCCCGTCGTACTCGGCGTCGTCGCCGGCCTGGTCGTCGGCAAGCCGATCGGTGTGTTCGGCGGCGTCTGGCTGCTGACCCGCTTCACCCCCGCAGACCTCGGCGACGACCTGACCTACCGCGACGTGATCGGGGTGACCGTCCTGGCGGGTATCGGTTTCACGGTCTCGCTACTGGTGGCCGACCTGTCGTTCGACGGCGAGCTGCGCGACGCCGCGAAGACCGCCGTCCTGGCCGGCTCGCTGATCTCAGCCGTAGCGGGCGCGCTGATCCTCGGTCACCGCGACCGCGCCCACGTCACTCCCTAGCCGCACGTCGGCGGTTAGTCCTCGCCCTTGCCCGAGTCGATGCCCTTCTCGATCAGGTCCATGACCGAAGAGTCGGCGAGCGTGGTCACGTCGCCGATCTCGCGGTGTTCGGCCACGTCCTTGAGCAGGCGGCGCATGATCTTGCCCGAGCGGGTCTTCGGCAGCTCGGCCACGATCATGATCTGGCGCGGCTTGGCAATGGCGCCGATCTCCTTGCGGACGTGGTTGCGCAGCTCCTCGACGATGTCCTCCCCGCCGTCACCGGCCTCGTCGCGCAGGATCACGAATGCGACGACCGCCTGGCCGGTGTCCTCGTCCTTGGCCCCGACGACGGCGGCCTCGGCGACCTTGGGGTGGGAGACCAGGGCGGACTCGATCTCGGTGGTGGAGAGCCGGTGACCGGAGATGTTCATGACATCGTCGACCCGGCCCAGCACCCACAGATCGCCGTCGGTGTCCTTCTTGGCGCCGTCGCCGGCGAAGTAGTAGCCCTGCTTCTTGTACTTGGACCAGTAGGTCTCGATGAAGCGCTCGTCGTCGCCCCAGATGGTGCGCAGCATCGCGGGCCACGGCTTGGTGAGCACGAGGTAGCCGCCGGAGCCGTCCGGCACCGACTCACCCTCCTCGGTCACCACGTCGGCCGAGACGCCGGGGATCGGGATCATCGCCGAGCCGGGCTTGCCGTGGGTGACGCCGGGCAGCGGGCTGATCATGATCATGCCGGTCTCGGTCTGCCACCAGGTGTCGACCACGGGCGTGTTGTCGCCGCCGATGACGTGGCGGTACCAGACGTACGCCTCCGGGTTGATCGGCTCACCCACCGACCCGAGGATCCGCAGCGACGACATGTCGAACTGGTCCGGGATCTCCTTGCCCTGCTTCATGAACGAGCGGATAGCGGTGGGCGCCGTGTAGAAGATGGAGACCTTCTGCTGCTCGATGATCTTCCACCAGCGGCCGCGCTCGGGGCTGTCCGGCGTGCCCTCGTAGACCACCTGGGTCACGCCGTTGGCCAGCGGCCCGTAGACGATGTAGCTGTGCCCGGTCACCCAGCCGATGTCGGCGGTGCACCAGTAGACGTCGCCGTCCTTGAGGTCGAAGACCGCCCAGTGCGTGTACGCCGCCCCGGTCAGGTAGCCGCCGGTCGTGTGCAGGATTCCCTTCGGCTTGCCGGTCGTGCCGGAGGTGTACATGACGTAGAGCGGGTGCTCGGAGTCGAAGAACTCGCATGCGTGCCCCGTCGAGGCGTCACCGACGGCCTCGTGCCACCAGACGTCGACGTCGTCGTCCCATTCCACGTCCTGGCCGGTGCGGCGAACCACCAGCACCTTCTCCACCACGTCGGTCTTGGTGCGGGCCTCGTCGACGGCGGGCTTGAGTGCAGAAGGCGCACCTCGCCGGTAGCCGCCATCCGAGGTGATCACGACCTTGGCCTGGCAGTCGTCGAGACGGGTGGCCAGGGCGTCGGAGGAGAAGCCCCCGAAGACCACGGTGTGCGGCGCGCCGATCCGCGCGCACGCCAACATGGCCACGATCGCCTCGGGGATCATCGGCATGTAGATCGCGACCCGGTCGCCCTTCTCGACTCCCAGGTCGGTCAGCGCGTTCGCGGCCTGACAGACCTCGTCCTTGAGCTGGGCATAGGTGAGGTCGCGGGTGTCGTCCTCGGGCTCGCCGACCCAGTGGATCGCCACCTGGTCGCCCTTGCCGGCCTCGACGTGCCGGTCGACGCAGTTGTACGCCGCGTTGATGGTGCCGCCCACGAACCACTTCGCGAACGGCGGGTTGTCCCAGTCGAGGACGCGGTCCCACTTCTTGTCCCAGCTCAGCCGCTCGGCCTGCTCGGCCCAGAACGCCTCGGGGTCCTTCTCTGCTCGGGCGTACGCCTCCTCCTTGAGGTTCGCGTCAGCCGCCAGCTCGGCCGGCGGCTCGAACCGCCGGTCCTCCTTGAGCAGGTTCGACAGGGTTTCTTCACTCACGATGATGCTCCCGTGGTCGGTCGTTCGGTTGTCGATGGCTCGGCACTGTTCACCCTAGGACTCCGGCTCCAACGGCGGGAGGGTCGTGTGCCTGGCACCGGCCCAGGGACCGAGCTCAGGCACACGACCAGACCCCCCGAGCTTTGGTGACCCGCCGACCCCGCGAGTGCGCCGAAGGCGGGGTCAGCGGGAGCTCAGTGCACGACCTCCTTCTCGGAGCCCGCCCCGGTGAGGGAGCGCACCTCGAGCTCGACGTACGCCGCCTCGGCGTCCGGGTCGCGCGACGTGAGTGCGCCGATGATGCCGAACAGGAAGCCGGCCGGGATCGACACGATGCCCGGGTTGGCCAGCGGGAACCACGAGAAGTCGACGCTGGTCCAGAAGACGCCGAGCGGTCCCGAGACCGTCGGCGAGAAGAAGACCAGACCGACACACGTGATGAGTCCGCCGTAGATGGCCCAGGTGGCGCCACGGGTGTTGAACCGCTTCCAGAACAGGTTCATCACCAACGCCGGCAGGTTGGCCGACGCCGCGACCGCAAAGGCGAGCGCGACCAGGAAGGCGATGTTCAGCTCCTGGGCGAAGATGGACAGCACGATCGCGACGCCGCCGATCGCGAACGCGGCGATCCGGGCCACCTTGATCTCGTCCTTCTCGCTGGCTTTGCCCTTCTTCCAGACGTTGGCATAGAGGTCGTGGGCGACCGACGATGCTGACGTGAGCGTCAGGCCGGCGACTACGGCGAGGATCGTGGCGAAGGCAACGGCCGCGATGAACGCAAGCAGAATCGCGCCGCCACCGGAGCCTGGCCCGCCGCCCACCTCCTCGGCCAGGAGCGGTGAGGCCAGGTTGCCGCCACTGGTGGCGACATCGCTGTCCGGCCCTGTGTTGAGGAGTGCCGCGGCTCCGAACCCGAGCACCAGCGTCATCAGGTAGAACGCGCCGATCAGCCCGATCGCCCAGTTCACCGACGTCCGAGCGTCCTTGGCTGTCGGCACCGTGTAGAACCGGATCAGGATGTGCGGCAGCCCGGCCGTGCCGAGCACCAAGGCCAGGCCGAGCGACAGGAAGTCGATCTGGCTGGTCGTGCTGACGCCGTACTTGAGACCGGGCTGGAGGAACTCCGCGCCCTTGCCGGTGTTGTCGGCCGCAGCGCCCAGCAGGTGGCTGATGTTGAAGTCGAACTTCGCCAGCACCAGCACCGTGATCAGCACGGTGCCGCTCATCAGCAGCACTGCCTTGACGATCTGCACCCACGTAGTGCCCTTCATGCCGCCGACGACGACGTAGAAGATCATGAGCAGGCCGACGGCGATGATCGTGAAGCGGATCGCCCAGTCGCCCTCGATGCCGAGCAGCAGGGTCACCAGGGCGCCCGCACCCACCATCTGCGCGAGCAGGTAGAAGATCGACACCACGACGGTTGACGTTGCCGCGGCGGTGCGTACCGGGCGCTGACGCATCCGGTAGGCGAGCTGGTCGGCCATCGTGAAGCGACCGGAGTTGCGCAGCAGCTCGGCCACCAGCAGCAGCGCCACGAGCCAGGCGACCAGGAAACCGATCGAGTAGAGGAAGCCGTCGTAGCCGGCCAGTGCGATCGCCCCGGAGATGCCGAGGAACGACGCCGCGCTCATGTAGTCACCGGAGATGGCCAGGCCGTTCTGGAACCCGCTGAAGGAGCGGCCGCCGGCGTAGTAGTCGGCGGCGCTCTTGTTGTTGCGGCTGGCCCAGAACGTGATGGCGATGGTGATCGCGACGATCACCAGGAACAAGATCGTGGAGAGAGTCTCGGAGCTCATCAGGCCACCCCTCCGGAGTGTCCGGCGTGCTCGTCCTCGTACCGCTGGTTGAGCTTGCGCGCGAGGGGGTCAACGTGCTTCTCCATGTAGCGGCCGTAGAGATAGGCGATGACGAAAGTGGTGACGAACTGGAGGATGCCGAAGACCAGAGCAATGTTGATGTTGCCCACGACCTTCGTGCTCATGAAGTCGTGCGCCCAGTTGGACATCACCACGTACAGCAGGTACCACGCCATGAACGCCAACGTGGCTGGGAAGACGAAACGCCGGAACTTGCTGCGCAGCTCCGCGAAATCGGCGGTTTCGCCCAGCTCGACGTAGATCGGGTGGTCGGAGCGCAGGTGGACGGTGTCGTCCCCTGGGTGATCAGTCGCAGATGTCACGGGCTTGCCTCTCGGAGGGGTTGTGATCACCGTCACCGTAGAAGCGTCGGTTCCTCGGGTCAGCAGTCGCTGACGCGGCATGCGGCGGGCGGAAGCCGGCATTCGGTGAACGGTCGGGTTCGCGCGACGAACGGTCGAACCTGACCGGCCCGTGAGTCTGTGAGGACATGTTGACGTTTCAGTGGGGGCTGAAGTTGCTGCCCCGAAACGTCGACTCCCTTTCATGAAGCATCCGACTTTTCCAGGAGTGCGTTCATGACAACTACCGCCCCCGTCACCCCCACCGCTGATGTTCCGGCTCGCCGTACGGGACGCTGGATCGACGACTGGAGGCCCGAGGACGAAGAGTTCTGGGAGTCGGGCGGCAAGGACGTCGCCAAGCGCAACCTGATCTGGTCGATCTTCGCCGAGCACCTCGGCTTCTCCGTCTGGCTGATCTGGAGCGTCAGCTCGGCGTTCCTGCTCTCGATGGGCTTCGAGTTCACGCCCCAGCAGCTCTTCTTCCTCGTGGCCATCCCGAACCTGGTCGGCTCGCTGCTGCGCGTGCCCTACACGCTGGCGGTCGCGAAGGTCGGCGGTCGCAACTGGACCATGATCAGTGCGGCCCTGCTGCTGATCCCCACGCTCGGGTTCGCGATCACCGTCACCAATCCGAGCACTCCCTACTGGGTGTTCTGCCTGATCGCGGCCACGGCCGGCTTCGGTGGTGGCAACTTCTCCAGCTCGATGGCCAACATCAACTTCTTCTACCCGTCCCGGCTCAAGGGTTCTGCGCTCGGACTGAACGCTGCCGGTGGCAACCTCGGCGTCTCGCTGATCCAGTTCTTCCTGCCGGTCATCGTCGGCGGCGCCGGCATCTTCGGCCTGGTGAAGGCCTCCGAGGGCGGCATCAACCTCGAGCGCGCGGCGTTTGTGTATGCCGGCCTGGCGGTCCTGGCCACGGTCGCGGCGTACTTCTTCATGGACAACCTCGGCACCGCCAGGACCGACACCAGGTCCCAGCTCAGCGTGCTGAGGAACAAGCAGACCTGGGTGATGTCGTTCCTCTACATCGGCACCTTCGGCTCGTTCATCGGCTACTCCGCCGCGATGCCGCTGCTGATCAAGCTCAACTTCTGGCGCCAGCCCGTGCCCGGCGTCGTCGGGATCGGTATCAACTTCGCGTTCTACGCCTTCCTCGGTGCGCTCGTCGGCTCCCTCTCCCGGCCGCTCGGTGGCTGGCTCGCCGACAAGTACGGCGGCGCGAAGATGACCCTGATCTGCTTCGGCGGCATGGTCGCCAGCACGCTCGGTGTGCTGTGGACGCTGAGCCTGCTGGCGCCGCTCCCGCCGCCGCCTACTGCGGAGGCACTCGCCAAGATCAAGGCCGACCCGGCCGCGTTCCAGTTCCCGGACGCAGTGGTCAGCGCCGTCAACTCCAACTCCGACGTGTTCCCGCTCTTCCTGGGGATGTTCCTGCTGGTGTTCTTCTTCGCCGGCATCGGCAACGGCTCGACGTACAAGATGATCCCGGCGATCTTCAAGACCGAGGCCGACCGGTCGGCCACTCCCAACACCCCCGAGCACGCCGCGGCGATGCTCAACTCGACCAAGCGGGCCTCGGCCGCCGTCGGGATCATCGGGGCGGTCGGTGCCATCGGCGGGTTCGCCATCCCGATCACGTTCGGATCGCCCTGGATCACCGACCCGCTCGAGGCGACCAAGACCGCGTTCATGGTCTTCACGTTCTTCTACGTGGTGTGCGCGTCGGTCACCTATCTCGTCTACCTCCGCAAGCCGGTAGCGGCCAAGGCCGCGACCAGCTACGCGGGCGTCGGCATCTGATCAACCCACCCGAAAGAGCCGATGACGAAGACCCACTGTCCGTACTGCAGCCTCCAGTGCGGGATGACGCTCACCAAGCGTGGTCCCGCACTGGAGGTGCAGGCGTGGCCGGAGTTCCCTGTCAACGAGGGAGCGCTGTGCCGCAAGGGCTGGACGGCGACCGGGCTACGCGGTAGCAGGGAGCGCTTGACCGCGCCCTTGGTCCGCGACCGTGCGTCGGGTGAGCTGCGCACGGCGTCGTGGGACGAGGCGCTGGGTTTGGTCGCCGTTCAGCTTTCCCGCCTCCGAGAGACGCACGGCGCGGACTCGGTTGCGGTCTTCGGCGGTGGGGGACTGACCAACGAGAAGGCCTACCAGCTCGGCAAGTTCGCCCGGGTCGCGCTCGGCACGTCGCGGATCGACTACAACGGCCGGTGGTGCATGTCATCGGCTGCCTCGGCCGGCAACCAGGCGTTCGGCGTCGACCGCGGCCTGCCGTTCCCGCTCGCAGACATCGAACAGGCCGACGTGGTGGTGCTGGTCGGCTCGAACCTCGCGGAGACGATGCCACCGGCGGCCCGCCATCTCGACCGGCTGCGCGAGCGCGGCGGTCACGTGGTCGTGATCGACCCCCGCCTCACGACCACCGGAGACCGGGCCGACACCTTCCTGCAACCGGTGCCGGGCACGGATCTCCCACTGGCACTGGGGATTCTCCATCTGCTCGTCGCGGACGGCGCCGTCGACGAGGAGTACGTCGCCGCCCGCACCACCGGCTTCGACGTGGTCCGCCGCGACGCATCCTCCTGGTGGCCGGAGCGGGTCGAGCGCGTGACGGGCGTGCCGGCCGATCAGCTGCGCGAGGTCGCCCGGCTGCTCGGACGATCCGCCCGCGTGATGGTGCTGACCGCGCGCGGCGCCGAACAGCACAGCCAGGGCACCGCGACCGTGCTCGCCTGGATCAACATCGCCCTCGCGCTGGGCATGCCGGGCCAGGAGTACGCCGGCTACGGCTGCCTCACGGGCCAGGGCAACGGCCAGGGGGGCCGCGAGCACGGGCAGAAGGCCGACCAGCTGCCGGGCTACCGGATGATCGACGACCCGGTCGCTCGCGAGCATGTCGCGAGGGTGTGGGGAGTGCCCGCCGCCGACCTGCCCGGCAAGGGCGTCTCGGCGTACGAGCTGCTCGACGGGCTCGGGACGCCGGATGGGGCGCGGGCCCTGCTGGTGTTCGGCAGCAACGTCGTGGTCTCGGCGCCCAACGCCTCGCACGTTGCGGAGCGACTTGCGGCCCTCGACCTGCTCGTCGTCGCCGACATCGTGATGTCGGAGACCGCGGCCATGGCCGACGTCGTACTGCCGGTCACGCAGTGGGCCGAGGAGACCGGCACCATGACCAACCTCGAGGGCCGGGTGATCCTGCGCCAGCAGGCGACCGCGCCGCCCGACGGCGTCCGCAGCGACCTGGACGTGCTGGCCGGCCTGGCGATGCGGCTGGACTCGCCGGTTGCGTTCTCGACCGATCCCGAAGAGATCTTCGCCGAGCTCGGCCGCGCGTCCGCGGGTGGCAAGGCCGACTATGCCGGCATCGACTACGCCCGGATCCGCGACGAGCACGGCGTCTTCTGGCCCTGCCCGACGCCCGAGCACCCGGGCACGCCCCGGCTCTTCGCCGACTCCTTCGCCACGCCCGACGGCCGAGCGCGCTGCGTCGCGGTGGCGCCGACCGGCCCGGCCGAGGTGCCGTGTGACGAGTACCCGCTGCACCTGACCACCGGGCGGGTGCTGGCGCAGTACCAGTCCGGCGCCCAGACCCGACGGATCCGCGACCTGCCCGACGACGGGATCTTCGTGGAGCTGCACCCGCTGCTCGCCGACCGGATCGGCGCCCACGACGGCGAGCAGGTCGTTGTCACCACGCGCCGGGGTGAGCTGAAGGCGCCCGCTCGCGTGGTCACCACGATCCGGCCGGACACCGTCTTCGTGCCGTTCCACTGGGTTGGCGCCAATCGGCTCACCAACGACGCGCTCGACCCGTCCAGCAAGATGCCGGAGTTCAAGGTCTGCGCCGCGGCGGTGCGCACGTGACCGACCGCGAAGTGCGCGAAGTTGCACCACGAAGTGCGCCAAATGACGAGCCAGGTGTGACATCTCGACCCACCATTTCGCGCACTTCGAACCACCACTTGGCGCACTTCGGCGGTGAGGACGCGACCCCTCGGCGGATCGTGGTGGTCGGGTCCGGGATGGCCGCGACCCGGCTGGTGGAGGAGCTGGTCGCGCGCGACACCGGCGACCGGATCACCGTGCTCGGCGACGAGCCGCACGCGCCGTACAACCGGATCCTGCTCTCCGCCGTGCTCGAGGGCACCCACCCGGTCGACGCGATCACGCTCCGCTCTCCCGAGTGGTACGCCGACCACGACGTCGACCTGCGGCTCGGCACCCGGGTGCTCGGCGTCGACCGGGAGCACCGCGACGTGATGCTGGTGGACGGCACCTGCATCCCCTACGACCGCCTGGTGCTCGCGACCGGCAGTATCCCCAGCCTGCCGCCGATCCGCGGGCTGGTCCGCCTCGACGGCCGGCTGCACGAGCGGGTGCACGCATTCCGCAGCCTCGACGACTGCCTGCGGCTGATGCGGGCGCTGCCCGCGGTCTCGCGCGCGGTCGTGGTCGGCGGTGGCCTGCTCGGCCTGCAGGTCGCCCGGGCGCTGAGCGTGCGCGGCCTCGAGACCGAGATCGTCGAGGGCGGCGAGCACGTCCTTCGCAGCCAGGTGGGGGCGCCGGCCGGCTCGGTGTTGCAGCGCGACCTGGCCCGGCTCGGCACCACCGTCTACACCGGCGCCCGCGCCGTCCGGCTCGACGAGCAGGACGGCCGCACCAGCCTTCGGCTCGACAACGGCTACCGCCTCGAGACCGACCTGGTGGTGCTCACCGCCGGCGGCCGCCCCTCGACCGCGCTGGCCCGTGCGGCCGGACTGACCACCGCCCGCGGCATCGTGGTCGGTGACCAGCTCGAGTCCGTCGACGATCCCCACATCCACGCGATCGGCGACTGCGCGGAGCACCAACACCGGACCACTGGCTTCGTCGCCCCCGCCTGGGAGCAGGCCGGGTTGCTGGCGGCGCACCTGGCCGGCGACACCACGACGTACACCGGCAGCCGCAGCGTGGCCCGCCTCCGCGCGACCGGCCTCGACGTCGCGGTGCTCGGCGACCCGGAGCGCACCGAGGGTGAGGTGGTCGAGGTGACCAACCCCGTCGTCGGCACTCACCGCAAGCTCGTGGTCCGCGACCGGATGATCGTCGCCGGCACGTTCGTGGGCGACCTGTCCCGCATCGGACTGATCACGCAGTACTTCGACCGCGGCGTCCGGCTCGCCGACCACGAGCCGGGTGCACTCCTCATCGGAGAGCAGAAGGCGCCCGCGTCGCGCCTCGCCGACGAGACCGAGATCTGCGCCTGTGCCGGAGTCACCGCCGGCGCCATCCGTGCCTGTGCCTCTCTCGACCAGGTCCGCGACACCACCCGCGCGACCACGGGCTGCGGCGGCTGTCTGCCGTCCGTCCGCGACCTTCTCGCCCCAGAAACCCAAGGAGCACCCGCATGATCCACCGCAGGAAGCAGCTGGTCGTCATCGGGCACGGCATGGTCGGCCACCGCTTCGTCCAGGCTGCCGTCGAGCGCGGCCTCACCGAGACCTACGACGTCGTCGTGGTCGGCGAGGAGCCGCGGGCGGCGTACGACCGGGTCGCGCTCACCTCGTTCTTCGAGGTGGGTGCCGACGAGCTCTCGCTGCTGCCGTCCGGCGCGTATGACGACCCGCGGGTGCGGCTGGTGCTCGGCACCGAGGTGCTGGGATTCGACCCGGAACTGCAGACCGTGCTGCTCGCCGACGGCCGGGTGCTCGCGTTCGACGAGCTGGTGCTGGCAACCGGTGCGGCCCCGTTCGTGCCGCCCGTGCCGGGTCACGACCTGCCGGGCTGCTTCGTCTACCGCACCATCGAGGACCTCGAGGCGATCCGCGATGCGGCAGCCTCGGCGACGACCGGCGCGGTTATCGGCGGTGGCCTGCTCGGGCTGGAGGCGGCCAACGCGCTCGTGCAGCTCGGTCTCGAGACCCACGTGGTCGAGATGGCGCCGCGGCTGATGCCGGTGCAGGTCGACGACGCCGGCGGCGGGATGCTCTCGCGGCACATCGAGAAGCTCGGCCTGACCGTCCACACGGGCGCGGCGACCGAGGCGGTGCTGGGCGAGGGGCACGTCACCGGACTCGCCCTGAAGGACGCCGATCAGATCGCGGCCGACATCGTGGTCTTCTCTGCCGGCATCCGCCCGCGCGACGCCCTCGCTCGGAGTGCGGGGCTGGACCTGGCCGGGCGCGGCGGAGTGCTCGTCGACGAACGCTGCCGGACCTCCGACGAGCACGTGTGGGCGATCGGCGAGTGCGCGGCGCCCGGAGGCCGGATGTACGGCCTGGTGGCGCCCGGCTACGCGATGGCCGAGGTGGTCGTGGACGTGCTGCTCGGTGGGCACGGTGAGTTCACCGGCGCCGACATGTCCACCAAGCTCAAGCTGCTCGGGGTCGACGTCGCGAGCTTCGGCGACGCGCACGCCACCACCGAGGGGGCCCTGGAGCTGGTCTTCGCCGACTCGGTGGCCGGCCACTACAAGAAGCTGGTCGTGAGCGACGACGGCAAGCACCTGCTGGGCGGGATCCTGGTCGGCGACGCATCGGCGTACGGAATGCTTCGGCCGATGGTGGCCGCCGGCGGCGAGGGTGGCATCGAGCTGCCCGCCAACCCCGAGGACCTGATCCTGCCCGCCTCTCGAGGTGCCGTGCAGGTCGCGCTGCCCGACGAGGCGGTCGTCTGCTCCTGCAACACCGTGAGCAAGGGCCAGATCATCGCAGCGGTCGCCAGCGACGAGTCGCCGTGCGGGGACGCCACCTGCGTCACCAAGTGCACGGGGGCCGGCAGCACGTGCGGGTCCTGCAAGCCGACGGTGAAGAAGATCGTCGAGGACCACTTCGCCTCGATCGGCAAGGAGGTCGACCGCAGCCTGTGCGAGCACTTCCCGCTCACCCGGCAGGAGCTCTTCGACGTAGTCGCGGTGCACGGCCACACGCGGTTCGACCAGATCGTGGAGGCGCACGGCCACGGCCGCGGCTGCGACATCTGCAAGCCGGCGGTCGCCTCGATCCTGGCCAGCCAGCTCGGCGGGCACGTGCTCGACGAGGCGAACCGGACCCTCCAGGACACCAACGACGCCTACCTCGCCAACATCCAGCGCAACGGCACCTACTCCGTCGTACCCCGGATCCCCGGTGGTGAGATCACGCCGGACAAGCTGATCGTGATCGGCGAGGTCGCCCGCGACTTCGGGCTCTACACCAAGATCACGGGTGGCCAGCGGATCGACCTGTTCGGGGCCCGGATGGAGCAGCTACCCGCGATCTGGCGGCGCCTGGTGGATGCCGGCTTCGAGTCCGGTCACGCCTACGGCAAGGCGCTACGCACGGTGAAGTCGTGTGTTGGCTCGACCTGGTGCCGCTACGGCGTGCAGGACTCCGTGGGGCTGGCGATCATGCTCGAGCTCCGCTACCGCGGGCTCCGCTCGCCCCACAAGCTCAAGGGTGGCGTGAGCGGTTGCGCCCGCGAGTGCGCGGAAGCGCGGTCGAAGGACTTCGGGGTGATCGCCACCGAGAAGGGCTGGAACCTCTACGTCGGCGGCAACGGCGGCGCCACGCCCGCGCACGCCCAGCTGCTCGCCGGTGATGTCGACACCGAGACCCTGGTCAGCTACCTCGACCGCTTCCTCATGTACTACATCCGCACCGCCGACCGGCTGCAGCGCACGGCTCCCTGGGTCGACGGTCTCGACGGCGGCCTGGAGCGGGTGCGCGAGGTCGTGGTCGACGACGTGCTCGGCCTCGGGTCGGAGCTCGAGGCGGCGATGACGCGGCACGTCGATGGCTACTTCGACGAGTGGAAGAAGACGCTGGAGGACCCGGAGAAGCTGGCCCGCTTCGTGTCCTTCGTCAACGCTCCCGACACGCCTGACCCCAGCATCACGTTCGTCGAGGAGCGGGGCCAGATCCAGGCCGGCGACTCGGAGGGTCCGGTGTCGCTCGGCACCTCGATCCCGGTCGGAGCTCCCCAGTGACGATGGTGAGCGAGACGAAGACGACCCAGACCACGGTCTGCCGGCTCGACCAGATCGAGGTCGAGGGCGGCGTCTGCGCGCTGGTGGGCGGCGAGGCGGTGGCCGTCTTCCGCACGTACGACGACCGGGTGTTCGCCGTGTCCAACTACGACCCGTACTCCCGGGCGTCCGTCTTGGCGCGCGGGATCGTGGGCACGAAGACGGTCGACGGGGCCGATGTGCCGTTCGTGGCCAGCCCGATGCTCAAGCAGCGTTTCGACCTGCGCACGGGTGAGTGCCTGGACGACGCAGCGGTGCGGGTGCCGACGTACGCCGTCCACGTCACCGGCGAGGGCATGGTGGTCGTGGGTGACAGGCGACAATGACTACATGAGCGCGCTGACTCTTGCCGGCTTCCGGATCGGAGTGACCGCCGCGCGCAAGGTCGACGAACAGGTGGCGCTGCTGGAGCGGCGCGGGGCCGATGTCGTCTGGGCGCCCGCCCTGTCGCTCGACCCCAACCAGGTCGACGACTACTCGCTCCGCGCCGCCACCGACGACGTGCTGAGCCGCCCGATCGACCTCTTCCTGGCGACCACCGGCATCGGGATGAAGGCCTGGTTCAACGCTGCCGAGGAGTGGGGGATTCTCGACGACCTGCTGGCCGCCCTGGGTGACGCCGAGATCCTCGCCCGCGGGCCGAAGAGCGTCGGCGCGCTGCGTCGGCGTGGGTTGCAGGAGCTGTGGGCGCCGGCTTCGGAGGCGTTCGAGGACGTGCTGGAGCACCTCCGCGGCCGCGACCTGACCGGCCAGCGGATCGTCGTGCAGGAGCACGGGCAGTCGCTGTCGATGGCCGCACACGCCCTACGCCGGCAGGGCGCCGACGTCACCACCGTCACGGTCTACCGGGTGAAGGGCTCCGACGACCCGGAGCCGATGTTCCGGATGATCGAACAGATCGCCGACCGCGAGCTCGACGCCGTGACGTTCACCTCCGCGCCGGCGGTCGCCGCACTGATGGACGCGGCCGGGTCGACCGGTCGGCGCGACGAGCTGGTCGGGGCGTTCCAGGCCGACGTCGTTGCCGCATGCGTCGGGCCGGTGACCGCGGCGGCCTTCGAGATGTGGGGCGTGCCGTCGATCTATCCCGAGCGGTCACGGCTCGCGGCGATGGTCAAGCAGCTCGAGGTCGAGCTGCCCTCCCGCTCGTCCGGTCTCTCCTACGACGTAGCCGGCCACACCCTGCTCGTGCCGAGCGACTGCAACGGCGTGGTCCTGATGGACGGCATCGAGGCGAAGCTGTCGCCGGCGCCGTTCGCCGTGCTCCAGTCCTTGCTGGTCAACCCGGGTCACGTCGTCTCCCGCCGCCAGCTCCTGGCCGCGCTGCCCTCGGGCACGGCCGGCTCCGAGCACGCGGTCGAGATGGCCGTGGCCCGGCTGCGCGCCGCCCTCGGCACCCGGATCGTGCAGACCGTCGTCAAGCGCGGCTACCGGCTCGCCGTCGCCACCTGAGCAGCGCGAGTCGGCTTAAACTCCGGCCTGAAACTCGCCGAGTCGTCGCAACAGCCCCGACTTCAAGCCGACTCGGCGTCAACCCCGGTCGAGCTGGAGGACCTCGGGTGTGTGCAGCCGGACCATGAACCGCCGGGTGTGCGCCGGCACGCGTCCCGCCGTGGCCCGCGAGACCCCGATCATCGTGGCGAAGGCGAGGGGCACCGACCAGGCCGCAGGCTGGGAGAGCAGTACGCCGGCCCAGCCGGACGCCGTGCCGTCGGCGAGCACCCACACGACTGCGGTGCCCGAGCCGAGACCGCCGGCTGCGATGCCCGCGATGGCTCCAGCATCGGTGAGGCCGCGCCACCAGATGCCGAGCACCAGCAGCGGGCAGAACGTCGAGGCGGCCACCGCGAAGGCCAGGCCGACCGCGCGGGCGACGCCGACGTTGGGCAGGGTCAGCGCCACGAGGAGGGGAACGGAGACGGCAGCGACCGCGCCGACCCGGAACGCCGCCACGCCACCCAGCCGGTGGCCGGACCAGGTGCGACCGGTGACGTCCTGGCTGAGCACACCCGACACGGCGATCGCCAGACCGGACGACGTGGACAGGAACGCCGCAAACGCGCCGGCGGTGACCAGGCCGGAGAGCACGTCGCCGCCCGTTCCTTCGACCATCAGCCGCGGCAGCTCGAGCACCAGTACGTCGGACCGTCCGCTGGTGGCCAGCTCGGCGGCGTACACGCGACCGAGCGCGCCGTAGATCGGCGGCAGCAGGTAGAAGACTCCCAGCAGGCCGAGCACGACCAGCGTGGTCCGGCGGGCTGCGCGGCCGTCGGGGTTGGTGTAGAAGCGGACGACCACGTGCGGCAGGCCCATGGTGCCGAGGAACGTCGCGATGATGAGTGAGTACGTCGTGTAGAGGCCGGGTCCGCCACCGGAGGCCAGCGGCAGCGACCAGTCGCCGGCGGACATCCGGGAGCCGGGCGACCCGTCGTCGGCCCAGACGATGAGCAGCACCGCCGCGGGGAGCAGGAGGGCGGTGAGCTTGAGCCAGTACTGGAACGCCTGCACGAAGGTGATGCTGCGCATCCCGCCCGACGTGACGTTGGCCAGCACGACCACGCTGACGATCACCGGTCCGACCCAGCTGGGCGCGTCGATCGCCGCCGCCAGGGTGATGCCCGCTCCCTGGAACTGCGGCAGCAGGTAGAGCCAGCCGATCGCGACGACCAGCAGCGAGCAGGCGGCGCGTACCGCACGCGAGTCCAGCCGGGCCTCCGCGAAGTCGGGCAGCGTGTAGGCACCCGAACGCCGTAGCGGTGCGGCGACGAGGACGAGCAGGAGGAGGTAGCCGGCGGTCCAGCCGATCGGGTACCACAGCATGTCGGCGCCGAAGGTGAGCACGAGTCCGGCGACACCGAGGAAGCTGGCGGCCGACAGGTACTCGCCGCCGATCGCCGACGCGTTGAGCCCGGGCCGGACCGTGCGGGACGCGACGAAGAAGTCGCTGGTGGTGCGCGAGAACTTCAGGCCCCAGGTGCCGATCAGCAGCGTCGCGACGGTGACCAGCACGACGGCGACGACGCCCGGGGCGCCGTTCACCGGTCGAGCTCCGAGAGCAGCTCCGCGAAGTCGCGCTCGTTGCGCTCGGCGCGTACGACGTAGCGCCAGCCGAGCAGGAGGAGCACCGGGTAGACGACGACGCCGAGGAGCAACCAGGCCAACGGCAGCCCGACGAGGTGCACGTCGGCCAGCTCGGGCGCCAGGTGGAAGATCAGGGGCATCGAGCCCACGCCGAGCACCAGCAGGCCGATGATCCGCAACGCCAGCGACAGCTGCTCGCGCAGCAGCGACCCGAGGTAGACGCCGCCGAGCTGGGTCTGCTCGTCGATGTCGCTGGCCCGGGTCTGCGGCGCGCGCCGACGGGGCGGGCCGGTGACCCGGACCCGTTGCGGTGGCGGGTCCTCAGCCACCGGGGGCCGCTCGCCTGACCAGCAGCTCGCGCAGCTCGCGGGTGTGCCGCCGACTGACCGCGAGCTCGACGTCACCCACCAGGACCGTGCAGCGCCCGGAGTCCATCCGGACCTCCCGGATGTGGGCGAGGGAGACCAGCAGCGAGCGGTGGATCCGGACGAAGCCGTCGGCGCGCCACTCCTCCTCGAGGGTGGACAGGGGAGTGCGCAGCAGGTGGGAGTCGCCGCGGACGTGCAGGCGCGCGTAGTCACCCTGTGCCTCGACGTGCGTGATGTCGGCGCGGTCGAGGAACCTGGTCACGCCGCCTCGTTCGACCGGCACCTGGCTGTCGAGCGCCGGAGCACCCGCCCGGTCGCCGCCCTCGACCACTCGGCGTACGGCCTCGGCTAGCCGGTCGGCGCGCACCGGCTTCAACACGTAGTCAACCGCCTGAAGGTCGAACGCCTCGACCGCGTGCGCCTCGTGCGCTGTCACGAACACGATCGATGGTGGCGTCTTGAAGCGGCTCAGCACCTGGGCCAGCTCCAGCCCCGTCAGACCCGGCATCTGGATGTCCAGCAAGACGCAGTCGACCTCGGCCTCGCGCAGGATCCGCAGTCCTTCGGTGGCCGAGTCGGAGGTCAGCACCGTGCCGACCCGGTCGTCCCGGTCGAGGAGGAAGGCCAGCTCGTCGAGGGCGGGGCGCTCGTCGTCGATGACCAGCACGGTCAAGAGGCTGCTCACGCCTGCACCCCCGGCGCGAACTTCGGCACCCGCACGATCACCTTGGTACCGGCACCGGGTGCGGTCTCGACGACCAGCCCGTAGTCGTCTCCGAACGCGTTGCGCAGCCGGGCGTCGACGTTGCCGAGGCCCACCGAGTCGAGGGCGGAGTCACCGGACAGCGCGCGCCGCACCTTGTCGGGGTCCTCGCCCGCTCCGTTGTCCTCGACCTCGATCACGCACTCCTGCCCTCTGTCGTGGGCCACGATGGCGATGTGGCCGGCGCCATCGGCGGCCTCGAGACCGTGGCGGACTGCGTTCTCGACGAGCGGCTGGACGCATAGGAAGGGTACGGCGACCGGGAGCACCTCGGGGGCGATGCTCAGCGTCACCTGCAGCCGGTCGCCGAAGCGCGCCTGCTCGAGCAGCAGGTAGCGCTCGACCGACTTCAGCTCCTCCGCCAGGGTCGTGTACTCGCCGTGACGGCGGAAGGAGTAGCGGGTGAAGTCGGCGAACTCGAGCAGCAGCTCGCGCGCCCGGTCGGGGTCGGTGCGGACGAAGCTGGCGATCGCTCCGAGTGAGTTGTAGATGAAGTGCGGGCTGATCTGGGCCCGCAGCGCGCGCACCTCGGCTTCCATCAGCCGGGTGCGGCTGGCGTCGAGCTCGGCCAGCTCGAGCTGGCCCGACACCCACTTGGCGACCTCGTCGGCGGCCCGGGCGAGCCCGGCCGTCGGGTACGGCGCGAACGCCTGGAGAGTGCCGACGATCCGCTCGTCGACCACAAGCGGCGTGACCACCGCGGTGCGGACTGGGCACCCGGTCTCGTCACAGCGGAGCCGGCTGCGATCGAAGCTCCGGGTGTGACCCCGCTCGAGGGTGTCGGCGACCAGCTCCGCGACCTGCGGCTCGTGGTGCGCGCCAGCGCCGTCCCAGGCCAGCACCTCGGCGGTGTCGGTGACGGCGAGCGCCGGCGTACCGAGGAGGGCACGCAGGTGCCGGATCGACCGCTCGGCGCTGTCCTGTGTGAGGCCCTCGCGCAGCGCTGGCGAGGCGAGCGAGGCACTGTGGAGGGTGCGGAACGTGGCTCGGTCGGCCTCCGTGCCGAGATGGGTACGCCGCCAGGCCCGCGCCATCTCCGACTACCGGAAGTCGATCAGCAGCGTGCCGTCGTCGTCGTCGCGAGGTGGTGAGGCAGGCGGCTCCCCGTCGCCGGACTCGTCGCCCGCGGCGGTGACGACCTGGTCGGTGATGGGGCTCTTGACCACCCGCGACCGGAAGCAGCGGGTCTCGTAGTGGAGCTGCATGCCGTCCATACCGCGGCCGTAGCTGTCGTAGAGCTCCAGGAGCTCTCGCATCTTCATGTCTCGGGCGTCGTCGTCGAGCACGGCGATGTTGGAACGGGACGCGACCAGGTCCTGGATCGATCGCCGGTCGACGGTCTGCCAGTGCTTGAAGACCTTCTCCTCGACGATGATGAAGCGCAGTGACGACTGCAGCACCTCGGTCGGGTCGTAGACCTGCTCCTGGGTGCCGATGATCTTGCCGAGCTTCTTGATCCAGGGGATGCGCTCATCGCGCACGTTCCAGACCAGCGACAGCCGACCGCGCGGCTTCAGGACCCGCCGGATCTCCGGCAGCGCCGCCTCGTGGTCGAACCAGTGGAAGCACTGCGCGCCGACCACGACGTCGTACGAGCTGTCGGGGGCCGGGATCGCCTCCGCGCCGCCCAGCGACGTGCGCACGGTGGGCAGGTTGGTGCGCAGGATCTCGAGCATCGCCTCGTCGGGTTCGGTGGCGTGCACGTCGTGGCCGAGTGCGACGAGCTGCTCGGTGAGCTTGCCGGTGCCGGCGCCGAGCTCGAGAACGGTCAGCGGTTCGTCGCCGGTCAGCCACGCGGCGGCCTCGGCCGGGTAGCCGGGTCGGCCGCGGTCGTAGGCATCGGCCATCCCGCCGAAGGATCTGGCCTGGCGCTGGACCTCGTCGTCGCTCATCAAGCGCGAGGCTACCCTTCCGCAGTGCCTTCGGATCCCCTTGCGTGGCTGGTGTCCCTCGACGGTGTGCCGTCGGCGTACGCCGCCGTCCGCGACGGCATCGACGTCATGCTCCGAGACCGCGGGCTGCGCCGGACCTCACCGGAGCACACCGGCGAGTCCCTGCTCCGCGGCGCGCACGCCAGCGCGGTGCTCGAGGGTTCGGCGTCGACCCTGGCCGAGGTGCGCGACGGGACCGGCGACCAGGTGGCCAACGACGCCATCCGGGTCTCGACCGAGCTGCTGTCGCTGGCGCCGCTGTTGGGGCGTACGCCGCTGCAGGCCTTCGCCCGCCTCCACTCGCTCGCGGCCACCGGATCGGTCGACGACGAACGGCTCGGGCGTCCGCGGGACGCCGAGTCGGCGGCCCGGCTGCGCGACGTGGCCACCATGCTGACCGCGCCGACCGAGGCGCCGGCACTGCTCGTGGCCGCCGTCGTGCACGCCGAGCTGGTCACCGCGGCGCCGTTCGCCTCGCACAACGGGATCGTCGCCCGCGCCACCGAGCGCCTGCTGCTGGTGTCGCGGGGCGTCGACGAGAAGTCGCTCGTGGTGCCGGAGGCAGGGCACCTCGCGCTGCGCAAGGAGTACGAGTCGAACCTGCGCGGCTACGCCGACGGCGGCGCGGCCGGCGTCCACTCCTGGGTGCTCTATGCGGCGGAGGCGTTCGCGGCCGGAGCCGAGGCCAGCCCCCTGAAGCGCGAAATCACCTAGACATGCAGGTGGCACCCGAGCTCTCACTGGAATCTCGAGTGCCACCGCGGACACGTGATTCGATGGCTACCAAGCGTGCATCAATCAGTTGCTGCCGGGGGAATATCCCTCGTGCTAGCGCCCTGTAGGAAGGGTAGATCGCCGCGTGGGTACCCGGATCACGTGTTGCTCTGGAGTTGTTGTTGCTGGGTCCGTTGTACGCCCGATGGGGGCCGCGTTCAAGCCCTTGACATTGGCTCTCGGTGCCTGTTCCGGACCCCGCTTGGGGCCGGTGGGAGACGGGCTGAGCCCGAGGGGCTCTGACCGTGTCGGCGTACCGTCCGGTATCCGGTAGCCCCTGACGATTTTGTCTCCGATCAGGACCCGCGAGGACAAACTTGTCAGGGACCACCTGGTCCGGTCAGGCCCCGAGCCGCCGCTTCCGCGCGTTGACCCAGAGCACGCCACCCACAGCGACGACACCGCCGACGGCGAGGGCGGCCAGGGCGGGTTTCGCGGGTGGCAACGGCAGGGCACTGCGCAGGGCGACCGGCTTCGTGAACACCAGCACCGGCCACCCCTTCGACGCCGCGGCCCGCCGCAGCTCGCGGTCGGGGTTGACGGCGTGGGCGTAGCCGACGGCGTCCAGCATCGGGATGTCGGTGGAGGAGTCGCTGTAGCCGTAGGACTCCGCGAGGTCGTAGCCCCGCTCCTCCGCCAGGGCCCGGATCGCGGTGGCCTTCTCCTCGGCGTAGGCGTAGTACTCGATCTCCCCGGTGTACTTGCCGTCGGCGACCTGCATCCGGGTCGCGATGACGTGATCGGCGCCGAGCATCTCGCCGATCGGCTCGACGACTTCGGTGCCGGAGGTCGACACGATGACGACGTCACGCCCGGCGAGCTTGTGCTCCTCGATGAGCGAGACGGCCTCGTCGTAGACGAGTGGGTCGACGATGTTGTGCAGCGTGTCCGCAACGATCTCGCGGACCGTCGCGACGTCCCATCCCGCACACAGCTGCGACATAAACGCCCGCATCTTCTCCATCTGGTCGTGGTCTGCGCCGCCGACGACGTAGACGAACTGCGCGTACGCCGAACGCAGCACCGCGCGCCGCGAGATCAGCCCGCCGGCCTGGAACGGCTTGCTGAATGCCATGGTGCTCGACTTGGCGATGATCGTCTTGTCGAGGTCGAAGAAGGCCGCGGTTGGCGCCATATCGCCATGGTAGGTGGGTGGTTTCGAGCCAGGAGTCATCCCCAGGGCGCGGCGGACGCGCAGTTCTCCCCAGCAGAACGTGCCGCGGGATTGGAGGGGAGCCGGGCGCGGACACCCTGCCTGGCATGACTCCTCCTCTGTTCGTCACCCGCGACGAGACCCTGCTCGACGAGCTGCTGCGCCTCGGCGCCGCGGCGGGCATCACCCCCGAGGTGGCCCCCGACGGCGTGATGGCTTTGCGGTCCTGGTCGGCGGCTCCGCTGGTGCTGGTCGGCGCCGACGTGGCCGCCGAGATCGCCGAGCTGCAACCGGTGCGACGGCCCGGCGTCCATGTGGTCTCGTGGGGTCGCGTCGCCGACGACCTGTTCCGCACCGCGGTCGCGGTCGGTGCGGAGAACGTCGCCGAGCTGCCCGGCTCCGACACCTGGGTGGTGGAGGCGCTGACCGATCTCGGCGACGCGCGGCGGGCTCGCGGGCTGGTGCTCGGCGTGGTGGGCGGGTCGGGTGGGGCCGGGGCGACGACGTTCGCGTGCGCGCTCGGCCAGGTGGCCGCGGCTTCCGGCGTTGCCATCGTCATCGACTGCGATCCCTTGGGTCCGGGAGTCGATCGGGTGCTGGGCCTCGAGCGGCACGACGGCTTCCGCTGGGACGCGCTCTGCCAGACCACCGGCCGGTTGAGTGCGCGGTCGCTGCGGGAGGCTCTGCCTCGGCGCGGAGCTCTCGGCGTCCTGTCCTGGTACGCCGGAGGCACCGGCACGCTGCAGGACTTCGCTGCCCGCGAAGCCCTGTCGGCCGCGCGACGCGGCCACGACACCGTCGTACTCGATCTGCCGCGAGCGCCGGACGCGATCGTCGACGAGCTGGCGTCCCGCTGCGACCGGCTGCTGGTGATGGTGGTGCCGACCGTCGCCGGGGTGGCCGCCGCGGCGCGGGTCTGCCGGCGGTTCGCGGATCTCGACGGAGTGCGATTGATCCTGCGCGGCCAGGGGATCGCGCCGGCCGAAGTCGCGTCTGCCACCGGCGTCCCGGTGCTGCTCACGATGCTCGACCAACGAGCCCTGGAGGAGTCGATCGACCTCGGCCTCGGTCCCGTGCGGTCGCCACGCGGGCGGCTCGGTCGCGCTGCGTCGGGGGTGCTGGCCTCGGTGCTCGACGCGTCCGCCAGCGCCGCAGCATGAGTGACGACTTGCTCGACGCCGTACGCGAGAGGCTGGCGCGTGAGCCGGGCGAGCTCACCCCGCACCGGGTGGCGGTGGCGTTGCGCGAGGCAGGTCGGCCGGTGGGCGACGCCACCGTGCTCACCGTCTACGAGGCCCTGCGTCGAGAGGTGGTCGGCGCCGGGCCGCTCGAGCCGTTGCTGCGCACACCAAACGTGACTGACGTGCTCGTCAACGGTGCCAGAGAGGTCTACCTCGACCGCGGTGGCGGCCTCGAGCTCACCGACGTGTGCTTCGCCGACGACGCCGCCGTACGCCGGCTCGCCCAGCGTCTCGCCGCGGTCGGCGGTCGCCGGCTCGATGACGCCACTCCCTATGTCGACCTCCGGCTCGCCGACGGCACGCGGCTACATGCCGTGCTGGCCCCCGTCGCCAGACCGGGCACGGTGATCTCGCTGCGGGTGCCGCGCAGCGGTGGCTTCGCGCTCGACGAGCTGGTCGAAGGCGAAGTAGCTGACGTGGTGCGGCTGGTGATCGAGGCGCGGCTGGCGTTCCTGGTCAGTGGTGGCACCGGCTCGGGCAAGACCACACTGCTCGCCGCGATGCTCGGCGAGGTCGACCCGGGGGAGCGGCTGGTGGTGGTCGAGGACGCCACCGAGCTGAGACCCGCGCATCCACACGTCGTCGGCCTCGAGGCCCGCCCGCCCAACATCGAGGGCGCCGGTGCCATCGACCTGCGCACCCTGGTCCGGCAGGCGTTGCGGATGCGGCCCGACCGGCTGGTCGTCGGCGAGGTGCGAGGCGCGGAGGTGGTCGACCTGCTGGCCGCCATGAACACCGGCCACGATGGCGGGTGCGGCACCCTCCACGCGAACTCCGCGCTCGACGTACCGGCCCGCGTCGAGGCGTTGGCCCTGGCGGCGGGGCTCGACCGGGCGGCCGCGCACAGCCAGTTCGCATCGGCCGTCGACGTGGTGCTGCACCTGACGCGCGGACGCGAGGGCCGCCGCCGGCTGAGCCAGGTCGCCGTGCCTCACCGAGCCGCCGACGGCCTGGTCACCATGCTCCCGGCGCTGGAGGTCGATCCCGGCGGCGGGGTGACCCACGGCCCGGCGGCGGCCCGGCTCGGCGAGCTGGTGGCCGCACGCATGGCCGCATGATCGTCGTCGCGACTGTCTGCTTCGTGGCGGCCGTCCTGCTCCTCCAGCCATGGCGCGGCAGGTGGCGTTCGGGCGCGTCGCCCGGCCGCGGACGCGCTCCCTTGGTGCTGGCCGGATTGATCCTCCTGGTCGCGACCGCAGCCCTGGCCGGGCAGGCGCTCGTGGTGGCGGCGGTGGTCGCCGCGGCTGCTCTGGCCGGGCACCGGCTGGTCGACGTACGCCGTCGCCGGCGCGCCGCCACCGAGGCCGCGTCCCGCGTGATGGAGACGTGTGAGCAGCTGGCGGCGGAGCTGACGGCGGGCCGTCCGCCTGGGGTCGCCCTGGCCCGAGCAGCCGACGACTGGCCGCCGCTGGCGCCGGTGGCGGAGGCGTTCCGCATCGGCGCGGACGTGCCCCAGGCGTTCCGCGACGTCGCGAAGGCGCCCGGCGCTGCCGACCTCGCTTACGTCGGTGCCGCCTGGCAGGTGGCACAGGGTGCCGGTCACGGCTTGGCCGACGCGGTGGACCGGGTAGCCGCCGATCTGCGGGCGGCGCAGGCGACACGGCGGATCGTGGCGGGAGAGCTCGCGTCGGCCCGGGCGACGGCGCGGCTCGTGGCCGCGCTCCCCGTGTTGGCCCTGGCGATGGGATCGGGCACCGGCGGCGATCCGTGGGGCTTCCTCTTCGGCCACCCGCTGGGGCTGGCCTGTCTGGCAGGTGGGCTCTGCTTCGGGTTCGCGGGGCTGTGGTGGATCGAGGCGATCGCGCGTGACGTGGACCGGCCCGCGTGACGATCTGGCTGAGTTCCTGGGCCGCCGGCCTGGTCGTCGCCTTGCTGCGCCCCCGGCGCTCGCGCCTGGTCGCCGAGGACACGCCGGTGCCCCGTTCGGAGGTGGGCTGGCTGATGCGCCGGCGGCTGCTGGTGTCGGCGTTCGCGGGGCTCGGCGCCCAGGTGTTCGTCGGGGGTGCCGCGGGGGTGGTCGCGGCACTCGCCGCTGCGGTCGGAGCCTGGGTGGCGATCGGGAGAGCCGAGCCTCACGACGTACGCCGGGAACGCGAGGAGGTTCGTCGCCAGCTGCCTCATGTGGTGTCGCTGTTCGGCTCCGCGCTGCGTGGTGGCGCCGCTCCTGGCACTGCGGTCCACCTCGTGTGCCAGGCGCTGCCGGGTCCTGCTGCAGACCGCCTGCGCACCCTCGCTGCCCGACTCGCACTGGGCGGTGATCCGGTGCGCGTCTGGGCCGAGCTCGCCGAGTCCGACGCCGAGCTGGCCGTGCTCGGCAGGGCGGTGAGCCGGGCCCATCAGAGCGGCTCGCCTGTCGTCGCGGCCGTAGAGAGGCTGGCCGACGGGTTGTCCCGGAGCGCGCTCGCCGACGTCGAGGACCGGGCCCGGGCGGTCGGGGTCAAGGCCGCGGTGCCGCTGGGTCTGTGCCTGCTGCCGGGGTTCGTGCTGATCGGGATCGTCCCGCTGGTCGCCGGCCTGATGACGTCATTGAAGTGGTGACGGTGCCCAGCAACCGTCCACATCCGGCCCCCAGCCCGAACTCGTCCACAGGTCCGCCGGCACCGGTTCGACCTTGTCGGCGTGATCGCCGAAGGTCCTGGCAGCGGCCGCATCGGGCGGCCGGTTCGAGAGGAGACCGCATGCACCAGCCGTCCATCATCGAGACCCGCGACGAGCGGGGCATCACCACCGCCGAATACGCCGTCGGCACGGCCGCCGGAGCCGGCCTGGCCGGACTGCTCTACAAGCTGCTCACCGGTGGGTTCGGCGACAAGCTGTTGAAGACGCTGTTCGATCACGTGCTCGGCCTGCTCGGCATCGGGTAGTGCGGGTGGCCCCCAACCCACGGTCCGAACGCGGTGCCGTCACCGCGGAGCTCGCGATGGTGCTGCCGATCCTGGTCGCCGTGACCATCGGCCTGGTGTGGCTGCTGTCGATCGGTGTTGCCCAGGTCCGCACGGTCGACGCCGCGCGAGAGACCGCCCGCGCGGTGGCCAGAGGCGACGACACCGAGGAGGCGATTGCCCGCGGACAGCGGGTGGCGCCCGAGGGTGCTCGCGTCGCGGTCACGACTGGCGGTGGTCAGGTGGTCGTGACCGCGACGGGTCACGTGGCCGGGCCGGGTGGGCTCTTCGGGTTCCTGCCGGGTGTGGAGGTCAGTGCGGAGGCGGTGGCCGCCGCCGAGGAGGGTTCGCCGTGAGGCACCCGGACGAGCGCGGCGCGGTCACCGTCTTCGCGGTCGCCTGCCTGGCGGTTCTCTTGCTCGTCGGATCGGCGTTGGGTGTGGTCGCGGCCATGGTGCGGGCGCATCGCGCGGCCCAGTCGGCCGCCGACCTCGGCGCGCTGGCCGCCGCCTCCTCGATCGCACGTGGCCGGGACCCCTGTGGACCGGCGGCGGCCGTCGCGGAGGCCAACGGCGCCGAGCTGCTCTCGTGCGAGATCCAGGGCCACGAGGCGCTGGTCACGGTCGAGGTCGCCGGCCCGCGGTGGCTCGGTCAGATCGGAGACCTGACGGCGCAGGCGCGGGCCGGGCCTTAGATGCCCGGCGAGTTCGAGTCGTCGTCGTGCCCGCGACGTTCGGCCTCGACCTTGTCCAGCTTCTCGGAGAGCTCGTTGAGCTTGTTCCGCTCGCGGCGCTGCTTGAGGCTGCGACCGGCGCCGAACTTGGTGATCGACAGACCCCAGAGGATCGCGATGCCGGCCCCGAGGCCCAGCAGGAACAGGGTGACCGCACCCACCTCGGTGCCGAGGATCTCGACGGCGGCGCTCGTGCCGGTCGTCTCTGCGGTGAAGACGGCGGCGACGATGAGGAGACCGCCGGCTGCGATGAGGACCAGGCCCAGGATCAGCATGGCCCGAGGCTACTCCGAACCAGCCTCGGCGTGGGCGAGCAACACATCGAGCAGCAGTGCCGCTCCCGGCTTGTCGAGTGGGTTGTTCTGGTTGCCGCACTTGGGTGACTGGATGCACGACGGACAGCCCTCCGTGCACTCGCAGGAGACGATGGCGTCCCGGGTGGCGGTGAGCCACTCGACGGCGGCGTGGAACCCCCGCTCGGCGAAGCCCGCCCCACCCGGGTGCCCGTCGTGGACGAAGACCGTCAGCCGGCCGGTGTCGGCGTGCATCGCGGTGGAGACCCCGCCGATGTCCCACCGGTCGCAGGTCGCGAAGAGCGGCAGCAGGCCGATGGAGCAGTGCTCGGCAGCATGCGCCGCGCCGGGAAGGTCTGCGGTCGCAAGTCCGGCCTCGGCGAGTGCGTCGGGGGGCACGGTCCACCAGACCGCCGTCGTGCGCAGCGACCGGAGGGGAAGGTCGAGCGGCCGCTCGCCCATCACCTCGCCGCCGGGCTGGCGGCGCATCAGAAAGGAGACAACCTGCTGCGAGACGTCGACCTCGCCCAGCGAGAGCCGGCACTCACCCCAGGCCCGGTGCTCGCGCTCGGCGACGATCGTGATGTCGGTGATCTCGCGGGCCGAGGTCGAGTACGGCGGGTCGGCCCTTGCCATGACCGCCACGTGCCCCTCGAGGTCGAGCGACTCGACCAGCCACGTCTCACCACGATGGACGTAGACGGCGCCGGCGTGGGCACTGCTGTGGGCCCGGCCGCCGTCGACGGTGCCGACCACGCGACCCGTCTCGGCCTCGATCAGCTGCACCTGCGCTCCGCCGCCGGAGCGGATGTCGGCGAGGTCGGATGCCCGACGACGGTCGGCCCAGAACCACGCGTCGGCTCGTCGGCGCAGCAGCCCGGCCCTGGTGAGCGACCGCACGACGTCGAGGGCGCCCGGGCCGAAGTCGGGCAGTTCGCCCGGCGTGAGCGGATGCTCCTGCGCCGCCGCGCACAGGTGCGGGCCGAGGACGTAGGGGTTGGCGGGGTCGAAGACGGTTGCCTCGACCGGCCGTCCGAACAGCGCTTCGGGGTGGTGCACGAGGTAGGTGTCGAGCGGGTCGTCGCGGGCGATCAGGATGCCGAGAGCGTCCTGGGCACCGCGTCCAGCCCGGCCGAGCTGTTGCCACATCGCAGCGCGGGTGCCGGGGAAGCCGGCCATGAGCACCGCGTCGAGGCCGCTGATGTCGATGCCGAGCTCGAGCGCGTTGGTCGCCGCGAGTCCGGTCAGCTCGCCGGACCGGAGGGCCTGCTCGATCGCGCGGCGTTCCTCGGGCAGGTAGCCGCCGCGGTAGGCCGCGACCCGCCCGGCCAGCTCCGGGTCGACCTCGGCGAGCAGCTCGGCCGCGGTCACCGCCACCTGCTCGACCCCTCGCCGGGATCGCACGAACGCCAGGGTGTGCACGTCCTCGGCGACGAGGTCGGCCAGCAGGTCGGCGGTCTCGGACGAGGCGGCGCGACGGGTGGGGGCACCGTTCTCGCCGGTGAACGAGGTGAGCGGCGGCTCCCAGAGCGCCACCGACACCTGGCCGTGCGGCGAGGTGTCCCCGATCACCGGCAGTACGTTGAGTCCTGTGAGCCGGCCGGCCGCGAGCTCCGGTTCGGCGACGGTGGCCGAGGCCAGGATGAAGGTGGGGGAGGCGCCGTAGAGGGCGCAGAGCCGGCGAAGCCGACGAACGACGTGGGAGACGTGAGCGCCGAAGATGCCGCGGTAGTGGTGGCACTCGTCGATCACGACGTAGTGCAGAGATCCGAGGAACCGCGCCCAGCGGGCGTGGCTCGGCAGCAGCGAGCGATGCAGCATGTCGGGGTTGGTGAGGACGTACTCAGCATGGTCGCGTGCCCAGTCGCGCTCCTCGCGACTGCTGTCGCCGTCATGGGTCGTGATCCGTACGTCGAGACCGAGAGCGCGGACGGACGTCATCTGGTCGTGGGCCAGAGCCTTGGTCGGAGCGAGATAGAGGACGGTGGCGCCGCGCCGGTCGCGGACGTTGCGGTGCTCGCGGATCGCCGTCAGCGCCGGCAGCAGGTAGGCCAGCGACTTGCCGGAGGCCGTGCCGGTGGCGAGCACGACGTGACCACCCTCGCGGGCGGCCTCCGCGGCGACCGCCTGGTGCTGCCACGGTCGCTGGATGCCGGCCGCGATCAGGGCGGCGACGACGTCGGGCGCAGACCACTCGGGCCAGTCGGCGTGCACGGCCGCACGTGGAGGCAGGGTCTCGAGGTGGGTGAGCCGCCCCTCGCGCCCGGGGACGGCGGCCAGCCGCTCGAGGATGCCGCTCACCCCGGGAGGACGATGGTGCAGGGCCGACGTCACCCGATGAGTGTCCCAAAGGTCACCGACAGGGGCGGGTGGCCGCACTCACTTTACTTTGTTGTGCATGCACCCCGCCCGGCGTGGTTACATATTCCAGGCAGGTGTCGGTCCAGATGGGATCGGTTGCACCGGCCCGATCGCACAGCCTGCTGGGAGAGCTCGTGGACCTGACTCTTGAGACGCACGACGTCGATGGACGCACCATCGTTGCTGTCGGCGGCGAGATAGACGTCTACACAGCGCCCAAGCTGCGCGACAAGATCACCGAGCTGGTAGCGGCGGGCGTCTACGACCTGGTCATCGACATGGAGGCCGTCGAGTTCCTCGACTCAACCGGCCTCGGCGTCCTCGTCGGAGGGCTGAAGAAGGTGCGCGCGCACGACGGCTCGCTCCAGCTGGTCTGCAACCAGGACCGGCTGTTGAAGATCTTCCGGATCACCGGCCTGGCCAAGGTGTTCGTGATCCACGAGTCACCCGAGGCAGCCCTCGCCTGATCTCGGTCCCTCCACCTGGTGAGACGTGGCCCACAGGGGCTGCGTAGACTCCGCTCGATCCATGCCCTGAGCCCGCACACGTGCGGCTCGCCCAGATCTCGCAGGAGGAACACATGACCGGGATTTATCCCGCTGTCGTGGAGCTCTCCGGAGGCAATCTCGTCCTGGTCATCGTCGTAGCCGCGATCGCGCTTGGCGCGCTCGGCATGGCGTATGTGTTCCGCCAGGAAGTGCTTGCTGCCGGTGAAGGCACCGACAACATGAAGAACATCGCGCAGGCTGTCCAGGAAGGCGCCAACGCCTATCTGACCCGGCAGTTCCGCACGCTCGTCATCTTCGCTGGCATCGCGTTCTTCGCGCTGCTCCTGTTGCCGGCCGACGACGCCACCGTCCGGATCTTCCGCTCCTTCTTCTTCCTGCTCGGCGCGGGCTTCTCCGCCGCGGTCGGCTATCTCGGCATGAACCTTGCCGTGCGCGCCAACGTGCGCGTGGCAGCCGCCGCCAACACCACGGGCCGTGAGCCCGCCATGAGCATCGGTCTGCGTACGGGTGCCATGGTCGGCATGCTCACCGTCGGCCTCGGTCTGCTCGGCGCGAGCCTCGTCGTGATCTGCTTCCGCGACAAGGCACCCGACGTGCTCGAGGGCTTCGGCTTCGGCGCCGCCCTGCTCGCCATGTTCATGCGAGTCGGCGGTGGCATCTTCACCAAGGCTGCCGACGTCGGCGCCGACCTGGTCGGCAAGGTCGAGCAGAACATCCCCGAGGACGACCCCCGCAACGCCGCGACCATCGCGGACAACGTGGGCGACAACGTCGGCGACTGCGCCGGCATGGCCGCAGACCTCTTCGAGTCCTACGCCGTCACGCTGGTGGCCGCGCTCATCCTGGGCTCGCAGGCGTTCGGCGACAAGGGCCTCGTCTTCCCGCTGCTGATCCCCGCGATCGGCGCGCTGACCGCGGTCGCCGGTGTCTACCTCACCCGCCCGAAGGCGGGCGAGAGCGGCCTGACGACCATCAACAAGTCGTTCTACCTCTCTTCAGGCATCGCCGCGGTTGCCAGCGTCGTGCTGGCCTTCGTCTACCTCCCCGGCAGCTTCGCGGAGTTCGACAACATCAGCGGCAGCCTGGCCGGCGCCGAGGGCGACCCCCGCTTCATCGCGGCCGCCGCCGTGGTCATCGGCATCGTGATGTCGGCCGGCATCCTGGCTCTCACGGGCTACTTCACCGGCACCGACTACAAGCCGGTGAAGGACGTCGGCAAGACCTCGCTCACCGGCGCGGCCACCGTCATCCTCGGCGGCCTCGCTGTGGGCTTCGAGTCGGCGGTCTACACGACCCTCGTCATCGGGGCGGCAGTCTTCGGTGCCTACCTCCTCGGAGGTGCCGCGCTGACGGTCTCGCTGTTCGCGGTCGCGCTCGCGGGCTGTGGTCTGTTGACCACGGTCGGCGTGATCGTGGCCATGGACACGTTCGGCCCGGTCTCCGACAACGCGCAGGGCATCGCCGAGATGTCCGGCGACGTCAGCCCCGAGGGCGCCCAGATCCTCACCGAGCTGGACGCGGTCGGCAACACGACCAAGGCGGTCACCAAGGGCATCGCGATCGCAACCGCCGTGCTGGCGGCGACCGCGCTGTTCGGCTCCTACGCGACCTCGGTCTTCGAGAAGCTGCAGGAAGCCAACGTGAAGCCGGACGAGGCCTACCTGCTCGACTTCAGCGTCTTCAACCCGGCCGTGATCGTCGGCGTGCTGCTCGGTGCGGCTGTCGTCTTCCTGTTCTCGGGTCTCGCGATCAACGCCGTGGCCCGCGCCGCGGGCGCGGTCGTCTACGAGGTGCGTCGCCAGTTCCGGGAGATCCCCGGGATCATGGAGGGCACCGGTCGGCCGGAGTACGGCAAGGTCGTCGACATCGTCACCAAGGACTCGCTGCGCGAGCTCACGACGCCCGGCATCCTGGCCGTGCTGGCGCCCGTCGCGGTGGGCTTCGGCCTCGGCGCGACGGCCCTGGCCGGCTTCCTGGCGGGCGCGATCGGCGCCGGCACGCTGATGGCGGTGTTCCTGGCCAACTCCGGTGGTGCCTGGGACAACGCCAAGAAGCTGGTCGAGGACGGCCACCACGGCGGCAAGGGCTCTGCCGCCCACGAGGCCACCATCATCGGTGACACCGTCGGCGACCCGTTCAAGGACACCGCTGGTCCGGCGATCAACCCGCTGATCAAGGTGATGAACCTGGTCTCGCTCCTGATCGCCAGCGCCGTGGTCTCCATGAGCGTCGGTGACGACCAGAACGACGCGTTGCGGATCGTGATCGCGATCGTCGCAGTCGGGATCATCGCCGGCGCGGTCTACATCTCCAAGCAGCGCGAGGTGACGCTGGGCGACGAGTCCAGCGGCACTCCCGCGCCGCCGGCTGCTCCGTCGGCACCTGAGGCGCCGGTCGGGCCGGCTCCGACCGCCTAGCAACCAGTCACACCACGAGCGTTGGCCCGTCAGTTGATTCTGGCGGGCCAACGCTCTTTCCAGGGCTAGCCTGTCCGTCATGTCGAGCCCCGGTTGGTACCCGGACCCTTCTGGTCAGCCAGACACCTTCCGGTTCTGGGACGGACAGTCCTGGGGTCAGGAGAGCAGGCCCGCACCGACCCAGCCGAGGCCGAGCCATCCCCCGCCGGGCTGGACCCGGCCGGCCCTCCACCCGCACCGCCACCTTCTGGCGGTGCGGGCAAGAAGGTGTCGCTGATCCTGCTGGCTGTGGTGCTGGTGGCCGGAGTCGGCGTGGGTGGCTTCTTCGGCGTCAGAGCGTTGACCGACGACTCCGACGACACCACCGCCACCGACGACACCTCGGAGTCGGCCTCGTCCAGCGCGTCCGTCGACGAGTCCGAGACACCGCTGCCGTCCGAGACGCCCTCCGAGACGCCGTCGGTCGAGCCGACGCCGACCGCGGGGCCGGCCACGCCCCTTCCTGCCGCGTGCACCTCTGGTACGCCGGAGGGCGGCAAGGCACCAGGAGCCGTGATGCGCGGGGGAGGGTTGCAGGCTCCGACGCCGGACGGCTTCGCCGCGCTCGGCCTCGACTCGGCGTTCACGTTCGCCGACAAGGTGGTCACCGTCGGGCTCCCGGTCGAGGCGCAGTGGGTGTCCGCGTACGCCCTCGGTGGTCTCGACAAGTCGACGGGCTACACGAGTCTCGAGCAGGCCGCCGAGTCGGTGCTGACCTGCATGACCGAGTCGCCCGTCTTCTACACCGGCTTCTCGGGCCGCACCGACCAGGGTTCGAGCGCCATCTCCGTCACCGGCCATGACGCCTGGCGGATCACGGCCGAGGTACGGGTCGACAACCCGGACGTCAAGGCCGAGGGAGACGTGGTGACCGTGGTCGTCGTCGACACCGGCGCGCAGGGAAACTACGGCCTGTTCGTCAGCCTCGTACCCATCGGCAACGCCGACCTGATCGGCCAGCAGGAGCAGGTGGTTGGGGCACTGCAGGTCAAGTGACCGAGCCGGCGCGGGGGCGTTCATCCACGGGCGCCAGGGAATGAAAGCTGGACATCACGCGCTACCGTGATCCGCCGTGAGCCCCCAATCAGGGCTCTTCCATGGCATGCAGCAGAAGGAAATGGCAACGCAGTGGCACACAAGTTGGTGATCGTCGAGTCCCCGGCGAAGGCCCGCACCATCGGCGGGTACCTCGGGGACGGCTTCGTCGTGGAGTCGTCGATCGGTCACATCCGCGACCTCCCCAACAACGCCGCGGACACCCCGGCGAAGATCAAGGACAAGCCGTGGGGACGTCTGGCCGTCGACGTCGAGAACGACTTCACTCCTTATTACGTCGTGCCGCGCGACAAGAAGTCCCACATCTCGAAGCTCAAGGCGCTGCTGAAGGACGCCGACGAGCTCTACCTCGCCACCGATGAGGACCGCGAGGGCGAGGCGATCGCCTGGCACCTGCTCGACGAGCTGAAGCCCAAGAACATCCCGGTACACCGGATGGTGTTCCACGAGATCACCAAGGCCGCGATCCTGGACGCGGTCGCGAACCCGCGGGAGATCAACGACGACCTCGTCGAGGCCCAGGAGGCACGACGGATCCTGGACCGGCTCTACGGCTACGAGGTCTCGCCCGTTCTCTGGAAGAAGGTCATGTCCGGGCTGTCCGCCGGACGCGTCCAGTCGGTCGCGACCCGCCTCGTGGTCGACCGCGAGCGGGAGCGGATCAAGTTCCGGGTGGCTTCCTACTGGGACATCGAGGCGACGTTCGACGCGGGCGCCAAGCATGACCAGCGGATGTTCCCGGGCAAGCTGCACTCGATCGACGGCACCCGCGTGGCCCAGGGCAACAACTTCGGCCAGGACGGTCTGCTCAAGCCCGGCGCCGACGTCGTGCACGTCGACCGCACTCGCGCCGAGTCGCTGGTGACGGCGCTCGCCGACACGGCGTACGACGTCCGCTCGGTGGAGTCCAAGCCCTACAAGCGCTCTCCCTATGCGCCGTTCCGCACCACGACGATGCAGCAGGAGGCGAGCCGCAAGCTGGGCATGAGCGCCTCGGTCGCGATGTCGGTGGCGCAGCGGCTCTACGAAAACGGCTTCATCACCTACATGCGCACGGACTCCACGACGCTCTCGGGCACCGCCGTGAACGCGGCCCGGGCCCAGGTGCGGGAGCTGTACGGCGCGGAGTACCTCCCCGACAGCCCGCGGGTCTACGCCTCGAAGGTCAAGAACGCCCAGGAGGCGCACGAGGCGATCCGGCCCGCCGGCGAGTCGTTCCGGACGCCCGCGCAGACCGGGCTCACGGGCGACCAGTTCCGGCTCTACGAGCTGATCTGGATGCGCACCGTCGCCTCGCAGATGAAGGACGCCGTCGGCCAGTCGGTGTCCGTGCGGATCGGCGGCGCAGCGGCCACCGGCGAGGACGTCGTCTTCTCGGCGTCCGGCCGCGTGATCACGTTCCACGGCTTCCTCAAGGCCTACGTCGAGGGCACGGACGAGGACGCCCAGAAGGACGACGCCGAGACCCGTCTGCCCGCGCTGGTCGAGGGCGACGCCGTGTCGGCCGCGTCGATCAGTGCCTCGGGCCACGAGACCAAGCCGCCCTCGCGCTACACCGAGGCCACGCTGATCAAGGAGCTCGAGGAGCGCGAGATCGGCCGCCCGTCGACGTACGCCTCGATCCTGGGCACCATCCTCAACCGCGGCTACGTCTACAAGAAGGGCAGCGCCCTGGTGCCGGCGTGGCTGGCCTTCTCGGTGATCCGGCTGCTGGAGGAGCACTTCCCGCGGCAGGTCTCCTACGAGTTCACCGCCGTGATGGAGGACGTGCTCGACGACATCGCGGGCGGTCGCAAGGACCGGGTCACCGAGCTCAATGAGTTCTACTACGGCTCCGACAACGTGAAGGGCCTGCACGAGCTGGTCACCGGACTCGGCGACATCGACGCCCGGGAGCTCGCGACGTTCCCGATCGGCGACCCCGAGCTCGGCATCAACCTTCGGGTGGGTCGCTACGGCCCTTACCTCGAGGGCCCTGACGAGGAGGGCAACCCCACCGGCAAGCGGGCCAACGTGCCCGACGACCTGCCGCCCGATGAGCTCACGATGGAGAAGGCGAAGGAGCTCTTCGCCAACCCGGCTGGCGAGGAGATCCAGCTCGGCAACCATCCCGAGACCGGCCTCGCCGTCCTCGCGAAGAACGGCCGCTTCGGGCCCTACGTCACCGAGGTGCTGCCCGAGGATGCGCCGAAGAACGCCAAGCCGCGCACGGGTTCGCTGTTCAAGTCGATGTCGCTCGACACGATCACCCTCGACGAAGCCGTCAAGCTGCTGTCGCTGCCGCGGGTCGTCGGCGAGGACGCCGAGGGAGTCGAGATCACGGCGCAGAACGGCCGCTACGGGCCCTACCTGAAGAAGGGCACCGACTCCCGTTCGCTCACGACCGAGGACCAGCTCTTCACGATCAACCTCGACGAGGCGCTCGCGATCTACGCCCAGCCCAAGCAGCGCGGGCGCGCTGCTGCGGCGCCGCCCTTGAAGGAGCTCGGCAACGACCCGGTCTCCGGGCAGCCGGTCGTGGTGAAGTCGGGCCGCTTCGGTGAGTACGTCACCGATGGTGAGTACAACGCCACCCTGCGCAAGGACGACACCGTCGAGTCGATCGACCTCGCCCGCGCCGCCGAGCTGCTCGCCGACCGGCGCGAACGCGGCCCCGCGAAGAAGGCGGCCAAGAAGGGCGCCAAGAAGTCCACCAAGAAGTCGACCGCCAAGAAGTCAGCGAAGAAGGCCGCGGCGAAGAAGTCGTAGGGGCGGGTCACTTCCGTCACCTCGCTTTCCCAAGGTATGTCGCGCGAACCGGCGCTTCCCATGGTGAATTCATCTATGGGAAGCGGCGATTCGCCGGCATACCTTGGGGAAGCAGCAGCTACTGAGGCCTGCGGCATAGATTCAGCACGCGGGTATCGACGATCCTCACGAGCCACGCTGCATCTGTCGCACCAGCTCCTGGTCCTCCAGCTGCCCAGCGACAGCAAGCGCTCGGTCGAGAGCAATCTCTGGTGCGCCCATGGCAAGTTCTCGCGTCGAGAAGTTGTCCTCGACGCCTCCGCCGCCGCCGACTGTTGTACGCATGCATACGTTCTAGCATCGGCACGCCTGATGCTCATACCTGGAATCGGCTGGCGACCCGGGGTGGCTGCTGCCGGAGGCGTCCCCTAGGTTCAGCGCGTGAGGCCGACCTACCTGACTCCCGGCAGTGCACGCCGAGCACCGGTGTCTTCGTCTGCTTCGAGGGCGGGGAGGGAGCGGGCAAGTCCACCCAGGCCAAGCTGCTGCGTGACTGGCTGCTCGGCGACGGCTACGACGTCCTTCTGACGTTCGAGCCCGGCGACACCCCGGTGGGGCAGGAGATCCGCCGGATCGTGCTCAGCCCGGAGACCGGTGAGCTGTCGGACCGCACCGAGGCCCTGCTGTACGCCGCCGACAAGGCCGAGCACATCGACACCGTCGTCCAGCCGGCGCTGGACCGTGGCGCAGTCGTGATCACCGACCGCTACGTCGACACCCTCCTCGCCTACCAGGGTGCGGGCCGGGAGCTCGACCTCGACGCGCTCGAGTCGGTGGCACGCTGGGCGACGCACGGCCTGCGGCCCCATCTCACCGTCGTCCTCGATGTGCGGCCGGAGGACGGCCTCGGCCGGTTCGAGGGTCGCGACCGCATCGAGGGCGAGTCGCTGGAGTTCCACAACCGCGCCCGCCAGGAGTTCCTCGTGATGGCGGAGGCCGACCCCGATCACTACGTGGTGCTCGACGCCCGCGGCGAGCTCGATGCCCTCGCCACCGCGGTGCGCGAGCGGGTGGCGCCGCTGCTCAGCCAGGCTCGCCGCTGACGGTCGTCAAGCCGCGGATCTCCCGGTCCGCCAGCGGGCGCAGCACCACCAGGGCCATGGCGACGCCGTAGGCCGCGAACGCCGTCGACACCGATGTCGCCGACGCGAGCAGGCCGAACAGCGCCATCGCCCCCGGCATGAAGACGTCGTCGCCGAGGCGCATCAGGGCCATGGTCCGGCCCAGGAAGGCTCCGTCGATGGTCACCTGGGCGACGGCACCCAGCAGCGTCGAGGCGATGCCCGCCGTCACGCCGATCAGCGTGCACGCAGTGGCCGTGAGCCAGAGCGGCCCCACGCCGAGGAGCGCGATCGCGAGCCCCTGCACGACCAGCCACCCGAAGCCGGCGAGCGCCTCGAGGCGCGGCTTCCATCGGACCAGCGAGAGGCTCCCGGCCGCGGCGCCCAGGCCGACCAGGCTGATACAGATCCCGAGCCGGCCGGCGCCCCAGTCGTCCTGGACGGCCCGGATGGCCAGCCCGATGCCCAGTGCCGGACCGACGAACAGGTTGAGTCCCGTCAGCGACACCGCGAGCGTTCGCGCGGTTCGGGCCGAGCGCAGGTAGGCGAAGCCACCACGCACGCTCCGGAGCACCGACTCGGGCTCGGAGCGGGGCAGCGGGAAGCGCACCCGCAGCTTCACCACCAAGAAGAGCACCACGACGCCGAACGTCACGGCATTGAGCACCGCGCTGCCGCCAAGGCCCCACGCCGCGACCACCACGCCGCCGGTGGCCGAGCCGACCATGACGCCGACCCTGGTCAGGGTCTGGCCGAGCCCGCCGTACGCCGCGAGGTCGGTCGCTCGTACCAGCTGTCGGCCGAGGGTGCCGGCGGCCGGCTCGTAGACCGCGTCGCTGAGGCCGAACGCCACGGCCGCCACCACGAGCACGACGACCGTCGGCGACGCCAGCATCACCCAGACCGCGACACCGACCAGCACCCCGATCCGGGCCAGGTTCGCGATCGTCATCACGCGCACCGCGTCGTAGCGATCTGCCATCGCGCCGCCGACCAGCAGGGTGATCGCCCGCGGGACGGCGCCGGCAGCGACCACCGCGCCGGCGGCGGCGGGGCTGGCGATCTGCACCGCGGTCCAGGCGAGCGCGATCGTCCACAGCGCGTCGCCGGCATCCGAGATCGCCTTGAGCCCGAGCCAGGACCGGGCGAGCCGATCCTTGCCGAACGGCGGCACCTCGATCTGCAGGTCGGCCGTCACGGCCGGACCGGGAACCCGTGGGCGAACCAGTAGAGGGGTTCCCGCTGCTGCCCGTCGTCGCGGTCGATCGCCTCGCGCCACGCGCTGACCGTCTCGCCGATCAGCTGCGACAGCTCGGCGAGCTCGTCCGGGGTCGCGTAGGCCAGCCCGTCGGCGCTGAAGGCCGAGCGCCGCCACCGCCGGGTGTAGCCGGCGCTGCGCTTGCGCCACTCGCTGAACCGCCGGATCTGGTGCTCGAAGTTGAGCCGCTCCGCTGCCCGAGCCTGGATCATGTCGGCCGGTTTGTCAGCGTAGTCCTCGACATCCCAGCTGATGCTGACGTTCGCCGTCCGCCACCAGCTGGTCCGGCCGTCCACGGCGAGCTCCGGAGCCCGCTCGACCACGCCCGCCCGCTCGAGCATCCGCAGGTGATGGCTGATGCTGCCCACCTGCTGCTCGAGATCCCTGGCGAGGGTGCCGACCTGGCAGTCGCCGTGGATATAGAGGTACTCGATGATCCGACGCCGGAGCGGGTGATGCACGGCGCGGAGTACGTCGATGGTGGTGGTCACCTGCCGAGCCTGCGAGCCGTTCCGGCATTGCACAAGACTTCTTGTATATCTCTGTCGGCCGCCCGGCAGCCGCCTGTCAGGACCTCCATCTAAGGTTGCGCCGTGACGGTGTGGGACGGCCTCGTGGGTCAACAGCGGGCGGCCGAGACCCTGCGCACCGCGGCCGAGGGCCACGGCATGAGCCACGCCTGGCTGTTCACGGGGCCGCCGGGCTCGGGCCGCTCCAACGCGGCCGTCGCCTTCGCGGCCGCCCTGCAGTGTGAGCAGAACGGCTGCGGCGAGTGCCACGAGTGCCACACGGTGCTGGCCGGATCGCACGCCGACGTTGCCGTGATCCGCACCGAGAAGCTGTCGATCGGGGTCGACGAGGTGCGCGACCTGGTCAGGCGCTCGGCGCTGACGCCGGTCGGCCGGCGCTGGCAGATCCTGATCGTCGAGGACGCCGACCGGCTGACCGAGCAGGCCTGCAACGCGCTGCTCAAGGCGATCGAGGAGCCAACCGCGCGCACCGTCTGGATGCTGTGTGCGCCCACGGTCGAGGACGTGCTGCCCACGATCCGTTCGAGGTGCCGCCAGCTCACCCTGTCGACACCGACCTCCGAGCAGGTGGCGGCGTTCCTGGTCCGGACTGCCGGAGTCAGCGAGGCGCTGGCGTCGTACGCCGCCCGCGCCAGCCAGGGCCACATCGGCCGGGCCCGCGCGCTCGCCCGCGACGAGGCCACCCGCAACCGGCGCCGCGAGGTCGTGGCCATCCCCACCAAGCTCACGTCTCTCGGTTCCTGCATGACCGCCGCCACCAACCTGGCCGAGGTCACCAAGGAGGAGGCCGACGCCATCACGGGCGACCTCGATGCCGCCGAGAAGGCCGACCTCGACGCCAGCTACGGCGTCATCGAACGCGGCCGGCGGCCTCGCGAATACGCGCCGGCGCTGGCCAACCTCGAACGAGGGCAGAAGACCCGTGCCAAGCGACGGCATCTCGATGTGGTCGACCGGAGCCTGATGGACCTGGTCTCGGTCTACCGCGACGCCGTCGCCCTCGCCATCGAGGCACCCGGCCCTCTCGTCAACGAGGAGATCCGCGGCGACGTCACCCAGGTGGCCCGCGCCGCCACCCCTGAGCTCAACCTGCGCCGGATCGGCTGGATCTTCGAGGCTCGCGAGCAGATGCTGGACTTCAACGTGCCGGTCGCTCTCGCCCTGGAGTCCATGATGGTGGCGCTCAAGGTTCCGGAAGGGAGCAGCCGGTGAACCGGGTCGTCGTGCTCGTGCTCGTCCTGGTGCTCGTGCTCGGCGCCGTCGGCGTGGGAGTCCTGGCGCTGGTCGCCGGCGACGATGCCGCATCGCCCAAGAGGGGGCCGACGAGCCAGCCGGCCACGCCGACTCCTACGCCGATCGATCCCAGCGCGACCAAGCCGCCGAGTCCGGGGCTCGCGCCGTTCTACTCCCAGACCATCGACTGGGAGCCCTGCGACGACTTGCTGTGCGGAACCGTGACGGTGCCGGTCGACTACCGCGACCCCGGTGGCGACACGATCGAGCTGGCCCTCAACAAGGTGGCCGCCGATGACCCCAGCCAGGTGATCGGGCCGCTGGTGGTCAACCCCGGCGGCCCCGGAGCGCCCGGCACCGACTACGCCGAGCAGGCGCCCTTGGTGTTCCGCAGCCAGCTGCTCGACCGTTACGACGTGCTCGGCTTCGACCCGCGCGGCACCGGCGGCTCCGACCCGGTCGACTGCCTGACCGACGAGCAGCTGAGCGACTTCCTGGCCGAGGACCCCGATCCCGACGACGCGGCCGAGGGCGAGCAGTACGCCGCCAACCAGCGTTCCTTCTTCGAGGGCTGCGTGCAGAGCTCCGACTCGCTGATCGGACACGTCACCACCGCTGAGACCGCCCGCGACCTCGACGTCATCCGCGCCGCCCTCGGGCAGACCAAGCTGACCTACTTCGGCGCCTCCTACGGCACCAAGCTCGGCGCCACCTACGCCGAGCTGTTCCCCACGAAGGTCGGCCGACTGGTCCTCGACGGCGCGGTCGACGTATCCCTGCCCTCCCGTGAGCTCAGCCTGGCCCAGGCGGGCGGCTTCGAGACCGCCCTCCGGTCCTACGTCCAGAACTGCACCGATGGCGGCGACTGCTTCCTCGGGGAGACGGTCGACGACGGCATGCAGACGATCAGCGACCTCCTTGACGACATCGAGGCCCAGCCGCTGCCCACCCAGCTTGACCGCGAGCTCACGGTCGGCAACGCGTTCTACGGCCTCGTCGCGCCGCTCTACAACCGCGACAACTGGGGGCTGCTCGACCAGGGACTGAGCCAGGGCCTCGACGGCGACGGCTCGACCCTGCTGCTGCTCTCCGACTTCTACGCGTCCCGCGAGGGCGACACCTACACCGACAACAGCTCAGAGGCGATCTACGCCATCAACTGCCTCGACGACCCCTACGCCATCGGTCCGAGCCAGGTGCCCGCGCAGTACGACGACTTCGAGCAGGTCTCCCCGACGTTCGGCAGGGTCTTCGCCTGGGGCCTGACCGGCTGCCTCGGCATCCAGGTGCACTCGACCGAGAAGCCACTGGACATCCGAGGCGAGGGTGCCGCCCCGATCCTGGTCACCGGCACCACGCGCGACCCCGCGACGCCGTACGAGTGGGCCGTCGCGCTGTCCGACCAGCTGGACTCCGGCGTACTGATCACCCGCGACGGCGACGGTCACACCGCCTACAACGCGGGCAACGAGTGCGTCGACGAGGCCATCGAGGCCTACCTCATCGACGGCACCGTGCCTGAAGACGGGCTCAGCTGCTGAGCTCACGCTGCGCGAGGTCGCAGGTCGCCGGCCCTTCGAGCACCGCCCCGTCGGGTGCGAAGCGGGACCCGTGCAACGGGCAGTCCCAGCTGGCCTCCGCGTCGTTCCAGCGCAGGATCCCGCCGAGGTGGGGGCATACGGCCGACACGCGGCGCTCGAGGCCGCCGACCACCGAGTGGGCCGTCGGTGTGCCGATCCGGTCGTAGCGGACGACACCCGCTCCCTCGCCGGGCGGCGAGCCCGCCCCTGGGTGCGTGAGTGGCGCCACCCAGCTTCGGGTCATCTCCAACCCGACCTCGGCATTGGCCCAGGCTCCAGTCGGTAGGCCGGTGAGCTCGTGCCTGCTCCACGACGCCATCGCATCGGCCCAGTCCATCCGTCCGCCGAGCAGGCGGGAGGACAACGCGAGAGCCGCCGCGACTCCGTTGGTCATGCCCCACTTGGAGAACCCGCCGGCGACCAGGATCTCGTCCAGGCCGGGCAGGAGCGGGCCGACCACAGGCAGCGAGTGGGCGGGCGTGTAGTCCTGGGCGGACCAGGCGTGCGTTTCGGTCGCCTTCGGGAAGTGCTCCGCGGTCCAGTCTCGCAAGGTGTTCAGCCGCCTCGAGGTGGGCCCGCCGCGACCCGTGGTGTGGCCCTCCCCGCCGACCAGCAACATCGGCGCACCGTTGTGAGTGCCGCCGCGCAAGGACCTGCTCGTCCGGTCCGAGGAGAGGTACATCCCGTTGACGGCGTGCTCAGGGGTGTGGAACGCGAGGGCATAGGAGCGCGCTGGCTTGAGCCGTGCGAAGAACCCGCCGCGGTCCAGGATCGGCAGGTTGGTCGCGATCACGACCCGGTCGGCAGTCACCGTCCCGGCATCGGTTTCGACCCGGCACGGCGCCTTGCCACGCACCTTCTGGACCCGGGCACCCTCGACGATGCGGACGTGGTGAGCGGCAGCCTCGCGCGCCAGCGTCTCGAGCAGGTCCAGCGGGTCGACCTGCAGCTGGCCGCTGAGCCGAACTGCGCCGCCGATGGGAAACGGGAGCTCCGACTCGGTGACCCAGCTGACGGACAGGCCTGCCTGCTCCGCGACCTCGAGCTCGCGCTTGGCGACGTTCACACCGGGCGGCGTGGTGGCGTAGGTGTACGCCGGACGCACCTGGGTCTCCACGTCGTGCTCGTCGCAGAACTGCGCCAGCCAGGCCTGGCCCTCGGTATTGGCGGTGACGTACTGGCGGACGACCTCCATCGAGTGCCGCCGCGAGATCCGGCCGAGCTGGGTGCCCTGCAGCACGCTGACCTTGGCCGTGCTCCCGCCAGTCGCGCCGGCCCCGACATGGCGCGCCTCGATCAGCATCACCCGCCTACCGGCTCGACCGAGCAGCAGGGCGGTGGTGACGCCTGTGATGCCGCCACCGACGACGACGACGTCGGCATGGCCGTCGACCAGTGGTGGCGCAGCCGGACTATGGGGATGGGCTTCCCGCCACACAGAGACCAAAGGCATGGCAGCAGGTGCCCGCGCTGCCACGTGATGATGCGTCGGCTCAGGCCGGACCCAGGTCGGCCAGCGTCGACGTCGTCACGGTGATGATCCGGCTGTCCCAGTCGATGTCCCGGACCTCGCCCCAGGCGACGTAGCCCGAGTGGCGATGCAGCCACCGGACCGCGCGGTTGACCAGCCATGGCCCTTGATCGGGTCTGCGGTCGTAGCCGAGCATCGATCCGGGGCGACCCCGGCCGACCAGGAGCCCCACCACGAGAAGCCGGCCGAGCGGTTCCCGCGTGCTCTGGTCGAGGCGAACGTCGATCACGCCACCGTGCCGGGAACCGTCCGCTGCGCGGACCTCCATCTCGAGCAGCTCCGCGAGCCGCTGGTGCGTGGTCCCGGGCTCCGCCTCATCCTGTCGTCGGAGCACCCCCGCCCTCGCCACGCCCAGCTGGACGGCACTTCCGAGGTCGTCGACCAGGTGCAGGGGGATGCGCCACGGAGCCTCCCGGTCGACCTGCTCGATCCCTAGCCGCCGCCACTGACGGGCCAGGATGCCGCCGTGTCGTGCGCCGTACCTCGGTACCAGAGCCGGCGCACCCGCCAGCAGGCCCGTTACCTCCAGCGTGCCGGAACGATTTGCTGTGAGCTCGACGTCGTCGACCTTGCACACGGCCAGCCCGTCCTGGTCCACCACCTGGCGGTCGAGGAGGTGAAGCGTGGCGTCGAGGGCGCCTTCGAGCCGGCCCATCACGCCCCCATCCGGGTCACCACGAGCAGCGGGATCGCCGCCAGGGCGGCGATCCCGATCAGCCCGAGATAGACGGTGCCGAGTCCGTTGGCAAGGCGGCCGTTCACGTGCTCGCCCATGTAGTCGGGGTCGTTGGCCACCACCAGGATCGGGAAGTAGGTGAGCGGCAGCGCGACCGCGGAGAAGATGACCGACACCTCGGTGACCATGATCGGGTCGACCTTCGTGAGGAGCACGCCGGTGGCCAACACGGTCGCCATCGCCAGCACGACGTGGAACCGGGCGGCAAGGTCGGACTTCACGTACTTGCCCCACTGCCAGCCGAAGAACTGCGCGACGCTGTAGCCGACCGACAGACCGGTCTCGCACGCCGCGCCCAGCGTGGCCGCAACGAAGCCGATGATCGCGATCGCCAGCCCGATCTTCCCGAGGGCCACCGCAACGGGCAGGCCGACCTGGCCCAGGGTGTCGACGTTCGCATCGAGGGGCCCGAAGACTACAGCGGTCGAGCCGGCGATCGCCAGGGAGAGCAGGCCGCCCAGCGGAAAGCCGATGAACACGTTGGCGCGCATGGTCCCGAGACTCTTGGCCGTCCAGCGTTCCTCCACTCCACCCGACGAGAAGAAGAACACCTCGTACGGCGTCATGGCCGCCCCGAACAGTGCAACCGCGTAGTAGGCCAGGACCGTCCAGCCCTCATCCGCCGGTTTGCCGACCGTGACCAGCTGGTGGCTCAGGTGCGACCAGTCCGGCCCGAGCTGCCACAGCGCGACGGCGAACACGATCAAGGCCAGGCCGAACAGGCCGAGCACGTTCTCCATCAACGAGAACTTCGCTCGCCACAGGATCAGCCAGACCGCCAGGCCGATCAGCGGGACGATGAGCACGTAGTGCACCGATGTGACCAGCTGGAGGGCCAACGCCACGCCGCCGATCTCGGCGATGAAGGTCAGCAGGGTCACCGCCATCGAGCCCAGCAGGTTGAGCATGCCGACCCGTGGGCCCAGCCGCTCGCGGACCAGGTCGAAGGTGGCGCGACCGCTGACCGCCGCCACCCGCCCTGACATCTCGGCGAACACACAGATCCCGAGAACCCCGATGCCCACCGCCCACCCGAGCGACCAGCCGAAGCGCGCACCGACCTGAGCGTTGGTGACCAGGTCACCGATGTCCACGAAGCCGCCGATGGCGGTGAGGATCCCCAACGCGACGGCGAAGACCTTCCTCACGATGACGGTCCTGCTGGGTCCGTCGGCGGTTGCCGAAGGTCGTGGTCCAGCCGGTCCAGCGAGGTCACCGTGTCCTGGAGCAGCGCGGCCAGGTCGTCGTAATGGCCCTCGTTCCGGGCCACGACTGCGATCCGCACGTCGCTGAGGAGGCCAACGGCCGCATCGAGCAGACCGGTCACGGCGTCGTAGCGTTCGCGCTCTTGTCGTGGTGGTTGGAGTCCGCCAAACTTCTGGGACGAGCTGCCGGCCGTGTCCTCCGCGTCGAGCACCACGGTCTGGAGGTAGCTGTCGAAGACGCGGTCGTCCGCCGACTGCTGCAGTGCGATCCGGGCGGTCTGGACGCTGCTGCGTACGTCGGTGACTGTGAGCAGCGCGTCCTCCCGCCAGGAATCCTCCTCCGGCGTCTGCGGGGCACAGGCCGAGACCAGCACGAGGAGCAAGGTCACGACCGCCGCCCGGGTCCGGCGCGTCATCGACGTCGTCCGATCATCGAGAGCCGGTCGAACCGGCCGTGGAAGATCGCCGCCCGGGCCGCGTTGTTTCCCGGTGCCCCGTGGACGCCGCCGCCGGGGTGCGCGGAGGCCGAGCCGAGATAGAGGGCGCGGATGCCCGTCTCCGGCCGGCCGAGCAGCCCCGGGACGGGACGCAGGAACAGCTGCTGCTGGAGCTGCGAGGTGCCGCCGTTGACGGCGCCACCGACCAGGTTGGCATCACGCGACTGCAGTTCGCGCGGACCCAGCACCCGGCGGGCGAGGATCCGCGTCCCGAAGCCGGGGGCCAGGCGCTCGATCCGGGCCTGGATCCGGTCGGCGAAGCGTTCGCAGTCGTCGTGGTCCCAGGTGCCCCGGACCGACCCGTCGCCGGCGTCACGGACGGAAGGGTGAGGCTGCGGCACGTGCGTGTAGGCCCACATCGACTCCGTACCGGCGGGGGACCGGCTGGCGTCCGTCGTCGTCATCTGGCCGGCGAGCAGGAAGGGCTCGGCCGGGATGGCCTGAGTCATCACCTGGCCTAGGGCCTCGGACATCTGGTCGACGGAGTCGGCCACGTGAAAGGTGCCGGGGTCGTACGCCGGCGGCGTGATCCATGGCACCAGTCCGGACAGCGCCCAGTCGACCTTGACCGTGCCGGGGTCGAGCTGGAAGTTCTTCATGCCGCTGACTACGCGTCGCGGCAGGTGCTCCGCTGCCACCAAGTGTCCGAACAAGAGCGACGCACCGACATCGGCGACCACGGCGCGCGCCGCCAAATGGCGAGTGCCGTCGGCGGTCTCGACCCCCGTGGCCCGACCGTCCTCGACGAGCACACGGGCGACCTCGTGGTCGCAGCGGATCTCCCCGCCGGCAACCGTGAACCGGTGCGCGAGCGACTCGGTGAGCCGCCCCGCTCCGCCCTCGGGCACCGGAAACCCAATCGTCTGACCGAGCATCGTCATCAAGATGCCGAAGAGCCCTGAGCCCGGCGACTCGAGCGGCATGTCGGAGTGGCCGGAGTTTCCCGCAATGAGCAGGCCCGGACCTGGACCGAGGAAGCGGTGACGCGCCAGGTCGGCGGCGGGAGTGAGCAGCGTCTTCAGCAGGTCGAGGCCGCCGGCGCCGCGGATGCGCGCCAACGCCCCGAGCCCGGACCGCAGAGGCGGAAAGGGTGACAGGAGGGCACCGACGATCTGGTCGCCGACCCGGTCCCAGGTGGCACAAAGGTCGAGCCATCGCTGACCGTCGCCCGCCGAGGCGGCGTCCATCCAGGACGCCGTGAGCTCGCGGTCCCGGTGCTGCAGGGTCCAGTGCCCGTCGGCGGTGGGATGCCCGAGCACGGCCGGCGCGTGGGTCCAGGTGAGCCCGTGGTCCTCGAGTCCGAACGACCGGATCGTCGGCGACGCGGCGGCCAGCGGGTAGAACGCACTGAAGGTGTCGTGCACGAAGTCGGGGTGGACGTCCCGGTCGCTGCGCACCGCGCCACCGACCGTCGGTTGGGCCTCGAGCACGAGTACCGACCACCCGACGTCCACCAGGCGGTTCGCGGCCACTAGCCCGTTCGGGCCGGCGCCGATGACGATGGCGTCGTATGTCTCGGTCGTCACCGTCTCAGCGGAAGCGGTTCTCGGCGATGAACGCCAACCGGCGCAGGGTCTCAACGTTGCGCCACGTCAGGGGAGGATCTCGAAACAGCTTGGGGACCAGACGGCCGGGGCCCGAGACGGCATCCTCCTCGATCACCACCTCGGTCTCCGGCCCGCGCGGATACAGGTGGAAGACGACCTCCGCCTCGCCGCCGGGCCAAGCCCTGGCCCGCAGTCGCAGCATGGTCGGAGGCTCGGCGTCGACAACGCTCGTGGTGTCGTCGAGCGTGGCCGGCCAGACCCCCACCGAGTGGTGGAGCTCGGCGCCGATAGCCGGCCAGTGATCATCCACCTCTCGCATCCGGGTGGCGCCCACCACGAACACTGGGTAGAGCCAGCCGTCGGACAGCACTTTCCAGACCTCATCGACGCTGGCCTTGATCAACCGCTTGTTGGTACTCATCTCAGCCGAGCTTCGGCAGGACGTCGCGGCCGTAGGCCTCGATCATCGCGAGGTAGTGCGGGCCCATGTTGGCGACGTAGATCTCGTCGTAGCCGGCGTCGGCGTACTCACGAAGCTGGTCGAGGTGCTCCTCGATGTCCGGCCCGGCCACGATGCTCTCGGACGTCGAGTCGCGGCTGACGATTGTCATCGCCTGCTCGAAGTGCTTCACCGTCGGCAGCACCTGAGCCAGCTCGCCGGGCAGGCCCTGGTTTGCCCACAGCCGGTGCGCGTGGTCGACGCCCTCCTCGCGGGTGTCGGCCCAGGCCACCTTGCACCCGGCCTGGGCCGGCTTGCCGCCCGATGCCTCCTTGAACTGCCCCACCAGCTCGGCGTCGGGGGCCGTCCCGATGTAGCCGTCGGCGATCTCGGCGGCGGACGCAACGGCGCTCGGCCCGAAGCCGCTCATGTAGATCGGCGGCGGCTGGTCCGGAAGGGTGTAGATCCGCGCGTTGCTCACCTGGTAGTGCTGGCCCCGGCTGGACACGACCTCGCCGGTCCATAGCCGGCGGATCAGCTCGACGGACTCCTCCAGCATCTCGAGCCGGATGTCGTGCTCGGGCCAGGCGCCACCCAGAACGGACTCGTTGAGGGCCTCCCCGGTGCCGAGGCCGAGCACGAACCGCCCCCCGAGCAGCACCGCCGAGGTGGCCGCCGCCTGGGCGATCACAACGGGATGGATGCGCACCGTGGGACAGGTGACCGCGGTGGTGACCGGCAGGTCGCAGACCCGAGAGATCGCGCCGATCATGCTCCAGACGAACGGGCTCTGTCCCTGCTCGTCGTTCCAGGGATGGAAGTGATCGCTGATCCAGAGGCCGTCGAAACCCGCCTTCTCGGCAGCCTGCGCCTGCACCAGCAGCTGGGCCGGCGAGTACTCCTCGCAGCTCAGGAAGTAGCCGATCTTCATGCGGGTGGGTACTCCTCAGTGGTGAGCAGCCGCGCCAGGTGGGCAGTGTTGGCGGCCGCGGTCTTGGTGGTGGCAGTCGTCTTCGACGGCCTGTGATCGAGGTCCCGGTAGTCGGTCGCGTGCATCGCTTCGCCGACCCAGTACGTCGACCCGTTGGCCGCGATGCTGAAGCCGGTGTCGTTGAGCGCCTGCAGGACCTCCGCGGTCACGTGGTGCGCGCCGTCCTCGTTGCCGACGACCGCAACGGCGGCGACCTTGTTGTAGGTCGACAGCCTGCCCTCGACGTCGGTCTCGCTCAGTTCGGCGTCGAGCCGCTCCAGCACCATCTTGCAGACCGAAGCGGGTTGGCCCATCCAGACGGGAGTGGCAATCACCAGGATGTCAGCCGCCAGCATCTTCTCGCGGACCATCGGCCATTCGTCACCGTCGCCCTCGTCGGTGCTGACGCCGAAACGGACGTCGTGGTCGACCACGCGGATCAGCTCGCCGGTCACGTGATGTTCACTCAGGGCCTCGAGGAACTCCTGGCCGATCATCGATGAGCTCGACTCGGCGGGTGACGCCTTGAGTGTGCAGCTGAGGACGAGTGCTGTGAGTGCCACCCGGTCAGCCCTTCTTGGCGGCGGCCCTGCCACCCTTGCTGCCAGCCTTCTTCTTCTGGGCAGTAGTACCGCCCTGGCTGCTGTCGCTGTTCTTCTTGCCGCTCCCGCTGGCCTTCCCACCCTTCTTCGAGGCGTCGGGGGTGTTGGCGATCTTTGCCGCGCGCTGCTTGGACATCCCCTTGTCCTTGAGTGCTTCGTACTGCTTCTCGTTCTTCACGTTCGCCGACTTAGTGGGCATGGTCCCTCCAACGCGAGGAGATGGGCACCGGACGTGACCCGGTACCCGCCACCGATGCGCCTATGCAGTCAGCTCCCGTTGCCGCTGCTGTCGGGAAGAGCGCGCGTCTCGAGCACCTGCTCGGCGACGTCTCTCAGCTTGACGTTGTGATTGTTGGAGTAGCGGTGAAGCACTTGGAAGGCGCGTTCGTAGGAGATGTCGTAGCGCACAGCCAGCACGCCCTGGGCGATACCGATGGTGTGCCGTGAGTCGATGGCTGTGCGCAACCCGCTGACCAAGCGCGCGTTGGCCATCGCCGCGGCCGCGTGGCTGGCGAAGATCATGGCGATGTCCTGGTCGCCGTCGAAGGAACCCGGCTCGTCGCTGTAGAAGTTGAGGGCGCCGATCGTGGCGTCGTCGGCGGTCAGCCGGATCGACATCGAGGAGCGGATCCCCAGCGCCGAAGCGCGAGCGGCCCACGTTGGCCAGCGAACGTCGGTCAGCAGGTCGTGGACGACAAAGTTCTCGTGCTGGAACGCCGCATCCACGCAGGGGCCCTCCTGCAGCTCGTCCTGGATCCGATCCGCCTCGGCCGCTACCTCGTCGGTCGCGGTGGCGGACTCGGCCTTGTTCTTGCCCTTGCGCAGGTGCAGCCCGCAGTGGTCACAGCCGGGCACGACCTCGAGGGCACGGTCCACCACGCGCTGGAACGTCAGCGGGGCGTCGAGCGTGCCCGACAGCTCCTCGCTCAGCTCCGCGAAGACAGCCGCGATCTTGAGATCGGGGTCCATCGGTTCCCTCCCAGCCGGTCGAACCACTTCCTGGCCGACGCCGAGGCTGGACGTCGTCGCTGCCGACGGTATCGAAGTGCCTGACGATGCGAGGCGCTAACCCCTCTCGTCAGCTGACACGCGTGGGGAGCTCGTCGGGGAGCGCACGTTCCGCCAGGACCTGCTCGGCGAGCTCGCGCAGCTTGATGTTCTGCTCGTTGGAGAGGCGGTGCAGCAGCTGGAAGGCGCGCTCGAAGGTGATGTCATAGCGCACCGCGAGCACCCCCTGGGCCATCCCGATCGTGTGCCGGGAGTCCATGGCGCTGCGCAGACCGCTCACGAGCCGCGCCCTGGTCATCGCCTCCGTGGCGTACGTCGCGAAGATCATGGCGATGTCCTGGTCGCCGGCGAAGTCGCCCGGGTTGCGGCCGTAGAGGTTGAGGGCGCCGACTGACTCGTGGTTCGAGGTGAGCCGGATCGACATCGACGAGCGCAGGCCAAGCTCGGCGGCCCGCGGGGCCCAGAGTGGCCACCTCGTCTCGGTGCGCAGGTCGTGGACCACGAAGTTCTGCTGCTCGAAGGCAGCATCAAGACACGGCCCGTCCTGCAGCTCGTCCTGGAGCGCGTCGGCCCGAGCAGCGGTGTCGTCCGAAGCCGCCACCGACTCGGCGTAGTCGCGGCGCTTGCGGAGAGTGAGGCCGCAGTGGCGGACGCCTGGAATCACCTCGACCGCTCGCTGCACCACTCGCGCAAAGGTGACCGGGATTTCCGGCTCACTGAAGAGTTCCTTGCTCACCTGCGCGAAGTACGCAGCCAGCCTGATGTCGTCGTCCATGCCCCACTCGCCTGTCGCAGTGGTGGCGCGTGCGCCACCCGGAACCGGCGACGACGCTCAGGACGTGCGCGGAGGATCCGGTCAGGTGACCGAACCCAGGTCCTCCAATTCCTCGTCGGAGACGAGCTCGTTACGCAGATCGTCGAGGATCCGGCTGAGCAACCGCGACACCTGCATCTGGGTGACTCCAAGGTTGTCGCCGATCTCGGCCTGGGTCAGGTCCTCGAAGAAGCGCAGTTGCAGGATACGCCTGTCTCGCTCCGGCAGGCGCCGAACGACAGGGGACAGGATGACCCGGGCCTCGCTGGCCCCCGTCTCGATGTCCTCCTCGGGGATGAAGTCGCCCAGCGTCGCCGTCGAGTCCGCGGTGGCCGGTTGCTCCAGGGAGGTGGGTTGGAAGCAGCCGAAAGCCTCGATCGCCTCGCGGTAGTCGTCGTCGGAGATGTCGAGCGCGGCCTTGATCTCGGCGTCGGTCGGCGAGTGGCCGAGCTCCTGCTCGAGTTCCTCGATCTTCTTGTTGACCCGCCACTGGAGCTCCTGCACGCGGCGAGGTGGGCGTACCGACCAGCCGTGATCGCGGAAGTGGCGCAGCAGCTCACCGCGAATAGTGGGGACTGCGAAGGTGAGCAGGTCGTTGCGGGTGGCCGGATCGAATCTCCGGACCGCCTTGACCAGACCCTCGTAGGCCACTTGGCAAAGGTCGTCGCGAGGGACTCCCCTGCCCTGGTAGCGCGAGGCGACTGCCTCCGCGACTCCCTGGTTGAGGACGATCACCTCGTTGAGGAGCTCGTTGCGCACTGCTTCGTCCGTGCACCCTCCGGCCTTGTCGAGCAGCTCGGCGGTCCGGGCCGACCGTTCAGCACGGGAGATTCCGCGATCTCCGTCAGGTCGATGTCCCGTCGTTTTTCCGACGGATGTGTTGAGCGTCATGTGGGCGCCTTAACATCTGGTTCCTGCTGCCTGCCGTGGTCTCCAGCGAGGCTCACGAGGTCTAGACCTCTGGCACGGACCTTACCCAAACCGGCCCATCCGTCAAGGTCTCTCGGCGTGCCGCGCGCCGGTCGGGGTACCTGCCGTCATGATCCTGCCCAAGCCCCGTGGCTCCCTCAGCGAGGCCCTGTTCCCCGCCCTGCCCGCCGTCCCTGAAGGGATCCTTCCCTCGTTGCCCGAGCCGGACGACGAGACCGACGCGGCGCTTTCCCTCTGGGTCCTCTACGAGCTCTCCTACCGAGGCTTCGAGGACGTGGAGGACGAGGCGGAATGGGACCCTGCACTCCTCGGGTTGCGCCGAGGGCTGGAGCGTGGTCTGGAGAGGCGGCTGCGGGAGCGGTGGCCGGGCCACGAGCCGGAGGGCGATGACTTTGCCGAGCGGCTCTTCGCCTATGTCGAGAGTCACGACGGACCTTCGCTGGCGCGCTACGTGCAGACCGACGCGACCGAGGAGCAGGTGCTCGACCTACTGCGGCTCCGGTCGATCTACCACCTCAAGGAGGCCGATCCGACCGCGTGGGTGGGGCCGCGGCTGCCGACCGCCGCGAAGGCCGCGCTGGCCGAGCTGCAGTACGACGAGTACGGCGCCGGCAACCCGAACAGGTTGCACCACCACCTGTTCGCCCGCGGGATGGAGGCGGTCGGACTCCGCTCGGAGTACGGCGCGTACCTGGACGACGTGCCGGTCGAAGTGCTGGAGGTGAACAACACGCTCTCTCTCTTCGGGCTGCACCGCCGGCTGCGAGCGGCCGCGACAGGCCACCTGGCAGCGTTCGAGGTGACCAGCTCCGTGCCATCACGACGGCTGGCCCAGGGACTCGGGCGGCTGGGCATGGCCGAGGAGATGATCGGCTACTACACCGAGCACGTCACCGCTGACGCGGTGCACGACCAGATCGCCGTCCGGTCCATCTGTGGTGAGCTGGTCGCGGCGGAGCCGGAACAGGCGGGGGAGGTCTTCTTCGGGGCCTTCACGTGCCTGGATCTCGAGGCCCGCTTCGCGACCACGATGCTCGGGCGCTGGGAGGCAGTCGCATGAGCGAGCAGTTCGACGCCCCCGACGTGATGATCTGCCCGGGCGGGCCGCTCCTGGTGCGCGGGGCCCGGAGGGTCCAGGCCGCGGATGGAGGCATACACCTGGGTCACCGGCCGTTGGTGGCCCTGTGCCGGTGTCAGAAGTCGAGTGACCTGCCGTGGTGCGATGCCACCCACAAGCTGCTTCCGCCGGACAAGAGACCCGACGCTGGACGTGCTATCAAGTAGGTGTCCCACCGCTCAGCTGGCGATCCAAGCGGATGAGGACCCCACCTTCCAGCTCACGGACCTCGGTGACGGACAGCCATGGGTCGTAGGTCGGAAGCTCGGCGCGGACGACCTCCGCCTGGGCGAGGCTGCCGACCTGCAACAGCGCGCTCCCGCCCGGTAGCAGGTGATCCGCGAACACCTCGAGGCAGAGCCGTGCGACGTCGAGACCGTCGTAGCCGCCGTCGATGGCGAGCAGCGGATCCTCGGGAAAACGCTGGGTCTCCTCGCGGCGTACCCAGGGCGGGTCCGCGACGATGACCGGGAACCTCTCGTTGGGGCGCAACGCCTCGTCCAGTCTGGCCAGCCGGACCTCGACCCGATGACTCATTCCCGCCGAAGCGGCGTTGTCCGTGGCGTAGGCGCAGGCCACCGGATCGGCGTCGACGCAGACCAGCGATCGGTTCGACTCGAGCACCGCGAGCAGCCCGATCTGACCTGCGCCGGCGCACAGCTCCAGGACCTTTCCTGCAGGAGCCGTTCGAATCAGCTCGGCTGCCCACCGGGACTGGTCGACGGTCCAGACGCGAGGACGCAGAACACGGGCGTCGAAGGCGAGCTGGAGCTCGCCGAAAGTCATCGTCTCCATCATGGTCCGGGGCAGGTACCCCGAGCGTGTTCGTGACAACCGGACGGCATCCATGAATGAGCCGACCCGCACGGGGCACCGGCGGCTACGCCCGCACATGCGGGCGAACCTCTCGGGGTTACCAGCAACGGCCGGCGGGCCGGCGACGGACTCACGCAGCTCCGTGCCGACCCCCGGCCGCCCCCATTTCTGGCCGATGTGGCTCCCCTCGCGTGGCCATCGCAGAGGTGGGTACCGAATCGCATGGACATCAGGGAGGGCGTGGGGCCTGGGATCAGGATGCTCGGAAGGAAACCCTTCATCGGTCAAGCCGATGTTTGGCGCCGGAGCGACGATATTCTGAGCTTGCTCGAGCACGGGACCTTCCAGGAGAAGGGGGACAGCATGGTCCCGGTTGTGTTCACGACTTGATCGGCCAACGGAAGGGTGCCCCCATGACGCCGTCGTCCCCCGGCGACCGTGACGCCGTGACCTCGGCTTTCGAGCAAGCCCCGGTCATGCTGGCTCTCTGCGAGGGCAGCCCTCTCGCCGTCACCGCCTGCAACGCGATGTTCCGGGCCGCGTTCGGGCCGAGGTTGGGTGTGGGGGCGAAGGAGGTCATGGGTTCGGCTACGCCCCAGGGCCTGCACGACTGGCTCGACGCAGTGATGACGACCGGAGAGGCCTACTCGGCAGTCGACGTACCTTTCCAGGTGCAGACAGCAGAAGGGGTCCAGGAGCAGGTCTTCCTCGACCTCACCGGTGAGGTGGTGCGGCGTCCCGACGGAGTGGTGAGCGGTGTGACCATGATGGCGGTCGACTCGACGAAGTCGGTGGCGACCAGGCAGGCGATGCGCGTCCAGACTGATGAGCTCCAGACCCGACGTCTGGTGGAGCGCGAGGTGCTGACCACGGTGCAGGATGCATTGCTTCCGTCGGCGCTACCGGTGCTCCCGGGCTCTCGGATCGCTGCCCAGTACTTGATGTCGGAAGATGCGTCTGGGGGCGACTGGTTCGACGTCATCGGCCTCCCCGACGGACGCACCGTGCTGGTGGTGGGCGACGTCGTGGGCGACGGAATCGGGGCCTCGGTGGTGATGGGTGAGCTGCGGGCCGTCTTCGACGAGCAGATCCGCGTCAACGGTGAGATCGGAGCCGCCCTCGAGATGCTGGACCGCCGCGCCAGCCGGATGACTCAGGCCCGGGCCACGACGATGTGCATCGCGATCCTCGACCCGCGCACTGGCTTGGTGGAGTACTGCACGGCGGGCCATCCACCTCCGCTGGTCCTGAGTGCAGACGAGCGGGCGTCCTACCTGCCGACGACGGGCACCCGCTCGCTGGGTGGCGGTGGACCGTTCACGGTGGCGGAGCACCAGCTCGACGTGAACGCCATGCTCATCCTCTACAGCAACGGGCTGGTCATGCGCCCTGGCCGAACGCCGATGCGCAGCACCGCGGAGGTGATGGAAATGGCTGACGGCGTGCGCGACCGAGAGCTGGACGACCCCCTCGATGACCTGCCGCTGGTGGAGCGCCTCTGCTTGGGCCTGGTGGAGGAAGCAACCCGCGACGGCTTCGTCGACGACATCACGCTGCTCGCGGTCCAGCGGGTTGCGCCTCACCCGCCGCTGTCCATTTCGCTTCGGGCTGAGTCCGACGCGCCTCGGCTTGCGCGCCGCCGGCTCACCGACTGGATGGAGCCGCTGTCCGTGGGGGGCGTCGACGACGCGGCCCTGCAGCACAGCATCAGCGAGCTCGTCCGCAACGTCGTTGAGCACGCCTATGACGGGGACCATCCGCCCGACGAACGCACGGTCAGGATCGATGCCTGCCTGGCCGAAGGCGGTGCCTTGGACGTCGCGGTGACCGACCGCGGCAGGTGGAGGGAAGAGGAGCCCCAGGCCGATCGCGGCCGCGGGCTGGCCATGGTGCAGGGGCTCTGCGACGAGTTCGATCTCCAGCGTCACCCCACCGGCACCAGCGCGCGGATCCGGCACTATCCCCACCGGCCCGCTCAGCTCTTGACGGCGTCCCAGCCGAGCGTTGAAAAGGCCACCATGAGCATGAAGCGGAGTCCTGGCGAGCTCGCGTTGACCGGGCCCGTGGACGCCCGTTCGGCCGACCGGCTCCGCCACGAGCTTTCTCTTCAGACCCGCGGCGGGACCGTCCCCCTGGTGGTCGACCTCACCGAGGTGACCGCGCTGGAGAGCATCGGCGTGCAGGTGCTCCAGGAGCAGCAGCAGAAGTCGGCCGGACTACGCCTGGTGGCACCGATGGGCACGCCGGCCCAGCACGTGCTGGACGTGGTCCAGCTCCCCTACTCGCCTACTCGGGTAGGCGACACCGACCTTCCCCCGATGTGACTCACCGGTCCACCGGCTTCTGGTCCTGGCAGTTGATGCCCACTCATGCCGCAGCAGGCCGTGGGTACTGGCCTTACCCCGGATCTATGGAGGTGGCGACGTGCCTCAGCAGGCATGGAACAAGAAGCGGGAGCGGCAGTACGAGCACATCAAGGAAGGCGTGCTCGAGCGCGGAGAGAGCGAAGGCACGGCAGAGGAGATCGCCGCTCGCACGGTGAACAAGGAGCGGGCCCGACACGGTGAGGCCAAGGAGTCCAGCCGGACCTCGACCCACGACATCTCCTCCGGACGACGGGGTGGGCTGCGCTCCCACAAGGGACCCGGCGGACGGACCAAGAACCAGCTCTACGCGGAGGCGAAGGACAAGGGGATCGAGGGTCGGTCGAAGATGAGCAAGGCCCAGCTCGAGCGAGCGCTGAAGCGCAGCTGATGACCACCCTTCGCGCGGCCGTCCTCGACATCGACGGCACGTTGCTCGACTCCAACTACCACCACACGGTGGCCTGGGGTCGCGCGTTCGCCGCGGTCGACGGCGTGGTGCCGTTGTGGAAGATCCACCGGCACATCGGCATGGGTGGCGACCGGCTCGTCGCCGCCGTCGCCGGTGACGATGTCGAGGACCGGCTGGGTGACCAGGTCCGGGCTCGTTGGGAGAAGGAGTACGACGCCATCATCGACGAGACGAGGTTGCTTGCCGGCGCGCGGGGGCTGCTCGTGCGGCTTCGACGGGCTGGCCTGATCGTCGCGCTGGCCAGTTCGTCGATCCCCCGCCACGCTCAGCACGCGCTCGACCTGCTCGATGCCGACGACCTCGCCGACGTCACGACCACTGCCGAGGACGCGGAGGAGTCCAAGCCCGACCCCGAGTTGATCCAGACGGTCCTGGACGGCGTCGGCACGTCTGCGGCGTGCATGATCGGCGACTCGATCTGGGATGTCTACGCCGCCACCGAGGCCGGAATCCCCACCATCGGCCTGTGCACCGGCGGCTACGGGCCGCAAGAGCTGATCACCGCCGGCGCCGTCTGCGTGTACGACGACCTGCTCCACCTCACCAGCGACCTCGACCAGGCCCTGCGGCTGTGCGAGCGTTACCTGCTCAGACCGGCTCAGTGATCGTCTGGATGTGCCTGGTCACCACTTCGATCATCACCCGTGCAGCCGGCGAGAGCACGGCTCCGGCGCGATGGACGATCGCCATCGTGTCGTACTGCTTCGGCCTCAGTGACACCCAGCCGACGTTGGGCGCCAGCCGCGGGATCAGCTGCTCGGCGGCGCCGCGCGGGATCACCGAGTCGGCGTAGCCACGGCCGACCAGCTCCACCGCGGTCTCGAGCTCCTCGACCTCGATCCGGGTGTGTGGGTTGAATCCCGCCTCGTGCAGGAAGCGACGGATGACGACCCGGAACGAGTCGGTGGTGCGCCAGGTCGTCTCCGACATCACCAGGTCCGCCTTCGACAACCGGGCAGCGGTGATGGGCGAGGTCAGCCGCTCCGGGTCGGCCGAGATGTAGACCAGCTCGTCGCGGGCCACCGGGATGACGGTCATCCCCTCGCTTTCGGCGTTCGCGACGGCGATCATCGCCACCTCGAGGCGGCCGCGCCGCAGCTCCTCCTGGACCTCGTTGGAGTGCTGGCCGATCAGCTCGACGCGGACCCCGGGGTAGCGCTCGAGTACGTCGGCGACGATCGCCGCGCCGGCGTACAGGCGGGCGACGCCGAACATTCCGAACCTGATCGTTCCGCTCTCCAGCGAGACCGCGCTCTGCACCGCACGCCGGGCTTCCTCTGCGGCAGCGATCGTCTGCTCGGCGTGTGGGCGCAAGGTGTCCGCCAACGTGGTCGGTACGACGCCGCGCCCGACCCGGCGGAACAGAGGAACTCCCAGGGACTTCTCCAGAGCTCGCACCTGTTCGGAGACCGACGGTTGCGCGTAGCCGAGCTCTTCGGCTGCCGCCGTGAGGGAGCCGTGCTCGTAGGTGGCCAGAAAACAGCGCAGCTGATGCAGGGAAAGCATAGGAATCTCCTTGAGGTGCCTCAGGAAACCGAGGCTACCCCTGCATGCGCTGCTGCCGGATGATTGACCTACTCAACAGATCCCGAGGAGGTCAGCGATGTTCGACAACAACTGCCAGGTGTGCGCCAAGCGCGTACTCATCTTCCCGAGCCAGATCACGTCGCTGGCCAACACCGAGCGCGGCATCGAGGTCAGGTTCACCTGCTGGTGCGGCACCGAGCAGACCCGGGTGACCGGCAACCGCTCGCGCCGCCCGCGCCTGCACACCGTCGCCGCCTGAGGGAGCAGGGAGGCGGGGCGCGCCCGTTTTCGCGCCTCGCCTCGCCCCTCCGTATACTTCCGCGGGTTGCCCGGCCGGACTGATCGAGCCGGGCACACGCCGCCTTAGCTCAGTCGGTAGAGCGTCTCACTCGTAATGAGAAGGTCGTCGGTTCGATTCCGACAGGCGGCTCCGCGCCCGTGTATGAGCCCGGGTCCTCCTTGACGGAGTGGCTCGGGTTCTTGCTTTACGTGGCTCCGGTTGTTGCTTGACGGTGGCTCCGGCACCTTCTTGACACTCGACTCATGTTGATGGAGTTGAGCGTGGTGGAGCAGAAGTATCAGGCGGTCCTCGCGGTGTTGTCCGATGGCCGGTCGGTGAGCGAGGTCGCCGAGCGATGGGGTGTCTCGCGGCAGTCGGTGCATGCCTGGTTGCGGCGCTATGAGGAGGCTGGGCTGCCGGGTTTGGAGGCGCGGTCGACTCGTCCGGGGTCGTGTCCGCACCAGATGTCGGGTGTGGTCGAGGCGCGGATCTTGGAGATGCGGCGGACTCATCCGGTGGGTCCGCGGCGATCGGGATCCCGCCGGTCGAACGTTTCGCCGCGCGCGAGCAGCCGGCCAGGACCCCGACGGTGACCAGTCAGGATCGGACCGGCGACAACTGGATAGCTCGTCGGGCCGGCGCCAACGGGGTGATCTCGGTGTCCTGGCAACAGATCTGCCTCGGCAAAGCGGCCGCCGGAACCGACGTCGATGTCCACGTCACCGATCAGGTGCTCCAGGTCTGGGACGGCAACCAGCTGCTCAAGACCGTGGCCCGTACCAGCCGAGGGGAGGTCAGAAAGAAGCGTGCCTCGATCCCCACGATCGAGGACTAACCTCAAACCAAGAGTGTCAAGCAGGTACCGACACCCTCAGGTCAAGCAGGAACCGAAGCCGCACAGCGGCTCCGCGCCCGGCCCGCACACGAACCGAGTGTCTTGGGTGGCGTCGGCCTCAGAGCGTCGTGACCGCGATGATCAGCATGATCACCAGGACGACGATGAAACCCATGACGAAGAGCAGCAAGATCTTGAGATCCGTCTCTGGCCGGGTCAGTCGCATCCCGGCCGGTGCCCATGCTGGCGGATCCCCATGCGGGCCCAGCGTCTCGTCACTAGCCTCACTGGGTGAACGTTCCTAGACGGTGGATCAACCGCGGCCTGCTTGCGGCCCGGCGGTGGGCTGAACGCATGGGCGAGATCGCCCCTGGCACCCGCGCTGCTGAGAAGTTCGGCAGTTTCGGCAAGGGGAGCTGCATCGGCTTTCCCGCGGCGACGCTGATGGGCACGGCCTCGATCCACATCGGCACCGACAGCCTGATCGGGCGGCAGGTCACGCTGTCGGTCGGATACGGCCCCGACGACCAGCGGATGCGCGAGCGCGGCCTGGTCATCGGTGACCGCTGTGTGATCGGAGCCCGGAGCAGCCTGATCGCCCACGACTCCATCGTGCTCGGCGACGACGTGTGGTTCGGTCAGGACGTCTTCGTCTGCGACGCGAGCCATGGCTACCAAGAGCTCGAGACTCCCATCGGACGACAGCTCGGTGAGCACCAGCCGGTGTCGATCGGGTCCGGCACCTGGATCGGCCACGGCGCGATCATCCTGCCCGGGACGTCGATCGGCCGGAACGTCGTGGTCGCGGCCGGTGCGGTCGTCGGCGGCACCATCGAGGACTACGCCATCGTGGGTGGGGCCGCGTCGAGGATGCTGCGTACGTTCGAGCCCGGCGTGGGCTGGGTGACCGCGGCGGGCAACGTACGCCCCGTGCTCACCTCGGCCGACTCAGATGTAGTGGCGCTGCGCCCGGCGTAGGGCCGGACCAGAGGTAGCCGGGGCGTTATCCTTCGCTCGTGGACGAGCGGCCTCTCACGACGACGTTTGACGATGCCACCAGCACCCTGCTGGTGAGCGGTTCTGTCGACGAGCTGTCCGGCGTCGCACTGCGGGAGGCCATCGACAGGCATTCGGACGGCTGCAGGCAGTCGATCTCCGTCAACCTGACCGACGTGGACTTCCTCCCCAGCCTGGGCGTCGGGGCACTGGCCATCGCCATGCGGACCGCCGAGGAGAACGGAGCGACGATCCACCTGGTCGCTGGGCTCGGCACCATCGCCCAGCAGGTGCTCAGCATCTGCGGGCTACCGCATCGACAGGACTGAACGGGCTCAGCCCTCTGCAGGCACCTCTGCAGGTACCCGCGCCACCAGCACGGCGACGTCGTCATCGGTGGTGCCACCTGGCAGCCGTGCGCGGACCAGCGCCTCAGGAAGCTCCGTCAGCGGCACGTCCAGAGCGGTCACGATCTCGAGGAGTGCCCTGATGCCCGTCTCGAGGTCCTCACCCCGACGCTCGACCAGGCCGTCGGTGTAGAGGAACACGCTCGCCCCCGGGGGCAGGTACTCCTCGTGAGTCGTGGTGAAGGTGGTGCCGACCCCGAGCGGCGGGTGCGGCTCTCCGCCGAGCCGTTCGCTGGAGCCGTCCGCGTAGCGCACCAGTAGTGGCAGATGGCCCGCGTTGGCGTAGCGGAGCACCAGGTCGCCCGGGTCGAACACGGCATACACGCACGTGACGATCTGGTCCGGGGCGATGTCGCGCACCACCGCGTCGACGGACTCCATCAGTACGTGGGGCGGCAGGCCCAACCGGGCATAGGCGCGGACCGCTGCCCGGATCTGGCCCATGACCGCGGCGGCGGCAACGCCTCGACCCATCACGTCGCCCACCACCAGCGCGGTGCGCGTCTCGCCGACCTTGATGACGTCATACCAGTCACCGCCTACCTGGGTGCCCGCCACACCGGCCCGGTAGTAGGTGGCTACCTCCAGGTGACGCGGGGCGAAGGTTCGCTCCGGGAGCAGGCTGCGCTGGAGCTCGTCAGCGATCTCGTGCTCGAGCTGGACGAGGGCCTCTGTCCGGTGCCGCTCGGCTTCGTGCGCTCGGGCGTCGGTGAGGCCGATGCCGATCTGGGCGGCGACGAGCTGGAGGAAGTCGGCGTAGTCCTTGTCGAACGGCCGGAACGGGTTGAGCCCTACGACGAGTGCCCCGTAGGTGGCCGTGGGGCCGCCGGGGATCGGCAGTACCGCCGCTCGAGTGGGCGGCGCCGGCCAGCCGCCGGCGGGTAGGTCCGGGAATCTCTCCTGCAACCCGTCGACGATCACCGGCGGGCTGCCCACCGGTGCCGGCGGCGGCCAGACCGCGTCGGGTGTGTCGGGGAGACTTTCCGGTGCGGCGTCGTGGGGCCCGGCGAAACCGCTATTGCCGGCTCAGTCGGGCCTTGCCGTCCGGGTCATCGAGGTAGACGAGGTGGAACGGCACGTCCAAGGCGCTCGACTGGAGGATCTCGCAGACCGAGGAAACGGCCGCGTCCTCGGAGAGCTGCGCGCTCGATCGGGTGCCGAGGTCGCGAAGCGTTCCCATCCGTCGGTGCGAGATCACTTGGTCGGTGTCTTCCCTGACCACGCACAGCATTCCCGCCACTGTTCCGGAGTCGTCGGCCAGCGGGCTGTAGGAGAAGGTGTGGTAGGTCTCCTCGCGGTATCCGCTCCGCTCGAGGAACAACAGCAGCTTCTCGTCCCAGGTGGCCTCGCCGGTGGACATCACATGGGCTATCCGTGGACCGATCTCCGGCCAGATCTCCGACCAGACGACGGACGCGGGCCTGCCGAGCGCCCAGGGGTACTTGATGCCGAGGGTGTCGCGGCGGTAGGCGTCGTTGCAGAAGAAGGTGAGGTCCTCGCCCCAGGCCATCCACATCGAGAACCGGGAGCTGAGGACCATGCGCACGACCGCCTGGAGGCTGCGCGGCCACTCCTCGGTCGGCCCCAACGCCGTCGCGGACCAGTCGACGTCGAGCAGGTCTCGCCCGACCTCGCCGCTACGGGCAAACGTGTCACGCACTGGCTTCGCACCCGTCCCACCTTGAGCATGACCGACCTCTTCTCGACCGGCGGCACGGAGTCTAGGGCGCCGAACCAGACGTTGCATCCAATCCGGGCAAGCGGGGTACCGACCTCGCGGGTGAGCCGGGGAGCACCCGCGGTGGCAAGTAGTGATGTCGATGCGATGGGTGCGTGCCCGCGGTGATTGCAATGAGCGACGGCCAAGCCGCACCCCCAGGTAGTTTCCCAGCATGACGACGCCCATCCCGACGATTGTCGTCGTCGATGACTCTGCGGAGATCCGGACGCTCGTGCGCACCAGGTTGCGGCTGTCGGACCGTCTGGACGTCGTGGGCGAGGGCTCCTCCGGACACGATGCCATCGCGCTGGTCGAACAGCACCGGCCCTCGCTACTGCTGCTCGACGTCTCGATGCCCGGGATGGGCGGGCTCGAGGCGCTGCCGCGCGTCCGTGAGGCCGCTCCCGAGACGCAGGTGGTGATGTACAGCGGCTTCTCGGAGCTGGGCCTGGCCGAGCGCACCATCGAGCTCGGTGCCGCGGCGTACTTCGAGAAGTCGACCTCGCTGGACACCTTGGTCGACGACCTCCTGGCGGTCCTCGGCGACCACGCCCAAGGAGCGGTCGAGGCCGGAGAGGCAGAGCCTCTTCTCGAGGAGCACCTGGAGCGATTCCGGGAGCTGTTCGAGGATGCCGCGATCGGCATGGCCACGCTCACTCTGACCGGCCGGATCGTGCGGGCCAACCAGAGCCTGGCCACGCTGTTCGGCCGCTCGGCGAACGAGATGGTCTCCTCGGCGTACGCCGACTTCGTGGCGGACCAGGACGGGCAGATGCAGCGCGCGCTGGAGGAAGTCGTCCGCGGGTCGCAGGACGCCTCCCGGATGGAGCACGATGTTGTTGGCGTCGAGGGGCGACGAGTGCTGGCCACTCTCTCCCCCGTACGGGACAGGGAGGGTGGCGCCCTCTACCTCTTCATCCAGGTGCAGGACGTCAGCGTGCAGCGCACCGTCGAGGAGGAGCTTCGCCAGTCCCAGGAACGGCTGCAGCTCCTCGTCGAGGCCGTCGAGGACTACGCGATCTTCATGCTGGACCCGGACGGCCGCATCGCCAGCTGGAACACGGGCGCGCAACGTCTGAAGGGCTGGACGGTCGAGGAGGCGGTGGGCCGTCACTTCCGGATCTTCTACCCGGCCGAGCAGCAGGCACGCGGGCACCCGGAGCACGAGCTCGAGGTGGCCCTGGCCACCGGGCACTACGAGGAGGAAGGCCTCCGGGTCCGCAAGGACGGCTCGACATTCTGGGCGCACGTCACCATCACTTCCGTCTTCGACCGCAACGGTGAACACGTCGGGTTCGGCAAGGTCACTCGTGACTTCACCGAGCGCCTCCTCCTGCAGCAGGAACAGGAACGCTCGGCGGCAGCGCTGGCCGCGGCCAACGCCGAGCTCGAGGAGGTCAACGCGCAGCTGATCCAGATCGCCGATGACCAGGCACACTTTCTCGCCGTGGCGGCGCACGAGCTGCGCTCGCCGGTTGGCGTGCTGAGCGGAACGGCCGACATGCTCGGCGCCCACTGGGACGAGCTCGAGGACCAGGAGCGGTCAGAGCTGCTGCTCGGAATGAAGCCGAGCGCCGCCCGGCTGCGCCGGCTGCTGACGGACCTCTTGACCACCTCGCGGATCCAGGCAGGCGCCCTGGACCTCGACATCCGTCCGACGGACATCCGGGAGCAGCTCGAGACAGTGGCGTCCGCCGCGCGACGGATGTCCGCAGAGGGCGAGATCGTGGTGGATGCCGAGCCGGGGGTGATGGTGCTCGCGGACAGCGGGCGGCTGTCGCAGATGATGGACAACCTGGTCGGCAACGCGCTGCGCCACGGCATCGCGCCGGTCGTGATCTCGATCGACGCTCGGCCGGAGGCCGTCGACATCGTGGTCCGCGACGATGGCGGGGGCGTGAACCCATCGATGCAGGAGCGGCTGTTCGAGCGGTTCGCCACCACCAGCGAGGGTGGCACCGGCCTGGGTCTCTACATCGTGCGCGAGCTCGCCCGTGCCCAGCAGGGCGACGCGTCGTACCGACCCGAGGACGGCGCGTTCGTGATCACTCTCCCCGCCGCCGCCGGCGAGCAGCCTGAGGTGAGATGACCCCGGACCCGCCTCGAGACCTCCGCGTCCTTCTCGTCGACGACGTGCCCGAAGTACGTCGGCTGGTGCGCACGGCTCTGCGTTTCCGCGGCGGCTTCGACGTGGTCGGGGAAGCCAGCACCGGCGTCGCGGCGGTCACTCTCGTGGATGAGCTCGAGCCCGACCTGGTCGTGCTCGACCTCGGTCTTCCCGACATCACCGGGCGCGATGTGCTCACTCGGGTGCGGGAGCTCCGGCCCGCGACGAAGGTCGTCATCTTCTCGGGTGCCGATGCCGAGGACCGCTCCTGGTACGAGCAGCGCGCGGCGGGTTACGTGCTCAAGGACGCCGACATCGACTACCTCGTCGATCTGCTGGAGTCGGTCACCCGCCCCGCCACGAGCGAGGAGGCGACTCTCGACCTCCCCCAGGAACTGGCGAGTGTGCGCGAGGCCCGCAGCTTCGTCCGCGCACGGCTGTCCGAGTGGGGCCTGGACGCGCTGCTCGACGACGCATTCATCGTGGTCAGCGAGCTGGCAGCCAACGCGATCACTCATGCCGACTCCTCCTACCGGGTCCGCTTGGCGCTGAGCGATGCCGTTCTGCGGATCGAGGTGCGCGACGGCGGCTCCGGCACGCCCGAACCCCAGCCGCTCAGCATGACCGAGGAGCACGGTCGCGGGTTGCTGATGGTCGCGGCGCTGTCGGCATCCTGGGGGATCGAGGAGTCGCAGGACAAGCAAAAGGTGGTCTGGGCAGACCTGACGCGTCGCTGATCCCGGCGGCCGCCTCGGCTGAGGTCGTGCAAGCGGCCGACAGGCCGTCCGCTCTACTTCGGCACGGTCTCCACGAGGTGCCCGAACGCGATCAGACGGTCGTCGGTGTGAAACAGCTCGGAGCACGTGGTCAGGGTGATCAGCCGCTGTCCCGACGTCTGTGACGGTGGCTCGACCCCGCCCCCTTCCGGGTTGGTCGGAAGAGGGTCGAGCACCCAGGTCTCGGTGAAGGGGACGACCAGGTCGTCCCCTCCGGTGTCGAGGACGTAGGTGTGGACGGCGTCCTTGGTCTCCACCACGATCTGGTCTCCGGGCTGCAGCTCCGGCATGTCCCGCAGTGGTTCACCGTGGGTGATGCGATGCCCGGCCAGCGTCAGGTTGCCCCTGCCGCCCGGCCGGGCGGAGTCGTCGAACGTGCCGATGCCCGCCGCGAGCGCGTCCTCGGAGGTCCCCTCCAGCAGAGGCACGGCATAGTCGTCACCGAACCGCGGGATCCGGACGACCGCGCTCGCCGTCCCGTCCTCGGTCTCTTCGAACTTCGTCCCGGCACGCCAGCCCTGCTCGAGGGCCTCGACGATCTCCTCGTGCTTGCGTTTGGACTGCCAGTTGGTGCCCCAGAACTCCCAGCCGATGTAGCCGAGGATCAGCACGCCGACGAGCACGAGGACCAGGCCACTACGCCAGAGCCAGCGAGCGCGGGAGGACACCTTCGCGCTCATGGCCAAAGTATGGTCCGCCCATGCGTCTCCGGAACGGTCAACCTGGCTACGGCGCGATCACCAAGCTGCTGCACTGGCTCACGGTCGTCGCGATCGTCGGGCAGTTCGTCGTGGGTTGGACCATGTCGAACGACGACGACGGCGCCAGGGAGAGGTTCGAGCAGCGACTGGACCGCTTGGAGGAGCAGGCCGAGGCGCAGGGTGAGGCCGCAGAGGAGAGGTGGGACGCCGAGGAGAAGCGCCTCGAGGCGCAGCGACCCGACTCCGACGACGACGGCCCATCCAAGCTGCACGTGGTGCTCGGCCTGTCGATCATGGGGCTGGCGCTCGTCCGGCTGCTCTGGCGACGTACGACGCCACTGCCGCCGTGGGCCGAGTATCTCGGGCCCGGCGAGCGAACTCTCGAGCACTGGCTGGAGAGGCTTCTGCTGACGATGCTGCTCGTGACGCCGGCGACCGGTCTGTTGCTCGTGGCCGGCGAGGACGACTGGCTGCCCGTGCACATCACCGCCCAGATCGGGCTGCTGACCGTGATCGCGGTCCACGTCGGGCTGGTGCTCAAGCACACCGTCGTACGCCGGCATCGGCACCTGTCGCGGATGCTCTGAGGTCTCGCGAAATCACTGGTTAACGTGTGAAATAGGCGGGCTCGTGACGCGAAATGCTCACTTGGCACATGAAATTGTCCGTGCCAAGTGAGCATTTCACAGGTCAACCTGTGAAATTGCGCGGCGTCCCAGTCATGCGCCCAGGAAGTCCCGCACCAACGCGGTGACCCGCGCGGGCTGCTCGAGATGGAGGAAGTGGCCGGCGCCGTCGATGTGCTCGTAGCGAGACCCGGGCGTGAGGTGGTCGCCGACCTGGTCGGCGAACTCGATCCGCATGGCACCGTCGTCTGTCCCGTGGAGGCAGAGGAACGGGACGGTTGGCATACCGGTCCAGGTGCTCTTCCAGTGGCGATAGCGCTCGGGCATCCCGAACGGACGGAGCAGGCTTCGGTAGTAGCCGACGGCTGCGGAGCGGTTGGCACGTGTGGCCAGCGACTCCAGGGCGTGGGCGACGTCATCGCTACCGTCGTATGACGGCGACCAGTCCCGCCACAGCTTGGCGACGAGCCGGGGCAGGGCCTGCTCGGCGACGACAGGCAGCTGGTTGAAACCGAGGTACCAGCTCATCCGGGCCTGGCGCGCGAGCACCCGCGCGCCGGCCGGGCCCAGCGCCGGGAAGGGCGGAATGGCCATCACCACGATCCGCTCGAAGGGGCAGTCGGGGTGCGCGCCCAGACCGTTGGCGGTGATCGCGCCCCAGTCGTGGCCGACCAGCACGGCACGCTCGTCGCCGCCGAGGGCCTCGTGCAACGCCGCGGCGTCGGCCATCAGCGCGGCCGGGTGGAAGCACCTGTCGGCCGGCACGTCGGTCGGCGCGTAGCCCCTGGTGAACGGAGCCACCACCCGGTAGCCGTCGGCCGCGAGGTCGGGGCCGAGGTGCCGCCAGGTGTGGGCGGTGTCGGGGAAGCCGTGCAACGCCAGGACGAGGCGACCGTCCAGTGGGCCCCAGGCCAGGGCCGCGACCCGGTGCGTCGGCAGGTCGACGTAGATCTGCTCAGCGGGCAACGAGGTCTCCTCGGGCGAGGGCGTGGATGGCTCGGGCAGCATCCTCGGTGGCGCCCTGGATCAGGCCGAGACCGGTGCAGTCGCCGACCGCTTGGATCTCGGCGTCAGGCAGCCGCACGGCAAGAGCGTCGCGCAGCTCGAGGTCGGGCTCGATGACTCCCACGAGTACGACGGCATCGGCCGCGAGCTCGCGCGGACCAGCGCCATCGGGCGTGAACACGATGGCTGCCGAAGTGATCTGCCCGACCGTTGCCGCGACGTGCACCGTGACGCCGAGCCGATCGAGGCGGTCCAGCTGCTCGGTACGTCGCTTCGGCCCGACCTCCGTCGCGACGTCGTCGCCGTCGTGGAGCAGGGCCACCAGCTGGCCACCAGCGGCCAGGTGCTCGGCGATCTCGACCGCGACCAGGTCGCCGCCCACCACCGCGACCCGTCGGCCCAGGGTGAGGTCCGAGCCGAGCAGTGCGCGACCGGCGTACACGTGCGGGAGGTCGGCACCGGGCAGGTCGGGAAGCACCACCCGACCACCGGTCGCCACGACCACCGCGTCGGGCTCCAGCGCCACAACGTCGTCGACGCTCGCGACCTGGCCGAGTCGTACGTCGATGTCGGCGGTCTCGATCTCGGCGCACAGCCAGGACAGGAACGGCGCGTTCTCGGGGTGCACCAGCGAGCCCAGCAGCATGCCGCCGCCGAGCTGCTCCTCGCGTTCGAGCAAGGTCACCCGATGGCCCTGACCGGCGGCCAGCCGCGCCGCCTCCAGGCCACCCGGGCCGCCGCCGACCACGACGAGGTGGCGGCGCTTGCTCGGCCTGAGAAGCAGCTCCGCCTCCTTCCCCGTGAACGGGTTCACCGCACAGTCGGTGGAGAAGCGCTGCTCGAGGGAGTCGATGCAGTTCTCGCACGAGATGCAGCGGCGGACGCGGTCCGCCTCGCCGGCGGCCAGCTTTCGGGGCAGGTCGGGGTCGGCGAGCAGCGGCCGGCCCAGCGCGACGAAGTCGGCGCGGCCGTCGGCCAGCACGGCCTCGGCCCGGGTCGGGTCGTGCAGCCGCCCGACCGCGATCACCGGCACGTCGACCACCTCCTTGACCGCGGCTGCGGCGCCGACGTTGAGGCCGTCGCCGTGGTCGGCGCCGTTGACCATCTGCGTCACCAGCCGGTCGATCACCCCGCCGCTGACATGGAACGCGTCGACCCCGGCCTCGACCAGAAGCGGCGCCACCCGCGCCGTCTCGTACATCGGGCGTCCGCCTGCGACCCGCTCGTAGCCCGAGATCCGCAGCGTGATCGGGAAGTCGGGCCCCACCTCGGACCTGATGGCCCGCAGGGCGTCGACCACCACCTGGATCCGGCCCTCGACCGAACCGCCGTAGCGGTCGGTGCGTCGGTTGCGCTGCGGCGCCAGGAAGGAGCCGAGGAACATGTAGCCATGCGCTGCGTGCAGCTCGATGCCGTCGTAGCCCGCTTCTCGCGCCCGTCGTACGGCGGGGCGGTAGAGGTCGAAGATCTCGGCGATCTGCTCTGTGGTCACCTCGGTCGACGGACGTCCCGTGAGGTACGACGGAATGACCGACGGCCCGAGCGAGGTGACGCCATGCATCTCCGGGCCGAGGCCGTCGGGACCGGCGTGCACGATCTGCGGCTGGATCTTCGCGCCGTGCTCGTGGACGGCTGACACCAGCTCGCGGTGGGCCGCCACAGCCTCGTCGGTGCCGAGGTGCAGGCCGCCGGGAGTCTCGGGGTGGCGATGGTCGATGCCGGTCGCGCCGACGGTCACCAGGCCGACGCCACCGGCGGCGCGGGCCGCGAAGTATGCAATGGTGCGCTCCGACGGGAGGCCCTCGGGCGTGCCGTACATCGTCTCCATCGGCGACATCACGAGCCGGTTGCGCAGGGTCATCGTGCCGATCCGACCCGGCTGCAGCAGGTGCTCGAAGGTCGTCATCTCGGCGACCGTAGGGTGGCGGGATGCTTGGCGTCGACCCCTGGACGCTGACCGCGTTGGCCATGGCCGTCTTCGTCGGCTCGGCGATGCAGGGGGCCGTGGGCCTTGGGGTCGGGCTCGTGGTTGCCCCGCTGCTCGGCCTGACCGAGCCGGAGCTCCTGCCCGGCCTCGCCCTGTGGCTCGCGATGGCCTACCCGCTGCTCACCCTCACTCGTGACTGGCGCAGCGCCGACGCGCGGGGCCTGGCCTGGGCGCTCGCGGCGCGGGTGCCGGGCACGGCAGTCGGCGTGTGGCTGGTGGCGATCACCCCCATCAGGGTGCTCAGCGCGCTGGTGGGCGCCATGGTGTTGCTGGCGGTCGCGCTCACGGCGCGCTCGGTCCACCTGAAGCTCACCCGGCCCGCGCTCCTGGGCGCCGGCTTCGTCTCCGGCATCACCGGAACCGCCACCTCGATCGGCGGGCCGCCGATGGCGATCGTCTACCAGCGTGAGGAACCCGACGTCCTGCGCTCCACCCTGGGCGTCTACTTCTTCGTCGGTGCGGCGTTCTCCCTGGTGGGACTGGGTGCGACGGGCGAGATGACGCTGCAAGAGTTCCACCTCTTCCTCCTGCTCACGCCGATGCTGATCCTGGGCTTCGTCATCTCCGGGCCGATCCGGGAGCAGCTGGATCCGGCCCGGGTGCGCGGCGTGCTGCTGTCGGTCTGCGCTGCCGGCGCGGCCGTCCTGATCGTGCGCTCGGTGTTCGGCTAGGTCGCCACCGGGTCTCCGACCGGCGTCGGCGAGAGCACCCGTCGCAGGAACGCGACCTGGTGCGAGACCACCGACTCGAACTGGTCGCCGCCCGGCCACACGTCGAAGTGATCGCACGGGTAGTGGCGCACCTGCGCGCGACCTGCGAACGCCGCTTTGGCCGTGGCCTGGGGCGGAGCGCTCCGGTCGAAGTCGGCGATCTGCACGAACAATGGACAGGCCACGTCCTTGGCGAAGCGCCCCGGTCGCAGGCCACCCAGCTCGAGGCCGATCGCCGCATCGATCTCGTTGCGCCAGGTCGGCCCGGCCATGGATGTGTAGGCCTCGTATGCACCGTCGAGGGTCATCGCCCCGAACTCGCCGGGACGAGCGACGACCGGCATCATCACCGGGCTGGCGACCTTGCTCCCCAACTTGCTACGGAGCCCGGCCACCGTCGACCTGAGGATCTGGCCCTTCTTGTGGTGGGCGAGGGCATGCCGGCCCGCGGCGGCACCGCTGACCAGCGGGGTGATCGAGACGACGGCGGCCACATCGTCCCGGTTGGCGCCCGCCTCGAGCACGTGGCCGCCCGAGACGGAGACACCCCAGAGCACCAGCCGGCGCGAGTCGACACCGGGAAGCTGTGCAGCCGCGGCCATGGCGGCGCGGTAGTCGTCGACCTGGCGCGCGATCGAGACCGTCTGCCTGGGCTCGCCGTCGGAAGCGCCGAACCCGCGGTAGTCGAACGCCAGCACCTCGAGGCCCGCAGCGGCAAGTCTCTCGGCGAACGGCGCCAGCCCGGAGTCCTTGGTGCCGCCGAGGCCGTGTGCCATCACGACGACCGGGCGTCCGGCGGGGCCAGCGAGGGAGGCGTCGGCTGCCGCGAAGTGCCACGCGGCGCACCGGTCGTCGCCGCTGAGGAAGGTCACGTCGGCCGGAGTCGGATTCAGCATCATGAGGTGCTCCCGTAGATCGAGCTGAGCCAGATATGGACGACGATGGCGACCTGCTCGTCACGCGGCAGCCCACTGCCGCGCGCGAGGCGCTCGAGCATCCGGTCGTTGAGCTCGAGCAGGATGGCGGCGAGTGCCTCCGGGTCGGGCCCGGCAGGCGCCCTCCCCGCGGCTCGCTCGGCCGCGATCATCGAGGCCACCGCCGGCACGAACGACTCACGGTCGCTCTCCCACATGTCTCGGACAGCGGTGTTGGTGGCGCGCGCCTCGAGCATGGCGCGGAAGAGGTGCTGGTGGCGGTCCCAGGACCCGAACAGCCCGCGGATGGTCGCCTCGATGTTGTCGGCAGGGGTGCCCGCTCCGGCGAGATGGGCGGTGGCCACCATCGACTCGTCGTACATCTGCTCCATCAGGGCCGCTACCGCAGCGGCCTTGCTCTCGAAGTAGAAGTAGAACGCCGAGCGGGTCACGCCGGCGCTGCGCGAGATGTCGGCGATCTTGATCGACTCGAGGCTCGACTCGTGCAGGTGGTCGTCGAGCGAGCGCAGCAGGGCGTCGCGCCGCTCGTCGCCGCGGGCCGCCGGACGGCGGTCGGTCGCCGACCTCATGACGCTGCCGCCGCCCGCCGGACGCCAGCCGGAATCTCCTTGGCCCGGAGGTCGTGCTCGTAGACGAAGTAGTCCAGCTGCTGGGTGTGGCGCGGGCGGTCGATCACGTGGCCGGTGAACTTCTGCTGGTCGGCGTCGATCACCCGCTCCATCTCGGCGACGTCGGGCAGCTGGTAGCGGCCAACGGCGTACGCGCCGAGCAGGCGGGCCTGAGCCTCGACGAACGGGAAGAGCGTCGGGGTCGCCTGGGCGAACCCCATGAAGACGGCGTCGTCGAGCCCCGGCTTGAACATCCGCTTGAAGAGCCGGATGCGGTTGTCGGGTGCGCTGAGGAAGTCCTCGTCGAAGAACGGGAACGTGATGTTGTAGCCGGTCGCGTAGATGATCGCGTCGAAGTCGTCGTTGGTGCCGTCCTCGAAGTGCACGGTCGAGCCGTCGAGCAGGGTCACGTTGGTCTTCGGCGTGATGTCGCCGGAGCCGAGTCGCAGCGGCAGCTCAACCGACTGCGTCGGGTGGGCCTCGAAGAACTTGTGGTTGGGAGCTGGCAGGCCGTAGAGCTCGGGGTTGGAACCGGTCATGAACTGCATCTTCTGGATCAGCCAGCGCTGCCAGTGCAACGGGACATGGGGCGAGGTCACGAAGTACTTGTCGGCCGGCAACCCGTAGACGTACTTGGGCACGATCCAGGCGCTCGACCGGGTCGAGAGCGTCACGGTGTTCTGCAGTGCCTTGCCCGACAGCTCCACGGCGATGTCGGCTGCGCTGTTGCCGAGGCCGACGACCAGGATCCGCTTGCCCTTCAGGTCGAGGGGCTCGGTGGGGTCGATGTAGTGGTGGGAGTGCATGGTCTCGCCGGTGAACTCACCCGGGAAGTCGGCGGTGCGGGGGTCCCAGTGGTGGCCGTTGGCCACGACGAGGAGGTCGACCCGGTGGGTCTCGCCGCGCTGGGTGAGCAGCTCCCACCCGCCGTCGTCGAGATGCCGCGCGTGCTGGATGCCGTTCTCGAACTCGATGTGGTCGCGCAGGGCGAACGCGTCGGCGTACGCGTCGAGGTAGGCCTTGATCTGGGTGTGGTGCGGGAAGTCGGGGTAGTCGTCCGGCATCGGGAAGTCCTTGAAGGACAGCCGGTGCTTCGAGGTGTCGATGTGCAGCGAGCGGTAGGCGCTGCTGTGTCCGTTGGGGTTGCGGAACGCCCAGTTGCCACCGACCCGGTCGGAGGCTTCGTAACACGTGTAGGGCACGCCGTAGTCGTTGAGCATCTTGCCGGCGGTCAGCCCGCTGATGCCGGCGCCGATCACGGCCGTCGTGGGGAGGGTCACCTGGCCGACGCTAGAGCCAGAATTGACACCTGTCAATGATTCTTGACTTGCGTGGTTTGGTGGCCATAACGTGTTCTAGTTCCTAGTGGGTTCCCCCTTCCAATGACGCTGCAATGACGGAGGCTCGATGCCCGACCTGGCCGGACGCAGTGCAGTGGTGACCGGCGGCGGCTCCGGTATCGGGGCCGCCCTCACCCGCAGGCTCGTCTCCGCGGGTGCCCACGTGACGGTCGCCGACCTCGACCTCGAGGCCGCTCAACAAACCGTCGACTCGGTCGACGGTCCGGGTACGGCTGCTGCCGTCTCCCTCGACGTCCGCGACGCAGCCGCGGTCGCGGCCGTAGTGGACGACGTAGTCACGCGGCACCGGACGATCGACCTGATGTTCAACAATGCCGGCATCACCTTCGGCGGCGAGACCCACGAGCTGACGCTCGACCACTGGAACGCGATCATCGACGTCAACATCCGAGGCGTCGTGCACGGGGTCGCGGCGGCCTACCCGGTGATGGTGCGCCAGGGCCACGGCCACATCGTCAACACCGCCTCGATGGGCGGGCTGATGGCTGCCGGCCTGATCACCAGCTACGTGATGACCAAGCACGCGGTCGTCGGCCTCTCGCTGGCGCTGCGCACCGAGGCGGCCGCGCACGGCGTCGGCGTCACCGTGCTCTGCCCGGCCGCGGTTGAGACGCCGCTGCTCGACAAGGGCGAGCTGGGCCGCTTCAGCGGCCGCGACTACTACCTCAAGGGCCAGGGCATCAAGCGGCCGCTCGACCCGGACACCCTGGCGGAGCAGGCGCTCGCGGCGGTGGCCGCCAACCGGCCCCTCCTGGTCACGCCGATCCAGGCCCGGTTTGCGTGGCGGGTGGGCCGGCTGGCACCGACGTTCGTCTCGAAGGCCGGCACTCGGTTCGTGGCCAAGCAACGCAAGCTGCAGTCGGAGGGATCACGATGAGCGACCGCGTGGCACTGGTGATCGGCGGTGGATCGGGGCTGGGAGCCGCGACCGCGGTGACCCTGGCCGCCGACGGCTGCACCGTGGTCACCGCCGACCTGACCGGTGCCGACCACGTCGTCGACGTGACCGACGAGGCGTCGGTGGTCGCGCTGCTGGCCGGCGTCGTGGAGCGTGAAGGCCGGCTCGACGTCGTGGTGAGCACGGCCGGAGTGAGCACCCTCGCGCCGGTTGCCGACCACGACGCAGCGGAGTGGCGACGCGTGCTCGACGTCAACCTCACCGGAGCGTTCCTGGTCATCAAGCACGCGGCCGCCCACCTGGGCGAGGGCGGCTGCATCACCTCGCTCACATCGCTCAACGCGCGGCAGCCCGGCGCCGGGCTGGCGGCGTACTGCGCCTCGAAGGCCGGGCTCGCCAGCCTCACCGAGGTCGCCGCGCTCGAGCTCGGCCCGCGCGGAATCCGGGTCAACGCCGTGGCCCCCGGCCTCGTGGTCACGCCGCTCACCGCGCCGGCGATGGACATCCCCGGCATCGAGGACGACTACGTCGACAACACGCCTCTCGGTCGCGCCGGCACCCCCGAGGAGGTCGCGCACGCTGTGGTCTACACGACCCGGGCCACCTGGCTCACCGGCGCCACCATCGACCTCAACGGCGGGGCGCACCTCCAGCGCTACCCCGATCTGCTCGGCCACGTGAACCGCGCGTTCGGCTGATGGCGGAGACGGTCCAGCAGCTGCTGCGGGAGCGGCTCGCTGACGACACCAGTGCGGTCCTACACGACGACCGGACCTGGACCTGGCGCGAGCACCTGGCCGAGGCCTCCGCCGAGGCGGCCGCCCTGATCGCGCTGGCCGACCCGGACCGCCCGCTCCACGTCGGCACCCTGCTCGGCAACACCCCCGACATGCTGCGCTCGATGGCGGCAGCCGGACTCGGCGGCTATGTGCTGTGCGGCATCAACACCACCCGCCGCGGCGACGGGCTGCTCGCCGACGTACGTCGGGCCGAGTGCCAGATCCTGGTCACCGACGCCGCACACCTGGCCCTTCTCGACGGGCTCGAGCACTCGACGGCGTCCGGGTGCTCGACACGTCTACCGCCGAGTGGACCGAGCTGCTCGACCATGCGGGCCCGCTGGTGCCACACCGCGAGGTCGAGGCGATGGACACGCTGATGATGATCTTCACCTCCGGCACCAGCGGCGAGCCGAAGGCGGTGCAGGTGGCGCACCTGATGGTGCTGTTCTCCGGCCTCAACCTGGTCGAGCGGTTCGCGATGACGCCCGCCGACGTCTGCTACCTCTCGATGCCGCTCTTCCACTCCAACGCGGTCGTCGCCGGCTGGGCCGTGGCGATCGGCAGCGGGGCGGCGATGGTGCCGGCCAAGTTCTCGGCAAGTCGCTTCCTGTCCGACGTACGACGGCACGGGGCGACGTACATGAACTACGTCGGCAAGCCACTCGCCTACGTGCTCGCAACGCCGGAGCAGCCGGACGACGCCGACAACACCTTGCGGGTGGCGTTCGGCAACGAGGCGAGCGACCGCGACATCGACGAGTTCGCGCGGCGGTTCGGCTGCAAGGTGATGGACGGGTTCGGGTCGACGGAGCTGGCGGTGATCATCACCCGCGAGGACGGCACTCCGAAGGGCTCGATCGGTAAGGGCTTCGACGGGGTGGCGATCTACAACTCGGAGACCGTCACGGAGTGCGCGGTCGCGATCTTCGACGAGACCGGTGCGCTGGCGAACGCCGACGATGCGGTCGGTGAGCTGGTCAACACGCAGGGTGCCGGCTACTTCCAGGGCTACTACAACGACCAGGCCGCCAACGACGAGCGGATGCGGCACGGCATGTACTGGTCCGGTGACCTCGCCTACCGCGATGCCGACGGCTGGATCTACCTGGCGGGCCGGACGGCCGACTGGATGCGGGTCGATGGCGAGAACCTGGCCGCCGGACCGATCGAGCGGATCCTGATGCGCCTCGACGTGGTCAGCCGGGTGGCGGTGTACGCCGTGGCGGACGAGCACGTCGGCGACCAGGTCATGGCGGCTCTGGTGCTGCGCGACGAGATGACATTGCTGCCGGTCGAGTTCGAGGCGTTCCTGGCCGTGCAGCCCGACCTGTCACCGAAGGCCTGGCCGCGCTTCGTCCGGATCGCCCCCGACCTGCCGAGCACCGCGACCAACAAGGTGCTCAAGCGCGAGCTGGCGTTGGAGGGCGCGACGGCTGGTGCTGGTGTGCTGTGGGTTCGCGAGCCCCGTGGGACCCGTTACTCGGACGCCTGACGATTGTTCGTGGCCGGGGTTCAGGCGGGGCCGCGCGCGTAGCCGGCTGTGCGGCGCACGGGGCGGCGGCAAGCCGCCCTGTAGAACAAGGCGAAACTGGATCCATGACTGTCGGTGGTCGGTGCTCGGATTGGAGTCATGGGCAGCGCCACATCGACCATCAATCGGGGACACCCGACCACCGTCGGTGCTGCCGAAATCCACGAGCTGTTCGACGAGCTGGCGGACCAGTCGACGTGGTCCATGACCGACGACGAGACCCGCTCCACGCTGGCCACACTGACCCAGCTCGCCGCACGCGCTGCCGAGCTGGAGCTGCGGGTCGCCGCCCACGCCGAGACCAACCGGGTCGGCGACGAGTCGGGTGCCACGTCGACGGCGGCGTGGTGGGCTCACCGGACCCGCCAGACCCGAGGCGAGGCACATCGGAAAGTCCAGCTCGCCCAAGCCCTCCTGCCGGCACGGCATCATCCCTGCCGTCATGGGCGGCAAGTCCAAGGTCCTCGACCTCGGCCACCGACGCCGCTTCCACTCCGGCCCGCAGCGACTCGTGTTCACCATCGAACACGGCGGCTGCACCGCAGAAGGCTGCGACATGCCCGCCTCACTCCCCAAAGCCCACCACCCACTCCCCTGGAGCCAAGGCGGCGAAACCAACCGCGACGGCATCTGGCTCTGCCCCACCACCACCGCCGAGCCCACGACACCCGCTACGACAGCACCCGCCAACCCTCCGGCAAGGTCAGGTTTCACAGAAGGACATAGGTCGACTCAGCAACTATCACCCGGCAGATGTATCGCGTCACGGATGTCCTCGAGGGCCCGAGGGATCTCTACTGGAGCGACAACATCGTTCCCGGTCTCAAATAAGTCATACACCTCTCCATGAGAATGTCCTGAACGGTACGGTGAGCTGGTGACCAGCCGCTTCGCCGATCTGACGCGCGAAGAGCTCGCCAGCCTCGTCCCGGAGCTGCTCCTCATCGGCCAGCTGATCGACCGCTCGGGCATGGCCTGGTGCATCTCGGCGTTCGGCCGCGAGGAGATGGCTCAGATCGCGATCGAGGAGTGGGCGTCGTCGAGCCCGGTCTACACCAGGCGGATGCAGCAGGCCCTCGGCTACCAGGGCACCGACATCTACACGATCTTCAAGGGGCTGCAGCTCGACATCGGCGCGCCGCCGCAGTTCATGGACTTCCGCTACACGGTGCACGACCGGTGGCACGGCGAGTTCCACCTCGACCACTGCGGTGCCCTGATGGACGTCGAGCCGATGGGCCCGGAGTACGTCCGGTCGATGTGCCACGACATCGAGGACCCGACCTTCGACGCCACCGCCGTGGCCACGAACCCGAAGGCCCAGGTGCGTCCGATCCACCGGCCGCCGCGGATCCCTACCGACCGGAGCCCGCACTGCGCCTGGACGGTGATCATCGACGAGTCGCACCCCGAGGTGACGGGCATCCCCGCTCTCGCGGAGGTGCAGGCTTCGCGGGCCGCCGACCCTCGAGCTGGCGCCGATCGACCCCGCTGACGACGGTCTCGCCGACTACTCCGGCGCCGCTGCTCGCCGACCTCGACTTCGGCGCGTTCTCCCACTCCGCGCTGGTGCGGATCGCCGACGAGGTCTGCCTGCAGATGCACCTGCTCAACCTGGGCTTCCTGATCGCGCTCCGGGCCCGCACCGGCGTCCGACCCGGCACAGCTGCGGAGCCATCGCGACCAAGCAGCTGGTCGGCATCGCCGGCGTCGCGGCCCGGCGGATCCACCGGGTGCTGGGCTCGCCGGACGGCATCGACGGAGCGTGCGGGTGCTGAGCCTCCACCCTCTGCTCAACCCTGCGGCGTACGTCGACGCGACGGTGGCCGAGCACGGCCTCACCGTTGGCCCGTCACCGGCGAGCGAGGACGGCGGGTGGATCACCCTGTGCGGCCCGCCGGAAACCCGGCCGCTGCAGGCGATCGTCCAGGCGGTCGACCCCCACCTCGACGTCGAGGTGGCCGGCACCGATGCTGACTGGAGCCTGGTCGTGGTGCGCCGCGAGTCACCGGCGCCCGAGCTCGAAGAGGTCGCGGTCACCGGCTTCAGCACCGGTGTGACGTTCGAGTTCGAGCAACGGCGCTCGCTGCCGATCACACCGGTCTGACTTTCGACCCCGACGATCCAGGAACAGACTCGAAGTCTGACGAACTGCCAGGCGATTCTCGAAGCCGCCGGCGCAAGCCTGGACGACGTCGTCGAAATCGGGATCCGCTCGCCGACGAACCTTCCCGGCCTGCTCGTTCGATCCGGATGACTGCGGACACCGCCCGATCCCTCGCGCTCGCCGGGGTCGCGGGCGGGGTCGTCCCCGGCAGCGCATCGGCGGCCCAATCGGAACGCTTCCACTCCGGGACGGGTGTCAGGCAGTCGCTGCGGGGGACGAACCGCGACCGCTGCACGAGCTCGTAGCGGTGGATGTAGCGCGGACAGTTGGGGTAGACCGTTCGCGCGCGGACCCGTACGACGAACTGGGCCTCGGGATAGTCGCCGCGGAGCGGGTCATCGAGGTCGATGCTCGCGGTGCCCTCCAGCCGCATCCGGTGGCCCTTCTCGAAGTCGATGAAGAGCATGCCGACGTCGGATGCACCAGCATGTTGCCGGTGGACAGGTACATCCCGTTGCCGTCGTAGTTGGGAAACACCAGCGTGTGCGGATCCAGGACCCGGACGAAGCCCGGCTCGCCGCCCTTGTAGGAACAGGTCGGTCGTCCTTCGGCATCCGCCGTCGCGAGGAAGAACATGTCGCGAGCCTCGATGAACGCGCGGTCACCCTCGCCGATGGTGTCGCTGACGAGCAGGTCCGTCGATCCGGTCGGCTAGTGCTCGGGTGTCGTAGCGGTCCTGCAGCGATCTGCTGCCGTCGTGGAACCCGGTGCCCATGGTGTCCTCCTGGCCTCCCGAGGTCACAAGTGTGACCCTCCGCGACGAGCCGCGTCGAGTAGAGCCGCTGGGATCATCGTGACCTGCGCTCGAGGACCGCGGAATAGGCTGCCGACGTGTCCACCTCGAGCGAAGGAACCGCCATGACCGAGATACCGGCCACGATGCGTCAGCTCCGGAGCCTGGTCACACCGGAGGGCGAGCTGCGGCTGTCGGTGGCGACGGTGGACACACCGCAGCCGGGGGAGCGGGAGGTGTTGGTGCGGGTGGAGGCGGCGCCGTTCAATCCCTCCGACCTTGCGTTGCTGCTGGCGATGGCCGACGTCTCTCAGGCGGTCGCGGGCGGATCGGCGGACGAGCCGACGGTGACGGCGCCGATCGCAGAGCCGGTCATGGGCTCCTTGGCGGCGCGGGTCGGTAAGTCCATGACGGTCGGCAACGAGGGAGCCGGTGTCGTCGTAGCGGCCGGGGCGTCGCCGGAGGCCGAGGCGCTGCTCGGCCGGACGGTCGCGTTCCTCGGTGGCGCGACGTACGGCGAGTACTGCCTGGCCTCGCCGCTGATGTGTCTGCCGCTGCCCGAGGGCGCGGACGCGGTGGACGGAGCATCGTCGTTCGTGAACCCGTTGACCGCGCTGGGGATGGTCGAGACCATGCGTCGCGAGGGGCACACCGGACTGGTGCACACAGCGGCCGCGTCCAACCTCGGGCAGATGCTCAACCGGGTCTGCCTGGCCGACGGCGTGCCCCTGGTCAACGTCATCCGCCGGCCCGAGCAAGCCGGGCTGCTACGCGAGCAGGGCGCCGTGCACGTGTGCGACTCGAGCAAGCCGACGTTCGAGGCCGATCTGGTAGTGGCGCTCAAGGACACCAAGGCCACCCTGGCGTTCGACGCCGTCGGGGGTGGGCGGTTGGCCGGCCAGCTCCTCAACGCCATGGAAGCGGCCATCGTGCCGCCCGACGCGCCCTACAACCGCTACGGCAGCGACGTGCACAAGCAGGTCTATGTCTACGGCGCCTTGGACCACCGGCCGATCGAGCTGGTCCGGCGGTTCGGTTTCGCGTGGGGCGTCGGCGGTTGGCTGCTCACGCCGTTCCTCGCGAAGACCAGTTGGGAGGACCTGGCCCGGCTTCGGCAGCGGGTCGCCGACGAGCTCACCACGACGTTCGCCAGTCACTACACCGACCAGATCTCGTTGGCTGGGGCCTTGGAGGTGGCGACGCTGCAGCGCTACTCCCGCCAGGCCACTGGGGAGAAGTTCCTGCTGCGACCGGAGCGGTGATTCACCGTCGTGGGTCGAGATCGAGGACCCGTGCCGGCTCGGCTGCCTGCTTCCCCTTGAGCTCGAGGCTGACGGGACTCGCGTTCGGCGGGCGCGTCGCCAGGCGATCGAACAGCCGCTGCGACATGACGACCTGGCCAGCCGTCGCCGCCGACTGCAGGCGCGAGGCCGTGTTGACCACGTCGCCCAACGCAGTGAAGTCCTTGACGTCACCGGCACCGACGTTGCCGACGTACGCCTGCCCGATGTCGATCCCCACTCCAAGCGGCAGCCAGGGCCCCTCCGGCGTTCCATAACCGACGGCCGTCAACAGGTCGGCGGCATCGCGTACGACGTCGTCCACCCAGTGCTCGCCGATCAGTCGGGGGAGATAGAGAGCCATGACCTCGTCGCCCACCAGCTTGTCCACGATCGCCGATCTCGTGAGCACCTCCGAAGCAGCGGCGTAGAAGCGGTTGAGCAACGTCGCGACATCGTCGGGCGCCATGTGCTCGGCCAGCGAGGTGAACCCGCGAACGTCGGCGAAGAGGACACCGATCTCCAGCTGTACGCCGCCCATCGGCGCCTGCTCGAAGCAGATGCTGCACATCGTCGGGTTCTTGCGGGACGGCCCACGGCCGAAGCGCTTCATGAGCCTTCCCGCCCGTCCGCCGAACGGCGCCCGACAGAGCCGGCACCGCGGATCGGCGGGCAGCAGTCTCATGACCCGGATGAAGGCACGGGTTCGGTGCGCGTCGACCAGGTGCTCGAAGAACGCGATATCGGCGGGATCTCCCACTAGCTTCTCGGCCGGCCGCTTTCCCATGCTCGCAGAGTAGGGCCCAATCCTCAGGTCGCGATGAAGAGGATCATTTCGCGGGAGTACTCCATGCCGGGGTGGTCTGCGGCCAGGTGCTCCTGTGTCTTCGCCACGAGGTCGTCCTCGTCGGTGCCCGTGATGGCGGTGCCGCACGGGCAGGTGAGTCGGGTCTTCATCGGGTCTCCTCTCAGGTGGTGAAGCGGCCTGCGAACGCCCGGAGCGGCAGGTCTGCACTGGTGATGATCCCAGGTGGGGCGTCGACGACGGCCCGGATCGCGTTGAGAGCCGGCATTCCGGTGACGGTCATGCCGATCGCCGCGAACGCATCGACGCTCGAGAAGTCGGTGCCGGGCTTGGGCAGGACCAGGTGCTTGCTGTAGATGCAGGGGTCGCCCTGGATCTTGGTGATGTAGCAGCCCTGGATGTCCCAGCTGGGCTGGGTCTCCGGCGTCATCTGCCACTCGAGGTGCAGCTCGACCCTGGGTACGCCGGCCACGCGGCCGACGTACTTGAAGAAGGCGGCGCCGACCGACCCCTGAGGCAGCTGGAACCAGCCGAGGTCGATGTCCTTGGTGCAGGCGCCGAGCTCGTACTCGAAGGTGACATCGTCGAGGTCCATGCCGAGGCAGTCGGCCATCAGGTGCACTCCGTCGCCGAAGACGCGGGTGCCGAGCTCCAGCAGCCGTGGCACCTCCGGGTCGTCGACCGGCCGGCCGAAGCCGCAGTTCTCCCAGGTGGGAGCCGAGTGATGGCACGAGACGTCGACGGACTCCTTGCACATGACGTGCTCGATGTCGGCGACGTCGGCGGAGTGGACGATGGTGAGGATCTGCGCGAGTCCGGGGTTCATGCCGGTGCCGTAGAACGTCGAGCCGCCGCGCTGGCAGGCGGCCTCGATCACGTCGCTGGGCAGCCGCCCCGACGGGAGGGGGTGGTTGGCGTCGCGGTGGTGGCCGGTGATCCAGTCGGCGGTGGTGACGATGTCGATCCCGGCCTCGAGCACCCGCTCGTAGAGCTCCAGGTCCGGCCACACGCCGTGGAAGGTCACGCAGTCGGGTCGGGCGGCGATGATCTCGTCGACGGAGCCGGTGGCGATCACCCCGATCGGGTCGAGACCCGCGATCTCGCCGGCGTCACGGCCGACCTTCTCCGGCGTGTAGCAGTGGAGGCCGACCAGCTCGAGGTCGCGATGGTGGCCGATCCGCTTGATCATCTCGGAGCCGACGTTGCCGGTCGCGACCTGGAAGACGCGCAGTCGTGGGGTCATCGCGTAATCATAGAAGGGTCTATGATTCACCGCAATGGCCGCTGGACCTATGATCCCCCGCGTGACACTGAGCGCGAAGGGCACGCGACTCAACCGGCGCGGTCTCGAGACCCGGCAACAGCTCCTGACGTGGCCGTCCGGTGCCTGGCCGCCGGGACACCCGACTCGGTCAGCGCCAACCTGGTGGCCAAGGAGGCCGGCGCCACCTGGGGCGTCGTACAGCACCAGTTCGGTGACACCGACGGGTTGTGGGCCGCGGTCCTCGAGCACATCGCCGACAAGTTCGTGCCGATGGCGCCCCCGGTCCGGAGCCAGACCGATGTGCCTGAGCGGGTGCGCGCCATCATCGACATGTTGTGGGAAGCCATCGACCTGCCCGAGACGCACGCCATCCACAACCTCCGGATGGCGCTGCCCCGGCAGGTGCGCGACCTCGAGAAGTCGTATCCCAAGACCGCCGCCGCGATCGCCAGCTGGGCCGCGCAGTGGGCAGCGAACTGCAAGCAGGCCTTCGACGGCCTGCCGGTCGACCAGGACAAGCTCCGGCGGATGGTGGACCTGCTGCCCGGCGCGATGATGGGACTGCGCACCGAGGAGCACCTGGTGACCTACGTCGACATCGACGAGGCCCGGCGCGGCCTCACCGAGGCGGTCACCGCCTACCTCGCCTGACCCCGCGGGGCGACTAGACCGGCGGTTTCGCTGACACGAGGTTGGCCCACGACGAGTTCGGCAACGAGGGCGATCACTTCGGCCGCAGCGTGGCGATCTCGGGCGAGACGATCGTGGTCGGCGCTCCCTGGGAGCGCAGCAACGCGACCGGGGTTGGCGGCAATCAGGTCGACAACAGCAGCTGACGCCGGGGCCGCCTACATCTTCACCCGCAGCGGCACAGCCTGGAGCCAGCAGGCCTACCTGAAGGCCTCGAACACCGGCGTCGACGCTCAACGGCGGCGACGGCAACGACACCATCAAGGGCGGCCCCAACAGCGACACGATCACCGGCGACGTCGGCGACGACACCATCGTCGCCGCCGGCGGGGACGACACCGTCTACGGCGGTATCGGCAACGACGGCGTCTACGGCAACGAAGGCCACGACGTCCTCCGCGGCGGCCGCGGCAACGACACGGTGTGGGGCTACGCAGGCAACGACGACCTCAACGGCGGCGTCGGCCGCGACACCCTCGCCGGGCAGAAGGGCGATGACCTCCTGAGCACCCGCGACGATGAGCCCGACTCGGTGAACTGTGGGGCCGACGAGGACTACGCCAACGTCGACCCCGCAGTCATCATCAGCGGCAGAAGGCTCAGGCCCGGCGACACCATCAACTATCCCGGGCAATGCGAGAAGGTCGAAACCGACGGCCCCATGGACCCGCTGGAGTAGCCGGCCTCAGAAGTACTCCTGGCGGATCTGCGCTTCGGCCAGCACGTCGGCCCGGTCGTCAGCGAGCAGGAAGCCTGCCCCGATTGCTCGGTCGGTGGCGGCGGCGTACGCCGCGAGGTAGTCGTCGCGGCCTCCGGGATACAGCCGGGCCAGGGTCTCGGCCGGTAGCGGGTGCGTGCTGCCGAAGAGCCGGCAGATCGTGGTGGCACCCGGACCGACCAGGCCCGACAGCACCTCGACCGGGGCATCCACGACGGGGGTGCGGACGCCTCCGCTGCTGTTGCCGAGCTCATCGGCGACGAACGTGTGCCCGTCGACCTCGAGGCGGTCGGCCGTCGGCGGCGGGTCGCCTCCGCCTGCCCAGGCATCGAGATGGCGCAGCGCCGCCCGGAGCACGTAGACCTGCTGGCCGCTGTTGACGGGATCGGGGCAGCCGAGGAAGTCCTCGAACTCTCCGATCTGGAACTTGTCCGCGTGCGACGTGCCGGCGACCTCCCACAGCCGCAGGTGCTCGGTGTCCGGCTGGCGGGCCGGCAGGTAGTTGAGGTGGCCGAGGATGTCCGTCTCGGTCTGGACGACGATGACGGGCACCTCGCGGTCGTCACGGATGCGGGTGGGCGGATCGTTGCGGAACTCGGTGAGGTCGACGGCGCGGCCGGGCTCACCCAAGGGCATCGCCGCGCCGCCGCGCGAGTGGATGAGGAAGCCGTCGAAAAGCGAGGTGAGCGGCTGCACGCCGTTGACGTACGACGTCAGGGCGTATGCCGACTGGGACTCCCCGATGGCGAGGCGACGGTCGGCGTCGAGCGCGGCCGCGATCTGGCCGAAGATCCCGTAGGCGAACGCGTCACCCGGATGGTGGAGCCCGGCGTAGCGGTCGTTGGTCTTGAGTGCCCCGAGTCCGAGGTCGCCGACGGGAGCCACGCCACCCTCGACCCCGATGTACTGCGCGGAGATCCCGACCCAGGCATGCCCGCGGCGCACGATCTCGTCCGACAGATAGGTCCAGTCCGGGCCGGCGTCGACACCGCTGCTGACGTTGAGCCACTCCGCCAGGAGGGTGCCGCTGAAGGCGCTCGGGTCGGCCGGGCGCCGGACGATCGCTCGGGTCACGAAGCCGGCCGCACCCGACTGGATCAGGTTCCAGCGTCCGTCAGTGGGCAGGCTCTCGGCGGTGTACGACGGGGCGGTGCCGGTCACGGCGTACTCCGTCTCTGTGTAGCCCGCCGCCGCGAGATCCGGCCCCGGGCGCGCAGAGATCAGCCCGGAACCTCCCGCCGGGAGCGCGTCGAACGAGGTGGTCAGGACTGGTCCTTCGCCCGCTTCGCCTTCGCGATGGTCTCCTCGACGACCGCGTTGAGCCGCGCCCCGTTGGGCCAACCTGCGTAGTGGCAGATGAAGATCACGATCTCGCGCAGCGCCTCGTCGTCGAGCTCGCCGTTGGCGTACGCCGCGGGCACCTGGATGCCGAGCACGTCGGCCGCGCCCTGGCCGGCGAGCATGCCGATGAGCAGCAGACGTCGGTCACGGTCGGTGAGCCCCGGGCGGTTCCAGATGTCGGCGAAGAGGTGGTCGGCGGTGTAGCCGAAGAAGTCGCCACTGTCACCATCACTGGCGTCGGTCATGTCGAACCCGTAGACCTGCTCCATCTTCTCCAAGCCGCGTCGGCGCTGCTCCGGCAGATCATCGAACTTGCCCATCACAGCCCCAGTCCCTTGCGCAGTCGGTAGTTCGCCTCGCGGGCGAGTGGCACGTCGACACCGAGCTCGTCGGCGAGGTCGATCGCGAACCGCAGGTCCTTCTCACCCAACGCGGCCACGTGTGAGAAGACACCGCGCCAGAAGTCGTCGTCGGCGATCGGAGCCGTCGTCTCGCGGTGCATGATCGCGCCCGGCCCACCGGTGATCGCGTCGGTGTGGCGGACCACCTCACCGAGCGCCTTCAGGTCCAGCCCGGCGGCCTCGGCCAGCCGCTGCGCCTCGGTGGCGGCGGTGAACGCGACGAAGTGCATCAGGTTGCGGGCCAGCTTCAGCTTGGTGCCGGCCCCGATCGGCCCGGCATGCACCACCAGCGAGCCCATCCGGGCCAGCACGGAGGAGCAGTCCGCGAACGCCTGCTCGCTGCCGCCCACCAGGATCGCGAGGGTGCCGTCGGCGGCCCCCATCGCGCCGCCGCTCACCGGTGCGTCGACCAGTCGCACGCCGTGCTTCGCGGCGCTGATCTCGAGCTGCCGAGGCGTCGCTGGAGCGACCGTCGAGTGGACGACGACCACCATGCCGTCGTGGGCGACGCCGAGCACCTCGCCGAGCACCTCCCGCACCTGGTCGTCGTCGCGCACCATCACGCAGACCACGTCGACGCACTTGGCCAGCTCGGCGACGCTGTTCGCGACGCTGGCCCCGGCCGCCTCGAGCTCTGCGAGCGGCTCGGGCGCGACGTCGTACACCGAGAGATCGAGCTCCAGCTCGGCCGGCGCGCTCGCCAGCCTGAGCGCCATCGGCTTGCCGATGTTGCCCAGCCCGACGAAGCCGACGCGGGTCACGATCGGAAGACCTGCCCGCCGTCGACGGCCATGATCTGGCCGGTCACCCACGCGGCATCGTCGGAGAGCAGGAACAGGCAGGCCCCGACCATGTCTTCCGGCTGTCCCATCCGCTTCAGGGCGAGACCCTTCACCAGGTCCTTGGCAGCGTCGCCGGCCTGGGTGCGGGTGGCTGCGGTGTCGGTCGGCCCGGGCATGATCGCGTTGACCCGGATGTTCATGCCGCCGAGCTCGTGGGCCAGCTGCTGGGTGAGCCCGTTGACCCCGACCTTGGCCAGCCCGTAGAAGCCGGAGTAGAGGTAGGCCGCCGTCGAGCTCTGGTTGACGATCGACCCGCCACCGCGGCGCTGCATGTGCGGATAGCAGGCGCGCGTCATCACCAGGGCGCCGTCCATGTTCACCGACATGAACTTCTTGTAGTAGTCCCAGTCGACGCTGATCAACAGGTCGAACTGCATGTCGCCGTAGATCGCGGCGTTGTTGACGAGCAGGTCGAGACCACCGAACTCCTCGACGGTGCGGGTCGCCATCGCGTCGGCCGAGAGCTGCGACGACACGTCGGTCGTCACGAAGATCGCGCGCCCGCCGGTCTCGTTGATCGCGGCCGCCACCTTCTCGCCGGCCGGCTCGTTGAGGTCGGCGACCACGACGGCCGCGCCCTCCGCGGCGAGTGCCTTCGCGTAGACCTCGCCGATGCCTTGGGCCGCGCCGGTGACGACGACGACCTGGTCCTTGAATCTCATTTCTCTCCTAAGCCGGTTCGGCAATGGTCTTGGTCTCGAGGTACTCCTCGAAGCCGGCGATGCCCATCTCCCGGCCGAGTCCGGACTGCTTGTAGCCGCCGAACGGTGCGTCCGGACTGAACCACACGCCGCCGTTGACGGCGAGGGTCCCGGTGCGGATCCGGGCGGCGACCGACTTGGCGCGCTCGAGCGAGCCGGAGTCGACCGAGCCCGACAGGCCGTACGCCGAGTCGTTGGCGATCCGGACCGCGTCGTCGTCGCCGTCGTGCGGGATCACCACGAGCACCGGCCCGAAGATCTCCTCCTGCGCGAGCCGGGAGGAGTTGTCGAGGCCGGCGACCACGGTGGGCTGCACCCAGAAGCCGTGCTGGTCGATGACCGCCCCACCGGTGGCGAAGGTGCCGCCCTCCTCGAGGGCGATGTCGAAGTAGGCGGCGACCCGGTCGCGCTGCAGCTGTGAGATCACCGGACCGCAGATCGCGTTGGGGTCGGCCGGGTCCGAGGCGCCGATCGACTCCATGGTGGCGGCGGCCACTTGCACCGCCTCGTCGTAGCGGTCCCGCGGCACGATCAGCCGGGTGGTGATCGCGCAGCCCTGGCCGGCGTGGATGCAGGCGGCGAAAGCCGTAGCGCCTGTTGCGTTCGCGATGTCCGCGTCGTCGAGCACGATCGCGGCCGACTTGCCGCCGAGCTCGAGGAAGACCCGCTTCAGCGTCGGGGCTCCGGCGGCCATGATCGCCTTGCCCGTCGCCGTCGAACCGGTGAACGACACCATGTCGACCCGAGGGTCGGACGTCAGCTGGGCGGCGACCTCGTTGGACCGAGGCGTGACCACGTTGAACACCCCGGCCGGGATGTCGGTGCGCTCGGCGACCAGACGTCCGAGCTCGCACGCCACCCACGGGGTGTCCGGCGCGGGCTTGAGCACCACGGTGCAGCCGGCCGCCAGGGCCGGTCCGACCTTGGCCAGGTTGATCTGGGTCGGCACGTTCCACGGGGTGATCGCGGCGACCACACCCACTGGCTCGCGGCGTACGGTCCGGCGGCTGGAGATGCCCATGGGCGCGGCGACGCCCAGGTCGGTCTCGAACTCGTAGGACTCGACGAGGTCGGTGACCCACTTGAGCCCCTCGACCGGTACGTCGAACCCAGCGGCGCCCATCATGAAGCCGGGCATGCCGACCTCGGCCGTCGTGAGCGCCTCGAACGCCGTCTTCTCCTCCAGGAGCGCCGCGTGCAGCTGTCGCAGGCACCTCACCCGCAGCTCGAGGTTCGTCGACCAGTCGGTCTCGTCGAACGCCCGGCGGGCGCCGGCGATCGCGGCCTCCATGTCGTCGGCGGTGGCGTCGGGCGCCCGCCCGATCTCCGCGCCGTTGGCCGGGTTGAGGATCGGATACGTCGCGCCGCTGCTGGCGGCGGTCAGCTTGCCGTCGATCAGCAGCTGTGGCGCTGGGGTGGCCAGGGTCACGTGACCTTCTCCTGGGTGATGTAGTCGCCACGCTCGACGGGCGGCGGCCAGACCGGGGACGGGATGTCCTTGAGCTGGTAGTGGCCGGGCTGCGACGGCCCGTGCACGCCCATCCGGTCGAGCAGGCCCTGTGGAGCCTTCCCGGACGAGGCGATCGCCAGGAACGTGTGTGCCGTCGACCCGAGGTCGAACCAGTCGCGCTGCCAACCGAACTCGAGCGTTCCTTCGGCGTTGCGGACCACGCCGAACCACGAGCCGCCGATGCCGAGGATCTCGAACTCCTCGCCGGTGGCGTCGTCGGTGATGCCCGACCGCTGCTTCCAGAAGCCCACGATCATCCCGGTCTTCTCGTCGACGACGGTGGCTTGGTAGTCGTAGTGCCAGCCGTCGAGGCCTTCCATTTCCTGGCCGATCGCGAGCTCGCGGATCTCCTCGCGCCCGATCGCCATGAAGTGCTCATCGGGGGTGTACATCCACCCGTAGGTCGCGTCCTCGGCGTAGTGGTCGGCCATGATCTTCCAGTCGCCGCGGCGTTCGGCCTCCCGGTTGACCTCCAGCCAGCTCTGCCAGAACTCGTCGATCTCTTCGCGGGTGAACGCGCTCATTGGTTCCTCACTCTTCTTCGATGGCAAGCGCCATCGCTGGGCAGTACTTGACGGCCGCGGTGACCTGCGGCCGAAGGGACTCCTCGGGGTGCTCCCGGAGCACGACCACCTGGTCGGCATCGTCATCGAAGCCGAACACGTCGGGCGCCTCGCCCTGGCACATCTGGTGGCCCTGGCACAGGCCCAGGTCGGCGACGACTCTCATGGCGTGGCTACCACTCAACTTCGTCACGCGGACCGCCTCCGGTACCTCACGCGACACGGCTGCTCGAGCTGGATAACCATCTTCGAGACGTCGTCGCGGTAGGACTCGGACGGTTGCACCATCTCGAACTCGTAGTCGCGCAGGATCACCGAGAAGATGGCCTTGAGCTGCATCATCGCGAACGCCGACCCGACGCAGCGGTGCTTGCCCGCTCCGAACGGGATCCAGGTCCAGCGGTTGACCAGGTCCTCCTGGCGCGGGTCGAGGTAGCGGCCCGGGTCGAACAGCTCCGGCTCGGGGAAGTCCTCGCCGATCCGGTTGGACACCTTGGGCGACGCGGCGACCATGGTGCCCGGGGCGATGGTGTGGCCCGCGAGCTCGATCTCCTCCTGGACCAGGCGCAGCAGGATGATCAGCGGTGGGTGCAGGCGCAGGGTCTCCTTGAGCGCCGCCTCCAGCCGCGGGATCGAGCGCAGGGCCTGGAACGAGATCTCGGAGCCGTCAGCGTAGAGGTCGTCGAGCTCGGCCACGACGTCCTTCATCACGTCGGGGTGGCGCATCAGCTCGATCAACGCCCAGGCCGCCGTGCCGGAGCTGGTGTGGTGCCCGGCGAACATCATCGAGATGAACATGCCGGTGATGATGTCGGCGCTGTAGTCGACCGACATCAGCACGTCGAGCAGGTCGCGCTCCTCGCGCGGCACCTTTCCTCGGGCGATGCGCTTGTCGATGATCGCCTGCACCAGGGCGACGAGGCTCTCGCGGGCCGCGTCGCGGATCCGGAAGCTCTCGATGTCCATGTAGGGATCGACGTACGCGAGCGCGTCGGTGCCCTTCTCGAGGTCGTGGTAGTAGCGGGCGAAGCTGGAGTCGAGCTCCTCCCGGAACGGCTTGCCGACCAGACAGCTGCTGGTCGTGTAGATGGTCAGCTCGGCGAACCAGTCCAGCAGGTCGATCTCGCCCTCGTCGCCCCACTCGGCGACCATCCGGTTGATCTCGGTCTCGATGGTGGCCGCGTGGCCGCGCATCATGTCGCCCTTCAGTGCCTGATTCTTCAGCATCTGCTGGCGTTCCTCGGGGGAGGCATCGAAGACCACGCCCTTGCCGAAGATCGGTGTCATGAACGGATACGCCGCCGCCTGGTCGAGCACCTCGTCCGGTGCCCGGAAGAACTGCTCGTTGGCGTCGGCGCCACTGACCAGCACCACATCGCGCTCGGCCAGCCGGAACCGCCCGATGTCGCCGCACTCGTCGCGGACCCGCTGGAACAGGCCGATCGGGTCGATCCGCATCTCGGCGAGGTGGCCGAAGCCGTCGTCGGGCACCGCGTACGAGACTTCGCGGATGTTGTTCACTGGTCCTCCAGGGGTGCTTCGGGGGATATCTCGATCAGGTTCACGTGCACGCCGCGGGGCACCGTCACGACGGTGACGATCGCGTCTGCGATCGCGGCGGGCTTCAGGAAGTGCGAGTGCCGGGCCTGGCCGAACTTCACCCAGCCGTTGAGCACCATGGCGGCCTCGTCGACGTCCCAGTCGGAGCCCATTTCGCTCCAGGTGGGCCCGGGCCGGACGATGCTCGCGCGGACGCCGGTGCCCTCGAGCTCCATCTGCATCGCGTGGGCCAGACCCTCGAGGCCCCACTTGCCCGCGGCGTACGACGACATGAACGGCCTGGCCTGGACGGCCACGTCGGAGGAGACGAACACGAAGTCGCCCCGTCGCCGCTCGACCATGCCGGGCACGAACGCGCGAACCAGCCGGTGGGCGCCGACCAGGTTGAGGTCGACTTCCCGGCCGAAGCGCTCGGGGTCGACCTCGTGGATGACGCCGGGTGCGACCGCGCCGGCGTTGCTGACGACGACCTCGATATCGCCCAGGTCGGCGGCGACCGCCTTGGCGAAGGCTTCGACGGAATCGGTCTCGGTGAGATCGAGGGGATGCGCCGAGGCTTCACCTCCGGCCTCGCGGATCGCGGCCGCGACCTCCTCGCACTTGTCGACCCGACGCGCACCGAGCGCCACCGGGTGTCCCGCGGCAGCAAGGGCGAGCGCGGTGGCGGCACCGATGCCTGAAGAGGCGCCGGTGACGACGGCCGGTCGTCGATCTGGCTGGGCGTACTTGCCGGTCATCGCACCGTCACCCTCGCCGGCATCGACGCGAAGCCGCGCACGTTGACCGAATGCACGCGCACGCAGCTGTCGTGCTCCACCTCGACCGACCGGACCCGCTCGACGAGTGCGGTGAGCGCGATCCGGGTCTCGAGCCGGGCCAGGTTGGCGCCGAGGCAGAAGTGCCGGCCACCGCCGAACGACAGGATCTGCGCGAGCTCGTCCTTGTCGCGGAAGACGTCGTAGTCGTCGGGACGGCTGAAGACCCGGTCGTCGCGGTTGGCCGCGCCCAGGCACAGCAGCAGCTTCGAGCCCTGTGGTGCGACGACACCGTGCAGCTCCACGTCGCGGAGCAGGTAGCGCGCCAGCAGCTGGCTGGACGTGTCGTAGCGCAGCGTCTCCTCGATCCACGGGTTCACCAGCTCCGCATCCGGTCCGTCGAAGATCTTTGCGAGCTGGTCGGGGTGCCGGGTGAGGTGGAAGAGCGAGTGGCCGAGCAGCTTGGTCGTCGTCTCGTTGCCGGCCACCACCATGAGGAACAGGAACGCGATGACGTCCTCGTCGGTCAGCCGGTCGCCGTCGATCTCAGCCTCGATCAGCGCACTGGTCAGGTCGTCGCTCGACTGGCGGCGCCGCTGGGTGACCATCTCCTGGTAGTAGACGATCAGCCACATGGACGCATCGGCGCCGGCCGGCGGGACGTCGTAGAGGCCGTCCTCGCGGTGCACCACGATGTCGGCCTGGCGGCGGACCTCGGCCCGGTCCTCCTCGGGGACGCCCATCATCTCGGAGATGACGTCCATCGGGAGCTTGCCGGCGAAGTCGGTGATCCAGTCGAACTCCCCACCGTCACGGGCCATCTCGAGGCACTCGCCGAGGTAGCGGTCGGTCAGCGCCTGGATGCGCGGCAGCAGGTCGTGCACCCGGCGCGGGGTGAAGCCGCGGGACACGAGCGAGCGCAGGCGGTTCTGTCGCGGCGGGTCCATGCCGAGGATCGACATCACCTTGTGGGCATCCGGCCCCCAGGCCGACTGCTCGATCGCGACCCCCCAGGAGTTCGAGTAGGTGCCTTCGGTGCGGAAGGCCTCGGCGATATCGGCGTGCCGCGTGAGCGCCCACAGGTCGAGCTCCGGGTTGTGGTGGAGCGGGTCCTCGTCGCGCAGCCGGGCGTATACCGGGTAGGGGTCCTCCTGGAACGCATAGTCGTAGGGGTCGAAGACGATCGGCATGGTCGCGTGGGTGGTCATGCGTGGCCTTTCATGATCACGGCGACGACGGCTGCCAGCCGCTCGCCCATCTCCGAGTACGTCGTCAGGCCCATCCCGGCCTGGAGCAGTGCGCCCGTGAAGGCCAGCACCAGCGCGTCCGTCAGCACCGGGTCGGCGTCGTCACCGAGGGCCTGGGCGAAGCGGTCCAGGAAATGCCCGCCGATCCGGAACCGGAGCCGCTGGACGTCGGGGTCCGTCGAGAGCAGGGAGATGGTGGTGGCCGCGGCAAGCTCGGGCTGACCCTCGAGCAGGAGCGAGAGCTGTCCGGTCACGTGCTGCAGGCGTTCGAGTGGTGTCGTGCCCACGGGGTCGTCGGCGTCGGCGTTGGCGAGCAACCGCCAGAAGAGCTCGGCGAAGAGGTGGTTCTTCGACGACAGGTAGGTGTACGCCGTCGCGGTCGAGACGCCGGCGCGGGTGGCCACGGTGCGCATCGTCAGGGCTTCGTGCCCGACCAGACGCAGCTCCTCGGCACCGGCCGCGAGCAGTCGTTCGACCGTCTCTGCCTGCCGCGCGTTCACTCCTCTACGGGGAAGGCTGGACAATTGATTGGACACGTGTCTAATCTAGAACATGTTCCACTAATGGCGCAAGAGATGCCAGAGTGCTGCCGTAGTGGCGGTGACCACGTCCCGAGATTTGCTGAGTGGCGTGCGTCACTTCGGCTCCGATCCATCGTTCGCTGGTCATGGAGGGCTCAATGTTTCAGTCCCGGTCTCGCCGTGGGCGGAGGACGTCTGTCGGCGTCCTCGTGCTCGCGGCTGCCCTGTTCCTTGCCGCCTGCGGCTCCAACCTGGACCCCGACGAGGTCGTCGGGCTCGGACAGGCTGGGGCGACGGTGGCACCCGACGGGACGGTCATCGACGACGGCACCGTGCCCGGCACGGACCCGAGCGTGCCCGGGACGGACACCGGCACCGACACGGGAACGGACACCGGCACCGACACGGGGACGGACACGGGCACCGACACCGGGACCGACAACGGGAAGACGGACACCGGCACCGACACCGGCGGCGACGAGAACGCGCCCGACAGCGGGGTGAAGGCCGGCTCCTGCGACGGGTTCGACAACAGCCAGACCGGCGTCACCGCCGACACCATCACGCTCGCCAACGTCGCCGACATCTCCGGCCCGGTGCCGGGCATCTTCGAGTCGGCCCAGCAGGCCACCCGCGCCTTTGTCGAGTACTTCAACTCCACCTCGGACATCTGTGGCCACAAGCTCGTCGTCGAGATGCTCGACAGCCGAGCGGACGCCGGCGCCGACCAGCAGGCCTACGCCTCAGCGTGCGACAACGCGTTCGCCGCCGTCGGCTCCATGGGTGCCTTCGACGCCGGTGGCGCGGCGACCGCCCAGGCCTGCGGGATTCCCGACATGCGGTCGACCTCGACGTCGCCGGAGCGCAACAAGTGCACCACCTGCTTCAGCGCCCAGGCGGTCACGCCCAACCTGATCCCCTCGGCCGTGCCGAAGTGGTTCATCAGCAAGTACAAGGACGCGACCAACGCCGTCGGCGTCCTCTACATCAACGCCGGTTCGGCTGCTCCCAACGCCACCTTCCAGAAGAACGCCTGGGTGCGCGCCGGCTGGAAGGTGCCCTACTTCCAGGGCATCGACGTGGCGGAGTTCAACTTCGCCCCCTACGTCCAGCAGATGAAGGACAAGGGCGTGAAGATGGTCGTCTACACCGGGCCCTACCAGAACACCGTGAAGATCCAGCAGGCCATGCAGCAGCAGGGTTTCGACGCGCTCTTCATGCAGGACTCGACCATCTACGACCAGGGCTACGTCGACCAGGCCGGCAGCCTGGGTGACGGCACGTTCGTCTACTCGACGACCGAGCTGTTCACCTCGAACATCCCCGAGATGAAGCTCTACCGGGCCTGGCTCGACCAGGTCAGCCCCGGGGCCCAGCCGAACTTCTTCGGTCTCTACGCCTGGTCGGCGGCGCGGCTCTTCGTCCAGGAGGCGGTGGCTCTCGGAGGCGACCTGAACCGTCAGTCGCTGATCGCGTCGCTGAAGAAGGTCAAGAACTGGACCAGCAACGGCATCCACGCCCCTCAGCAAGTGGGCGCCAAGACCACGGCCGAGTGCTACAAGATCTTCCAGCTCAACGGTGGATCCTGGAAGCAGGTGTCCGGTGGCGACTACCTCTGCTCGCCCCTCATCAACGGTGCGTGACCGGATGCGTGACTGAGCCATGGACAAGCTGATCGCCTACGGGCTGCCCGGCCTCTTCACCGGGGCGGCGTACGCCATCGCGGCCAGTGGGCTGGTGCTGACCTACACGACCACGCGGGTCTTCAACATCGCTCACGGTGCCTTCGGCATGGTGATGGCCTTCATCTTCTGGGACTTCAGCCAGCGCCAGGACCTTCCCATCTGGCTCTCGATGGTGCTCGTCCTGCTTGTCGTGGCGCCGCTGACGGGCATGTTCGTGCAGCGTTTCGTCACCCGTGGCCTGAGCGAGGCGCCGGTCGGCGTCGGGCTCGTGGTCACCGTTGGTCTGTTCGTCGGGCTGATCGGGCTCGCCCAGCAGATCTGGCCGCCCGACAACCGGTTCGTGCCGCCGTTCTTCGCCGAGACCACCTACGACGTTGGCCCTGCGGTGATCACGGCCCACCAGCTGATCACGATCCTGCTGTCGATCGTCGTGGCCATCGGACTGTGGGCGCTGCTCAACCGGACCCGGATCGGCACCGCGATGCGGGCCTCGGTGGACAACCCGGAGCTGCTCCAGCTCTACGGCGGCAAGCCGGACCGGGTCGCCGCGTTGTCCTGGGCGATCGGCATCTCGCTGTCGGCCCTGGCCGGCATCCTGCTGGCATCGGTGGTCGGGCTCGACTACTACCAGCTCACGCTCCTGGTCATCAACGCGTACGCCGCCGCCATGGTCGGCCGGCTGCGAAGCCTGCCCCTCACCTTCGCCGGGGCGATGGGGCTGGGCGTGCTCGACTCCCTCGCGGTCGGCTACATCCCGGCGGACAGCGCCTTCTCCGATGTCCGACCGGTGATCCCGGCGCTCTTCCTCTTCGCGGTCCTCATCCTGCTTCCGCAGGCCCAGCTCCGCATCGGTCAGGTCAAGGGCATCGTCTCGGCGCCAGTGCCGACGCTCTCCCGGATGCTGGCCTCCGGCACGGTGTTCCTGTTCCTGATGATGGTGCTGCTGATCACCATGTCCGAGACGAGCCTGCTCCGCGCCGGAACCGCCGCGACGTTCGCGATCATCATGCTGTCGCTGGTGCTGCTGACCGGCTACGGGGGTCATGTCTCCCTGGCGCAGCTCACCTTCGCCGGCGTGGGTGCGCTGGCCTACGCCAAGCTCGACCAGCCCAACCTCTACGGCCTGCTCGTGGCCTCGCTGATCGCGGCCGGGGTGGGCGCCCTGGTGGCCCTCCCGGTGTTGCGGCTGACCGGCCTCTATCTCGCGCTCGCAACGCTGGCGTTCGCCGTACTGATGGACAAGATGGTCTTCCAGGCCGACTTCGCGTTCGGCTACGGAGGCGTGCTGGACGCCGATCGTCTCTCGATCTTCGGCCGGCAGATCGACTCCACCGATGGCTACGTGTTCACGATGCTGGTCTTCTTCGTGATCGTTGGGATCGCTGTGCTCGTCCTGCGGCGCGGTGCACTCGGCCGGGTGCTGATCGCGATGCGCGACAGCCCGGTCGCCTGCGGCACCCTCGGCCTCGACATGCGCTGGTTGCGGGTCGGCCTGTTCGGCGCCTCGGCCGGTATCGCCGGGCTCGCCGGAGCGCTCTACGCCGGCCTGCGCGGCACCATCGGAGCCAACGACTTCCTGTCCTTCGGCAGCCTGACCCTGCTCCTCCTGGCCGTCGTCTTCGGCGTCACGTCGGTGACCGGCGCGGCGCTCGGGGGTCTCGGTCTGATGCTGCTGCCGGTGATGCAGTCGGACCACCCGAGCATCGCCGGGCTGATCTTCGCGATCATCGGGTTCGGCGCCGTGCTCCTCGGGCGCGATCCCAACGGTTTGGCGAACTACCTCTTCAAGTTCGGCCGATGGCTACGCGTCCAGGTCACCCAGCAGATCCGGGAAAGCCTGCCGGATCTGTCCTCTGCGCAGGCAAGATCACAGGGGAAGCGCCGCGCGGACGAACCGGTCGACGCCGAGGCCGAGGAGGTGCCCGCCCATGTCGCTCCTTGAGGTTGACGACCTTGTCGTCCAGTTCGGCGGCGTGACGGCGGTCGACCACGCGTCGTTCTCCGCCGAGGCCGGCGAGATCACTGGCTTGATCGGCCCCAACGGTGCCGGCAAGACGACCGTCTTCAACGTGATCAGTGGGCTGCAGAAGCCCACCCAGGGGAGGGTCCGCTTCGACGGCCACAACTTCACCCACACGCCGGTCCACCGCCGGGCGAAGCGTGGCGTAGGGCGTACCTTCCAGCGGCTCGAGGCGTTCGGCTCGCTCACCGTCCACGACAATGTCCGGGTCGCGCTCGACATCCACCGTGGCGTGCGGGGCTCACTGCGCTCGGCCACGGCCGACGTCGACCTGCTGCTCGAGAAGGTCGGGATCGCCGAATACGCCCACGACCGCGCGGACTCCATCCCGACCGGTACCGCGCGGCTGCTGGAGCTGGCCCGTTGCCTGGCCTCGGAGCCGAAGCTGCTGCTCCTCGACGAGCCCTCGTCCGGTCTCTCCGAGGTCGAGACCCACGCGCTGGGCGCGTTGCTGAGCGAGCTGGCTGAGGAGGGTATTGCGGTGCTGATGGTCGAGCACGACATGGGACTCGTGATGACGGTCTGCGACACGATCTGGGTGCTCGACTTCGGCAGCGTGATCGCGACCGGCGCCCCGGCCGTGGTGCGGGCCGACCCTCGCGTGCAGAAGGCCTACCTCGGCTACTCCGACGAGCCCGACGAGCACCCGACCAGACCTGGCCATGCCCGCGGTTGCCGCCGCCGAACCGACGATGGGGGGAGTGGTCTCGTGAGCGTGCCGATCCTCGAGGTCGTCGACCTCCACGCGGCCTACGGCCGGATCGAGGTGCTGCGCGGCGTCAACCTCACGGTGCCCAAGGGCGCGGTGATGGCGCTGCTCGGCCCCAACGGCGCCGGCAAGTCCACCCTGGTCAAGATCATCGCCGGCCAGAAGAAGGCGACCAGCGGCGACATCCACCTGGGCGGCGTACACCTCAAAGGCGCGGCTCCGGAGGACCTCGCCCGCGTGGGACTCTGCACCGTGCCCGAGGGACGCTCGGTGTTCCCGAACCTGACCGTCGAGGAGAACCTTTCCTTGATGTCGTACGCCGGAGTGCCGGCCGAGGCGGTGCTCGAGACGGCGTTCAACTACTTCCCTCGTCTGCTCGAGAGGCGCTACCAGCTGGCCGGGACCATGTCGGGCGGCGAGCAGCAGATGCTGGCCATGTCGCGCGCGCTGGCCTCGGACCCGGCCCTGCTGCTGCTCGACGAGCTGTCGATGGGGCTGGCGCCGCTGATCGTCGACGAGCTCTACGAGACCGTCGCCGAGATCGCCTCGACCGGCGTCTCCATCCTCTGCATCGAGCAGTTCGCACGCACCGCCCTCAGGGTCTCCGACTACGCCGCAGTCATGACCAACGGTCGCGTGATCGCCACCGGTGAGCCCGCGGAGATCCTCGAGACCATGTCCGACGTCATCCTCGGAGGTGCCGCGTGAAGCGGTTGTCCAAGCCGCACTACCGGCTCCTGGCCGTCACGTTCGCGACCGCCCTCGTGGGAGCAGTGCTCCCGCTCTCCGGGCCGGCCGCCGCCGACGATCCCACGGAGTCGCCCAGCCCGTCGGAGACCCCCAGTGAGTCGCCGAGCCCGTCGGAGACTCCCACCGAGACCCCGACCGAGACTGCGCCGACGCGCGCCTTCGGCGGCTACGTCACCGGCGCCTGGTCGGCGCCGGTGAAGATCGAGATCTACGAGCCGAGCATCCCCATTCCGTCGTCGCCGCAGCTCGAGCTGGAGGTGGCCTACTCCGAGGTGGAGTCCGACTCCGGGTCGTCGCGCGGCCGCTCGAGCTTCTTGTGGCCGGGAGCGCCGATCGGCGAGGGCTTGAAGACGTTCGTCGAGCAGCTGGGCCTCCCGCCCAGCCTCGGCAAGGACGGCTACCCGGTGCAGGTCAACTCCTTGTACCCGAACGGCCCGGACCGCGACACCGACGAGCCGTTCCCCGGCATGATCCAGCGCGCCGGTTCGGGTGAGGGTTCGGCGTACGCCGAGACGGGCTGGTCGAGCGATGCCGAGAACCAGGACCGCGACGACGAGGGCGAGGACGACGGCCTGATCCCGGGTCTGCCGCTCCCCGGTCTGGGCGATCTGCTGGGCCTGCTCGGCGCTCCCGCCAGCGACGAAGAGGACGGCGACCAGACCCCATCGAGCCTCGGCCTGCCGCCTGCGCTCTCCGCGATCATCGACCTCGGCGGGTTCACGTCGGCCGCCAAGACCGAGACCGAAACCAACGCCAAGGCCGTCGCGCGCAGCTCGTTCGGCGACATCGCGATCCTGGGCGGCCTGGTCAGGATCGAAGGGATGAAGGTCCGGGCCGAGGCCTCCAGCGACGGAACCACCGGCAAGTCCGACAGCATCGCGGCGTACGGCGAGCTGGTGGCCCTGGGCCAGCGGTTCGCGTTCGGGCCGGAGGGCTTCGAGGCGGTCGGCACGCCGTACCCGATCCCGGGGCTGCCCGACGAGGCCTCAGAGGCGCTGAAGATGCTCGGCATCACGGTGTCGATCCCGAAACCGGTCTACGAGAGGCACGGTGACCAGGCGAGCACGGCCGTCACCGGCCTGGTCATCGAGCTCGACATGGCACCGCTGCGGAAGGTGCTCGCCACGCTGCCGCTCGCGGTCCTGCTGGACGGGATCCCCGAGCAGGCCAGACAGCTGAAGGACGCGATCGGCCTGCTGACGGGACTGTCCTCGCGGATGGTCATCTCCCTTGCGAACGCGCGAGCGACCGTCGACACCACCGCCCCGATCGCGCCGCCGACCACCGAGCCGACGGAGCCGACGGAGGAGCCCACCGACGAGGGCACCGGGACGACACCGTCGAGCAACACGCCTCCCCTCAGCACCGCGCCGGACTCGACGACGTACCTCCCGGCGACTCGACCGCGCCCGTACCTGACCTCGACGCGGCCCCCGCCGGTGCCGGACTGCCCCCGTTGTTCTCGATCCCCGGCCTCCTGCTCGTTGGCGGCCTGGCAGGCGCGACCGTCGTGGGCAGCTACTTCCGCAGGATCGGCGCCGCCGCCCTGGGTGGCGGAGCCCCCTGTCCGCACGGCCTCGACAGCGGCCTGCCCGACCTCCGAAAGGCCTGACATGAGCACCATCCCCACGCAGGACACCACCTCGACCGGATCCGCCAACGGCAGCCGGCTGAGCGTCGGCCAGGGCAGGTTCCCGAGAGCCGGGTCGAGCTCGACGGGCGCGGCGCCGCTGCGCAACAACAACGCCGAGCTGCTCCAGACCGTGCTGTTCTGGGCCGGCGCGATCCTGATGCCGCTGGGCATCGTCGCGATCATCCTCGGCTACTACGGTGCGGCCAACACGCCCTACCAGTACGAGCAGTTCTCCTACATGGTCTCGGGCGGAATGCTCGGTCTCGGCCTGTGCTTCGTGGGCGGATTCCTCTACTTCGGTGCGTGGCTGGCCCGAATCGCCTCCGACGGTCGCGAGTCATCGAAGCGGCTGGCCGACACCCTGTTGGTGCTGGCCGACGTGACCTCGCGGTCCGCGGCCCTCAACGACCAGGGCGTCGACACGGCGGCCCTCCCCGTGACGGCCGGGACCGGGACCACGGTGCACCGCCGCGACTGCGCGCTGATCGCCCACCGCGAGGACCTCCAGCCCGCAGCCGACCGCCCGGGCCTCACGTCCTGCCGGGTCTGCCGCCCCTGACGGTGGAGGACTTCCTCAGCCGGCCGTAGGCGGCGTCAGCTCGCGCTTCATGACCTTGCCGGTGCTGTTGCGGGGGAGCTCGTCGAGCACGGTCACCTCGCGCGGCACCTTGTACGACGCCAGGTGCTCCTTGACGTAGGCCTTGAGCTCGTCGGGGGAGACGGCGGCATCCGGGTTGAGCACCACGAACGCGCTCAACCGCTGACCGAACTGGTGGTCCTCGACGCCGATGACCGCGGCCTCTCGCACCTCCGGGTGGGCGCCGAGGGTCTGCTCGACCTCGAGCGGGTACACGTTCTCGCCGCCGGAGACGATCATCTCGTCGTCCCGGCCGACGACGTAGAGCCGACCTTCGTCGTCGAGGCGGCCCACGTCGCCCGACGACATGTAGCCCTCGTGGAACGACTTGGTGTCGCCGCTGGTGTAGCCGTCGAACTGGCTGTTGTTGCGCACGTAGATGGTTCCGACCTCGCCCGGCGCCACCTCGGCGCCGGCCTCGTCGAGGATCTTGACGTCGGTGCCGGCGCAGGGGCGCCCCGCGGTGTCCGGCGCGGAGCGCAGGTCGGCCGGCGTGGCGGTGGCGATCATCCCGGCCTCGGTGGCGTTGTAGCTGTTGTAGACGATGTCGCCGAACTCGTCCATGAACGAGACCACCGCGTCCGGGCGCATCCGAGATCCGCTCGCGGTGACGAACTGCAGGCTGGAGGTGTCGTAGCGCCGCCGGGTCTCCGCCGGCAGGTCGAGGATCCGCTCGATCATCACTGGTACGACGGCCAGCCCGGTCGCGCGGTAGTCGGCCACCATCTTCAGAGTGGCTTCCGGGTCGAAGCGGCGCCGGGTGACCACGGTGCAGGTCATCGACGCGGCGATCAGCAGCTGCCCGAACCCCCACGCGTGGAACATCGGCGCGGCGATCACCACGCTGCGCTCGGCCCGCCACGGAATCCGGTCGAGCATCGCGACCAGGGTGCCGACGTCACCGCCGCCCGGGCGGCGGGCGCCCTTCGGAGTGCCGGTGGTGCCGGAGGTGAGCAGGACGATCCGGCCGTTGCGACCCGCGCGCGGAGGCGTCTCACCCAGGTAGCCCTCGACCAGGTCGTCCACGCGGGGTTCGGAGGACTCGACGTCGTCCTCGGTCCAGGCCCGGATCCGCAACGGCGGCGCGGTCAGCTCGTCGGCCGCCGCGACGACACCTGCGAACTCGTCGTCATAGATCAGGAGGTCGACACCCTCACGCTCGACGACATCGGCGAGCTGCGGCCCGGCGAACGAGGTGTTGAGAAGCAGGGTGTCGGCCCCGAGCAGTGACGCCGCGACCAGCGACTCGACGAACCCGCGGTGGTTGCGGCACAGGATCGCGATCGTGCCGATCGGCCCCGACGTACCGCGATCGAGACCGGCCAGCCCCACCGCCAGGGCACGGCAGCGCGCCTCGAGCTGGGCCCAGGTCAGGTTGCCCCGCTCGTCGATCAGGGCCGTGCCATGCGGTCGGCGGCGCGCGGCCAGGGAGATACCGGTCGTGGCGTTGACGCCTCGGGCGACGACCGCACCCATCCGCAGGTACTTGTCGGGCCGCAGTGGCGCGACCATGCCTGACCGAGCCAGGGTGGTCAGCTTCCAGAGCGGACCGCTGCGCTCGGTCACGGCTGTCTCATTCGCCGACGAGCAGCGTCTCGCAGCTCGTCACGACGTCGGCGGGGTCGCGGCGGCCGTTCCACGACACACGGTCGGCGCCCGGACCGCAGTCGATGGTGTCGCGGTCACCGTCGACGCTCAGGTTGATGATGTCGTCGCCGTCGCCGAGCAGGAACGTGTCGCTGCCGCCTCCGGCGTTGACGGAGTCGTTGCCCGTCCCCGCATCGACCCAGTCGTTGCCACCCATGTCGTAGATCTCGTCGCGGTCGGGGCCGCCGATGATCCGGTCGTTGTCGGCCCCACCGTTGAGGAAGTCGCTGCCGGGCCCGCCGTCGAGGATGTCCCTGCCGGAGCTGGCCTCCGCGAAGTCATTGCCGGGACCGAGTTCGAGCCGGTCGTTGCCCTTGAAGCCGTACGCCGTGTCAGCGCCGCCCAGCCCCTTGAGCACGTCGTTGCGCGCCGTGCCCCGAAGGTGGTCCGGACGCTGGGTGCCCACGATGGTCCGGCCGGGAGCCTTCCTGCTCGCATCCGGGTCCGAGGCGGAGGCGGCGTACGTCGACAGCGGCACGAGCACGGCCAGTCCGACGAGGAGGGCGAGCCGGGACGGCAAGGCAGAAGGGCGAGTCACGCGTGCAGTATGCCTGTCGTCATCGGCGCCAGGGCTTGAGTGCCCCGCTCTGGCGGGTCAGGTCGCCGTCAGGCAGCAGGACGCCGGTGCCGATCGTCATCGGATCGGGCGCGATCTTGAGGTTCATGGGCAGGCCCGCGGGACGGGTTTCCCACAACCGGGTCCCGTCGGCCGCCTCGGAACGTTCGAAGTCGTAGTCGCGCAGGGTCAGGTAGGCGTAGTCCTTGCTGATGTCGAGCACGAGGTAGTTGGTCAGGCCGTACTGGAACGCGCCGCCGTGGGTGATCTGGGTGATGCCGTCCTGCTCCACGGTGGTCACGTCGTGGACCTCGCCGGCGAGGTAGAGGTCGACGCCGCCCTCCTTGAAGGCCTTCCACAGCTCCGACTTGTCGCCACCTTCGTAGTGGAGGCCGCTCGATCCACGCACGCGCACCGGCCACAGGATCGGCGTGTGCCCCTGAGCGATCACCCACTTCACGTGGTCGCGCTTGGCCCTGGCGAGCACGTTGCGGAGCCATCGCATCTGGGCCGCATCGACGCGGAGCCGCTCACGCTGCGGAGTGATGTCGAAGACGTTGAGCCCGATCAGCTGTACGTCGGGCCGTGGGCGGATGGCCCAGGCAGTCGAGTGGTGGACGCCGGGCGGGCGGCTCACTTTCTGCGCGACCTTGTTGGGGAGCCGGCCGAGGTAGTCGGCGTACTCCTCCTCGAACGCGCGCGCGCGCCCCCTCTTGGCGCTCATCCATGGGTCGTCGCCGTACTCGTGGTCGCCCATGACGGGCAGGGCGTTCAGGCCGCGTGAGGTGAACCGCTGGAGCCACTGGGGGTAGTAGGTGGCGGCCGCCCTGCTCATGGCGAGGCGCTCCTGCTCAGGGGTCTCGACCGGGCCGAAGTTGCCGCTGCCGTCGCGGTCGGTGCCCCACCAGCCGTCGACCAGGTCGCCGGCGATCAGGACCGCGTCGGGAGCGAGACTCTTCCAGTCGTTGAGGACCGTGGCCATCGCGCGCTCGTAGTCGGCGTTGGTCGAGTTCTGCGTCCCCGACGGCGCCCAGAAGTTGGGGCCCTTGGCGAGGTCACCGATGTCGGCGTTGAGGAAGTCGGGGCTCGAAACCAGACGCAGTGACGACCAAGCGGGTGGGGTGCCGCGACTGGCGATCCGGCCGGGAAGCTCGACCGAAGGCCCGCCCTTGACCTGCACCGTGCCGCGCACGACCTCGCCGGGCGCGGCCACGACGAAGCCGGAGAAGGCGATCGTGCGGGAGGACACGTCGCTTGGCTGAAGCCAGCAGTCGAGGGTGTCGACGGCGGCGGAGATCATCGACCTCGTGTTGACCGTCGAGCTGCCGGAGCAGCCGGTCGGCAGCGACAGGAACCGGGCGCCGTCGAGGTGGATGGTGACGGTCTGTTGACCGCTACCGGTGACGGTGAAGCTGCCTTCGAGCAGGGTGTAGGCCTGGGCGAAGATCCACCCCGACTTCCACTGGGCGGCGATGTCGTCTCCGGACGCAACCGGAGCGGGGGCTTGCGCGGTCGCGGGTGCGTAGCTGGTCAGGAACGCGGTCGCGAGCAGCGTCGCGACCAGCCGCGCATGCACGCGCGACCCTCGACCCATGCTGCCCATCGCTGACCCAACTCTCGCCCCCATGGATGATCCCCGGGAATCTTATCCGGGTGCACGTGGGGTTGGTGTGACCTACCGCTGAACGTGGCGGCCACGTACGGCGACGGCGTCCAGGTCGCTCAGGGTGTGGGTCTCGGCGACCAGGCCGGCGCGCGTCATCGCGGCCGATGTCGCGGGCACCTGGTGCCGCCCCGTCTCGATCACCAGGTCGCCGCCCGGTGCGAGCCAGTCGCCGGCATCGTGCATCACCCGGCGCTGTACGTCGAGGCCGTCGGCGCCGCCGTCGAGCGCGACCCGGTGCTCGTGGTCGCGAGCCTCGGGCGGCATCGTCGCGATCGCGTCGGTCGGCACGTAGGGCGCATTGACCACCAGGGCGTCGATCCGCCCGCGCAGGTCCTCGGGCAGCGCCGCGAACAGGTCGCCCTCGAAGACCCGATCGGCGGGCAGGTTGCGACGCGCGCAGGCCACCGCGTCCGGGTCGACGTCGGCGGCGTACACCTCGGCGGTCGGGACGCGGGCGAGCACGGCCGCGCCCAGCGCTCCGGTGCCGCAGCAGAGGTCGACCACGACCGCGTGCTCGAGCTCGGTCGCTCGCTCCGCGGCCAGGTCGACGAGCAGCCGGCTCCGGCGGCGGGGCACGAACACGCCCGGTGCGACGACGATCCGGAGCCCGTCGAACTCCGCCCAGCCGAGCACCTGCTCGAGGGGACGCCCGGCGACCCGCTCGCCGACCATCCGGCGTACGTCGTCACGGTCGGTGGCCTCGGCCACGATCAGCGCGGCCTCCTCCTCGGCGAACACGCAGCCCGCGGCCTGGAGCTCCTCGACGATCACGGGCTCGATGATGACACTGCACCGGGGAGGACTAGAACGCGTTACAGTTTTGGCGTGACGCCCGATGTGTTCGCCCCAGCCAGGCTGGGCCCGGTCGAGCTGCGCAACCGCACGGTGAAGGCCGCGACCTTCGAGGGGCGGGCGCCGCACGGACAGGTGACCGACGACTTGATCGACTACCACCTGGCGGTGGCCCGCGGCGGGATCGGCCTGACCACGGTGGCCTATCTGGCGGTGGCCCCCGAGGGCCGCACCCACCGGGAGCAGATCGTGGTCGCCGTCGACACGCTGGCCGGGCTCGTGCGGATGACCGATGCCATCCACGAGACCGGCGCGAAGATCGCCGGCCAGGTGGGACACGCAGGCCCGGTCGCCAACGGCCGGTCCAACGGCGTCAAGGCACTGAGCGCCAGCCGGATGCCGAGCCCGCTCTCGATGCAGATGATCGGCTCGGCGTCCGAGAAGGACCTGACCCGGATCACCAAGGCGTACGTCGACGCCGCGGCCCTGCTGGTGCGGGCCGGCTTCGACGTGCTCGAGCTGCACATGGCGCACAGCTATCTCATCTCGTCCTTCCTCGCTCCTGGGCTCAACCGGCGCAAGGACCGCTGGAACGGCTCGCTCGAGAACCGCGCGCGTCTCGGCCGACAGGTGGCCGGCGCCGTACGCGACGAGGTCGGCTCGTCGGTCGCGGTGACCGCCAAGGTGTCGCTGAGCGACGGGTTCAAGGGCGGAGTCACGACCGACGCCGGGCTCGAGTTCGCCCAGCTGCTCGAGGCAGACGGCAACCTCGATGCGCTCGAGATGAGCGGTGGCAGCTCGCTGATGAACCCGATGTACCTGTTCCGCGGCGAGACGCCGATCAAGGAGTTCGCGGCCTCGATGCCGCTGCCCGTGCGCCTCGGCATGAAGACGCCGATCGGGAAGGGCTTCATGAAGCACTACCCCTTCGAGGAGGCGTACTTCTGGGACAAGGCGATCCGGTTCCGCGAGGGTTTGTCGATGCCCTTGATGCTGCTGGGCGGCATCAACCGGCTCGACACGATGGAGCGGGCCATGGAGCACGGGTTCGACTTCGTCGCGATGGGCCGGGCGGTCCTGCGCGAGCCCGACCTCGTGAACCGCCTGGCGGCCGGCCGGGCCACCGAGGGCATCTGCATCCACTGCAACCGCTGCATGCCGACGATCTACTCCGGGACCCGCTGCCCCGTCGTCACCGGCACCTGACCCTTCCGCATTTCTAGAACGTGTTCTAGTCTCGGGCCCATGTCACAGGTGAAACCCGACAAGCCCCTGCGAGTGGTCGTGTGGTCGACCGGCACGATCGGCCGGCACGCCATCGCCGGGATCGACGCGCATCCCGACCTCGAGCTGGTGGGGGTGTGGGTGTCGAACCCCGAGAAGGACGGCAAGGACGCCGGCATCCTGGCCGAGCTGGGCCGTGAGCTCGGGATCCCCGCCACCACGGACCGCGATGCCCTGATCGCCCTGGCGCCGGACGCCATCGTGCACACGGCGATGGCGGACGACCGGGTCTTCGAGTGCATCGAGGACCTGATTTCGTTCGTCGAGGCGGGCATCAACGTCACGTCGTCCGGGCCGGTGCTGCTGCAGTGGCCGGAGAAGATCCTGCCGCCGGAGTTCCTGGCGCGGATCGACGACGCCTGCAAGGCCGGCAATGCCAGCCTGCACATCAACGGCATCGACCCCGGCTTCGCCAACGACATCCTCCCGCTGGTGATGACCAGCCTGTCGCAGCGGATCGACGAGGTGCGGGTGGCGGAGATCTGCGACTACTCCACCTACTACCAGCCGGTCGTCATGGGCGACATGTTCGGGTTCGGCAGGCCGATGGACTTCAAGGCCCTGCTCTGGGAGCCGGGCATCCTGACCATGGCGTGGGGCAGCGTCGTTCGCCAGATCGCGGCCGGCCTGGACATCACTCTCGACGAGCCACTCACCGAGGAGGTCGACCGCCGGGCAGCGGCGGTCGACACGCCGTCGGTCTCCGGCGACGTCGCGGCCGGCACCATGGGCGCGGTCCGGTTCCAGCTGATCGGCAAGGTCGACGGCACGCCCAGGGTGGTGCTGGAGCACATCACCCGGACCGACCCGGAGCAGGTGCCCGAGTGGGAGAAGCCGCCCGAGGGTGTGGACGGGTGCTATCGGGTCACCATCACCGGCGAGCCGATGATGAAAGTCGACTTCACCCACCACGGCGAGCACGGCGACCACAACGTCTCCGGCATGATCACCACCGCCCAGCGGATCATCAACACGCTCCCGGCCGTGGTCGCCGCGGAGCCCGGCCTGGTGACGGCGCTCGACCTGCCACTCGTCACCGGCCGCGGGCTGGTGAGCAAGTGAAGATCCTGGAGCGGTTCGCCGTCACCGACCAGGTCGCGATCGTCACCGGTGCCGGCCGGGGTCTCGGTGCCGCCACCGCCGTCGCGCTTGCCGAGGCCGGCGCCGACGTGCTCATCTCGGCGCGCACCGAGAAGCACCTCGACCGGGTCGCCGAGCAGATCCGAGCCACCGGCCGCCGGGCGCTCGTGGTGCCGGCCGACCTCAGCAACCTCGACTCGGTCGCGGGCCTGGCGCAGGCGGCGTACGACGAGTTCGGGCGGCTCGACACGGTCGTCAACAATGTGGGCGGCACCTTCCCGACCGAGTTCCTGAAGACCACCAACGAGTTCCTCAACGAGGCCTTCAGCTTCAACGTGACCACCGCCCACGCGCTCAGCGTCGCCGCGGTGCCGCTGATGCTGGAGAGCTCACTTGACGCGCAGAAGAGCATCGTCACGATCAGCTCGATGATGGGCCGCACAGCCGATCGCGGCTTCATCGCCTACGGCACCGCCAAGGCGGCCCTCGCGCACTGGACCAAGATGGCCGCCCGCGACCTGTCGCCGAAGATCCGGGTCAACGGCATCTACGTCGGCTCGATCATGACCAGCGCCCTCGAGTACGTCGCCGGCCAGCCCGAGATGATGGACCAGCTCGAGACCAAGACCCCGCTGGGACGGGTCGGCGAGCCGGAGGACATCGCCGCGGCGGTGCTCTACCTCAGCTCCAAGGCGGGTCAGTACGTCACCGGCAAGCTGCTCGAGGTCGACGGCGGTATCCAGCAGCCGACCCTGGACCTCGGGTTCCCCGACGTCGGCGCCTAGGGTCGCGGCGTGACCTCTTCGACCACGCCCACGGCGTACGCCGTCTCGCCGGACTCCGGCGAGCACTGGGCGGCCGAGGGTGCGTGGCCGGTGGCCGACGGCATCTGGCGGATCCCGCTGCCGCTGCCCTTGGATGCGCTGAAGGCGATCAACGTCTACGTCATCGAGACCGAACAGGGACTGACCCTGGTCGACGGCGGCTGGTCGATCCAGGATGCGCGCGACCTGTTGGAGCGCTGCCTGCGCGACATCGGCCACTCGTTCACCGACCTGCGCCGCTTCCTGGTCACCCACATCCACCGCGACCACTTCACGATGGCGACGGTGCTCGGTCACGAGTTCGGCGCCGACGTCTCGCTCGGTATCGACGAGAAGCCGGGGCTGGACCTGCTCAACAACTCCCAGGAGATGGCCGGGAACCCGTTCGCGGACGTGTTGATCACCGCCGGTGCCCGATCGATCGCCGAGGAGTGGATCAAGGGTTCGGAGGGGCAGGAGTTCGACCTGTCCATCTGGGCCTACCCCGACACCTGGCTCGACGGCGACCACGAGATCGCGGTGGGCTCGCGGACCGTCGACGCCGTGCACACCCCTGGCCACACTCCCGGCCACTTCGTGTTCGCCGAGAAGGCTGCCGGCCTGCTGTTCGCCGGCGATCACGTGCTGCCGACGATCACGCCCTCCATCGGGTTCACCGTGCCGCCCGTCGAGCAGCCGTTGCGCGACTTCATGGAGTCGCTGGCCAAGGTGCGCGCGCTGCCCGACCTGACGATCCTGCCCGCGCACGGACCGGTCGCGCCGTCGTCGCACGAGCGGGTCGACGAGCTCCTGGCACACCACGAGAAGCGGTTGGCACAGAGCCTGGTCGCGCTGACCGCGGGCGGGCACACCGGGCTCGACGTTGCGCAGCAGCTGGCCTGGACCCGCCACGAGCACGAGTTCGACAGCCTCGACATCTTCAGCCAGGGCATGGCGGCGATGGAGACCAAGGCGCACCTCGAGCTGCTCGTCGCGCGGGGTCAGGCGACGCGGGAGGACACCCCCGACGGGGTCGTCTTCACCGCAGCAGAGATCGCCCCGTCGACTGCGCCCTGATCGTCTGTTGGACCGGGCCGTCGGGTGCGGGACCGCGGTCGACGCGCACCGTGACCTCGGCGTCGCGCACGGGCAGGGCGGGGTAGGTGTTCTCCGCGCGCAGCGTGTGCAGCAGCGAGACCGGCTCGCCCCCGTCGGCAGGCGGGCGGCCGTCGTAGACGGTGATCGTCAGCTCAGTCGGTGTGCCCGCGCCGTCGGGGCGGGCGCCCGGGAGCTGGAACGCCGTCGGCTCGAGGAGCAGCACGTCGTCGCTGTCGATCATGGTGTCGACGGCGGCAGGACCGTGCTTCTTCCACACCGGCCCGGAGTAGAACGCGGTCAGGGACTCCAGGCGACTCTCCATGTCGGGGAAGCCCCGGAACCAGACGAACCGGTCGGGCCGGTCGAGGTCGCGGAACTGGCCCAGGACGTACATCCCGCACGCCTCCTGGGTCTCGACGAGCTCGCGGTCGAAGACCTCGATCAGGTCGTCGGTGCGTCCGGGCTTGAGCGTGTATTGGCGCAGCTCGACAACGCGAAGGTCCATGCCGCGCACCCTAGTTTCGCGCGCCGACATTCCCCGCCGAGTCGGCGCAAACGCCGGGACTTTGCGCCGACTCGGGCACTTTCAGGCCGGACTTTGCGCCGACTCGCGGGGGTCATCGCCGCATGGGCAGGTGCGGGATGCCGTCCTCGAGGAACTCGGGGCCGGTGACCTCGAAGCCGTACGACGCGTACCAGTCGGCCAACGGTGACTGGGCGTCGAGCACGACCGGACGGTCGCCGATCGCGTCGAGGGCGGCGCGCATCAGCGGGTCGGCCAGGCCGCGGCCACGGGCCGTCGGCGCCAGCACGACACGTCCGATCCGGGCGTGGTCGCCGTCCTCGAGCACCCGCAGGTAGCCGACCACGTCCACGCCGTCGCGGAGCACCACGTGGCGGGTGCTGGGTTCGTCGTCGCGGCCGTCGAGGTCGGGGTAGGGACACTCCTGCTCGACCACGAACACGTCCTGGCGCAGCTTCCAGACGGCGTACGCCGTGCGGGCGTCGAGGTCATCGAAACCCAGCACGGAGATGGTCACCGGAGGAACTCCAGGGCCTGGCGCCGCGCGTCCCGCGCTTCCGGGATGAAGGGCAGCTGCGGGTAGACGTGGAGCAGGTCGGGCTGCTCCACATAGGTCAGGTCCCAGCCGGCAGCGGCGCCGCGCTCGGCGAGCAGGCGGCAGCCGGGCATGAGCAGGTCGCGCGTGCCGCAGAACATCAGCGTCGGCGGCAGGTCGCGCAGATCGCCGAGGGCGGGGGAGACCTCATGCCGGGCCTGGTCCTCGGGCCTGCCTGCCCACCAGTCGGCGTAGATCAGCGTCTTGACGAGGTTCAGCCACGGGTCGACATCGCCCAGGTCGTGGGTCTCCGGAGTGCTCGTGGTCAGGTCGACCCAGGGCGCGATCAGCAGCATCCGCTCCGGCTGCACGCCGCCCCGGTCGCGCAGGGTCTGGGCGAGGGCGAGCGCGAGCCCACCGCCGGCGGAGTCGCCGGCCAGAATCACCGGACCGCGGGCCGCCCAGCGCGCGATGTCGTCGGCGAGGGCCTCGTGCGAGGCGCGCCACGTGTGCTCCGGAGCCCACGGGAACTCCGGCAGGACGACCCGGGTCTGGAGCGCCTTGGCCAGCCGCGTGACGAACCTGACGTGGAACGGGTCGATCGGAGAGACGAAACCGCCTCCGTGGACCCAGTAGACGGTGGTCAGCGGCTCGATGCGCCGCGGCGTGATGACGTACGCCGGGAAGTCACCGGACGGGCCGGTCAGGGTCTCGGTCAGCACGCTGAAGCGCCTGTTGAATGCCGGCACCAGCCGGGTCGGGAGACCAGGCTCGAGAGTCGCGTGCCACCGCTCGATCCGGGCCCGCTCCGCCTCCGGTGAGCTCGGGTCGCTGGAGCCGCGTACGCGGGGCATGGCCCAGGCGAGGAGCTGGTGACGTCGACTGGGCACGGCGACAGGCTGCCATGTCACAGATCGGCGGGGTCCGGTGTCTTGTGCCCAGAGACCCATCGAGGAGGATCCTTGTCGTGACTGCCACCGACGCCTTCGTCGCGCATCGCAACCTGCTGTTCACGGTCGCCTACGAGATGCTCGGCTCGGCCGCCGATGCCGAGGACGTGCTGCAGGAGACCTGGCTGCGTTGGGCCGACGTGGAGCTGGAGGACGTGCGCGACGAGCGCGCCTACCTGGTGCGGATCACCACGCGCCTGTCCCTCAACCGGCTCCGGACCATGGCCCGCCGGCGCGAGTCGTACGTCGGCCCATGGCTGCCCGAGCCCCTGCTCACGGCACCGGACGTGGCCGACGACGTCGAGCTGGCCGACAGCGTGTCGACGGCGATGATGCTGGTGCTGGAGACGCTGACTCCGACCGAGCGGGCCGTGTTCGTGCTGCGCGAGGTGTTCGACGTGCCCTACGACGAGATCGCCGAGGCCGTCGAGAAGTCCCCGGCCGCCGTACGCCAGATCGCGCACCGGGCCCGGTCGCACGTCGAGGCCCGGCGGCCCCGGAGCTCGGTGACGACCGCCGAGCGGAAGGCGGTGCTGGAGATGTTCCGGACCGCGACCCTGACCGGCGATGTCCAGGGCCTGATGGACGTCCTCGCACCCGACGTCGTGCTGCTGACAGACGGCGGCGGCTTCAAGCAGGCCGCGCTGCGCCCGATCCACGGCCGCGACAAGGTGGTCCGCTTCCTGGCCGGCGGCGCCGCCAAGGGCGGTGCTGACATCGAGAAGGCGGAGATCGTGATGCTCAACGGCGTGCCGGCGCTGCAGCTGTGGGTCGGCGGCGAGGTCGACACCGTGCTGTCGCTGTTGATGGACGGCGGCGTGGCCACGGCGCTCTACGTCGTCCGCAACCCCGAGAAGCTGCGCGCGCTCGACCACGAGGTGGCCCTGGAGCGCTGAGGAGACGCCTCCCCGCGTAGGCTGGCATCACAAGACAGGGGAGCACACCCGGTGACGGGCGCGTGCTGAGAGTGCGGAGAAGCCGCAGACCCTACGAACCTGCTCCGGTTAGCACCGGCGAAGGGAGTCACGATGAGGTCAGTCTGGGCCGCGCTCACGATCACCGCGCTGGCCGCTACCGGCTGCAGTCTCATCGGCGGTGATGACGAGGGCGAGGACCAGGGTGCGACCGAAGTCGTGCTGGTCACCCACGAGTCGTTCCACCTGCCGAAGAAGCTGATCACGGAGTTCGAGCAGGAGTCCGGCTACCAGCTGGAGATCCGCGGCACGGGCGACGCCGGCGAGCTCACCAACAAGCTGGTGCTGACCAAGGACAACCCGACCGGCGACGTGGCGTTCGGCGTCGACAACACGTTCGCGACCCGGGCTCTCGACGAGGGGGTCTTCGAGTCGGCGGACGTCGAGTGGCCGGCCGGCGTCGAGCAGTATGCGCTGCCCGGCGACGCCGACCACGCGCTGACGCCGGTCGACAACGGCAACGTCTGCGTCAACATCGACGACACCTGGTTCGCGCGCGAGGGAGTCACCCCGCCGACGACGCTCGAGGACCTGACGGACCCGGCGTACGACGGCCTGTTCGTCACGCCCAGCGCCGCCACCAGCTCACCCGGCATGGCCTTCCTGCTCAGCACGATCGCCGAGTACGGCGACGAATGGCCGGACTACTGGGAGCGGCTGATGGCCAACGACACCAAGATCACCGCCGGCTGGACCGACGCCTACACCGTCGACTTCACCCAGGGCGGCGGCGACGGCGACCGCCCGATCGTGCTGTCCTACGACTCCTCGCCGGCGTTCGCGCCGAAGAGCAGCGCGCTGCTCGACACCTGCTTCCTCCAGGTCGAGTACGCCGGCGTGCTGGCCGGGGCGGACAACCCGGAGGGCGCGCAGGCGCTCGTGGAGTGGCTGGTCACCCCCGAGGTGCAGGCCGCGCTGCCCGAGAGCATGTACGTCTTCCCGGTCGCCGACGGCATCGACCTGCCCGCGGAGTGGGCGCAGTACGCGGTGCGGCCCGACGATCCCTACGCAGTCGACCCGGCCGAGGTCGACGCCAACCGCGACGAGTGGCTGCGCGAGTGGGGTGACATCACCACCCGGTGAACGGACGCCGAGGTCTCGCGCTCTTCGGCCTGGCGCTGCTGCCGGTCGTGGTGCTCGGCGTCTTCTTCGTGCTGCCGGTTGCGGGCATGGTGGCTCGGGGCTTCTGGCCCGACGGCGCGTTCGACCCAGGTGCGGTCGCCGAGGTGCTGACCCGCCCGCGAGTGCACCGGGTGCTGTGGTTCACGGTCTGGACGGCCGGCGCCGCGACGGCAATGAGCCTGCTGCTCGGTCTCCCCGCGGCGTACGCACTGCACCGCCTTCGCTTCCCGCTTCGCTCGCTGGTGCGCGGTCTGCTGCTCGTGCCGTTCGTGCTCCCCACCGTGGTCGTCGGCGTTGCCTTCCGGCAGCTGCTGCGCGACGGCGGCCCCCTCGGCTTCCTCCACCTCGACGGCACTCCTGTCGCGATCCTGGCGGGGCTGGTGTTCTTCAACGTGGCGGTGGTGATCCGCACCGTCGGTGCCGCCTGGGAGTCGCTCGACCGCCGGCCTGGGGAGGCAGCAGCGGCACTCGGCGCCGGCCCGGCCCAGGTCTTCCGGACGGTCACGCTGCCGACGCTGCGGCCGGCGATCGTCTCCGCTGCCAGCGTGGTGTTCCTGTTCTGCGCGACGGCGTTCGGTGTCGTGCTCACCCTCGGAGGCACCCGATACGCCTCGATCGAGACCGAGATCTACCTGCTCACCACCGACATGCTCGATCTGTCGGCGGCCGCAGCCCTGTCGATCCTCCAGCTGGTGGTGGTCGTGCTCCTGCTCGCCGTCGCCGGCCGCGCCCGGTCCACGCCCGAAGGCGGCGTGAGCCGGGTGGTCGCCGCCCCGGTTCGCGTACGCCGTGGCGATCTCCCGCAGCTGGCGACGACCTTCCTGTTGCTCGCCGCCATCGCGACGCCGGTGCTCACGCTCGTCGTCGGCTCGTTCCGCAACAACGCGGGCTGGACGCTCGACAACTACCAGGCGCTGACCACCGTCGGCGACAACCAGGCTCTTCTCGTGCCCGTCACCGACGCGCTGCTCAACTCGCTGAGGACCGCCGTCGACGCCACCTGGATGTCGCTCCTGCTCGGCGTCCTGGTCGCGACCGTCGTCACCCGACGATCGCGGTCGCGCGGTGAGCGACGGATCCGCGGAGCCCTCGACGGCTTCTTCATGCTGCCGCTCGGCGTCTCGGCGGTGACCCTCGGGTTCGGCTTCCTGATCACCCTCGACCGGCCGCCGCTCGACCTGCGCGACTCCGCTCTCCTGGTGCCGATCGCCCAGGCCCTGGTGGCGCTGCCCCTTGTCGTCCGCACCTTGGTCCCTGTGCTCGCCGGCATCGACGACCGCCAGCGCCAGGCCGCAGCCTCGCTCGGGGCGGGGCCGGTCCGCGCCGTACTCACCGTCGACCTGCCGGTCGTCTGGAAGCCGCTGCTGGCCGCTGCCGGGTTCGCGTTCGCTGTGTCGCTCGGCGAGTTCGGCGCGACCTCCTTCCTGGCCCGCGACGACTACCCGACGATGCCGATCGTGATCTTCCGGTTGATCGGCCACCCTGGTGAGCTCAACTACGGCATGGCCCTGGCCGCGGCCGTCCTGCTCGCCTCGGTGACGGCCGTGGTGATGCTGGCCGTGGAACGGCTGCGGGTCCCCGCGTTGGGAGCCTGGTGATGCTGGAGATCAGCGGAGTCTCGGTCACCTACGACGGCGCCCCTGCCGTCGTCGACGCGAGCTTCACGGTGCCCGACGGGTCGGTGCTCGCGGTGCTCGGTCCGTCGGGGTCCGGCAAGTCCAGCCTGCTCCGCGCGATCGCCGGGCTCGAGCCGGTGGGCTCGGGCAGCGTCTCCTGGGACGGCGTCGACCTGCGCGGCACTCCGACTCACAAGCGGGGCTTCGCCCTGATGTTCCAGGACGGACAGCTCTTCAACCACATGACCGTCGCCCGCAACGTCGGCTACGCCCTCAGGCTGCGCCGGGCTCCGGACCTGGGACCGCGAGTCCAGGAGCTGCTCGAGCTGGTCGGCCTCGAGGGCTACGCCGACCGGCTGCCGTCGACGCTCTCGGGCGGCGAGCGCCAGCGCGTGGCGCTGGCCCGCTCACTGGCCGCGGAACCCCGCTTGCTGCTGCTCGACGAACCTCTCTCGGCTCTCGACGCCGGGCTTCGCGAACGGCTCGCGGCCGACCTCGGTGACATCCTGCGCCGGGCCGCCACCACGGCTCTGATGGTGACCCACGACCACGACGAGGCGTACGCCGTCGCCGACCGGCTCGTGGTCATGCGCGACGGGCGGGTGGTGCAGGAGGGCGAGATCGCCGAGGTGTGGGCGCACCCTGTTGACCCGGACACCGCGCTGTTCCTCGGCTATGCGCGAGTGCTGGAAGGCGCGGCCGCGGCCACGGTTCTGGCCGCAGCCCACCTTGCGAGCGCACCCGCCGTTGCGATGCGGCGCTCGGCCTTGACCGTCGCCCCGGCCGGAGCCCTGGCCGGCGTCGTACTCACTGCTCAGGCCACGCCGGACCAGGTCCGGCTCGTCGTCGACGTCGCCGGCATCGGCCAGGTCGACGCCGTTGCGGCTGCCGACCACGTCCCGGGTCCGGGCGAGCACGTCACGTTGGCGCTGGATCCCGGTCGGATGGCGGTTATCCGGTAGAACCACTACCGGTAACGCTCCTTACACTGGCTCCCGTGTATCGCCGCGCCTACGTCCTGCTCGTGGGCAACGCCATGCTCATGGGTGGCCTGGCGATCATCGCGTCGATCTCGCTCGGCAAGCGGCTGTCCGATCCCGAGGGGAGCTTTCTCGGTCCCTCGTGGCTGCGACTCCCGCTGCTGCTCCTCGGCGCGCTGCTGCTCGACATGCTGCCCCGGATCATCTGGTTCTCGAAGGGCCGGCCGACCACGATTCGCCAGATCGTCCGCGACCGGCTGCGCAGCCACTGGACCAGGGAGCGCCTCACGCTGGTGGCCCTGGGCATCGCCAGCTTCTACGTGGTCTACGTCAGCTACCGCAACCTGAAGTCGTTCCTGCCGTCGATCATCGATGCGGAGTACGACCGGGAGCTGCACCTGCTCGACCGAGCCTTGATGTTCGGCAACGACCCGTCCGACATCCTGCACGCGATTCTCGGCACCAGCATCACCGCCTGGATCCTCTCGTACTTCTACCTCTGGTTCCTGCCTCTCGTACCGCTCGCGGTGACGGCGTGGGTGGTGTGGTCGCGCAACCTGTCCTACGGCTACTGGTTCGTGACGTCTCAGTGCATCGCGTGGACCCTCGGCACCGCGTCCTACTACGCGCTGCCGACCTTGGGCCCTGGTTTCGAGTACGCGTCGAAGTACTCCGACCTCCCGAAGACCCCCACCGCAGACCTGATGTCCAACCTGCAGGACGATCGGGCCACAGTCCTCTGGTTCGACGTCGACGGCTCCATGCAGACGGTGGCCGGCTTCGCGAGCCTGCATTGTGCGATCACGCTGCTGATCGCGCTGATGGTGCAGTTCACGCTGCAGTCGAAGATCCTCAAGGTGGTCTTCTGGAGCAACTTCGGCATCACGGTGGTGGCGACGATCTACTTCGGCTGGCACTACATCGCCGATGACGTCGCCGGCATCATGATCGCGTTCATCGCCTTCTACGTCGGCGGCATCGCCACCGGCCAGAAGTTCGAACGTCGAAGTCTGCAGTCACACCCGACCACGACGACCTCTGCGATCCCGGTCGACAAGGGCTGAAATCAGCCTCTCCGAACTACAAGTTTGTAGTTCAACCAACGCTGTTCCCAATGTGATTTCTGAGCATTAGCGTGCTTGGAGTTGCCAACGTGGTCCATGAGATCGCGGCCCCGGCGACCCCACCACGAACCCACCTCAGGAGTCCGACGTGCGCCCAGCTGGGTCCGCAGCCGCGGCACTCGCGCTTGCCGTCGTCGCCTCCGTGCTGACCGTCCAGGTCACCCTGCAGACCGCGACCGCCGACGACCCGACGATCCCCTCGCCGGGCGAGGTCAGCGAGGCACAGGACGCGGCGAAGGCCGCGGCCACCGACGTCGAGTCGGTGCGTGCGGAGCTCGCGGCGGCGAACCAGCGGCTCGAGAGCTCGACGGTCGTTGCGGCGCAGGCGGCCGAGGCCTTCAACGGTGCGCGGTGGCGGGCCGAGCAGGCGCGCAAGGCGTCCCGGCTCGCGGACCGAGAGGCCGCGGCAGCCGCGGCCGACTACGAGCGTCAAGCCGACGTGTACGCCGACACGGTCGTCACCTCCTACGAGACCATGCCCGAGCTGGCTGGGCTCACCGCCGTCCTGGAGTCCGACGACCTCGGCACCATGCTTGATCGCAGCTCGACGCTCGAGAACGTCAGCGACGCGATGGACCAGCGCGAGGACGAGTTCCGCGCCGCGTCCAGCCGCGCCGACCGCAGCCAGGAGAAGGCCGAGAACGCCGAGGCCGACGCGGTCGCCGCCAAGGCGCAGGCCGAGACGGCGCGCGACCGGGCCCGGGCGGCTGCGGACTCCGCGGCCGCTGAGGCACAGGCCATCGCCGCCGAGAAGACCCACCTCATCGGGGAGCTGGCTCGGCTGCAGGGCGTCAGCGTCGAGCTCGCTGCGCAGCGTCAGGACGGACTCGAGCAGCGGGCCCGGGAGAGGGCAGCCGCAGCAGCAGCCGCAGCAGCTGCCGCCGCCGCGCAGCAGGCCGCCGAGGAAGCCGCCCAGCAAGCAGCCGAGGAGGCAGCCGAAGAGGCCGCCCAGCAGGCCGCCGAGGACCAGGCCGAGGAACCCACCGACGACCCGACCGACTCGCCGAGCGAGCAGCCGGACACGACTCCGCCCGCACCTGGCGGCGGCGCCGAGGCGGCGATCGCCTTCGCCCGCGCCCAGATCGGCGAGCCCTACTCCTGGGGGGCCGACGGCCCGAGCTCGTGGGACTGCTCGGGTCTGACCATGGGCGCCTGGGGTGCCGGCGGGAAGTCGCTGCCGCACTACTCCGTCGCGCAGTACCAGCAGTCGACCCCGATCTCGGCCAGTGATCTGCAGCCGGGTGACCTGGTCTTCTGGGGTTCGTCGAGCAGCTCGTCGTCGATCTACCACGTCGCTCTCTACGTCGGCGACGGCATGATCATCCACGCCCCGCGCACAGGTCGCGACGTGGAAGAGGTGTCCATGTACTACTGGATCACCCCGAACTTCTACGCCCGACCCTGACCTGTCACCGCCGAAGTGCGCCTAATAACGCACGAAGTGCGCCTTGTTGTCCCCCGAAGTGCGGGTTGTGGCGGATCCAGGTGTCGCATCTCGACCGCAACTTCGCGCACTTCGACCCGCAACTTCGCGCACTTCGGCCGTCATATGGCGCACCTCGGCGGTGCCGCTACCGTGAGCGCATGGCCACTCAGACCGAGAGCGCCGGGACCGCGAGCTCCGAGACGGTCACCGCGAAGGACTACGTCCAGCCGGAGATCGACGTCCCCGCGCTGAGGACGCTGCTCGACGGCAAGTACGCCGAGATCCGCAACCTCGTGCGCAGCAACCTGGCGGAGTACGCCTCCATCCTCGAGGACGAGGAGACGATGGACCGCGGTGCCTTCCGCGAGCGGGTCAAGGACGTCGTGGTCGAGATGGCGGCGACCGGCCAGACCGGCATGGGCTTCCCGGTCGAGTACGGCGGCGGTGGCGACATCGGCGCCTCGGTCGCGGCCTTCGAGACCTTGGCCTTCGGCGACCTGTCCGTGCTGGTGAAGGTGGGCGTCCAGTTCGGCCTGTTCGGCGGCGCGATCCTCCAGCTCGGCACCAAGCCGCACCACGACGCCTACATCCCGGACCTGATCACCGGCAAGGTGATGGGTTGCTTCGCGATGACCGAGACCGGCCACGGCAGCAACGTGCAGGCGCTCGGCACCGTGGCGACGTACGACGTGGCAGCGCAGGAGTTCGTGATCGAGACGGTGGGTCCGGGTTCCAACAAGGACTACATCGGCAACGCCGCCGCGCATGGCGACGTGGCGGTCGTGTTCGCACAGCTGGTCGTGGGTGGTGCGTCGGAGGGCGTGCACGCGTTCGTAGTGCCGATCCGGACCAAGGGCAAGGTCTGCAAGGGCGTACGCATCGAGGACGACGGCCCCAAGATGGGGCTCAACGGCGTCGACAACGGCCGAATCTGGTTCGACGGCGTGCGGGTGCCGCGGACCGCGCTGCTCAACCGGTTCGCCGACGTGACGCCCGCGGGCATCTACGAGAGCGAGATCGACAACCCCAACCGGCGGTTCTTCACGATGCTCGGCACCCTGGTGCAGGGGCGGGTGTGTGTCGGTGGCGCCGGCATCAACGCGGCCAAGGTGGCGCTGACGATCGCGACGAAGTACGCGCTGCACCGCCGGCAGTTCGAGGCGACCTCGGAGGACGAGGAGGAGCTCCTGCTCGACTACGGCCTGCACCAGCGGCGGCTGTTCCCGTTGCTCGCCCGCACCTACGCGCTCCACTTCGCCCAAGAGGTGGTCGCCGGCCAGCTGCACGAGGTCTTCTCCGAGTCGGAGGACAAGCCCAACACCGAGAAGACCCGGCGCGAGCTGGAGTCGAGAGCGGCCGGCACCAAGGCACTCGGCACCTGGCACGGCACCCGGACCATCCAGGAGTGCCGGGAGGCCTGTGGCGGTGCCGGCTACCTGTCCCTCAACCGCTTCGCCGCGCTCAAGGCCGACACCGACGTGTTCACGACCTTCGAGGGTGACAACCACGTGCTGCTGCAGCTCGTGGCCAAGGGACTGCTCACCGACTACGCGAGTGGGTTCGAGGACCTGGACCAGTTCGGGATGGTGCGGTTCGTCGCCAGCCTCGGTGTCGAGACGGTGCTCGAGAAGGCCGGCGTCCACAAGCTGCTCGAGCGGATCAAGGACGTGCTGCCCGGTGGCGACGACGGCTGGGACCAGGAGGCCGGGCTGCTCGACCCGGAGTACCAGCTGGCAATGCTGCGCTACCGCGAGGACCACATGCTCGGCGGGGTCGCGCGGCGGCTCAAGCGGGGGATCGACGACGACATGAACCCGGGCGAGGTCTTCTCCCGGGTGCAGGACCACGTGATCGGCGCCGCCAAGGCGCACGTCGAGCGGCTGGTGCTGGAGGCGTTCGTGGCGAAGGCCGCCGCGCTGCCGGACGGCGACCAGAAGGTGGCGCTCAACCTGCTCTGCGACCTCCACGCGCTGTGCACGATCGAGGCCGACCGCGCCTGGTTCATGGAGCACGGCCGGCTCTCCTCGACGCGCTCGAAGTCGATCAGCCGCGAGATCAACTCCCTGTGCCGCAAGATCCGACCGCTCGCCGAGGACTTCGTCGACGCGTTCGGCGTACCCGTCGAGATGCTGCGTGCCCCCGACCTGGTCAGCCCGACGTCATGAGGGTGCCGATGCTGCGCCTGCCCGACCTCAAGGTGCCCGGTCTGGGCGGGTGGGGCGATGACCCGCTCTGGGGGTCGTTCTACGACTGGACCGTCGAACACCCGCGCGTCGGTGGCGCGATCTGGGCGCTCGGCGTACAGAGCGATCTGCGCAGGCTCTACGAGGCGGCCGAGGAGATCGGCGAGCAGCCCGCTGGCTACCGCATCCTCGACGTGCCGTGTGGCGGCGGGGTCGCGCTCCGTGGCCTGCGCCCCGGTCAGGACGTCGAGTACGTCGCGGTCGACATCTCCCAGACCATGCTCGACCGGACCACCGACGCCGCAATCCAGCGGGGCGTCGCCGACCAGGTGGTGCCGCGGATCGCCGACGTCGGCGACCTGCCGTTCGAGTCCGGCTCGTTCGACCTCGTGGTGACGTTCACGGGCCTGCACTGCTTCCCCGACCCGGCGCGCGCGGTGGTCGAGATGGTGCGTGTGCTCCGCCCGGGCGGCGTGATCACCGGCAGCGCCCTGCTCAACGACAGCGGGCTCCAGTACGAGCCGCTGCGCCGGATGGGTCGCGTGGCCGGCCTGCTCGGCCCGGGCTGCACCGGCGACGAGGTGATGCACTGGCTCGGCGCCCAGGGTTGTCGCGACGCGACCCTCGACCGGTCTGGTGCCATCGCGTACTTCCGGGCCGTCAAGGGCTGACAGTCGTGCGCGCGTAAATCACAGGTCAACCTGTGATTTAGGCAGGCGCCGCCACGAAATACGCGCTTGGCACGCCGTATTTCCTGTGCCGAGTGCGTATTTCACAGGTCAACCTGTGAAATGCGCAGCCGGGTCTCAGTGCTCGGCAGGCAGGTCCTTGAGGCGCTGGAACGACGCCTGGACTTCCAGCTCCGCCTCGGCGCGGCCGACCCAGTCGGCGCCCTCGACGGACTTGCCGGGTTCGAGGTCCTTGTAGACCTCGAAGAAGTGCTGGATCTCGAGGCGGTCGAACTTCGGGACGTGGTTGATGTCGCGCATGTGCTCCTGGCGCGGGTCGGTGGACGGCACGCACAGCACCTTGTCGTCGCCGCCGGCCTCGTCGGTCATCCGGAACATGCCGATGGCGCGACACCTGATCAGGCAGCCTGGGAAGGTCGGCGCCGAGAGCAGCACGAGTGCGTCGAGCGGGTCGCCGTCGAGGCCGAGGGTGTTCTCGATGAAGCCGTAGTCGGCGGGGTACTGCGTCGAGGTGAACAAGGTCCGGTCGAGGCGCATCCGGCCGCTCTCGTGGTCGACCTCGTACTTGTTGCGCTCGCCCTTGGGGATCTCGACCAGTACGTCGAACTCCAACACGTCCTTCTCCCGCCACTCTCGTCCCGGTTGCTCCAGCGATCACAGTCTCCCGCACAATTGCGCCAAACACGCAGTCGGAAGGCGGGGTTCGTGGCCAGAGGTGATGCAACGCACGGCGAGTCGGGCCGTGGCGGCTGGGTCGTCGTCCTCCTGGTCCTCCTCCTGGTGGCTGGTGGCGCTGCCACCTGGCGCTACGACCTCTACGACGACTACGTCGCCCCGAGGGTCGACGACTGGTTCGGAGACGGCGCGCAGCCGGCCGAGCCAGACCCGATCACCGTCGCGCCGCCGCCGGGCCTCGAGCTGCCGGCAGTGGTCCGGCCGCCCGCCGTCGCCGAGCCCGTCGACAGCGCACCGCTCAGCACCGCCGACATCCGCGCCGCGCTGACTCCCTATCTCGACGACAAAGATCTCGGCCGCCATGTGGTCGCTGCGGTCGCACCCCTCGCAGCCGGCCCGCCGACCTACGTCAGCGGCAGCGAGCTCGCCATCCCGGCTTCCACCACCAAGCTGGTGACCACGACCGCAGCGCTGCTCGCGCTCGGTGCCGATCACACCTTCGAGACGTCAGTGGTCGCCGGCGGAGCCCACCGGGTGGTCCTGGTCGGCGGAGGTGACCCGTTCCTGATGGCCGAGCCGGCCGACGACGAGACGGCGTACCCGGAGCGGGCCGACGTGGAGACCCTCGCCCGCCAGACGGCCGCGGCGCTCAAGGAGCAGGGACGACGACGGGTCAAGGTCGGCTACGACGAGAGCCTCTTCACCGGGCCTTCGGCCGAGCCGACCTGGGAGAAGGACTACGTGCCCCAGGTGGTCTCGCCGATCTCCGCGCTGTGGGTCGACGAGGGCAGGTCGCCGACCGGGTTCGGGCGGGTGCCGGACCCGGCGCAGACCGCCGCCACGCTCTTCGCGGCTGCTCTGTCGCGAGCCGGTATCGAGGTCGTCGGTACGCCGGAGCCCGGTGTCGCCGCCGAGGCCGGGGCGCGGCTCGCCTCCGTGCAAAGCGCGCCGTTGGGCCAGATCGTCGAGCGGATTCTCGAGGTCAGCGACAACGAGGCCTCCGAGGTGCTGCTGCGTCACATCGGTGCTGCCACCGTCGGGGAGGCCTCCTTCGACGGTGGCGAGCGTGGCGTCGAGCAGGTGCTGGGCGAGCACGGAGTGCGGCTCGGTCGCAGCGTGCTCCACGACGGCAGCGGCCTCTCGCGCGCCAACCGCATCGACCCGCGCACCCTGATCGAGGTGCTCCGGCTGGCGACGCGACGCGACCTGCCCGACCTCCGGGCCGTGCTCACCGGGCTGCCGGTGGCGGGCTTCTCGGGCTCCCTTGCCGACCGGTTCGACGGGCCGTGGCCGGACGCGCGCGGCCGCGTCCGCGCCAAGACCGGCACCCTCACCGGCGTCCACTCGCTGGCCGGCATCGCGATCGGCGCCGACGGCGCCCCGATGCTCTTCGCGTTGATGACCGACCGGGTCCGGCTGCCGGACAACAGCGCGGCCGAGACGACCATCGACAACGCTGCGGCCGCGCTCGGCACCTGCCGGTGTGCGGCGTAACCGCTCACGAAGGGTCAGGAGCGGTCGCGTACCTTCGGGGCATGACAACTGACGCCCAGGCCTCCATGGTCGACTGGGACTTCGCTGTCCGCCTGGGCACGCGGCTGGCCGGGGAGGGCCCGACCATCGAGCGAGCGGACGCCGACGCCGTCGTTGCCGAGCTGCGCGACGGCGCCAACCGGTCCACGGGGCTGGTCCGGGAGTTCACCGGGCTGGTCTCGGCCGACCACTCCGCCCCGGTGCTCGTCGTCGACCGCGCCGGGTGGGTGCAGGCCAACGCTGACGGGTTCCGGCTCGCCATCGAGCCGATGGTCGACAAGCTGTCGACGAAGAAGGGCCCGTCCGGGATGTCTCTGGCCATCGGGTCGCGGATCACCGGTGCCGAGGTGGGCGGGCTGCTGGGCTTCCTGGCCGGCAAGGTGCTCGGTCAGTTCGACCCGTTCTTCGCGCCCGACGGGCGGCTGCTGCTGGTGGCCCCCAACATCGTGCAGGTCGAGCGCGAGCTCGACGTCGATCCGCAGGACTTCCGGCTCTGGGTCTGCCTCCACGAGGAGACCCACCGGGTGCAGTTCACGGCCGTGCCCTGGATGCGCGCCCACCTGTTCTCCCAGATCGAGTCGATCGCCGAGACCCTCGAGCCGACCAAGCTCATCGACGACGGATTCAAGCGGGTGACCGAGGCGCTCCGCGGCGGCATCAAGGGCGCCAGCCTGGTCGACCTGATGAGCACGCCGGAGCAGAAGGAGATCCTCGACCGGGTCACCGGCATGATGTCGCTGCTCGAGGGCCACGCCGACGTGGTCATGGACGGCGTCGGCCCGACGGTGATCCCCAGCGTCGGGCAGATCCGCGGCAAGTTCGACAAGCGCCGCAAGGGCGTCGGCACCCTCGACAAGATCCTGCGCCGGGTGATGGGCCTCGACGCGAAGATGGCGCAGTACCGCGACGGGGCCGCGTTCGTGCGCGGCGTCGTCGACAAGGTCGGCATGGCCGAGTTCAACGCGGTGTGGGAGCGGCCCGAGAATCTCCCGTCGAAGGCCGAGCTGTCCGAGCCCGAGGTCTGGGTCGCTCGCGTCCTCGGGTGACCTGAGGTGACCCTCCATCCCGCCGTCGCCGCCGTACGCCGCGGCGTACGCCTGGAGCTGGAGGCGATGTCGCCCGGCGACACGGTCGTGGTCGCGTGCTCGGGCGGAGCCGACTCGCTCGCGCTGCTGTCGGCGACCCTCTTCGAGGCCGACAAGCTGGGGCTGCGCGTGGTCGGGGCGACCGTCGACCACGGGCTGCAGGACGACTCCGCCGACCAGGCACTCAGGGTGGTCGGTCAGATGGCCACCATGGGTGTCCACGAGACCGCTTCGGCGCGCGTGACAGTCGAGGGCATCGGGACGGGTCCGGAGGCGGCCGCCCGTCGGGCGCGCTACGCCGTGCTCGGGCAGATGGCCGACCGGATGCGGGCGAGTGCGGTCCTGCTCGGCCATACCCGCGACGACCAGGCCGAGACGGTGCTGCTCGGGCTCGCCCGAGGGTCCGGCGGCCGATCGCTGGCCGGCATGCGGCGGAGCTACGACGTCTATCGCCGGCCGCTGCTCGACGTCTCCCGCGCGGACACCGTCACCGCGTGCCAGGTCGAGGGCATCGAGTTCTGGACCGACCCCCACAACGCCGAGCCAGGTTTCACGCGGGTCCGCGTGCGCGATCGGGTGCTGCCGGTGCTGGAGGACGAGCTCGGCCCGGGCGTCGCCCCCGCGCTCGCCCGCACCGCCGACCTGCTCCGTGACGACATGGAGTTCCTCGACTCTCTCGCAGAGCGTGCCTACGCCGAGGCATGTGTCGAAGGTTCCCTCGACGTCGCTGTGCTGCGCGACCAGCCTCGGCCGGTCCGCAGTCGGGTCCTGCGACGCGCGGCCGTCGACGCCGGAGCGGTGGACGGCGAGCTGTTCCATGTCCACGTCACGGCGCTGCTCGAGCTGCTCGAACGGCGCGGCCTCGAGGCCCAGCTGCCGGGCCACCTCACGGCGTACCGCGACGGGGACCACCTACGGTTCCGGCCCACCGCTGTGGAATCCTGACCGCATGGACTCGTCCCATGTGGAGAACGATCTGGTCAACGTCCTCTTCACCGAGAAGCAGATCGTCGACCGCATCGGCGAGCTGGCCCGCGAGATCGAGGCCGACTACGTCGGCAAGGAGCTGCTGATCGTCGGCATCCTGCGCGGTGCCGTGATGGTGATGGCCGACATGGCCCGGGCGTTCACGCGCCACGTCGAGATGGACTGGATGGCGGTGTCGTCGTACGGCTCCGGCACCAAGTCGTCCGGTGTGGTCCGGATCCTCAAGGACCTCGACACCGACATCTCCGGGCGCCACGTCCTGATCGTCGACGAGATCATCGACAGCGGCCTGACGCTCTCGTGGCTGACCGCCAACCTCACCTCGCGCAGCCCGGCCAGCGTGGCGATCTGCACCCTGCTGAGGAAGCCCGACGCGCAGCGGATGCCGGTCGACGTGAAGTACGTCGGCTGGGAGATCCCCAACGAGTTCGTGGTCGGCTACGGGCTCGACTACCGCGAGCGCTACCGCAACCTGCGCGACATCGGCACCCTGGCGCCCCACATCTACAGCTGAGCCGTTCCTCGCTGGTGGTCGAGACTCGCTGCGCTCGCACCTCGACCACCGACGGGTGGGGTCTTGACGGTGGTTGAGGTGCGAGGAGCGCCAGCGACGAGCCTCGAAACCACTCCTGCCCACTCGCCTGAGAGAATGGCTGGGGAGTGCCCCGCGTGTACCGTCGTGGGTTCAGCGAAGTGATCGTCGAGAGAAGTCTGTGAAGCGCATATTCAAGGGTCCGTGGGTGTGGATCGCCGTCGCCGTGGTCGGCGTGCTGCTCGCCCTGCAGTACCTCGCCCCCGGTGGCGGCTACGACGAGGTCGACACGTCGACGATGGAGTCGTACATCACCAAGGGTGAGGTCAAGGAGATCACCTTCATCGACGGTGACCAGCAGATCCAGGCGACCCTCGACAAGGGCACCCGCGACAGCGGCGACGAGGTGATGACCCACTACATCAAGGGTCAGGCGCCGCGGCTGCTCACGCTCGTGGACACCCAGGTCGCCAAGGGCACCATCGAGAAGTCCAACTCCGAGAACCCCCAGCCGAGCGTGCTCGGCACGATCCTGGCCACGCTGCTGCCGTTCGCGCTGATCATCCTGTTGTTCCTGTTCCTGATGAACCAGGTGCAGGGCGGCGGCGGCCGCGGCGTGATGCAGTTCGCGAAGTCCAAGGCCAAGCTGATCTCCAAGGACATGCCGAAGACGACGTTCTCCGACGTCGCGGGTGTCAACGAGGCGATCGAGGAGCTCGGCGAGATCAAGGAGTTCCTGCAGGAGCCGGCGAAGTTCCAGGCCGTCGGCGCCAAGATCCCCAAGGGCGTTCTCCTCTACGGCCCTCCGGGCACCGGCAAGACGCTGCTCGCCCGCGCGGTCGCCGGTGAGGCCGGCGTGCCGTTCTACTCCATCTCCGGCTCCGACTTCGTCGAGATGTTCGTCGGCGTCGGCGCGAGCCGGGTCCGCGACCTGTTCGAGCAGGCCAAGGAGAACGCCCCCGCGATCGTCTTCATCGACGAGATCGACGCCGTCGGCCGTCACCGCGGCGCCGGCATGGGCGGCGGTCACGACGAGCGCGAGCAGACCCTCAACCAGCTGCTGGTCGAGATGGACGGCTTCGACGTACGCGGCGGCGTGATCCTGATCGCGGCCACCAACCGTCCCGACGTGCTCGACCCCGCGCTACTGCGGCCGGGTCGCTTCGACCGCCAGATCGGCGTCGACGCCCCGGACCTGATGGGTCGCCACCAGATCCTGCAGGTGCACTCGCGCGGCAAGCCGATGGCTCCCGACATCGACCTCAAGGCGATCGCCCGTCGCACGCCGGGCTTCACCGGCGCCGACCTGGCCAACGTGCTCAACGAGGCCGCGCTGCTGACCGCCCGCAACAACGAGAAGGTGATCACCCCCTACGCGCTCGGCGAGGCGATCGACCGCGTGATCGCCGGTCCACAGCGCAGCTCCCGCCTGATGAGCGAGAAGGAGAAGCTGATCACGGCCTACCACGAGGGCGGCCACGCCCTGGTGGCCGCGGCGCTGCCCGGCACCGACCCGGTGCACAAGATCACGATCCTCCCGCGCGGCCGCGCCCTCGGCTACACGATGGTGCTGCCCGACGAGGACAAGTACTCCCAGACCCGCAGCGAGATGCTCGACAAGCTCGCCTACATGCTGGGTGGCCGGGCCGCCGAGGAGATGGTCTTCCACGACCCCACCACGGGAGCCGGCAACGACATCGACAAGGCCACCAGCCTGGCCCGCGCGATGGTGACGCAGTACGGCATGACCGAGCGCCTGGGCGCGATCAAGCTCGGCGAGGACAACGCCGAGCCGTTCCTGGGCCGCGACATCGGCCACGCCCGCAACTACTCCGAGGCCGTCGCTGCGATGATCGACGACGAGACCAAGAAGCTGCTGGCGACCGCCCACCAGGAGGCCTTCGACATCCTCGAGGAGAACCGCGACGTCCTCGACGCGCTGGTGCTCGCGCTGCTCGACCGCGAGACCCTCGACAAGGCCGAGGTCGCCGAGATCTTCGAGCCGCTGCGGCTCGCCCCGAACGCCCTGCCTGGACCGGGTCGCCCGACCGCAACCCGTCGGAGATCCCGCCGATCGAGATCCCGCAGGAGATCCGCGACCGGGCCGCGACCAACGGCCAGCCCCTCACCGACGAGAAGGAGTCGGCCGGTGTGGTGCTGACCCCGCCCGGCTCCGGCGGTGACACCCACGGCGGCTCACCCGGGCCCGCGGTTCCCGACCCCGAGCCTCCGAGGCCCGGCTCCGCCGGCCCCACCTGAGGATCGCCAGGACCCCGATGACCGACCCGATCCGCCACCCCGAGCGCGCGCCCGAGGACATCCCGCCGTTCGACCAGCCGCGGGCCGAGGCCGCCGTCAGAGAGCTGCTGATCGCGATCGGCGAGGACCCCGAGCGGGAGGGTCTGCACGACACTCCGGCCCGGGTGGCCAGGGCGTACGCCGAGCTCACGGCCGGCATCCGGATGCAGCCCGAGGACGTCCTCACCACGACGTTCGACGTCGGTCACGACGAGATGGTGCTGGTGCGCGACATCGAGCTGTGGTCGATGTGCGAGCACCACCTGGTGCCGTTCACCGGAGTCGCCCACGTCGGCTACATCCCCGCCGAGAGCGGCAAGATCACCGGCCTCTCCAAGCTGGCCCGGCTGGTCGACCTCTACGCCAAGCGGCCCCAGGTGCAGGAGCGGCTGACCACCCAGATCGCCGACGCCCTGATGCGGCTGCTCGAGGCGCGCGGCGTGATCGTGGTGATCGAGGCCGAGCACCTCTGCATGACCATGCGCGGGGTGAAGAAGGCCGGTGCGCGCACCATCACCTCCGCCGTCCGCGGCCAGATGCACAACGCGGCCACCCGTGCCGAGGCGATGGCCCTCATCCACAGCTCGCGCTGAGCCCGTGATCGTCTGCCACGAGCACCGCTTCATCTTCATGAAGACGCTCAAGACTGCAGGCACCAGCGTCGAGATCGAGCTGTCCCGGGTCTGCGGCCCGACCGACATCATCACGCCGCTGCCGGCCGAGGACGAGGCGGTCCGCGCCGAGCGTGGCGGCCGACCCGGGCAGAACTACGAGGCGCCACCCCTGGCCGAGCGCGTGCACGAGCACATCCGCGCCTCCAAGGTGCGTCCGATCGTCGGCACCGAGGTCTGGGACAGCTACTACAAGTTCGCGATCGAGCGGAACCCCTGGGACGCCGTCGTCAGCCTCTACTACTGGATGCGCCGCAACGACAAGGTCGACACGTTCGAGTGGTTCCTGACCATGCCCAACATCGAGCAGCTCGCCACCCGCAACTACCAGGCCTACCACCTGAAGGGGGAGGTGGCGGTCGACCGCGTGCTCCGCTTCGAGAGCCTCGCCGACGACCTGGCCGAGGTGTGGCAGCACCTGTCGCTCCCGGGCGAGCCGAACCTGCCGCATGCCAAGTCCGGAGCCCGCCCCTCGGGCTCCGACTACCGCGACCTCTACAACGACACCTCTGCCGACCTGGTGCGCCGGGTCTTCGCCCGCCAGATCGCGGAGCTCGGCTACGGGTTCTGATCGCGCCCACGGAGTTGGGTAGGTTCCCCGCCATGCAGGTGATGGGCGTCGTCAACGTGACGCCGGACTCGTTCTCCGACGGGGGGCAGTACGCCGACAGCGAGGCCGCGATCGCCCACGGCCGGCAGCTGCTGGCCGACGGCGCCGACATCCTCGACATCGGTGGCGAGTCGACCAGGCCTGGGGCGACCCGGCCGCTGGTGTCGGAGGAGCTGGACCGGGTGATCCCCGTGATCAGCGCCCTGGCCGCCGATGGGGCAAGGGTCTCGGTGGACACGATGCGGGCCGAGGTGGCCGCCGCGGCGCTGCGCGCAGGTGCGACCGTCGTCAACGACGTCTCAGGGGGGCTGGCGGACCCCGAGATCCTGGACGTGGTCGCCGCCGCTGGGGCGACGTACGTCGCGATGCACTGGCGGGCCCACAGCGACCGGATGCGTGACTTCGCGGTCTACGACGAGCCGGGTGGGGTCGTCGAGGCCGTCCGGGCGGAGCTCGCCGAGCGGGTCGCGGCGATCCGAGGGGCGGGCATCGCGGACGAGCGGATCGTGCTCGACCCGGGGCTCGGGTTCGCCAAGCATGCGGCTCACAACTGGGAGCTGCTGCGCGGGCTCGATCGCGCTCGCTGACCTGGGGTTTCCGCTGCTCGTCGGCGCCAGCCGCAAGAGCTTCCTGGGCAAGCTCCTGGCGGCACCCGACGGCACCGCCGCGCGCGCTGGGCGAGCGCGAGGCGGCCAACCTGGCGATCACCCTGTTCCTCGCCCAGCAGGGCGTCTGGGGGGTCCGGGTGCACGACGTCCGCTGCAGTCGTGATGTGCTGCGGGTTCTGGACCAGATGGGAGGCACGTAGTGACCGACGAGCTCAGCATTGTTGGCATCGACGATCTTCGCCCATCACGGCGTCTTCGACTTCGAGAAGCGCGAGGGGCAGACCTTCGTGATTGATCTCTCGCTCGGCGTGGAGACCGCTGCTGGCGGCCGCCTCGGACGACTTGCGCGACACCGTTGACTACGGGAGTCTCGTCGAATCGGTGAAAGCCGCCGTCGAGAAAGATCCGGTCGACCTGATCGAGACCCTGGCCCAGCGGATCGCGGATGTCTGCCTCTTGGACACACGTGTTGAATGGGTCCGGGTGACCGTTCACAAGCCGGATGCCCCCATCGAAGCGACGTTTACGGATGTCGCCCTGACGATCACTCGGAAGCGCGAGGGCCACCAAGGTGACTGAGACCCCGAACCCCAACATCCCCGACGCGGACACCCTGACCGGTGAGATGCGGCCGATCCGGCGGGTCGTGGTGTCGTTGGGCTCCAACCTCGGTGAGCGGATGGCCAGCCTGCAGGGTGCCGTCGACGCGCTGGCCGATACCCCCGACGTGTGGATCACGGCCGTCTCGCCGGTCTACGAGACCGAGCCGATCGACTCGCCCGACGACGCCGGCGCCTACCTCAACGCCGTCGTGCTCGCCGACACCACCTTGGCGGCCAACCGGCTGATGGAGCGGGCGCTGGCCATCGAGGACGCCTTCGAGCGCGAGCGCAGCGACATCGTACAACGCCCCCGCACCCTCGACGTCGACCTGATCCTGGTCGGCGACCGTCGCAGCGACACCGACGCGCTGCGGCTGCCGCACCCCAAGGCCTACGACCGGGCCTTCGTGCTGAAGCCGTGGTACGACCTCGAGCCCGACGCCGTCCTGCCCGACCGTGGCCCGATCGTCGACCTGCTCGCCGACATCGGCCTCGACGGCGTGACCGCCCGCGAGGACCTGACGCTCGAATTCGGGTGACCGAGCAGCCCCAGCCCGGGTCGAACGGCTCGCTCCGTCCCACCCAGCCCTGGGTGCTCGCCGCCTGGGCCGTCGTCGGCCTGGCCGGCGGCTGGCTGGTGCACCCGCTCGCCGAGCGCTCGTCGGGCACCGCGCCGATCGTGACCTGGCTGCAGCCGCTGGCGCTGTTCCTGGTGGCCGCGATCCTGGGCGGCACCGCCCACGCGACGTGGCGCACGGTCCAGGTACGCCGGGAGCGACTGCTGCCGCACCAGGCCGTGAACCGGCTGGTGCTGGCCCGCGCGTGCGCCTTCGTCGGCGCGCTGGCGGCGGGCGGCTACCTCGGCTACGCCCTGAGCTGGCTCGGCGTCGACGCCGAGCTGGCCGACCAGCGGCTGGCGCGCTCGCTGGTGGCGGCGTTCGCCAGCGTGCTGGTGGTGGTGACGTCGCTGCTGCTCGAACGCGCCTGCCGGGTGCGCGACCTCGATCCGGAGGCCTGATGCTGGTGGGGCGCATGGGTCCACTGGGTTCGGCGCGGCGTGGCTTACCGAGCGCTCACCAACCGCCGCCTACCCTGCCCCTATGACTTCCCCGTCAGGTAGGCCCACGAGGCGTCGGCAGCGGTCCATCCGCGTGCTGGCCGCCTTCGTGTTGCTCGCCGTCGCCGGCGTACTGGTCGCCGGCGCAGTAGTCAGCGGATCGTGGCTCGGGCTCTCGATCAGTGCTGCCGCCAGCGTCGTTCTCGGAGCCGCGGCTGTCCGGATCACCTACAACGAGCTCACCGAGTCGCGCCGTGATGCGGTCGCGCGACCGGGCCGCGCTGGCGATGGGCTACCGCGACCTGGCCGTCGTCCGCTCGGCCGAGCACCACCGTTTCGTCACCGACGTCCAGACCCGGATCGCCGACCAGCAGGTCGCGCATCACCAAGATGGAGGGCGCGCTGGCAGCCGCCCGGGCGGAGGCGGGCGTCGCCCAGCGTCGGCTGGTCGAGGTCACCGCCCGTGCCGAGCGCGCCGAGTCGCGGGGCACCGATCTCGCCGCCCGGCTCGCGGAGGCGGAGGCCCGCGACGCCCAGGCCGCGCTGCGCGTTGCCGAGCTCGAGCAAGAGGTCGACGTACTCACCGCGCAGTGGCAGGCCCGAGAGACCCTGCGCAAGCACGCATAGTCGAGACGGCACTATGGACTCGTGATCCCCGACGAGTCCCGGTTCGAGACCGACCCCGAGGAGCTCGTCGAGCTCCCGGCCGCGCTACCGGACGGCTGGGAGGTCGGCACGCCCCGACCCGTCGGACCGTTTCGAGGTCGCCCGGCTGACCTACCTCCTGCGCGCCCACGAGCGCGAGGGCAGGGGCTGGGCCGGCTCCGGCGTCGACGACGTGCTGGTCGAGGTCTCCGAGCACGGCCTGCGCACCCGCGAGAACGTCGTGGTGCGCGACCCGGACGGCGAGATCCAGGCCTGGGGCAGCGTTCACGACCGGGCCGGCGGCCGGATGCTCTTCGTGCACATCGTGTCCCGCGCCCTCGAAGCCCAGGTCGGCCGCGCGTGCTCCGACGTGCTCGTCGAGTGGGCGGTCGGCCAGGCCCGTGAGGTGGGTGCGGCGCGAGGGCTGGCAACGCAGCAGATCGACACCGGTGCCTTCGCCGACGACGAGCGGCAGCACAAGTGGTTGGCCGGCTCGGGCTTCTCGATGGTCCGCACGTGGTGGCAGATGAAGCGGCCGGTCACGCCTGACGAGGCCGGCCTGGTGCCGGACCCGGCCGAGTGGGACGGCCGCGACGTGACCTTCCGGCTGGTCCGGCGCGCGGGCGACGGCATGCCCGACGAGACGGACCTGCGCGAGCTGCACGAGGTGCTCGAGGGCTCGTTCGTCGACCACTTCAACCATTGGGAAGAGACCTTCGAGGAGTTCCTGCACCGGCTCCGCGAGGACCCCGGGCACCGGTGGGACCACTGGTGGCTGGCCGAGCTGACCGACGGCCCGGAGCCGCAGCCGGTCGGGGCCCTGATCGGCACGGTCTCCGAGAGCGCGACCGGCCCGTCGCGGCTCCTACGTGTCCTACATCGGCGTGCTCGAGGCCGCCCGCGGGCGTGGGGTGGCGAAGGGTCTGCTGCGCACGATCATCGCCGACGCCGCGGCCCGCGAGCGCGACCGCGTCACCCTCGAGGTCGACGCCGACTCGCCCACCGGCGCGGCTGGCCTCTACACCGGCATGGGCTGGGAGACGGCGTACGTCACCCAGTCGTGGCACCGCGACGTGCCTGTCGACTGACCTACTCGAGCAGCGAGGCCCGCAGGGCCTTGTGCACGCCGTTGGGAGTGAGTACGCCGACGAACTCGCTGCCGCGCTTGACCCCCACCATCAGCTTGTCGTCACGGAGCATCGCGGCCAGCGCTTCCTCCAACGTGGAGTCGACGTCGATGGCGGCGCCCAGCTCGCCGGCCGTGATGCCGTCGAGCGGCTCGAGGTGCGCCGGGTCGATCGCGGTGACCGTCAGCCGCCGCAGCCCGCGGGTGGCGCCGACGAAGTCCTCGACGAAGTCGTCGGCCGGATGCGCGAGCAGCTCCGCCGGGGTGCCGTACTGGGCCAGCCGGCCGCCGGCCGCGAAGACCGCGACCCGGTCGCCCATCCGCACGGCCTCGTCGATGTCGTGGGTGACCAGCACGACGGTCTTGCCGAGCTCGCGTTGCAGCCGCAGGAACTCGTCCTGCAGCCGCACCCGCACCACGGGGTCGACCGCGCCGAACGGCTCGTCCATCAACAGCACCGGCGGGTTGGCGGCGAGCGCACGGGCCACGCCGACGCGCTGGCGCTGACCGCCCGAGAGCTGGTGCGGGTAACGGTCGCCGTACGTCGCCGGGTCGAGACCCACCAGCGCCAGCAGCTCCTCGGCCCGCGCCTTGGCGACCGACTTCGACTCGCCGTACAGCAGCGGCACGGTCATCACGTTGGTGACGATCTTCTGGTGCGGGAAGAGCCCGATCTGCTGGATGACGTAGCCGATGCCGCGGCGCAGCTTCACCGGATCGACCCGGGTGACATCCTGGCCGTCGATCTCGATGGTGCCGGTGGTGGGCTCGATCAGCCGGTTGATCATCTTCAGCGTCGTCGACTTGCCGCACCCCGAGGGGCCGACGAGGACGACCATCTCTCCCTTGCCGACGACGAGGTCCAGCTCGTGCACGGCCACCGTGCCGTCGTCGTAGGTCTTGCCAACACCCGAGAGCCGGATCATCGCGTCGCCCTCGTCATCGCGGCCGCGCGAGCCGGTAACGTCCATGCGCGTGACCCTACTAGCGGCGGGCTCCGCAGCGGCCGGTCCGAGCTGCTACAGCCGGCTGACCAACGAGTGGTTCTGCTGGCAGTACGTCGAGGACCGCCGCGACGAGATCGTCGACGCCACGGTGCAGCACGTGCAGATCACGGTGCTGGCCGTCGTGCTCGGCATCGTGATCGCGTTTCCGCTGGCGCTGCTCGCCCGCCGCTACCCGAGGCTGGAGTCGACGATCCTCGGAGTCAGCACCGGCATCTACACGATCCCGTCGCTGGCGCTCTTCCCGTTGCTGGTTCCGTTCACCGGGCTGAGCCGGACCACCGTCGTGATCGGCCTGGCGCTCTACGCGCTGACGATCCTGGTGCGCGCCGTCCTCGAGGGGCTCCGTTCAGTGCCCGATGACGTGCGCGAGTCGGCGACGGGTCTCGGCTACGGCCCGACCCGACTACTCGTCCGGATCGAGCTACCGCTCGCGATCCCCGTGATCATGGCGGGGCTGCGCGTCGCGACCGTGTCCACGGTGGCCCTGACCACCGTCGGCTCGCTCGTGGCGTACGGCGGGCTTGGTCAGCTGATCAAGGACGGCGTCAGCACCAACTTCCGCGCGGAGCTGATGACCGCCGCCATCCTGTGCGTGGCGCTGGCGATCGTGCTCGACGTCGTGATCGTCGCTGCCCAGCGGCTGCTCACGCCCTGGACCCGGGGAGCCCAGGTATGACCGCCTTCCGCGACACCTGGGACTACCTCACGACCGGTGCCAACTGGACCGGCGACGCGGGCATGCTCCACCTGCTCCTGCAGCAGCTGCTGCTCACCGGCACGGCGCTGGTCGTGGCCCTGATCATCGGCCTGCCGATCGCGCTGTGGCTGGGTCACCTCGGCCGCGGCGGGCTGCTCGCCATCAACGTCTCCAACGTGGGCCGCGCCGTGCCGACCTTCGCCCTGCTGGCGCTCTTCGTCACCGCCGATTTCCCGGGCACCCGGGAGTTCGGGCCCTACGGACGGGCCGGTCTGGCCACGCTCTTCGCGCTGGCGCTGTTCGCGCTGCCTCCGATCATCACCAACTCCTACGTCGCCGTGCGCGAGGTGCCGGCCGACGTGAAGCAGGCGGCCGACGGCATGGGGATGACCGGCGCCCAGAAGTTCTTCCGGGTCGAGCTGCCGCTGGCCCTGCCACTGGTGATGAGCGGCGTACGCCTCGCGCTCGTGCAGGTCTGGGCCACCGCCACCATCGCCGCCCTGGTCGCCGGACCTGGTCTGGGCCGGGTGATCACCGACGGCTTCTTCCGCACCAACTACGGCAAGGGCATCGCCGGCGCAGTCGTGGTCGCCGCGGTAGCGCTCGTGCTCGAGCTGCTCGCCGCCGCCGCCCAGCACGCCCTGAACCCCGTTCCAGGTGATCGAACCTCGGATCGTAAGGAGGGAATGTCGGAGCCAGGCCCTACGGTTACCGAGGATGCCGGCGCCGTCGGCTGACCTATCGCACATCCGGACACGCGTGGCAGCGGCCACGGGACACAGAAGGAAATCCAATGCAGCTACGACGCTCCCTCGCCGCGGTCCTCTCCGCAGCCATGCTTCTCACGTTCGCCTCCTGCGCCGACGACGACCTCGACAGCGAGGCCAACGACGACACCAGCAGCTCGTCGACTGAGTCCGCCGCGACCGACCAGGGTCCGCTCACCATCGCCGGCCAGAACTTCCCGGAGGCGGCCCTCGTGGCCTCGATGTACGACCAGCTGCTCACCGACGCCGGCTACACCGTCGACGTCAAGCTGGTCGACTCTCGCGACGCCTACATGCCGACGTTCCCCGACAGCGTCGACGTCGTCCCCGAATACGTCGGCGGCATCGTCAACTTCCTCAACTCCCGTGAAAACGGAGCCAGCGCGGAGCCCTTCGAGGCGGGCGAGGGTGAACAGCTGGCCGCCGACGGCCAGGAGCTGCTGGAGTCCGCGGGCATCACGTTGCTCGACATCTCGCCGGCCACCGACACCAACGCCTTCTTCGTCACCCAGGAATACTCCGACGCCAACGGCGTCACCGCACTCTCCGACCTCGAGGGCGTCTCGGTGAAGCTGGCCGCGGCTCCCGACTGCGAGGGCCGGCTCGACTGCGAGGGCGGCCTCTCCGACGACTACGGCATCGACATCACCGAGGTGCTTCCGCTCGGCTACGCCAGTGACCAGACCTACCAGGCGGTGCTTGACGGCGAGGCCGAGCTGGGCGAGACCAGCACAACCGACGGCACCCTCGAGGCCCAGGGCCTGGTCGTGCTCGACGATGACAAGGCGATCCAGCCCGCGCAGAACCTCGTGCCGGCCGTCTCGTCGGACTTCCTCGCGGAGCACCCCGACATCGAGGACGTCCTCAACTCCCTCATGGCCGCGCTGACCACCGAGGAGCTCACCGAGCTCAACGGCCGGATCGCCGTCGACCGCGAGAAGCCCGAAGACGTCGCCACCTCGTTCCTCGAGGACGCGGGCCTGCTCTAAGCGGTAGTGGTTTCGAGGCTCGTCGCTCGCAGCGAGCCTCGAAACCACTCAACCGTTCCGCTGAACGCCCTACAGCTCGTGGGCGCGCAGCGCCAGGGCGGCGGGGTCGACGCTCGACCGGGAGATCACCGGCACGTCGAGCCGCCAGACGCCGTCCTGCTCGACCCGCGGGAGCGGCTTGCCGTTGAGGCTGGCGTGCCAGAGCATCACGGCCGAGGCATCGACCCGGCGATCCTGCTCGACGAGCCACCCGGTGAGCCGATGCACGGGCGGGAGCCCGCTGTGCACGAGCGACCAGCCCTCCCACATCTCCTTGATGCCCCGGTGCAGCAGCCGCCACCACTCGTCCGAGCAGCCGGGGATCAGCGTGAAGTAGCGGTGGAGGTCGCCGGCGAGCACCCGGTCCAGGAACATCGGTCGGATCGCTTCCGCGTCCGGTGACGCGTTCACCGCCGCCAGCGACATCTTCTTGGTCTTCCAGCGGTCACTGAGGTCGTCGATCGAGGCCCGCTGCTGGGTGATCGAGGAGCCGTCATCGCGGATCCGCCAGTGGTAGACGGGCTCGGCCAACACATCGAACCGGCCGCCGAGATAGGCCCGGGTGGTCGTTGGCTGGTCCTCGTAGCGGACGCCCTCGGGCCAGGTCAGGCCGAGCCCTTCCCACCACGAGCGGCGGTAGAGCTTGTTCCAGGCGAAGACGTCGCCGAGGATCTCGGGGTGTCGGGCCGCCTTGGCCTTCGGCCACGGCGGATTGTGCAGCCGCCGCATCCAGGGCGGCTCCCGCAGGCCGTCGGAGTCCAGCCACAGGATCGAGCCGGTCGCGAAGTCGGACCGAGTCCGGTTGAGCGACTCGACCATCACGGCGTACGCCGACGGCGGGACGACGTCGTCGGAGTCGGCGAAAGCGAGGTAGTCGCCGCTGACGTGACGGAGGCCCTCGTTGCGAGCCGCGCCGAGGCCGCGGTTGCCGATGTGCACCACGCTGACCCGTGACTCGCGGGCCGCGTAGGCGTCGGCCAGCGCGCCGGAGCCGTCCGTGGATCCGTCGTCGACGACGACGATCTCGAGGTTGGTGTGCTCGGAGGCGAGCACGCTGTCGAGGCACTCAGAGAGGTAGGCCGCCACGTTGTAGACCGGCACTACGACGCTCACCAGAGATTGCCCGTTGTCGGCTGAGCGGCGCCCGAACTTCATGCCCGCAACGTATCGCCGGATAGCATCCGGACCGTGACCGACCCCGCAGACATCGCGCCCGAGGACTACCCCCGCAAGGTGTTGTTCGTCGCGGGCGCCGGGCGCAGCGGCACCAGCACCATGGCCGGGTTGATGCAGATCCTCGGCCTGCACGTGCCGCAGCCCGAGGTCGCCGCCGACGCGTCGAACCCCAAGGGTTTCGGAGAGCCGCGCTGGGTGGTCGACCACCATGACCGGCTGCTCAAGGAGGCAGTGGTCCAGGTCAGCGACGCGCGACCCGACGCGTGGTTCGAGGCCGGCCGGATCGCAACGCGAGAGCCGGAGCGGATCAAGACCGCCGAGTGGCTGGACGGCCACTTCGCCGAGGGCTCCGAGCTGGTGGTCAAGGACCCGCGGCTGAGCTGGTTCCTGTCGCTGTGGCGGGTCGCCGCGATCCGGGTGGGCGCCACTCCGGTCTTCGCGACGATGCTGCGCCCGCCGGCCGAGGTGGTCGGCAGCAAGCAGACCTACTACGCCAACAAGCTCGGCGCCGCGCATCTCACGGCGTCGTGGCTCAACATGCTCCTGCACACCGAGCGGGCGACCCGCGAGTCGGTGGCCGACGGCGGCCGGGTGTTCGTGCGCTACGCCGACCTGCTCGACGACTGGACCAAGGTCACCATGGCGGTGGGGGAGCAGCTCGAGCTCCAGAACGTGCTGCATGCGAAGAGTGAGCAGATCCGCGACGGCCACCGGTTCGTCGACCCCTCGCTGCGCCGGATGACGCAGAGCCTCGACGACCTCAACCTCCCTCCGCGGCTGCACGAGCTGACCGCCTCCACCTGGGGCGAGCTCAACAAGCTGGCCGAGCCGGGCGGCGACACCGACGAGGTGCACGCGACCCTCGACCAGCTGCGAGAGGCCTACGTCGACCTCTACGCCGAGTCGGAGGCGATCTCGCGCTCCTCGGTCGTGGCCGCAGAGCAGCAGACCAAGCGCGCGGCCAAGGGCGGCCCGAAGCCGGGTCCCGGCTCGGCCGTCGAGGTGCGCGCCGCCGACAAGCTGCCGCACGGCGTCCGCGCGATGGTGCCTCCGAAGGCACGCCGGGCGCTGCGCCGGATGACCGGTCGCGAGCGGTGACCGCACACTCCGGTCCGACCGGCATCAGCAACCTCGAGGGCCACACCGACTACGACGTCGTCTGGCCCTGGACGAAGGGGCGGCTGCACGCCGGCACCACCGCGGTGTTGCGGGTCAAGGACGAGGCGCCCTCGCTGCCGTTCGTGCTGCCGCCGCTCCTCCGTGCCTGCGACAACGTGCTGCTCGTCGACAACGGCTCCACCGACGGCACGCCCGACGTCGCCCGGGAGACCGCCGAGAAGGCGGGCCACGCCGACAAGCTGACCGTGACGTCGTACCCCTTCCAGGTCGCGCGCGCCGGCGCCGAGCACCGCGGCGTCCACGAGCTGTCGGTGCACTCGCTGTCGTACTTCTACAACTGGTGCTTCGCCCAGGTCGCCACCCGCTACTCCTGGAAATGGGACGGCGACATGGTGCTGACCACGGAGGGCGAGGTCTCGATCGCCGACCTCGGCTGGCAGGTGGGCGACGTGCAGTCGATCATCCGGGTGCCGCGGCACGGCCTCTACCTCGACGGCGACGCGCACGGCTACCTCGACCTCGGCCTGCGCAACGCCGAGGAGTGGGGCTTCCCGATCGGCCCGGACTTCGTCTACACCAAGGCCTTCGAGTGGGAGATCCGCACCACACCGGAGCGGTGCCGCTCGATCGGGCTCCCACAGGGGCTCTGTGTGGAGCTGAAGTACCTCGACGGCGACGAGTTCGCCCACTGGACCGATCCCGCCTCGTTCGCCACCTCGTGGCGCAACAAGCGCAAGCGCCGCGAGTGGGAGGTCTTCAACGCCCTCCAGGAGGGCACGGTGCTCCCCGGCGTACACGAGATCCACGCTCCGGCGGGCGTGCACATCGTCGACCACGTCACCCAGACCTGGCTGCCTCGGGCTCCCCGCCCCCTCCAGGTCGGCTAAGCGGCCGAGTCGGCGCAAAGTCGGGCCTGAAACACGTCGAGTCGGCGCAAAGTCCGGCACGACGCGCCGACTCGCGCTCTGTTGGGTGTCGGGTGCGTCACTTCACATTCCGTTCCCAACCGGGAAGCCGCGCCCTACGCTTGCTGTTGATCCGAGTACAGGAACAACCAACGAGCACACGTCCGGTACCCATACCGACCCGCGAGAGCGGGTGGTCGGCGGGACTGGAACGAAAGGTTCGAGCAAATGACACAGCGCTTCAGCGTGGGCGTGATCGGCGCGGGTCGAGTGGGCGCCGTACTGGCCGCCAAGCTCGGCGCCGCGGGACACCACATCGTGGCTGCCGCCGGCGAGTCCGATGCTTCCCGGGACCGCATTGCGGCCCTGATCCCCGGCGCCACCATCGACAAGCCCACCGCCGTGGCGCGCGCGGCAGACCTGCTGCTGCTCACCGTCCCCGACGACATGCTCGCCAACGTCGTCTCGGTGCTGACCGCGAGCGGTGTGATCCGCGAGGGCCAGTACGTCGTCCACACCTCGGGCCGCCACGGCCTCGCGGTCCTGGAGCCGGCGATCGCCGTCGGCGCCCGCGCGATCGCGCTGCACCCCGCCATGACCTTCACCGGCACGGCCATCGACCTCGACCGCCTCAGCGGCTGCGTCTTCGGTCTGACCGCCGGCGACGATGAGCGCGAGGTCGCCGAGCAGCTCGTCGCCGACCTCGGCGGGCGCGCCAGCTGGGTGCCCGAGGAGATGCGCACGCTCTACCACGCCGGTCTTGCCCACGGCGCCAACCACCTGGTCACCCTGGTCACCGAGGCGATGGAGCTGCTGAGCGCGGCCGGCGCCGAGGACCCGGCCGCCACCCTGCGTCCGCTGCTCACCGCCGCCCTCGACAACGCGCTCGACCTGGGCGACGCCGCCCTGACCGGCCCGATCGTCCGCGGCGACGTCAACACCGTCCGCGCCCACCTCGCCGAGATCGCGAGCAAGGCCCCGACCACCATGCCGTCGTACGTCGCCCTGGCGCGGGCCAGCCTCGGCCGCGCCGTGACCGACGGCCGGGTGCTGCCGATCCGGGCGCTGAAGATCAACGAGGTGCTCAACGAGGCGCTCGCGGCGGCAGCGGTCCAGCCCCGGTGGGTCCGATGACCACACCCCTGCTGGCGCACACCCGCGCCGAGCTGTCCGACCTGCTCGCCGAACGCCGCGGGCGGGGTGAGCGCGTGGGCTTCGTGCCCACGATGGGCGCCCTGCACGAGGGCCACGCCGGCTTGATGCGGCTGGCCCGCGAGCACGTCGCCGACGGCCCCGTCGTGGTGTCGATCTTCGTCAACCCGCTCCAGTTCGGCGCGGGTGAGGACCTCGAGCGCTACCCGCGCACCCTTGAAGCCGACCTCAAGCTCTGCGAGCGCGAGGGCGTCGACATCGTCTTCGCTCCCGGCGTCGACGAGGTCTACCCCGGCGGGCTCCCGCAGGTCACCGTCGAGCCGGGACCGTTGGCGGATGATCCTCGAGGGAAGGACCCGGCCCGGGCACTTCAGCGGCGTACTCACCGTCGTTGCCAAGCTGTTCGGCCTGGTCCGGCCCGACGTCGCGATCTTCGGCCAGAAGGACTACCAGCAGCTGGTGCTGATCCGGCGCATGGTCGCCGACCTCTGCCTCCAGGTCGAGGTGGTCGGCGCCGAGACCGAGCGCGACTCCGACGGGCTGGCCTTGTCGAGTCGCAATGCCTACCTCGACGAGGAGCAGCGTCGGCAGGCGCTGACCCTCAGCCGCACCCTGCGTGCGGCCCAGCGGGCGGCCAAGCACGGCGTCGAAGCGGCACTCGATGCTGCCCGCACCGAGCTGCGGGCCTCGGTCGGTGTCGACCTCGACTACCTGGCGATCACTACCCCGGAACTGGGCGACCTGCCCGATGACTCCACCATCCTTCCGGGCGCCGACGCCCGGATCCTGATCGCCGCTCGGGTGGGTACGACCCGCCTGATCGACAACGTGGCCATCACCATCGGAGGGAACAACTGATGCTCCGCACCATGATGAAGAGCAAGATCCACCGGGCCACCGTGACCCAGGCGGACCTCCACTACGTCGGGTCCGTGACCGTTGACGAGGACCTGCTCGAGGCGGCCGACCTGCTGCCCGGCGAGCTGGTCCACATCGTCGACGTCACCAACGGCGCACGCATCGAGACCTACACGATCGCGGGCGAGCGCGGCAGCGGCGTGATCGGCATCAACGGCGCCGCCGCCCGCCTCGTGCACCCCGGCGACATCGTGATCCTGATCGGCTACGGCCAGATGGAGACGGCCGAGGCCAAGGAGTTCCAGCCGCACGTGGTCTTCGTCGACGCTGACAACAAGATCCTGGCGACCGGCTACGACCCGGCCGAGACCTTCGACGGTCCCGGGCTGGTTCGTGGCGATCTGACCGCCCGCTAGCCTCCTGGGATGTACGACGCATCGGCGCGCCGGGTTCCCGGGCGTCTGACCGCACCCGATCCCGGGTGGAGCACCCGGGCCGACGTGGTCATCATCGGGTCGGGCATCGCCGGCCTGACCGCGGCGCTGCGGCTCAAGGATGCTGTCGACAAGGTCCTCGTCGTCACCAAGGACGTGCTGTCCGCGGGCTCGACGCAGTGGGCACAGGGCGGTATCGCGGCGGCCCTCGGCCCTGGTGACACCCCGGACCAGCACGAGACCGACACCCTGGTCGCGGGGGCGGGCGCCTGCGACCTCGACGCCGTACGCGTCCTCGTCAACGAAGGTCCCGAGGCGGTGCGCGAGCTGATCGCGCTCGGCACCAACTTCGACCACGACGACGACGGCGTCATCTCACTCACCCGCGAAGGTGGCCATCTCCGCGACCGGATCGTCCACGCGGGCGGCGACGCCACCGGCGCCGAGATCCAGCGGGCGCTGATCGCGGCGGTCGCCGCCGCCCCCGAGATCGAGGTCATCGAGCACGCTCTGGCCGTCGACGTGCTGCTCGCCGCGGACGGCGGAGTCGCGGGCGTCACCCTGCACGTGATGGGGGAGGGCCAGCGCGACGGAGTGGGCGCCGTGCTCTGCCGCGCCGTCGTACTCGCTTCCGGGGGGCTCGGCCAGGTCTTCTCCCAGACGACGAACCCGGCGGTGTCCACCGGCGACGGGATGGCCCTGGCGCTACGGGCCGGAGCCACGCTGCGCGACCTGGAGTTCGTTCAGTTCCACCCGACCGTGATGTACCTCGGTCCCGAGTCGCACGGTCAGCAGCCGCTGATCTCCGAGGCCGTTCGCGGTGAAGGCGCGGTGCTGGTCGACTTCGAGGGCAACCGGTTCATGCAGGGCGAGCACGAGCTGGCCGACCTTGCTCCCCGCGACGTGGTCGCCAAGGCGATCACTCGGCGGATGAACGAGACCGGACACCCGCACATGTGGCTCGACGCGAGGCACCTCGGCGCGGCGTTCTGGGAGAAGCGCTTCCCGACCATCCTCGCCACGGCCCGCTCGCACGGGGTCGACCCGGTCACCGACCTGCTGCCGGTCGCCCCCGCCTGCCACTACGCATCCGGTGGCGTGCGCACCGACCTGCATGGGCGATCCAACCTGCCAGGCCTCTACGCCACCGGCGAGGTGGCCTGCTCCGGCGTCCACGGCGCCAACCGACTCGCCTCCAACTCCCTGCTCGAGGGGCTGGTCTTCTCCCGCCGGATCGCGGCCGTGCTCCCCGGTGAGCTGCGGGCCTGGTCGGAGCCCGTTGCCGACGGGCGCACCGAGGGACTGGTGTCGGGGCAGGTACGCCGCGACCTCCAGGAAGTGATGACCTCGCGGGTCGGGGTGCTGCGCAACGCCGAGGGCCTGTCCGAGGCGGCGGAACTGCTCGACAAGCTGGGGGCGACCCAGGCCTTCGCGGTCGACCTGGAGTCGTGGGAGACGACCAACCTGCTCACCATCAGCGACGCGCTGACCGACGCCGCGACGCTCCGCGAGGAGACCCGCGGTTCGCACTGGCGCGACGATTTCCCCGATCGCGACGATGCCGACTTCGCCGGCCACTTCGACACGGTGATGTCCGACGGCGCGACCACCACCACGTTCCGCCCGTCGCCGGCCACGGACGGAGCAGCCGGGTGACGCCGTACGACGCCCTGCCCACCGATCTCATCGCCGAGCTCACGGACGCCGGCCTCGACGCTGCGGCGATCTACGAGGAGATCAACGAGGCCCTCGATGAGGACCTGCCCGGCGGCGGCGCTCGACGTGACCAGTGCGGCCACCATCCCGACCGATGCTCGCGGCGTGGCCGACTTCGGCGCGCGTGAGCCCGGTGTCGTTGCGGGCCTGGGCGTCGCGGCGATGGTCTTCCACTGCGTCATGGGCGACGACGTCAAGGTCACCGACCGCCGTTCCGACGGGTCCCGGGTGGATGCGGGCGACATCGTGTTGCGGGTCGAGGGCCCGACCCGCGGGCTCCTCACCGCCGAGCGCACCGCCCTCAACTTCGCCTGTCATCTGTCCGGGGTGGCGACCGCCACGGCGGCCTGGGTCGACGCTCTCGACGGCACCAACGCCCGGGTGCTCGACACCCGCAAGACCCTGCCCGGCTTCCGCGCTCTCCAGAAGTACGCCGTCCGCTGCGGCGGCGGGGTCAACCACCGGTTCAGCCTCGTCGACCGGGCCATGGTCAAGGACAACCACGTGATCGCCGCGGGCGGGGTGGTGCCGGCCTACGAGGCCGTGCGTGCGGCGTACCCGGAGCTGCGGGTCGAGGTCGAGGTGACCGACCTCGAGCAGCTGCGCGAGCTGCTCGACGCGGGCTGCACCGAGATCCTGCTCGACAACATGTCCGCCGAGACCATGGCCGAGGCGGTCGCACATCACGGACGGCCGGGCCACGCTCGAGGCCTCGGGCGGGCTGACCATCGAGCGCGCCCGCGAGGTCGGCGCCACCGGTGTCGACTTCATCTCGGTCGGGGCGCTGACCCACTCGGTCAAGGTCTTCGACATCGGCATGGATCTGCAGGACCGATGAGTCTCCTGGCTGCCGACATCGGCAACGCGCACACCGTGCTCGGTCTGATCTCCGAGGGCGAGGTGTCGGCCGACTGGCGGGTCGCGACCGACGATCGGCGTACCGCCGACGAGTGGGCGGTGCTGATCCGCGGCCTCGTCGGTGATGAGCTCGCCAAGATCGAGGGGGTCGCGGTCTGCGCGACAGTCCCGGCCGTGCTGCACGAATGGCGCGACATGCTGCTCCAGCATTTCCCCGACGTTCCGCACGTCGTCGTCGAACCCGGAGTGCGCACCGGAGTACCGATATTGATGGACAATCCGCGCGAGGTCGGCAGCGACCGGATCATCAATGCGCTCGCGGCGGCGACTATCTACGGTGGACCGGCCATCGTTGTCGATTTCGGTGGCACCGCGACGACGTTCGACGTGGTCAGCGAAAAGGGCCAGTACATCGGCGGTGCGATTGCCCCCGGGATAGAGATATCGCTCGAAGCGCTCGGGCGCCGTGGGGCGCAGCTGCGCAAGGTGGAGCTGCTGCGGCCGCGGACGGTGATCGCGAAGAACACCGTTGAGGCGCTGCAGTCCGGGATGGTCTTCGGCGTGGCCAGCCAGGTGGAGGGCATCGTGGCCCGGATGACCGAAGAGCTCGGCGTACCGGCCGAGCAGGTGAACGTGATTGCCACCGGATATCTCGCCGGACTGTTGCTCGACGAATGTCAGATGCTTTACCGCGCATTCCCCGTGGCTCACCCTCAAGGGCCTGGAAATGGTCTTTACCCGCAACTCGTAAACCGGAATCTTAATTTCCCTTTTCACTACGCGGGTGTAATGATCGTCGCGCTGTCCACCTATATCGGATATCGAGGTCTATACATGGCTCAGAAGGTCAACATCATTCTTGTCGACGACATCGACGGAAGCGATGCGGTGGAGACCGTGAGCTTCGGTCTTGACGGCGCGACCTACGAGATCGACCTGAACAAGAAGAACGCCGCCGCCCTGCGTGACGCGCTGGGCAGCTATGTCGGCCACGGACGCAAGGTCACCGGCAGCCGCGGCCGCCGGGCCACGACCAAGACCAACATGGGCCCGACCGCGCGCGAGGTCCGCGACTGGGCCCGCTCCAACGGCTTCAAGGTGCCCGACCGCGGCCGGATCCCCGGCGATGTACGGGACGCGTTCGACAAGGCCAACTGAGCCGGAGGATCGCTCCCGCGTTCGCTATTAGCGGACGCGCTATGGGCTTCCTGGGGAACGCGTAGGCTGGTGCAGGGGTTGAACCCCATGAGCCTCGCCGTCCGCACATGGTCGGGAGGACCCCAAAAGTTTCAGGAGCGATGCGCATGTTCGAGCGGTTCACAGACCGAGCCCGACGGGTGGTCGTGCTGGCCCAAGAAGAGGCCCGCATGCTCTCCCACAACTACATCGGCACCGAGCACATCCTGCTCGGCCTCATCCACGAGGGCGAAGGCGTCGCGGCCAAGGCCCTCGAGAGCCTCGACATCTCGCTCGAAGCCGTCCGCGCCCAGGTCGAGGAGATCATCGGCCAGGGCCAGCAGGCGCCGAGCGGCCACATCCCCTTCACCCCGCGCGCCAAGAAGGTGCTCGAGCTGTCCCTGCGCGAGGCGCTGCAGCTCGGCCACTCCTACATCGGCACCGAGCACATCCTGCTCGGCCTGATCCGCGAGGGCGAGGGCGTTGCCGCCCAGGTGCTGCAGAAGCTGGGCGCCGACCTCAACCGGGTCCGCCAGCAGGTCATCCAGCTGCTCTCGGGCTTCCAGGGCAAGGAGTCGACCGCGTCCGCGGCCGCCCAGGGCCAGGGTGGCGACGCGCCGTCGTCGTCGCTGGTGCTCGACCAGTTCGGCCGCAACCTGACCCAGGACGCTCGCGAGGGCAAGCTCGACCCAGTCATCGGGCGCGAGCAGGAGATCGAGCGGGTCATGCAGATCCTCTCGCGGCGTACGAAGAACAATCCCGTCCTGATCGGTGAGCCCGGCGTCGGCAAGACCACGATCGTCGAAGGTCTGGCCCAGGACATCGTCAAGGGCAACGTGCCCGAGACGCTCAAGGACAAGCAGATCTACACGCTCGACCTGGGCGCGCTGGTCGCCGGCTCGCGCTACCGCGGTGACTTCGAGGAGCGCCTGAAGAAGGTGCTCAAGGAGATCCGCACCCGGGGCGACATCGTGCTGTTCATCGACGAGATCCACACCCTCGTCGGTGCCGGCGCGGCCGAGGGCGCGATCGACGCCGCCAGCATCCTCAAGCCGATGCTGGCGCGTGGCGAGCTGCAGACCATCGGTGCGACCACGCTCGACGAGTACCGCAAGTACCTCGAGAAGGACGCCGCGCTGGAGCGCCGCTTCCAGCCGATCCAGGTCGCCGAGCCGTCGATCGCCCACACGATCGAGATGCTCAAGGGGCTGCGCGATCGCTACGAGGCGCACCACCGCGTCACGATCACCGACGAGGCCCTGGTCTCGGCCGCCACCCTGGCCGACCGCTACATCTCCGACCGCTTCCTGCCCGACAAGGCGATCGACCTGATCGACGAGGCCGGCTCGCGGCTGAGGATCCGTCGGATGACCGCCCCCGCCGACCTGCGTGAGTACGACGACAAGATCGGCGAGGTGCGGGCCCGCAAGGAGGCCGCCATCGACGGTCAGGACTTCGAGGCCGCCGCTCGTCTGCGTGACGAGGAGAAGCAGCTCATCCTCAAGAAGTCCGAGCGCGAGAAGCAGTGGCGCGCGGGCGACATGGACGAGGTCGCCGAGGTCGACGAGGAGCTGATCGCCGAGGTGCTCGCCGTGGCGACCGGTATCCCGATCGTGAAGCTCTCCGAGGAGGAGTCGACCCGACTGCTCAACATGGAGGACGAGCTGCACAAGCGGGTCATCGGCCAGGAGGAGGCCGTCAAGGCCATCTCGCGGGCGATCCGGCGTACTCGTGCCGGCATGAAGGACCCGAAGCGTCCCGGCGGCTCGTTCATCTTCGCCGGCCCGTCCGGTGTCGGTAAGACCTGGCTGTCCAAGACGCTGGCGGAGTTCCTGTTCGGCGACGAGGACGCGCTGATCCAGCTCGACATGAGCGAGTTCAGCGAGAAGCACACGGTCTCGCGGCTGTTCGGCTCGCCTCCTGGCTACGTCGGCTACGAAGAGGGCGGTCAGCTGACCGAGAAGGTGCGGCGCAAGCCGTTCTCGGTGGTGCTGTTCGACGAGGTCGAGAAGGCCCACCCCGACATCTTCAACAGCCTGCTGCAGATCCTGGAGGAAGGTCGCCTGACCGACTCCCAGGGTCGAGTCGTGGACTTCAAGAACACGGTCATCATCATGACCACCAACCTCGGCACCAAGGACATCTCGAAGGGCGTCAACCTCGGCTTCCAGCAGAGCGGCGAGGGCTCCTACGAGCGGATGAAGGGCAAGGTCAAGGACGAGCTCAAGCAGCACTTCCGTCCCGAGTTCCTCAACCGGGTCGACGAGATCATCGTGTTCCCGCCGCTGACGCAGGAACAGATCGTGCACATGGTCGACAACATGATCGCGGGGGTCGAGCTCCGGCTCAAGGACCGCGACATGTCGCTCGAGCTGACCCAGCCGGCCAAGAACCTCCTGGCCGAGCGCGGCTTCGACCCGGTGCTCGGTGCGCGTCCTCTGCGCCGGACCATCCAGCGCGAGATCGAGGACGTCCTCTCCGAGAAGATGCTCTTCGGCGAGGTCGGCCCCGGCCAGATCGTGGTGGTCGATGTCGAGGGCGAAGGTGCCGAGGCGACGTTCACGTTCGTCGGCCAGAAGGTCGGTCAGATGCCCGACCTCCCGCCGTTCGAGACGGCCGAGGTGGGCGCCGATGCGGGGCCCGTCATCGAGGAGCCCGAGGGCCCGCGTGACGTGCCCAAGTCCACCGGTGGCGAGCCGGGTAGTGCGGAGGGTCACGCCGGCTGAGGCCTCACGGTGCAGGGATCCCAGCATGAGCTGGGATGCCTGCGCTTCCGGGCCGTTGCAACACCCCAGAAGCGATGGGTTACCACCTTAAGGTGGGATGCCGACGTCATCTAGGCTCGCGCCCATGCTGTTCACGGCGAGCACGGTCAAGGACAACGCCGCCGGGTTGCAGGAGTTCGTTGCCCGCAACCTGGCCGGCGGGGTCGACCACATGTTCCTGTTCGTCGACGATGCCGACGCGAAGCTCACGGCCAAGCTGAACTCGAACCCGCAGGTGACCGCGATCGCGGCCGGGCCCGACTGGTGGCACGGCAAGCGACCCAGGCAGCTCAACGCTCGGCAGCGGATCAACGCCAACGTGGCCAAGGTGTTGCTGGCACCGTTCGACTGGGCCGAGTGGATCTTCCACATCGACGGTGACGAGTGCCTCCTGGTCGACCGGCAGGTGCTCGCCGCCCTGCCGCCAGAGCAGGGCAACGTGCGGGCCAACCCGCTCGAGGCGGTGGCCCGCAAGAAGTGGCCGGGCCAGAAGGTCACCCATTTCAAGCGGATGCTCGAGACCGAGGAGCTCACGCTGTTGCAGGTGCTCGGGCTGATCGACCAGCCACTCAACGGTTACTACTTCCACGGTCACTGCGAGGGCAAGTCGGGGATGCGACCGCGGATGGACCGCTGGTTGACCCTCCACGACGTACACGACGCGGCCCAGCAGGCGATCCCCGCGGGTGAAGGCGGCAAGGGCGAGTGGGCCCGGCTGCTCCACTACGAGTCGTGGTCGGGGGAGGAGTTCGTCCGCAAATGGGTCAACATCCTCGAGTCGGGGTCCAAGGTGAGCTTCCGCCCGGCGCGCGAGCCGACAGCGGTGGCGCTGCGGGCGCTGGTGGCGCTGGACCTGCCGGAGCGGAAGCTGCGCAGCTATCTGATGCAGATCTTCGAGCGCACCACCGAGGACGACTTCGAGACCCTGCTCGACCTCGGCCTGCTCGAGCAGATCGACCCGCTGGCCGGCACCCACAAGCCCGAGCCGCTCGGGCCCGAGCGCCGCGCCCAGCTCGACGCGCTGCTCGCGGCCGTCCAGCCGGAGAACAAGTGGCCCTTCCACACCCCGCGTACGGCGGCCGCGATGGCCACCACCCTCGACAGGGTGGTCGAGACGGCTGGACGGCGCCCTGGCGGACACGGCCCGGGCCGGCTGGCAGCTGCCTGCCGAGCTGCTGGCGGCGACGGCCGGAGCGGCCGATGAGAGTCAGGGCAGCGCGTAGGTCGCGTAGGTCACCTGCACGACCAGCCGGTCGACCACGAGGCTGGCCAGGCACCTCACCCGTTGCGGCTCGTCGGACCAGACCGCGTCGAGGCGGCTGCGATGCACGGGCCCGTCCGCGTCGCGCAGCACGCCGAGCAGCCGACCCCGGCACTGGCGGTCGGTGCCGGCCCAGGTCTGGGCGACCCGCGGCGGGCCGTCGTACGCCGGATGGCCGGCCAGCCGCCAGGCGCACAGGTCGGCGACCGGGCAGCGAGCGCAGTGCGGCTTCGCGGCGGTGCAGACGAGAGCGCCGAGCTCCATCACCGCGATCGCCCAGCCAGCCGCGGTCGCGTCGTCTTCGGGCACCAGCTCGGCAGCCTGCGCCCTCTCGGCCGCGGTGACCGATCGCGACGGGAACTCGACTCCTGAGACCATCCGGGCCAGGACCCGCCGCACGTTGGTGTCGAGCACGACGTGCCGGCGCCCGTAGGCAAAGCTCGCGATCGCGGCCGCCGTGTAGTCGCCGACTCCGGGCAGGGCGATCAGGTCGTCGTACGCCGACGGCACCTCGCCGCCGTGGTGCTCGGTGATCGCCACCGCCGCCGCGTGCAGGCGCAGCGCGCGCCTCGGATAGCCCAGCCGACCCCACATCCGGACTGCCTCGCCCGTGCTCTCGGCGGCCAGGCTCGCGGGCGTCGGCCAGCGCTCCAGCCAGGCCTCGTGGACCGGCAGCACCCGGGCGACCGGCGTCTGCTGGAGCATGAACTCGGAGACCATCACCGACCACGGTGAGGCCGCGGCGCCACGCCACGGGAGGTCCCGGGCGTGGTCGGCGTACCAGTCGAGGATGCGCTCCTGCAGCTCCACGGGTCCCACCCTCGCACGGAGTGGCACCCCCATCTGGGCGAGGGCTGAGAACTAGCGTTCGCACATGACGTCGATGACCCGTGGGCCGCTGTCGCCAGCGGTGTACTGGCGGCGTCGGCTCTTCGTCCTGGGCCTGGCCGCGGCGATGGTCGTGATGCTCGCCGGCGTGCTGCGTGGGGGGAGCGACGGCTCGGGCGACGACCCCGACGGCCTCGCCGAGCAGGTGGCCGGCACCCCGCTGTCCTCGCCGAGCGACGACCCGACCACTGGCAAGAAAAGGAAGAAGAAGAACAAGCCGCCCGCTACCCCGACGAGCACGCCCCTGCCCGAGCCCACGGGTGCCTGCACCGAGGGAGACATCCTGGTCGAGCCGGTGGTCGAGCAGGCCGTCGCCGGGCGCGACGTGCTGATCGTGCTCGAGCTGCGCACCCGGGTCGCGGAGGCCTGCACCTGGCAGGTGTCCTCGATGCACGTGACCCTGAAGGTGACCTCCGGATCCGACGACATCTGGGCCAGCCGGCAGTGCCCGCGGTCGGTCCCGGTCAAGGACGTCGTCGTTCGTCAGGACTTCACCACGAAGGTCGGCGTGATCTGGAACGGTCGCCGGTCCGACACGGGCTGCACCCGGATGACGGGCTGGGCCCTGCCCGGCTACTACCACGTGGCCGCCGCTCCGCTGGGTGGCGAGCCGGCCGAGGTGCAGTTCCGGCTCGCGGCGCCGCACGCCCGAGGTGATCACCGAGACGCCGAAGCCGGACAAGAACAAGAACAAGAACCAGAACCCGGGCCGAGAGAACTAAGGCCCCTAGACGTAGCGCTCCAGGATCGTGGACTCGGCCAGCCGGGTCAGGCCCTCGCGGACGCTGCGAGCCCGCAGCTCGCCGACGCCGTCGACGGCCTGGAGGTCCTCGACGCCGGCCGACAGCAGCTTCTGCATCGTGCCGAAGTGCTCCACCAGCCGGTCGACGACGGGCGAGGGCAGGCGCTGCACCTTGGCCAGCAGCCGGAACCCGCGCGGAGTGACCGCACCGTCGAGGTGGTCGCCGGTGCCGATGCCGAGCGCTCGGGCAGCCGCGGCCGGGTCGACCAGCTCGGTGGCCGAGAGCGCCTCGAGCCGCGCGAGCAGCGCCTCTGGCGACTTGCGGCGCCCTCCCGTGGGCACGTAGTCGCGGATCACCAGCTCGCGCTCGTCCTCGACGCCGGTGATCAGCTCCTCGAGCTGCAACGAGAGCAGCCGGCCGTCGGTGCCGAGCTCGAGCACGTAGTCCTCGATCTCCCGAGCGATCCGGGTGACCATCTCCAGCCGCTGGGCGACCACGGCCACGTCGCGCACGGTGACCAGGTCCTCGATCTCCAGCGCGGACAGGGTGCTCGAGACCTCGTCGAGCCGCTGCTTGTAGCGCTCGAGGGTGGCCAGCGCCTGGTTGGCGCGGGACAGGATCTGGGCGGAGTCCTCGAGCACGTGCCGGGTCTCGCCGACGTAGGCGGCGATGATCTGCATCGACTGCGACACCGAGATCACCGGGAAGCCGGTCTGCTTGGCGACCCGCTCCGCGGTGCGGTGGCGGGTGCCGGTCTCTTCCGACGGGATCGTGTGGTCGGGCATCAGGTGTACGGCGGCCCGGCTGATCCGGGTGATGTCGCTGTCGACGATGATGCCGCCGTCCATCTTCGCCAGCTCGCGCAGGCCGGTGGCGGTGAAGGGGACGTCGAGGGTGAAGCCGCCGGTGGCGATCGACTCCACCACCTTGTCGCTGCCGAGCACGATCAGGGCGCCGGTGCGCCCGCGGAGGATCCGTTCGAGGCCGTCCCGCAGGGCGGTGCCGGGAGCGATGGAGGCCAGGGTCTCGCGGAGACGCAGCGCCTCCTCGGTACGGTCGGGGCCTGGCACGGTCCTCCCTAGATTTTCGGTTGTCGGGCGACCTGGAGTCTAACTGTCCTCGACCACTTCGAGCGCGTGCTTGGTCCGCTGGACGAGGTTGAGCAACCGGAGTGCGGACACCACGTCGGGCGCCTCGACCACCCGCATGCCGTCGACCTGTCGGTCGGTGCGCTCCGACCGGACGCCCCGTTCGCCCGGCGGCGCCGGGACGATCGCCATCTTGAAGCCCAGCCGCGCGGCCTCGGAGATCCGCTGCGGGAGGTCGCGGACCCGGCGCAGCTCGCCGGCCAGCCCGAGCTCGCCCATCGCCACCACACCTTCGGGCAGCGGGCTGACGAACGTGGCCGAGGCCAGCGCGATCGCCACCGGGAGATCGGTCGCCGGGTCGGAGAGCTTGGCGCCGCCGACGGTCGAGGCGAACACGTCGTGCCCGTGGAGGCGGAGGCCGGCGTGCTGTTGCAGGACGGCGAGGACCATCGCGATCCGGTTGCCGTCGAGCCCGGACGTCGTACGCCGCGGACGCTCGAGTGCCGACGGGGTGACCAGGGCCTGCACCTCGGCCAGCATCGGCCGGCGTCCCTCCATGGTGACCGCGACACAGGTGCCGGCGACGCGGCCGTGGTGGTTTTCGACGAACAGCCCAGTGGGGTCGACCACCGTGGTGATGCCCTCGGCGGCCAGGTCGAAGCAGCCGACCTCGTCGACCGGGCCGAAGCGGTTCTTGATCGCCCGCAGCATCCGGAACCGGGAGTTGCGGTCGCCCTCGAAGTGGAGCACCACGTCGACGAGGTGCTCGAGAACGCGCGGGCCGGCGATCGACCCGTCCTTGGTCACGTGGCCGACGATCACGGTGGTGATGTTGCGGGTCTTGGCGACCCGGATCAACGCGGCCGCGACCTCCTTGACCTGGGTGACGCCGCCCGGCACGCCCTCGATGCCCGGGGCGCCGATGGTCTGGATCGAGTCGACGACCAGCAGGGTCGGCCGCACCTCCTCGATGTGGGTGAGGATCGCGCCGAGGTCGGTCTCCGCGGCCAGGAACAGCTCGTCGTGCACGCCATCGGTGCGGTCGGCGCGCAGCCGCACCTGGCTGGCGGACTCCTCACCGGTGACGTAGAGGGTGCGGTGCTGGCGACGGGCGGTCTGCGAGGCGACCTCGAGCAGCAGCGTGCTCTTGCCGACGCCGGGCTCGCCGGCGAGCAGGATGGCCGCACCCGGCACCAGCCCGCCACCGAGCACCCGGTCGAGCTCGGGGACCCCGCAGCTGCGCGACCGGGACTCCTCGACCGAGACCTGCCCGATCGGCACCGCCGGAGTGGTCACCGGGGTCGCGGTGGCGCGCATCGTCGGAGCAGCGGTCTCGGCCACCGACCCCCACGCTTGGCACTCACCGCAGCGGCCCACCCACTTCGCCGCCTCCCACCCGCACTCGGAGCACCGGTAGGCGGGACGAGGGGGCTTGCTGGTCTTGGACAGGGTGGCCATGGGCCGAGGCTAGGTGGCTCCACCGACAAGGGGCCGCCAACCCGCTGACGCCACGGCGTACGCCGTTATGCTTCGTGTTTGGAACGATCCAGGGGCGCGCTGATCGGCGACGAGCGGAGGTACGGCATGGGCAGGCTGTCGGCTCCGGCGCCCACCCTCGCCGACGTCGCGGAGCGCGCCGGTGTCTCCCGGCAGACCGTCTCCAACGCCGTCAACAACCCGGATCTACTGCGCGCGGACACCCTGTCGCGGGTGCAGCTGGCGATCGCGGAGCTCGGCTACGTGCCCAACCGGGCCGCCCGCAACCTCCGGACCCGGGCCTCACACCTGATCGGACTGCGGATGAGCCCGGTGCAGGAGTTCACCGCCAACGCCGCCATGGACCGGTTCGTGCACTCCCTCGTGGAGACGTCGCGCGAGGCCGGCTACCACGTGCTGCTCTTCGCCGGCGACGCCCAGGACCCGCTGACCGGCTACGACGACCTGCTCCGGTCCACAGCGGTCGATGCGTTCGTGGTCACCGACACCTATCTCGGCAACCCGCAGGCCACCTGGCTACGCGAGCGGCGGGCTCCGTTCGTCGCATTCGGCCGGCCGTGGGACGACCCGGACGCGACCCATCCCTGGGTCGACGTCGACGGCGCGGCCGGCACCGAGATCGCCACCAACCACCTGCTCGACAAGGGACACCAGCGGGTCGCGTGGATCGGCTGGCGCAAGGACGCGTGGATCGGTGAGGACCGGCGGGCCGGCTGGAGCAGAGCGATGAAGGCGCGCGGTCTGTCGACCACCGGCATGGCCAGCCGGGTCGAGGACACCGTGCACAGCGGTCGCGAGGCCAGCGCCGTACTCCTCGACGAGGCGCAGCCCTCGGCGTTCGTGTGTGCCTCGGACACCCTGGCCATGGGCGTGCTCCACACGCTCGCCGACCGCGGGCTCCGGGCCGGCCACGACATCTCCGTCATCGGCTTCGACGACTCCCAGGTGGCGCAGGTGGTGCAGCCCGGCCTCACCTCCATCCGGCAGCCGCTCGAGCTCGCCGCGGTGGAGATCGTCAAGGCCCTGGAAGGCCTGCTGGCCACCCCGACCACGGTCTGGCCCGGCGTGATGTTGACGCCCACTCTTGCCGTGCGCGACACCAGCTGAGGCTCAGTACGCCTTCGACCAGATGTTGACGGCGTAGTCGACCTCGAGGCCGTCGTGGTGGCGCAGGATCTCCTCGGCGACCTTCGGCTTGAACTCGATCCGGACCACGTCCTCCAGATCCGCGCGCGACCCGAACCGCCAACCCATGTCGACCGGCGTCCGGGTCCACCCACGCGTTGCCCAGAACCGCTCGATCTCGGTGGGCGCCGGCAGGTGCGGGATAGCCGCGCCGGAACCACGCGCCGAACGTCGAGCGCGACCCGTCGTTGTCGATCACCAGGGCGGTGCCGCCGCGTCGTACGACCCGGTCGAGCTCGGCCAGCCCGGGCTCACAGCCCGGTCCGAAGAAGTAGGCCCAGCGGGCCTGGACGACGTCGACCGATCGGTCCGGCAGCGGAACCGACTGGGCCGTGCCGGCCATCAACCGGACGTTGCCGAGCGATCGAGTACGCCGGCGGGCCAGGGTCAGCAGATCCGGGTGCGGGTCGACGCCGAGCACCGACGCGGCGGACTCCGCGAAGCGGGGGAGATGGAAGCCGGTGCCGCAGCCGAGGTCGAGCACCGTCTGGTCGGCCCACGAGACCAACGACTCCATCGCCGACCACAGCCGGCCGTCTGGATCGGCCGCGCGGTTCTCGACCTCGTAGGTCTCCGGCGTCTTCCAGATGTTGGGGCTCGGAACGGCCCCGGTGAGCGGCCGGCTCAGATGCGTACGAGCCCGTCGGGCGTCTGGACCTGGACCGCGATCACGCCGGGGGTGCCGTGGGGGGCGACCCACTCGACCTTGACGTCCTCGAGCGGCGCCTCGACGGTCTCGCCGAGCCACTCACTGACGCGCTGCGGGTCACCGGCGATCTCCAGGCAGGCAAGGGAGAACGTGCCGTCGGCACCGGCCGACGGGTGCAGCTCGGCCGGGCCTTCCCACTGGATGAAGAACGGCAGCTGCGGGTCGGCGATCAGCCCGTTGATGCCGATCTGCTGCCAGCGCAGCTCGGTGCCGTCGGGACGGTGCCGGCTACCGGTTGCGGCCTCGCGGCCGAGCCGCGCCTCGACCACGCTGATGTCGTCGACGGCCACCACCCACCCGAGCCAACCGCCGCCTGCTGCCGAGCGCGCGCGCACGGCCTGGCCGAACGGGGCCTTGTCGGAAGCCGGGTGGTCGAGCACCTCGACGATCTCGAGATAGGTGTGTCCGGCAAGGGGCAGGATCATGTTGCGGGTCCCGAAGCGCGGGTGCACACCGCCGTCGGTGAAGTCTCGGCCGAGCAGTCCCCCGATGCGCTGGGCGGTGCTGACGAGACCATCCGGTCCTGCTGCGAAAGAGAGATGGTCAAGGCGCATGTCAGACATTCTCGACAACCGTGATGCGCCCCGGGACGGCGGGGTCATCTTCTCTTGATATCGAGATGTCGCGCCGCGAGCTCCCTAGTTGAAGCGACCTTTAACTCGGGTCGGCAGGGTGCAGCGCGAGGGCCGACCGCGAGCGGACGTGGGCGTCGCAGTGACGCACCAGCTCGGCGTACGCCGGCTCTCCCATGAGCGCGGTGAGCTCGGCTTCGTGGGTGACGTAGACCGGCTCGACGGCGACGTGAGCCTCGGTGTTGCCGGAGCAGTACCAGTCGAGGTCGTGGCCACCGGCGCCCCAGCCGCGGCGGTCGTACTCACCGATCGACACCTCGGTGTAGGCGGTGCCGTCCTGCCGCTTCACGTTGCGGAAGGTACGCCGGATCGGCAGCTGCCAGCAGACGTCCGGCTTGGTCTCCAACGGGTTGCGTCCCTGCTCCAGCGCCAGCCCGTGCAGCGCGCAGCCGGCACCGGTCGAGAAGTCGCTGCGGTTGTGGAACACGCAGCCGCGCTGGCCGTCGACCTCGATCGCCAGGGTCTTGCGCTCGCCCTCGTCGTCGGTTTCGATCCAGTCCTTCTTCTTGACCGGGCGGCCCGGGTGGAACTGCCACTGCTCCGGAGTGAGCTGGTCCACGAACCCCGCCACCCGCTTCTCGTCGGCCTTGTCGGCGAAGTGGGCGCCGAGCGTGCAGCAGCCGGTGTCGGGGGAGTCGGCGTAGATGCCCTGGCAGCCCTGCCCGAAGATGCACATGAAGCTCGAGGTCAGCCAGGTGAGGTCGCAGCGCATCACCTCGCTGTCGTCCGCCGGGTTCACGAACTCCACGAAGGCGCGCGGAAACACCAGATCGACTTCGGGCATGCGATCAAGGGTACGGCCAGCCCGGTAGGTCGGACCCATGCGCCTCGGCGTCCTCGACATCGGTTCCAACACCGGCCATTTGCTGGTCGTGGACGCCCACGACGGGGCGGCTCCCCTGCCGGCGTTCTCACACAAGCAGCCGCTGCGGCTGGCCGAGCACCTCGACGACGACGGCAACGTGACCCAGGCCGGTGCCGACGCCCTGGTTGCCTTCGTTGCCGAGGCGCTGCTGGTCGCCGAGGACAAGGGCTGCGAGGACATGCTGCCGTTCGCGACTTCGGCGGTGCGCGACGCCGGCAACTCCGACCGCCTGCTCAAGGACGTGCGCAAGCGCACCGGCGTCGACATCGAGGTGCTGACGGGTGAGGACGAGGCCCGGCTCACCTTCCTCGCCGTACGCCGTTGGTTCGGGTGGTCTGCCGGACGGCTCGCCGTCTTCGACATCGGCGGCGGCTCGCTGGAGATCGCCGGTGGCACCAACGAGCGTCCCGACACCGCCTGGTCGCTGCCGCTGGGCGCCGCGCGGCTGGCGCGCTCCTTCTTCGAGGACCCTCCGGACGAGGCCGGGCTGCGCAAGATCCGCAAGCGGATCCGCGCCGAGATCGCCCGCGACGCCGGCAACCTGCTGCGCGGCGGCAGCCCCGACCGCGCGGCCGCGACCTCCAAGACGTTCCGCTCGCTCGCCCGGATCTGCGGCGCCGCCCCGTCGGGCGATGGTGCGCTGGTGCCGCGCACGCTGGTGCTGAGCGAGCTGCGGGAGTGGATCCCGAAGCTCGTAGCAATGAGCTTCGACGACCTCGCCGACCTGCCTGGGGTGTCACCGAGTCGGACCCACCAGATCGTGCCCGGCGCCTTGGTTGCCGAGGCCTGTATGGACATCTTCGACCTCGAGGAGCTCGAGATCTGCCCCTGGGCGCTGCGCGAAGGCGTCATCCTCGAGCGCATCGACAAGCTCAGCGTGCGCGACGAGGACTGAGCCCATGGTGACCCGGATCGGTCTCTCGAGCTCCTCGGTCTACCCCGAGTCGACCGCGCACGCCTTCACCTATGCGGCGAGCGTCGGCTACGACGCCGTCGAGGTGATGGTCGGCATCGACGCGCTGTCGCAGCAGACCAACGCGGTCAAGCAGCTCTCCGACCATCACGCGATGCCGATCAGCGCGATCCACGCCCCGTGCCTGTTGTTCACCCAGCGGGTCTGGGGCACCGAACCTTGGGGCAAGCTCGAGCGGTCCGCTGAGATGGCGACGGCGGTGGGTGCCGAGGTGGTCGTCGTACACCCGCCGTTTCGGTGGCAGCGCGACTACGCCCGTGACTTCGTCAACGGCATCGCCGCCCTCGAGAACTCCACCGGTATCGCCTTCGCCGTCGAGAACATGTATCCCTGGCGGGCGTCGTCGCGGCGCGGCGCGAAGATGTACGCCCCGGGCTGGGACCCGTCGGAGGAGTCGTACGCCAACACCACCATCGACCTCTCGCATGCGGCGATCGCCGCCGACGACCCGGTGGCGATGGCCGAGCGGCTCGGCGACCGGCTCCGCCACATCCACCTGACCGACGGCTCCGGCTCCGCCAAGGACGAGCACCTCGTGCCCGGCCGCGGGGCGATGGGGGCCGACGTCTTCCTGCGACACCTGGCACAGGTCGGGTTCGCCGGCGAGATCGTGGTCGAGATCAACACCCGCCGCTGCAACACCAAGGAGGAGCGCGAGGCCGACCTCCGCGAGTCGCTGGAGTTCGCCCGCGAGCACTTCTTCGCGACCACGCCATGATCGGGCCATGACCGCCGCTCCGCGGCGCGGCCGGCGGCCAGGGGCGCCCGACACCCGGGCCGTGATCCTCTCCGCCGCTCGCGAGCGCTTCGCCGCCCATGGGTACGCCGGCACCTCGGTCCGCGCGGTCGCCTCGGATGCCGGGGTCGACCCCGCGCTGGTCCATCACTACTTCGGGTCCAAGGGCGACCTGTTCCTGGCGGCGCTCGAGGTCAAGGTCGACCCGCGGCAGGCCATGGCGCCGGTGGTCGAGGGTGGCGTCGACGGTGCCGGAGAACGGTTGATGCGGATCTTCGTCACCGTCTGGGGCGACGAGGAGTCCCGCCTCCCTCTGCTCGCGTTGGTGCGGGGGATCGTCGACCCCGGCGGGCAGCAGCTGTTGCGCGACGGCTTCCAGAAAATGGTGTTCGGCCCACTCGGCATCGCGCTCGGCCTCGACCAGCCAGAGCGCCGGATGGCGCACGTCGGCTCGCAGCTGATCGGCCTGGTCGTGATGCGCTACGTGCTCGTCGTCGAGCCGCTCGCGTCGATGCCGAGCGAGCAGGTGGTGGCGACGTACGCACCCGTGATCCAGGGCTACCTCTCGGGCCCGCTGCCCTGATTCCCCGCCGAAGTGCGCGAAATTCCCGCCCAAGTGCGCGAAATGGCGGGTCCACATGTGACATCTGGACCCGCCATTTCGCGCGACTTCGACCCACCACATTGCGCACTTCGGCGGGAAAGGGCATAATTCAGCATATGATGAATAACGCGGTGGAGGTGGCCGGGCTGACCGTCGTCCGGGGCAGTCGGACCGTGCTGGACAACTTCGATCTCGACGTGTCGGCAGGCGAGGTGACCGGGCTCCTCGGGCCGTCCGGCTGCGGCAAGTCGACGCTCCTGCGCGCGCTGGTCGGCGTACAGAAGGTCTCCGGCGGCACCGTCACCGTCCTCGGCGAGCCGGCCGGCAGCAAGGGCCTGCGCGACCGGATCGGCTACGTCACCCAGGCGCCGAGCGTGTACGACGACCTCAGCGTCAGCGAGAACCTCCGGTTCTTCGCCCGCGTGCTCGACGCCGACCCGGGGGCGGTCGACCGGGCCATCGCCGCCGTCGACCTCGACAGCCACCGCGATTCGGTGGTCCGCAATCTCTCCGGGGGGCAGCGCTCCCGCGCCAGCCTCGCCGCAGCCCTGCTGAAGACGCCGGATGTCCTGATCCTCGACGAACCGACGGTCGGTCTCGATCCGGTGCTTCGTCGCGACCTGTGGGACCTCTTCCACCGCCTGGCCGCCGACGGTGCCGTCGTGATCGTGTCGAGCCACGTGATGGACGAGGCGGAGCGCTGCGACCGCCTGCTGCTGATGCGCGAGGGCCGGCTGCTCTTCCAGGAGAGTCCGCAGACGCTCAAGGAACGCACCGGCATCGACGACATCGAGGGCGCGTTCCTGGCGCTGGTTGAGGCCGCGGCATGAGCCTCCGGATCACGGCCGCCGTCACGGGCCGGGTGCTGACCCAGATCCGGCGCGACCACCGCACGCTGGTCATGCTGCTGGTGCTGCCGTGCCTGCTCATCTCACTGCTGTGGTGGATGTTCGAGGACACCGGTCCCGTGTTCAACAGGATCGGGCCGGCGCTGCTGGCGATCTTCCCGTTCATCGTGATGTTCCTGGTGACCAGCGTGACCACCCTGCGCGAACGTTCCAGCGGCACTCTCGAGCGACTGCTGGCGATGCCAACCGGCAAGCTCGACTTCCTGCTCGGCTACGCGCTGGCGTTCGGGCTGATCGCCGCGGCGCAGTCGGCGTTGGCCGTCGCGGTCAGCGTCGGCCTGCTCGATCTCGAGCTCGAGGGACCCGTCTGGCTGCTGACCGTGGTCGCGATCGTCGACGCCGTGCTGGGCGCGACGCTCGGCCTGTTCGTCTCGGCGTTCGCGCAGACGGAGTTCCAGGCCGTGCAGTTCATGCCGGCCCTCGTGGTGCCGCAGATCCTGCTGTGCGGGCTGCTGGTGCCCCGCGACGCCATGCCGGACGTGCTCGGCACGATCTCCGACCTCCTGCCGCTGTCGTACGCCGTCGACGCCATGCAGCACCTGACCCGGTCGAGCAGCACGAGCGAGGTCTGGGGCGACATCGGCATCGTCGCGGCGTTCGTGGTGGCGGCGGTCGGGCTGGGTGCCGCGACCCTGCAGCGGCGTACGCCCTGATGCCCGGCTGGAGCCGCGCTCGTCGTAGCCTCTGACCATGTCGTTGCTGCGCCAACCCCTGCTCCTCCTGGCCCGCAGCCAGACCGTCAAGAAGCTGGTCAGCAGCATGCCGGTGTCGGCCGGGATCGTGCGCAGCTACGTGCCGGGCGAGACCACCGAGTCGGCGGTGCTGGCGACGGCAGCCCTGTTCGACGACGGGCTCCGGACCACCCTCGACTTCCTCGGTGAGGACACGCTCGACGCCGACCAGGCCGAGGCCACCGTGACGGCGTACACGGAGCTGCTGCGGGAGCTGTCGCTCAAGGGGCTGACCGCGTACGCCGAGGTGTCGGTCAAGCTCTCGGCTATTGGCCAGGCGCTGCCCGACAGCGGCCACAAGATCGCGCTCGAGAACGCCCGCACCATCTGCCGCGCCGCGCGCAACGCCGGCACCACGGTCACCATCGACATGGAGGACCACACCACCACCGACTCGACGCTGTCGATCCTGCGCGACCTGCGCAAGGACTTCCCGGAGACCGGCGCGGTGCTGCAGTCCTACCTCCACCGCACCGAGGCCGACTGCCGGGCGCTCGCCTACGAAGGCTCGCGGGTGCGGCTGTGCAAAGGCGCCTACAACGAGCCCGACGAGGTCGCCTTCCAGGACCGGATCGAGGTGGACAAGTCCTACGTGCGCTGCCTCAAGGTGCTGCTGGCGGGCCAGGGCTACCCGATGATCGCCACCCACGACCCGCGGATGATCGAGATCGCCTCGTCGCTGTCGAGCCGCTACGGACGGCCACAGGGGTCCTACGAGTTCCAGATGCTCTACGGCATCCGGCCCGAGGAACAGCGCCGGCTGGTCGCCGCCGGCGAGACCATGCGGGTCTACCTTCCCTACGGCCAGGAGTGGTACGGCTACCTCATGCGCCGGCTGGCCGAGCGCCCGCAGAACCTGACCTTCTTCCTCAGGTCGCTGATCTCCAAAAAATAGGCGTCACGAGTTGGCGATGATGCGCCAGTCCGCGAGCTTCGCCGCGATCAGCTCCACGCGACGCACCTGGTCGCTGCCGTCCATGACCTCGGCGTCCTCGGGCTCCGCGCGCAGGTAGACGCCCGAGGTCCGGATGTTGAGCGACGGGTCGGTGGGCGACCGCGTGACCCAGTAGCCGGTGGCCCGGTCGACCGACTCGAGCCGGATCTCGCCCGTGCCGTCGAACTGCGGCGCGCCCGGGTGGCGGGGCCGCTCGCCGTTGTGGAAGTAGAAGATGCCGGACGGGTCTCGCAGCTCCCTGGCGGCCTCGCTCGCGTAGCGCGAGGTCAGCGTGCCGTCCTCCCCCCATGCGGCTCCGCTGAGCTTCAGCCCGCCCTGTCGGTCCCGGGAGATCCGCAGCAGGCTGATCGCGGAGGGCTCGTCATCGGTGCGCGCGGTCAGCGAGTGCTGCCACCACTGCCCCTCGATCTGTGCCAGCCGGCCCTCGGCCTCGATCGCGGTGCGGAGCTTCTGGTTGATCTCCTCGATCTCCTCCGGAGTCGTCTCGGCGTACCTCACACAGGTCAGGCCCAGCAGGTCGGTCGGCAGCTTCGCTCCGTTGGCGTGCAGGATGAACGTGCGCCGCATGCCGAGCACTCCGCCGAACAGGCCGGCCTCGAACACCACGTTGTCGCGCGGCGACGCCTGACCCGGCGTCTCACCGTGGGTGGTCCAGTCGTCCGCGGCGAAGATGAACGCCGCGAAGTCGACCTCGTGAGTGAGGTCGACGAGCCGCTGGAGCGTCGAAGTGCCCGGGTTGAACGTCGTGGTCCACGGCTCCACGTCGGCGATCTCCTCGAGACCGCGGGTCAGGGAGTCGAGCAACTCGGCCTGCTGGCCGGACGAACCGAGGAAGATCCGAGGTTTCACGCAGGCATCTTAAGGCGCGACCTGTCATCCTTTGCGGGTGAAGCAAACAGCGATCCTCGGCGCGGGAGTGATGGGGGAGACCCTGCTCTCCGGGCTCGTGCGCGCCGGCCGCCGGGTCGACCAGCTCCTGGTCGGCGAGAAGCGAGCGGAGCGCGCGGCCGAGCTCGAGGAGCGCTACGGCGTCGCCGTGGTCTCCAACGTGGAGGCGGCCACCAAGGCCGACACCCTGGCCCTCGTCGTGAAGCCCCAGGACATGGGTGACCTGCTCGACGAGATCGCCCCGGCATTGCGCGCGGGGCAGCTCGTCGTCTCGTTGGCCGCCGGCATCACCACCGCCTTCATCGAGTCGCGGGTGCCCGACGGAGTGGCCGTGGTCCGGGTCATGCCCAACACGCCCGCGCTAGTCGACGAGGGCATGGCCGCGATCTCGCCCGGGTCGCACTGCGACGAGGCGCACCTCGCGGAGGCCGAGTCCCTGATGGGGTCGGTGGGCCGGGTCGTCCGCATCCCCGAGCGGCAGCAGGATGCCGTCACCGCGATCTCGGGCTCCGGGCCGGCATACATCTTCTTCGTGGTCGAGTCGATGATCGAGGCCGGCGTCCACCTCGGGCTGCCGCGCACCACCGCCACCGAGCTGGTGATCCAGACCCTGGTCGGCTCGGCCAAGATGCTGCGCGAGACCGGCACCCATCCGACCGTGCTGCGCGAGCAGGTGACGTCGCCCGGTGGCACCACCGCATCGGCTCTGCGCGAGCTGGAGATCCACAAGGTGCGGGCGGCCTTCCTGGCCGCGATGGAGGCGGCCCGGGATCGGTCCCGCGAGCTCGCCGAAGGTTCCTGACCCTTGGACACCTACCGCACGCCCGACGAGAGATTCGCCGGGTTGACCGGCTTCCCGTGGGAGCCGGCGTACGCCGAGGTGCCGGACGGCGACGGCGGCTCGCTGCGGATGGCGTACGTCGATGCGGGGCCGGTGGACGGGCCGGTGGTGCTGTTGCTGCACGGCGAGCCGACCTGGTCCTACCTCTACCGCCACGTGATCGACGTCCTGACCGCCGACGGCATCCGCGCCGTGGCGCCGGACATGGTCGGCTTCGGCCGGTCCGACAAACCCGTGCAGACGCAGGACCACTCCTACGCGCGACACGTCGAGTGGATGCGGGCCCTCGTGCTCGACCACCTCGACCTGCGTGACGTCACGCTGGTCGGCCAGGACTGGGGCGGGCTGATCGGGCTGCGCTTGGTCGCCGAGCACCCAGACCGGTTCTCCCGCGTGGTCGCCGCCAACACGGGACTGCCCACCGGCGACCACGACATGCCGGAGATCTGGTGGATGTTCCACGACGCCGTCGAGAAGGCCGAGACGCTGGACATCGGCCGGTTCGTCGAAGCGGGTTGCGTGCGCGGCCTCAGCGACACCGACCGGGCTGCGTACGACGCGCCGTTCCCGGACGAGGCTGCGAAGGCCGGGCCTAGGGCGATGCCGAACCTGGTGCCGACCCGGCCTGACGACCCGGCAGCGGAGGCCAACCGGGCCGCCTGGGAGGTGCTCACCCGCTGGGAGAAGCCGTTCCTCACCGCCTTCAGCGACGGCGACCCGATCTCTGGCGCGATGGCGCCGATCCTGCAGCAGCTCATCCCTGGTGCCGCCGGCCTGGAGCACCCGATCCTCGCCAACGCCGGCCACTTCCTCCAAGAGGACGCCGGCGAGGCGCTCGGCCAGGTGATTGCGGGCTTCGTGCGCTCCCCCGAGTAAGTTGACGGGTCATGACCTGCAGCGGGCCGAGCACCGTCGTCTTCGACTCCCGGCTCACCGAGTACAACTTCGGGCCCCAGCATCCGATGTCCCCGATCCGGGTCGACCTCACGATGCGCCTGACGGACTCCCTCGGGCTGCTGGGTGACTCCCTGGGGCAGCTCCGCCTGGTCGACGCCCCGATCGCCGACGACGACCTGATCGCCACCGTGCACGACGCCCGCCTGATCGAGGCCGTCACGAAGATGGGGCACCAGCCGGGGCCGGGTCAGGAGCACCTCGGTCTCGGCACCGACGACAACCCGGTCTTCCTCGGCATGCACGAGGCGGCGGCGCACGTCGTCGGCGCCAGCTACGAGGCGTTCCGACAGGTCTGGAGCGGCGAGTCGCTGCACAGCGCCAACATCACCGGCGGGCTGCACCACGCGATGCGCGACCGGGCGAGCGGATTCTGCATCTACAACGACGTCGCCATCGGTATCCAGTGGCTGCTCGACCAGGGCGCGCAGCGGGTCGCGTACGTCGACGTCGACGTGCACCACGGCGACGGCGTCGAGGGGATCTTCTACGACGACCCGCGGGTGCTGACCATCTCACTGCACGAGTCCGGCCAGTTCCTCTTCCCGGGCACCGGGTTCCCGGAGGACATCGGCGGTCCCGACGCCCAGGGCACTGCAGTCAATGTGGCCCTCCCACCCGGCACGAGCGACGCCGGGTGGCTGCGCGCCTTCCACGCCGTCGTACCCGACCTGGTGCGGGAGTTCGCTCCCGACGTGCTGGTCACCCAGCATGGCTGTGACTCCCATGCCGACGACCCGCTGGCCCACCTGATGCTGAGCGTCGACGGACAGCGCGCCGCCTACCTCGCCCTGCACGACCTCGCCCACGAGGTCGCAAACGGGCGGTGGGTGGTCACCGGCGGGGGCGGCTACGCGCTCGTCAACGTCGTCCCGCGAGCCTGGACGCACCTCCTCGCCGCCGTCGCCGGCCGGCCGCTCGACCCAGCCACCGAGACGCCCGGGGCCTGGCGCGAGCACGTCGCGTCGACGCTCGGCCGGAGCGCTCCTGAGCTGCTCACGGACGGCCGCGATCCGGCGTACCGGCCCTGGCACGAGGGCTACGACCCCGACACGTGGCTGGACCGCGCCGTCCACGCCACCAGGATGGCCAGCTTCCCGCTGCACGGCCTCGATCCCCAGCCGTGAGCACGGCCCTGAGGGCGCTCAGGTCAAGCCGACACGCCGGGGTCTCAGAAGTTTACCTGGGCAACCCCTTCCCCACGCGTCACTCCAGGCCCTATTCTCACCGAAGTGCCCGTCTGACCACCGGTGGGGAAGCCGGTGGCGTGTGCACAGAGAGAATGGTGCTCTTCATGACCCCGAACCAGCCGGGCGACCTCTCGGAGTCCAAGTTCCTCACCATCGCCGAGGTTGCCTCGATGATGCGTGTGTCCAAGATGACCGTCTACCGCCTCGTGCACGGCGGCGAGCTGCCCGCCCTGCGGGTCGGCCGGTCCTTCCGCGTCCTCGAGGAGGACGTGAACGAGTACCTCCGGAAGAGCTTCTACAACGCCGGCTGAGTTGCCGGCTGAGGCCCTTATGGCGGACTTCACCCTCGCCTGATTCTCCTCGTCGCCGCTCGGCCGTTAGGCTGGGGTGTCCTCCGGGTTCTCCGGGGGGCTCAGCGTGTTGGAGAGGTTTGGCGAGGTACCTGTGGGTTCTGTCATCAAGAAGCGGCGCAAGCGCATGGCCAAGAAGAAGCACCGCAAGCTTCTGAAGAAGACGCGCGTCCAGCGTCGCAAGCTCGGCAAGTAACCCTCGTCGCGCCAGGGCACGCGCATGAGTAGCGGTAGCACCGGCAAGGGCCGGGTCGTCCTCGTCACCGGGGTTTCCCGTGACCTCGGCCGACGCTTCGCGCGCGTGCTCGCTGCCGACCCCACGATCAGCCGGGTCATCGGCGTCGACGTGGTCCCGCCCCGGGGCGACATCGGCGACGTCTCCTTCGTGCGCGCCGACATCCGCAACCCGGTGATCGCCAAGGTGATCGCCAAGGAAGACGTCGACACCGTCGTCCACATGAGTGTGATCGCCACGCCCGGCACCGCCGGCGGGCGCAACACCATGAAGGAGCTCAACGTCATCGGGACGATGCAGCTCCTCGCCGCCTGCCAGAAGGCGCCCAGCGTGCAGAACCTCGTGGTCAAGTCGACCACCACCGTCTACGGCGCCAGCAGCGCCGACCCGGCGATGTTCACCGAGGACATGGAGCCGCGCCGGCCTCCGCGCTCCGGCTACGCCAAGGACGTCGCGGAGATCGAGGGCTACGTGCGCGGCTTCGCCCGCCGGCGCCCCGACTGCCGGGTCACCCTGCTGCGCTGCGCCAACGTGATCGGTTCCCACGTGACCAGCCCGCTCACGTCCTACTTCCGGCTGCCGGTGATCCCGATGGTGCTCGGGTTCGACGCCCGGATGCAGTTCCTGCACGAGGACGACCTCTTCGACGTGCTTCATCACTCGGTGGTCACCGAGCGCCCCGGCACCTTCAACGTGGCCGGCGACGGCGTACTCATGCTGTCGCAGGCCCTACGCCGCCTGCAGCGGCCGATCGTGCCCCTGCCCGCCTTCGCGGTCGGCAACGTCGGCTCGATCCTCCGCTCGGCGCGCGTCGCCGACTTCTCACCCGAGCAGCTGGCGTTCCTGACCTACGGGCGGGGCGTCGACACCACCAGGATGCGCACCGAGCTCGGGTTCGAGCCGAGCTTCACGACCGAGGAGGCGTTCGCCGACTTCGGGTCCCACCTGGTGCCCACCGGCGGCCGTGCCGACAAGTTCCTGGCCGCGCTCGCTCAGCGCCTGCCGACCGGTCCCGACGAAGCCGCCGGTCTCGTCTCCGTCACGCCGGGAGGGACCCACCATGGGTGACGCCGAGATCATCCCGATCGGCACTCGCGGCCGTCCGGGCCGTGGCACCGGCAAGCAGCCGTCGTCCGCTGCCCGCGACCTCGTCCCCAACAAGCCGCCCAGCCGGCCCGCGAAGGCGCCGAAGCCGGCGCCCGAGCCCGAGGTCGTCGAGGAGGAGAGCGTCGAGCCCATCGCGGCCACCGAGGTCAAGGAGCAGACCGAGCCGCGCGCGCCGGTGGCCACCCGCGAGCGCCTGCCGCGCGGCGGGATCCCAGCCGGTGAGCTGCTCGCCGCGTTCCAGCACGCTGCGATGGAGGTGTTCGGCGACCAGTGGGAGCCGCAGCTCGCGGCGTTCCTGGCGTTCCTCCGTCGCCGCGTCACCGGCGACTACCGCGTCGATGAGTACGGCTTCGACGAGGAGGTCACCCAGCACTTCTTCATGGCCGCACTGCGCCCGATCGCCGAGAAGTGGTTCCGGGTCGACGTCCGCGGAGCTGAAAACATCCCGGCCGAGGGCGGCGCCCTGGTCGTCTCCAACCACTCCGGCACGGTCCCGGTCGACGGGCTGATGACGATGGTCTCGATCCACGACCACACCGGGCGCAACCTGCGCCCGCTGGGCGCCGACCTGGTGTTCCGCATGCCGCTGGTCAGCGCGCTCGCCCGCAAGGGCGGCGCGACCCTGGCCTGCAACGAGGACGCCGAGCGGATGCTGCGCGGTGGCGAGCTGGTCGGGGTCTGGCCTGAGGGCTTCAAGGGCATCGGCAAGCCCTACGCCGACCGCTACAAGCTGCAGCGCTTCGGCCGTGGCGGCTTCGTGTCCGCCGCGCTCCGCACCGGAGTCCCGATCGTGCCGCTCGCGGTGGTGGGCGCCGAGGAGATCTACCCGCTGGTCGGCAACATCCCGTCGCTGGCGCGGCTGCTGGGCGTTCCCTATATCCCGATCACGCCGTTCTTCCCGCTGCTGGGACCGCTCGGACTCGTGCCTCTGCCGTCGAAGTGGCTGCTGGAGTTCGGCGAGCCGATCCGCACCGACGACTACGACGAGGGCGCCGCGGACGACCCGATGCTGGTCTTCGACGTCACCGACCAGGTGCGCGAGACGATCCAGCAGACGCTCTACTCGCTTCTGATGAAGCGGCAGTCCGTCTTCCGCTGATCGACCTAGCCGACCGAAGCGGGTCAGTTGCCGAGCAGTCCGCCGGTCAGGTTGTCGACGGCGCTGCCGAGAAGGTCGGCGACGCTGGTCTGGTCCTGGTCAGGGGCTGAGCCGCCGCCCGTGAGCTGGTCGGTGATGTCGCGGATCACGCCGTGGTCCTTGCCGCCGGGTCCGTTGCCACCGTCGCCGTTGTTGGTGCCTTCGGTGCCGTCGCCGGGGAGGTCGATGATGGGGTCGGGCTCGCCGGCGTTCTGCACGTGGCGGGGACCCTTGCCCTCGTGTACCCCAGCGACACCCGTCTGGCCGGTGATGGCAGTGGCCTCGGCGTCGGGGAGGGCGGCCGAGGCGGTCAGGGCGCTGCCCAGGTCGGCGAGGATTTCCTCGACGGCTGAGGTGGCCGCGAACGCAGGCACCTCAGCGACGCCGCTGCCGCAGGTCGGGCAGAGCCGGATGGCCTCGGTGTCGATCTGCGTGATCACCTGGGCGGCCTCGATCAGGGCCGCGCGTGCCGTGTCGGGCACCAGCGTCTCGAGGTTGTTGAGGACCTCCATGCTCTGCGCCGTGAAGGTGCGGAGCTCCTCGATGTCGGACTGCTGGCCCTTGTCGGCGTAGGCCGCGATCATCAGGTCGGAGGCCGAGGTCGCCTGGTCGGCGAAGGCGTGCAGGGTGTCGGCGACGATCTCGGGGTTGGCGTCGTCGCTCTGGCGGGTCAGCTCGTTGACCTCGTCGAGGCGACCCGAAGCGTGCTCCAGCAGGCTGGCGCCCTTGTCGTCCTCGTCGATCTGGATCGTCGTGCTGGCGTTCTCCAGCGCCCTCTTGAGGGGGTAGAGGGTGTCGCCGGGGAGAGCGGTCTGGGCGGCCATCGCCATCGACGTCGTCGCACTCACCACGGCGAATCCGCCGATCGCGATCGCGATCCGGCGCTCGCGCGGGTTGCGGCGCGGCGTGATGGTCAGGCGAGCAGCGGTCGGGGTCAGCACCGTCGCTGCCTCGACCATCAGCTGACGGCGGAGGTCCGCGACGAACTCGGGTCGGGGAGCGGCCGGTGTCGTCGACCGCAGGGCCCCGATCAGCTCGAGGGCGTCGGCGTAGCGCGCGGAGAGCAGCTCGTCGCTCGAGGAGCTTTCAACGAGGGAGTTGAACTCCTCTGCGCGTCGTCGCGCCGCGAAGCCGGTGATCATTGCTGCCGTCCTGCCGAGATGGTTGTTGCTGGATGAATCGATGTTGACATCCGGACCAACGAGCGGCGGGGGCCGATGGTTACGCCTGTGAGCCGCCGGAAACGTGTGCTCCGCGCCACCCCGGCGTCGGTCATTCGTCGCCCGCGCATCAGCTTCTGATCCCTTCGGGCATCAGCTTGGCGAGGTTGCGGACCCCGCGCAGCTGGAGCTGCTTCACCGCGCCGTCGCTGCGGCCGAGGACGGCGGCGGTCTCGGCGATGCTCATGCCTTGCAGGAACCGCATGACCAGACAGTCGCGCTGCTCGTCCGGGAGCTCTGTCAGCGCCTGGAGCAGCATCTCGTTGGTCAGGCTGGCCAGCACCAGGGACTCGGGACCCTCCGTGCTGTCGTCGTGCTGGCCCATGTCCTCGGTGGTCATCTCCAGGCGGGTGCGGCCGGCCTTGAAGTGATCGGTGGCGAGATTGCGGGCGATGGTCATCAGCCAGGCGCCGAAGTCCTTGCCCTGCCACCGGAAGTTGGTCATGCTCCGCAGCGCCCGGAAGAACGTCTCCGAGGCGAGGTCCTCGGCCAGCGTCTGGGAGCGGGTGCGGTAGAAGAGGAAGCGGTAGACGGCGCCCTGGTAGTGGTCGTAGAGGAGCCCGAAGGCCTCCGAGTCACCCTTGCGGGCGAGCTCCACGAGCGCGATCAGCCGGGTGCGATCCTCTTCGGAGTCCTCTGAGGAGGTGGCCAGGTCGGCGTCGCCGTAGCCGTCGGGTCCACCGGGAGACGCGACCCGATCGCCGTCCGCGACCGCCTCGGAGAACAGGATCCCGGGGCGTTGCCGCTGCTGCCGGCCGGGCGACCCGTCAACCGTCGCGAGCAGGGGCTGGGCAGTTAGCGGGGTTGCAAGCAGGGATGCGACAGCAAGACGAAGGCTTTCCAGCCCGCTTGCCACATCGGTGCGCTCCCACGCCATGACTGTTTCCCTCCCACGGGCCCCCTCCGGGCGAGCATCCCGCATCGTACGCGCCAGTAACGTCCTGTGTACGCGAGATGCGGCGATTGGTCTAGTCCAGCGCCGGTCGACTCAGTTGCGCCGACCTCTTAGCGCGATTCCGGCGGCAACGGTGCCGCTAGCTGCGCCAGCAAGCGCCCCCACGACGAGTCCCAGGCGGGCCGCCTTGCGTCCGGTGCGGTAGTCGCGGATCCGCCACCCCTCGGCCTTGGCGTGGGCGCGCAGCTTGGCGTCGGGGTTGATCGCGCACGGATCGCCGACCAGCTCGAGCATGGGGAGGTCGTTGGCCGAGTCGGAGTAGGCCGAACACGCGGCCAGGTCGAGGCCCTCGCGAGCCGCCAGCGCCTTGACCGCCTCGGCCTTGGCCGGTCCGTGCAGCATGTCTCCGACCAGCTTGCCGGTGTAGACGCCGTCGACGTGCTCCGAGACGGTGCCCATCGCACCGGTGAGGCCGAGCCGGCGGGCGATGATCTGCGCGATCTCGATGGGGGCCGCGGTGACCAGCCAGACCCGCTGGCCCTGGTCGAGGTGCATCTGCGCGAGCGCGCGAGTGCCCGGCCAGATCCGGTGCGCCATGGCTTCGTCGAAGATCTCCTCGCCGAGCTCCTCGAGCTCCGCGACGGTGTGGCCGGCGATGAAGCTCAGCGCGGAGTTGCGGGTCTCGGCAATGTGGTCCGGGTCCTCGACACCCACCACTCGGAAGTAGGCCTGCATCCAGACCGCGCCCAGGATGTCGCGGGTCGTGAAGAACTTGCGGCGGTGCAGACCGCGCGCGAGATGGAAGATGCTCGCCCCTTGCATCACGGTGTTGTCGACGTCGAAGAACGCCGCCACGGTCGGGTCCGCCGGAGTGTCCAGAGCGGTCTCCACCTCGGCCGCGGCGGCCGCGGCCTCGCCGGCCAGCGTCGACCGCTGCCGCAGGTCGAGCCGCGGTCGTCGGTCAGCGGGCGGGGTCATGTGGCCACAGTAGTTGGGCTCCGCCGGTCGCAGAACCGACCGTCACGAACATCCACAAGCAGACGTTTAGCCCCACCTGCGCTGCGTAGGATCCCCCTCATGCCCTCCGGCCTCCGCGACCTCGCCGCACTTGTCACCGAGGCCGCACTGGAGAGTCCGGAGAAGCTGGCCCTGGTCGAAGCGGGCGGCCGCAGCCTCACCTGGTCCGAGCTCGACGACGAGGTCGGCCGGCTGGCCACCGGGCTCGGCGCTGCGGGCATCGTGGCCGGCTATCGCGTGCTGATCGCCGCCGGCAACCGGCTGGAGTTCGTGACCACCTACCTCGCCGTGCTGCGCGCCCAGGCCGTCGCCGTGCCCGTCAACCCGAAGTCGACGCCGGGCGAGCTGGCCCGGATGATCGCCGACTCGGGCGCGCGGATGGTCGTGGCCGACGCCGACACCGTGACCGGCATCCGCGAGGCGGTGGACATCCTGCGCCGCGCGCTCGCCGGCGAGTACGGCGAGATCGACGCCGACCTGCTCGAGCGAGCCACCCAGGTGCGCCTCGTCGCGATCGGCACGACCCTGCTGCCGGGAGAAGGCTCCTACGACCAGCTGCGCTTCGAGGGCGCCCGCCCGGCGACGCCCCTGCAGGACCCCGAGAAGCTGGCGGTGCTGCTCTACACCAGCGGCACCTCCGGCCGGCCCCGGGCGGCGATGCTGACCCACCGGGCGCTGCTCGCCAACATCGAGCAGGTCGCGGCCGTCGAGCCGCCGATGATGCACGGCGACGACGTCGTCCTCGGCGTACTCCCGATGTTTCACGTCTACGGCCTCAACGCCGTGCTGGGCGGGGTGATCCGGCACCGGGCCAAGCTGGTCCTGGCCGAGCGCTTCGACCCGCAGGGCACCCTCGACCTGATCGAGGACGAGGCGTGCAGCGTGGTGCCGGTGGCGCCGCCGGTCTTCGGCTACTGGCGCTCTGTCGACCAGCTCGAGGAGCGCCTCGGACCCGTCCGGCTGATCCTCTCCGGCTCGGCCCCGCTGTCGACCGACGTGATCGTGGAGTTCACGGAGCGCACCGGCATCGCGATCCACCAGGGCTACGGGCTGACCGAGGCGGCGCCGGTCGTCACCAGCACGCTGCGCTCGAAGACACTGCAGAACGGCTCGGTCGGCGCGGCGCTCGAGGGCATCGACATCCGCCTGGTCGACGACGCCGGCGAGATGCCCCTCGGCGACGACCCGGGCGAGATCCAGATCCGCGGCGCCAACCTGTTCAGTGGCTACTGGCCGGACGGGGCCGACGGTCCGGACGACGAGGGCTGGTGGTCAACCGGCGACGTCGGCTTCCTGGACGTGTCGGGCGACCTGTTCCTGGTCGACCGCCTCAAGGAGCTGATCATCGTCTCGGGGTTCAACGTCTACCCCGTCGAGGTCGAGGACGTCATCAGCGAGGTCTCCGGCGTGACGGAGGTGGCGGTGATCGGCGTCGCCGACGACGAGACCGGCGAGGCCGTGGTGGCCTACGTCGTCGCCCCCGGCGCGGACCCGGCCACGGTGGAGGACGCCGTACGCCGTCACTGCGAGGAGCGGCTGGCCCGCTTCAAGGTGCCCACCCGGATCGTGGTCGCCGACCAGCTGCCACTCACCGTGACCGGCAAGGTGCAGAAGGGCCGGCTGCGCGGCATCGAGCGCCGGCGCGCACTCGGCATCCTGGAGTGAGCCCCGACTTGAGCAGCGTGCCCGACCCTCGGATCACGTTCTACACGCGCCCCGGCTGCCATCTCTGCGATGAGGCGCGGGTCGTTGTGGAGCGGGTCTGCGCCGAGCTGGGGGAGTCGTACGCCGAGGTCTCGATCGACGACGACCCCGAGCTCGAGCACCGCTTCGGCGAGGAGATCCCGGTGACCTTCGTCGACGGCCGCCAGCACGACTTCTGGCGGGTCGACGAGCAGCGGCTGCGGACCGCCCTGGCGGGTTGACGACCCCGAAGCCCGTGTGACATCTCACATGTGCTAGTCCGCCAGCCGGACCGCTCCGTTCTCGTTTTGTTCTCGCGTTCACAAACTTCTACAGTGATCAGGCCGTTCGCCTCCGCCCGGCGTCCGGCTGGAAAGTAGAGCAGTGACCGCACGGAGTTCGAGCGACAACGCCCGGGACATTCCCGAGGCCACGGTCGCCCGCCTGCCCGTCTACCTGCGGGCGTTGACCACGCTGGCCGACGGTGGCACCCGCACGTGCTCCAGCGAGGACCTCGCCGCGGCCGCGGGCGTCAACAGCGCGAAGCTCCGCAAGGACCTCTCCTACCTCGGCAGCTACGGCACCCGGGGGGTCGGCTATGACGTCGACTACCTGCGCTACCAGATCGCCCGCGAGATCGGCGTGACCCAGGACTGGCCCGTGGTCATCGTCGGCATCGGCAACCTCGGGCACGCGCTGGCCAACTACAGCGGCTTCCGCAGCCGCGGCTTCCGGGTGGTCGCCCTGCTCGACGCCGACCCGACCCGCACCGACGAGCTCGTCGCCGGAGTCGCGGTGCGGCCGTTCGACGAGCTCGAGCAGATCGTCCGCGACCAGGACGTCGCGATCGGCGTGATCGCCACTCCGGCGCTCGCCGCCCAGGACGTCGCGGACCGCATGGTCGGCTGCGGGATCACCAGCATCCTCAACTTCGCGCCCAGCGTGATCAACGTCCGTGAGGGCGTCGACGTACGCAAGGTCGACCTCTCCATCGAGCTCCAGATCCTCGCCTATCACGAGCAGCGCAAGGCTCAGGCCGACCTCCAGACGGGCACAGCATGAGCGTCCTCGTGGTGGGCATCTCCCACAACTCCGCGCCGGTGTCCCTGCTCGAGCAGGTCGCGCTCGACGACGACGGCGTGCAGAAGCTGGTGACCGCGGCCGCCGCGTGCGAGCACGTGGTCGAGGCCACGGTCATCTCCACCTGCAACCGGGTCGAGATCTACACCGAGGTCGACCGCTTCCACGGCAGCGTCGAAGAGCTGTCGCGGCTGCTCGTCGAGCAGGCCGAGCTGTCGACCGAGACGATGCTGCCGCACCTCTACGTCCACTACGACGACGGCGCCGTGTCCCACCTCTTCCAGGTGGCCGCCGGCCTCGACTCGATGGCGGTCGGCGAGGGCCAGATCCTCGGCCAGACCCGTGAGGCGCTGCGTCGCGGCCAGGAGCTCGGCACCGTCGGGCCCGCCCTCAACGTGCTGTTCCAGCAGGCACTGCGCGTCGGCAAGCGGTCGCGCGCCGAGACCGGCATCGACCAGGTCGCACCGTCCCTCGTCACCGCCGGGCTCGATCGCTCCGGCAGCGTCGCCGGCAAGTACGTCGTCGTGATCGGCGCCGGCGCCATGGCCGGCCTCGCGACCGCCACCGTCTCCCGGCTCGGCGCCTCCGAGGTGGTCGTGGTCAACCGCACCTCCGGCCGGGCCGACCGCCTCGCCGACGAGTACGGCGCCCGCCCGGCCGCCATGGAAGACCTGCCCGCCGAGCTGGCGAAGGCCGACGTGCTGATCACCTGCACCGGCGCCAGCGGCGTGCTCGTCTCTCGCGATCTGCTCGCCGCTGCGCGGACCCCCCTGTTGGCAGACGCCGCGCCGCTCGCCGTGATCGACCTGGCGCTGCCCCACGACGTCGACCCCTCCGTCGCGAACCTCCCCGGAGTCACCCTGATCGGCCTGGCCCACCTGGCCGAGGCGCTGCACGACTCCGACGCCGGCCGCGAGGTTGTCGAGGTCCGGCGCATCGTCAGCGAGGAGGTGGCGGCGTTCCTCGCCGCCCGCCGCCAGGCCAGCGTCACCCCGACCGTGGTCGCCCTGCGCACGATGGCCACCTCCGTGGTCGACGCCGAGATGGCGCGGCTCGACGGCCGGCTGCCCCAGCTCGACGAGAGCGCCCGGGCCGAGGTGCTCCACACGGTGCGTCGCGTCGCCGACAAGCTGCTCCACGAGCCGACCGTCCGCGTCAAGGAGCTCGCCAACGAGGAGGGCGCCATCTCCTACGCCACCGCGCTCGCGGAGCTGTTCGCCCTCGACCCCGACGCCGTCGAGGCCGTCACCCGGCCGGAGGGACTGACATGACAGTCCCCCAGACGACACTCCGCATCGGCACGCGCGGCTCCCGGCTTGCGACGACGCAGGCCGAGCTCGTCGCCACCCTCATCCGCGAGCGTCTCGGCCGCGAGACCGAGCTGGTCGAGATCACCACCGAGGGCGACCGCACCCAGGCGTCCGGCGCCTCCCTCGAGCAGATCGGCGGCACCGGCGTCTTCGTCAGCGCGCTGCGAGAGGCGCTGCTCGACGGACGGGTCGACCTCGCGGTCCACTCGCTCAAGGACCTGCCCACCGCTCCCGCCGACGGCATCACGCTGGCCGCCGTACCCACCCGCGAGGACCCGCGCGACGTCGTCGTGGCCCGCGACGGGCTCACTCTGGGCGAGCTGCCGGTTGGTAGCCGGGTCGGCACCGGGTCTCCGAGACGCGAGGCGCAGCTGCACGCCCTCGGCCTCGGTTTGGACGTGGTGCCGGTTCGTGGCAACGTCGACACCCGAATCGGAAAGGTCCACGCGGGCGACTACGACGCTGTCGTGCTTGCCCGGGCGGGCCTGGCCCGACTGGGGCGGATCGAGGAGGCCACCGAGGTGCTCGACCCACTGCAGATGCTTCCGGCGCCCGGACAAGGTGCGCTGGGGGTGGAGTGTGCCGACGGCGCGCTCGCGACTGAGCTCGCCGTACTCGACGACCCGCGCACGCGGGTCGCGGTCGAGGCCGAGCGGGCCGTGCTCGCCACCCTCGAGGGCGGCTGCTCGGCTCCGGTCGGAGCGCTTGCGGAGGTGGTCGAGGGTGAGGACGGCGACGAGCTCTGGGTGCGGGCGGTAGCGCTCTCGCGCGACGGCCAGCTCACGGTGCGGATGTCGGCCTCCGGTGATCCGGCCGACGCGACCGGGCTCGGCAACCGGCTGGCGAGCGACATGCTCGCCGACGGAGCAGGACAGCTAGAAGTTGCAGACACGGCTCCACAAGCAGATCAAGCAAAGGTGCAGAACGCATGACGCGAGGCAAGACGACCACGACCACTGGACGGGCCGCCGAGAAGGCAGCCCGCGCATGGGTCTCGTTCGTGGGCAGCGGACCCGGTGACCCGGACCTCCTGACGGTGCGTGCCGTCGACCTGATCAAGCAGGCCGACGTCATCGTGACCGAGTCCCCCGAGCACGACCAGCTCGTACGCACCCTGCTCGGGCTTCCGACGCCCCAGCCGGTCGACGAGAGCGACGAACCCGACGCATCTGCGGACGCCGAGCCGGTCGAGACCCCCGGTCCCGAGCTGGTCGACGGCGGGTTCGGCCTCGATGGGCAGCCGCTCACGCACGCTGCCCGCGCCAAGGTCGTGGTCCGGCAGGCCAAGCGGGGGCTGCGGGTGGTCCGGCTGATGGCCGGCGACCCGTTCCTCTACGCATCCGGTCCCGAGGAGGCCCAGGCGGTCGCGAAGGCCGGCATCGGCTTCGAGATCGTGCCCGGCGTCTCGTCGGTCGGTGCCGTTCCGGCGTACGCCGGCATCCCGCTGACCACGAAGGACCACCGCGAGATCTCGGTCGTCACCTGCGGCGACAAGATCGACTGGCGGCAGTACGCCGACGACCGCACCCTGGTGCTGCTCTCGGCCGTCGGCCTGATCGGCGACATCGCGAAGGACCTCATCGCCGCCGGGCGCCCGCCCGAGACCTCGGTCGCCATGACCCGCGTCGGCACCACCACCGAGCAGGCCACGGTCGTCTCGACGCTCGAGCACATCGCGGCCGACGCCCGCGCGGCCCGGATCTCGCCGCCGGCGATCACCGTGGTCGGCAAGGTCGTCGACCTCCGCGAGACGCTGTCGTGGTTCGAGACCAAGCCGCTGTTCGGCTGGCGGGTGCTGGTGCCGCGCACCAAGGACCAGGCGCCTTCCCTGTCCACCCGGCTGCGCGGCTTCGGCGCGGTGCCCGAGGAGGTCCCCACGATCTCCGTTGAGCCCCCGCGCAACCCGCTGCAGATGGACAAGGCCGTGCGCGGCCTGGTCGAGGGTCGCTACGAGTGGATCGCGTTCACCTCGGTCAACGCCGTCAAGGCGGTGCGCGAGAAGTTCGAGGAGTACGGCCTCGACGCCCGAGCCTTCTCCGGCCTGAAGATCGCGGCCGTCGGCGACAAGACCGCCGCGGCCATCGCCGCCTGGGGCCTGCGCGCCGACCTGATGCCTTCGGGCGAGCAGTCGGCGGCCGGTCTGCTGGCCGACTGGCCTGAGTACGACGAGGTGCTCGACCCGATCAACCGGGTCTTCCTGCCTCGCGCCGACATCGCCACCGAGAACCTCGTCGCCGGCCTGATCGACCTCGGCTGGGAGTGCGACGACGTGACGGCTTACCGCACGGTGCGCGCCACCCCGCCGCCGGCGCCGACCCGCGACGCGATCAAGAGCGGCCGCTTCGACGCGGTGGTCTTCACCTCGTCCTCGACGGTCCGCAACCTGGTCGGCATCGCCGGCAAGCCGCACCCCTCCACGGTGATCGCCGTGATCGGCCCGGCGACGGCCAAGACCGCCGAGGAGCACGGCCTGCGGGTCGACGTACTGGCCTCGAAGCCGGACGTCGACGAGCTGGTCAACGCCCTCGCCGACTTCGGCGGCACCCGCCGGCTGCGCGATGCTGGAGGCCGGCGAGCCGGTCACCAAGCCGTCCGACCGCAAGCCGACCGGACGCCGGAAGGCCAGCTCTTCGCGATGACCGACGAGGTGGTGGGTCCGCAGATCCGGCCGCGCCGGCTGCGGACGACGCCTGCCCTTCGTCGGATGGTCGCCGAGACCTCCGTCGAGGCGCGGCAGCTCGTGCTGCCGCTCTTCGTGCGTGAGGGGATCGACGATCCGCAACCGATCGCATCGATGCCCGGCGTCGTCCAGCACACCCGCGATTCGCTGCGCAAGGCGGTCAGTGAGGCCGCCGACCTCGGGCTGGGCGGCGTGGCGCTGTTCGGCATCCCGGAGCACAAGGACGCCACCGGGTCGCAGGCCCTCGACCCCGGCGGCATCCTCAACGTCGCGATCGCCGACGCCGTCGCCGAGGTGGGCGACGCGCTGACGGTGATCAGCGACCTGTGCATCGACGAGTTCACCGACCACGGCCACTGCGGCGTGCTCACGCCGACGGCCGGGTCGACAACGACGCCACGCTCGAGGTGTACGCCGAGATGGCCCTGGCCCACGCCGCCGCCGGCGTCGACATGGTCGGACCGAGCGGGATGATGGACGGCCAGGTCGCGGCGATCCGGACCGCCCTCGACGGCGCCGGCCACACCGACGTCGCGATCCTGGCCTACTCGGCGAAGTACGCCTCGGCGTTCTTCGGGCCCTTCCGCGAGGCCGTCGACTCCTCGCTGCAGGGCGACCGCCGCACCTACCAGCAGGACTTCGCCAACGCCCGCGAGGGCGTCCGCGAGGCGCTGCTCGACATCGAGCAGGGCGCCGACATCGTGATGGTCAAGCCGGCCCTGGCCTACCTCGACGTGCTGCGCCAGGTGCGCGACGCCGTCGACGTGCCGGTGGCGGCGTACAACATCTCCGGCGAGTACTCCATGGTCGAGGCCGCCGCCGCCAACGGCTGGATCGACCGCGAGGCCGCGATCCTCGAGACGCTGGCCTCGATCCGCCGCGCCGGTGCGGACGTGATCCTCACCTACTGGGCGGCCGAGGCCGCCCGCCTGCTTGCTCGCTAGTGGGCCCGCGCGCGTAGCCGATCGACACTCGCCGTCAAGGATTCCCTGCGGCGCCTTCGGCGTGGGCACAGGCGACAGGGCTCGGCGGTGACCTGGCAACCGTTTGCGCCGCCGATTCGGTTACTCACTCACCGCCGGGCACAGGCAATCACCGCCCCGCGGGGGAGAGACCTACGGGTTCATGCAGTCGTCGAGCACTGCTGGAACTGCCGGGCAGCGAGCAGGTCGCTGAGGCCGTCGAGGGTGCACTGCAGGGGCGCCTGGGCGAGCGTGAGCAGGTGCGTCGACGGGCGGGATGCCGGTGCTCGGGGGCGGCGGCAGCGTGATGTCGGGGACGAAGCTCGGCAGGGGGGTCTCCGGCTCTTCCTCGCCGTCGGGAGTGCCGCCGTCGGGAGTCTCGCCGTCGCCGGGACCCTCCGGTCTCGCCGGGGTTGACCGGCTGGCCGCCGCTGTTGGCGGTCGGGGGCCCTGCCGTTGCCGCCGCCGTTGCCGCCGTTGTGGTTGCGTGGCTCGGGGAAGAGCAGGCCGGCCGCCGAGGTGCTGTCGGGCATCGAGGTGAAGTCGCCGTCGAGGTAGGCGTCCATGATGGACGAGCACGAGGTCGACGTAGGCCTGGGAGTGGTTGTAGCGGAAGACCGCGGAGCGCTGTCCGGCGGTGGTGGAGAGGTCGTCGTGGCCGGAGCAGAGGTAGACGGCGGTGGCGAGCGCGGCGTCGTCGATGTCCTGCGGGTTGCGCTGGCCGTCGCCGTCGGCGTCGACCCCGACCACGGCCCACGTGGAGGGGATGAACTGCATGGGTCCGACGGCGTGGTCGTAGACGGTGTCGTCGTCGAACTGGCCGGCGTCGGTGTCGCGGATGACGGAGGTGTTGTTCCTGCCGTCGAGGGCGACGCCGTGGATGAGGGGGTGGAGACGCCGTCGGCGTCGAGGGAGGTGCCGCCGAAGCGGCCGTGGTTGGACTCGACCCGTCCGATCGCCGCGATCAGCTGCCAGCTCAGGTTGCAGGACTCGTCGGCGGAGTTGATGACGGTCTCGGCGCGCTGGTAGGCGGCCAGCGCGGAGGCGGGGATGCCGTTGGTGGAGGAGCTGGCGACGATCTGCTGGGCGTTGCCCGCGACGCCGAGGCCGAGACCGTCTCCGGTGGACACGCTGGCCGGAGCCTCGATCGCCTCACTGGGGACCGCCGCGCCATCGGGCAGCGGGCCCTCCTGCGGGACTCGGCGAACACCGCAGTGGCGGCGCCGGTACCCGCGAGGCTCGCGGTCCAGGCAGCCGACAGCAGGGCGAGTGGCACGATCGCCGAGGCCTTCTGCCAACGCCCGAATGCTTGGGCGGACATCTCATCTCCTGTGAGCTCCGGTTCCCCTGCGAACCGGCATGCGCTGCTGTCGGAGCCCTGCCGTGGGCAGGTCCCTCCCCGAGCCCTACGTGGTGCTAACGAAGTACTTACACAGGCAAGATACCGCGTCAGGGCTGTTCGCGTACTGCGGCCGGGGCCCGGGCGAGGCCCCTCAGGCGGCTCGGCGACAATGGCCGGTGACCAGACCCGAGCCGAGGCCGACGCAGGACGTGCCGCCTCCCGCGCGATGTTCGACCGGGCCCGGGCGGTGATCCCCGGCGGGGTGAACTCGCCGGTGCGGGCGTTCGACGCCGTCGGCGGCACGCCGCGCTTCATCCGGTCGGCGCGGGAGCGTGGCTCACCGACGTCGACGGCCACGAGTACGTCGACCTGGTCTGCTCCTGGGGTCCGATGCTGGTCGGCCACGCCCACCCGGAGGTGCAGGCGGCGGTGCAGGCGGCCGTGGCCCGCGGCACGTCGTACGGCGCCCCGACCGTGCCCGAGGTCGACCTGGCCGAGGAGATCGTGGCGCGGACGCCGGTCGAGCGGGTGCGGTTCGTCTCGTCGGGCACCGAGGCCACCATGTCGGCGATCCGGCTGGCGCGCGGCTTCACCGGCCGCGACGTGATCGTGAAGTTCGCCGGTTGCTACCACGGCCACGTCGACTCCCTGCTGGCCTCGGCCGGGTCGGGGCTCGCCACGTTCGCCGTGCCCGGCACGCCCGGGCGTGCCGGCGTCCTCGACCGCGCTGACGCTGGTGCTGCCCTACCACGACCGGGCTGCGGTCGAGGCGGCGTTCGCCGAGCACGGCGACCGGATCGCCTGCCTGATCACCGAGGCGGCGCCGGGCAACATGGGCGTGATCCCGCCGGAGCCCGGCTTCAACGCGGTTCCTGGCCGAGACCTGCCGCCGGCACGGCGCGCTGTTCGTCAGCGACGAGGTGATGACCGGCTTCCGGGCCTCGGCGCAGGGACAGTGGGGCCTCGACGGCGCCGTCGAGGGCTGGGCGCCCGACCTGATGACCTTCGGCAAGGTGATGGGCGGCGGCTTCCCGGCGGCCGCGTTCGGCGGCCGCGCCGACGTGATGTCGATGCTGGCTCCCGACGGGCCCGTCTACCAGGCCGGCACGCTGTCCGGGAACCCGGTGGCGACCACCGCCGGGCTCGCCACCCTCCGCCTGGCCACCGACGAGGTCTACGCGCACATCACCTCGGCGGGCGACGTGATCAAGGCGGCGACCTCCGCGGCCCTGGACGCCGCCGGGGTGTCCCACGCCGTGCAGGCGACGGGCACCATGTTCTCGGTGTTCTTCTGCGACGGACCCGTGCGCGACTTCGCCGACGCCTCGCGCACCGACGCCGCGGCGTACGCCGCCTTCTTCCACAGCATGCTCGACGCCGGTGTCTACCTGCCGCCGTCGGCGTACGAGGCGTGGTTCCTCTCCTCGGCCCACGACGACCGCGCGGTGCAGACCGTGCTCGATGCCCTGCCCGCGGCGGCCGCCGCCGCGGCTAGCGCCCAGGAGGCCACACCATGAGCACCCCCGACACCATCGTCCACCTGCTGCGCCACGGCGAGGTGCACAACCCCGAGGGGGTCCTCTACGGACGCCGCGACGGGTTCCACCTCTCCGACCTCGGCCGGAAGATGGCCGAGAAGGTCGCCGACGCCGTCCAGGGCCGCGACATCACGCACGTCGTGTCGTCGCCGCTGGAGCGGGCGCAGGAGACCGCCGCGCCGCTGGCCCTCTCGCACCGGCTCGAGGTGGCGATCGACGAGCGGGTCATCGAGTCGGAGAACAAGTTCGAGGGGCTGCAGTTCGCCAAGGGCCGCAACGCGCTGAAGAACCCCACGACCTGGCGCCACCTCTGGAACCCGTTCAAGCCCTCGTGGGGCGAGCCCTACAAGGACGTCGCGCAGCGGATGATGGCCGCCGTCCACGACGCCCGCGAGGCCGCCGCCGGCCACGAAGCCGTGGTCGTCTCCCACCAGCTGCCGATCTGGGCCACCCGCCTGCACGTCGAGAAGCGCTCGTTCCTCCACGACCCCCGCAAGCGCCAGTGCACCCTGTGCTCGCTGACGTCGCTGCACTTCGTCGGCGACCGGCTGGCCCAGGTCAGCTACAGCGAGCCGGCCGGCGACCTGATCCCGGTCACCGACAAGTCGGCGCCGTTCTCGGCCGGCAACGCTCCGGAGGAGAAGCGGCCGTGACCCGCCGCTCGGTGGTCCTGCTCGCCCTGGTCGTGCTCGCTGGGTGCAGCGGCCTCGAGGGCACCGGTGACGCCAACTTCGTCAGCGGCGACGGCAGCATCGTGCAGATCGCCCCCGGCGACCGCGAAGGCCCGCTCGACATCGCCGGTCCGTCGTTGCGACGGCACGAGCTCGACCTCGCCGACTGCGTGGCCAGGTCGTGGTGCTCGGCCTGTGGGGCTCGTGGTGCAACCCGTGCCGCGACGAGGCGCCGGTGCTCCAGGAGGCCTCCGAGCAGCTGGACGCCGCGTTCGTCGGCATGAGCTTCCGGGAGGACAACGCCGACGCGGCGCGGGCCTTCGAGCGCGAGTTCGGCATCACCTACCCGACGATCGCCGATGAGGGCGAAGGCGTGCTCGCGCTCGGCCGGTACGCCCCCACGTCGCCGCCGTCGACGTACGTGCTCGACACGCAGGGGCGGATCGCGGCCGTCCTCTCCGGCACCGTGACCTCGGCGGGCACCCTCGAGGACCTCATCGAGGAGGTCGCGGCCGAGGATGGGTGACTGGTTCCAGGACCAGGCGGCGGGCGGGTCGCTGGCGCTGGCGCTGCCGGTGGCGGCGATCGCGGGGCTCGTCTCGTTCTTCAGCCCCTGCGTGATCCCGCTCCTGCCCGGCTACCTGTCGTACGCGACCGGCCTGTCCGGCGCCGAGCTCGCCTCCGGTGAGGCCGGACGCCGCCGGGGCCGGATGCTCGCCGGGTCGCTGCTGTTCGTGCTCGGGTTCGCCACGGTCTTCGTGATCGTCGGCGCCACCGTCGGGTGGTGTCGGGCTCTGGCTGCGCACCTACCGCGACCAGATCACCGTCGTCATGGGCGTCGTGCTGATCGTGCTGGGCCTGGTCTTCGCCGGCCTGGTGCCGTGGCTGCAGCGGGAGTGGCGGATCCACTCCATCCCCGCGGTCGGCCTCGGCGCGGCCCCGTTCATCGGCGCGCTCTTCGCCCTCGGCTGGACGCCGTGCATCGGCCCCACGTACGCCGTCATCGTCGGCCTCACCTACCAGGCGACCGCCGGCCGCGGCGCCGTGCTGTCGGCGGCGTACGCGTGGGGCTCGGCATCCCCTTCATCGTGGCCGGGCTCTTCTACGCCCGCTCGCTCGGCGCCTGAAGTTCGTGCGCCGCCACCAGCAGGTCGTGATGCGCATCGGCGGCGCGATGCTGGTCGTCGTCGGCATCCTGCTGGTCACCGGCTGGTGGGACTGGGCCGTGCAGTGGCTGCAGTACGCCTCGTCGGCGGCTTCGAGGTCGGTGGTCTATGGTCGACACCGAGAAGCGCCCCGAGGGCGAGCGCCGTCCGGCGAGCTCGGCACCCGCGAGCTCGCGCGCTGGCTGTGGCGCCAGATCGTCTCGATGCGCACCGCGCTGGTGCTGCTGCTGTTCCTGGCGCTGGCCGCGGTGCCGGGGTCGGTGATCCCGCAGTCGGGTGTCGACGCACTCGAGGTGTCGCGCTGGAAGGCCGCACACCCCGACCTGACGCCGGTCTACGAGCGGCTCGGGCTGTTCTCGGTCTACGACTCGGTGTGGTTCTCCGCGATCTACCTGCTGCTGATGCTCTCGCTGGTCGGCTGCATCATCCCGCGGTCGTTCGTCTACCTGCGCGCGCTGCGGGCCAAGCCGCCGGCCGCGCCGCGCAACCTGACCCGCCTGCCCGACCACGCGACGTACGAGACCGGGGCCCGGTCGCCGACGTGCTGGCGCGGGCGCGGGAGGTGCTCGACGAGCGGCGCTACCGGCTGCGCCCCGACGACGACGTGTCCGGTGCGGTCAGCGCCGAGAAGGGCTACCTGCGCGAGCTCGGCAACCTGGTCTTCCACATCTCGGTGATCGTGGTGCTGGTCGGGTTCGCGGTCGGCGGCCTGTTCGGCTACCAGGGTGGCGTGATCGTGCTGCAGGGCGGCACCTTCTCCAACACCGCGGCGTCGTACGACGACTTCGACCCCGGCGGCCAGTTCGGAGCCGACGACTTGGACCCGTTCCTGCTCACCGTCGACGACTTCGACGTCACCTGGCTCACCGACGGTGCGGCGGCCGGCACCGCCCGCGAGTTCGTGGCCGGGGTGACCTACCGCGAGGGCGGCGACGACACCGGGGAGTCGTACGACCTGCGGGTCAACCATCCGCTGAGCATCGGCGACACCGATGTCTTCCTGATCGGCCACGGCTACGCGCCCGTGATCACGGTGCGCGACGGCAACGGCGACATCGCCTACCGCGGCCCGACCGTGTTCCTGCCGCAGGACCCGTCGTTCCTGTCGTTCGGGGTGGTCAAGGCGCCGTCGGCCGCGCCCGGCCAGATCGGGCTCGAGGGCCTGTTCTACCCGACGTTCGCGCTCTCCGACGGCGATCCGGTCACGCTGTTCCCGGCGCTGGGCAACCCGCTGGTCTCGCTCAACGTGTGGACCGGCGACCTCGGCCTCGACGACGGCGTCGCCCAGTCCGTGTACACCCTCGACACCTCCGACGCGACGCCGGTCGAGGACGCCGAGGGCAAGCAGGTCCGGCTCGACCTGCAGCCTGGCGAGACCCAGCAGCTGCCGGGCGGCCTCGGCTCGGTGAGCTTCGACGGCGTCCAGCCGTGGGTGCGGGTGCAGATCAGCCAGACCCCGGGCAAGGAGGTCGCGCTCGGCGGCGTCGTCCTCGCACTGGTCGGGTTGCTCGGCTCGTTGTTCATCCGCCCGCGCCGGGTGTGGGTGCGTGCCCGACTGGCGAGGGTGACGACGGGGATGCCACCATGGTGGAGGTCGCGGTGCTCGACCGTTCCGGCGGCGCCGACCTGACCGACGTGCTCGACGGGATCGTCGTCGAGCTGCAGCGCGAGAAGGAGAGTCGATGACCGACGCCGCGTGGGAGACCCTGAGCAACCAGGCGATCGGTGCCGCCGGCGTCGTCTACTTCCTGGCCCTGCTCGTGCACCTCGCCGAGTGGGCATCGCTGCGCCAGGTGGCGGTGCGCGAGCCCGCGGCGGTCGGGGCGTCCGTCGGCGTGGACAGGAGCGCGGGCCGCGGTCGACGACGAGCGCGCCCGCGGGACGGCGTTCCTCGGCCGGCTCGGTGTCCTGCTGACCGCGATCGCGGTGCTCGCCCACTTCGTGGCGCTGCTGGGGCGCGGCCTGGCCGCCGACCCCAACCGGGTGCCGTGGGGAAACATGTACGAGTTCACGGTGTCGGGCACGTTCGTGGTCACCGTGATGTACCTCGTGCTGCTGCGCCGCTTCTCCCTGCAGTGGATGGCGCCGATCGTGGTCGGCTTCGTGGTGACGACGCTGATGATCGCGGTGATCTGGCTGCACGACGAGGTCGCGCCGCTCACCGAGGCCCTCAACTCCTACTGGTTGGTGATCCACGTCGTGTCGGCGGTGATCGCCACCGGTGCGTTCACCATCGGCGGCATCCTGTCGGCGATGTACCTAGTCAAGCTCCGCAAGGGCGACGCCGAGTCGGGCCCGATGGCGCGGGTGCCCTCCCTCGCCGTCCTCGACCGCACGGCGTACCGCATCCACGCCTTCGCGTTCCCGGTCTGGACCTTCGCCGTCCTGATCACCGGCCCGATCTGGGCCCACGAGGCGTGGTCGCGCTACTGGAACTGGGACCCCAAGGAGGTGTGGGCGTTCATCACCTGGGTCGTGTACGCCGCCTACCTCCACGCCCGCGCCACTGCCGGCTGGAAGGGCCGCAACGCCGCCCTGCTCGCCTGCGTCGGCGTGGCCACCCTGTGGTTCAACTTCATCGGGATCAACTACTTCTCGACCAGCTCAGCACTCGTACGCGGCGCGGTGTCGACCGTCGTCGACCTGCGCGGTCTGCGGTCGACCGGCAGCGGCCGCGCGGGCCCCGACGGCTCCGGGCTGGCAAGGAAACCGTGGTTCGTGGCTGGGGTTTAGGCCTGGCGTATGACGTCCTGGACCGCGGCAGCTACCTGTGGACCACACCCGAAGGGACGCCAGTTCATCCGCGACCACCCGGAGCCACGCGGTCTGACCGCCCCGCCCCACACCCCGGCCAGGATCTGACGGCCAGGGCTGTGGCGGAGCGTTCAGCCTGGGCCGTCCGGGTCCTCGGGGTTGAGCCGCTTGCGGTCGAGGTCGCGCAGGAAGTCCTCGTCGTCGTCGGGCGCCACGATCTTCGGCGGCGTGCTCGGCCGGCGCTTGGGCTTGGCCTGGGGCTTCTCTGTGGGGTCAGGCCGCGTTCCTGCAAGACGCGGACCAGAAGTAGGTCGCCACCGCGAACAAGATGAGCACGAACAGGAACCTCAGCACCCCTCCAATGTAGAGCCAAGTGGTGATGCGTACCCTCGAACCCGTGAAGGAATTCTGGACCTACACCCTCCTACGGATCGCGCTCTTCCTCGGTTCAGCCGCGATCGTGTACGCCGTCTGGGCCCTGGTGGGCGACGGGTGCCTCTGGTGTGGGTGGTCGTGATCGGGTTCGTGGTCAGCGGGCTGGGTTCCTACGTCATCCTCAGCCCGCAGCGGGAGGCCTTCGCGCGCCGCGTCGACGAGCGCGCCCGCCGCGCCACGTCGAAGATCGAGGAGATGCGGGCCAAGGAGGACGCGGACGAGCCCGTCTGCTCAGCGCTTGCGGCGGTTGAGCTGCCGGTCGATCCGGCTCTCGGACTGGCCGAGCACCTTGGCGATCAGCGAGACGCGCATCCGCCACGCGACGACGCCGGCCGACGATCACGGCCAGGATGATCAGGAACGTCCACATGCTCCGAGCGTACGTCGGAGCCGTCTAGGTGCAGGCGAACAGAGCCGCGGACACCAGCACCGCCCAGGCCAGCTCGGCCAGGCCGGTCTGCTGGAGCACCGGGATCAGTCCCGGTCCGGCGGCGCCGCCGAGCACGGTGCGGACGCCGGGCATGGCGAGGGCCACGAAGCCGAGCCCGACGAGCGCGCACCAGCTGGTGGGCGCGGCGACCACCACCACGGCGCCGGCCGCGGCAAACACCAGCAGCAGTAGAGGCCGCGGGTGCGCGGGTCGCCGAGGCGGACCGCGAGCGTGCGCTTGCCGGCGACCGTGTCGGTCGGGATGTCGCGCAGGTTGTTGGTCACGAGGATCGCGCAGGCGAGCGCGCCGATGCCGATGCCGGCGTACAGCGCCGTCCACGCCCAGGACTCGGTCTGCACGTAGGTCGTGCCGACGACGGCGACCAGCCCGAAGAACACGAAGACCATCACCTCGCCCAGACCCAGGTAGCCGTAGGGCTTCGAGCCGCCGGTGTAGAACCAGGCGGCGACGACGCAGACCAGGCCGACGGCGAGCAGCCACCAGGCAGTGGTCGCGGCGAGCACGAGACCGGCGACGCCGGCGACACCGAAGGCAAGGAACGCCGCGCGCTTCACCGCGGCCGGCGCCGCGGCGCCCGACCCGACCAGCCGCATCGGGCCGACCCGCACGTCGTCGGTGCCGCGGATGCCGTCGGAGTAGTCGTTGGCGTAGTTGACCGCGACCTGCAGCGCCAGGCTCACCACGAGGGCGAGCAGCGCCTTCCACCACACCCACTCGTCGGCGTACGCCGCGACGCCGGTGCCGGCGAGCACGGGCGCGACTGCTGCGGGGAGGGTGCGGGGTCGGGCGCCGGCCAGCCACTGCGAGGGCGTTGCCACAAGGAGGCAGTCAAGCAGGTGCGCCGCGGTGTCCTTCGCCAGGTAGCGCTCGGCGGCACGCGCCGCGGGCCCATCGCCAGGGTCGCGACCACGACGATCGCGGCGATCGCGATCCAGCCCGCGGTGCCCCAGGTCCATGGCCAGGAAGGTGAACAACGCCGGCGCCCAGACGCTGCCCGCGGTGCCGCCGAGCTGGGAGGCGCCCTGGTACTCGCCGCGCCGTTGCGGATCGGACAGCTCGGACATGAAGCCCCAGTGGCCCGCGGACTGGAACAGCTCGGCGCCGGTGACGGTCACGTGGCCGAGCCAGACCAGCGGAGATCGTGACCCAGCCGATCGTGTCGTGGGTGACCAGCGACGATCCCGCAGGAGGCCACGAAGAAGACCGCGCTGATCCGCGAGGCCCGCAGCGAACGGTCGACCGAGTCGACGCCGCGGGCGGCCGCGACCTGGAGGCAGACCGCCATCACGGTGTTGGTGCCGAACAGCCAGGCCAGCAGCACCCGCGGCGCATCGGTCTCCTCGACCAGCCACAGCGGGATCACGATGTTGAGCAGGACCTGGTTGGTGCCGAGCACCCCGTCGCAGGCGATGAGGAGCAGGAATCCCTTGTTGCGCAGGGCCCCGGCGTTGACCAGCTGGTCGGGCGCCGCGGGCGCGCGGTCGTGTTCGGCGTCGGGAAGCCGGGTGATGTAGAGGGCGTTGGCCGCGAGGATCGCGGCGGTCAGCCACGGCACGGCGCGCACGATGTCGTCGTTGTTGAAGGCGAGGGCGATGCCGCCGATCAGGGCGCCGAGGGTGAAGCCGATGTTGAGGGCGGCGCGCATGAACGCCTGCGACTGCACCCGCTCCTCGCGAGGGAAGACGTCGAGCGTGTAGGCGCCGCGACCGGACCAGCCGGCCGTCTCGACGATCTGGTGCACGACCATCATCGCGAGGAAGGCCACGAAGCCGTCGATGAGCGGCCAGACGGCGTACACGCTGGCTCCGCCGAAGGCGCCCAGCGACCACATCCGCTTCGGGCCGATCCGGTCGGCGAGCTTGCCGAGGGGCACCGCGAAGAAGAACGAGACAACGCCGGCCACGGTCAGGCCGAGACCGACCTGTGCGGCGCTCAGGCCGACGATCTGGGTGAAGAAGACCGCGCTCCCGGTGAGGAACGTGCCCTCACCGATGGCGAAGAGCACGGACTGGACCGACAGCTTCCGCGCCAGCGGCGTGGGCGGGAGCATCCGAGAGAGTCGCGAGGCCATCCCGTGCATTCTCTCCCGCGGCAGTAGCGTGCGTCGCGTGGTTTTGCTGAGCCCGAGGGGCGCGCCTGCCGAGGTGCTCGAGCAGCTGCGCGGCTGGCTCGACGGGCCCGACGGCGTGCGGCTCTGTGTCGAGACCTCCGGATCGACGGGAGCGCCCAAGCGCGTGGTGCTTTCCAGGGCCGCGGTGCTCGCGTCGGTCGCCGCGACGGAGCGCCGGCTCGGTGGCTCGGGGCAGTGGGTGCTCAAGCTGGAGCCGACGCTACGTGGCCGGGGTGCAGGTAGTGGTCCGCTCCCTGGTCGCCGGGGTCGATCCCGTCGAGGAGTGGCCGGACGGCGACGGCTGGTTCACCTCGCTGGTGCCCACCCAGCTACAGCGGCTGCTCGACGCGCCCGGCGACGCGGACGCGCTGCGGCGGGCGCACACGGTGCTGCTCGGCGGCGGCCCGATCGACCCAGCGCTGCGCGGTCGGGCGACGGACGCCGGGGTGCGCGTGGTGGCGACGTACGGCTCCGCAGAGACCTCCGGCGGCTGCGTCTACGACGGGCTCCCGCTCGACGGCGTGGCCGTTGCGACCGATGCCGGGGGCCGGATCCGGATCGCCGGGCCGATGCTCTTCGACGAGTACGCCGGCGACCCGGCGCTGACGGCGCAGAGCCTGGTCGACGGCTGGTTCCTCACCGCAGACGCCGGGCGGATGGACGAGGACGGGCGGCTCTCGCGTGCTCGGACGGCTCGACGACATGATCGTGACCGGCGGCGTCAACGTGCCGGGCCCGGCCGTCGCGGCCCGGCTGCGCGAGCATCCGGACGTGGCCGCGGCCGAGGTGGTCGGCGTACCGGATGGGGAGTGGGGCAATCGGGTGGTGGCCTTCGTGGTCGGCACGATCTCTCTCGACGCGGCCCGCGACTGGGTGGCCGAGGCGCGGCCGCGGTCGTGGGCGCCGCGACAGCTCGTCGGGCTCGATGAGATCCCGATGCTGGGCAATGGCAAGCCCGACCGTCTCGCGCTTCAACGATTGGCCGGGGGAGAGCTCGCGTGAACGTCTGGTCGGTCCCGATGCGGACGCGCTTCCGTGGCATCACGGTGCGCGAGGGGATGCTGCTGCGCGGCGACGCCGGCTGGGGTGAGTGGAGCCCATTCCTGGAGTACGACGCTGCCGAGGCGGAGCCGTGGCTGCGCTGCGCCGAAGAGGCCGCCGCCGGCGACTGGCCGGAGCCGCTGCGCGACTTCGTGCCGGTCAACGTGACCGTGCCCGCGGTCGGACCCGAGCAGGCCGTCGAGATCGTGCGCGCAGGCGGCTGCCGCACCGCCAAGGTGAAGGTTGCCGAGCGCGGGCAGTCGATGGCCGATGCCCAGGCCCGGCTCGAGGCGGTGCGCGACGCGCTCGGTCCGGCCGGTGCCGTGCGGATCGACGCCAACGGCGGCTGGTCGGTCGACGAGGCGGTGCGGGCGATCGCGCTGCTGGATCGGGCGGCCGGGGGACTGGAGTACGTCGAGCAGCCGTGCGCGACCGTCGAGGAGCTGGCACAAGTACGCCGCGCTGTCGACGTACCGATTGCGGCCGACGAGTCGATCCGCCGCGCGGCCGACCCCTACCGCGTACGCGACCTGGAAGCCGCCGACATCGCGGTGCTCAAGGTGCAGCCGCTCGGTGGCGTCCGCGCCTGCCTGCGGATCGCGGAGGAGATCGGCCTGCCGGTCGTGGTCTCGTCGGCGCTCGAGATCGTCCGTGGGCATCGCGGCCGGAGTGGCCCTGGCTGCGGCGCTGCCCGAGCTGCCGTACGCCTGCGGACTGGCCACCGTTCAGCTGCTCACCGACGACCTCGTCGTCGGGTCGCTCCTCCCGGTCGACGGGATGCTGCCGGTCCGAAGTCCAGAGGTCGACGAGGCGGCGCTCGCGCGCTCGGCCGCGGCCCCGGAGCGGGTCGCGCACTGGGAGGCCCGCCTCGCCCAGGTCCGGGCGCTGCGGCAGGATCGCTCCTCGTGACCTCCCCTCAACCAACTCAGCGTCGGCCGAGCTCGCCCGCTCGGTGGTGACGGCTCTGGTCGAGGCGGGGGTCACCGAGGTCGTGGTCGCTCCCGGCTCGCGCAACGCGCCACTGTCGTTCGCGGCGTACGACGCGGCGGAGGCCGGGCTCGTGCGCCTGCACACCCGGATCGACGAGCGGACCGCCGGATTCCTGGCTCTCGGGCATGACCAAGGTCGGCGCCCAGGCTGCGGTGATCTGCACGTCCGGCACCGCCGCCGCCAACCTCCACCCAGCGGTGCTCGAGGCGGCGCATGCCGGGCTGCCGCTCGTCGTGGTCACCGCTGACCGCCCGGCCCGACTTCGGGGCACCGACGCCAACCAGACCACCGACCAGGTCGGCATCTTCGGTCCGCTGGTTCCGACGATCGACCTCGCTCCGGCAGATTGGGTGATGTGGAGTGGCGCCGAAGGCCCGCTCCACCTCAACGTCCAGCTCGACGACCCGCTGGTGCCCGACGACCGATGGGTGCCCGAAGGTCTCGACAAGCTCGACCACCGATCCCGCGCCTCCTCGGAGCGCACGCCAGTTCCGCTCGGCCCGCGGACCGTCGTGGTGGCCGGCGACGACGCCGGACCGCCCGCGCGGCTGGTGGCCCAGGCCGGCGGCTGGCCGCTCTTCGCCGAGCCGACCAGCGGCGCTCGCACCGGCACCCACGCCCTGCGCTGCTACCGCCTCCTGCTCGACACCGACCTCGGCCGCAGCATCGAGCGGGTGATCGTCTTCGGGCACCCGACCCTGTCCCGCCCGGTCATGCGGCTGCTGGCCCGCGACGACGTGGAGGTGCTGGCCGCGCCGCGGCCGGGCGTGTGGACCGATCGGCCCTACCCGGCCACGACCACGCGTGCCCGATCCCCCGACGCTGCCGACGACCCGGCCTGGCTCGAGTCGTGGCAGGCGGCCGACCGTGCGGTGTCGGGCCAGCTCGACCGACTGCTGGCGGACGAAGGCGACCTCACGCCGTACACCGCGGTGGGCACGGTCAGCCGGGCCCTCCCGCCGGACGGCCTGCTGGTCGTCGGGGCGTCGAGCCCGATCCGCGACCTGGATCTGATGGCCCGGCCCTACCCCGTGGGCGAGCGGCGCAAGGTGATCGCCAACCGCGGTCTGTCCGGCATCGACGGCACCGTCTCCACGGCGATCGGAGCCGCGCTAGGCCGCGCCGGGTCGTCGCGGGCGCTGGCGCTGATGGGCGACGTGACGTTCCTCCACGACAGCAACGGGCTCGTGCTCGGGCCGTCCGAGCCGCGCCCGGACCTGACCATCGTGGTCGTCAATGACGACGGCGGCTCCATCTTCTCCATGCTGGAGCAGGGTGCGGAGGAGCACGCGGATCGCTTCGACGCGCTCTTCGGTACGCCGCACCGGGTCGACCTCGCCAGCCTCTGCGCCGCCACCGGCACGGCGTATTGGAGAGCCGGAAGCCTGCCCGAGCTCGAGCAGGCCCTCGCCAATCCCAACGGCGGGATCGAGGTGATCGAGGTGCCGGTGCGCCGCGACAACCGCCGGGACCTCGACGCCCGGATCCGCGCGCTGGTGCCGTGACTCAACCGACATCGGCTGTGACCCCAGCTGGCCGCCGACGCGCCGCCTCATCCCGCATGCCATGGACGCTAGACGGGACCACCGACAGTGATGGACTCCTCGCGCGCCGTGATCAACACGACGTCTCCTGACGTATCAGGCGTGCGCCGGCACTGGCCTACCGACGCGGTGTCTATACCTGTGAGCCCGCTCATGGTCCGCGGTGGAGTGCAGGACGAGGTTGGCCAGCATGACGACCGTCGAGCCGGTGACCCCGGACGTTTCACGTGCGGCTGGGCGACGCACCGAGCCGTTGTGTGAATGGTGCAGGGACAAGGCCACCGTTGCGATTCGGTGACGGTGACGGAGGACGGTGACGGTGACGGTGACAAGACTGACTACGCCTGTGACCGACACGCCGCCTTGTTCTGGCCTCCTAGCGCCTAGGCCAGGGCACCCAGGATCGGCTCGGACTCGATCAGGCCCTCGTCGCTGGGTGCGACGCCCTCTCCGAAGACCCGTGCCGCCTGGCGAGCACGCAGCTCGAGGTGGGCGTCGCGCGGCTTGTCGTAGCCGTAGCGGTCCCGCGCCTCGGCGGGGGTGACCACCTCGGTGTTCGTCGGCTCGATCCCGCGCACGATCGGCTCGACGACCGGCAAGGTCATCGGCGAGATCAGCCGGAGCATGGCCAGCTTGAGCCGGGTGCTGCTCTCGATCACCCGGAAGGAGATCTGGAGGACCGGCCGGACCAGCACGTCCACGATCTTGGGCTGGCGCAGGCCGCCCATGGTCCGCATCCACCTGGGCATCGTGGCGATGGTGCCGTAGCGGAGCACCTTGCTGGCCACCCACGCACCGGGTCGCATCAGCAGCGGCATCTGGGGCAGCATCACGTGCGCGTTGAGCAGGTGGTCCATGGCCTTCTGCGCGGCTTCGCTGCCGGCGAGTTTCGGCCGCATGTACTCGAAGTAGTCGCGCACACCCTCGCGGGTGCGGGGCACGTCGGCGGGGTCGCAGGTCTGCAGCTCGGCACCGATCGCGCACTCCGCCCAGTACTGCTCCTCCTCCGCCTGCGAGAGCCGGCCGGGACCGTAGCGCTCGTAGGCGTAGAGGATCGAGTGCCACGCGGTCATGTGGATCCACAGCTGGCTGTGCGGGTCGTTGGCGTCGTACTTGTTGCCCGACAGCGGCTCGATGCCGACGGCCTTGGAGTGGATCTTCACCAGGATGTCGGCGACCTTGGCGGTCTCGCGGCTGGAGCCGAAGGCGACCATCGAGAAGTAGCGGAGCGTGCGGTCGTAGCGGGTACGCGGCCGGACGAAGATGTCCTGGGTCTTGTCGACCGAGGCGATCAGCGCCGGGTCGAGCTCCTCGACCGTGACGGCGCGCTGGAACCCGATCGTGGCGGAGGTGGAGTAGCCCCACACCTTCCACGTCATCGAGTCCGGACCGAAGAAGCCGTAGTCCTCGTGCGGGGTGATCTCGCGCTGCTTGCGAAGGCTCATGCGGACAAATTACTACAGTAGTGTAGTAATTGGAAGATCTGGCCTTAAGGTGTGTTGGTGAGCAAGAGGAGGCCGTACGCCGCGCGGGTGCCGCTCGACGTACGCCGCGAGCAGCTTCTCGACGCCGCGATCCAGGTGATCGTGCGGGAGGGCTACGAAGGGATCTCGGTCGACGCGATCGCCCGCGAGGCGGGCGTGACCCGGCCGGTCGTCTACGGCGCGTACGCCGACCTCAACGAGCTGCTCGGCGCCTTGCTCGACCGGCAGCAGGCCCGGGCTCTGACCCAGCTGGCCGAGGTGCTGCCGCAGCAGGTCGACATGGCCGATCCCAACGCGTTCCTGCTCGACGCGCTGCGCGCCTGGATCGACCGGGTGAGCAACGACCAGCTCACCTGGCGGCCGATCCTGCTGGCGCCCCACGGCACGCCGGAGGCGGTCCGGGTCAGGATCGATGCCGACCGCGAACGCATCCGAGGGCAGCTCGCAGGGTTGCTGGAGATCGGGATCGCGCTGCGTGGCGGCCCGGCCATCGACGTCGAGATCGCCTCCCACGCGCTGATCGGGGTGCTCGAGCACTTCGGCCGCCTGCTGCTCGAGGACCCGGACCGGTTCGAGCCGGACCGGCTGGTGAGCTTCGCGGCCGGGGCGCTGGCAGTGCTCGGCAATGGCGATCAAGTCGGGACACCGGGCCAGGGCTGAGGATCCTGGTGTGACCGCGACCGACACCTTCGCCGACTTCGTCGAGCACCTCAGCGACGCGCTCGACGAGAGCGAGGTCGGGAGCCTGTCGGGTGAGGAGTGGGCCGCCCGGCTCCTCGCCCACGTGCACTCGGTCGTGGCCGCCGACCGGCTCGACGACACGTTCGTCGACGCGATCTGCGTGCCCGCCGCCGTCTTCACCTACGGCGGGATGATCGCCCACGTGCTGACCTTCGCGGCCCACCGGCGCACGCTGGTGTCGCTGGCACTGATGCGCCACGGCATCGACGAGCTCGGCTGGGGTGACCCGATGCTCTGGGTCGCTGGGCACGCCTGACGGTCTCTTCGCCCATCGGGGAGAATGGCTTCCGTGGACGTCGCTGTGTTCCTGGTCGCCCTGGTGGCGAGCGTCCTCGCGGTCACGGCGATCGCCGGCCGTCTCGACATCCCCGCGCCGCTGGTGCTCGTGGTCGCCGGCATCGCCGCGTCCTACGTGCCGGGGATGCCGGAGGTGCACCTCCACGAAGAGGTGGTGCTGCTCGGGCTGCTGCCGCCGCTGCTCTACTCGGTGGCGATCCAGACCTCGCTGGTCGACTTCAACACCAACCGGCGGCCGATCCTGCTGCTTTCGGTCGGCCTGGTCATCTTCACGACGGCCGGCGTCGGCCTCCTCGTGCACGCGCTGCTGCCGGGGCTGGGTTGGCCCGCTGCCATCGCGATCGGCGCCGTCGTCGCGCCACCGGATGCGGTCGCGGCTACCGCGGTCGGCCGCCGGATCGGGCTACCCCGACGGGTCGTCACGATCCTCGAGGGCGAGTCGCTGCTCAACGACGCCACCGCCCTGGTTGCGCTGCGCACCGCCATCGCCGCGGCGGGCGCCAGTGTCACGGCGCTCGATGTCGGCATCGACTTCGTGCGGGCCGCGGGCGGCGGTCTGGTCATCGGGATCGCCTTCTTCATCTTCGTTGCGTGGCTGCGCAAGAGGGTCACCGACCCGTTGATGGACGTCGGCATCTCGCTGGTGGTCCCGTTCGCGGCGTACATCTCGGCGGAGAAGGTGCACGCCTCCGGGGTGATCGCCGTGGTCGTCGCCGGCCTGCTCCTCGGGCACAAGTCGCCGATCCTGCAGGACGCGCAGTCGCGGATCGCGGAGCGCACCAACTGGCGCACGATCGCGTTCATCCTCGAGAACGCCGTCTTCCTGCTGATCGGGCTCCAGGCCGAGTGGCTCCTCGCCGATGTGGAGAAGAGCGACCTGTCCGCGACCCGCATCGCCGCGGTCTGCGGCCTCACGCTGGTGGCGGTGATCGCGCTCCGGCTGGTCTGGGTCTTCCCGGTCCGCTACCTCCTGGTGCGCCCGGGCCCCGACCCGTTGACGGGCAAGTCGCCGCCGTGGACCTACACGTTCCTGCTCGGGTGGGCCGGCATGCGCGGCGTGGTGACGCTGGCCGCGGCGTTCATCATCCCGGAGGACACGAAGCACCGTGAGGTGCTGCTGCTGATCGCGTTCACGGTCGTGGCCGGCACCCTGCTGATCCAGGGCCTGAGCCTCCCGTGGATCGCGCGGCGGCTGAAGGTGCCCTCGCCCGACCCGATGGACGACGCCCTGGCCCGCGCGACGTTGCTGCAGCAGGCGTCGAAGGCCGGCCACCACGCGCTCGAGGAGCTCGAGTACGACGACCACCACGGCGTCGTCGACCTGATCAAGCAGCGGATCAACCAGCGCAACTTCGCGGCCTGGGAGCGGCTCGGCACCACCGCCGACGAGGAGTCGCCCAGCGACCTCTACGCGCGGATCCGGCTGGCGATGATCGAGGCCGAGCGCGGCCGGATCCTGGAGATCCGCGATGCGGGCCAGGTCCCCTCGGAGGTGGTCAGCGACGTGCTCGCGATGCTCGACGTCGAGGAGTCGATGCTCGATCGCGCGACCGAGGAGCGCGAGGATCTCCGGGTCAACCGCCTGTCGCGGCCGGCGGGCATCGAGTGCGACCACCTGGCGGCGTACCCCGCCGTGGAGACGGCCGCGGATCCGGTCTGCGATCTGTGTCAGATCGACGGCACCCGCTGGGTCGCCCTGCGGCAGTGCCTGGTCTGCGGCAACGTCGCCTGCTGCGACTCCTCACCCGACAAGCACGCCACCGCCCACTTCCACGAGAGCACCCACCCGGTCATGCAGTCCGCCGAGCCCGGCGAGGACTGGCGCTGGTGCTACGTGCACCACCAGACGGCCTGAGGACTACCCCTCGGCGAGGGTGACGACCACGTTCACGAACTCGATCCGGAGATGCTCGCGGCTCGCGTCTGGGTGCCACTTCATGACCTCGCCGTCGGCCGGCCCCCGGAGCAGGCGCTCCGCCTCCTCCTGGGTCGGCTCGGCCGGTAGATCGACCACGGTCTTCGCCCATCCGGAGAACCGGTAGTCGTGCTCGACGATGTACGCACTCAGCTCGTAGGCCGTCACGCGCCCGGTCCCGACGGTGTGAACCGGATCGGGAACTTCACGGCACCGGTGTTGCCGGACACCGGCAGCCACTCGCCGGGTCCGTCGGGGGCGGCGTCGGGCATCCGGCTGGCCAGCAGCGGCAGCGCGACCGCCATGTCGGTGCGCGCGACGAAGTGACCCAGGCAGTGGTGTACGCCGGCGCCGAAGCCGTGGTGGGGCGTGCGGACCTCGCGCGATGTCGAAGCTCGGGTCGGGTACGGCTCGCGGGTCGGTGCCGGCAGCATGCGAGAGCATCTGCACGATGCCGCCCTTGGGGATGTGCAGGCCGTGGAAGTGGACATCCTCCAGCGCCTCGCGGGTCACCCAGGTGACCGTGGGGTTCACCCGCATCACCTCCTCGACCGCGTTGCCGCCGAGGTCCGGCCGCTCGCCGAGCCGCCGCCACTGGTCGGGGTGTTGCAGCAGGGTCTGCAGGGCCAGGCCCAGCTGGTTGCGCGTGGTCTCCATCCCGGCGAACGCCAGGAACACCAGCGCGACGCTCAGCTCGTGCCGTGACAGCCGGTCGCCGTCGTCGGTCGCCTGCACCAGCGTCGTGACGAGATCGTCGCGCGGCAGGCCATCACGAATTTGGGCCTGGCGGTCGGCGATCACCTCCTCGAGGTAGCCGCGCAAGCCGTCGAGCGCCGCCTCGATCCGCGGCACCTGGTTGCCGACGTCGATCGAGAACGACGCCCCGAGGTCGTCCGCCCAGTGCGCCACCTGTCGCCAGCTCTCGTCCGGCAGCCCGAGGAGCGCGCAGATGATGCGGGCGGCGTACGGCTCCGCGAACTCACCGATGAACTCCACGGTGCCGCGCGGAGCGAACGCGTCGATCAGCTCGTTGGCCAGCGCCTGGAACTGCGGCCGCATCGCCGCGATCGTCTTGTTGCGGAACGCCGGCATCAGCAGCCGTCGGATCCGCGAGTGGTCGTCGCCTTCCAGCGACAGCAGCGTCTCCTGCCACCAGTCCGAGAAGAGCCCGGAGTGGATGCCGTTCTGCGCCGGCCAGCGGGCGTTCCCCTGCCGGAACCGCCGATCGCGCAGCAGCTCCGACACCTCGGCATGCCGCAGCACGGCCCAGCCCCAGTTGGTCTCGACATACCAGCTCTCCTCGCGGGCCGCGTGCACCGCGGGTGAGGTGACGTCGAAGGTCGGGTCGGCAAGATCGAAGCGGGTCATCGTGAGGCCATTATCTTGGCACCATGCGGATCACGAAGTTCGGCCATGCCTGTGTCCGGATGGAGTACGACGGCGTCGTGGTCGTCGTGGATCCCGGAGTGTTCGCCGAGCCCGAGGCGGTGGACGGAGCGGGCGCCGTACTGATCACCCACCAGCACCCCGACCACCTCAACCACGACAACCTGCGCGCAACCGACGCGCCGATCTGGACGATCAAGGCGGTGGCCGACGCCCTGAGCGAGGAGGCGCCAGACCTCGCCGAGCGGGTGACCGTGGTGCGGCCGGGCGACAGCATCGACGTCGGCGTCCCCGTCCGGGTGGTGGGGGAGCGGCACGCGATCATCCATCCCGAGTTCGACCGGCTCGACAACAGCGGCTACCTCGTGACCCTCGGCGAGCAGCGCGTCTACCACCCCGGCGACTCGCTCACCGCGCCCGGCAAGGACATCGACGTCCTGTGCCTGCCCTGTTCCGCGCCGTGGCTCCGCTCGCAGGACGCGATCGAGTTCGCCCGGACCGTCAAGGCCCCACGCAACCTGGCCATCCACGACCGCGTCTACTCCGAGTTCGGCCACAGCTTGTTGGAGACCCAGATGAACGCGTTCCTACCCAAAGAGGGGATGCAGTACATCCGGCGCCACGACGGCGCCGACCTGTGACCGAGCCCGGCGAGCAGCTCAGTCCCGAGCGCATCGCGGAGCTCCAGAAGCAGCTGAGCGACGCCGCTGCGCAGGTGGCCAAGGTGCAGGCGGAGCTGAGCCAGGCTCAGGGGAGCGCGGCCCAGCCGCCTTCGGTGCCGTACGGCGCCCCCGTGATCTGGAGCGAGATCCTCGACGACCTGCCGGGCCGCGGCGAACCCCCGATATCGGTCGAGCGACTGGCCGACCCACCGCGTCAGGTGCCGTACAGCTTCCGGCTGTCGTCGTTCTGGTCCTGGAAGTGGTGGGAGGCCTTCTCCGTCCTGATGGTCGTCGTCTCGCCGATCGCGCTGTGGATCTTCTTCCCCTGGCTTTTCCCCGGAGCCCTGATCCTCGGCATCCTGGCCATCGCCGGGATCCGCGGCCGCAGGTACGTCCGTCACGTCCGTCTGCTCAAGTGGGGCAAGGTCGCGACGGTCACGAACGCCAACGAGATCTCGCGAGGCACTTACTACTCCGGCATTACGTACCAGAACATGATGGTGAGCCAGGCCAACGGCTGGGACGTCACCAGGCGCCTCTACAGCGGTCCGGCCAGCAAGACCGAGATCAAGTACTCCGTCGACGACACCGACGGCACCTTCACCTTGCGCGGCCTGCCGTACGACAGCGGCGTGGTCCTCGCGGATCCCCGCAAGCCGGGGCGCGCGCTGTGCGTGAGCTCGTTCCCTACTCCGTCAAGCCAAACGCAAACGGCGACTTCGGGGCGCCGTACTGAGGCCCTGGACCTGGGTCGGCATCGGCGCCGCCATGCTCATGCACGCCGTCCTGGTCGCCGCCGCAGTTGCTGCCGTGTACGGCATCTGGCTCGAGGGCTAGTTCAATCCTGGTCTTCGAAAGAACGCGCGGATCGGCTCCGAAGGAAGTCGATGACGGGCTGGGCGTCGACGCCGTTCTCTCGATGACTGCGTACCGCCGCGTCGAGTGGAGTCAGGTCCTCCCACGGCGGCACCCAGTCGATGCTGGCGCCTCGATCTAGCAGGAAGCGCGCCGCCTCGAGCTGACCGCCGTGGCAGGCGCCCCACAGCGACCGGTCGATGTCATCGGCATCCGGGTCGGAGCCGTGATCGAACCTCGCTGTCAGCCTCTCCATCAGCCCCAGCGTCGCCTCGTCGCGCATCGTCGTGCTCGCGCCGCGCTCGACGAGGCGGCTGGCCGCGCGCCATTGGGCGAATGCTCGGGCGTCCTCCAGCGGAGTGCCTCCTGCGATGACCGCACCCGGGGCATCGATGTCAGCACCACGGTCCAGCAGGGCGTCGATCGCATCGACGTCGTCGCTGCTCGCCGCCCAGTGGAGTGGCGTCTCCTCGTGCGGCCCGGAGTAGCGGGCGTCGACGTCCGCGCCGGCGTCGACCAGCAGTCCGATGGTCGTGGCGACGGCGGGAAGTGACCGGGCCAGTCGGTGGCCACGTGCAGCAGGGAGAAGGAGCAGGGGCCGTCGTGCAGTCGTACGCCGGCCAGTCCGGGGTCCGACTCGAGCAGGGCCGCAAGGGCGGCAACGTCGCCACCATGGATGGCGGACACCAATGCGTCGGCCTGCTCGTCGGTGCCTGCGAGGTCCATGGCGGCCAAGCGTAGGCAGGGCGGTGGTGGTTCAGCCAGGAGTGGCGAACCACCACCGCTGCTCGGTCACTCGCCCGAGGACGGGTCGATCAGGGTCGCGACCTTGCTGACCCGGTTGGCCGGGAAGCCGCCCGCGGAGGCGTGCTCGAGGACGGCCTCCTCGTTGTCCGCGAAGTAGACGCAGTAGATCTTGTCGTCGGTGACGTAGCTCTGCTGCCAGTTCGCTCGGCCGTTCATGTCGGACAGGACCTCGTTGGACTTGGTCGAGATGGCGTGCAGCTCGTCGGACGACAGCTGGCCGGCGCCGGGGAGCTCACGCTCGATGACGTACTTGTTCATGGGATTCTCCTTGGTCGGTGATCCGGGACCGGATCGATGACCTGAAGGTAGGAGTCCGGGCCGGGTGCGGCTCATCGGGCGCACGACCCATTTCTCGGGCGACTCAGGACTGGGTCGTTCGACTCATCAGGTCGTGGTCATAGGCGTACGCCGTCGCGGCGGACCGGGTGGCGCTGCCGGTCTTCGCGAAGATGTTGGAGAGATGTCGGGCGACCGTCTTCGGGCTGAGGAACAGCTGCTCTGCGATCTCCTTGTTGCTCATGCCGGAGGCGAGCAGCTTGATCACCTCGACCTCGCGGGCGGTCAGGCCGGCGGGAGCGGCCACGTCCACTCCCACGGGCAGCACGCCGAGGCGCTCGAAGCAGGCGCGCGCGGCCGCCTCCTCGCGCTGGGCGGCGTCGGCGTCCCCGCAGGCGGCGTAGGTCTGGGCGAGCAGCATCCGGGTGCGGGCGGCCTCGAACGGCACGTCGAGCCGCGTCCACTCGTTGAAGGCCATCCGCAGCGCGCCCAGGGCCTCCATCACGCGGCCGTTGGCGAGCAGCACCGCCCCGACACAGCGATGCCCCTCGGCCCTGAGGCCCACGCTGTCGAACGCCTCAGCGGTCTCCGCGACCTCCGCGGCCGACCGCTCGGCCAGCTCGAGGTCGCCGGTTGCGAGCGCGATCTCCGACTGGGCGGCGTGCAGCGGCGCGCGCTCGAGACGACTGCCACCCGAGGCCGCGATCGCGGCGGCGATGGCGGTAGCCGCGTCGGCGGATCGTCCCTGGGCGAGACGGAGCAGGGCGAGGCCGGGCTGCGGGTCGCGGCCGTGGTCGTGTGCCTGGTGGTAGGCCTGCTCGGCGCCGACCAGGTCGCCGCGCAGCCGGCGTACCTCGCCCACCTCGTAGTAGGCGTCGGCAACGGCGAACACGTCGATCCCGTCCATGTCGTCGCACGCGCCGAGCGCTTCCTGCTCGGCCTCGTCCCAGTTGCCCCGGTTCTGCAGCACCTGGGCGCGGTGCACCCGGCAGATGCCCGGATAGAGCGAGGCCAGCGGCAGCGGGTCGGACCACCGCCGGGTGGCCTCGGTCCACTCCGAGGCGCGGCGCAGGTCGCGGAGCTCGTTGCAGGCATCCATCAGCCCGCAGTAGATCGCGCCCGTCCACATGGGCCGGAGCTCGTCGGACAGGGCGGCCAGCATCGCCTCGTCGAGGAGCGCGAGGCCTTCGGCCACGCGGCCCTGCTTGATCCGGATGCGGCCCTCGAAGTAGACCCCGAGCGCGGCCAGGGTCGGGTCGTCGTAGCGGCGGCCGAGGTCCTGCAGGCGACGCGCGCTGGCATCCGCCGCGTCGAGGTCGCTCCCGGTCAGGGCGGCGGTCCCCAGGTAGAGCGGGTAGCCGTGCGCGGCGCACTCGGGCAGGTCCTCGAGGATCCGCTGCGCCCGGTTGACCCAGCCTGCGCTCTGGGCAGCCTCGCCGACCAGACGGGTGGCGATCGAGAGCTGGACCGCCACCATCGTGGCGGCCGCGCCGTCGCCTGCCTCGGTGTGCAGCCGGTAGGCCTCGGAGTAGAGCCGGATCGACTCGTCCATCCTGCCCAGCCACCAGGCGGACTCAGCCAGGCCCTCCACCGTTGCACCGGTGCGCTCGGGCAGGGCCGCGAAGGCGTCGTACGCCGCCTGCCAGTCTCGGCGCCGACGCAGCTCTTCGGCGAGCGCATCAGCTGTCACCCGGTCAGCGTAGGCCGGTCAGGCGTAGGCGTAGTCGTCAACGGGGAAGCTCGCGGCTTCCCTGTGGGTGTTGATCGTCGAGCTGGGGCGCAGCAACGCGGCCTCGCCGTGCTGGTTGAAGTAGTAGCTGCGGGCGGTGGCGCACGAGCCCAGGTTGAAGACCGAGTCCTCGAGCCGCTCGGTGACCCAACCGAGGAACTCCTCGTTGGCCGGGTCCTTGACCTCGAACGTGTTCGCTCCGCGACTGCGTACCTCGGTCAGCAGCCGGTCGATGTGCTTCATCTGGCCCTCGATGGTGGTGAAGAACGAGAGGCCGGAGTACGAGTACGGCGACGCAAGGCTGAGCAGGTTGGGGAAGCCGGGGATGGCGATGCCCTGGTAGGCCTGGAAGCGCGTCGAGCGCCACCACTTGCCGAGGTCCTTGCCTTCGCGGCCGATCACCGAGATGGCGGGGAAGTTGGCGTCCCACATGTCGAAGCCGGTGGCCAGCACCAGTACGTCTACCTCGGTCTCGCGGCCGTCGGTCGTGACGATGCCGGTCGGCGTGATCCGCTCGATCGACGTCGTCTCGAGGGCCACGTTGTCGCGGTTGAACGACGGGTAGTAGGTGTTGCTGAACGTCGGCCGCTTGCAGCCGAACGAGTAGTCCGGCGTCAGCGCCTCACGCATCGCCGGATCCTTGATCTGGTCGTGCAGGTGGCGCTTGGCGATCCGCTCGGCGATGGCGTTGAAAACCTTGCCCTGCTTGTAGTGGACCACCGCGGTCACCATCATCGCCTCGAGCAACGCGGTGTTGGCCGTGCGCGCGACCCTCTGGGTCAGCGGTGCCTTCGCGAACAGCGTCTGCACCGCCCGCGGCATCTTGAAGTCCATCTTCGGGGTGACCCAGATCGGGGTGCGCTGGAAGACCGTCAGGTGTCCGGCGCGCTTCGCGAGCTTCGGGATCAGCTGTACGGCGGTCGCTCCGGTGCCGATGATCGCGACCCGCTTGCCGTCGAGGTCGGCGTCGTCGTCCCACTTCGCGGTGTGGATCACCTCGCCGGCGAAGTCGCCAACACCCTCGATGTCGGGGAGCCTTGGCTGGGAGAGGAAGCCGGTCGCGGTGATCAGGTAGCCGCCCCGCACGGACTCGCCACCGGCGACGTCGACGACCCACACCTGGTCGTCCTCGTCCCAGCGGGCGCCTTCGACGGCCGAGTTGAACCGCATGTGCTGGCGCAGGTCGTACTTGTCGGCCACGTGCTCGGCGTACTTCTTGAGCTCGGGACCTCTCGCGTACCAGTGGGCCCAGTAGGGGTTGGGCTCGAACGAGTAGGAGTAGGTGACGCTGGCGATGTCGACGGCGAGGCCCGGATAGCGGTTGACGTGCCAGGTCCCGCCCAGGTCGTCCTCCCGGTCGAGCATCACGAAGTCGTTGATGCCGAGCCGCTTCAGTTGGATCGCCGCGCCCATGCCGCCGAAGCCGGTGCCGACGATGATCGCCTGGTAGGTCATGCCTCTTGAATATCGTTCAATAAGGACGAGCGCAAGGGGGTGTGACGCAGGGATCGCTGCGTCTCAGCCCCCGGAGAGCGAGTCGCGCACGGGCACGAACTTCGCCTGCGCCTCGGCCAGCTCCGCCTCGGGGTCGGAGTCGGCGACGATGCCGCATCCCGCGAAGAGCCGCACCGTGTCGCCCTCGACGGCCGCGGAGCGCAGGGCGATGCCCCATTCGCCGTCGCCGTCGGCGTCCATCCAGCCCACGGGTGCGGCGTAGCGGCCGCGGTCCATGCCCTCGAGCTCGGTGATCAGGGCCTGCGCGGAGGGGGTCGGCGTCCCGCCGACCGCCGCCGAGGGATGCAGGGCCGCGGCCAGCTGGAGTGAGGACACGGTGGCGGCGTCGTGCACCACGCCCGCCACGTCGGTCGCGAGGTGCATGACGTTGGGCAGGTGGAGCACGAACGGCGCCTCGGGAACGTTCATCGACGAGCAGTGCGGCTCGAGCGCGTCGGCGACCGAGCGGACGGCGTACTCGTGCTCCTCGAGGTCCTTCGAGCTGCGGGCCAGGGTCGCGGCCAGAGCCAGGTCGCGCTCGTCGTCGCCGGTGCGCCGGATGGTGCCGGCCAACACTCGGGAGGTGACCAGGCCGCGCTCACGTCGCACCAGCAGCTCGGGCGTCGCCCCGAACAACCCGGCGACGTAGAACGTCCAACACATCGGGTACGTCGTCGACAGCCTCCGCAGCGGCCACCGGACGTCGATCGGCTGGTCGGTGGTGGCGACCAGGTCGCGGGCGAGCACCACCTTCTCCAGGTCGCCGGCGTTGATCCGCGACACCGCATCGGCGACGACGGACATCCACTCCTCGCCGTTGAGTGCGCCGTCCGCGAAGCTGACGCCGGCCGGACTGATCGGTGCCTCGACGGTCGCGATGTCGAGCGGGGGCAGGTCGAGGCCGCCGACCGAAACGGTGGTCAGCCAGGCGGAGTCTCCGCGCCGGCCCACCACGACCTGGGGGACGAGCAGCTCGGAGTCGCCGGGCTCGTCGGCGAACCCGAAGCTGCCGAAGCAGATCAGCCCGGTGCCCGGCTCGGCGACCTCGTCGCGCACCACTGCTCGGGAAGCCGTCTCGCTCCACCACTTGTCGGCATCGGCGAAGCGGGTCGGCCCGTTGGTCCGGACGGAGGCGGCGACGCCCCAGCCGACCAGGCCGTCACCACGGCGTACCCAGGCCACCGGCTGCTCCGCCGGCAGCAGCTCGACCAGGGCGGTCGCGGCCGCGAGGTCGAGGGGGACGGTCCGGACGACCAGGGTCCCCGGCGTGGGGTCGTCAGCCGGGATGGCGCCAGTCGTCACGAGATCGAGCGTAGCGACAGCAACATCGCGGTACGCCGGTCGGTGGGATTCCTCACGTAGTCTCACGCGCCATGAGCAAACGTTCCTCCGTCGTGGCGATCGCCCTGGGGTTGCTCCTGGTCGCGGCCGTGATCGTCGTGGCGCTCTGGATCGAGGGGGCGACGGACAGCGACGTGGGGCTGCCCGACGAGCTCGCCGGTGGCTTCCGAGCCGACCCGAGCAGCGAGATCGTGGAGAGTGCCGAGGACGGTCTCGCCGACGTGTTCGACACGTCGGTGACGGTGCGCAGCTATCAGGCCGACGGCGGTGACCGCCAGGTCACGATCACCGTCCTCGACGAGGAAGCGGGCCCGTTCGCGCCGAGTGGCCCGCAGGCCGAGCCGGGACTCCTCGGCCTCGAGCGCGGGCCCTTCGAGCTCGTTCGCGACGGCGACACCGTGTGTCAGCTGGCGTGGGGCACCCTCGTCACCAAGGGCGACGAGCTGCCCGATGAGGACCCGATCGGTGTGCAGTGCCAGCTCGAGGACGACGGCCGCACCTACTGGCTCAACGGGCGAGGCGTGACCGCCGATGACGCGGTCAAGATGCTCGAGTCCGTGACCGACTAGGACCAGTAGACGACGACCTTGTCGCCCACGACCACGTGGTCGAACAGCCACGCGACGCCGTCGTAGTCGCGCACGTTGACGCAGCCGTGCGAGGCCCCGTTGTAGCCGACCGCCGCGAAGTCGGACGAGTAGTGCACGGCCTGACCGCCGGAGAAGAACATCGCGAACGGCATCGAGCTGTCGTAGAGCGTCGAGACGTGCCATTCGCTCTTGAGGTAGACGCTGAAGACGCCTTCGCGGGTCGGTGTCGCCGAGCCGCCGAAGCGCACGTCGACGGTCTGGCGTACCTCGCCGTCGACCACCCAGCGCAGGGTGCTGCTCGACTTGTCGATGCAGATCACCCGGCCGGTCTTGCAGCGCCGGTCCAACGGTCCGGGCACGTTGGTGTTGGTCGCGGGCGCCTCGTTGGCGAGCTCTTCTTCCGTCGGCTCGGTGGTCATCTCGTGGAGCAGGTCGAGCGTGCGCTGGTCGGCCTCCCCGGTCGCAGGGATCGTGCGCTTCTCCTGGAATCCCCGCACCGCACGGGTGGTCTTGGGGCCGTAGACGCCGGTGACGTCTCCGAAGAACCACTCGATCTGGCGGAGGCGGGCCTGGACCCTCCGCACCCGGTCGCCCTCGTCGCCGGGGCCGAGCAGCGTCTCCCCGGGCTGCGTCGCGGGATCGGGCTCGTCGGTCGGCGTCGGGTCGGGCGTCTCGGTTGGCTCCGGCGCGAACGTCGGTGTGGGGTCGGGGGTCTCGGTGACCTCGGGCTCCGGGTCGAGCACGGCGGGCCCGGCGTGGGTGGAGTCGCCGCCGGGGTTGGTCGCCGCCGTGCCGCCCGAACGCAGGCCCCACACGGCGCCGTACGCGGCGACGGCGACGAGGGCGGCGATCCCGAGGGTGAGCGCCAGACGACGAACGATCTTCATTGGTTCTTCCTGGTTGTGCGGACTCTCTGACACCAAGGTGACGCAGCAACGCCCGGTTTGGTTGCTCCCGCGACGGCCGGAGGTTATCCCGTGATCAACCCGTGACCGGACACAGTCGTAAGGTTCGGGCCGTGGCCCGCGCTGACCTCGACAAGCAACCGACCGACGTACGTCGGATGTTCGACGCGGTCGCGCGCCGCTACGACGTCACCAACGACGTGCTCTCCCTGGGCCAGGACCGCCGCTGGCGGCACGACGTGATCGACGCCGTCGACCCGCAGTACGGCGAGCGCGTGCTCGACCTCGCGGCCGGCACTGGCACGTCGAGCCAGCCGTTCGCCGACCGGGGCGCGATGGTGGTGCCCTGCGACTTCTCGCTCGGCATGCTGCAGGTCGGCAAGCAGGCCAAGCCCGACCTGCCCTTCACGGCGGGCGACGGCACCCAGCTGCCGTTCGCCGACGAGACGTTCGACGCCGTCACGATCTCGTTCGGGCTGCGCAACATCGTCGACCCGCTCGCCGGTCTGCGCGAGCTCCTGCGGGTGACCAAGAAGGGCGGCCGCCTGGTCGTCTGCGAGTTCAGCCACCCGACCTGGTCGCCGTTCCGCACGGTCTACATCGAGTACCTCATGCGCGCCCTCCCGCCTGTTGCCCGCGCGGTGTCGTCGTCGCCGGACGCCTACGTCTACCTGGCCGAGTCGATCCGGGACTGGCCCGACCAGCGGGGGCTCGCCGACCTGGTCGGGACGGCCGGCTGGCACGAACCCGAGTGGCGCAACCTCTCCGGCGGCATCGTGGCCCTCCACCGGGCCGTGAAGGCCTGACCTGCAGGTTCATTTAGGCAACGATCGCGTGCCCTAAATGCCCAGGTGAGAGGCCAATTCGGCCCGAATCCCCCCAGGTGTGACGGGCGGGCTGAGGAGTGGCAGTATGGGCCCGCGCGCCCCTAGTGATTCACTTCACAAAGTCACAATCACCGTTCCGCGTGACCGGGTCGAGGCGTCGTTCCGAGTGCTGAGGAGGAAGCCAGGATGGAGCTCTACACACCGGTTCTCTTCCTGACGGGGCTGGCCACGATCTTCGTGCTCGGCTCGCTCGCCACCAGCCTCCTGGTCGGCCCGAAGCGCTACAACCGGGCCAAGCTCGACTCCTACGAGTGCGGCATCGAGCCGACTCCACAACCGGTCGGCGGCGGCAGGTTCCCGGTGAAGTACTACATCACCGCGATGCTCTTCATCATCTTCGACATCGAGATCATCTTCTTGTACCCGTGGGCCGTGCACTTCGACGCGATGCGCTACTTCGGTCTGGTCGAGATGGTCATCTTCATCGCAACGGTCTTCGTCGCCTACGCCTATGTCTGGCGTAGAGGCGGCCTGGACTGGGACTGAGGGACAAACACAGTGGGTATCGAAGACAAGCTGCCGAGCGGCGTACTGCTCAGCACCGTCGAGGGCCTCTCCGGTTACATGCGCAAGGCCAGCTTCTGGCCGGCGACCTTCGGGCTCGCCTGCTGCGCGATCGAGATGATGACCTCCGGTGGGCCGAAGTACGACCTTGCGCGGTTCGGCATGGAGGTCTTCCGGGCCAGCCCGCGCCAGGCCGACCTGATGATCGTCGCCGGCCGGGTCAGCCAGAAGATGGCGCCCGTGCTGCGCCAGATCTACGACCAGATGCCCGACCCGAAGTGGGTGCTCGCCATGGGCGTCTGTGCCAGCAGCGGCGGCATGTTCAACAACTACGCGATCGTCCAGGGCGTCGACCACGTCGTCCCGGTCGACATGTACCTCCCCGGCTGCCCGCCGCGCCCGGAGATGCTGATCGACGCGATCCTCAAGCTGCACGACCAGGTCCAGCACGCCAAGCTCGGCGCCAACCGCGCCGCCGAGATCGTGGAGCTCGAGACCTCCGCGCTGAAGGCGCTCCCGACCTCTGACATGAAGGGCCTGCTCCGGTGACCGAGTCCAAGGGTCCCGACCAGCCAGCCGTCGAGCAGTCGCCGGAGAACGCCCCGGCCACCACCGACCCAGAGGTCCAGCAGGTCGGCCAGCGCACCGGCATGTTCGGCGCCAAGGGCACCGGCGACACGAGTGGCTACGGCGGCCTGGTGCAGCCGATCGTCTACCCCGGTGCGGCGCAGCGCCCGTTCGGTGGGTGGTACGACGAGGTGGCCGACGCGCTCGAGACGACCGTCAGCATCGGCAGCGTCGTCATCCACCGCGGCGAGATCACGTTCCACGTCCGGCGCGAGGACCTCCTCGCTGTCGGCCAACTGCTGCGTGACGACCCGCGGATGCGCTTCGAGTTCTGCTCGGGCGTGAGCGGCGTCCACTACCCCGACGACAAGGGTGCCGAGCTGCACGCGGTCTACCACCTGCTCTCGATGACCTACAACCGCCGGATCCGGCTCGAGGTGTCGATGCCCGACGCCGACCCCCACGTCCCGTCGCTGGTCCCCGTCTACCCGACCAACGACTGGCACGAGCGCGAGACCTACGACATGTTCGGGATCATCTTCGACGGCCACCCCTCGTTGACGCGGATCCTCATGCCCGACGACTGGCCGGGCCACCCTCAGCGCAAGGACTACCCGCTGGGCGGCATCCCCGTGGAGTACAAGGGCGGCAGCATCCCGCCGCCCGACGAGCGGAGGTCCTACAACTGATGACTGCAACATCTTCTCTGGCACCGACGACATCTACGCCGGCACCTCGGACACCACCGAGGGCAAGGTCTTCACCGTCACCGGCCAGGACTGGGACCAGATCCTGGAGGGCCTCGCCGAGGAGGGCGAGGAGCGGATCGTGGTCAACATGGGTCCGCAGCACCCGTCCACGCACGGCGTGCTCCGGCTGATCCTCGAGCTCGAGGGCGAGACCGTCACCGAGGCTCGGTGCGGCATCGGCTACCTGCACACCGGCATCGAGAAGAACATGGAGTACCGCACCTGGGTGCAGGGCACCACGTTCTGCACCCGGATGGACTACCTGAGCCCCTTCTACAACGAGGAGACCTACGCCCTCGGCGTCGAGCGTTTGCTCGACATCGAGGACGACATCCCCGAGAAGGCCAACGTCATGCGGGTGCTCATGATGGAGCTCAACCGCATCTCCTCCCATCTGGTCGCCATCGCCACCGGCGGTATGGAGATCGGCGCGCTGACCGTGATGACGATCGGTTTCCGCGAGCGCGAGCTGGTGCTCGACCTGTTCGAGCTGATCACCGGACTGCGCATGAACCACGCGTTCATCCGCCCCGGCGGCGTCGCGCAGGACCTGCCCCCTGGCGCCCTCGACGAGATCCGCGCCTTCATCGCGCTGATGAAGAAGCGCCTGCCTGAGTACGCCGCCCTGTGCAACGCCAACCCGATCTTCAAGGCCCGCCTCGAGGGGGTCGGCCACCTCGAGCTCGAGGGCTGCATGGCGCTCGGCCTCACCGGGCCGGTGCTGCGCAGCACCGGCTACCCGTGGGACCTCCGCAAGACGCAGCCCTACTCCGGCTACGAGGACTACGACTTCGACGTACAGACCTGGGACACCTGCGACTCCTACGGCCGCTTCCGCGTCCGCCTCGGAGAGATGTGGGAGTCGCTGAAGATCGTCGAGCAGTGCGCCGACCGGCTCGGCGGCCTCGAGGGCGCCCCGGTGATGGTCGCCGACAAGAAGATCGCCTGGCCGAGCCAGCTCTCCATCGGCAGCGACGGCATGGGCAACAGCCTCGACCACATCCGCCACATCATGGGCGAGTCGATGGAGGCGCTGATCCACCACTTCAAGCTGGTCACCGAGGGATTCCGGTGCCGACCGGCCAGGCGTACGTCCCGATCGAGAGTCCGCGCGGCGAGCTCGGCGCCCACGTGGTCTCCGACGGCGGCACGCGTCCGTTCCGGGCCCACTTCCGCGACCCGTCGTTCACCAACCTGCAGGCGACCAGCGTGATGAGCGAGGGCGGCATGGTGGCCGACGTGATCGTCGCGATCGCCTCGATCGACCCGGTGATGGGAGGTGTCGACCGTTGAGCTCGACCGCTGAGGGAACCCTCGACGACGCGACGATGCAGGAGCTGCGCGACATCGCGGCCCGCTACCCGGAGAAGCGTTCCGGGCTGCTCCCGATGCTGCACCTCGTGCAGTCTGTCTCGGGCCGGATCACGCCCGAAGGCATCGAGGCCTGCGCCGACATCCTCGACATCACGGCCGCAGAGGTCAGTGGCGTCGCGACGTTCTACACGATGTACAAGCGCAAGCCGGTCGGCGACTACCACGTCGGCGTCTGCACCAACACGCTCTGCGCCGTGATGGGTGGCGACGCGATCTTCGAGCGACTCAAGGAGCACCTCGACGTCGGCAACGACGAGACCACCGAGGACGGCAAGATCACGCTCGAGCACGTCGAGTGCAACGCGGCCTGCGACTACGCCCCGGTGATGATGGTCAACTGGGAGTTCATGGACAACATGACGCCGGCCTCGGCGACGCAGCTGGTCGACGACCTGCGGGCCGGCACCGAGGTCCACTCCACCCGCGGACCCAAGCTGTGCACCTGGCGCGAGGCCGAGCGAGTGCTCGCCGGGTTCCCCGACGGGCTCGCCCACGAGGGCCCCGCCGCCGGTCACGCGAGCCTGGTCGGCCTGAAGATCGCCCGCGAGCGTGGCTGGACCGCACCCGACGGCGCCAAGACCCCCGCAGCGATCGGGAGCCGACCCGGGAGGCAACGGAGGATGACCGACACCCTCACGCCGGTCCTCACCGACGACTGGGACGTCGAGCGCGCCTGGACCCTGGCGGCGTACGAGGCTCGCGGCGGCTACGACGCCGCGAAGAAAGCACTCCGGATGGCGCCCG
>CAVWCT010000002.1:0-396832 GCA_963753565.1 uncultured Actinomycetota bacterium
CCCTCGAGACTGATCCTGGCGCCGTCGCCGCTGAACTCCGGGTCGGGGAAGTCGGGTACGCCGTTCTCGCGCATGCACTGGGCGTGCTCGAGGGCGGCGTCCTGCATCTCCTGCTGGTCCTCTTCGGAGAAGTTGCCGCCGCCCTGCGGGCGCAGGTCCTCGCAGGCCTCCATCGCCTTCTCGACGGCCTCCATGTCGAACCGTCACCGCCGCCGCCGGGTCCGCCCATGATCATGCCGCCGTCGCCGTTGACCTGGGGGTCGGGGAAGTCGGGTACGCCGTTCTCGCGCATGCACTGGGCGAACTCCAGCGCCTGCTCCTCGAGGTCCTCGTCGCTGGCGGTGTCGGTGTCGGCGCCGTCGCTCTCGTCGTCGGAGGCGTCTCCGGAGTCGTCGAGTGTCGCCACGCCGGGGTCGTCGTCCCCGCTCGTCGCCGCAGGCGGCCAGGAACGGGGTCAGCAACAGGGCCATCAACAGCAGGGCGACCCCGGGGTGGGGCGGTCGTCTCATCGGTTCCTCCTCGTAGGTGCGCCGTCGCGCGAGAGGACGCTAGGAACCTCAGGTATGGGTCTCGCGTGGCTCGGCTGAGAGTTCTGTGAGGGCTGGGATCGCGAAGCCGACCCGGGTGCCGCCGCCCGGAGCGTCGGTGAAGAAGACGGCGCCGCCGTGCTGCGCGACGGTGTCGGCGACGATCGCCAGGCCGAGACCCGAGCCCGGCAGCTCGCGGGCGGCCGGGGCCCGCCAGAACCGCTCGAACGCGTTGCCCTGGTCGGCGTCGGGGAGCCCGCGCCGGCGTCGTAGACGGCGACCTGTCCGCCGAGCAGGCTCACCGCGATCGGGCCGTCGGAGAACTTCAGCGCGTTGTCGAGCAGGTTCAGGACGGCGCGCTCCAGTGCCGCCGCGTCGCCGCGCACCGCCACGGCTCGATCCGCAGGTCGAAGCGCCGGGCCGGGTCGCGGCGCTGGGCCCGCTCGACGGCACGCAGCACCACCTGGTCGAGCTCGACCGCGACGTGCTCGCGCACCGGCTCGTCGCGGGCCAGCGCACCGAGCTCACCGATCAGCGCACTCAGCTCGTCGACCTGCCCGAGCACGGCCTGCTCGACCTGGCGCCGCTGCTTCGGGCCGAGCGGCTGGCCGCGGTCCTCGGAGCGCATCAGCCACTCGATGTTGGTGCGCAGGCTGGTCAGCGGCGTACGCAGCTCGTGGCTGGAGTCGGCGATCAGCTGGCGCTGCCGCCGTCGGGAGCCGGCCAGCCGGTCGATCATCGAGTTGAACGCCGAGGACAGCCGCGCGACCTCGTCGCGGCCCCGCACCTCGATCGGTACGTCGAGGTCCTCGGTCGCGGCCACGTGCTCGGCCGCCGCGGTGAGCCGGTCGACGGGCCGGACCACGACCCGAGCAACGGCGAGGCCGGCTCCTCCTGCGACCAGCACGCCGAGCGCGGCGACCAGCAGGAGTCGCAGGGTCAGGTCGCTCAGGGTGGCGTCGACTTCCTCCAGCGACCGGCTCACGCGCACGGCGTAGCCGTCCTCGAGAGGCGTGGTGAGCGTCCGCACGTGGTCCCCGCCGGCCGTCGTGGCGTCGCGGAGCACCATCGGCCGCTCACCTCTGGCGACGCTCGAGCTCGGCCGCGGTCGCCGCGATCGAACTCGTCCTCGTCGGATGTTGGCGCAGCCAGTGCCGTCGGCGCGGACCAGCTGCACGATCGGGACCGGCAGCTCCCTGTTCGCGGCGGCCTGGGGGCATCGCAGAGCGTCTCGGCCGGCAGCTCCACCTGCGTCGCCGACGCCCCGTCGATGCGCACCGCGCGGACGATGCCCTGGCCGAGCGAGGCGTCGATCTGGTCCCGCATCGAGTTCCTGGTCGCGATCCAGCCGAACACGCTCGCGGCCACGATCGCGGCGGCGGTGGTGGCCGCGCAGAGCAGCGCGATGTTGGCGCGTAGCGGAAGTCTCTTCACGTCCGCATCCCGCAGCACGTAGCCCACGCCGCGCACGTTGTGCACCAGCCGCGGGCGGTCGCCGACCTCGGTCTTGCGGCGCAGGTAGCCGACGAAGACATCCATCGTGTTGGAGCCGGGGTCGAAGTCGAGGCCCCAGACCTCGCGCAGGATCACCTCGCGGGTCAGCACCTGGCGCGGGTGGAGCAGGAACAGCTCCAGCAGGTCGTACTCCGTGCGGGTCAGCTCCAGCAGCACTCCGTCGCGGGTCACCTCGCGGGTCGCGCAGTCCATGGCTCAGGTCGGCGAACGCGAGCCGGTCGTCCTGCGGCCGGGCGTTGGCTCGCCGCAGCAGCGCCCGGAGCCGGGCGAGCAGCTCCTCGAGCGCGAACGGCTTGACCAGGTAGTCGTCGGCGCCGGCATCGAGCCCGTCGACCCGGTCGTCGGTGGCGTCGCGTGCGGTGAGCAGCAGCACCGGGACGTCGTACCCCTTGGCGCGGATGCGGCGGCACACCTCGAGCCCGTCGACGATCGGCATCATCACGTCGAGCACCACGACGTCGGGCAGGCTCTCGGCGAGGATGCCGAGGGCCCGACCACCGTCGGGAGCGGTGGCGACGTCGTAGCCCTCGAAGGTCAGGCCGCCCTCGAGGCTGTCCCGGACATCGGGTTCGTCGTCGACGACCAGGACGGAGGGCACCTCAGCACCCTGGACCGCCAACCTGAGAGATGACGCAAAGGATGCCGAGATGTTCTACTCCCAGAAGTCGGCGTAGCTCCCACATATGACTGCTCTCCTGGCGTGAAGCCGGTGATCGTGGAGACCGTCTCGAAGCTGTGGGTGCCCACCGTCCAGGCGATGATCCGCGGCGTCGCCGACCGGGACTCGTACATCGCGACGTCGTCGGCCGCCCAGCCGACCACCGGGCAGCACTGCAGCCAGCGGCCGTCGCCACCCGGGCTGCCGGTGAAGGTCAGGATCGTGGTCCGGTCGACCTTGGCGACCAGGAACTCCGGACGCTTGCGGTGCGTCCGGCACCGGGAGGTCCGCGCCGGACCCCCAGCTCTGGAGCTCGCCGGCGCTGCCGCGTCTGGGCTGGGCCGAACTGGTACGAAAGGTCTTGCTCGAGGCTGAGCTCGTCGGCGTCGGTGTCGCGATGCTCGGAGTCGCTCGTGCGCTCAGCGGTGACCACGTCGTAGACCGGCCCGCCGCCGCATGCGCCGACAACGGCACGAACGAGCGTCTCGGTCACCGACCCACGGTGACGTCCGTGGTGCGAGTCGCTCGCCGGTCGTCACCGTCCGCCACTCGCCCGTCGGCCAGGTCGTAGACCAGGAAGCTGTCGACCTGCGGGAACGACCACGAACTCGCCCCGTGGGCGACAGCATCCAGTCGTAGCAGGCAGGCGCTGGCAGCAGCTGATCGTCGGGATCCGGCCCAACGTCGGAGAGGTCCAGGGTGCGATAGGTGCCGTCCGGAGCCAGCAGCAGCAACCGGACGATACGAGTCGCCACTGACGCCGAACGCCGCGATCGCGCGGTCGATGGGAGTCGTCCTCCACCGGCGTCGCCTCGGCGGACAGGTCGATCACCTCGGGCAGCGGCGGGTCGGCCGACGTCATCGACGGTAGGTCGGCCTCCTCCGGCTGCGACGGCGACCAGTAGACGGGCGCGCCCCGGAACGTGCCGTCCGGGGTGAAGTGTCGACGCTGCGGGGCGGTGGGCGCCGGCGCGGGGTCCGGGCGTGTCGCTCGACTGGTCACCGAGGACGGCGATGCCGGCGACCACCAGGAGCGTGGCCGCGGCCGCTGCCCGGCGACGACCCCGAGCGCCCGCCGGCGCCGTACGCCGCGGGAGGTGCGCCAGGCGCCGGCGGAGAGGTCGGCGGTAGTGGTCACGTCGGCCACCTGGTCGCGGAGCAGGCTCCGGAGGTCGTGGTCGGTCATCGCGGGTCTCCCAACAGGTCGGCGAGCTCGGGCGCGGCCTCGCGGAGGCGGCGCAGCGCCAGGTGGGTCTGGCTCTTCACGGTGCCGCCGGCGACTCCGAGGGTCTCGGCGGTGTCGCGCTCGGACAGGTCCTCGTAGAAGCGGAGCACGATCACCGCCCGCTGGCGCGGGGTCAGGCGCGGCGAGCGCGCGGTCCAAGGACAGCCGGCGGTCCACGGCACCGGTGGGGTCCGGCTCCCGGCGTACGTCGTCGACGATCTCGAGCACCACCTCGTGCTGGTGCTTGCGCCACCACGAGATGTTGTCGCGCACGATCACCTGGCGGGCGTAGGCCTCCGGGTTGCCGGCGTGGAGCCGGCGCCAGCGCACCGCGACCTTGGCCAGCGCCTCCTGCACCAGGTCCTCGGCGCGGTGCCGGTCACCGGTGAGCAGGATCGCCATCCGCAGCAGCGCGAGCTGGCGGTCCTGCGCCCACGCGGTGAACGACGCTTCGTCCGACATGCCCTTCACAACGCGCGGGCCATCGCAGATCGGTTGGAGGACTACACGAGCCAACGAGTGGACGAGATCCGCGAAGTGGTCGGCGTTGCCGGGGTCGATGTCGAGGTAGAGGCCCGGCTCGATCAGCTCGAGCTCGGAGACCGACCAGCGGTCCTCCCAGACCATCATGTCGACGCGCGCATAGGGGAGGTCGACGTCGAGCCGGGTCACCGCGGCGCGCACGGCGGCCTCGGCCAGGGCGGCCTGCTCGGTGCCGAGCTCGGCCGGGCGGCTCTGCCGCCGTGGTACTCGTGGACCCGGATCTCGTCGCCACCCGTGCGCTTGTCGACCTGGGAGACGGCGCGGCCGCCGAGCACGTAGACCGAGGTCTCGCCGGTGGTGCGCACCGACTCCACCAGGGGCTGCACGATCCAGGGAGCCGGGGTGAGGCCGACGAGGCGCTCGTCCTCGATGCTCTCGGCGACCACGACGCCGACCCCGCCGGCACCGGTGCGCGGCTTGATCACGGCGGTGCCCCAGCGGTCGACGGCCGCCTGCAGGCCGGTGACCAGGGTGTCGTTGTCGAGCAGGCCGGTCGGTACGACGTCGACGACGCCGGCGAGCTCGGTCAGGTAGGCCTTGTCGGCGTTCCAGGCGAACACCTCGGCGCCGTTGAGCAGGCGGGTGACCCGCTCGGTGGCGCGCGCCCAGTCCAGGAACTCCGCGCAGCGGCGCTGGTAGTCCCAGGTGGAGCGCACGGCGACCATATCGGCCGCGGCCCAGTCGACGGCCGGGTCGTCCCACAGCACCCAGGTCGAGTCGATGCCGCGCGCAGCGAGGGCCGTGACCAGGTGGTGGCCGTCGGGCTCACCCTCGGGCATCAGGGTGAAGGTCGCCAGGAGGACGGAGGTCACCCGCGGCCCAGGCGCCGGATCCGAGACGGCACCGCGACGACGGCCCGGCCGGCCTTCCAGGTCGCGCTGCCCTTGATCGCGGCGAGCTCCTGCTCGGCCTGGTCGGCGCGCTGCTTCAGCTTCTGCGCCCGCGCCCTGGCCTTCTCGAGATCCCGTTCGGCTCTCTTCAGCTCCTTGGTCAGCAGCGCGTGCATCTGCTTGACCGCCAGGGCTCCGTTGCGGCGGGCGAAAGCCAGCTCTCGCTCGAGCTTGGCGACGCCCTGCTCGTAGTCGGTGGCAGTGTCGGTGGCAGTGTCGTTGCGGTGTCTCGGGCGCCTCGGTCACGACTTCCTCCAGAACTGGCCCGCCCAGTCGATCTCCTGCAGCGGCTCGGTGATGCCGTGCGCGTCGCGGAAGTCGTGGATGGCCTTGGCGCAGGCCGGCACCGCGCCGTAGTCGTCGACGATCACGTAGCCGCCGGGCGAGACCTTGTCGTAGAGGGCGTCGAGCGCGTCGATGGTCGAGGAGTACATGTCGCCGTCGAGCCGCAGCACCGACAGCTTGTCGATCGGCGCGACCGGCAACGTGTCGGAGAACCAGCCGACCAGGAACTCCACCTGGTCGTCCAGCAGGTCGTAGCGCTGGAAGTTCTCCTTGACCATCTCCACCGAGACCGCGAGGTCGGAGCGGGTGTGGTGCTGGTCGCCGGTGTCGGCGGAGTGCTTCTTCGCGTCCGGCTCGGGCAGGCCCTCGAACGAGTCGGCCACCCAGACCTTGCGCGTGGTGTCGCCGTAGGCGGCGAGGATCGCGCGCATGAAGATGGTGGAGCCACCGCGCCAGGCGCCGGTCTCGATCAGGTCGCCGGGCACGTCGTCGGCGATCACGCTCTCGACGCAGGCCCGGATGTTGCGCATCCGCTTCATGCCGATCATCGACTCGGCGTCGGCCGGCCAGTCCTTGCCGTCCTCGCGGGTGGCCGCGTCGAACTCGCCCGGCTCGACCATCCGGATGTCACGGCCGGAGAGGGTGCCCTTCAGCAGCTCCCACAGGTAGGACTCGTAGGAGCGGCCGGGGAGGTGGACCGTGACGTTGCGGCCTTCGAAGCCGTACCTGGTCAGGATCTTGGCCATCAGATCGAGGTACAGATCAGCGGCTGGGTTGGGGGTCACGCGGGCTCCTCGGAGCGATCAGGGGGCGATCGGGATCTCCGCGGAGACTACCGGCGGCGTGACCTGTCGATTTCGGCCAGCCTCATCCGTCATCACCCTGAGAGACTGACCCCCACCGAAAGGATCCGACATGACCTCCTACGTCGTACTGCTGCCGGGTGACGAAGCCCTCTGGGAGAGCAAGTCCCAGGACGAACGGAACGCCGTCTTCGCGAAGCACACTCAGTTCTCCGAGGCTCTCGCGGCCCGCGGCCACAAGGTCACCGGCGGCGCGGAGCTCGCGAACTCGCGGGAGGCCAAAGTGGTCCGCCGAGGCGCGGACGGGCTGACCATCACCGAAGGCCCCTACGCCGAGTCCGTTGAGCAGCTGAGCGGCTTCTACCTGGTCGAAACCAGCGACCTCGATGACCTGCTCGACTGCACCGGCATCCTGGCCGACGTGGAGAGCGGCATCGAGGTCCGGCAGATGCTCCTCAGCAGCGAGTCCGACGGCTGACCGAGCTCGAACGCGTCCTGCGCAACGAGTGGGCCCGGCTGGTGGCCCTGCTCGTCGCGCAGTACCGCCGTCTCGACCTCGCCGAGGACGGCCTGGGCGACGCGTTCGAGGCGGCCGCCCGCACCTGGCCGGACGGCGTACCGGACAACCCGACGGCCTGGCTGCTGACCGCTGCCCGGCGCCGGATCGTCGACCGGCTTGCGCGCCGAGGCGGTGGCCGGACGCAAGCTGCCGCTGCTGGCGGTGGAGGCCGATCTGACGGAGGAGGCGCAGCGCGTCATGGCGCAGGTGGGCGAGCCGGTGGTGGACGAGCGACTGCGGCTGGTGCTGCTGTGCGCCCACCCGTCGCTGGCCCCCGAGAGTGCCGCCGCGCTGACCCTGCGTCTGGTGCTCGGCGTGAGCACCGCCGACATCGCGCGGCTGTTCCTGGTCTCGCAGGCGACGATGGCGGCCCGGCTGACCCGGGCCCGCAAGCGGCTCGCGAGTGAGTCGTTCACGGTGCCCGACCGGCGCCGAGCTCGAGGCGCGGGTGGCGACCGTTGCCGACGTCGCCTACCTCGCGTTCACCGCGGGCTACGCGCCCGGGTCGGGTGCCGACGTACTCCGCCCGAGCTGGCCGGCGAAGCCGATGCGACTGGTGCGGGTGCTGCGGTCGGTGCTGCCCGAGGCGTACGCCGACTCGACGCCCTGCTCGCGCTGATGCTGCTGCAGCACTCTCGGCGCGATGCGAGGGTCGCGGACGGGCGGCTCGTGCTGCTGCCGGACCAGGACCGCCGGGCCTGGCACCACGACGAGATCGCCGAGGCGCTCGGCCTACTGACGCCATGGCTCTCCGGCCCCTCGACGGCGTACCTGCTGCAGGCGCTGATCGCCTCGCAGCACGCCGTTGCCCCGAGGGCGGCCGACACCGACTGGACCCGGATCGCCGGCTGGTACGCCGAGCTCGAGGAGCTCACCGGCTCGCCCGTGGTCCGGCTCAACCGGGCCGTCGCCGCCGCCGAGTCCGACGGCCCGCATGCCGGTCTGCGGCTCCTCGAAGGACTCGACCTGCCCGGCCACCGACTCCCCGGAGCCCGGGCCGAGCTCCAGGCCCGGGCCGGCCTTGTCGACGCGGCACGCCGCTCCTTCTCCGAGGCGATCGCGCTCTGCGACAACGAGGCCGAGCGCGCCCACCTGCTGGAGCGTCAGGCGTCGCTCTGAGCCGGGGCGTGGTGGCCGAACGGCAGGTCGTCGGCCACGCCGAGCGCGGCCAGCACCGACGGAAGCATGGCCTTCGCCGTCCGCCGGTAGCCGGTCGCCGACGGGTGGAAGCGGTCCAGGCTGAACATCTCGTCGGGGTTGGTGATGAAGAACGGGCCGACGATGGCCGCCAGGTCGACGACATACGCACCGAGCGGGGTCACCGCCTCCCGCTGCGCCGCCGCCAGCTGCCGGGAGGCGCGCGACCCGAGCGCCCGCAAGCGGCTGCGGCACCGGCCGCAGCGCCCCGAGGTCGGGGCAGGTCCCGACGACCACGGCCGCGCCGCCCTCGCGGAGCCGGCGTACGGCGTCCTCGAGGTGGCGCACCGACTCGGCCACCGGCACCCGATGGGTCACGTCGTTGCCACCGACCACGATCACCGCGACATCCGCGCGGTAGTCGGGCGGCAGATCGTCGAGCTGGCTGGCCAGCACCGACGACTCCGAGCCGACCCGAGCAGCCGTGGTCAGTCGCACCGAGCGACCTGTCACGGCGGCAACTCGCTTGCTCAGCCGGCCGCCCAGAGTGTCCTTGCGCCGCTCCGCGCCGAGACCGGCCGCGATGGAGTCACCGAGCAGCAGCAGGTCGAGCGGGGCACCGAGCTTCTTGCGCCAGACGCGGTCGGCGGGCAGCGCTACCTCGCCCAGCTGCTTGCCGATGATCCGCCGCGCGATCGCGGCCTGGCGCTCCAGCAGCAGTCGCGCACCGAACCCGGCCGCGGCGGCCGCCCCGACGGTGAGGAGCAGTGGTCGTCGCACGACCCCATTGGTCGCACGTCCACCTGAACGGGCGGCTAACCCCCGGCGACCGCGGGGATCACCGAGATCTGGGTGCCCTCGGGCGTGGGGGTGGCGAGGTTGTCGAGGAAGCGCACGTCGTCGTTGCCGACGTAGACGTTCACGAAACGACGCAGCTCGCCGTTGTCGTCGAGGATCCGGCCCTTGATGCCGGCGTAGCTGGCATCCAGGTCGTCGAGTACGTCGGCCAGGGTGGCGCCCGAGGCCGTCACCTCGGACTCACCACCCGTGTAGGTGCGCAGGATGGTGGGGACGCGGACGGAAACGCTCAACGGAACTCTCTCCCTCTGATTCAGATGCCGGTCTGGACGAAGGCGGCGTACGACGGGTCAATGGTGGCAACCGGACCGACGGAGCCGGAGACGGCGTCGAGGGTCTTCAGCCCGTGACCGGTGTTGATGACCACGGTCTCGAGCGTCGGGTCGAGCTGGCCGGTCTCGACCAGCTTCTTCAGTACGCCGACCGTGGTGCCGCCGGCGGTCTCGGTGAAGATGCCCTCGGTGCGGGCCAGCAGCACGATCCCGTCGCGGACCTGCTCGTCGGTGATGTCCTCGACGCTGCCGCCGGTGCGCCGGCAGATGTCGAGCACGTAGATGCCGTCGGCGGGGTTGCCGATGGCCAGGCTCTTGGCGATCGTGTCGGGCTTGACCGGGCGGATCGCGTCGACGCCGGCTTTGTAGGCGACCGAGACCGGCGAGCAGCCGGTGGCCTGGGCGCCGTAGACCTTGTAGGGCGTGTCCTCGACCAGGCCGAGCTTGATCAGCTCCTGGAAGGCCTTGTCGACCTTGGTCAGCTGCGAGCCGGAGGCGACCGGGATCACGATCTGCTCGGGCAGCCGCCAGCCGAGCTGCTCGGCGATCTCGTAGCCCAGCGTCTTGGAGCCCTCGGCGTAGTAGGGGCGGACGTTGACGTTGACGAACGCCCAGCCCTCCTCCTCACCGGCGATCTCCGAGGCCAGCTTGTTGACGTCGTCGTAGTTGCCGTTCACCGCGACCAGCGACTCGGTGAAGATCGCCGAGTTGACCTGCTTCGGCTGCTCGAGGTCGCTGGGGATGAACACCACGGTCTTGATGCCGGCCCGGGCCCCGGCTGCGGCGACGGCGTTCGCGAGGTTGCCGGTCGACGGGCAGGCGAAGACCTTGCTGTGGAACTCGGTGGCGGCACTCAGCGCGCACGCGACGACCCGGTCCTTGAAGGAGTTGGTGGGGTTGGTGGAGTCGTCCTTCACCCACAGGTTGTCGATGCCGAGCTCGCGGCCGAGGTTGTCGGCCTTGAGCAAACGGGTGAAGCCGGGCTCCATGTTGGGGCTCTGCTCGATGTCGGTCGGCACCGGCAGCAGTGCCTTGTAGCGCCAGATGTTGCGGGGGCCGGCCTCGATCTCCGCACGGGTGATCTTCGGGAAGTCGTACGTGATCTCCAGCGGGCCGAAGCACTCCGGACACGCATAGTGCGGGCCGAGCTCGACCTCGTGCCCACACTCCCGGCACGAGAGGGCGATGGCGTTGCCGAAGGCGCCCTCGCGGACGACGGTCTGGTCGGCGCTGGATTCGACGGTGACGGCGCTCATGGGGTCCTCCTTCTCATCTTTCCCGGCGCGACCTTCGCCTCCGGGACGGATTTGGCACCGTTTCCGCGACCGTGAGCACTGGGGCTGCACGGGGGGTACGCGGCGGTTGCCGGGACTTCACAGGGCCGTTCCCTCAGTCCCTCTGGATGAGCTGGACAGAACTCTACGGGAGCGCGTCTCAGAATGCGTACACAGGTCCCGCCATGTGGACGGCAATCATGCGCGCAGCTCGCGGGCCTCGGCGGCGAGCTGGCGGAGCATTTCGAGCACCCCGTCGGGGCCGTCGACAACGACGTCGGCGAGCGAGCGCAGCACGCCCTGCTCGTCGGACGCGGAGCAGACCAGCAGGGTTGGCATGCCGTCCTTGGCCATCGCGGCCACCGCCTCGAACGCCTCCAGGTCGCCGAGGTCGTCGCCGGCGAAGACGAAACCGCCGGCACCCAGCTCCTCGACCAGGTTCTGCACGACCAGGCCCTTGTGCATGCCCGGCGAGCGGACCTCGATCACGCTGCGGCCCGGCTCGACCACGAGGTCGTAGTTGTCGGCCAGCTCCTTGAGCGGCGGCAGCAACCGTTCGAACACCGCCTCGGCGTCCGGCAGCCGCCGGGTGTGTACGGCGACCGCGAGGCCCTTGTCCTCGACGTACGCGTCACCGGCGTCGAGCCGGCGCAGGACGCGGGTGAGCTCGCGCTCGAACGTCGCCAGCCCGGCCGGAGGCCTCGGGCTCACCACCCGCCGGTTGGTCGAGCTCCAGCGCTCGTTGCCGTACTGGCCGAAGAGGTAGAGCTCCTTGCCCGCGTCGCCCACCGCGTTGCCGACCACCTCGAGCCCGCCGAGGTCGAGCGCCTGCCGCGCCGGCCGGCCGGTGATCACGGCGAGGGCCAGCACCTGCTCGGCGAGCTCGACCAGGACATCGCGGGCGTCGGGGTGGATGTGGGCCTGGTTCGGGTCGTCGACGATCGGAGACAGGGTGCCGTCGAAGTCCAGGCCGACGACGGTCTCCGCCGCGGCACGGACGATGGCGGCGTACTTCTGCTCGCCTTCGATCGACGTGAAGTCCACGTCACCAGCCAACCATGAGAACGCTCCCAAGCGTTTTTCGGCTCTGCTTGACTGCGGTCATGGACGACGTGCGCGCTCAGGGTGCCGAGCTTCTCCGCCTGCACCAGGACCCCGAGCTGCTGACCGTGGTCAACGTCTGGGACGTGGTCAGCGCCCGGGTCGTGGCCGACACCCCGGGCACCAAGGCGATCGCCACAGCCAGTCACTCGATTGCAGCCACCTTCGGCTACGACGACGGCGAGGTGATCCCGGTCGGGCTGATGCTCGAGATGGTGGGCCGGATCGCGGCCGCGACCGAGCTGCCGGTGACCGCTGACCTCGAGGGCGGCTACGGCGACGCGCCCCAGGCCGTCCGTGCCGCCATCGGCCTCGGCGTGGTCGGCGCCAACATCGAGGACCAGTTGAAGCCGCTGGCGGAAGCCGCCACCCAGGTCGAGGAGATCATGAAGGTCGCCGAGGAGGAGGGTGTCGACTTCGTGCTCAACGCCCGCACCGACGCGTTCCTGAAGGCCGGCGACCGCGACCCGGCCGAGGTCCTCGCCGATGCGGTGGAGCGGGGCCGCGCCTATCTCGACGCCGGTGCGCCGGTGGTCTTCGTGCCCGGCCGGCTCGACGAGGAGCAGATCTCAACCCTGGTCGAGGCCTATGGCCCGCAGCGGCTGACCCTGATCGGCGCTCCTGGGTCGCCGCCGCTGGCGCGGCTGCAGGAGCTCGGTGTGGCCCGGGTGTCCTACGGGCCGATGCCGCAGCGGGTCGCCCTCACCGCATTGCAGGAGCTGGTCGAGGACGTGCATGCCGGTGGCGGCGTAGACCCCACCAAGATGCGGCCGCTCAACTGAGCTTTAGAGCTCAGCGGTGAGGATGACCGTGAGCCGGTCGAGCTTCATCGGGGCGACCGCGAGGTAGGTGCGCTTGATGCCGAGGTCGAGCGCGAGCAGCTCGGCCTCCTCCTTCAGCCGCTTCGGGTAGTAGACGGTGTTGGCCGGGATGGTGCCGACCCAGTTGTCGCTGCCGACCACCTTCCAGCCGGCGCCGGTCGCCTTCTCGGCGACCCGTCCGGCGAGGCCGGAGATGTTGGAGTTGTTGTAGACCTCGACGTAGATCTCGCCGCGCTTGATCTCGGGCTTGGGCGGCTTCGGTTTGGCGGTCGGCGTCGCCGACGGGGTCGATGTGGGCTCCTGGGCGACGGGTGTGACCTCGCGCTCGGTGGGCTCCTCACCCCGGGTCGCCACGAACGTCACGGCGGCCATCGCGACCGCGACCACGCTCAGCATCACGACCGGCGAGGGAAGGATCGCTCCCCGCTGGTCGGGTCGGCGGGGGCGGCGACCGGCCCGCATGCTCAGACCTCGAAGCCGAGACGGCGTGCGGAGCGCTGGCGCTGACGTTGCGAGCGGAGCCGGCGTAGGCGCCGGACCAGCAGCGGGTCGGCCTCGAGGGCGTCCGGTCGGTCGATGAGCGCGTTGAGCACCTGGTAGTAGCGGGTCGAGCTCATGTCGAACTGCTCGCGGACGGCCGTCTCCTTGGCCCCGGCGTACTTCCACCACTGCCGCTCGAACTCGAGGATCTCGCGGTCGCGGTCGCTGAGGCCGTTCCCCTCGCCCTGGGGGTCTTGCCGCGGGTCACGCTGGGCATCCATGGCCGCCACTGTAATGGGCGAATCACAACGATGTTATTAGAATCGCCGGGGCGCTTAGGCTCGCGTCATGACCGACTCGCCCGTCCGTTGGGGGATCCTCGCCACCGGCAACATCGCTCGGCAGTTCGCCCACGACCTGATGCTGACACCGGGGGCCGAGCTGAGCGCCGTCGGCTCGCGCCGGCTCGACGCGGCGCAGGCCTTCGCCAACGAGTTCGGTGGTGCCACGGCGTACGGCTCCTACGAAGAGCTGGTGGCGGACACCGAGGTCGACGCCGTCTACGTCGCCACCCCGCACTCGATGCACCTCGACAACGCCAGGATTGCCTTCGCGGCCGGCAAGCACGTGCTGTGCGAGAAGCCCCTCACCCTCGATGTGGCCGACGCCGAGGAGATGATCGCGCTGGCGCAGCAGCACGGGCGGTTCCTGATGGAGGCGATGTGGACGGCGTGTCATCCGGTCGTGCTCGCCCTGCGCGACGGGCTGGCCTCGGGACGCTTCGGGGTGCCGCACCACCTTCGGGCGGAGCTCGGCAACCGGTTCGAGGGCCCGCCGGACGGCCGCATCTTCAACCCGGCCCTGGGCGCGAGCGCGATGCTCGACGTCGGCATCTACCCGCTCACGTTCGCCCACCTGATGCTCGGCGAGGCGGAGGAGCTCACGGCCCTCGCGGAGCTGTCGCCTCTCGGCTACGACGTCGACGTGAGCATGACCGGCCGCTACCCAGGTGGCGTGCTCGCCACCATGGCCGCGTCGATGACGTCGTGGCTCTCGCGCACCGCGTCGATCACCACCGACCTCGGCCGGATCGACATCCCGGACTCCTTCCACCATCCGGCGTACGCCGAGTTCATCCCGATCGACGGAGACCCCGTGCGCATCGAGGGAGCCGAGCCGGTGATCGGCCGCGGCTACGGCAACGAGATCGCCGAGGTCGGGCGATGCCTGCGCGAAGGACTGCTGGAGAGCTCGCTGGTCCCGCACGCCCAGACGGTGCTGATCATGCGGCAGATGGAGGACCTGCTGCGCCAGGTGGGGGCTAGGACCGGAGGTAGCTGATCACGGCCAGCACGCGGCGGTGTGCGGCGTCGTCGTCGGGCATCAGGCCGAGCTTGGCGAAGATCCGCTGGGTGTGCTTCTCGACCGCGCCGAGGGTGACCGTCAGCGCCTCGGCGATCGCGGTGTTGGAGCGACCCTCGGCCATCAGCGACAGCACCTCACGTTCGCGGGCGGTCAGTGCCTCCAGCGGATCGCGGTTGCGCGACATCAGCTGACGCACCACGAGCGGGTCGAGCACGGTGCCGCCCTGGGCAACGGTGGCCAGGGCGGCGAGGAAGTCGTCGAGGTCGCTGACGCGGTCCTTGAGGAGATAGCCGATGCCGCCCTTGCCGTCGGCCAGCAGGTCGTCGGCGTAGGAGACCTCGACGTACTGCGAGAGCACCATCAGCCGCGCCTCCGGCCACTGCGCGCGCACCTCGACCGCGGCCCGCAGGCCCTCGTCGGTGTGGCTCGGCGGCATGCGGACGTCGACCACGGCGATGTCGGGCCGCTCGTGCAGGGCCGCGTGCACCAGCGCGGGCCCGTCGCCCACCGAGGCGACCACGTCGTGGCCTGCTTCGGTGAGCAGCAGCTGCAGGCCCTCGCGCAGCAGCAGCGAGTCGTCCGCGATCACGATTCTCATGGGTTCAGCCTCATAGGGGGATTCTCGCCTCGAGCACGGTCGGTCCGCCGTCGGGTGAGGTCATGCCGAGCACACCGTCGACGCCTTCGAGCCGCTGGCGCAGCCCGGCAAGCCCGAGGCCCTTCGACTCGTGCGCTCCACCTACGCCGTCGTCCTCGACGCGGACGTTCACGGCCTCGGCGTGCGTGGTCACCGAGACCCACGCCTGCTCGGCGCCGCTGTGCTTGGCGACGTTGGTCAGCGCCTCCGCGACCACGAAGTAGACCGCGGTCTCGACCTGCGGCGGCAGATGGTCGGGTACGTCGATGGTCGGGTGCACGGGCACCACACTGCCGCGCAGCATCTCCTCGAGCGCCACCCGGAGGCCGCGGTCGACAAGCAGCGGAGGGGCGATGCCGCGCGACAGCGAGCGCAGCTCGTCGACGGTCTCGCGGGCCTGGGCCAGCGCCGACTCAATGGTCTCGCCGGCGCGAGCCGGGTCGTCGGCCATCTGCTTGCGGGCCCGGCCGAGGTCCATGGTCAGCCGCACCAGCCGCTGCTGTGGTCCGTCGTGGATGTCGCGCTCGAGCCGGCGCAGCGAGTCGGCCTCGGCGCGGTGGGCGGCGTCACGGCTCCCGGACACCCGGCGTACCTCCGCCTGGAGCTCGGCGCGGCTGCACAGCAACGCACTGGCCAGGCCGCCGTGGGTCACGCTCACCGCGCGGAGGACCGCGGGCAGCGTCAGCGCGAAGACCACGCCGAACGCGAGATAGAGCACGCTCTCGGCCCGCTGCCCGTGTCCAATGCCCATCAGCTCGACCAGAGTGACGTCGTCGTCGTCGGGCAGGTACTGCTGCCAGAACCAGTAGCTGAGGCCACCCAGCGCCCCCGCCCACCAGGTCACGGTGAACACGAAGGCGACGATGCCGGTCACGAAACCGGCGATCCCCCACAGCGAGTCGAGCCACGACTGCGGGTCGCGCAGCGGGGTCAGCAACCGACGTACGGCGCCGGCCTCGGGCCCCGCGACCCGGTAGACCGGTGAGGGCGCGGCACGGAGCTGGAGGTTGCGCAGGCGAAGCCGTTCGAGGTGGGCCAGGCCGCGCATCGCGAACAACGTGCCGGCGAGGACCGCGAGCCCGACCCAGACCACGAGCAGTCCGACGCCGGCGGCGATGCCGGTCACGACGACCACGAACCCGAGGATCGCCAGCGGCAGGGCGGACAGCCCGTAGGCCGTGTCCAGCGCGAGCCGTCGCAGCATCGTGGGTCGGGGCGCCGGGGAGGGCGCGGGGGTGGTCGTCATCGGGCTCGTCACCAAAGTGGGCAGGGTTTCGCTCATGCCACCCACGCTAGGTTTTCGGGGCGGTCGGCTCGATCCTGCCAGCACCAGACCTGCACGTCGGGGTAGCCCGACTAACTAGGGTGGCCCCATGTCGTCGGACCTCGTGATCGTCGCCAACCGCCTGCCCGTCGACCGCGTCACGCTGAGCGACGGTACGCCGGGCTGGCGGCGCTCCCCCGGCGGACTGGTCACCGCGATCGAGCCGGTGATGCGTGCGGGCGGCGGGGTCTGGCTCGGGTGGCCCGGTGGCACCGAGGGCGATCTCGAGCCGTTCGAGGACGACGGCATGGCACTGGTGCCGCTGAGCATGACCGACGAGGAGATCGAGCTCTTCTACGAGGGCTTCTCCAACGGCACCCTGTGGCCGCTCTACCACGACGTCGTCGCCAAGCCTGAGTTCCACCGCGAGTGGTGGGACTCCTACGTGGAGGTCAACCGGCGCTTCGCCGAGAAGGCCGCCGAGCTGTGCGCGAAGAACGCCACGGTCTGGGTCCACGACTACCAGCTCCAGCTGGTGCCGCAGATGCTGCGCGAGCTGAGGCCCGACGTACGCATCGGCTTCTACCTGCACATCCCGTTCCCGCCGGCCGAGCTGTTCCAGCAGCTGCCGTGGCGCCGGCAGATCCTCGAGGGTCTCCTCGGCGCGGACCTGGTCGGCTTCCAGCTGCCCGGTGGCGCGCAGAACTTCGTGCGCCTGGTCCGCCAGCGCGTCGGCCACAAGACCCACCGCGACCTGATCTATCTGCCCGACGGCCGGACCGTCCGGGCGGCGGCGTTCCCGATCTCCATCGACGCGGCCGGCTTCGAGACTCTCGCGAAGTCCGACTCGGTCGCGACCCGCGCCTCCGACATCCGCGAGGCGCTCGGCAACCCCCGCAAGATCTTTCTGGGCATCGACCGGCTCGACTACACCAAGGGCATCTACGCCCGGCTTCGCGCCTACAGCGAGCTGATCAAGGACGGCCACTTCGACGTCGAGGACGCCGTCTTCGTCCAGGTCGCGGTGCCGTCCCGCGAGCAGGTGGAGCACTACCGCCGGCTGCGCGACGACATCGAGCGGCTGGTCGGCCGGATCAACGGTGACCTCGGCCGGATCGGGCGGCCCGCGATCAGCTACCTCCACTCCTCCTATCCGCGCGAGGAGATGGCCGCGCTCTACCGGGCCGCCGACATCATGGTCGTGACGCCCTACCGCGACGGCATGAACCTGGTCGCCAAGGAGTACGTCGCCTGTCGCTTCACCGACGACGGCGCCCTGGTGCTGTCGGAGTTCGCCGGTGCTGCCGACGAGCTGCGCCAGGCCTGGCTGGTCAACCCCTACGACATCAACGGGATGAAGACCGCCCTGCTCGAGGCCTACCAGGCGGACGACAAGGAGCTCACCCGACGGATGAAGGCGATGCGCAAACAGGTCATCCAGCACGACGTCGTGGCCTGGGCCGAGAGCTTCATGTCCGAGCTCTCGGGCAGCGAGCACACGCACGCCAAGTCCACCCGGCCCGCCAAGAAGTCATGAGGGTCGTCGTCGACCCCGACGACCTCGACGTCGCGACGATCCACCGCTGGCTCTCCACCGATGCCTATTGGGCACTCGGCCGTTCGCTCGACGTCGTCGAGCGCGCGGTCGCGGGCTCGGTCAACGTTGCGGCGTACGACGGCAACGACTTCGTCGGCTACGCGCGGCTGGTCACCGACCGGGCGACGTTCGCGTGGCTCTGCGACGTGTACGTCGCACCGGCCGGGCGCGGCCGAGGCGTCGGCAAGGCGCTCGTGGCCGCGGTGCACGACGCCCTTATCGCGTGGGGTGTGCGGCGCACGTTGCTCGCTACCGACGACGCCCACGGGCTCTACGAGGGCTACGGCTTCGAGCCGCTGGGCGAGACCCACAAGTGGATGATCCGCACCTACCGTCAGCCGACGGCAGCCCCGTAGCCGACGATCCCGGCGGCCGCTCCGGCCAGGACCGCGAGCACGCCCACGGCACCGACCCACCACGACCGGCGGCGGCGGACCATCCGGACCACGGCCAACACCGACAACGCGAGCAGCGCGGCGCCGATCGCCGCTCCCGCGATCGCGAGCGCGTCGAACGCGTCGTCGGTGCTGCACGACTCGGGCGGGCAGTAGTCGATGAAGGCCAGCAGGAACAGGCCGATCACGGCGTAGACCGCAAAGAGCGCCCAGGCCACGACGAGCAGGGTGATCGACGCGGCGATGTCGATCGGTCGACCTTCGCCGGAGTCCACAGTTGACATGGGATCAGTCTGACCGAGCCTGCCGGGCGCACCACGAGTGGAGCCGCCGCTGGCGGTGGGTGAACAGAGCGCCGACAATCCGTCGCGCGAGCGGGGCGAGCGGGGCCAGGCGCGGCTCGAAGGTGAGGCGGTCGCGCACCTCGCACGTGCCATCGCCGGTCGGCGTGACCCAGCGCTCGTGCTCCCACCGACGCAGCATCAGCATCCGGGAACGCTCATGGAAGTAGCGGCCGGGCTCGTAGGCCACGATCGCCATGTCGTCGTAGTCCACCGGCAGCACGCCGAACAACAGGACCCAGGCCTTGCCGAGCGGCTGACCCAACAGCTCGTCCGCGGCGTCCACGGTGCGGCCGCGCAACCCGGGCGGCATCGTCATGGACGCGACCGGGAGCAGCTCGTGCCGGATGCCCTCCGGGGTGGTGATCCGACCCCACACCGCGGCCGCGTCGAGCGGCAGCGCGGTGAGCCGCTCGACGACCACCGGCTCACGCACCGGCCAACCGTAGCGGTCCCGAGGAGTAACTTTCCTCCCGTGGACCTCATCCCGAAGCCCGACCAGGTGGTGTCCGCGGCCAACAACGTGGCGCACAAGGTGTTCTACGGCGGCCTTGCGGATCTGCGGACGATGCCGCGCACGCTCATCGACGAGGGCACGCTGCGCGAGGTCTACCACTACCGCCCGGCCGCGAAGGTGCAGGAGCAGGGCGACCCCGTACTGCTGGTGACGCCCCTGGCCGCGCCGGCGCTCTGCTTCGACCTGCGCCGTGGCTGCTCCCTGGTCGAGCACTTCGTCGAGGCCGGCCGACCGACCTACTTGGTGGAGTACGGCGAGGTGTCGTTCCGCGACCGGGCGCTCGGCATGGAGCACTGGATCGACGAGGTGGTGCCGACCGCGATCCGCGAGGTCTCGGCGCACGCGGGCGGCCGACCGGTCCACGTGATCGGCTGGAGTCTCGGCGGAATCTTCGCGCTGCTGTCCGCGGCCGATGGTCCCGACCTGCCCATCGGCTCGGTGACCGTCGTCGGCTCACCGATCGACGTCAGCCTGGTGCCGCTGGTGGCGCCGCTGCGTCCGCTGCTCAACTGGGCGAACGGGAAGGGGCCGATCACGCGCGGCTACCAGCTGCTCGGCGGCGCGCCCAAGCCGCTGGTGAAGTGGGCCTTCCAGCTGTCGTCGTTCCAGAAGCTGGTGACCAAGCCGATCGCGCTGGCCACCCACATCGACGACGCCGACTTCCTCGCGCAGGTCGAAGCGGTCGACCGCTTCATGGACAACATGATCGCCTACCCCGGCCGCACCTTCGGCCAGCTCTACCACCGCTTCGTCAAGGCCAACGCCCTGGTCGGCGGCACCTTCGAGCTCGACAAGCGCACGATCGCGCTGGCCGACATCATGGTCCCGGTGCTCGTCTTCGCCGGCTCGACCGACGGCATCGCGCCGGTCCCGGCGGTGAAGGCCGTGGTGCCGATGCTGACCGGGTCGCGTGAGGTGCGCTTCGAGATCGTGCCCGGCGGCCACCTCGGCATGCTCACCGGCCGCGGCGCCCGCAACACCACCTGGCGGGTGATGGACGAGTGGATCTCGCAGTGGTCGGGCGACGCCGAGCTGTCCGACCAGTCCGAGCCCGATATCGAGCCGGACGTCCCGGAGATCGGCACCCGCAAGGCCCGGCGCCACGGCTCCGCCAGCTCCCGCGCCCTCGGCCGCTAGCGGCCCGGCGCCACCAGGTCGGAGTACTCGCGGTGCCGCTGGAGGTACTTGTTCACGAACGGGCAGGTCGGCACCAGCTGTACGCCGTCGCGGCGGATCTCGTCGAGCAGCGCCTTCACCAGGATGCTGCCGAGCCCCTGGCCTTCGTAGGCGTCGTCGATCTCGGTGTGGAAGACCTCGATCTCGCCGTCGCTGCGCTGGTACTGCGAGAAGCCGGCGACCTTCCCGTCGACGGTGATCTCGAAGCGGTTGGCGGACGGGTTGTCGGCCACGGTGGGTTCGGATGCCATGGCGCCAACGCTAAGCCCACCGTGGTTGAGGTGTCGTTCGTGGCTGGGATTCAGGCGGGCCCGCGCGCGTAGCCGACCGATACTCGCCGTCAAGGATTCCCTTCGGCGCCTTCGGCGTCCTTGACCGCGAGCCTCGATCGGTCGGCTGAGCGGCGCACGGGGCGGCGGCAAGCCGCCGCCCGCGCAAAGCGCGGGCCCGAACCACCCGGTGGTTGAGGTGCGAGGAGCGCCAACGACGAGCCCCGAAACCCCTGTGGAGTAAGGGGAAACTCGATCCATGACTGTCGGTGGTCGGTGCTTGGATTGGAGTCATGAGCAGCACCACATCGACCATCAATCGGGGACACCCGATCACGGTCGCCGCTGCCCAGATCGAGGAGCTCTACGACTCCCTGCTCGACCAGTCCACCTGGTCGATGACCGACGACGAAACCCGGACGACCCTGACCCAACTGACCCGGCTCACCGCACGCGCCGCCGAGCTCGAACTCCGAGTCGCCACCCACGCCGAAACCAACCGGGTCGGCGACCAGACCGGCGCCACCTCCACCGCCGCCTGGTGGGCCCACCAGACCCGGCAGACCAAGGCCGAGGCCCATCGGAAGGTGAAGCTCGCGAAGGCGCTCGACACCGACCAGCACGAGCCGGTCCGCGAAGCACTCGCCGCCGGACGCGTGCTGCCCGACCAAGCCGGAGTGATCGTCCAGGCCGTTGACGCGCTCCCCGACGACGCCGAACCGTGGGTGAAGCCCAAAGCCGAAGCCTGGCTCCTCGACCAAGCCCGCGACCACGACGCCAAAGCCTTGCGGATGCTCGGCAAGCGGATCTACCAGGTCATCGACCCTGCGGCCGCCGACGCCCATGAGGCCGAGCAGCTGGAACGTGAGGAACAGGAGGCCGAAGCCGCCGCGATGTTCCGGATGTACGACGACGGCCACGGCAAAGCCCACGGTAAGTTCACCGTCCCCACCGCCTACGCCGCGAAGCTCCGCAAGGCCTGCAGGCGTTCATGTCACCCCGTCACCTCGCCGCGGTCGGCAAAGACCCCGACCTGTCAGGCCGCCAGCCCGCACCGGGCCGGGCTCGCGTTCATGGACCTCATCGACCGACTCCCGATCGACCAGCTCCCCAAAGCCGGCGGGATGAACGCCGCGGTCGTGGTCACCGTCGACCAAGACGTCCTATTCGGCAACTCGAGCACGCCGGGCTCCTCGACACCGGGGACCGGATCAGCCCCGCCGCCACCCGCCTCCTCGCCTGCCGCCACGGCATCATCCCCGCCGTCATGGGCGGCAAGTCCAAAGTCCTCGACCTCGGCACAAGACGACGATTCCACTCCGGCGACCAACGACTGGTGTTCACCATCGAACAAGGCGGCTGCACCGCCGAAGGCTGCGACATGCCCGCCTGGCTCTGCGAAGCCCACCACCCTCTCCCCTTTAGCAAAGGCGGAGAAACCAACCGCGACGGAATCTGGCTCTGCCCCCACCACCACCGAAGAGCCCACGACACCCGCTACGACACGACCCACCAACCCGGCGGCAAGGTCAGGTTTCACCGCCGGACATAGACCGGCGGGCCCTACCACGTTCGCAGGATTTGATCTCAGACGGCCTCAAGTGCGAAGAAGAGGAAGCCGATGAAGGACCGGCCGTCCAGGCCGGGCGGGAGAAGCTCCGGCGGAGTGTCCGGGGCAGGGGGCGGTTCACTGATCATTGCGATGCGAAACCCCGCTGCGGCAAAGGCATCCGCCATGGCATGCAACGGACGGTGCCAGAACGTCAGCCACACAGTCTGGTCGCCAAAGACGTAGTCCTCGGAGTATTTGGTGAGCGCGAAGTAGTCGGCCTCGGGGTAACTGATCGCATATGCGGTGGGGTGGTTCACAGACACGAACAGGCGACCTTCGGGCTTCAGCACGCGGCGGAGCTCGGCGAGGGGAGCCGCCCAGTCCTGCAGTAGTGCAGGACGAGGGAAGACACGACGTCGTCAAAATCCGCGTCGGCGAACGGCAGGGGCGCGACAAGGTCCGCCACGTGCAGTTCGGCGTCGTCACCCAGCCTCTGGCGGGCCAGCTCGACCATGGCTGCGCTCACATCAAAGCCGGTGACAACCGCTCCCTTGGCCAACAGCGCCGCCGAGAGCGGCCCCGATCCGCACCCCGCGTCGAGAATCCGGCGGCCTGACACGTCCCCGGCAAGCCGGAGCATCTCGGGTCGCGCGTAGTGAGCGTTGAAGAAGCCGGAGTCATTCTGCGCCGAATAGGCCTCCGCGAAGCCGTCGTAGTCGGGAGGTTCCATCGTCATCTCCTCCTCTTAGGCAGCATGGGTGCGTTCCTACCGGGTCAATGCGGGCGACGAGGGCCAACACGCGCTTCGTGCGCGATCGCACGTCAACCACTGTCGAGCGAGCCCTCGGCCAACCACTTCTCGCGGGCGCGCTTGCCGGCTCGCGCCAGCCAGGCGTCGTACACGACCTCGGCGAGCTCGTCGCGGTCCAGCTCACCGATGCGCGACCCACGCAGCAGCACCGAGGGATGCCCGTTGAAGTGGGGCGTGGTGAAGAACGGCGTGGCCGGATCCTCGACCAGCGACCGTTTGTCCTCCTCCGACTCGACCCAGAACACGATCACGTCGTCGTAGCGCTTCCCGGTCTCGGGGTCGAACGCATCCGGCCGCGGGTTGCGGAAGAAGACGAAGCTGCGCCGGCTGACCTGGTAGACGGTCTTGGCGTCGTCGGCCAGGGTCGCGCCGGGCATGCCACGGGCGATCTCGTGCACGTCCTTGATCGTGGCCCGGCGGCTCATTCCTCAGACAGTAGGCGTCTCGGCCGCGAACATCTCGACGGACTCCAGCGAGTAGGAGCCGGCATCGGTGCCGAGACCCTGCGCGACCTGGGCCGCGGTGGCGCAGCCGAGCTCGGCAGCGCCGCGATGGTCGCGCCCGAGCGACAGCCCGCGCAGGAAGCCGGCCGAGAACGCGTCGCCGCAGCCGGTCGTGTCGATCACCTCGATGGCGTACGCCGGCACCTCAACGACCTCGTCGGCGGTGACGACGAGCGCACCCTTTGCCCCCTGCGTCACCGCCACACACCCGGCACCGGCCGCGACCAGCGCCTTCGCCCCGGCGGCCAGCGAGGTCTCGCCGGTGAACCCGAGCACTTGCTCGTCGTTGGGCAGCAGGTAGTCGGTGTGCGGCAGCGCGTCGGCGACCCACGCCAGCATGTCGGGGTCGCCCGGAGCAAGGATGTCGACCGACGTCGTCGCTCCGATCGACCGCGCGTGCGCGAGCAGCTGACCCGCAGCCTCACCACCGAGGAACTCCGGTCCGCCGAGGTGCAGGTGGGTGATGCCTGCGAGCGCGCCGAGGTCGAGGTCGTCGAGGGTGAACGCGCCGTTGGCCCCGATGCAGTGCCAGGCCGGGCGGTCGCCGTTGGGTCGCACCGGGATCACCGACGCCGACGTCTGCTGGTCCGACTTGCGCACCAGCCCCGCGACGTCGACGCCCTCCCGCGAGAGCAGCGCCAGCAGCGTGTCCGCGATCGGGTCCTCCCCGACCGCGCCGTACGACGACACGTCGGCACCCAGCCGCGCCAGGATCACAGCAGTGCCGCCGGCGGTTCCGGCCGGCGACATCCGGATCGTCTCGACGAGCGCCCCGTCCGAGCCGGACGGGACCGACTCGATGCCGATCACGTGCGTGTCGAGCACGTGTACGCCGACGGTGGCGATCTTCATGTGTTCTCCTCGCCCACAATGGAAGGGGCTCCGTAGTTGCGTTCGATGGCCGCAAGCACCACGGCCGTCTGCTCCTCGTCGGTCAGCACGTGGGGGGTGCCCAGGGCGCTGGCGCGATGGTGCAGCGCCGCCAGCCACTCGAGCAGCAGCGCGTGCTCCACCGCCTTGTCCAGGGAGGCGCCGATCGCGACCGAGCCGTGGCTCGCCATCAGGGCGGCCTGCCGGTCGACCAGGGCCGTCCGCACCGCCGACGCGAGCTCCGGCGTGCCGAACGTCGCGTACGGCGCCACCCGGACCGCGCCGCCGAGCAGCAGCTGTTGGTAGTGGATGACCGGCAGCTCGTCGAGCACGCACGCGACCGCCGTCGAGAACGGCGCGTGGGTGTGCACGACCGCGGTCGCATCGGTGTCGGCGTACACACCGAGATGGAGGTCGAGCTCGGAGGTGGGCGCGAGGGCGCCGTCGACGACCTCGCCGTCCAGGGTCACCAGGGTGACCTGGGCATGCGTGCACTCACTGAGCACGACGCCGGTCGCGGTGACCGCCACCAGGTCGGAGGTGCGCATGCTGACGTTGCCGGCGGTGCCGATCAGGAGGCCGGCCTCGGCCAGCTGGCGCGCGGCGCGGGCCACGTCGTTGCGCGCGCTCATCGCCCCTGCCCTTGCGGGTTCGCGTAGCGCTCGAGGTAGGCGGTCATCATCACGATGCCTTCCTCGATGATCACGTCATCGCCCTCGGCGTCGTGCTCGAACGCGAGCTGGAAGACACGGTCGCCGATCTCGACCGCGAGCAGGGCCACCGTCTCGGTCAAGGCGTCGCCGGCGAGACCCCGCTCGATGGCGAAGGCCCGGAGGGTCTCCGCGATGCGGGCGTTGTGGTCGCGGCCGAAGCGGTCCACCGCGACGTTGGTCCGGCCGCGGAGATAGATCTCCACGAACGCCCGGCGCCGGTGGTAGACCTTCACGAACGCGAGCATCGCGGTCCGCACCAGGTCGTGGACGGTGAGCGACTCCAGCTCGGCGAGGTCGGTGGCGACCTGGTCGTCCATCTCAGCCATGTCGCGCGCGGCGAGGGCGAGCAGCACGTCCTCCTTGTCGGAGAAGTACTGATAGAGCGAGGCGACCGGCACCTTCGCGGCGGCCGCGATGTCGCGGGTGGACAGCGCCTCAACGCCCTGGCTCACCACGAGGTGGGCCGCCTGGTCCAGGATCTGCTCGACCCGGCGCCGGCTCCGGGCCTGCGCCGGCACCCGGCGCGGGCTGGCTTCGGTCACACGCTGCACGGTCACGAGATCGCAGTGTAGGCTACGAAACCGAAACTGACACACATTCAGGTTTGACGCGCTCAGGAGTCCCCATGACCGGCCCCTCGCTCACCCGCCGCGGCGTCCTCGGCGGCGTCACGCTCGGATCCACCCTCGCTTCATCATTGGGCCTCGGCGCCCTCACCGAGCTGGCCGCCGACGCGGCCGGTGACGGGCCGCGCGGGCTGCAGGGCTCGCTGCCCGCCAAGGTCGACGTCGTGGTCGTCGGTGCCGGCATCGCCGGACTGGTCGCCGCGCGGCAGGTCGCCCGCAGCGGACGGTCGGTGCTCCTGGTGGAGGCGCGCGACCGGGTCGGCGGCCGGGTGCTCAACCACCGGCTCCGCAACGGCGGCGTGATCGAGGCCGGCGGTGCCTTCGTCGGGCCGACCCAGGACCACATCCTCCGGCTCGCCAAGCGCCTCGAGGTGCCGACGTTCCTGGAGTACAACACCGGCAAGAGCGTCTATATCTCCTCACTCACCGGCCGGATGACCTACACCGGCACCGTCCCGCCCGACCCCACGATCCTTCCCGACGCGTTCCTGCTGCTCCGCGAGATTGACGCGATGGCGGCCGAGATCGCCGTCGACTCGCCCTGGACCCATCCCAAGGCCGCACAGTGGGACGCGATCACGCTCGACACGTTCATCCGTAACAAGGCGATCCTCAACCCCAACGGCGTCGCCAACCTGATCAAGTCATGGACCCAGCCCGGCTTCGGCGCCGACCCCGAGGAGCTCTCGCTCCTCTTCACGCTCTGGTACGTCGCCTGCTCCGGCAACGAGAAGACCGTCGGCACCTTCGCCCGCAACTCCGACACCGCCAACGGCGCCCAGGAGAGCCGGTTCGTCGGCGGCTCGCAGCTGATCCCGCTGCGGATGGCTCGCAAGCTCGGCGACGTCGTGGCGCTGCGTGCCGCCGTCTCCAAGATCGAGCAGGACGGACACCGCGCCGTCGTCCACACGAGCCGCGGTGAGGTGTCGTGCAAGCGCGTCGTCGTCGCGGCCCCGCCGCCGCTGGTGCTCGACATCGACTGGCACCCCCAGCTCCCCACCCGCCGCAAGCAGCTGCTGCGCAGCATGGACATGGGCCAGCTGATGAAGTGCGACGCGGTCTACTCCAAGCCGTTCTGGCGGGCCGACGGGCTCAACGGCTTCGGCGTCAACGACAGCGGCGCCGCCCGCGCCGTCTTCGACAACTCTCCGAGGGACGGCGACCCCGGCGTACTCCTGGCGTTCGTCGGCGGTTCCACCTGGCGCGAGTTCGGACGGCTCCCACTGGCCCAGCGCCGGCAGGCCGTACTGGAAGGGTTCGCCGCCATGTTCGGCGAGCAGGCCCTCCACCCGATCGACTACACCGAGCAGGACTGGACCAAGGAGCGCTGGACCACGGGCGGTCCGACCGCGATCCACGCACCCGGCTCCCTGTCGAAGTACGGCTCCGCGATCCGCGAGCCGTTCGGCCGCGTGCACTGGGCCGGCACCGAGACCTCGACCTACTGGTCGGGCTACATGGACGGCGCCGTCCGCTCTGGTGAGCGGGCCGCGATCGAGGTCGTGGAGCGACTGCGTTGAAGCGGTACATCGTCGCGCTGGCGGGACTCATCCTCGCCCTGACCCTGCTGAGTCCGGTCCAGGCGGCCGCGCCGGAGAAGTGGACGACCGAGGTGTTCGCGAGGGTGCCCGCACCGGGCTACCCGGCGTACGTGTTCAAGCACCGCAACGGCAGGGTCTACGCCGGCACCTACATCAACGCCGGCAGCGGTCAGCGCTCGAAGGTCTTCGAGTGGACGGGCGACGGCACGCTGACCCGGTCGTGGACCGTGCCGGGCCAGGTGCTCGGGCAGCACGGAGTGCAGGTGGCCAACCAGACCCGCGACGGCAAGCTGGTGCTGCTGGAGACCTCGACCTCGTCGGTCCTGGTGCTCGACATCCGCACCGGACGGTTCACTCGCGTGGCCCGGCTGCCAGCGGGCGCCGTACCCAACTACGCCACCTGGATCCCGGGCGGCAGCCTGCTCGTCACCGACTACGCGGATGGCGTGATCTGGAAGGTGCGGCGCGACGGCAGCGTCTCGAAGTGGTTCACCTCGGAGGCGCTCACCGGCTTCGAGTTCGGCACTACCGGCATCGTCTACCGGCGCGGTCAGCACGACCTGCTGATCACCCAGCAGACCACCCTCGGCGGCGACACGCTGCCCACCAACGGCGCGCTGTTCCGGCTCCCGGTCACCGAGCAAGGAGGACCGGGTCGGCTCTCGACGCTGTGGACCTCGCGACCGGCAGAGCTGCCCGACGGGTTCGGCATCGGCCGCTCGGGTCACATCTACATCGCCCTGGCCGGCCTGTCCGCCCAGCTCGTCGAGCTGTCGGCCTCCGGTGTGGAAATCGATCGATTCCCCGACGCTCCCCTCAGCGGCAACAACGGAACGCCGATCCCGTTCGACACCCCCTGCAGCGCCACGTTCCATGGCACGAAGGTGCTGGTGGCCAACCAGTCGGCGATCCTCGGCGACGCGGCCAACCAGGCGATCCTGGCGGTGGAGGTCGGCGAACGCGGACGCGCGCCGTACTTGCCCAAGAGCGCTGGGTTCCGTCTGTCTCGCTAGCGTGCGGCCCATGAGTGCGCTCGCGGGCATGGTCGACAAGGGGCTGATGGCGGCCGACTGGGCCGAGGCGATGGCCCCGGTCGAGGACCGGATCGCGCGGATGGGCCAGTTCCTGCGCGAGGAGCTCGCCGCCGGTCGCGGCTACCTTCCGGCCGGCGACCAGGTCTTCCGCGCGTTCCAGCGGCCGCTCGCCAACGTGCGGGTGCTGGTGGTCGGGCAGGATCCCTACCCAACGCCCGGGCACCCGATCGGCCTCAGCTTCGCCGTCGACCCTGGGGTGTGGCCGCTACCCCGGAGCCTGATCAACATCTACGTCGAGCTGCGCGACGACCTCGGCATCGTGCCTCCACGCAACGGCGACCTGACGCCGTGGAGCGACCAGGGGGTGATGCTCCTCAACCGGGTGCTCACCGTGCGGCCGGGCGAGTCCGCGTCGCACCGCGGGCGGGGCTGGGAGGAGATCACCGAGCATGCGATCTCCGTGCTCGTACGCCGCGCCGAGGGCGGTGCTCCGTGCGCCGCGATCCTGTGGGGTCGCGACGCACAGAGCCTCAAGCCGGCGCTCGGTCCGATCCCGTGGGTCGAGTCGGTGCATCCGTCGCCGCTGTCAGCGAGCCGGGGCTTCTTCGGCTCGCGCCCGTTCTCGCGGGTCAACCGGCTGTTGGTCGAGCAGGGGGCCGCGCCGGTCGAGTGGTCGCTGGGTTCGGAGCAAGGTACTGTAGTTGAATCGTGAATGATCGGATGCCCGCCCTCTACATCGGCCACGGGGCGCCACCGCTGCTCGACGACCCGACCTGGTCGGGGCAGCTCGCCGCCTGGGCGGCCGACCTGCCGCGCCCGAAGGCGATCCTGATCGTCAGCGCCCACTGGGAGTCGGCGCCGATGTCCCTCAGCGCCAGTGGTGCGCCATTGGTCTACGACTTCGGCGGGTTCGACCAGAAGTACTACCGGATGACCTACACGACCCCGGACGCGACGGCGTTGGCCACGAAGATCGCTGCGCTGATGCCCGCCACCGAACCGGTGCACCAGCACACCTCCCGCGGCCTCGACCACGGCGCCTGGGTGCCGCTGCGGATCATGTATCCCGACGCCGACATCCCCGTCCTGCAGCTGTCACTGCCGACCCACGACCCCGAGCGGCTGCTCAAGCTCGGCGAGCGGCTGCGGCCGCTGCGCGACGAGGGAGTGCTGATCATCGGGAGCGGCTTCCTCACCCACGGCCTGCCGTTCCTCACCTCATGGCAGCTGGACGCGGCGCCGCCGGGCTGGTCGACCGACTTCGACGCCTGGGCCGGCGAGGCGATGGCCCGGGGCGATGTCGACGAGCTGGCGGCGTACCGGGAGAAGGCGCCGGGCATGCCCTACGCCCATCCCACCGTCGAGCACTACTCCCCGCTGTTCGTCACCCTCGGCGCGGCCACCTCCGCCGACGATCCGGGCATCCAGGTCATCGACGGGTTCTGGATGGGGCTGTCGAAGAGGTCCTTGCAAGTCGCCTAGGTCGGGCTCTCCTGTCGCTGCTTTCCCAAGGGATGCAGGTGGATCTCCACTTCCCACGACGAGCAACCCGTGGAAAGTGGCGCTTTGGCTACATACCTTGGGAAAGCAGCGGGCGACTCAGCCAGGTTGCCTAACGGATGCGGGTCTTCCGCATCATCTTCAGGCCGGACAGCATGCTCTTGACGTACTTGTCGTAGTCCTGGCCCGGACGCGCGCCCATGACCTGCTTCTTCAGGACCGCGAGGTTCTGAACGTCGGTGTACTTGAGCAGCCCCTGGTCGCCGTGCCGCGCGCCGACGCCCGACTTCTTGACGCCACCCGACGGGGTGCCCTTCGAGGCGAATGCCGTGGCCAGGATGTCGTTGACGTTGACGTTGCCGGACTCGATCCGCTTGCCCACCTGGCAAGCGGTCTTCACGTCACCACCCCACACCGAGGCGTTGAGGCCGTAGTCGGTGTCGTTGGCCAGCGCGACGGCCTCGTCGACGGTGTCGTAGGAGTAGAGCGACACGACCGGACCGAAGGTCTCGGTGGTGCCGGCCAGCATGTCCTTGGTGGTGCCCTCGAGGATCGTCGGCTCGAAGAACGCCGGCCCGAGGTCGGGCCGCGCCTTGCCACCGGTCACGACGGTCGCGCCCTTGGCGACGGCGTCGTCGACGTGCGACTGCACGCGGTCCTTGTGGTCCGGCGAGACCAGCGAGCCGACGTCCATGCCGAAGTCGTACGACGCGCCCACCTTCAGCGCCTCGGTGGCCGCGACGAACTTGGTCTTGAACTCCTCGTAGCGCGACGCCGGGAGGTACATCCGCTCGATGTGCATGCAGATCTGCCCGGTGTTGCCGAAGGCGCCGAAGAGCGCGCCCTGGACGACCTCGTCGAAGTTGGCGTCGTCGAGCACGATCATCGGGTTCTTGCCGCCGAGCTCGAGGCAGCAGCCGATCAGGTTGCGGCCGGCCCGCTCACCGATCACCCGGCCGGTCGCCGTGGAGCCGGTGAACATCACGTAGTTGGCGTTGTCGATCAGCGTCGGCCCGACGTCCGGACCCTCACCGCACACGACCTGGAACAGGCCCTTCGGCAGTCCTGCCTCTTCCAGCATCTGAATGCCGTACAGAGGCGAGAGCGCGGTCTTGTTGTCCGGCTTGAGCACGATCGCGTTGCCGGCCATGAGTGCCGAGATGGAGTCGGAGATGCCCGTCGCGAACGGGAAGTTCCAGGGGGCGATGATGCCGATGACGCCCTTGGGCTGGCGGATCTCGGTCGAGTTGCTGAGCATCGGCACCGGCCCGCCGCGCTTCTTCGGCGCCAGCAGCTTGGGCGCCCGCTTGAGGTAGTGGCTCATCACCATCACCGGGTCGCAGGTCTCCTCGATCGCCATCCGCCGGTTCTTGCCGCTCTCGACCTGGATCAGGTCGGCGGTGGTCACGGCGTTGTCGATGAAGAGCGTGTGTGCGCGCTTGAACACCGCGAGCCGCTCGGTCAGCGGCCGCGCGGCCCACTCGACCTGCGCGGCTCGGGCGGTCGCGTAGGCCTGCTCGATGTCGGCCGGGGTCGACTGGGGCAGCTCCACCAGCACCTCGCCGGTGTAGACCTCGGTGAGCTTCCAGGTGCCGCCGGCAGTCGACGGCACCCGCGCGACGAGCTTCTGGAGGAAGGCATCGGTGATCGATGCGGGCCGTTGCAGCGCCATGGTCAGTTCCGTCCCAGTACGAAGTCGGCCCCGCGCTCGCCGATCATGATGGCCGGTGCATTGGTGTTGCCGCCGGTGATCGACGGCATGATCGAGGCGTCGCAGACGCGCAGCCCCTCGATGCCACGGACCTTGAGGTCGGGGCTGACCACGGCCAGCTCGTCGACGCCCATCCGGCAGGTGCCGACACCGTGGTAGACCGACGTGGCCCGGTTGAGGATGGCGTCGCGCAGCTCCTGGCCCTTGAGGCTCGCGCCCGGGTGCAGCTCCTCCTTGACGGCGCCACCGAAGGCCGCGCCACCCATGATCTCGCGGACCATCTCCGAGCCCTCGGCCAGCACTTCGAGGTCGGCCGGGTCGGCGAGGTACTGGAAGTCGATCAGCGGTGCTGTGGTCGGGTCGTTCGACGCGAGCCGCAACGTGCCCCGGCTGCGCGGGTAGATCAGCGTGGACAGCAGGGTGATCGACGTACGCGTGTCGACCTTGTGCCGGATCGGCTCGTCCTGGTTGGGCGAGACGTAGGACCACGGCAGTAGGTGCAGCTGCAGGTCCGGTACGTCGGTCGCCTGCGACGTGCGCATGAACGCGACCGCCTCGAAGACCGTGTTGGCGAGGAACGACTTGCCCGGGCGCATCAGCTCCTTGGCCACGCCCTTGCCGAAGAAGAACGGCGTGCCGCGCATCTTGGACGACGTGGCGTGGAACGTCAGCGCGTGGAACATGTGGTCGTGCAGGTTGTCGCCGACCGGCAGGTCCGCCACCACCTGGATGCCGTGGTCGGTCAGGTGCTGTGCGTGGCCGATGCCGGAGAGCATCAGGATCTGAGCGGACCCGACGAAGCCGGCCGAGAGGATGACCTCCTTGCCCGCCCGGATGGTGCGGGTGGTGCCGTCCTTGTCGGTGACCTCGACGCCGGTGGCGCGGCCGTTGTCGATCACGACCTTGGTCACCAGCACCTCGGTCTGCAGCTCGAGGGTCGGCGGCGCAAGGTGGTGGATGTAGCCGCGAGAGGCGCTGTAGCGCAGCCCGTCAGCAGCGTTCTGCTGCATCCGGCTGACGCCCTCCTGCGACTCCGCGTTGTAGTCGTCGAGGATCTTCACGCCGAGGGTGTCGGACGCGGCCTGGATGAACTGGAGCGACCCCTCCTGCGGAGTCTTGTTGCGGGTGACCCGGATCGGGCCGCCGGCGCCGCGGTAGTCGTTGGCGCCGTCCTCGAAGTCCTCCATCCGCAAGTAGGCGGCGTTGACCTCGTCGGCCGTCCAGCCGGTGTTGCCCTCGGCGGCCCAGGAGTCGTAGTTGGCGCGGTTGCCGCGCACGTAGACCATGCCGTTGATGGAGCTCGAGCCACCGACCACCTTGCCTCGCGGCACCGGCATCTTGCGGTCGAGCACATGCTTCTGCGGGACGGAGTAGTAGCCCCAGTCGACCTTCGCCTTGATCTCGGGGACCGAGTGCATCGGCCCGATCATGCCGGGCTTCTTGACCAGGAACTGTTCGTCGCTCTTGCCGGCTTCGAGGACGATCACGCTCGCCCCCGACTCCGCGAGGCGGCCGGCGATCGCGGCGCCGGAGCTGCCCGATCCGACCACGACATAGTCGGCTTCGTTGTTGTAAGCGGCCCGCTTGGCCATGCGTCCTGCCTCGTCATCCGGTGGTGTGGTGCTGAGCGTCACAACTGTAACTTGTTCTAGTTTGCGGCGTACAGGGTCCCACCGGGACGATCGGGTCGTGAAGATCCTGTCGATCCAGTCCTCGGTGGCCTATGGCTACGTCGGCAACTCGGCGGCCGTCTTCCCGCTGCAGCGGTTGGGGCACGAGGTCTGGCCGGTCCTCACCGTGCACTTCTCCAACCACACCGGCTACGGCGAGTGGCGTGGCCCGCTGCTCGCGCCGTCCGATGTGGCCGACGTGATCGCCGGGGTCGCCGACCGCGGCGTGCTGGGCGAGGCCGACGCGGTGCTGTCCGGCTACCAGGGCGACCCCGCCGTGGGAGCCGTGATCCTCGACGCCGTGGACCGCGTGAAGGCGGCCAACCCGGCGGCGGTCTACTGCTGCGACCCCGTGATGGGCGATGTCGGCCGCGGCATGTTCGTGCGGCCGGGGATCCCGGAGTTCATGCGCGACCACGTGGTGCCGCGCGCCGACATCATCACGCCCAACCTCTTCGAGCTCGCCTATCTATCCGGACGCAGCCTGTCCGGCCGCACCACGCGCACGCTCGACGAGGTGCTCGCCGCGGTCGACGCCGTCCGCGCCACCGGTCCGCGCGACGTACTCGTGACCAGCGTGCTGGCGGACGACGACGGATCCCTGGACGTGGTCGCGGTCTCGGACGCAGGAGCCTGGGCGGTCACCACTCCCCTGCTGCCGATCAGCCCCAACGGCGGGGGCGACGTGACCGCGGCGCTCTATCTCGCGCACCTGCACACCACCGGCTCCCCGGCGGAGGCGCTGGCCCGCACCACGTCGTCGGTCTTCGCAGTGCTGGAGGCGACCCTCGCCGCGGGCACGCGCGAGCTGCAGCTGGTGGCCGCACAGGACGCGATCGCCGTACCGCCCTTGACGTTCGAGGTCAGGCAGCTTCGCTAGCGGCTACTTCCAGATGCGGACGTAGTCGATCTGGGTGCTGGACAGCGCGGGGCCCCTGGCCACGTCGAAGGAGTTGTCGCCGCCGATGTTCGTGCCGAACGCCTGCGTCAGCGCGAGGAAGAACGGCTGGTCGAACGGCGCGTACGGGCTGCCCGGGGGCGCGTTCGATGCCCGGTAGTTGTTCTCGATGCACAAGACGCCGTTGATGAAGATCTTCAGCTGCCCGGGGATCCACTCCAGCCCGTAGGTGTTGAACTGGTTGTAGTTGATGCGGCAGTCATGAGCCGTGAAGATGTTCGTGTTGGTTGTGGTGTTGATCGTGCCCGGGTCGAAAAGGTAGTGCATGACCGGGATGTCGAGGTCCGGGTAGAAGCTGTAGAACTCCGCGAAGTCGATCTCACCGGACGCGGGGTGCGCAGGGCCGTACTTCACGACGTCGTTCGGCCACAGCCAGAACGTCTCCTGCAGACCCTTGGTGCGCAGGGCCGGCAGCTTGGCGCGGATCTCGTACTTTCCGTAGGTCTGGGAGAACGTCCCGTGGTGCATGACCATGCCCGAGATCAGCCTGGTCGTCGCCGTACCGCAGGTGATCGGTGCGTCGAGGACCTTGGCACTCAGCTCCAGCATTCCGGCGTTGAGGGCGATGGTGTCCGGTTGGTCCACGAAGCAGGCCCGGTTGGTGGACGTGCCGGAGTAGTAGTTGCTGGCCGCCGACACCTGAGGCACCCAGAAGCTGCGGTCGAGCGCGGCGCCGGCGAACTCGTCGTAGTAGGAGCAGACCCAGGGAGTGCCGCCGGCCTTGACCGGAGTGGCGCCGCCGCAGGCCTTCTGTGAGTTGAGCACGAACTCCGCGCTCGTCACCGCGGCATGCGTCGCGGTCTTGGCGACCGTGACCCGGTAGCGGGTCGCCGCGGCCGTCGTCGGCGTCACCGAGAACGTGGCCCGAGAGTCGGCATTCAGAGTGGTTGTCGTGACGGTGGTCCAGGAGAAGGCGCCTCGCTTCTGGAGCGTGACCGGCTCACCCGGCGTCGTCGGATCGGTGACCTGCGTCGTCATTTCGCCCGGGGTGCCGACCGTGACCTGGTAGGGGCCGGTCAACGTCGCCGTCGGCGTCACGAGCGTCGCCGCCATGCTGTAGGTGGCACTGACGCCCGCGGCATGAGTCGGGCTCGCGGCGATCTTCACGCGGTACCTGATGGCGGTGGTCGACGGCGGCGTCACCGAGAACGCTGCCCGTGAGTCACCGCCGAGAGTGGCGGAGCCGACCGTTGCCCAGGAGAAGCCGGTGCCCTTCTCCAGGGTGACCGTCTCGCCCGGCGCGGAGGGCGTGGCGACCTGGACCGCGAGCACTGCCGGCTGGCCGACGTAGGCGGTGGCGGGGCCGGTGATGGTGACCGTCGGCACCGGCAGCGCGGCGGCGTTCGTAGGCAGCGTCGCCAGCGCGCTGATGCCCAGCGAAGCGAGCACGAGGAAGCAGGCCGCCCCGAGAGCGCGAGGGAACGCACGGGTCACCTGTGAACTGTAGGGCAGTTGATGCCTCACGAGGCGTTTTTCGTAACCAGGAGTTACAGATAGAGCCGCGTGTCGGAGTCGAACCGACGACTTTCGCATTACAAGGGCGACGCTCTGCCAACTGAGCTAACGCGGCGTGCGCCAATCGTAGATGTCAGCTCATGCCACCGTCGAAAGCAAAGATCGAGCCGGTGACCATCCGTGCGCTGGGCGAGGCGAGGTAGACGATCGCGGAGCCGAGCTCGGCCGGGCTGATCGCCTTGCCGGGGAGCATCATCATCAGCCGGTCCATGACCCGAGGGTCGAGGTCGTCGGGGAAGATGCTGGCGACGTGGGACACGATCGGGGTGTCCACGGTGCCGGGGCACACGGCGTTGACCCGGATCCGGTCCGGCGCGAGCTCGAGGGCCAGCGACTTGGTGAGCTGGGTCAGCCCACCCTTGGCCGCGGAGTACGCCGTCGCATAGGCCTGCGGGACCCGGCCGGCCACCGATGACACGTTGACGATGTTGCCGCGGCACGCCTTCAGGTAGGGCAGCGCGGCCTGCATCATCATGAACGGTCCCTTGAGGTCGACCGCGTGCACGCGGTCCCACTCGGCGTCGGTGATCTGCTCGAAGCGGCCGAACTGGACGATGCCGGCGACGTTTGCCAGAACGTCGATCCGTCCGTGCTCGGCGCACACCGCGATCGCGGCGTCGACCGACTCGCGGCTACCCACGTTGCACTCGACGTAGGTCACGCCGTCGGGCACGGTCGGCGAGATGTCGAGGCCGTAGACGATCGCTCCCTCGTCGCGGAACAGCTCGGCCGTGGCGTAGCCGATGCCGGACGCGGCACCCGTGATCACGACGACGCGGGGCGTGGACTCGGTCATGCGATGACTCCTGGGGCTAGGTGATGGGTGAGGTCGCCGGACCGGCCGATGCCGAACCGCCGCTCGACGAAGCGCCACGCTCCGTCGTCGTCCTGGTCGAAGGTGCCCTTGTCGAAAGTGTCTGTGTAGGACCCGGTGATGATCGGCTGCAGCGGAAGCTCCGCCAGCGCCTGGAACACGAGGTACGCCGACCGCGCCCGGATCGCGCCGCCGTCCAGCTCCTCGAGGACGGTGTTGGCCACGACGTGCTGCGTGCCGGGGGTGCCGTCGTCGTGCAGCCGCACGAGACCGGCGTAGAGGGCGGCCACCTCGTCGGCCCCGGTGGCGATCGCCGTTCCGTCGTCGGTCATCAGCACGGCGTCAGCCATCAGCCGCCCGATGCCGGCGAAGTCACCGGCGTCGATGAGCTGGCAGTAGGTGCCGAGCAGGCCACGGATGTGGTCCCCGTCGGTGAGCGGCATGGCGGAAAGGTACCGCACGAACTAGAACAGGTTCTAGATCCCGGTGGTCGAGCTTGGCCAGACCAACTTGAAGTTTGGTTGAGGTCGAGCAAGGGTTGCGCCGTGACCTTCATGACCATCGGACAGCTGGCCGAGCGGTCGGGGGTGGCCACGAGCGCGATCCGGTTCTACGAGTCGAAGGGCCTGATCGCCTCCGAGCGCACCACCGGCAACCAGCGCCGCTACGCCAAGTCGACGTTGCGCCGGGTGGCGTTCGTGCGGACCGCCCAGCGCGTCGGGCTGAGTCTCGAGGAGATCGGCGAGGCGCTGTCGACCCTGCCGGGCAACCGCACCCCCACCAAGGCCGACTGGCACCGGCTGAGCAAGACCTGGCGCCCGCGGCTCGACGAGCAGATCCGTCGGATCGAGCTGCTGCGCGAGCGGCTGGACGGCTGCATCGGCTGCGGCTGCCTGAGCCTGCGCAGCTGCGCGCTGATCAACCCCGGCGACGCCATGGCCGCCTACGGGCCCGGCGCCGTGCGCCTGGAGCCCTGATGCCCCACCTCCTCGACGAGCCGCACCACGACGGCTCGCCGCTCTACCTGTCCGACGAGTCGCCCGAGCTCGGCGCCCCCGTCACGGTTCGGCTGCGGATCGCCGCCACCGACCCGGTCGACGCGGTCTGGATCCGGACGACGTACGACGCCGAGCCGGTCTTCCACGAGAGCCGCGTCGACCGCGAGGACGGCGGGTCGGTCTGGTGGGTCGGCGAGCTGCCGGTCCACAACCCCGTCACGCACTACCGCTTCCTGATCGTGAGCGGCCCGCGCCAGCGCTGGGTGACCGCTGCCGGCATGATCGAGCACGACGGGCCGGACACGTTCGACTTCAAGGTGACCGCGTACGACGCCGCACCGGACTGGGCCCGCGACGGGTTCGTCTACCAGATCTTCCCCGACCGCTTCGCCCGCTCCCTCGCGTCCGACGGGCGCCCGACGCCGCCGTGGGCGGTCGCGGCGGCCTGGGACGACGAGGTGGTCTACGAGGGCAGCGACCCGCGCACGCCCCTGCAGCTGTACGGCGGCGACCTCGACGGGATCGTCGACCACCTCGACCACGTGGCCGGGCTCGGGGCCACCGTCGTCTACACGACGCCGGTGTTCCCGGGCGAGAGCAACCACCGCTACAACGCCTCGACGTTCGACCGGGTCGACCCCATGCTCGGTGGCGACGACGCCTACCACCGGCTGAGCGACGCGGTGCACGCGCGCGGTCTGCGGCTGCTCGGCGACCTCACCACCAACCACACCGGCGACACGCACGAGTGGTTCGTGGCGGCGCTCGCCGACGCGGCGGCCCCGACCCGGGGCTGGTACTACTTCCATGACGACGGCACCTACGAATGCTGGATGGGCCACACCACCCTCCCCAAGCTCGACCTCGCCGACCCCGAGCTGCGGGCCACCATGATCGAGGGTCCGGACAGCGTGGTCGCGCGGTGGCTGCGGCCGCCGTACTCCATCGACGGCTGGCGGATCGACGTCGCCAACATGACCGGCCGGCTGGGCGCCCAGGACGTCAACCATGCAGTGGCCCGCGCAGTCCGCCGCACCGCCGAGGCCGAGCGTCCCGACGCGCTCGTGATCGGCGAGCACAACCACGACGCGTCCGGTGACCTCGCCGGCGACGGCTGGCACGGAACGATGGACTACTCAGGCTTCTCGTGGCCGGTCTGGTCGTGGCTGCGCGACCCGGAGTCACCGGCGCTGCCGTTCGGCCGCCCGGTGCGCGGTGCCGCGACGTCCGGGATCGCTGGTGCAGCGCAGCCTGCGCGAGTGGCAGGCCCGCAACGGCTGGCGCGCCTCGGCCGCGTCCTGGAACATCCTGGGCTCCCACGACAGCGCCCGGATCCGCACGCTCGTCGGGTCGCCCGGCCTGCACCGGCTCGCGGCCGGCCTGCAGTTCACACTGCCGGGCGTGCCGATGGTCTTCGCCGGCGACGAGCTCGGCCTCGAGGGAGTCAACGGCGAGGACGCGCGCCGCCCGATGCCGTGGGACCGGCCGGACACCTGGGACCACGACACCCTGGCGACGTACGCCGCCCTCGCCGCCGCCCGCCGCGACCACATCGCGCTGCGCCGCGGCGGCCTGCGCTGGGCCTACGTCGACGACGACACCCTGGCGTTCCTGCGCGAGCATCCCGACGAGACGCTGCTGGTGGTCGCCCGCCGGGCGCCGGGCGAGCCTCTCGACCTCCCCCTCGAGCTGGGCGAGTCGATCCTGACCACCGCGGCCTCGCCAGGGGCGCTCGGCCTGGAGATCCGCCGCGTCGTCCGCGATAAGTAGCCTGTCGGGCATGGCGCTCCACATCGTCGCCAACCGCCCCGACCCGGCGCTGCTCACCCTGCCCTGGTCGACGCCGCTGGAGGACTGGACGGACGAGCACGTCGTCCCGCTCCCGCGCGGGCTGTCCCGGCACATCGTGCGCATCGTCCGGCTCGGTGACCGGACCTACGCCGTCAAGGAGACCGTCGAGGAGATCGCGTTCCGGGAGTACCGCCTGCTGCGCGACCTGCAGCGGCTCGGGCTGCCGGCCGTCGTACCGCAAGGAGTTGTGACCGGGCGGGTCGACGCGGCCGGCGAAGAACTGCCCGCCGCGCTCCTGACCGAGCACCTGCGGTTCTCGCTCCCCTACCGCAGCCTGTTCGCCCACGGGCTGTCCGCCGACAACCTGCCGTCACTGATCGACGCACTGGTCGTCCTGCTCGTCCGGCTCCACCTCGCCGACTTCTACTGGGGCGACGTTTCCCTCTCCAACGTGCTGTTCCGCCGGAGTGCTGGAGGTTTCGCGGCCTACCTGGTCGACGCCGAGACCGGCGAGCTGCAGCCGACGCTGTCGAAGAACATGCGCGAGCACGACCTCACGATCGCGACCGAGAACGTCTTCGCCGAGCTGCTCGACCTGCAGGCCAGCGAGTCGCTGGACGACAACCTCGAGGCGCACGCGATCATCGAGCTCCTCGACGAGCGCTACCACGCACTGTGGGACGAGCTGACCGGCGAGGAGGAGTTCGGGGCGACCGAGATGTGGCGGATCGAGCAGCGGATCGAGCGGCTCAACGACCTCGGCTTCGACGTCGACGAGCTCGACATCGTCACCGACTTCGACGGCGACACGGTGCGGATCCAGCCGAAGGTGGTCGAGCTCGGCCACCACTGCCGCGAGCTCCAGGCGCTGACCGGCTTGAACGTCGAGGACGGCCAGGCGCGGCGGCTGCTCAACGACATGGCGTCGTACGCCGCGCACTACGACCTCGGCCGCGAGGACCGCAACCTGGTCGCCAACCGCTGGCTCACCGAGGTCTACGAGCCGATCGTCCGGATGGTGCCGGTCGAGGCCCGCGGCAAGCTCGAGCCGGCGGAGCTCTTCCACGAGATCCTCGAGCACCGCTGGTACCTCTCCGAGCAGGCCGGCGCGGAGGTCGACCTGTTCGAGACGGCGCGCGACTACGTCGACAACGTGCTGCCGCACCGGCCCGAAGAAGCAGTCACCTCCGCGGCGGCGGACTAGAGCTCGACGACGGTCCGCCCCGACGTACGCCGGGCGGCGTGGTCCTCGAGGGCGGCCGCGACGCCGTCGAGGCCGATCGTGCGCCCGATCGTCGGCCGGATCTTTCCAGCGGCGACCAGCTCGAGGAGCGCCGCGTGCACCCGGCGGCCGGTCTCCGGCGGGAACGGGTTGACCCCGAACTGGCGGTAGGCCCGCGGCACGTCGAGGTAGGCGAGGATCACGCCCATGGCGGTCAGGTTGGCCATCGACAGCTTGCGCAGCGGCCGCCCGGTGAGGCCAGACTCGGGGTCGTCGTTGAAGCCGACCGCAAGGTAGCGGCCGCCGAGGGCACCACAGGTCCACATGGTCTCGGTCTGCTCGCCGCCGATCGGGTCGAAGATGACGTCGGCGCCTCGCTCGGACGTCTCGTCCATGACCACGTCGAAGACGCTCTCGCTGTCCTGGTCGATGGCGCGCTCGGCGCCGAGGTCCCGGCAGAGCTGGGCCTTCTCGGGTCCGCCGGCGATGGCGATCACCCGGGCGCCGGCCGCGACGGCGAGCTGGATGGCCGCCGTACCGACCGCGCTGGCGCCGCCGCGTACGACGACCGTCTCGCCGGCCTGCAACCGGGCCCGCTCGTGGAGGGCGAGGTAGCCGATGTGGAAGGGCAGCGTGAACGCCGCCGCCTCGACGTCCGAGAACTCGGGCGGCGCGTCGAAGACCGTGCCCGCCAGCGCCTTCTCCGCCAGACCGCCGAGCGACTGCGGGCAGATCCCGACCACGCGCTTGCCGAGCCACTCCTCGGCGCCCGGACCCACCGCCTCGACCACACCGGCGACGTCCATGCCCAGCGTGAACGGCGGCTCCGCCATCACCGCGGCCACGCCGCCGCGACACCGGGCGATGTCGCCGAAGTTCAGAGACGCCGCCGCGACCGCGACCCGCACCTCGCCGGCGCCGGGCTCCGGAGTGTCGATGTCCTGGATCTCGATCGCCTCGATGGGCGGGGCATGGCGGACCACGCGGACGGCTCTCACCCGCCGGAACCTACTGAGAGAGCGTTGTAGCGTCAACGAGCGGCGCGCCGAGCATCGCGGCGGCCATGTTGACCAGGTTCTTCACGAAGCGCTCGGTCGCCATCAGCGGCCGACCGTCGCCTCCTCCCGGGTGCTCGGCGCGGACCCGGCGCGCGACCGAGCCGAGGACGAACGACGTCATCAGCGCGAACCGCTCCAGGCGCAGCTCCTCGTCCATCGTCTGCACCCGCTTCTCCAGCAGGTCGTAGACCGCGTAGCCGCCCGTCCGGGCCAGCATCTCCTCCACCGCTGCGCTGCGGAGTGCGGGGTCCTGCTCGATCAGCTCGCCGACGATCACGAGGTAGTTGCGCCCGCTGGCGCCGCTCTCGGCGAGCTCTACGGCCGGCCGGATGATGGCTTCCAGGACCGAGGCCACGTCGTCGTCGGGCCGGCTCGCGGCGACGGCGAGCAACTCTCCTTCACGCTTCGCCAGAAACTCGACGTGTTGTTCCAGTACCGCCGCGAGGAGCTCGTCTCGCCCGCCGAAGTGGTAGTGCACGGCGCCCCGATTGCGCTGGCCTGCCTGCCTGGTCACCTCGACCAGGGAGGCCCCGAGGATGCCCTGCTCGGCAAAGGCGCAGTTCGCGGCCTCTACCAGGCGATCCCTTGTAGTGGTGACCATGATCGCAACATAGACCCGAGACCGCTCTCAGCGCCGCTATCTCACAGGTCCAGTTCGATGAAGTCGCCGACCTCGAAGGCGCCGCTGAGCTGCACGATGACCGGCTGGAGGCCGACGGGATGGCCGTCCTCGCCGTAGGTGACCAGCGTCATCTCGGCGGGACGACGCAGCTTGCTGCCGATCGCGATGGCGTACGCCGCGCCGCCGGTCGTGCCCGTGGTGTAGCTGTAGCCGGTCTCGCCGTTCTCTCCGACGACCTGGGTCGGCCCCTCCTGGAAGTGCAGGTGCCCGGCGAGCACCAGGTCGGTGCAGCCACGCGCGAGCGCCGGGTCGGCCAGGTTCGCGTCGTGCACCAGGATCGTGGTGACGCGATCGCCGTCCTCCTGGGCGGCGCAGGCGGCGTCGGCCAGGCGCTCGCCGACCTCCTCGAAGCTGAGGTCGGTCTCGTCGCGCCAGGTGCCGAGCCCGCTCGAGCGCGGGTCGGCGACACCCAGCAGGCGGGAGCCACCGGGTCCGTCGACCACCTCGCCGTCGAGCACGGTCCACCCGCGGTCGGCGAGGTAGCCCCCGACGAACGACCCGTTGTCGTGGTTGCCCGGCACCATCCAGCGCCCGTCGATGTCGTCGTACGCCGCCGCCAGCGAGTCGAGCGAGAAGGCCTCCCACTTCGACCCGGTGGAGGTGTCGTCACCCGCGTCGAAAACCGCGGTGGCACCCGCCCGGTCGGCAACCGCTCGCGCCACCGCGTCCATGCCGATGTTGTCGTGGCGGTCCGACACCAGGATGACGACGGTCTCGCCTTCCTCGGGAGTGCGGAGCTCCAGCTCACCGGCGGCCTCCTCGGCCGCGGCGTAGAACTCCAGGCTCTTCTTGTAGGTCTCGACGGCGCTCTCGATCAGGCGTCGGGTCTCGGTGGTGGTCACGCCGTTCTGGACCTCCACCCCTCTCGCCTCCTCGGGCAGCGGGATCGCCGGCCCCAGGAACTCCTGCAGCGAGATCCAGGTCCGCTCGCCCTCGACGGTGTCCTCGTCAGGCTCCCAAGGAGCCCAGAGTCCGACCGCGATCAGCACCACGATCAGGCCGCCGACGGCTCCCCGGCGGGTGCGCGCTCGCGCAAAGAGGTCTCGGCGCCGGACCGGACCCACGACCAGCCAGAGCAGGATCGGGAGCGTGCCGAGCACCCCACCCGTCACCGCGGCGTCGAGGGCCATGGAGCGCAGAGCGTCGTGCACCTTGTCGGCCGGCCCGTCGGGCTGGCTGGCGATCAGTGCGTAGCGCTCAACGAGGGCATCCGTGGACGGTGCGTCGGTCTTGCCGAGCTGGATGTCGACTCCGATCGGCGAGCCAGAGTCGATCCGGAGGTCCGGCAGCACCGGCCCCGTGTGCAGCACGGCGCGGCCCGAGAAGTCGGGCGTGAGCACCGCATCGTGGCTCGCCAGGGTCACGGTCCGGCTGCTGTTCAGGAACAGGATCAGGCCGACCAGCAACGTGAAGCCGAGCCACACCCCGACGTACGCCGCGACGCCGACAGCGGTGTGGCGGCGCGGGGTCAGCGGCTCTTCTTGGAGCTCAGCCACGTGCCTCGGCGATGGCATAGAGGGCGACCGAGGCGGCCACGCCGGCATTGAGGGACTCGAGGCTGTTGGCCATCGGGATCGAGACCAGCTGGTCGCAGGTCTCGGTCACCAACCGCGACAGCCCGGCACCTTCGGACCCGACCACGAGCACCAGCGGACCGTCGGCGAGGTCGAGCTCCGGAAGCGACACCTCGCCGTCGGCGGCCAGGCCGACGACCATGCACCCGGCGTCCTGGAAGGCCTTCAGCTGCCGGACCAGGTTGACGGTCTGGGCGACCGGGATCCGGGCCGCGGCGCCGGCTGAGGTCTTCCAGGCCGAGGCGGTCATGCCCGCGGCGCGCCGCTCGGGGATCACGACGCCGTGCGCGCCGAACCCGGCCGCGCTCCGGATCACCGCGCCGAGGTTGCGCGGGTCGGTGACGGAGTCGAGCGCCACGATCAGCGGCTTCTCGCCGGCGTCGGCAGCGGCGGTGAGCAGGTCGTCGGGGTGGGCGTACTCGTACGCCGGGATCCTGGCCGCCAGGCCCTGGTGCACCGCGCGGTCGGTCCGCCGGTCGAGCTCGATCTTGCTGACCTCGGACAGCGGGATGCCGCGGTCCTGCGCGAGCTTGAACGCCTCACGCAGCCGCCCGTCGCGCTCGGCCCCTTCGGCAACGTAGAGGCCGTTGACGGGGACGCCTTCGCGCAGCGCCTCGACCACCGCGTTGCGACCGGCGATCCACTCGGCGTCCGAGCTGGTCTTGCGCTTCGGCTTGCGGCTCGGGGTCCGCTTCGTGGGCGCCTCCGCCTGCTGCTGCGACCGGTAGGTCTTGTGGTAGGCCCGGTCCTTGGCCTTCGGCGTCGGCCCCTTGCCCTCGAGACCGCGCTTGACCCGGCCTCCGGACCCTGCGGTCGGCTTCTTGCTGGTCTTGCGTACCGACCCCTTGCGTTGCGAATTACCGGGCACGACAGTTCCTTGTTCGGTGGTTGAGGAGCGACCCCTGGGAGGTCGGTGGTCGAGTAGCGAGCGCCAGCGAGCGTATCGAGACCCGTCTCGAAACCCCGGGCACTAGCTAACCGTCCATTTCGGGCCGTCGGGGGTGTCTTCGACCTCGATGCCGGCCGCCTTGAGCTGGTCGCGGATCGCATCGGCGGCCGCGAAGTCCTTGTCCGCGCGAGCACGGTCGCGCTGCTCGAGCAGCCCGGCGACGAGCACGTCGACCGCAGCCGTGAGCTTGGCGTCGCTGCTGCCGGTCGTGGCCCACGCCGGGTCGGCCGGGTTGAGCCCGAGCACGTCGAGCATCGCCACGACGTCGGCGGCCTGGGCCTGTGGGTCGTCGCTGCGGTTGGCGTCGCGGACCGTGTCGAAGAGGACGGCGACCGCGGCGGGAGTGCCGAGGTCGTCGTTCATGGCATCCACGAAGGCCTGCGGGAGCGTGCCGCCCTGGCCGCTCGCGCCGTAGCGCTCCAGGAAGTTCTCGATCCGCCGGAACCCGACGGCAGCCTCGTCGAGCGCCTCGAAGCTGAACTCGACGTGCGAGCGGTAGTGCGCCGCCACGAGGTAGTAGCGGAGCTCGATGCCGCGGTAGTCCTTGAGCACGTTGGGGATGGTCAGCGAGTTGCCGAGCGACTTGCTCATCTTCTCGCCCGACGTGGTGATCCACGCGTTGTGCATCCAGTACGACGCGAACGGCCGCCCGGCCGCGCGCGCCTGGGCCTGCTCGTTCTCGTGGTGCGGGAAGCGCAGATCGACGCCGCCGCCGTGGATGTCGAAGGCCGGGCCGAGGTACTTGCCGGCCATCGCCGAGCACTCGATGTGCCAGCCGGGACGGCCGGGGCCCCACGGTGCCGGCCACGCTGCGGTCGCCGGCTCGGTCTCCTTCTTGTGGCCCTTCCAGAGCGCGAAGTCTCGCGGGTCGCGCTTGCCGCGCGGGTCGGCGTCGGTGGCCGGCTCCATGTCGTCGAGGCCCTGCCGGGTGAGCTCGCCGTAGGCCGGCCACGACCGCACGTCGAAGTAGACGTCGCCCGAGCCGTCCTCGGCGGCGTAGGCGTGGTCGCGGGCGATCAGCTCGCTGATCAGCTCGATCATCTCCGGCACATGGCCGGTCGCGCCGGGCTCGTAGGTCGGCGGCGCGACGTTGAGCGCGGCGTAGGCGCGGTCGAGCTCGCGGTGCATGGCGTAGGCGAGGTTGTACCAAGGCCGGCCCTGCTCGGCCGCCTTGACCAGGATCTTGTCGTCGATGTCGGTGACGTTGCGGATGAACGTGACGTCGTAGCCGAGGTGGCGCAGCCAGCGCTGCAGCACGTCGAAGTTGACGCCCGACCGCACGTGACCGACGTGCGGCTCCGACTGGACCGTGAGACCGCAGACGTAGAGACCCGCCTTCCCCTCCTCGAGGGGAACGAAGTCACGGACCTCGCGGGTCGCAGTGTCGTACAGCCGGAATGTCACCCGGCAAGTCTAGGGACGATAGCGACGAAGACCGGTATCGCGGACCGGCCGTCAGGACGTCGGCCACCGGTGGACCGCGTCGGCCACCGCGGGCTCGAGCTGGGACAGCCGCTCCACGACCTCGACGTGGGTCAGGTCAGGTTTGCCGAGCAGCCGTTGGTAGTCGCGGAGCCCGTCTTCACCGCCCGCGGTCCACAGCTGCTCGGCGAGGCGGATCAGCCGGAACTCGTACCAGACGTAGTTCGTGACGCTGGTGTGCATGCTCTCGCCCATCAGAGCCAGGTCCTGCAGGTCCCAGATGCCGTTGCCGGCGTCGACGGTGGCCTCTGCCATGGCCTGCAGCAGACGCAGCTGGTCGGGTTCATGGGTGGCCAGGTAGCCGTGCATTCCGAGGTTGGCGAACAGCTCCATGACCCAATCGGCCGGGAACTCCGAGGCCCAGGTGACCGGGTGGATCTCGTGGAACAAGTGGGTCGCCTCGTGGGTGATGATCACGTCGGCGATCCCAGTGAAGTCGGGCGGGTCGCCGAAGGCGGCGGCGATCTCGGTGGAGGCGGTCTCGTCGAGGTGCGGGCGCAGCGCGTCGGCGTACTCCTGCCACCAGGCAGCCGGTGTCGGAGAGGTGCCGAGCTTGTCCGGGAGGGAGAACATCATCCCGTAGATCGGCACCTCGCAGACGTTGGGCCAGTCCTGCTCGTCGGCCACCACGAGGGTCGGACGGCGGACCTTGCCGGTGACCTGGCCGAGCCAGTCGAGAGCCTGAGTCGTCCGCGAAGCGATGGACCGAGCGCGGTCCTCGGATCCGCGGCTGGCGAAGACCGGGAACGGGAACCCCTCGAGGGAGCTCAGGGCAGGGTAGGCGGTAGTTGTCATGCCTACTGGTGTCGGGGTGGGCCGAAAAGTTCGCTGCTCAGCCGGATGAGTAGGCCAGGTGAACGCTGACGATCTGGTCGCCGCGGTGCCGGTAGACCTGCGTAGTCAGCGACGGGCAGTGATCGGGCGCTTCTGCGGGGTTCTGGAAGGCGCCTTCGACCACGGTGAGCCCGACGCCGGCCACCACGCGCAGCAGGCGCAGCCGGACGCCGGCCTCGATGTCCTCCGCCAAGCCTCGCGTGATCGCGGCCTGACCGACGATGAGCTCGTCGCTGGCGGCCACGGTGAGTTGTGCTCGGTCGGCGAGCGCGCTTGCGAGCAGGGTGAGGTCGTTGCCGCTGTTGTACTCCTCGACAATCGCGGCGAAGAGCGTCGCGCGCGCTTGGGTCACGCGCGAGTGGTCGTCGGCGGCCGCCAGCTCCAGCGCACACAGCCGGGCGACGAGTGCCGCACGGGCATCGTGCAGACGGCTGCGCACCGTGCCCACAGGGATGCCCAGCGCAGCCGCAATCGCGTGGTAGCTGGTGACCCCGCTGAAGTAGCGCAGCACCACGACGTCGTGGAGCGGCTCCGACAGCCCACTGACCGCATCCCAGACCCAGTCCCGCAGCGCCGCCTCCTCGAGTCGGCGCTCGAAGTCGTCGGCCGACGGCAGGTTGGCGAGGTCCGCTGGAAGCGGCTCGCGGCGGCGGAGCCGGGCCCGGGCCAGGTTCCGCGTGATCCCGGTCAGCCACGCCCGCGCGAGCGACGGGTCCCTGATCCTCCCGACATCGGTGATCGCCACGAGCGAGGCATCCTGGACCACGTCCTCGACGTCTGGACCCGCGCCCATCACCGAGGCCGCCACCGCGTGCATGGCGGCACGATGGCGCATCAGCAGGACTGCCAGCGACTGCGCGTCACCCTGTTGCGCCGCCAGGACGAGTTCGCCGTCGGACGGCTCCATGTGCTCAAGAGTCGCACGTCCGGGCCCGTCCGTGTGACGCATGGGGCTGGTGTGACGTACCGTGGAACGATGCGTGATCACGCTCGCCCTCGGTGCCTTCGTGTGCGCCATGCTCGCGCGCGTGCCGTCTGCTGGGGCTGAGCGCGCGGCCACCCGCCAGATCGCCTACACCCAGTGGGACGGCGCCACGCAGTGGCGGGCCGGCACCTTCGCCGGCACCAAGGTGCAGCAACAGCCGGCTGGTGCTGGCCGAGCCGACCGACCGCGCGCCGCTACTCCGGCCAGGTCTACGACCAGGGCACTGGGACTCGCCATGGGTCGCGCCCGGGTTCGACCTCACCGAGCTGGTCCCGTCCTGGTCGGCCCTCACCCCCGAGCGACACCTGGCTGGAGATCCGGGTGCGCGCGAAGAGCGCCAGCGGTCAGCTCGTCCAGCTGGGACGTCCTCGGCCGGCTGGACCTCCGGCGACCGCCACACCAGACGACAGACCGTGTCCGGTCAGACCGACGACCTCGGCGGGTCGACGTCGACACCTGGCGCTCCGCGTCGGCTCGGCCGGCGTGGCGGCGTACCAGGTCCGGGTGCAGCTGCTCCGCCGAGCGGGGCTGCACCGGGACGCCGAGCGTCGACGCCGTCGGCGCGGTCGCCTCGCGGCTGCCGGCCGGCCGGTCGCGCGTCCGGCTCCGGGGCCCGGCCGTCGGGAAGGTGCTCGACGTGCCGCGCCTACTCCCAGATGGTGCACCGCGGCCACTACCCCGCATGGGGCAACGGCGGCGAGGCCTGGTGCTCGCCCACGTCGACCTCGATGGTGCTCGGCTACTACGACGCGCTGCCGAGGTCCACGGCGTACCGCTGGGTGCCGGGCGGCCACACCGACCCGTGGGTCGACTATGCCGCCCGGATGACCTACGACTCCGAGCTACGAAGGCACCGGCAACTGGGCCTTCAACACCGCGTACGCCGCACCCCTGGCCGGCAAGGCGTTCGTGACCCGGCTTCTCGTCGCTGGCCGAGGCGGAGGCCTTCATCGCGGCAGGGATCCCGCTGGTGGCCTCGATCTCGTTCGGCTCCGGTGAGCTGCCGGGTGCCCCCATCTCGTCGTCCAACGGCCACCTGCTGGTGATCGTCGGCTTCACCAGCAGCGGCGACGTAGTGGTCAACGACCCGGCCGCGACCACCAGCGCCGGCGTCAGGCGCACCTACGACCGCGGCCAGTTCGAGAACGCCTGGCTCCCGACCTCAGGCGGCACCGTCTACGTCATCCACGACGCGGCGCACCCGCTGCCGGGGGCACTCACCCCAACTGGTAGGTCAGGTGGCGGTGAAGTCGAGCGTGTGCAGGCCGGTCGCGCCGTCGGGCAGCACGTCCGCCTCCACGCTGGTCTGCACGAGGCCGTTGCGGTCGGTGGCCCGCACCTGCACCAGGTGATCGCCGGCCTCGACGTCGATCTCGGCGCTCCACTGCACCCAGCTGTCCTCGTTGGGCACCTTGGCGAGGATGGCCTGCTGCCAGGCACCACCGTCGACGGCGACCTCCACCCCGTCGATCCCGGTGTGCTGCGCCCAGGCCACCCCGGCGAAGGTGACCGGGCCGACTCGGGTACGTCGTCGCCCGACCTGGGCACGTCGATCCGCGAGGACATCTTCACCGGGCCGAACTCGCCCCAGCCCCGCTCGGTCCAGTACGCCGTGATCTCCGAGAACTTCGTGACCTCCCAGTCGACCACCCACTTGCAGGCCGAGACGTAGCCGTAGAGGCCGGGCACGATCGTGCGCACCGGGAAGCCGTGGTCGATCAGGAGCGGTCGACCGTTCATCGCCACCGCGAGCATCGCGTTGCGGTCGTCGGTCAGCGCCGCCAGGGGGTGCCGCAGGTCCAGTCGTCGGCGGAGGTCTGGAGCACGGCATCGGCGTCCGGGTCGACGCCGGCCTCTGCCAGCAGGCTGGCCACCCGGATGCCGCTCCACCAGGCGTTGCCGATCAGCTCACCGCCGACCGGGTTGGAGACACAGTTGAGCGTGATCCAGCCCTCCGTGAACTCGCGGGCGACCAGGTCGTCGTAGGTGAGGGTGATCTCGCGGTCGACCATGCCGTGGATCCGCAGCGCCCACTCCTTCGGCTCGATCGCCGGCCGGACGATCGCGGTGTCGATCAGGTAGAAGTCGTCGGCCGCGGGTCATCCACGGCGACACTCCGTCGACGCCGATCCGGGTCGCGGGGGGCATCCGCGGCTCGGTGACCCCTTCCAGCCTCAGCAGCCGGCGGGTCTCCTCGACCTTGCGCCGACCGCCGCCGACGATGCGGCCGACCACCCCCAGCACGCCCGCGACGGCGGCCATCGCGCCGGCGCCGACCAGGAAGCCTCGGCGCGACGAGGCCGCGGCCCGGCAGCGCCCGGGCTCCTCGGTGACGTCGGCGCAGGGGCTCGCGTCACCAGCGACAGCGCGACCAGCCAGGTGAGGAAGCCGACCGCGACCGGCAGCGCGTCGGTGGCGTGGGCGCCGTTGCGCGAGAGCACAGCGACGGCGCCGACCGCCGCCAGCACGGCGTAGCCGAAGGGGGCGCCCACCAGGTGCGTGCGGGCCAGACCGCCGAGGGCCGGCGAAGGCAGCGGCCATGATGGCCAGGATCCCGATCACCAACGCCGGTTTGTCGGCGTGGCCGAGCAGCTCGATGGCCGTACGGGCGACGGGGCCGGGAGTCAGCCGGATGACGAGGTCGGCGACGGCGACGACCGGAGACTCGCGGATCGACATCAGCGAGGCGACCACGTAGCTGGTCGCCAGACCGGCGCCGCCGGCGATCAGGCCGGCCAGCCACCACCGGCCCTTAGAGGTCTCCACCCCCTGATTGTCGCTCAGGCATGATCATCAGGTGAACCAGGACTCCTTACGGTTTCGAGTCGGTGTCGGCACCGACGTGCATCAGCTCGCCGACGGCGTACCCCTGTGGCTGGCCGGGCTGTCGTGGCCGGAGGAAATCCAGGGACTTGCCGGCCACTCCGACGGCGACGTGGCGGCCCACGCCGTGTGCGACGCGCTGTTGTCCGCCGCCGGGCTCGGCGACCTCGGCTCGAACTTCGGCACCTCCGACCCCGCGTGGGCGGGCGCCTCCGGCGCCGCGCTGATCGCCGAGACCGCGCTGCCGGGTGCGCTCGGCCGGCTACGACGTCGGCAATGTCGCGGTGCAGGTCATCGGCAACCACCCAAGGTCGGCCCGCGTCGCGCCGAGGCGGAGGCCGCACTCTCCGCCGCGCTCGGTGCGCCCGTGACCGTGTCGGCGACGACCACCGACGGGCTCGGGCCTCACCGGCCGTGGCGAAGGCGTCGCCGCCATCGCCACCGCGCTGATCGTTCGTCGCAGTAGCCGCGGTCAGGAACCGCCGAGCAGGTTGAAGCTGTTGTCGACGACCGGGCTCCAGCTGTCGATGGTTGCCTGGAAGTCGCCCGGCGGGGAGTGCTCGACCGCGATCAGCAGGGCTACGCCGTCCTGGCGCACCGCGACGTAGACCTGGCCGTGCAGCGGGATCGACGACTGCGCGTCCACCCACAGCGCCTCGTAGTCCATGACCGCGACCGACACGACCGAGCCGAAGGCCTCGAGCGGACGGACGTCGCCGGTCTGGAGCTGGCTGTAGTTGTCCGGTGGCAGCATGGTGTCGAGGTTGGCGCTCAACACCGCAGACGCTTCGACCGACGGTTGGCCGACGCCGGTGAGGGCGTAGGCCCAGCTGCCGTCACCGCTGGTCAGACCGATCTCGTCGTCGCCCTGGCCCGCGATGTCCCACCCCGACGGCACAAAGATCTGGACGCCGGAGCCGATGGTCGCCGTGGTCCCGTCCACCGGTGGCGTGGTCGGGTCCTCGGTCGGCTGGGGTGTCGGCGAGGCCTCGGTGGGTTCGGCCGTCGGGTCCGCCGTCGGCGTGGCGGTGCCGACGGCTCGGGGTCCAGGATCCCGGAACCGTTGCCCTTGGCCTCCGACGTGGTGACGTCGTCCTTGTCGTCGTCGCCACCACCGAAGATCGCGGCACCCAGCCCGCCGAGCAGTCCGACTCCGACCACTCCGGCGACGATGATGCCGATGGTCTTGCCTTTGCCGGACTTGTGCAGGCTGCCCGGAGGCGGCGGCGGGGGCGGGTAGCCACCCGGGGGCGGCGGCGGGTAGTAGCCGGGCGGAGGCGCCTGCGGCGGCGCAGAGGTCGGCGCGGTGGGCAGCGGCTGGGTCGATGCCGGCCGCGGCGGGACAGGTGGCTGCTGCGGGGGAACGGGAGGCTGCGTCATGCCACACCTCCGTCGGCCGCAGGAGCGTCGGCATGCTCGGTGTTCATGTGCTGGCGCGTCTGGTGCGAGGTCGAGCGCACCGAGGTGCCACAGGCGATGCAGAACTGCGACCCGACGAGCAGCATGTTCTCGCACTCGGGGCAGAACGTCTCGACGAACGTGTCGTGCTTCGACACGTCGGCCTTGGCGGCGTCCTCGATGGCCGCCTCGAGCAGCGCGGCCTGCATCATCACCCGGATCCGGATCACCAGCACGCCCAGGATCACGAAACCCCAGATCAGCCCGAGTGCCTGGCCGAAGGGCAGGTAGGCGAGCAGCCGGACGCCGAGCCAGTAGGCGACGTTGACGCCGGCGGCGAAGGCGAAGTTCTTCAGGTAGTAGCTCGTGAAGCCGTCGTAGCCCTCACCCTTGCCGGAGAACGCGGCGACCGCGATGCCGGTGGCGGTGCCGTAGATCAGCGACTTGACCACCATCAGGTTGACCACGATCACGATCCAGGTCGCGATACCCGACTCGGTGCGGAACGTGTCGGAGGTGAAGACCCCCCGGTAGAGAACGATCGTCTCGAACGCGGCGTACGCCGTGCCGGCGGCGACGCCGAACGTGAGCCCGTCGATCATGTCGTCGAACTGCGGGAGCCGGGCGAGCAGGGCACCCGGGAGGTTCTTGACCACCTCGGCGACGACCGGCAGCAGGACGGCGAAGATCAGCAGCGCAGAGATCGAGAGCGAGTCGATGCCGCCGCGCGCTCGACCGCCGGCGACGAAGGACTGGAACTCGTTGTCGAAGACCCAGACGAAGAAGAACAGCGAGACCAGGACCGCCAGGGCACCGGTGACGAAGAAGAGCCCGATGACCACCTTGGCCGGCGCGTCCTCCCAGAGGTTCACGTCATAGATGTAGACGAGGTAGGCCAGCGGGATCAGGAACGCGGCGGCCGCGATGGCGACGGGCAGCAGACCGAGAGCTGTGGCGCCGATGATCAGCACGCTGCTGATGATCATCGCCCAGCGATAGTTGTCGGCCGTCTCGCGACTGGTGTGCGGCATGATCGTCGAGATCAGTGCGAACTGGTTGACGCCCTCCGACGAGGCCACCGCATAGGTGCGTACGCCCGACGCGTCGGGGCGCATCGACGCACCGCACTTGTGACAGAACGCCGCCACTTCCGGGTTGTCGGATTGGCAGGTTGGACAAGGCACGGCAGACCTCCGGTTCGGACGAACTTCGACGCATGATGACAGTCCTGCGCGGGTTTCGCGACAGTTTCCCGCCCGCGGCGGAGGCGCGGTCTAGCGCATATCGGCGAAGCACCCCATCAGGGCGTTGCGCTGTTGACACTTACCCCAGCCGCTTCGACAATCGCGGCACCATCCGAAGGGGCTCACATGTCCGGCGTCACCTCGCATCGTTTCCGCGCGGCCCTCGCGCCGGCTCTGATCCTTGCCGTGCTCGGGCTGTCCGCGTGCGACAACGGCACGTCCCTCGGTGAGGACGGCGAGGAGCCGCAGACCCTCATCGTGTCGGCGACCTACCGGCAGGCGAACCCCGACACCGCCGCCGGGCGGGTGACCGCCCTGACCGACGCGATCGCCGACCTCCGCGACTCCACGTCGTCCGGCTGGGTCGGCCGCCAGGACGACCTGACCGGCTATCTCGGCGAGCTGTCCGGCGGCCGCTACCGCCCCACCGACGGCGGCGACGAGGCCACGACGATCAATGCCCTGATGGACGAGTACGGCGCCGACCTGTTCGGCGTAAGTCCAGCCGACCTGTCCTTGGGCGACCCCTCGGCCCCGACGATCGCCGACGTCGTCAGCGTGCGGGCCACCCAGCAGCTCCAGGGCGTGCCCGTCGTCGACGGCGAGCTCGTCTTCAGCCTCGAGGTCACCGACACCGACACCCGGGTCAACGCGGTCCGCGGGCGGGTCTTCTCCGGCCTGACGCCCGTCACCGCACCCACCGTCAGCGCCAAGACCGCCTCACGGACGGCACGTGAGGCCTCCGGCGGCGCCACCCGCGGCAACGCGACGCTTGCGATCGTTCCGATCGCCGAGGGCCGGCTGGCGTGGGCCGTCGTGATCGGCCCCGCGTCGGGCAACACCGGCCAGGTGACCCTGAGCGCCACCTACTACGTCGACGCCCAGACCGGCGCCGTCATCGACGTCCGCGCCGACTCTGCGGAGGCGCTGACGATGCTGCCGTCGTCTCTGCGCACCGGGGGAACGCCGGGGCTGCTCGCCCCGACTCGCGTCGGCGGCCAGAGCCCGGCGGCCCTGTCATCGGCAGAGGGCGACCCCGTGCAGGTGCACGGCACCAGCCGGATGATGGGCGACCTCACCGCCACCGGCATGGAGCAGGGCGGCGGGGTCGTGCTGATCGACCCGACCACCCCGACGTACGACCCCGCCACCGGCCAGGGCGGGATCGAGACCTACGACATGTCGGGCGCATCCCAGTCCGACCTGCCCGGCACCCGCGTGACCAGCAACGGCCCGCAGATCCAGGACGGCGACGCCATCGCGGCGCAGGCACTGAGCCGGGCCGTCTACGACTTCTACGCCGCCCTGGGGCGCCGGTCGTGGGACGACCAGGGTTCGTCGATGGTCTCGTCGGTGAACTTCGGCACCTCGGACTTCTGCAACGCCTACTTCGACGACAACCTGCCCCGGCCGCAGATGGTCTACGGCGTGCCCTGCGGCGCTCTACGAGTTCGTCGAGATCGACACTGCTGCCCACGAGATCACCCACGGCGTCACGGCCTCGTCGGCGAGGCTCATCTACTCCGGACAGTCCGGAGCCCTCAACGAGGCGTTCTCCGACTACTTCGGCAACGTGATCGGCAACGCCTACACCGGCAGCGACACCGCGTTCTACGCCGAGACGGGTTGCAGCCGGATGGAGACCGCGGTGTTCCCGTGTGTCGACGTCGACGGGACGCTGACCACTCGCAACCTGCTCAGCGGCAACACGTTCGCCGACTACTACTACCTGCTCAACACCGGCATCCGTTACCGCTACCTGATCGGCGACAACAACGACAACGGCGGAGTCCACTCCAACTCGCTGATCTGGACCAACGCCCTGTGGGGCATCCGGACCCGGCTCGCGCAGATCGACGGGGTCAGCGGCAACGAGTCCGAGCTGGCCTCCGACTTCGACAAGATCGTCTACGCCGTGCTCACCACCCAGCTCGGCCCCACCTCTGGATTCCTCGACGCCCGCAACGCCGTCGAGCAGACCATCCAGGCGACGGACGCGGACCCCACCATCCTGCGCGTCGCGCGGGAGATCTTCGATGAGAACCTGATCTGCATCGACTGCAACCCGCCGGAGAACGCCCTCGGCCAGGTCGTGGTCTCGTCTCCGCAGACCCAGCTCGGGCCGACCGTCTCCGGTGACGAGGTGGCCTGGGTCGACCTGAGCGCCGACGGCGCGGTCACGGGATTCGCGGCCACCAGCCAGGTCGGCGGCCAGCCCACGTCGCGCACCGGCGACGCGATGTTCGTCGCCTACGCCGGCGAAGCGCTCGTGAGCTTCGAAGTGCCCGACTTCAACAGCGCCGGACAGATCGCGTTCTACCCCACCGACGGCGAGCGGCAGGTGATCGGCAGCTTCGGCGACTCGACGATCGCGGCCGGCCTGGCCGGATCCGACGCCGGGGCCGCGTGGTCCAGCGAATCGGAGGGGTCGGCGTACTTCGTGAACCCGAAGGGCAAGGTGACCGCGCTCGACCTGGCGGCGGCCGGGATCAGCTCCGTGACCGCCATCGGCACCGGCGACGGCCAGGTGGCACTCGGCACCGACGCCGGCGCGGTCTACCTCTGGAACCCGGCCGACGGCTCGGTGGCCGAGGTGGGCAGCACCCCCGGCGCGGTGTTCTCGATCGCGACGGCCGGCGGCCGCGTGCTCGCCCTCGACGACTCACAGATCGCGGTGCTGCTCGACGGCACCGGCGGCAGCCTGCAGCTGTCCGACTCGGCGGTCCCCTACGGCGCGGCACTCAACGGTGACTACGCCATCTGGCCGGAGGCCGTTGGCGCGCTGGGTGGCGGCATCGCCGAGGACGACGGCGGCGGCAGCGCCGACACCGACCTCTACCTCTACTCGATGGAGACCGGCACCATCTACAACCTGCTGGAGGAGCGCGGCCAGCAGGCCTTCCCGGCCGTCTCGGGAGACCGGCTCGTCTGGCAGGACGCGGTGTTCGGTGGCGACGACATCATGACCGCCGAGCTGCCGCCGGGGCTGTGACGCCCGCCACCTGAGCTTGCGAAGGTCGCGAATCGGCGTCAGATCGAGTGGGTTCGGCGCGCGCTCGAGCGCAGCGAGGGCGCGCGCGACCTGTATCGAGATCTAGGCCGCTTGCACCTTGCGGTGACCGACCAGCACAACGCCCTCGACCACCTTCACGTCGTACGCCGGCACCGCGACGTGTGAGTCGTCGAGGCACTGCCCCGTGCGCAGGTCGAACGCGTGCTTGTGGGCGACCGGTGCCACGAACGGCACCGCACCGCGGGTGCCGACGATCCCGCGGGCCAGCCGGGAGGCCTTCGCGAACGGGTCGTGGTTGCCGAGCGCGTAGACGGTGTCGTCCGAGATCCGGAAGATGGCGATCGCCTGACCGTGCACCAGCGCCGTGACGCCGCGGTCGATCTCGAGCTCCGCGAGCCTGCACACCGGCTGCCACTCCTCGATCGGTCCGCGGGGCGCCATGCGCCGAACCTAGGTTGGGAGTGTTCTCGCCCTGTTTCCGTATGTAACAGGCGTGCTAACGAATCCGCTCTCACGCGCCTTGACCTGAGCTCGCGAAGGTCAAGACAAGCGCGGGAGATCGAGTGGGTCGGCGCACCCTCGAGCGCAGCGAGAGGGTGCGCGACCTGTATCGAGATCCCTATGCTCCCCGACGTGTCCGCAGCCGTCGTGATCGTCGCCGCCGGGGCAGGCACGCGTGTGGGCGCGGAGACCAACAAGGTGCTGCTGCCACTGGGCGCCGTGCCGGTGGTGGCGTGGTCGGTGCGCGACGCCCTGTCCGTCGAGGACGTGACTCGCGTGGTCGTCGTCATCCGCCGCGGCGAGGAAGACGCCGTGTCCGAGGCGCTGGCTCCGCATCTCGGCGAGGGCGAGGTGCTGCTGGTGCACGGTGGGGAGACCCGGCACGGGTCGGAGTGGGCCGCACTGCAGGCGCTGGCCGCCGACATCGCGACGGGCGAGATCGATGTGGTCGCGATCCACGACGGTGCCCGCCCGCTCGCCGGTGCTCCGCTGCTGGAGGCGGTGCTGGCCGCGGCCCGCGAGCACGGCGGCGCCATCCCCACAGTGCGGCTACCGCCGCTCGTCGGGGCACCCTCCGGGGCGGAGCTGCACGGCGTACAGACCCCTCAGGCCTTTCGCGCCGCCGTACTGCTCGAGGCCTATCGCCGGGCCGACGATGACGAGTTCGACGGCACCGACACGGCTGCCTGCGTCGCGCGCTACACGCACGTCGAGGTGGTCGCCGTGCCCGGCACCGCGCGCAACCTGAAGATCACCTTCCCGGAGGACGTCGCCCTAGCGGAGCGGCTGCGTCAGCGCCTCTAGCACCTCGATGTCGTCCGGCGACGTCACCCGCCGCCCGGCCGGAGGGGCCTCGACGTACTCGATCTCGAACCGCTCCGCCAGCACCCGCACCAGCTCCGCGAAGTCGAGCGAGGGCAGGGCGTCGTACGCCGCCACCACTCGCGCGGGCAGCACGACCGGCGAGGCCACGGCTCTCAGCGACTCACGATCGACCGTCTCGCCGACCAGGCCGTCGACGACCACCTTGACGGTGTCGGTCACCGGTCGTACGCCGACCACCACCGTGTCGCCTTCGACGGCGCGCACCAGGCACTCACTGATGAACGTGGCCGGGGTCATCGGGCACAGGCTGTCGTGGAGCACGAACGGCTCCCCGCCGTCGACCAGGCCAGCCCACTCCGTGCCGAGGTCGACCGGAGTCACGCCGGAGTCGCCCAGCCCCCACGCGGCGCAGGCCACGAGTGCCTCACCGTGGATCAGCGCGAACGGCAGCGACCCGCGATCGAGCTCGATCACGGCTCCCAGCGCCGGCGGCTGATCCTCCATGCGCCCACCGTAGGGGGAAATGACAGGACCCCCCGGACCGGGGTCCGGGGGGTCCTGCGAGCAGATGGCTCTGCCGTTGAACGGGGGTTCAGCTGGCGAGGACCTCATCGAGGATGGTCTCGGCCTTGTCCTCGTTGGTGTGCTCGGCCAGGGCCAGCTCGGAGACCAGGATCTGGCGCGCCTTGGCCAGCATCCGCTTCTCGCCGGCCGACAGGCCACGGTCACGCTCGCGGCGCCACAGGTCGCGGACGACCTCGGACACCTTCATGACGTCGCCGCTGTGCAGCTTCTCGAGGTTCGCCTTGTAGCGGCGCGACCAGTTGGTCGGCTCCTCGACGTGCTCGGCCCGAAGGATGTCGAACACCTTCTCGAGCCCGTCCTTGTCGACCACGTCGCGTACTCCGACGAGATCCAGGTTGCACGCGGGCACGCGCACGACCAGGTCCTGCTGGGCGACAATGCGCAGCACGAGGTACTCGCGATCCTCCCCCTTGATCTTCCGCATCTCGATGTCCTCGATGACTGCGGCCCCGTGATTGGGATAAACAACCGTTTCGCCGACGGTGAAAGTCATATGTGATGAACCCCTTCCTAGGTGTTCATTCTAACACGCCCCCTATTTCTGCTTTCCGACGTTTCCGCAGGTCAGAGCGTTGTTCCGGTCTTGACAGAAGACGGTTCGTGTGGTGCGACCGCTCTTTATCGAACGCATCTGCGCACGACCCCTCCCGGACCCCTCTCGCCCCGGTGCCGGTGCCCGTCGCCGCGGTGGTCGATACTGCGTGCCATGGCGATCACGCAACGCTGGAAGCGAGGCACCACCGCCGGGGAGGAGCCCGACCCAGGCGGGAGCGCGACCTCCGTCGCCTCCGCGGATCCCGAGCCGCCGCCGGCGCACATTGCCCGCGACCGCCGCCGCCGGCCCCGCCCGTCGCTGTCCATCCGCGACACCTGGCCGGTCCTCCTGCTGCGTGCCTCCCACCCGAAGCAGGGGATACTCACCGCGCTCGGACTCGGCATCGCCGCCGCGATCGCCGGTCGGCCGGGCCGCGAGGTCGTGGTCGTGGCCGCCACCGTGCTCGTCGGCCAGACCATCCTGGGCTGGCACAACGACCTCGTGGACCGCAGGCGCGACGCCCGCCACCAGGTCAGCGGCAAGCCGATCGCGGCGGGCAAGCTCGACCCCGGCACCGCCTGGTTCGCGCTGGCCTGCGCCGTCCTGCTCGTCGTACCGCTGTCCATCGCGACCGGGGTGACGGCTGGCAGCTGCTACCTGCTGTCACTGGCCACCGGCATGCTCGGCAACGTCATCCTGCGCCAGGGCGTGCTGTCGTGGCTGACCTGGGTGATCGGGTTCGCGCTCTACCCGGCCTACCTCTCCTACGGCGGCTGGGGCGGCACGGCGGAGGGCTCGGCTCCCGTCGTCGCGATGACCGCGCTGGCCGGCCTCCTCGGCCTCGGCGTCCACTTCCTGCGCGCGATCTGGGGTCTCGTCGCCGACAACGAGGATGGCTGGACCTACCTGCCGCTGCAGCTCGGCCTCCGGCTCGGTGCCACCAAGCTGCTGGCGCTCTCCTCGATCTACCTCGTGCTGATCCTGGCCGCCATGGGTGTCGTCGGCAGCAGCCTCGGCCTCGCTCAGTGAGCGCCGCCGGTGACCGCTAGCATGTGGGCGCTGACTGACCGTCCCACCGGACCGACCTGCGAAGGCCTGACGATGCACCCTCGGCACCCTCGCCGCACTCTGCGGCTCGCCATCGGCGCGCTGCTGCTCGCCGCACCCGTTCTCACGTCGTGCGGCTTCGACTACGCGACCGACCGGGTCAACGACCTGACGCCGGGCCACACCAACCGCGACGGGGACGTCGACGTGATCAACTCGGTGATCGTGGCCGGGCAACCCGACTCCGGCACCCTGATCGGGATGCTGGTCAACAACGACGTCAAGACCGACGCCGCGCTCACCTCCGTCACCAGCGGGCCCGACGCCGCCGAGGCTGACCACGAGGACCTCACGATCATCGCCGGCGGCCGGGCCCAACTGCGCGACGCCGGCATTCGCATCGACGGCACCTTCGAGGCCGGGCAGGTCTACGAGGTGACGCTTACCTTCGACAACGGCGAAGTGGTCGAGGCCAACGTCCCGGTGGTCACCCAGTGCGGCCAGTACGACGGCTACGACGACGCACCCGGGGCGGATGATGCTGCCGCGGATGCCTACTCCTGCGAGGCCGAAGAGGCACCCGAGCACTGATGGGCAGCCACACCCTGATCCTGCTCCGCCACGGCGAGAGCGAGTGGAACGCCAAGAACCTCTTCACCGGCTGGGTCGACGTGGCGCTGACCGAGAAGGGCCGTTCCGAGGCCGAGCACGGCGGCGTGCTGATCCGCGAGGCCGGCCTGCTGCCGGACGTCGTACACACCTCGCTGCAGCGGCGCGCGATCAACACCGCAGCCATCGCGCTCGACGTCGCCGACCGCCACTGGATCCCGGTGCGCCGCTCCTGGCGGCTCAACGAGCGCCACTACGGCGCCCTGCAGGGCAAGGACAAGAAGCAGACGCTCGAGGAGTTCGGCGAGGAGCAGTTCATGCTCTGGCGCCGCTCGTTCGACACCCCGCCGCCGCCCCTCGACGACGAGTCGGAGTTCTCGCAGGCCCATCTGCCGCAGTACGCCGACCTCGGCGACGAGCTGCCCCGCACGGAATGCCTGAAGGACGTCATCGAGCGGTTCCTCCCCTACTGGGAGTCCGACATCACAGCCGACCTGCGCGCCGGCCACACGGTGCTGGTCGCCGCCCACGGAAATAGCCTGCGGGCCCTGGTCAAGCACCTCGACGGGATCAGCGACGAGGACATCGCGGGCCTCAACATCCCCACGGGCATGCCGCTGGTCTACGACCTCGACGACAGCTTCCTGCCCGATCACCAAGGGCGGGCGCTACCTCGACCCCGAGGCCGCCGCCGAAGCGCCGCCGCGGTGGCCAACCAAGGCCGCTAGCTGCCGTCAAGCGTCGATGGTGGTGGGGTTCTCGCCGGTGACGACGAAGACGACCCGGTTGGCGACCGAGACGGCGTGGTCGGCGATCCGCTCGTAGTAGCGACCGAGCAGGGCGATGTCGACCGCGGCCTCGACGCCGTGGCTCCAGCTGTCGGAGAGCAGCTCGGTGAAGCTGGTGCGGCGGAGCTGGTCCATCACCTCGTCGGCGCGACCGAGCTCGATCGCCGCCTCGACGTCGCGCGAGGTGATGATCGCGATCACGCGGTGCACCATGTCCGCGGCCACCTGGGCCATCCGGCTCATCGTCGGCCGCACCTCGTCGGGCACCGCGATGTTGGGCACCCTGAGCCGGGCGATCTTGGCGACATGCACGGAGAGGTCGCCCATCCGCTCGAGCTCGCTGACCATCCGCAGGCCGGACACGACCGTCCGGAGATCGCCGGCGACGGGCTGCTGGAGGGACAGCAGCGAGAACGCCAGGTCCTCTACGCGCTCGCGAGCGCGGTCGATCTCGATGTCGGCCGAGATCACCCGCTCGGCGATCTCGGCGTCACCGGTCATCAATGCCTCGGTGGCGAGACCGATGGCGGTCTCGACCTTGGCACCGATTCCGGCGAGCTCGTCGAACATCGATTCCAGCTGCTCATGGAAGACCTCACGCATGTGGAGGAGCCTAGATAGTGGAAGCGACGCGGTGGGGTTGATTGGTGAACGAGCGGTGAACGTTCCGAAGCCGCACCCTCGTTGGCGAAATCCACATGAACACGGCCGTACGATTTGAGCGTGGACCCGACGACGCAGGCGTTCCTCGCCGCGGTGATCGGCGCCGTCGTTGCCGGAGGCGCCGTGCTCGCCTGGCACATCAGCGACCGCCAGCAACGGGACCAGCCCCCCACAGAAGAGCCCCTCGTCCCGCCCGGTGTGGGCGCCGTCCTCTCCGTCCTGCGCAGCAGTGCCGTCGTCGTGAATGATTCCGACGTCGTCCTGAAGGCCTCCGCACCGGCGTACGCCATGGGTCTGGTGCGCGGCACCATGCTCGCCTCCGAGCAGCTGGCCGATCTGGTCAGCCAGGTGCGCAACGACGGGCAGATCCGCGAGGCCGAGCTGCTGATGACGCGACAGGCCGCCCCGTCGCGGCACGTGATGGCCCGAGTAGCGCCGCTCGGCTCGCGCCTGGTGCTGGCCCTGGTCGAGGACCGCACCCGCGAGCGCCGGGTGGAGGCCGTTCGCCGCGACTTCGTCGCCAACGTCAGCCACGAGCTCAAGACTCCGGTCGGCGCCATCCGGCTGCTGTCGGAGGCGGTCAGCGACGCTGCCGACGACCCCGACGCCGTACGCCGCTTCGCCGGCCGGATGCTCACCGAGAGCGACCGCCTCTCGCGCCTGGTCCAGCAGGTGATCGAGCTGTCGCGGCTGCAGGGGGACGAGCCGCTCGAGTCTCCGCTGCCGGTCTCGCTCGACGAGGTGATCGACATCGCCGTCGACACCAGCGCGATCGACGCGAACGCGAAGCGGATCTCCGTGGTCACCGGTGGCACGTCCGGGCTGAAGGTGTTCGGCAGCGAGGAGCAGGTGACCGCAGCCGTGGCCAACCTGGTGGCAAACGCGGTGAGCTACTCCGAGGCCGAGGCGACCGTGCTCGTCACCACCAAGGCCACCGACGACAACGTCGAGGTGTCCGTGGTCGACCAGGGAATCGGTATCCCCACGACCGAGATCGACAGGATCTTCGAACGCTTCTATCGAGTCGATCCTGCGCGCCACCGTTCCACTGGCGGCACCGGTCTGGGACTCTCAATCGTCAAGCATGTCGCCGCCACCCATGGCGGCGAGGTCCGGGTGTGGTCGGTGGAGGGACAGGGTTCGACATTCACCCTGACTCTCCCCCGGCACTCACCACACACCAATCGGGCCACCACGAAACAGGAGGAACGCCCGTGACACGGGTACTCGTCGTCGAGGATGAAGAAAGCTACAGCGACGCTCTCGCCTACATGCTGCGCAAGGAGGGCTACGAGGTAGCGATCGCCGCAGACGGCAACGCCGCGCTCACGGAGTTCGACCGCAACGGCGCCGACATCGTGCTGCTCGACCTGATGCTGCCGGGTATTCCGGGCACCGAGGTCTGCCGCACGATCCGGCAGACCTCCAACGTGCCGGTGATCATGGTCAGCGCGAAGGACGACGAGGTCGACAAGGTGGTCGGGCTCGAGCTCGGCGCCGACGACTACGTCACCAAGCCCTACTCGCCGCGCGAGCTGGTCGCCCGGATCCGCGCCGTGCTGCGTCGCGGCCTCGACCCCGACCTGGCGCCGGACACGCTGGAGGCCGGTCCGGTCCGGATGGACGTCGAGCGGCACGTGGTGACCGTCGACGGCCAGGAGCAGCGCCTGCCGCTCAAGGAGTTCGAGCTCCTGGAGATGTTCCTGCGCAACCCCGGCCGGGTGCTCACCCGCGGGCAGCTCATCGACCGGGTGTGGGGCTCCGACTACGTCGGCGACACCAAGACCCTCGACGTACACGTGAAGCGCCTGCGCGCCAAGCTCGAGCCGGAGCCGAGCGAGCCGAAGTACCTCGTCACCGTGCGCGGGCTCGGTTACAAGCTCGATCTCTGATCCGAACGAAGTACGGCGGTAAGTCACGGTGACGTGACCGAAAACCGCGCGCGGCCGGAGGCCTCGACTGAGTAGCGTTGCCGGGTGGCTACCCGACCCTGGCTCCCGCTCGCCGCGGTTGCGTTCACGCTCCTGGCCTGGTCGTCGGCCTTCGTCGCGATCCGCCACCTCGGTGAGGACGTGCCGCCGGGCTCGCTGAGCCTGGGCCGGCTGGTAGTCGCGGTGGTCGTGCTCGGGCTGATGGTCCGGATCTCGGTGCCGGCGGAGCGGCGGCGCGGGCTGCCGACCCGACGGGAGTGGCCGTTGATCGCGATCGGCGGGGTCTCGTGGATCGGGATCTACAACGTCGCCCTCAACGAGGCCGAGCGCCGGATCGACGCCGGCACGGCGGCGCTGATCATCCAGATCGGCCCGATCATCGTGGCCTTCCTGGCCACCTTCTTCTTCAAGGAGCGGCTGACCCGTTGGCTGGTGATCGGTCTGGCCGTCGGCTTCGCCGGCGTGGTCATCATCGGCCGAGCCTCTTCCAGCGGCGACAACGGTGACGTGGTCGGCGTACTGCTCACGGTGTTGGCGGCAGTCACCTTCGCGGCCGGGGTGATCACCCAGAAGAAGCTGCTCGCCAGCGGCATGACCGCACTCGAGATGACGTTCTGGTTCTACGTCGTCGGCACAATTGCCTGCCTGCCCTGGTCCGGCGAGCTGGTCGGCGTCGTCGGCGACGCGAGTGCTTCGGACCTGCTCTGGATCACCTACCTCGGCGTGGTGCCGAGCGCGTTCGCGTTCGTCACCTGGGCCTACGCCCTCAACCAGTCGGACGCCGGGAAGTTCGCGCTCACCACCTTCCTGGTGCCGTTCATCACCACCCTGATGGCCTGGCTGATGCTGGGCGAGGTCCCGCCCGCGCTGGCATTCGTCGGTGGCGCACTGTGCATCGCCGGCGTCCTGCTCACCCGACGCAAGCCACGGGTCACCGAACTGACGCCGGAGCCGGTCGGCACCTGACGTGCCATGCTGACGGCATGGATGCCGTCGCCGTCGTGCTCGTCGGGCTGGTCGCCGCCCTGCACCTCTACTTCTTGGTGCTCGAGATGTTCCTCTGGACCAAGCCCATGGGCCTGCAGACGTTCGGCAACGAGCCGGAGTTCGCAGAGGCGAGCAAGGTGCTGGCGGCCAACCAGGGTCTCTACAACGGCTTCCTCGTCGCCGGCCTCGTGTGGGGCCTGGCGTCCGAGCAGGACGACGTGAAGATCTTCTTCCTCGTCTGCGTCATCGTCGCCGGCGCCTACGGCGCGGCCACGGTCAGCGTCCGGATCCTCGCGGTGCAGGCGTTCCCCGCGCTACTCGCTCTCGGCGCGGTGCTGCTCGCCCGCTGAGGCTGGCGGGTCGTGGCCTGCCTCGAGCCAGCCGCGAAACGCCTCGAGGTTGTGGGTGGGCTCGCCCCGGAGCTTGCGCCACTCCCACTCCTTGCGGATCGCACTGCTGAAGCCGAGCTCGAGGATCGCGTTGAACGACTCGTCGGCGTAGGACAACACCGACCCGAGCAGCCGGTCGAGCTCCTCGTCGGACACCGAGGCCAGCGGCAGCCGCGCGTCGAGGTAGATGTCCCCAACGGCGTCGATGGCGAACGCGACGGCGTACAGCTTGAGGTTGCGTTCGAGCAGCCAGCGGTAGACGCGCTCGTGGTTCTCGTCGGGGTTGCGGCAGACGAAGGCGTGGACGCCGAGGGCGTGCGGCCCGAGGTCGAGGCGCACCGCGGTCTGGAGCTTCTTCTCGCCGGGCAGGCTGAACGAGAAGACCCCGTCGGACAGCTCCTCGAACTCGATCTCCTGGTCGGCGAGGTAGCCGCGGACGATGTCGGCCGCCTCGGTGGTCATGCAGCAATCATGCAGGCTGGCGCATGAACGAGCGGGCCTGCCGATAGACGTCGAGCGTCCGCTGCGCGGTCGCCTCCCACGAGAACTCGCGGGCTTGCTCGATCGCGCCGACCGCCAGGCGCTCGCGCAGCTCGGTGTCGCCGATCACGGTGGCCAGCGCGTGCGCCCAGTCGAGCGGGTCGTGGCTGTCGACGAGCAGCCCGCTGCGCCGGTCGCGCACCACGGTGGTGAGGCCGCCGACGGCGGCCGCGACGACGGGGGTGCCGCAGGCCTGCGCCTCGGCGGCGACCAGCCCGAACGACTCGTTGTACGACGGCACGGCGACCAGGGTGGCGGCGGCGTACCACCGGGCCAGCTGGGACTGCGAGACCGGCGGCACGAACCGCACTACGTCGGCGATGCCGAGCTCGGCGGCCAGCGACGCCAGCGACGTCGGCCGCTCCAGGCCGGTGCCGGACGGGCCGCCCACGATCGGAACGACCAGGTGCGGGCGCAAACCGGGGTTGCGCTGGAGCAGCAGGGCCACGGCGCGGAGCAGCACGTCGGGCGCCTTGAGGGGCTGGATCCGCCCGGCGAAGAGCAGCACGTGCGCGTCCGGGGGAAGCCCGAGCTCGGCGCGTACGCCGGCGCGGTCGCGCGGGCGGAAGACGGACAGGTCCACTCCGGGGTGGACCACCTCGACGCGACCTGGCTCGGCGTCGTAGAGGTTGATCAGCTGCTTGGCCTCGAGGTCGGTGTTGGCGATCAGCACGTCGGCGGCCTCGACAACCTGCTGCTCTCCGATGATCCGCGCGACCGGCTCGGGGGTGTCCCCGTCGGCGAGCGCGTCGTTCTTTACCTTGGCCATCGTGTGCATGGAGTGGACGAGTGGGACGCCCCAGCGGTCGCGGGCCAGCGCGCCGACCTGTCCGGAGAGCCAGTAGTGCGAGTGCACGACGTCGTAGTGGCCGAGCGGCTGACCGGCCTCCGCGCGGAGCACCTCACGGGCGAAGACGCAGAGCTGTCCGGGCAGCTCGTCCTTGGTCAGCCCCTCGAACGGGCCGGCGTGGACGTGGCGCACCGTGACCCCGTCGCTGTGGGGCACAACCGCCTCGAGGGCCGAGCGAGTGGCGCGGGTGAAGATGTCCACCTCGATGCCCCGGTTGGCCAGCCGCTTGGCGACCTCGACGACGTAGACGTTGAGGCCGCCGGCGTCGCCCGTGCCCGGCTGGTCGAGCGGTGAGGTGTGCACGCTGATCATCGCCAGGCGCCGGATCGGCGCGCCTTCGCTCACTGTGGCTCCCCTGACACGGCTGGTTGGGTATGGACAGACTTCTGCCCATACCCAACTACGCGAGGTGCGCGGCCATTCCCCGAGAGCTCGTGGACAGGGCATTCAGGGATACGAGAGCCGCCACGGCGCCGCACAAGGCGTCGATGACCTCGGTGTTTCCGCCGTCGCGGAGCACCCACCAGACCGAGCCGACGAGGGCGGGGAAGGCGACGGCCACGAACACGCGCAGGGCTAGCGCGCTGCTGCTGACCAGCCCCGCGCCGGCGGCCGCACAGGCCAGACCAAGCAGGGCCAGCCCTGCCCACCACAGCGCATCAAACGAGACGAAAGAACTGAGCACCCAAGCGGCACCCCCGAGCAGACCGGTCGTGCCGGCGTACGAACGTATGCCCACGGCGGCGTCACCTCCCGAGAACGTGAGACGGTCGATCGACCTAGTCTGCCACCAACGCGCCACAATGCCGAGGTGAGCGTCTCTCCTTCCTCCTCGATCTCCGCCCCGATCGCCGTCGTCACCGGTGCCAGCAGCGGCATCGGCGCCGCCACCGCCCGCGCCCTGGCCAAGGCGGGTTTCCACGTCATCTGCGCCGCGCGCCGCGTCGACCGGATCGAGGAGCTGGCCGCCGAGATCGGGGGCAGCGCGGTCGCTTGCGACGTGACGTCGGCGGAGTCCGTGGCGGGGCTGGCCGCCGCTGTCGGCGACCGGCTCGACGTACTCGTCAACAACGCGGGTGGTGCGTTCGGTGCAACCACCGTGGCCGAGGCCTCCAGCGACGAGTGGCGCCAGATGTACGAGGTCAATGTGATCGGCTTGATGCAGGTCACCCGGGCCCTGCTTCCGGCCTTGGTCGCCTCCGGCGCGGGCGCGATCCTCAATGTCGGCTCCACCGCCGGCCGGGTCGCCTACGAAGGCGGAGGCGGCTACACAGCGGCCAAGCACGGCACGAAGGTGGTCACCGAGACGCTGCGCCTGGAGCTGTTCGACCAGCCGGTGCGGGTGATGGAGATCGCGCCGGGCATGGTGCGCACCGACGAGTTCGCGCTGGTGCGGTTCGGTGGCGACCAGGCCAAGGCCGACGCCGTATACGCCGGCGTACCCGATCCCCTGACGGCCGAAGACATCGCCGACGCGATCACCTGGATGGTCACCCGCCCGCCGCACGTCAACATCGACGAGCTGGTCATCCGGCCCCGCGCCCAGGCCGCACAGCACAAGGTCCATCGGCTCCCGCACTAGAACATGACAGACTGCCGTCCGTGCAGACGATCGGACTCATCGGCGGCATGAGCTGGGAGAGCAGCGCCGCCTACTACGAAGGTCTCAACGTCGGCGTCGAGAAGCGCCTCGGCGGCTTCAGCTCGGCGAAAACCGTGATGTCGTCGGTCGACTTCGCCGAGGTCACCGCCCTGCAGGAGGACGAACGCTGGGACGACGTCGCCGCGATCCTGGCGGCCGCCGCCCAGGGGGTCGAACGCGCCGGCGCCGACTTCCTGATGCTCTGCACCACGACGTTCCACCGCGTGGCCGAGCAGGTCGAGGCCGCAGTGGGCATCCCGCTGCTGCACCTCGCCGACGTGGTGGCCGATGCCTGCAAGGAGCAGAACGTCGAGTCCGTGGCGCTGATCGGCACCACGTTCGCGATGTCGCGCACCTTCTTCACCGACCGGATCGCCAGCCACGGGCTGCGGGTCCTGGTGCCCGACGCCAAGCACCACGAGGCCGTCAACCGGGTGATCTACGACGAGCTGGTGCACGGCAAGGTGCTCGACAGCTCCCGCCGCACGGTGGTCGGCCTGATCGAGGAGCTGTGGGACGCCGGCGCGGGTGGGCTGATCCTCGGCTGCACCGAGCTCGAGCTGCTGGTGCACCAGGCCGACTCCGAGCTGCCGGTCTTCCCATGCACGACGCTGCACGTCGAAGCAGCGCTCGACCGCGCTCTCAGCTGACAGGAGAGAGAACGATGAGCGTCGAGCTCAACCACACGATCGTCCACGCCCGCGACCGCGCTGCCGCCGCAGGAGAGGTGGCGGAGATCCTGGGCCTCGACCCCCCGGCGTCGTTCGGACCGTTCGCCGTGGTGGAGCTCGCCAACGGCGCGAGCCTCGACTTCATGGACGAAGCCGCCGACTTCGACGGCCAGCACTTCGCGTTCCTCGTCGACGAGGAGGAGTTCGACCAGATCCAGCAGCGGCTCCGTGATCGCGGCAAGCAGTGGTGGGCGGACCCGTTCAAACGGAGCCCTGGCGAGATCAACACCAACGACGGTGGCCGCGGCCTCTACTGGGAGGGCCCGGACAAGCACTGGCTAGAAATCATCACCCGGCCCTACGGCAGTGGGGCCTGACAGGACCAGGTCGGCGATCCGTCGCAGGTCCTGCGTCAGGTCACGTTCGAACACCCGGTGGGTCTCACCGTCGAAGTCGAACTCGTAGGTGAACCCGTCGGGGTACGGCGTGCTCGCCTTCACCTGCTGGCCGCCGACCCTGCCCAGCAGTTCGCGCAGCTCGCCGGCGCGGTCGTCGTCGGAGTCGAGGTCGACCTCCGCCTCGAGCATGCGCCCGATGAAGCCACCGGTGCGGCGTACGCGGACGAGCGTGCTGGTCATGTCCCTGTTGTACCCGACGGAATCGTGGGATCACGAGGCCCCGCACTAGACTCGCCGAGGCCCATCGGGCCTAGTGTCGTGAGTTGGAAGTCCTTATGCGCTTGGCGTGTTCAGGGTGTGTGCATTGGAAGGCGGCGGAGCGCTGCCATGCTGGTCGCACGTCGAGCGACGCCAACGCAGCGAGGTGCGTGCCATGGGCGCGCGAAGCGCGCAAGGAATTCTGACTCACGGCACTAACAACCTCCACCGGAAGTGAACCTCGCACACCCATGTCTGCAACCAAGACCGCCAACCTGCGCAACGTCGCGATCGTCGCGCACGTCGACCACGGCAAGACCACCCTCGTCGACGCGATGCTCCGGCAGGCGGGTGCCTTCACGGCGCATGAGGCTGAGATCGTCGGCGAGCGGGTGATGGACTCCGGTGACCTCGAGCGCGAGAAGGGGATCACGATCCTCGCCAAGAACACCGCGATCCACTACAACGGCCCGTCCGCCCCAGAGGGCATGACGATCAACATCATCGACACCCCCGGCCACGCCGACTTCGGTGGCGAGGTCGAGCGTGGCCTGTCGATGGTCGACGGCATCGTGCTGCTGGTCGACGCGAGCGAGGGCCCGCTCCCGCAGACCAGGTTCGTGCTCCGCAAGGCGCTCAACGCCGACATGCCCGTCGTACTCGTGGTCAACAAGGTCGACCGCCCCGATGCCCGCATCGAGGAGGTCGTCGAGGAGACCTACGAGCTGTTCATGGACCTGCTCGACGAGTCACACAGCCAGGACGCGCTCGACTTCCCGGTGGTCTACGCGAGCGGCAAGGCCGGCATCGCGGCGATCGCCCAGCCGGCCGACGGGTCGATGCCGGAGGGCACCAACCTCGAGCCGCTGTTCAAGACCATCGTCGACACCATCCCCGCGCCGGTCTACACCGAGGGGGCACCGCTCCAGGCGCACGTCACCAACCTCGACGCGTCGCCGTTCCTGGGCCGGCTGGCCCTGGTCCGGGTCCACGAGGGCGTGCTCAAGAAGGGCCAGACCGTCGCGTGGATCCGCCGCAACGGCGAGGTCAAGAACGTCAAGATCAGCGAGCTGCTGGTCACCGAGGGGCTGCACCGCAAGCCCGGCGAGAGCGCCGGCCCGGGCGACATCGTGGCCGTGGCCGGCATCCCCGAGATCACGATCGGCGAGACGCTCGCCGATCCCGAGAGCCCCGTGGCGCTCCCGCTCATCCACGTGGACGAGCCGGCGATCTCGATGACCATCGGCACCAACACCTCGCCGATGGTCGGCCGGGTCAAGGGCTCCAAGGTCACCTCCCGCCTGGTCAAGGACCGGCTCGACAGCGAGCTGGTCGGCAACGTTTCGCTGAAGATCCTCAACACCGAGCGACCCGATGCCTGGGAGGTGCAGGGCCGCGGTGAGCTGGCGCTGGCGATCCTGGTGGAGCAGATGCGACGCGAGGGCTACGAGCTCACCGTCGGTAAGCCGCAGGTGGTCACCCGCGAGGTCGACGGCAAGGTGCACGAGCCCATCGAGCGGCTCACCATCGACGCCCCCGAGGAGCACCTCGGCACGATCACCGAGCTGCTCGCCACCCGCAAGGGTCGGATGGAGCAGCTGACCAACCACGGCACCGGCTGGGTCCGGATGGAGTTCCTGGTGCCGGCACGAGGGCTGATCGGCTTCCGTACGCAGTTCCTGACCGAGACCCGCGGCACCGGCATCGCGCACCACATCTTCGAGGACTACGAGCCGTGGGCGGGCGAGATCCGCTCCCGCAACTCCGGATCGTTGGTGGCCGACCGCAAGGGCGCGGCGACCGCCCACGCGATGACCTCCCTGCAGGAGCGCGGCGTCCTCTTCGTCGAGCCCACGACCGAGGTCTACGAAGGCATGATCGTCGGCGAGAACTCCCGCGCCGAGGACATGGACGTCAACATCACCCGCGAGAAGCAGCAGACCAACATCCGCTCGGCGACGTCCGACGCGTTCGAGAAGCTGATCCCGCCGCGCCGGCTCTCCCTCGAGCAGTGCCTGGAGTTCTGCCGCGAGGACGAGTGCGTCGAGGTCACCCCCGAGGCCGTCCGGATCCGCAAGCTGGTGCTCGACCAGAACGACCGCGCGAAGACCGCGTCCCGGGCCCGCAAGTCCGCCAAGTAGCCATCTGATGGAAGCGCTCCCATGATTGGTGAGCGCGGCGTTCCGCCGATTCAGGCGGAACCGTTGACAAGGCATGTGACGCCTGTCATGTTGTTCCACGAAGTCGAGTGGAAGCGCTCTCACACCTGGCTTCTCCCCACCGGGGCCCGCCCGGTCACCGCACACGGTAGGAGCAATGCATCGTGAACCACACACCCACCACACCCGGCCCGGCCGGTCCCTCCCGCGGCACCCGCCTGCGCCGGGGGCTCGCCCTGTGCGCCGTCGGCGCCCTGGTCCTCGGCCTGACCGCGGCCTGCGGCGACGACGATGAGGGCGGCTCCAGCGATGGCCCCGTCAAGCTCACCATCGCCACGTTCAACGAGTTCGGCTACGAGGAGCTCATCGACGAGTGGAACGCCGACAACCCCGACATCCAGGTCGAGCAGAAGAAGGTCGGCACCTGGGACGACGCCAAGGACAACCTCTTCACCAAGCTCGCGGCCGGCTCGGGTCTCTCCGACATCGAGGCCATCGAGGGCGACGGCATGCCGGCGATCCTCGCCGAGTCCGATGCGTTCGTCGACGTGTCCGACAGCTCCCTCGACGGTCGCTGGCTGGACTGGAAGGAAGCGGCCGGCACCGACGGCGACGGCCGCCTGATCGGCTACGGCACCGACAGCGGTCCCGAGGGCATCTGCTACCGATCCGACCTGTTCGCGAAGGCCGGCCTGCCGACCGACCGCGAGGAGGTCGCGGCGCTCTTCGGCACCTGGGACGACTACTTCGCCGTCGGCGAGGAGTTCGTCTGGCGGTGCCCGACACCGCCTGGTACGACTCCTCCGGTGGCGTCGCCCAGGCGATGCTCAACCAGGTCGAGTACCCCTTCGAGGAGTCCGACGGCACCATCAACGTCGAGAACGACGAGCTGCAGGCGGTGTGGGAGGCCGTCACGAGCAACGCCGACAAGGGCCTGTCCACGCGGCTGAGCCAGTGGAGCGACGACTGGACGGCGTCGTTCCAGAACGACGGCTTCGCCACCATGGCGTGCCCCGGCTGGATGCTCGGTGTCATCGAGGGCAACGCCGAAGGCATCGAGGGCTGGGACATCGCCAACGCGTTCCCGGGCGGCGGCGGCAACTGGGGCGGCTCGTTCCTGGTCATTCCGACCCAGTCGGAGCACCCGGACGAGGCCAAGGAGTTCGCCTCCTGGCTCACCGCGCCCGAGCAGCAGCTGAAGGCGTTCCAGGCCAAGGGCACGTTCCCGAGCCAGACCGAAGCACTGGGTGACCCGATCCTCACCGAAGAGGTCAACCCGTTCTTCAACGACGCCCCGACCGGACAGATCCTGTCGGACCGCGCGCTGGCGATCACGGTGCAGCCGTTCAAGGGCCCGAAGTACTCCGACATCCTGCAGGCCTTCCAGGCCGCGGTGATCCGGGTGGACGACGGCTCCAACAACGCTGACGACTCTTGGGCAACCTTCCTGAGTGACGTCGAGCAGCTGTCCTGACCGGGTGATCATTCACTTCTGATGACCCACCTCAAGCTTCCCGCCGGGGACGAAACCACGGCGTCCCCGGCGGGAAGTACACCTCCACTGTCGGCAGCCTCTCACCTGGCGGCAACGGCTGTCCACGTGGGACGTGCGCTACTCGCCGTACCTCTTCATCTCGCCGTTCTTCCTGCTGTTCGCCGTGTTCGGCCTCTTCCCGCTGGTCTACACGGCCTACGTCTCGCTCTTCGACTGGAGCCTGATCGGCGGCAAGGGCGAGTTCGTCGGCCTGGACAACTACCGCGACGTGCTCGGCAACCCCTACTTCATGAAGTCACTGGTCAACACGATCAGCATCTTCGTGCTGTCGTCGGGGCCGCAGATCGTGATCGCCGTGTGCCTGGCCGGGCTGCTCGACAGCCACCTACGGGGAAGGACCCTCTGGCGGATGAGCATCCTGCTGCCGTTCGTGGTCTCCCCCGCCGCCGTGGCCATCATCTTCGGCAGCCTCTTCGGAGACCGCTACGGCCTGATCAACGACGCCATCACCTGGGTGGGCCTCGAGCCGATCCAGTGGCATGTCGACCGGTTCGCGAGCCACATCGCGATCGCATCGATGGTCAACTGGCGCTGGACCGGCTTCAACGCCCTGATCTTCCTGGCGGCCATGCAGGCCGTGCCCCGCGACGTCTACGAGTCGGCCGCGCTCGACGGCGCCGGCCGGATCCGGCAGTTCGTCAGCATCACCCTGCCGATGATCCGGCCCACGATGATCTTCGTCATCATCACCTCGACCATCGGCGGCCTGCAGATCTTCGCCGAGCCGAGGCTCTTCGACGAGACCATCGCCCGCAACGGCGGCAGCGACCGCCAGTTCAGCACCCTCACGATGCTGATCTACGACTTCGGCTGGCACCTTCGTGACCTGGGCCGCGCCTCGGCCACCGCCTGGCTGCTCTTCCTGGTGATCGTGGTGTTCGCGCTGGTCAACCTGGCGGTCAGCCGACGCGTCGGCACCCTGCGAGGGATGCGCAAATGACCAAGCGCCCAGGATTCCTCGTCTACGGCCTGCTGACCGCGTTCGTGCTCGGCTCGGCCGCACCTCTCTACTGGTCGTTCCTGATCGGCTCGCACACCAAGGAGGTGATGGCTCGGCAGACGCCACCGCTGCTGCCGGGCGGCCACTTCTTCGAGAACGCCCAGCGGGTCTTCGAGAGCGTCGCGTTCTGGAAGGCGCTGGGCAACAGCCTGCTGATCTCCGGCGTCGCCGCCACCTCGGTCGTGTTCTTCGGGACCCTGGCCGGCTTCGCGTTCGCCAAGCTCCGCTTCCGCGGCAACATCGGGCTGCTCGCATTCATCATCGCCACGATGGCGGTGCCGACCCAGCTCGGGGTCGTGCCGATGTTCATCCTGATGGCGAAGCTCGGCTGGACCGGCAGCGTGTGGGCGGTGATCATCCCCTGGATCGTCACGGCGTTCGGCGTCTTCTTCATGCGGCAGTACCTCGTCGACGCGATACCCGACGAGCTGGTCGAGGCCGCGCGGGTCGACGGCTGCTCGATGTTCCGGATCTTCCTGCACGTCGCCGTGCCCGCCGCGCGGCCGGCCGCGGCGATGCTGTGGCTCTTCACGTTCATGTACGTCTGGACCGACTTCTTCTGGCCGCTGATCGTGCTGCCCGGCGACAACCCGACCGTGCAGATCGCGCTCAACCAGCTGCAGAGCGGCTACTACAAGGACTACGCCCTGGTCCTGGCCGGCGCGACCCTGGCCACGATCCCGCTCCTCGTCCTGTTCATCGCGACCGGCAAGCAGTTCGTGACCGGCATCATGCAAGGAGCCGTCAAGGGATGAGCATCCCCACCACCACCTCGACTCCGGGCGCCGACACGGCGATCCGATTCCCCGGTGACTTCCGCTGGGGGGCCGCTACGGCGGCGTACCAGATCGAGGGTGCGGGCTCCGAGGACGGACGCCGGCCGTCGATCTGGGACGCGTTCTGCCGGGTGCCCGGGGCGGTGCTCGGTGGCGACACCGGCGACATCGCGTGCGACCACTACCACCGGATGCCCCAGGACGTCGCGCTGATGCGGTCGCTCAACCTCGGTTCCTACCGCTTCTCCGCGTCGTGGGCGCGGGTGCGGCCCGACGGCGGTGCGGTGAACTCCGCCGGCGTCGACTTCTACCAGCGGCTGGTCGACGAGCTGCTGGCCAACGACATCCAGCCCTGGCTGACGCTCTACCACTGGGACCTGCCGCAGACGCTCGAGGCCTCGGGCGGCTGGACCAACCGCGACACCGCCTACCGGTTCGCGGACTACGCGCTGTCTCTGTACGACGCCATCGGCGACCGGGTCCCGACCTGGACCACCCTCAACGAGCCGTGGTGCTCGGCCTTCCTCGGCTACACCGGCGGCCAGCACGCGCCCGGGACGCCAGGAGGGCGCGGCGGGGCTGGTCGGCTGCGCACCACCTGATGCTGGGTCACGGCCTGGTGGTTGACGAGCTCCGCCGCCGCGACTCCGGCGCCGACCTCGGCATCACCCTCAACCTGACCGTCGCCGACCCGCACGACCCCGACGACTCGCTCGACCGCGACGCGGCTCGGCGGATCGACGCCCTGCACAACCGTGTCTTCCTCGACCCCGTGCTGCGCGGCGCCTACCCCGCGGATCTGCTCGCGGACACCGAGGCGCTCGGGTGGCAGTCGGTGATCGCCGACGGCGACCTGGCGCTGATCTCGAGCCCGATCGACGTGCTGGGCGTCAACTACTACCACGGCGACTCGGTGTCCGGCCGCCCGCTCGCGGCGCCGGTCGACGACGGCACCGCGCACCCGGAGCGCCTGCGCTCACGCCGTACGTCGGCTGCGAGGACGTGACCTTCCCGAGCCGGGGCCTGCCGCGCACCGACAGCGGTTGGGAGATCCAGCCCGAGGGGCTCACCCGGCTGCTGCTGCGGCTCGACCAGGACTACGACGTGCCGCCGATCTTCATCACCGAGAACGGCGCAGCGTTCAAGGACGCGCCCGCGCCCGACGGCACCGTGCCCGACCCCGACCGGACCGCGTTCCTGGAGTCTCACCTGCGCGCGACCCACGCCGCGATGGAGGCCGGCGTCGACGTCCGCGGCTACTTCCAGTGGTCGCTGCTCGACAACTTCGAGTGGGCCTACGGCTACACCAAGCGGTTCGGCATGGTCCACGTCGACTACGCGACCCAGGCGCGCACGCCCAAGGCCAGCGCTCTCTGGTACGCCGCCGTCGCCGCCACCGGGGTGCTGCCACCCGATCCTCCCGAGGGTCGCTAGCGTGGCGCGGGTGGACAAGGCCGGTGTCGTCGGGGGCAACGGCGGGTCGCCCACCCTCGACGAGGTGGCGCGCCTGGCCGGCGTCTCACGGGCTACCGCCTCGCGCGCCATCAACGGCGGGCACCGGGTCAGCGCCAGCGCGCTGGCCGCGGTGGAGGCCGCCGTACAGTCCCTCGGCTACGCGCCGAACCCTGCCGCCCGCAGCCTGGTCACCAGGCGCACGGACTCGGTCGCGGTGGTCGTGCCCGAGCCCGACGAGCGGGTCTTCTCCGACCCGTTCTTCGCGCGGACCCTGCGCGGTGTGACCCAGGTGCTCTCCGAGCGCGACCTCCAGCTGGTGCTGCTGCTGGCGCGGCCGGGTGAGGAAGAGGCGCGGATGCTCCGCTACCTGCGCAACCGGCACGTGGACGGCGCGCTGGTGGTCTCCCACCACCGGAGCGACCACCTCGCCGACCACCTGGCTGACCTGGGGCTGCCCTGCGTCTTCGTCGGTCGGCCCTGGACCAGCGCCGACCGCGTCGCCTACGTCGACACCGACAACGTGGCCGGAGGGCGCGACGCGACCCAGGAGCTGATCAACCGCGGCTGCCGCCGGATCGGCACGATCGCCGGGCCCGCCGACATGACCGCCGGCGCCGACCGACTCAACGGCTGGCGCGCCGCGCTGCGCGAGGCCGGCCTCGCCGACGACGCGGTGGAGCACGGCGACTTCACCGAGGAGGGCGGCGAGGACGCCGCTGCGGCCCTGCTCGCCCGACACCCCGATCTCGACGGCATCATGTCGGCGTCCGACCTGATGGCGTCGGGCGCCCTGAAGGTGCTGAAGGCGCTGGGCCGCCGGGTTCCGGACGACATCGCGATCGTCGGCTACGACGACGTCGGGGTCGCCGAGCGCACCGACCCTCCGCTCACCACGATCCGCAACCCGATCCGCGAGATGGCCGAGCAGGCCACGCGACTGCTGCTCGAGCAGGTCGACGACTCCGGCACCGCCAAGGCCGTGCGGGTGATCTTCCCGCCCGCGATCGTGCGCCGGACGAGTGCGTAGTTTCGTTGACGTCGCATCGCCCTTCGGTCGACTATGGGCAACCATGAGGCACTCTCGGTACGCGGTCGTCGTTCTAGCACTGCTCGCCACGGTTCTGGCCGTCGCTCGGCCTGCCCTGGCCAGTGACGCTCGTGGAGCAGACCCGTTGCCGTGGGGCACGGAGCTCACGGTCGACACCAGCGGCTACGGCGTCCAACCGGACGAACCCGGCACCACCCTGGGCATCCCCTGCGGTCCGGCAGACCCGGTCAGGGTGGCCCGAACGGCGTGGTACCGGTTCGAGGGGACGGGCGGCCCGATCAGCCTGACCACCGAGGGATCGACGTACGACACCGTGCTGGCCATCTACAAGCAGGGAGAGTCGACGCCGGTGCAGTGCAACGACGATGCCTCGACCACGGACCTGTACTCCGAGCTCAAGGCGTTCCGGGCGACGCTCGGCACGACGTACGAGCTGCAGGTGGGCTCGGCGTGCCCGCCCTTGGGCGAATGCCCCAGCGGCACTCTTCACCTGCTCGCCACCCGGCCGCGGCTGACGTCGACCACGACGATGGCCGTGAAGCTGCACCGGGCCTACACCAAGGTTTCGAGGCTCACCGTCAGCGGCGCGCCCAAGGGATCCCGGGTGACGCTCGGCTGCACCGGCTGCGGCAGGTTCTCGCACAAGGCCGTCAAGATGCCGGCGACGCCGCTGCAGCTCGCCTACCTCCTCAAGGGCCTGCGCCTCAAGGCGGGAGCCAAGGTCGCCGTCGCTGTTACCCGGCCTGGCTACGTCGGCAACCTCACCGTGTTCGCGTTCCGGTCACGTCAGAAGCCGACGAGGCAGACGTACTGTCTCGAGCCCGGTAGCTCCCAACCCAAGGCATCCTGCAACTAGTAGCCGTCGACCAGGCCACCGTCGCAGCGGACCTGCTCGCCGGTGACGTACGACGCGAGGTCGCTCGCCAGGAACGTGACGACGGCCCCGAACTCCTCGGGCCGGCCGTAGCGTCCGGCCGGGATCTCGCCCTCCGAGGCCTCGCGCACGGCAGCCGGGCTGGATCCGGTGTGCTCGGCCACGAACCCGTCCAGCGCGGCGACCCGGTCGGTCTCGATCCGCCCGGGTAGCACCATGTTGACCGTCACGCCCTCCCGGGCGACGTCGATGGACAGCGTCTTGAGGTAGCCGGCCAGCGCCGCGCGGCCGACGCTGGACGCGGCCAGTAGCTGGCTCGGCTCCTGCACGGCGCTCGCCCCGACCGCGATGATCCGTCCCCAGCCCGCCTCGCGCATGGCCGGAAGCACCTCGCGGACCATCGCGACGTGCGGCATCAGCAGTAGCTCGGTGGCCGTGCGTACGGCGTCGAGGTCGAGGTCGAGCGCGGGGCCGGGCTTCGGTCCGCCACCGTTGAGGACCAGCACGTCCACGCGGCCGTAGGCCTCGCGCGCCGCTGCCGCGATCCGCGCGGGAGCGTCCGGCTCCTGCAGGTCGGCGACCACGCCGGTGGCCGAGGGCAGCGACGAGACCACCTCTTCGACGAGCTCGGCCCTGCGGCCGACCACCACGACGTGCGCGCCTTCGGCCGCCAGTGCCTCCGCCGAGGCCCGGCCGAGGCCCGACGTCGAGCCGAGCACGACTGCCACCTTGCCGGTGAGTCCTAGGTCCATCTGTGCGCCTCCTTCATCTGGTCTACCAGGTGCTCGGCGATCGCCAGGCTCGAGGTGGCGCCGGGCGACGGCGCATTGCGGAGCGCGACCACGCGACCTCGCACGGAGACCCGGAAGTCGTCCACCAGGGAGCCGTCGGGGTCGAGGGCCTGCGCGCGGATGCCGCTCGGGCCGGGGACGACGTCGTCGACGCCCAGCTCGGGCACGTAGCGACGGGCGGCAGCGACGAACCGGCGCCTGCTCAGTGAGCCCGCGACCTCGGTGACGCCCGTACGCCAGTGCTGGCGGGCGAACCGCCGGAAGCCGGCGTACGCCATCAGCCTGCGGACATCACGAAGGGCGAGGACGGCGTTCGGCCCGACCAGGACCTCACCGTCGACCCGCGGGGTGAGGTGCACGCCGAGGAACGGGTAGCGCGGGTCCGGCACGGGGTAGACGAGGCCGTTGACCAGCGAGCGCCGCTCGGGCCGGAGCAGGTAGTAGTCGCCGCGGAACGGCACGATCCTCGGCTCCGGCTCGTCGCCGGCCAGCACCGCCAGCCGGTCGCTCTGCAGCCCGCCACACAGGACCACCCGGTCGAACGTCTCCGCGTCGTTGGCCACCACTCCGCCCCGCTCTTCGCGCAGCGAGGTGCACTCGACCCCGAGCCGCACCGTGCCACCTCGCGATGTCACCTGCGCGGCCAGCGCCCGCGTCACCGCGGCGAAGTCCACGATCGCCGTGGTCGGTGAGTGCAGGCCCGCGATGCCGCTGACGTGCGGCTCGAGCTCGCGGAGCTCCGTGGCGTCGATCCGGCGTACGCCGGGCACGCCGTTGGCCTTCGCGCGCTCCTCGATGGCGCCGAGCCGGGACTCGTCCGCCGCATCGAGTGCGACCAGGACCTTGCCGCGCTCGTCGTACGCGATCGCGTGCTCCGCGCAGAACGCCTTGAGCAGTCCGACGCCCCGGCGACACAGCTGCGCCTTGAGCGAGCCCGGCTCGTAGTAGAGCCCGGCGTGGACAACCCCGGAGTTGCGGCCGGTCTGGTGGGTCGCGACGGCACTCTCCTTCTCCCACACGGTCACCGAGGAGTCGGGATCGACCTCTTGCAGCCGCGCGGCGACAGCGGCGCCGATGATGCCGCCACCGACCACGAGAGAAGAGGTCACCCGGGGAAGCGTACGGGGGCTGCCAGACTGCCCGCATGCTCCTCGACGTCCAGCTCGACGGCCGGCCGCGACGTCGCCGCCGACCGAGCCCGTGAGCTCGTCGGTGCCGGCGTCGACGGCCTCTTCACGTTCGAGGGACCTCACGACGTCTTCCTGCCGCTCGCGGCCGCTGCCGGCGCCGTCGAGACCGACCTGATGACCAACGTGGCGATCGCGATGCCGCGCAGCCCGATGCACCTCGCCCACGCCGCCTGGGACCTGCAGCTGATGTCGAAGGGCCGCTTCCGGCTCGGCCTCGGATCGCAGATCAAGGTGCACGTCGAGAAGAGGTACGGCGCCACCTGGAGCCCGCCGGCCGCTCGGATGCGCGAAATTGTGAGCGCCGTGAAGGCGATCCACGCGTCGTGGCAGGACGGCACCCGGCTGGAGTTCCGCGGCGAGCACACCCAGCACACCTTGATGCCGCCGGCGTTCGTGCCCGGCCCGAACCCGTTCGGACCGCCGCCGGTGCTGCTCGGCGCACTCGGGCCGGTGATGACGCGGACCGCGGCCGAGGTTGCCGACGGCCTGCTCGTGATGCCGTTCCACAGCCTGCGCCACTTCCAGGAGCGGACCATGCCCGCGGTCGCGGAGGGGCTGGCTCGCTCCGGGCGCGACGCGGACGCCTTCGCGATCTGCCCGCAGGTGATCTGCGCGATGGGCGAGACGCCCGAGGAGCTGACCGCGGCGATCACCGGCGTGCGGGCCCTGTTGGCCTTCTACGGGTCGACGCCGGCGTACCTGCCAGTGCTGGAGGTGGAGGGCTGGGCCGACCTGCAGCCCGAGCTCAACGCGCTGTCGAAGGTCGGCGACGTCGGCTCGATGCTCGACCTGGTCTCCGACGACATGGTCGCCACGCTCGCCGTCCGCGGCACGCCGCAGGAGTGCGCCGCCGAGATCCAGCGCCGGTTCGGCGGCGTGGCCGAGCGGGTCTGCGCCTACTTCCCCGGCTACGACGCCCCCCTCGAGCAGATCTCCGGGCTCGCCGCCGCGTTGTCCGGCTGAGGCAGACTCTGGGCATGACGCGCGCTTACTGGATCAACACGTTCCGCTCCGTCTCCGACCCCGACAAGCTCCATGCGTACGCCGAGCTGGCCGGCCCGGCCATGCGGGCCTCGGGCGGTCGCTTCCTGGCCCGCGGCAACGCCGTCCACGCCTTCGAGTCCGGCACCACCGAGCGGACCACGCTGATCGAGTTCCCGAGTGTCGAGGCCGCGGTGGCGGCGTACCACAGCGAGGACTACCAGGCGGCACTCGCAGCCCTGGGCGACGGCGCGGTGCGCGACATCCGGATCATCGAGGCCGTCGAGGACGAGCTCGTCGGCTAGTGCTCTAGACGATCGAGCGTTGCTTGCGGTCGCTGAGGAACACCGCGGCGAGCGCGCCGCCGATCGAGCCGAACAGGTGGCCCTGCCAGGAGATGCCGGGCTGCCCCGGGAGCACTCCGAGCAGCAGGCCGCCGTACATGAAGAACAGCACCAGGCCGAGGATGATCTCGCCGGCGCTGCGGCTGAAGATGCCGCGCACCATGAGGTAGATCAGCCACCCGAAGATCAGACTCGAGGCCCCGAGGTGGACGGAGTTGCCGGGGGCGACGAGCCAGACGCCGACTCCGGCGACGACCCAGATGATCCCGGTGGCCGCGAGCCCGCGGCCGATGCCGGAGACGAGCACCAGGAACATCAGCACCAACGCCGGGAGAGTGTTGCCCTCGAGGTGGGTCCAGCCACCGTGCAGCAGCGGCGCGAACAGGATGCCGAGCAGGCCCTCGTCGGAGCGCGGCTGGACGCCGTACTGATCGAGCTCGTTGCCGGACGCCGCGTCGATGATCTCGATCACCCAGAGCAGGGCGACGAAAGCCACCGAGCCGACCGCAGCGCGCACCCACACCGCGGGCTCGTCGACGCCGCGCCGCTGCAAGCTCATGCAACAACGGTAGCGGGAGCGGCGAAGGGTCAGACGGGTTCGGGCACGCGGCGCAGCTCGGGCAGGAGTGCCACCAGGCCGAGCACCGGGAGCAAGGCCAGGAGCACCAGGCTCGAGGCGATGCCCACGACCTCGCCGAGGCCACCGACCACCGCGGAACCGACCGAGCCCCCGGTCATGAAGACGAGGGTCGCGATGCCGAGCGCGACGCCGCGGACGTCCAGGTCGACCGCCTCGCCCACCGCCGCGCTGAGTGCGGGCTGCCCGATGCCGAACGCGACGGTGACGAGGGAGACGGCGGCGCTCAACAGCACCGGTGAGACCACGGCGGCCCCGAGGCCGGCCAGCAACAGGGCCGCGGTCGCCAGGATCCCGGCCACGCCCAGCGACGCGGTGGGGCCGAAGCCGGCCAGGAGACCGCTGGTCAGGCGGGGCACGAGCAACGCGATCGCGGCACTCGGCACGAGCAGCAGGCCGACCTGGTAGGGCTCCCAGCCGTCGCCGACCAGGACAGCGGGTACGGCGACCAGCTGCGCGAACCAGGCAGCCGGGATCGCAGCCGCGGCCAGGGCACTGCGGACGACGGCGGGGTTGCCGATGACCGAGCGGGGGAGGAAGCCGTGCGGCCGCCGGCGTACCTGCGAAGCCACGCCGGGCGTGCCGATCGCGAGTAGACCGATGCCGATCAGGGCGACAACCACTCCGCTCGCGGGCGACTGGATCACCAGGATCAGGCCCGCAGCGGTGACGGCCACCAGCAGCGCGCCGACGACGTCGAGCGGAGCCCGCGACCCCTCGCCGACCAGGGCGCGCCACACGAAGGGCACCACGAGGAGACCGAGCACCGGGAGCGCCAGCACCCCGCGCCAGCCGACCGCCTCTTCGAGCAGGCCTCCGAGAAGCGGGCCGAGGCAGGTTACGAATGCCGCCATCGCGGCGAGCCGGCCGAACGCCAGGCCGCGGATGTCGCCGTCGTAGCGGGCACTGATGATGGCCACCCCCAGCGTGGGGATGGCGGCCACTCCGGCGCCCTGCAGGATCCGGGCCAGCAGCAGGAGGGCGAATGTCGGTGCCACCGCAGCGCCGATCGCACCGATGACCATCAGCGCGATGCCGACCAGGAACGGGATGCGAGGCCCGATCAGGTCCGAGACGCGCCCGTAGACCGCGGTCGCGACACCGAGCATCAGCACGTAGACGCTGATCATCCAGGTGCCGACACCGACGCTCACGTCGAAGTGGTCCGCGACGAGCGGCACCGCGATCGCAGCAGACGCAGACCCCAGTCCGGCAAGGCCGAAGAGGAGTCCGAGCAGCAGCGAGATGCGGCGCGAGTCGTCGGGAGTCATCCTCGCCCCAACCTCCTCAGGGGGGCCGCGCATTCCCGATAGTCCGCTACGTATGACACCTCGGACGCCTGATTTTGGGTGCCATACGTAGCGGACTATCGGGTCAGGAGACCAGCTCGGCGATCCGGTGCACCTGAGCGACGTCGGAGTGGGTGGGGATCAGGTGCACCTCGTCGGCGCCGGTGTCCTCGAAGCGGTGCAGCAGGTCGCGGAGCTCGCGCCTCGGTGCCGGCGAACCCGGTGGTCGGCGACATGGCGTCGACCAGCTCGACCGGGAGCCAGTTCATGTAGTGCCGCAGGTGCCGGTGCACCTGCTCGCGCGCGCTCCCGTCGCCGTCGTCGAGCGCGAACCAGAACGACGTGGCGAGCCGGGGCGGTGGCCGGCCGGCGTCGGCCCAGGCGCTGCGGGCCAGGTCGAAGAGCCCGCGGGCGGCGACCGGATCGAGGTCGAGGGTGACGCCGGCGAGCCCGTCGGCCCAGGCGGCGGCGTGCCGGATGGTCTTCGGGCCCATGGTGCCGACGAGCAGCTCGGGGCCCTCCGGTTTGGAACGGCGGCGGGCCGACCGGGAGCACCGCTTCGGTGACCTTCTCGCCGGCCCACACCCGGCGCATCACCGCGACCCGCTCGGCCATGCCGGCCATGGTCTGGGTGCGCGAGGTCGGCCGACGCGGCGCGGTAGTCCTCCTCGCGGCCGCCGACTCCGAAGCCGACGCTGAGCCGCCCACGGCACAGCTGGTCGGCGGTCGCCAGCGCCTTGGCGAGCGGCACCGGCTCGTGCAGCTGCGGCACGATCACGGTGGTGATCACCCGCACCCGCTCGGTCCAGGCCGCGACGGCACCGAGCAGCGTGAGGGCATCGGGGTTGTCGAACGCCATCCGCTCCCCGAAGCAGAGCGACGCGAAGGGCCCCTCGTCGATCGCCCGCGACCACTGCTCGAGGGTGTCGGCTCCGCGTTCCCACAGGTCCGGCTCCATCACCGGCAGGGTCATCCCGACCTTCATCGGCGGATGAACCAGCGGCCGAGCAGGTTGCCGTCCTCTTCGAGCAGCAGTCGGAGATCGAGCGGTACGTCGAGCTGCGGGCCCTCCACGATGCGAGGGCTGATGCCCGCCACCAGCCTCGGGACGACCGTGGCGGTCAGCTCGTCGGCGACGCCCTGGGCCAGCAGCTCGTGGAACAGGTGTGGGCCGCCCTCGGACAGCAGGTCGCGCCAGCCGCGGTCGACCAGGTGCTGCTTGAGCGCGACCAGGTCGACGTGGTGGGAGCCGAGGGTGAGCACGTGGTCGGGGCCGAGCAGCTCGCGGGCCTCGGCGAGGTGGGGAGCCAGGTGCAGGTCGCCATCACCACCTGTCCGGCCGCAGCGTCTCGGAGCGTCACCGGCACCTCGCCGCTCCGGCTGACCACGATGATCGGCACCTCCGCGGGGCGGTAGCCCTCGATCCGGGCCGTGCCGGCGCCGACGATGATCGCGTCGGCCAGGTCGCGGAGGGCGTCGAAGACCCGCTTGTCGACAGCGTTGTTGATCGAGCTGCTGGTGCCGGACTCGCCGGTCGCAGCACCGTCGAGCGTGGTGACCATGTTGACCCGCAGCCACGGCTGGCGCGGCGCCGCATAGAGGGCCGCCAGGTCGTCCATGTCGGGACCGATCAGGACTCGCATTGCCACCTCATCACCCAGTACTGCACGCCGAACGGGTCGTCGTCATAGTCCACGATCGCCGTCTCGCCGTGCAGGAGTTTGCGAAGCTCGGCGATGCCGTCGACCGAGGCCCACAGGTCGCCGGCCAGGGAGAGGTCAAGCTCTGCCAGGTCGCCTGCCCGAGGGCCGCGCCCAGTGCCTCGTCGAACGCGTGGGCACGCTCGTCGAGATGCCCCGGCGCCTTCTCGGTGCGCTTGGCGCTCCCGTTGCCGACCACCAGGACGCTCTCGACGGTGGTTGAGGTGCGAGGAGCGCCAGCGACGAGCCTCGAAACCACCTCGCCCTGCAAGTACGCCGCCACCCGCGCGCCCTGCTCGTCGGCGACCACCCGCACGTCCTCGCCCAGCCAGGCCACCGCCTCGAGGCAAGCGGCCCGGAGGTCGGCGACGGGGTCCTCGAGGCCGGCGTACTCCGGCAGCAGCGCGAGCACGCCGGGCACCAGCGCTATCTTTCGGTGATCGAGTCGGTCGCGCAGCGACCGTATCGAGATCATTGCAGCCCCCGGATCGCGCGGCGGGGCGGCCGGCGACCGGCGATGGCTCCACACCATGTCGACGGTCTGGCGGGTCTCGACGACCTCGTGCACGCGGTAGATGCGGGCGCCGGCGAGCGCGCAGATGGCGGTGGCGGCGAGCGTGCCGGTCAGCCGCTCGCCGACCGGCAGGTCGAGCGTCTCGCCGACGAAGTCCTTGTTGGAGAGCGACACCAGCACCGGCCAGCCGGTGGCGACCATCTCGTCGAGCCGGCGGGTGAGCTCGAGGGAGTGGAAGGTGTTCTTGCCGAAGTCGTGGGCGGGGTCGATCACGACCGACTCCGGGGCGACGCCGGCGGCGACGGCCCGCTCGGCGTAGGCGACGGTGTCGTGGATGGCGGCGCGGACCACGTCGTCGTACTCGATCCGGTAGGGGCGGGTGCGCGGCGTGACCCCGCCGGTGTGGGTGCAGATGATCGCCGGCGCCGTGCTGGGCGGCGGCGTCGACCAGCTCGGGGTCCGCGCCACCCCAGGCGTCGTTGATGACGTCGGCGCCGGCCGGCCAGCGCGGCATCGGCGACCGGCGCCCGCCAGGTGTCGACGGAGATCACCAGCGCCGGGGTAGGCCTCGCGCACCCGGGCCACGAAGTCGACCACGCGCGCCTTCTCCTCGGCCTCGTCGATGTCGACGCCGGGCGCGGCCTTGATGCCGCCGATGTCGACGATCTCGGCGCCCTGCTCGACCACGAGGGCGACCCGCTCGAAGGCCTTCTCCTCGGCCCAGGTCGCGCCCTTGTCGTAGAAGGAGTCGGGCGTGCGGTTGACGATCGCCATCATCAGCGTGGCGTCGTCGGCGAACTCGTGGCGCCGCAGCCGCAGGGTCATGCCGACACCGCCGGCGGCCGCTCGTCGGTGATCACGGCGCGCTCGACCGAACGCAGGCTGCCGCCTGCGCGACTCGTACTGGGTCAGGAAGACCTCGCCCGGCGCGCGACCGCGGCGGCGCTCGACCGCGGCCAGGATCTGGGTGGCCATCGCGCCGAGGTCGAGCAACGGCTGGTGGTCGTGCGCCCGACGGCCGAGGTCGACCTGGGCGATCGCGGAGGTGCCGTGGGCGGCGACGGTGTCGAGGAGCGCGGCCAGCTCGACGGCGTAGCCGGTCGGCACCGAGAGCGTCTCGAACAGCGACCGGCGCACCGCCCACTCCCCTGCCAGCGGCTGCACCAGCCCGGCCAGCTCGGGGCAGGTCAGCGCGATCAGCGGCCGCGCCACCAGCTCGGTCACCCGGCCGCCGTCGAGGGCTCCGCCGTCGACGCCGGGCCGCTCGTAGAAGCCCTTGACGAGCCCGACCACGGGGTCGGTGAGCAGGGGGCCGAGCAGGCCCGGCACGAAGTGGGTGTCCCAGTCGGTCAGGTCGGCGTCCATGAAGACGATGACCTCGCCGGTGGTGACGAAGAGCGACTTCCACATCGCCTCGCCCTTGCCGGGATAGCTGCCGAGGTCGGGGCGGATCTCCGCAGACCGGTGCACGACGGCTCCCGCGTCGGTGGCGACGGCGTACGTCGCATCGGTGGAGTCGGAGTCGATCACCACGACCTCGTCGAGCAGCGAGACGGTGTCGACCAGCGCCTCGCGGACCCGGGTGACGACGTCGCCGACGGTCGCCGCCTCGTTGCGCGCGGGCACCACCAGGCTGACCTGGCGGTCGCCCTTGGCGGCGACCAGGTCGTCGAGCGTCCAGTCGTCCCAGTGGTGGGTGGCGATCATGGTCGTCAGCGGTGCAGCAGGGTGCGGATGCGGGCGACCATGTCGTCGGTGGCCGCGGTCGCGGCCGGGCTGAACTGGCCCATGTCCTGGAACTGGTGCACCAGGCCGTCGTAGCGCACCCGGTCGACCTCGACGCCGGCCTCGGCCAGCCGGTCGGCGTAGGCCTCACCCTCGTCGCGCATCGGGTCGAACTCGGCCGTCACCACCAGGGCCCGGGCCACGCCCTCGAGCTTGCCGAGGTAGCGGCGACAGGCGCGGGTCGTCCGGGTCTTCGCCGGCGGCCGGCGTAGTTGTCGAAGAACCACAGCATCGTCGCGAGCTCGAGGAAGTAGCCCTTCGCGTTGTCGGTGCGCGAGGGGTGGTCGGCCAGCACGTGGGTCGCGGGGCAGATCAGCACCTGCGCGCCGACCAGGTCGGGCAGCTCCTGGGCCGCGACGGCCGAGAGGTTGCCGCCCGCGCTGTCGCCGCCGACGGCGAGCAGGTCGCCGCCGCCCAGCTCGGCCTGGTGCTCGGCCGCCCACTGCACCGCAGCCAGTGCGTCGTCGACGGCAGCCGGGTACGGCGACTCCGGCGCGAGCCGGTAGTCGACCGCGAGCACCACGGTGTCGGCTCCGCTGCAGATCCGTCGGCAGATCTGGTCGTGGGTGTCCAGGTCGCCGAGCACGAACCCACCGCCGTGCAGGAAGACCATCGTCGGCCGCGGGCCGTCACCCTCCGGGCGGTAGAGCCGGGCCGGACGCCCGGCGACGGTGAGGTCCTCGACGCTCCCGACCGGCACCCGGTCGCCCTCCGCGACGGCGTCGAACAGCAGCGCGCGGTAGCCGAGGCGGGCCTCGGCGGGCGTGCTCTCGTGGGTGTGCCGGGTGGCCGGAGTTCGCGATCAGGTCGAGCAGCACCGCGGTCCCGGGGTCGAGTGGCATGCCGCGAATCTAGCCGCCGAGGTAGCGCCGCACTCCCGCGACCAGCGCTGCGGCGTACGCCGCCCGGCCGGCGCGGGCTGCCATCCGCCGCGCCTCACGCGCGTTGCGCATGTTGCCGAGCTCGACCATCACGGTCGGCACGTCGGAGAGGTTGAGGGTGGCCAGGTCGCCGCGGACGTCGAGGCCGTCACCGCCGGCGATGTAGTTGGCCCGCAGCGAAGCCGCCGCGCGCAGGGCCGCGCGCAGGTCGACGGCCAGCAGCCGCGAGGTGCTCGAAGATGTCGTCGGTCCAGCCGCGACGGTCGGGCGGCGCGATGACGTGGAAGCCGCGGGCGCCGCGGCCGGAAGGAGCCGTCGGCGTGGATGCTCAGCTTCAGGTCGGCGCCGACCGTGTTGCCGGCCCGACCGCGGGCGTCGACGCACGGACCCCATCGACGCTGGCTGTTGGCATGGCGGGTGAGCACGACGCTTGGCACCCAGCGCCTCGAGCCGCTGCTGGACGAGCCGCGACGACCTGCCAGACGAAAGTCGCCTCCGGCGTAGCCGCGGTTGGTCGACGGTGCCGGTGGTGTTGCAGGGCTTGCGGAAGCCGCCGGCCGGCACCAGCCGGTGGATCTGGCGCGGGAAGTTGTGGTTGCCGAGCTGGTGCCCCGGGTCGAGCACGACGATCCGGCCGGCCAGCGGCAGCGCGCGGCTCTCGCGCTGCCGGGCCTCCGGGTCGCCGCCTGCGGCCGGTGCGGCAGCGCGACAGCGAGGACCGACAGGCAGGCGACGAGCGCCGCCACCAGGCGCCGGGTCACTCGTAGCCCAGGATCTCCTGGCGCTTCTCGCCCCACGCAAGGGCTGAGGCGATCGCGTCGTCGAGGGTGAGCTCGGTGCTCCAGCCCGAGGAGCTCCGCGGACTTGTCGACGTTGGCGAAGGCGCCGACGGCGTCGCCCGGACGCGGCGGCGCCTCGACGATCGGCACCGACTGGCCGAAGACCTTCTCGAACGAAGCAACCAGCTCACGGACGGTGACGCCCGCGCCGGTGCCGACGTTGATCACGGTGCTCGGTGCGCCGACGGCCGCGATCACCTCGTCGAAACGTCTCGACGGCGCGGACGTGGGCCTGCGCCAGGTCCCAGACGTGGATGTAGTCGCGGATGCCGGTGCCGTCGCGGGTGGGGAGGTCGGTGCCGGTGATCGTGAACGAGTCCTTGATCCCGCGGGCCGCCATCACCAGCTGGCCGAGCACGTGTGACGGCTCCTTGACGTAGATGCCGGACTCGAGGTCGGGGTCGGAGCCGATCGGGTTGAAGTAGCGCAGCACGATCGCCCGCAGGTCGCGTCGCGGCCGCCATGTCCTGGAGGATCTGCTCCATCATCCGCTTGGTCCGGGCGTACGGCGACCCGGGCTCGAGCGGGTCCTCCTCGGTGACCTCGAAGGAGTCCTTGGTGGCGTAGAGGCTGGCGGAGCTGGAGAACAGCATCCGGTGGAGCCCGAGGGCGTTGAGCTCGTCGAACAGCTCGAGCGACTTGGCGACGTTGTCGCGGTAGTAGTCGTAGGGCTTCTCGACCGACTCCGGCACCACGATCCGGGCGGCCATGTGGATGGTCGCGTCGATGTCGGGATGCTCCGCCGCGATCCGGCGCAGCAGCGCCCGGTCGGCGATGTCGCCCTCGTAGAAGATCCGGTCGCGGACGAACGCCAGCGGACCGCTCAGCAGGGAGTCGAGGATGACCGGCGTGTGGCCGGCCTCCTCCAGTGCCTTGGCCGTGATCGAGCCGATGTAGCCGGCGCCGCCGGTGACCAGAACCTTCATGCCCGCCAGCCTACGGTCGGGGGTCCCTTCCGATGAAAGCGAGCAGCCTGGTCTGTACGTCGGCGTCCGCGGGCACGTCGACCTTGGGCCCGTACTGACCGCTGGCTCGCAGGATCTCGTCCATCGGCTCCATGCCCTCGAGCAGCACCGCGCACTTCTCCGGGTCGAGCGTCTCGTCCTGCCCGGTCGCTCGCGCCAGGTCCCAGGTGTGCATGAAGACGTCGGAGGTGTAGAACCGGTCGACCGCCTCGTCGAGCGGCACGACTCCGATGTGCGGGTTGTCGAGCACCCTCGCCGGCGTGCTCAGGTCGTCGAGCAGAGCCTGCACCGCGTCGCTGTGCACCTGCCACGCCTTGACCGGGTCGTCGTCGACCGAAGGGCCGCGATCCAGCCGAACTCCGGCGCCGCTCTCCAGGAACGCCGGGAACCACTCCACCAGGTGGCGGACGACGTCGCGCGCCGTCCAGCCCTCGACCGGAGACGGGGCGTCCCAGTCGGTGGCGCCCTGCACCCGCTCGGTGAAGCCGGCCGCGATCCGGCGGTGCTCCTCGGCCGCTGCCGAAAATCCGGGGGGAGTCACACAGCACCCGTGGCGAGCAGCTCGTCGAGCTTCGCGTAGCCCTCGTTGATGCCGACCTCCATGCCACTGGCCATCATCCCGGCCTGCGCCTGCATCGAGTCGAGCACGGTGACGGCCACGATCCGGCACCGCCCGCCCTCGAGCGCCACGAACGTCATCGTCTCGAGGGACACGGTGTCGGGCATTCCGTCCCAGGTCCAGGTCTGCACCAGGCGCTCGCCCGGACGGGCCTCGTGGAAGGAGCCGTAGAAGCTGGCCACCTGCTCGCCGTCGTGGCCGGAGGAGTAGCGGTAGCTGCCGCCCGTGCGGCAGTCCCACTCCTCGATGTCCATGTCGGACGATGACGGCCCCAACCACTGCGCGACCAGGTCGGGCTCGGCCCATGCGCGGTAGACCCGCTCGGGCGGAGCGTCGAACTCGCGGGTGATGGTGATCTTGGGCAGGTCCGGATCGGGCACGATCGTGGCCTCCCGGTTGCTGGTGCCGTGCTGGGTGGTGCTCATGACGCTTCTCCTTTGCTCTGGGTGGTCTCTTGTTGGTCGTCGTCCATGCGGGCCAGCAGCGCGTCGAGGCGCGTGGAACCGCTCCTCGGCCTCCCTCTGGTACCGCTCGATCCACTTGGTCATCAGGTCGAACACCTCCGCCTCGAGGTGCACCGGGCGGCGCTGGGCGTCGCGGGTCTTGCTGACCAGGCCGGCGTCCTCGAGGACCTTGAGGTGCTTCGAGACCGCCTGCAGGCTGACGTCGTACGGCGCGGCGAGGTCGCCGACCGTGGCGTCGGCCGTGGCCAGGCGCGCCACCATGTCGCGGCGGGTCGGGTCGGCCAGGGCCTGAAAGACTCGGGACAGCTGGTCCGTCACGACGCCTCCTCGTTAATCAACTCGTTGGTTGAGTAACCGTAGAACGAAGGGCGATGCTTTGTCAACCAAAAGATTGAATAAGCCTCAGTTGTTGGCGCGCTCGTCCAGCAGATCGAGCAGGTAGCGCCCGTAGCCGCTCTTGACCAGTCCCTCGGCGAGCGAGGCCAGCCCGGCGTCGTCGATGAAGCCCATCCGCCACGCCACCTCCTCGGGAGCGCCGACCTTGGTGTCCTGGCGCTTCTCGATGGCGCGCACGAAGTTGCTGGCGTCGTTGAGGTCCTCGAAGGTGCCGGTGTCCAGCCAGGCCGACCCGCGCGGCAGCACCTGCACCTGGAGCCGCCCCTCGTCGAGGTAGATCCGGTTGAGGTCGGTGATCTCGAGCTCGCCGCGCGCCGACGGCTTCAGGTCCTTGGCCCGGCCGACGACCGAGTTGTCGTAGAAGTAGAGCCCCGGCACGGCGTACTGGCTGCGCGGCTCGGCCGGCTTCTCCTCCAGCGAGAGGGCCCGGCCGTTCTCGTCGAACTCCACGACGCCGTACGCAGCGGGGTCGGAGACGCGGTAGGCGAACACCGCCGCACCATCGAGCTCGTTGAAACGACGCAGCTGGGTGCCCATGCCCGTGCCGTAGAAGATGTTGTCGCCGAGCACCAGGGCGACCCGGTCGTCGCCGATGTGGTCCTCGCCGATGATGAAGGCCTGCGCAAGCCCGTCGGGCGACGGCTGGACGGCGTAGGTGATGGTCATGCCGAGCTGCGACCCGTCGCCCAGCAGTCGCCGGAACGGCTCGGCCTCGTGCGGGGTGGTGATCACCAGCACGTCCCTGATGCCCGCGAGCATCAGCGTGGAGAGCGGGTAGTAGATCATCGGCTTGTCGTAGACCGGCATCAGCTGCTTGCTCACCGCATGGGTGATCGGGTGCAGCCGACTGCCGGTGCCACCGGCCAGGATGATGCCTCGCATTTCACTGATCCTATGATCAGCCCCGTGCAGCACATACTCGTGACCGGCGGCGCCGGCTTCATCGGCTCCAACTTCGTCCACTACCTGGTCGACCACACCGACGCTCGGGTCACGGTCCTCGACAAGCTCACCTACGCGGCGAGCAAGGAGTCCCTGGCCGGGCTACCGGAGGACCGCGTGTCCCTGGTCGTCGGCGACGTCGCCGACGCCTCGGTCGTCGACCCGCTCGTTGCGGGGGCCGACGCGGTCGTGCACTACGCAGCCGAGTCGCACAACGACAACTCGCTGACCGACCCCAGCCCGTTCATCACGACCAACATCATGGGCACGTTCACGATCCTCGAGGCGGTGCGCAAGGCCGGCACCCGACTGCACCACATCTCGACAGACGAGGTCTACGGCGACCTGGAGCTCGACGACCCGAAGCGGTTCACCGAGGACACGCCCTACCAGCCGAGCAGCCCCTATTCCGCCTCCAAGGCCGGGTCGGACCACCTGGTGCGGGCTTGGGTGCGCAGCTTCGGCGTGCAGGCCACCATCTCCAACTGCTCCAACAACTACGGGCCGTGGCAGCACATCGAGAAGTTCATCCCGCGCCAGATCACCAACGTCATCGACGGCATCCGCCCGAAGCTCTACGGCAGCGGCGAAAATGTCCGCGACTGGATCCACGCCGACGACCACAGCTCGGCGGTGCTGACGATCCTCGAGAAGGGCCGGATCGGCGAGACCTACCTCATCGGCGCCGACGGGGAGAAGAACAACCTCGAGGTGGTCCGGCTGATCCTCAAGCTGATGGGCCAGCCCGAGGACGCCTTCGACCACGTCACCGACCGAGCCGGCCACGACATGCGCTACGCCATCGACTCCGGCAAGCTGCGCACCGAGCTCGGCTGGCTGCCGCAGTTCAGCGACTTCGAGTCCGGGCTGGCCAACACGATCGAGTGGTACCAGGCGCGGCAGGACTGGTGGCGCCCGCACAAGGTCGCCACCGAGGCGGCGTACGCCGCAAAGGGGCAGTGACCGCGTGAGCCGGGAGCTCAGCCTGGAAACCACTCCGATCCCCGGGCTGCTCGTCGTCCGACTCCCGGTGCACGAGGACGACCGCGGCTGGTTCAAGGAGAACTGGCAGCGCAAGAAGATGGTGGCGCTCGGGCTGCCGGACTTCGGGCCGGTGCAGAACAACGTCTCCTTCAACGCCGAGCGCGGCGCGACCCGCGGCATCCACACCGAGCCGTGGGACAAGTTCGTGTCGGTGGCCAACGGTCGCGCGTTCGCCGCGTGGGTCGACATGCGCGAGGGCGCCACGTTCGGGGTCAGCTTCCACATCGAGCTCGACCCCGCGACGGCGGTGTTCGTGCCGCGCGGTGTCGGCAACAGCTACCAGACCCTCGACGACGGCGTCGCCTACGTCTACCTCGTCAACGAGCACTACCGGCAGGGCGAGACCTACCCCGCGCTCAACCTGGCCGATCCCGACATCGCGATCCCGTGGCCGATCCCGCTGGCGGAGTCGGAGATCTCCGAGAAGGACCTGCACACTCCCTTCCTCAACGAGATCGACGCGATGCCGCCGAAGCGGACGCTGATCACCGGCGCCGAGGGTCAGCTCGGCCGAGCCCTGCAGGGCGTCTTCCCGAATGCCGAGCTGATCGACATCGCGGAGCTCGACCTCACCGATCGCGACGCGGTCGAGGCGTGGCCGTGGCACCGCTACGACGTGGTGATCAACGCGGCGGCCTACACCGCGGTCGACGTCGCCGAGACGGCAGAGGGTCGCGTCGTCTGCTGGGCCGCCAACGCCGTCGTCCCCTCGGTGCTGGCGCAGCTGTCGGAGGAGCACCACCTGACGCTGGTGCACTACTCGTCCGACTACGTCTTCGACGGCACCGCGAGCGAGCACACCGAGGACGAGCCGTTCTCACCGTTGGGCGTCTACGCCCAGGCCAAGGCGGCCGGCGACATCGCCGTTTCCGTCGCCACCCGCCACTACGTCGTACGCACGTCGTGGGTGATCGGCGACGGCAACAACTTCGTGCGCACGATGCAGTCCCTCGCCGAGAAGGGCGTCTCCCCCACCGTGGTCAGCGACCAGGTCGGCCGGCTGACGTTCACCGATGAGCTCGCCCGCGCGACCAAGCACCTGCTCGACACCCGCGCCCCGCACGGCACCTACAACGTCAGCAACGGCGGCCCCGCAATGTCCTGGGCCGACATCGCCGGCGCAGTCTTCGAGAGGTCGGGACGCTCGGCCGACGAGGTCATCCACTGCACGACGGCCGAGTACGCCGACGGCAAGGACCTCGCTCCGCGCCCCGCCAACAGCTTGCTGTCGCTGGCGAAAGTCGAAGCGACGGGCTGGACACCCACCGATGCAATTCTTGCCCTCGACGCGTATCTCGCTGACACGCACCCGTGACGAGCGAGTCTGTGCTTTGCTGTGAGTCACATCACCAGACACCTGACATGGGGTTGGACAAATGAAGAAACTGATCGCGGTCCTCGTCACCGCACTCACGATCTCGGCGGGGTTGGTCGGAATCTCCGGCGCCCCAACGCAAGCAGCACCCAAGGCAGCCCGCGCATGCGTTGAGCCGAGCTGCTACACCACTACGCTGACCCTGTTCCTCAAGCGACCGGACGAGAGCCGGACCCGTCTGCTCAGCCTGGTCCGGGTCCGGACCGAGCACTGGATCACCCCCACGGGTCGGATCAGGCTGACCGTGACCGGGGTCCACAGCGGGGACACCTGGAGCAAGGTCGTGTCCTACGGCGGTGGCGCCAGGCGCATCAACGGCCCGCACTTCATGACGCCCGGTCTCTACGAGGTGACGGCTTCGTTCTCCTCGTTGAGCGGACGCTTCGGAGACTCGAGCGTCACCAAGGTGATGAAGGTCGTCTGACAGACGTGAGCTCGGTCAGCTAGGACTCAGTCCTAGCTGGCCGAGTTGATCATGCCGGCGCCGACGGTGATACCGGTCGCCTCGTCGATCAGGATGAACGAGCCCGTGGTGCGGTTCTTCGAGTAGGGGTCGCACAGCAGCGGCACGGTGGTGCGCAGCTGGATGCGGCCGATCTCGTTGAGGCCGAGCTCTTTGGTGTCCTGGTCGCGGTGCAGCGTGTTGACGTCCAGCCGGTACTGGATGTCCTTGACCAGCGCCCGCGCCGTGCGCGTCGTGTGCTTGATGGCCAGCTTCTGCCGCGGCTTGAGCGGCGCGTTGGTCATCCAGCAGATCATCGCGTCGATGTCCTGGCTGGGCTTCGGCGCGTTGTTACTGCCGGGCGATCATGTCGCCGCGCGAGACGTCGACGTCGTCCTCGAGGCGGACGGTCACCGACATCGGCGGGAAGGCCTCGCTGATCTCCTGGTCGAACAGGTCGATGCCGGCGATCTTCGAGGTCATGCCGCTGGGCAGCACGACGACCTCGTCACCGGGCTTGAGCACTCCGCCGGCCACCATGCCGCCGTAGCCACGGTAGTCGTGGTGGTCGTCGGACTTCGGCCGGACGACGTACTGGACCGGGAAGCGGACGTCGACCAGGTCGCGGTCGGATGCGACGTGCACGTGCTCGAGGTGGTGCATGAGGGTGGGACCGGAGTACCAGCTCATGAACTCCGAGCGGTTGACCACGTTGTCGCCGTTGAGCGCGGAGATCGGGATGACCACGAGGTCCGGGATGTTGAGCTTGGTCGCGAACTGCGCGAACTCGGCGTGGATCTTCTCGTAGACCTCCTCGGAGTAGTCGACGAGGTCCATCTTGTTGACCGCGAGCACGAGGTGCGGCACCCGCAGCAGCGACAGGATCACCGCGTGGCGGCGCGACTGCTCGGTGAGGCCCTGGCGGGCGTCGACCAGCACCAGGCCCAGGTCGGCGGTGGAGGCGCCGGTGACCATGTTGCGGGTGTACTGCACGTGGCCCGGGGTGTCGGCGATGATGAACTTGCGGGCCGGGGTCGCGAAGTAGCGGTAGGCAACATCGATCGTGATGCCCTGCTCGCGCTCGGAGCGCAGACCATCGGTCAGCAGCGCGAGGTCGGTGTAGTCGTAGCCCTTCGCGGTGCTGGTGGCCTCGACGGCCTCCATCTGGTCCTCGAAGATCGACTTGGAGTCGAGCAGCAGCCGCCCGATCAGGGTGGACTTGCCGTCGTCGACGGAGCCCGCGGTCGCGAAGCGCAGGAGGTCCATGTTGGTCGCGGTGGACTCTGTTGAGTCGGGCATCAGAAGTAGCCTTCCTTCTTCCGGTCCTCCATGGCAGCCTCGGAGAACCGGTCGTCGCCACGGGTGGCGCCGCGCTCGGTGAGCTTGGCGATGGCGATCTCGTCGATGATCTCGGGGATGGTCGCGGCGGTGGACTCCACGCACCCGGTCAGGGTGATGTCGCCGCAGGTGCGGAAGCGCACCGTGCGCTCCTCGACGACCTCGCCCTCGCGGGTCGGGTTGAGGGGGGTCTCGCTCATCAGCATGCCGTCGCGCTCGAACACGCGGCGCTGGTGCGAGAAGTAGATGTTGGGGATCTCGATACCTTCGCGGCCGATGTAGTCCCAGATGTCGAGCTCGGTCCAGTTCGAGATCGGGAAGATCCGCATGTGCTCGCCCTCGTGCAGGCGGCCGTTGTAGAGGCTCCACAGCTCGGGGCGCTGCATCTTCGGGTCCCACTGCCCGAACTCGTCGCGGTGGGAGTAGACGCGCTCCTTGGCGCGGGCCTTCTCCTCGTCGCGCCGACCGCCACCGAAGGCGGCGGTGAAGCCTTCCTCCTCGATCACGTTGAGCAGGGTGGCGGTCTGCATCCGGTTGCGCGAGGTCTTGCCGTCGTCGACCACCACTCCGCTGGCGATGGCATCGTCGATGCTGGCGACCACGAGTCGTACGCCGAGGCGGTTGACCCAGTTGTCGCGGGTCTCGAGCACCTCGGGGAAGTCGAGGCCGGTGTCGATCTGCAGCACCGGGAAGGGGATCTTGGCAGGGAAGAACGCCTTCTCGGCCAGGCGCAGCATCACGATGGAGTCCTTGCCGCCTGAGAACATCAGGACCGGCTTCTCGAACTCGGCCGCAACCTCGCGGAAGATGTGGATCGACTCGGCCTCCAGCTGGTCGAGCTGGCTCAGCCGGTAGTCGGCATGCGTTTGAGTCATGGGTGAACCAAGAAACCTCTCGGGTGGACAGCAGCATCACACTCTAGCGATGGGCTGCAGGCATCACGAAGACGACGACATTGTCGACTGAGACACAGTAGTTAGGGGACGCTTCCCACCGCGACCCTGCCCGTCCGTGGACCTCGAGCGGACCGTCGGCGTGCGGCACGAAGACGGCCTCGCCCTTGCCGGCGCCGATCCGGTCGGTCCGGGTGGCCAGCTCCACGTCGCCGTCGAGCACCAGCACGATGCGCGGACCGGCCTCCGGTACGCCGTCCAGGGGCGGCTGGCCGAGCGGCAGCTCGAACTCCTCGGACCCGGGCGTCAGGCCGACCCGGTCGACGCCGAACTCGAGCGGACCCCGCCGAGGAGGTGCGGAGGGATTGAAGTCGGTGATCGCCAGCAGCTCCGGGACGTCCTTGTGCTTGCCGGTCAGGCCAGCGCGCAGGACGTTGTCGGACGACGCCATGATCTCCAGCGCGAAACCCGCGCCGTAGGCGTGGACGACGCCGGCGTCGACGAACATTGCTTCCCCCGGCTCGAGCGCGACGTAGTTGAGCAGGGGCGTCACCAGGACACCGGGATCGTGCGGATAGCGGCCGGCGAGGTCGTCGAGCATGGCGAACACCCGGGCCGCCTCGACATCTACGGCGACGTCGGCGTCCCGAGCGGCCTCACCGAGCTCACGGATCAGCGCCGACAGCTCGGGTCCCGATCGGGCGAGGGTCTCGGTGACCACGCCACGCAGCGCCTCGTCGGCCGGGCCGGACAGGAGTCGGTCGGCCGTCTCCTCCGCCCACGGGAGCGACAGCAGCCGGAGGATCTCCGCCGTACGCGCGACGTCTCGGAAGCCGGCGATGCCGTCGAAGCGGGAGAGGGCGACGACCAGCTCCGGCTTGTGCCACGGGTCGGGGTAGCTCGGGTCCTCCCTGGCGTGGCCGGCGCGGGCCTGCTCCGAGGTGGGGTGCACCTGCAGCGAGAGGGCCTCGTTGACGGCCAGCACCTTCATCAGGAACGGCAGCCGGTCGCCGAACGCGGCTCGCACGTCGGCGCCGAGCATGGCGTCCGGGTCGTTGCGGATGACCTCGTCGAGCGCCCGCCCGTCCGGCAGCCGCGACGGCGCACCGTGGTGGGCGCCGATCCACAGCTCGGCCTCGGGGCCACCGCTCGGCGTCCGGCCGACGAACTCGGCGAGGTCCCCCGTCGTGCCCCAGGCGTAGTCACGGATGACGTTGGTCAGCAGGAACATCAGGCAGGGGGGCCGGCGCCTGGTGCCTGCGACGTACGTCGGGTCCTCCAGCTCGGCGACCGTCGGAGCGCCGAACATGGGCAAGTCCCTGTTCCTTGCGGAGCAGCCCCCAGATCAGCGGCACCAGCACGACCATCGCGATGCCGATGATGCCGATCAGCACGGGATGCGTCTCCTCGGTGCCGAGCGGCGCCCAGCCGGCCTTGTCGAGCAGGGCGACGCCAGACATGGTCAGCACCACGACGATGGCCCGGCGGATGAACGACTGCGGCACCCGCGGCGCCAGCTTGCTGCCGAGGATCGTGCCCGGCACCGAGCCCAGCACGAGCGGAATGGTCAGGCCCCAGTCGAGCCCGTTGTTCACGATGATGTTGGAGATCGCTGCCGCCAGCACCAGCGGCACCGCCTGCACCAGGTCGGTGCCGACCAGCTTCACCGCGGAGAGGCCGGGGTAGAGCATGAGCAGGGCGACCATGATCACCGAACCCGAGCCGACGCTGGTGATGCCGACCAGCAGGCCGCCCAGGGCCCCGACGAGCATCGTCGGGATCGGGCGGATGTGGGGGTTGGCGTCGCCGCCGCCACCGCCGGCCCGGACCCGCCGCAGGTTGATGTAGAGCCGCAGCGCGTACGTCGTAGCCGCCAGCAGCAGCGCGAACCCGATCGCCATCTTCAGGACGTCGTCGATGTCGTCGGGGTCGACGATGGCGGCCAGCAGGTGTGGACCGGCGAAGGCCATGGGCACCGAGCCGAGGATCAGCCACTTCGCCAGCTTGAGGTTGGGTGAGCCCTCGCGCGAGTGCACGATCGCGCCGCCGGTCTTGTAGACCGCGGCTGCGGTGAGGTCGGCGGTGACGATGTTGGCCGTCTCGCCGACGCCCAGGAAGATCAGCGCGGGCGTCATCAGCGCCCCGCCACCCATACCGGTCAGGCCGACCACGATTCCGACGAAGAAGCCGGCCGCGAGGATGGCCGGAAACTCCGACGTCAACACATCGTTCATGCGGTCACTGTCCTGGTTCTGGTCAAGGCGGGCACGACGACGCGCAGGAGCTCGTCGATTTGTACCGCGCAGGCCTCGGCCGCCTCCGGCCCGCGACCGTAAGGATCGCGTACGTCGAGGACCGAAGCGGCCCCGCCCCTGTTGACGCCCGCCGCCTGGAGCAGCTCCCGGCCGCCCAGGTCGGGACTCAGCGTCCGGACCGCCTCGGCGAACTGGCCGAGCGTGAACACCTTGCGGAAGGACGAGGGATGGTCGTCGAGGATGAACGTGCGGTGGGTCGCCTCAGCGGTGAGCACCAGGTCGGCGTCGTCGATCAGCTCGCTGGTCAGCGGCTGGCTGAGGAAGTCGTCGTTGCCGAGACCCCGCGAGGCGAGCGCCTTGCCCATCACCACGTCCATCGGGTGCTCGCGGAAGCCGTGGGTGCCGGCGCTGGCGAACGTGACGGTGGCACCCGGCCCGGCGAGGTCGCGCGCGGTCAGCTCCATGAACGGCGAGCGGCAGATGTTGGCGGTGCAGACGAAGAGGATGTGGAGCCGGTCGGAGTCGGCCTCTGGAGCGGTTTGGCGGCTCGGCGCTGCCTCGGTGGTCGAGCTTGTCGAGACCTCGGGGTCATCGGTGAGGTCGAGGTAGCCGGCGTCGCGGAGGGCGCCGAGCACGTCGTCGAGGGCGTCCTCGATGGAGCGGTCCGTGGTGTCGACCCGGACGTCGGCGTCCTCGGGCTCCTCGTAGGGCGAGGAGATGCCGGTGAACTCCGGGATCTCGCCGCGCCGGGCCTTGGCGTAGAGCCCCTTGCGGTCGCGGCGCTCGCACTCCTCCAGCGGGGTGGCGACGTGCACGAGGAAGAAGGCCCCGCCGGCCTCGTCCACCATCGCCCGCACCTGCTGGCGCGTCTCGTCGAACGGCGCGATCGGGCTGCACACAGCCACGCCCCCGTGGCGCGAGATCTCGGCGGCGACCCACCCGATCCGACGGATGTTGGTCTCGCGATCCTCCTTGGAGAAGGTGAGGCCGGCCGAGAGGTTGCGGCGTACGACGTCGCCGTCGAGGCTGGTGACGGTGCGGCTTCCCTGCTCGAGCAGGCGGTCCATCAGCGCCCGGGCCAGCGTCGACTTGCCGCTCCCGGACAGCCCGGTGAAGAACAGCACCAGGCCCTGCTTGTCGGGTGGCGGCTGGTCGCCGACCACGATCTCGGTGAGCTCCAGCGGCAGCTCGCCGCCGTCCTTGAGCCCGTGCACGGGGTCCGGTCCCGCGTAGTTGCCGACCACCTGCAGCCCGAGCTCGTGGTCGACCTGGGCGTCGCCGTGGGACGCGAGCGGAACCGCGACCACCTCCGCGTCGAGGTGGGGAGCCACGATCAACGCGGCGCGCAACAGGGCGACCGGCGACAGGTCGGGCGTGCCCTGGCCGACCAGGGTGAGCAGCACCACCGGGCCGAGGCCGTTGATCTCCCGGAGCTGCTCGTCGGTGAGCGCGTCGGTGACGGGGACGAAGGTCCGGCCGGCGTACTGTTCGCGCACCTGCTGCGGGCCGAGGTAGAGCCGCCGAAACGGGCCGTGCTGCGCGTGGGTGAGGCTGGTGACCGCCCAGGGCCCGTCGTCCGTGACCGCGACTCGCGCCAGCGGGAGCCCCTCGGGGTCGACCAGCTCGACCTCGCCCGACTCCGCGGCAGCGGCCAGCACGTCGGCAGGGAGCTCCAGGGTCACCGGGCTGTCGGGCTCGTTGAACGCCACGGTCGGTGCCAGGGCCCCGCTGGTCAGAAGCTCGAGGTCGTCGAGCTCCCGCGGCGACGGGCAGTGCTGTGGCACGACGGGGTTCGACACGGGCTCATCCTGCCACCGGGGGCTGGTTAGCCTTCAGCATGCCCCGACGTCGTCGCGCCCTGGCCGGGGCTGCCCTGACCGCGTGCCTCACGGTGACCGTCTCCGCCTGCTTCTCGCCGCCGAAGGACGTCGACGTCGAGATCGCGGACGGCACCGTCCGCGGCGTGGCCGACGACGGGGTGCGCTCCTGGCTGGGCATTCCGTACGCCGCGCCGCCGGTCGACGACCTGCGCTGGCGGGCGCCCGAGCCACCGGACCCGTGGACCGGCATCCGCGCGGCGGACGAGTTCCAGAGCGAGTGCGTGCAGATCGCCGGCGACGGCATCGCCAAGAACTCCTCCGAGGACTGCCTCTACCTCAACGTCTTCCGCCCCGACACCGAGGAGAAGAACCTGCCGGTGATGGTGTGGATCCACGGGGGCGGTCTGATCATCGGCAGCGGCGACCTGCCGATCGACAACGTGACCGGCCTGGTCGAGCACGACGTCGTCGTGGTCTCGATCAACTACCGCCTGGGCCGGCTCGGCTACTTCGCCCATCCGGCCCTCGCCGCCGAGGGCGGCGCCGCGGGTCCGGTTGCCAACTTCGGGCTGCTCGACCAGGTCGCGGCGCTGCAGTGGGTGCAGGACAACATCGCCGCCTTCGGCGGCGACCCCGACGCGGTCACGATCTTCGGCATCTCCGCCGGTGGGGCGTCGGTCAACTACCTGATGTCGTCGCCGCTCGCGCAGGGACTGTTCGACAGGGCGATCTCCGGCTCCGGCCTGGGCCGCGAGCAGCCACACACCTGGGAGCAGGCCGCGGCGCAGGGCGAGAGCCTCGCCTCGGCCGTCGGCCTGCCCGACGCCGACACGGCCTCGCTACGGGAGCTCGACGCCGCCACCGTGGCCAAGTTTCCGGCGTACCAGCTCCGCAGCGACCTGCCGATCCTCGATCGTGCGCTCCCCGCGGCGCCCTCCACCGTCTTCCTCCAAGGAAGCGAGGCTGCGGTGCCGTACCTGACCGGCACCACCGACGTCGAGCTGCCCGACCAGACCTACCTGCCGCTGGGGATCGACCCTGTTGCCGACCGGGCGAGGTTCGCCGCCGGTCGTGAGTCCGAGGTCGATGCGGCGTACGACGACGACGCTCTCGAGCGCGACCGCCACTTCCTCAACGACCTCAACTTCACCGAGCCGGCCCGCTTCCTGGCCCGGCAGCACGCCGACCAGGCGCCGACGTACCTCTACCGGTTCGCGATCGCGGGCGACGGGGCGACCACGACCTTCGGCGGCGCCATCCACGGGTCCGACTACCCGTTCGTGTTCGGCTGGGCGGACGGCGCGAAGGGGATCGATGACGCGGACGAGCTGACCGAGGAGGTCAGCGAGTGCTGGGCGTCGTTCGCCTCGGACAGCGCCCCTTCGTGCGACGGGGTGGACTGGCCCGAGGTCGGCGACGGCCTCATGGAGTTCACGAACGACGGCCCGGAGGCGCTCGCCGACGACCCCTGGGAGTCCCGGCTCGACCTCGCCGTGGCCATCCGGTCCGGGCCCGCCCCGACGACTCCCTAGGCTGGCCGCCATGTCGCAGCCCGTGCCCGTCGCCGAGATCGTCCGCTCGGGGTTCGTCGAGGGCCACCACTACGGATCCCTGGTCGCCCTGGCCGCCGACGGCACGGTCGACTGGTCGGTCGGCGCGGTGGAGCCGCCGATACTGGCCAGGTCGTGCAACAAGCCGGTGCAGGCAGTGGCCATGGTGCGCCTCGGCCTCGACCTGCCCGACGACCTGCTCGCCCTGGTCTGCGCGTCCCACTCGGGCGAGGACTTCCACCTCGCCGGCGTACGCCGGATCCTGGCGGCGGGCGGCATCGACGAGTCCGCCCTGCAGACGCCGCCGGACTATCCACTCGACGACGCCGCCCGAGAGGCCGCCATCCGTGCCGGACGGGCCAAGGACTCCGTCTCGATGAACTGCTCCGGCAAGCACGCGGGGATGCTGGTCACCTGCGTCGTCAACGGCTGGGACACCGCGACCTACCTCTCGCCCGACCACCCGCTGCAGCAGGCGATCGCGGCGACGTTCTCCGAGCACACCGGCGACCCGGTGACCGCCGTGGCGGTCGACGGCTGCGGCGCACCCCTCCTCTCGTGCTCGCTCACCGGCCTGGCTCGCGCGTTCCGCACCATCGCCCTGGCCGAGGACGGCCCGGCCCGCCGGGTCGCCGACGCCATCCGGCGGCACCCCGAGTTCGTCTCGGGCACCACCCGCGACGAGCTGGCGCTGCTCCGCGCGATCCCGGGTGCGATCGGCAAGGCGGGCGCCGAGTCCTGCTACGCGGTCGCCCTGCCCGACGGCCGGGCGTACGCGCTCAAGACCGACGACGGGGCACCCCGCGTGCGGCCGGTGCTGATGGCCGCCGCCCTGCAACGCGGCGGTGTCGATGAGGAGCCGGGCGTCGACGGGGACGCCCTACGCGGCACCGGCGTCGTACCGCTCCTCGGCGGCGGCCGTCCGGTGGGCGAGATCCGCGCCTGTTTCTGAGCGTGGCACCCGCTTTGTGAAGCAAGTCACGCTAACTCAGTTTGCATTCTGCTAACTAGAGTTAGCACTATGGGGTCATGGCAAAAGGCAAGGTCGGCAAGACCGTCGAGTCCCTGGGTGACTACCTCAAGGAGCAGCGCGTCGCATCGCGCCTCTCCCTGCGGCAGCTCGCCGAGCAGGCCGGCGTCTCCAACCCCTACCTGAGCCAGATCGAACGCGGCCTGCGCAGGCCCTCCGCCGAGGTCCTGCAGCAGATCGCCAAGGCACTCCGGATCTCCGCGGAACAGCTCTACATCCGTGCCGGGATCCTGAGCCTGGAAGACGGAGTCGGAGGTCCGACCGGCAGCAGTGTCGAGCTGGCCGTCCTGTCCGACTCCGGCCTCACGGAGCGGCAGAAGCAGTCGCTCCTCGATGTCTACTCGTCGTTCTTGGCGCTGAACGCTGGCGCCAACCCGCAGCCCCCCGCGAACGAACCGAACGACGAGAGCAGCACGACCACCACCACACCCACCACCCAGAAGGAGAACTGACATGGCCAAGGCCAAGTTCGACATCAAGTCCATCGAGATCCCCGCCCCCGTCGCGCGTCCGCTCTACGCGGGTGTTGGCGCCACCGACCTCGCCGTCGAGTACGTCCGCGAGACCGTTGCCGACGTCCAGAAGCGTTTCGCCGGCGTCCAGAAGGACGTGCAGTCGCGCGTCGCCGACGTCCAGAAGAACGTCAAGGACATCGAGCTCGAGCCCAAGGCGCTGCGCAAGCAGGCGACCACCGTCGTCAACGCCCGCGTTGACGCCGTCACCAAGGACGCCAAGGCGCGCCGTGCGGCCGTCGAGGCCCGCATCGCCGACCTGCAGGCCGACGCCAAGGCGCAGGCCGCCAAGGTGCAGACCGTGGTCAACGACAACGTCACCACCGTGACCGACACCTACGCCGAGCTCGCCAAGCGCGGCGAGAAGGCCGTCAAGCGTCTCCGCGGCGAGGCCGTGGCCCCGAGAGGCCGGCGACCAAGACCGCTCCGGCCAAGAAGACCACCGCGAAGAAGACGGCCACCAAGAAGACGGCTGCGAAGAAGACCACGTCTTCCAAGTGACGTCTGCCTGAGCACTACCGCTCGCAGCAAAGCCCCCGGAGGTATGAGCTCCGGGGGCTTTGCCTTGTCCCAGTTAGGCTGTGCACATGGTTTTCGAGCTGCAGGCCAGCGTGATGCTGCTGGTGATGTTCGTGCTCCTTGCCGTGAAGATCTTCGCGTTCGTCAACGCGCTGCTCTACACCAACGAGTCGTACGTCGCCGCCGGCAAGCTCACCAAGCCCGCTTGGACCCTGATCCTCGGCCTGGGCGTGGTCATCCAGCTGCTGATCGCCTCCGGCATCCTCAACATCGTGTTCACGATCGCCGCGTTCGTCTACCTCGCCGACGTACGCCCGGCGCTCGCTGGTCTGTACCGGCGTCGTTGATCAAGTCACACCGCCGTGCCCTTTTCGCGGTTCGTTCTTTAACTGTGTGCAGACCATGAACCAGAGACGAGGACGAGCATGATCGGCGATCGCGAAGAGCGACCGTGGGGCGAATGGCAGGTCCTCGACGAGGGCGACGGCTACAAGGTGAAGCGGATCGTGGTCCAGCCGCACCAGCGCCTCTCCTACCAGACCCACGCCCACCGTGCGGAGCACTGGGCGATCGTCACGGGCAAGGCGACCTGTGTCGTCGACGGGGAGACCCGACTGGTCGGGCCTGGTGAGTCGGTCTACGTCGCCGTCGGCCAGGCACACCGGATCTGCAACCTCGAGGACGAGGTGCTGGTGATCATCGAGGTGCAGACGGGGTCCTACACCGGCGAGGACGACATCGTCCGGCTGGACGACGACTACGACCGCTGCTGAGCCCTCTCAGGCACTCAGGCCCAGCAGGGAGCGCGCCTCGACGGTCGTCATCGGCCGCCGCTGGGCCATGGCACCCATCTCGACCGCCCGCTCCACCAGCTGTCGGTTGCTCTCGACCGGCACGCCTCGGCTGAGGGTGAGCACGTCCTCCATGCCCACCCGCAGGTGGCCGCCCTTCGCCAGCGCCGTCAGTCCGACGGGCAGGGTGGTCCGGCCGATGCCGGTCGCCGACCACGACGTCACCTCCGGCGGCAGCGCGGCCACGCCGGCCACCAGCGCCTCGGCCGTGCCGGGCATGCCCCCGGGCACTCCCATCACGAAGTCGCAGTGCACCCGGCCGCCGTACGGCAGGCCGAAGCGGTCGAGCAGCCGCCGCAGCGCGGCGACCTGCCCCAGGTCGAACAGCTCGAACTCGGGCACCACCTTGCGCTCCTGGCTCAGCTGGTAGAGCTCGCACACGAACGGCCACGGGTTGCTGAACACGTCGTCGCCGAAGTTGGTGGTGCCCATGGTCAGGCTGCAGGAGTCGGGAGCCGCGTCGAGCACCTGGAGCCGGAGCTCCAGCGGGTCGTGCACCGATCCACCAGTGGACAGCTGGACGACGAGGTCGGTGCTCTCGCGTAGCGCGGTGACCGTCTCGGCGAGCCGGACGGCGTCGAGGCTGGGACGGTGGTCGTCGTCGCGGATGTGAACGTGGATCATCGCGGCGCCCGCGGCCTCGCACTCACGGGCGGTCGCGACCAGCTCCTCGATCGTGGTGGGGAGCTGCGGGCAGTCGGCCTTGGTGGTCTCGGCCCCGGTGGGGGCGACGGTGACCAGCAGGGCCTCGGGAGGTACGTCGGGCATGGGACGCATGCTGTCAGAGTGAGCCCATGCGGGCGGTAATCCAGAGGGTCGACAGCGCCTCGGTGAGCGTCGCCGGAGAGGTCGTCGGCGCGATCGACGCCGGGCTGCTCGTCTACCTCGCCGTCACACACACCGACGGGCCCGACGAGATCTCGTGGATGGCCCGCAAGATCTGGGGGGTCCGGATCCTGCACGAGGAGCGGTCGGCGTCCGACGTCGGCGCCCCGATCCTGGTGATCAGCCAGTTCACTCTGTACGGCGACGCGCGCAAGGGCCGCCGGCCCACCTGGGAGGCGGCCGCACCGGGACCGGTCAGCGAGCCGGCGTACGCCGCCGTGTGCGACGAGCTCGAACGCCTGGGCGCCAACGTCGCGCGCGGCGTCTTCGGTGCCGACATGCGCGTGGAGTCGGTCAACGACGGCCCGATCACGCTGATCCTCGAGCGCTGAGTCAGCGGGACGTGACCGCCATGAAGATCACGAAGGTGGCGAACGCGAACAGCAGCGTGAGCGCGATGCCCTGAACCGCCAGTTTGCGCTGCCGTGCCGCAACCGGATTCTTCGGGTAACTGCGTCGCCTAGCCATGCCTACGTCCTCAGCGTCGACATGCTCCCTTTGATCTCCCGCTTGTGAGCGTGCCCGAATCCCTTTACGCGGGTGTGAACACCAGAAAAATCACGTCGACCCGTCACGCGGCGTGACGGGTCGACGGGTTGACGCGCTCTGATCTTTCGGTGATCGAGTAGCCGCCGACGGACGAGGCGGCGTATCGAGATTCAGATGCTGACGGTCACCTCGGCGACGGTGCCGACCGCGGCCTGCACCTTCGTGTCCACCGGCTCGGCCTTGGGGGCCAGGGTGCGCAGGGTCCACTCGCCCTCGCCGGCGAAGAACCGGAAGTGACCGGTCGCCGAGGTCGGGACCTCGGCCGTGAACTCGCCGCTGCGGTCGAGCAGACGCACGTACGCGTTGCCGACCGGCTCGCCCTCGCGGACCACCTGGCCCTGGATCACGGCCTCCTTGGCCACGTCGACACCATCGAGCGACAGACCGCCCTCAGTCGCCCCGCACATCAGGCACGCTGCCCGTCTGCCTGGCCAGGCTCGTCGCCGAGGGCCACCGGTACGCCGACCAGCGAGCCGTACTCGGTCCAGGACCCGTCGTAGTTCTTGACGTTCGGCTGGCCGAGCAGCTCCCTGAGCACGAACCAGGTGTGCGAGGAACGCTCGCCGATGCGGCAGTAGGCGATGGTGTCCTTGCTCCAGTCGACCCCGGCCTCGCCGTAGATCTCCTTCAGCTCGTCGTCGCCGCGGAAGGTGCCGTCGTCGTTGGCCGCCTTGCTCCACGGAACGCTGGCGGCCGTCGGGATGTGACCCGCCCGCTGCGCCTGCTCCTGCGGGAGGTGCGCCGGGGCCAGCAGCCGGCCGGCGTACTCGTCGGGGCTGCGCACGTCGACCAGGTTCTTCACGCCGATCGCGGCTACGGTCTCGTCGCGGAAGGCGCGGATGGTGTGGTCCTGCTCCTGCGCGGTGTACGACGTCTTCTCGCGGCTCGGCAGCTCGTCGGTCAGCTCGCGGGAGTCGAGCTCCCACTTCTTGCGGCCGCCATCGAGCAGCTTGACGTCCTGGTGGCCGTAGAGCTTGAAGTACCAGTAGGCGTAGGCCGCGAACCAGTTGTTGTTGCCGCCGTAGAGGACGACCGTGTTGTCGTTGGAGACACCGCGCTCGGAGAGAAGCGCCTCGAACTGCTCCTTGCTGACGAAGTCGCGGCGCACCTGGTCCTGGAGGTCCGTGGTCCAGTCGAGCTTGATGGCGCCCTTGATGTGGCCCTTGTCGTAGGCCGTGGTGTCCTCGTCGACCTCGATCAGGACGACGTCTGGGTTGTCGAGATTGTCCTCCGCCCACTGGGCGGAGACGAGTGAGTTCTCGCGGGTCATCTGGAGCCTTTCAGTTGGTTGTGACGATGGTGGAGTCGGACGGACGTGCCGTGACCCGACGGATGATCAGGTACATCTCGCAGCCCAGGCAGAAGCCGAAGACCGCGTTGAGCAGTGCCGCGACCAGGGCGAACCCGACCGCGACCAGGCCGAGGGCGGGGACGCCGGCGGCGAAGCCGACCAGCCCGACCGCGGCGAAGACGAGCCCGACGGCCTGGGCGAACCTGGGCGGCGCCGGGTCCTCCCACTCGTCGGTCGGAGCGAGGCGCGGGCGAACCAGGGTCCGGAAGGCCCACGCGTGCGGGGTCTTCTGCACGCCGAGCGCCGCGCCGAGGCCGAACAGCGCCGCCTGGACGGCGAGCAGCACCGTCGCGAACGTGCTCGGCGCGGTCACCAGGATCACCGCGAGCACCACGGAGGTCACCGCGGCGGTGAACTGCGGTCCACGCGGGTCGATCTTCTGGGTCATGACGGGCTCCTGGGCTGTCCTGGCGGGCTGGGGGCGTGACGCGGCATCGGTCACCCAGGACCTTGAACTACTGATTCAGTAGACTAAGTGGGGCAACAGCGTCAGGACATTCGACACAGGGACGAGCGCACGCGGCAGTGATCCACCGCGCGTCGCTTGGTCAGCCAGGTCGAGAGCATGGGTCCACCCTAGGGAGGCCCTGCCGTGCGGGCACGCCGCCGTCTCGCTCCGTGGACGCCCTGTCCATACTCTGGGATCACGCACCGCGGTCTGAGCCTGCGAAGACCGCGACGAGGGCGGGAGATCGAGTAGGGCTCGGCTCAGATCCGAAGCGAAGCGAGGAGCTGAGCGACCCGTATCGAGATCAGCAGGCGGTCGGGACCGTCGACGACTCGTTCTCGGGCAGTACGCCGGGCGTCACGTCCACGATGGTGTCGCCGTCCTGGTGTGGTCCGGACGTCATCTCCCAGGTGACCCGATGGGTCTCCCTCGGCGTGAGCAGGAAGGCCAGCGACACGATGTCGCGCCCCTCGAGCCGGTCCATCACGAACGGATCGAGCACCTCGCCGTCGACGTTGATGTTGCGGATCTCGCCGCCGATCGGCACGAAGATGTCGGCCACGACGAACTGCTGGCCGCGCTTGATGAACGGGTCGCGTACGGCGTCGTAGCCGGTCACCGTCTCCGGCAGGTCCTCCGGATTGTCGGGCGTCTTGGACGAGATCTCGAACCGACCGCGGAGCTCCTGCTGGTCGTCGTCGCACGAGACCGCGGCGACGTCGACGGAGTACTGCAGGTAGTAGGACATCTTCGAGCCGGTCGCGTCATTGAGGTAGACGCCGACATGCGGGTGGCGGTCGCTCTCGACCGGCAGCTCACCGGCGATCTCGGTGCCGGCCACCTGCTCCTGGTCCGTCTCGGAGAAGGAGTGGAGCCGCACCCGGCCCTCGTCGACCCCGCGGAACAGCGCCTGGATCACCCGCACCGGGTCGCCGGCTCCGTTGGCGAACGTGTCGAACACCGTCTTGGCGACCCGGTTGAGGAACTCGTCCTGCTGCAGCGGGTCGGGCACGTTGAGGTAGACCCGACTCTCGACCACGCTGACGACGTTGCTGCTGGTGAGCACGACGCCCTGGACGGTGACCGGTCCCGTGGCCGCCAGCAGGTAGGAGAGGGTCACCGGGTCGACCGTGAACACCCCGTCGATGTCCTCGTCGAACTCCGCCTGCCAGCGGGCCCGCCACAGCTCGGAGGCGCGCGGGAAGTCCGGCGTGAAGTTGGCGTCGAGGAAATAGGTGCCGAGCTGGTTGCCGTAGACGGCGCGCTCCTCGTCGGTGAGCGGCAGCACCGGCTGTGGGAACTCGCCGAGCTGGGCACCGCTGGCCTGGCGGGCGATCCGGACCCGTCCGTCGTTGGCGTTGACCAGCGAGATGTTGCCGGGCAGCCCGCCGGTCGAGCGCACCTCCGCGTTGTTCTGGAAGACGTAGAGGTAGTTGCGCTCACCATCGGCGCCGAGGAACGTCGGCATCAGGCGCGACGCCCGAGCAGCAGTGCCCAGGGCCACCTCGGCCGCGTCGATCTGGTCGCGGAGCCCGTTGAAGGAGCTGGCCAAGGGGGCGACGAAGTCCTCGGAGTCGTACGCCGCGAGCTCGCCGGACGCGGCGTGGAACGCCTCGTAGCTGGCGATCGTTGGCGCCTCGAGCGCGGCGATGTCGGCGAGCGGGAACTGTCCGCGCTTCGGGGAGTAGGCGCGGGCCGAGATCTCGTCGGCCGAGTCGAGGAGGGGCTCGATCCCGTCCTCGCCGAGGCTCACCAGCACCTCGGAGACGGCGGCCACCGCCCGGGCGTCGTCGCCGTAGAACGGCACCCTCTCGAACAGGCCCCAGGTCAGTGAGTCGGTGCTGTCGGCGGCGGAGCTGCTGTGCTCCTGGAAGTCGGCCAGCACCTCCCGGGCACGTTCGGCATCGCCCTCGCTGAGGGCGTCGCTGAGGGCGTGGGCGTCGTTCTCGGCGTCCTGCAGGTCCGAGTTGACGTGCGAGGCGACCCACGCGAACCACGCAATGGCGATGGCGGCCAGACCCGCCGCGATCGCGGCGGCTATCAAAATACGACGGCGGCGGCGTGCGCCCACCCGCCGGCGGCGGCGTTCAGGCACGACCACACGCCTCCCTGCTCATCGTCGTGACGGTCAGGGCAGTTGCCGGGAGCTCAGTCCTCGCGCTGGCCGGTGCCAGGCAGCTGGCCGCCGTTGCCGTTGCCGTTCTGGTTGCCGTTGCCTTGGTTGGGGCCATCACCAGGACGGGGGCTGTTGCCACCCGCAACGCGGAACGTGATGCTGTCCTGGCAGTTGCGGAACTGGGACTTCGGCCCGAAGTTCGTGCGCACGATGATGCGGTACTTGCCGTTGCGCGTGGTCTGGAACGGAAGGTTGATCGGCTTGCCGTGGTAGTAGCGCTTGGGACGGTACTTGCGGACGGTCTTGTAGGTGCCGTCCGGCCGCTGCCGCTGCTTGATGTAGCTGAGCCTCACCCGCGGCAGGTCGGTGGAGTTCTCGATGATGATCATCCGGAAGCGTTCTTTCTTGCCCGCCCGGTAGGGGTTCTTCAGCCGGCGAGCGTCACAGATCGTCTTCACGGTGCGCGGGTAGGGGTCAGCGGCAGCCGCGGCGCCCGCTGAAATAGTGGAGCCGGAGGCCCCCGAGGGGTTCACCAGAGCGAGCCCGAAGGCAACAGCACCGACGACCAAGCCGATCCGAAACTTCATGGCCCTTTACTCCGATCTAAGGCACCCCCACGAGTGCGTGCTGAGACTAGCAACACCGAACGCTGAGAACCGTGCAATCCCAATAACGATCACGAGTCGGAAACGTTAGTCCCCGAGCGACACCGGAGACGTGTCTGTGCGTCGCTCCCCTGTGGCTTACGATCCTCTGGTTCGGACCGCCCCCCGCCACGATCGACCAAAGGCTCAGAGTGGACTTCAAGCAGTTCTTCAAAGTGATCCGCCGACGCTGGCTCAGCATGGTGGCGATCGTCGTCGTCGCGCTGGCGATTGCGGGGGTGATTTCCTGGCAGACCACGCCTCAGTACGAGTCGAAGGCCCGGATCTTTGTCTCGGTGAACGCAGCGGACGCCACCGACGTGACCGCCATCAGCTTCTTCGCTGCCGGGCGCGTCTCCACCTACGCCGACCTCGCGACCAGCACCGAGCTGATGGAGGGGGTCATCGACGACCTCGATCTCAGCGAGTCGCCTGAGGAGCTCGCCGACCGGGTCAAGGCTGAGGTGGTCCCGGACACCACCCTGATCGAGATGACCGTGCGCGACACCGACGCTCGCCACGCCCAGCGCAACGCCGACTGGCTGGCCAAGAGCTACGCCGAATACCTCACCCGCGTCGAGACCCCCGCCGGCGCCGACGAGGCGCAGATCCTCGCCTCGGTCACCGACACCGCGACGTACAACTCCAAACCGGTGGCCCCGAAGACGGTCCTCTACCTCGCCGTCGCGGGGCTGGTCGGACTCCTGATCGGGGTGGCAACCGCGCTGACCCGCGACATCCTCGACCGGACGATCGGAGCCCAGGAGCACATCAAGGAGGTCACCGCAGCGCCCGTGCTGGCGAGCGTCGGGTTCGACAAGGAGATCGGCTCGAGCCCCCTCCTGACCAACCTCGGCTCGTTCGCGCCACGCACGGAGGCGTTCCGGCTGCTGCGCACCAACCTGCAGTTCCTCGACCTCGACGACCAGCCGCGCTGCCTCGTGATCAGCAGCGCCGTGCCCGGCGAGGGCAAGACGATGACGTCGACCAACCTGGCGGTCGCGCTGGCTCAGACCGGACGCCGGACCCTGGTCATCGACGCCGACCTGCGCCGGCCCCGTGTCGCGGGCCTGCTGGGGCTCGACGCCGCGGTCGGCCTGACCACGATCCTGGTCGGCAAGGCCGAGCTCCAGGACGCCATCCAGGTGCACGAGCCGAGCGGCCTGCACTTCCTGGCGAGCGGTGCGAAGCCGCCCAACCCGACGGAGATCCTGCAGTCCCGGGTCACCCACGACCTCGTGAAGAAGCTCCGCAACGAGTACGACATGGTCATCATCGACGCCCCGCCGCTGCTGCCCGTGGCCGACGCCTCGGTGCTGGCCACCCTGGCCGACGGCACGATCCTGGTGATCAAGCACGGCAAGACCACCCGCGACCAGCTGGCCGAGGCCATCGCCCGGCTCAACCAGGTCGGCGGTCGCCTCTTCGGCGTCGTGGTCAACATGATCCCGCGCCGGGCGACCAACAGCTATTACTACTACTACTACGAGGAGAGCGCCCCCGGGCGTCGCAAGGACGGTAAGGACAAGAGGTCGTGAGCAACGCGCCGCTGCCGCTTCCGATCCGCGTCCTGGTCAAGGGCGCCTCGACGGTGCACACCGTCTCTTACATGGGCGGCCCGCGGAGCGACTTCGCCTACCCCCGCGCGCTCGAAGCAGCGCTGCTGGCCAGCGGACAGGCCGCCGACGTGAAGACGACCGCGGTGGCATCGCAGCGTACGAAGACCGCCCTCAAGAACTGGGAAGGCGAGATCTTCAGCTGGTCCCCGGACGTCGTGGTGCTCAACTACGGCCACTTCGAGACCGTCCACCTGTTCCTGCCGCAGCGGCTGGAGCGGCACGCCAACAGCCTGGCTGCGCGCCCGGGCCGGATCCGCTCGCCGTACCGCGTGGTGATCCACAAGTTCTGGAAGTCGCTGGCCCGCCTGCAGCGCCGCCTCGACCGGGCGCTGCCGTCGACGATGTTCCGGTCCCGCCCGCGCCGCGTCGCCGCCGACCTCGTCCGTCTCACTGAGCGCATCCAGATGATCGGCAGCCCGCTGGTGATCATCATGGACCTGACGCCTCCGGGACCTCCGTTCCAAAACTGGTTCCCCGGCATGACGGAGCGGACCGCGGTGATGAACGAGGCACTCGCCGACGTCGTCCGCCGCGTCGACCTCCCCAACGTGCTCCACTTCGCGACCAACGACTTCCTGGTCGACTTCGTCGAGGCCGGCTTCGAGGTCTGCCCCGATGGTGGGCACTACACCCCCGACGCCCACCGCGCGATCGGCAACGCCCTGGCGGACGTGATCCTCGATTGGGCAGCGGGCGAGCCCCATCTGCGCAGGGAGACGGCCCCGACGCTCCAGTCCACGGACAGGTGAGCCGTTCCGGCAGTCGGCTGGAGCCGCGCCTGCGCGTTCTGGTCAAGGGGTCGTCATCGGCCAACTGGATCTCGTGGATGGGCGGCCCGCGATCCGACTTCACCTACGCCCGAGTCACCGAGGCGATGCTCCTCCAGGCCGGCCGGCCCGTTGAGATCCGCAACCTCGCGGCCACCTCCGAACCGGTGCGGCTGGGGCTGAGGAACTGGGAGAGCCAGGTCTTCGCGTGGTCGCCCGACGTCGTGGTGCTCAACTACGGGCTGTTCGAGGCCGTGCACCTGTTCCTGCCGCGGTGGATGGAGCGCCACGCCCACTCGCTGCTGGGGCGGCCGGGCCGGGTCCGCGAGACCTACCGACGTTTCGTGCTCCGCCCGTTCTGGCAGATCCTGGCCCGCATCCAGCAGCGCCTCGACCGGGTGGCGCCGCCGAGCCTGTTCCGGCGCCGGGCCGCGAGGTTCGCGGACGACCTCGAGGAGCTGATCCGGCAGATCCAGAAGATCGGCAGTCCGCTGGTGCTGGTCCTCGAGCTGAGCCCCGCCGGTGAGAAGTGGCAGACCTGGTTTCCTGGGATCGGCGCGCGCCTCGAGCAGCTCAACGCGGCGCTGGCGGAGGCGGTTCGTCGTACCGACAAGCCCAACGTCCGGCTCTTCTCGACGCAAGCGGCACTGGCGCCGCTGGTCGCCGAAGGTCAGGACATCGTCCCGGACGGCGGGCACTTCACGCCGGACGCCCACCGGGCGATCGGCACCGCGCTCGCCGCGGAGATTCTCAGCTGGTCCGACGCGCCTCGGTGAAGAAGCTCTCCTCGCGGGTCTCGACTTCCTCGAGCTCCGGCAGGTCGCCCTCCAGGAACTTCCGCTCGGAGATCTCTTCGTCGGCGAACCCTGCGGCGAGGAGCATGCCCCGCACCATGCCGCGGGTCGGCTGCCACCGGTGGATGTGACCGCCGATCTTGAAGGTCAGCGCGCGCTTGCCGCTCGGCCGCTCCTCGGGGTGAGACCCGAGACGCATGTGGTAGCGACGGCCGGCCTCGCCCTCCGGGTCGTCGCCGGCCTCGACCAGCTCGCGGGCCCACGCCTCGCCGTCCGGTAGCGCGAGGCGGAGTACGCCGCCCGGGCGGAGCACTCGGTAGCACTCCTTGGTGATCGCCTCGGCGTCACTCAGGTAGATGTGCTCGAAGAAGTGGGAGGAGTAGACCGCGTCGACCGAGCCGTCGGCGAACGGCAGCGGCTTGGTCAGGTCCTGCCGCACGATGTGGGGCTCCCACGGGACCAGGTGCTGCTCTCCGATCAGGCCGATCCGACGCAGCATGCGGGCAGAGCGCGGAACGTGCCGCAGCAGCATGGTGGGCGAGCGGTCGAGGTTCACCCAGGTCTCCGGACCGTGCGGTCCCGAGCCCAGGTTGACCATCAGTGGGCGCTGCGAAAAGACGCGAGAGCGAGCAGGCATGCGGGAATTAGATCACGCAACGACGGACCCTCGCGGCCACTCCGGATGATGACCATTAGGCTCTCGCGTCATGGTCCGGCTTCCCCCAATGCTGCGACCGCTTTTCCCTTATCTGAAGCCGATGTACACGACCGCGACCCGGCTGGCGGCACCGACCAACCAGGCGCTGTCGCGGATGCGAGACGGCCAGCTGCCGAGCGGCATCGTGCCGACGCTGGCGGAGGCCGCCGTGTCGACCGGGGGCCGCTACGTCGAGGCTAGAGCCGCCGAGGTGGTCAAGCGGCCGCCCATGGAGGGTGTGCCGGCGGACATGCCGCTGACCGACCCCAGCGACGGAGAGTCGTTCGCCGCCATCGGTGTCGCTGAGCTGCCGGGCGGGCGGGTGCTCGGCCCGCACCACGCGGTGGTCAGCGGCCGCGGCGACCTGGTGCAGGAGGTCAGCTGGTACTTCGGCACCCGCAAGCCCCGCGAGCACCCGGTGTTCCTCAACCCGTTCCCGGGACCGCCGCTGCAGGTCGACGGCCGGCTCGGCGTACTGGCGGCCCGCGGTGACGTGAACTACTACCACTTCCTGATGGACGTGATCGTCAAGCTCGGCGTCCTCGAGCAGACACCGGCGATCCCGACCCCCGAACGCTGGTATGCGTCGGTGACCGGCCCGCCGTTCCAGCGGCAGCTGCTCGAGCTGGCCGGCCTGCCGGCCGATTCCATCATCGACGCGGTCGAGCACCCGCACGTCAGGGCGGAGGTGCTGGTCGTGCCGGCCCCGCCGGCGATGTCCGAGGTGAACCCGCCCTGGGCCGTGCAGTGGCTGCGCGACCGGCTGCTCCCCCAGGTCGACCTCACCGGCCCCCGGCAGCGGATCTACGTCACCCGCGGGCCGTCGGCCAACAACCGCACGGTCCTCAACGACGACAAGGTGACCGCCCTCCTCGAGTCGCATGGGTTCGTGCTCGTCGACCCCGGCACCATGACCGTCGTCGAGCAGATCCGGACCTTCGCGAACGCCGAGGTCATCGTCGCGACCCACGGCGCCGCGCTCGCCAACCTGGCCTTCGCGAGTCCCGGCGCCAACGTGATCGAGCTGTTCCCCGTCGGCTGCCTGCTGCCCGACTACTGGCGCCTGATCTCCGGCATCCCCGGCCTCAACTACCGCTACCTCACCGCCCACGGCAAGGCACCCCGCCGCGGGCGGGCCGCCACCATCGTGCGCGACATCGAGGTCGACGTACCCGCCCTTTCGCGCATGCTCGACGACATCAGAAAGTAGTGCCGTGAGTCGCAAGTCCTTGCGCGCTTCGCGCGCCCATGGCACGCACCTCGCGGCGTTGCCGTCGCTCGACGTGCGCCCAGCATGGCAGCGCTCCGGCGCCTTGCGAATGCACACACCCTGAACACGCCAACCGCATAACGACTCCCGACTCACGACACTAGGATTCCGCCCATGCCGACCACGCTCCTCGTCGAGCCAGACCCGAGCGGTCACCGCTTCCAGGCGGTGGCCAACGTCGCGCTCCGGGCCCAGCGCGACGGCGACGCCGTCGTCCTGCTCACCTCCAGCGGAGCGGTGACGAGCGACGCCTTCAAGGTCTATCTCGCCGACGTCCGGCTCGAGGCCGTCGAGGTCTACGACGAGCCGTACCCGCCCACGGCGAGCATGCTCGAGGCCATCGCCGACCGCTGCCGCACCGACGACGTCCGCACGGTCGTCGTGATGGACGCCGACCAGACGCTGAAGCACTGGTGGCGGCTCGCCCCGCGGGCCTTCCGGGGCCTCGCGAAGCGTCCCGAGGTCGTCTTCTTCTACACCCGCTACCCGGCCCGCGTGCCGCTGACCGACCCGGTCCAGGTGAAGCTGCGGGTCACCAAGGCGCTGCTGACCGTGGTCACGAGGGCCAACCGCACCCTGCACCGGGCCGCCGGCTTCGCCGGCCGTGACGACATGCACAAGGGCTGGCTGGTCAAGCGTGCCCGCGACCCCGAGATCTGCGGGTCCCACTCGCGAGACCGCGCCGCCCTGCGCGCCGAGCTCGGGCTCCCCGTCAACCGCAAGCTGGTCGGGATCTTCGGGCTCATCTCCGAGCGGAAGAACGCCCGCCTCGTGTTCGAGGCCCTGCAGGAAGGCAATCTTGACGCCGACCTGCTGCTGGCCGGGGTGATCGAGCCGGAGGTGAAGGCCTGGATCGAGGCGCTGCCTGACGAAGAGCGCGCGCGGGTGCTGACCTTCGACGGCTTCCTCGACAACACCCTGCTCGACAAGCTGATCGCGGCGGTCGACGTGGCCCCGATCGCACTCACCAACAACGGCCCGAGCGGGATCATGGGCAAGGCGCTGGCCGCGGACGTGCCGGTCGTCTCGGCGGGGTCCCGGGTGCGCGCCCGCGAGCTGCGCGCCACCGATGGTGGCGAGCTGGCCGAGCTCGAGCCGGCCAGCCTGGCCGCCGCGATCAAGCGGGTGTTCGACCGTCCCGCCGGCGCCCCCCGACGTAGCAGCGTGCCGCCCGCCACGGCCGACGAGTTCGCGGCCGTGGTGCTCGGCCGCTAGCCCACCTAGGCGAGCGGGATCCCGATCGACGCTGCGGCGACCCGTTCGGTGTCTTCCGGCTCGGTGACCACGATCAGCTTGCCGGACCGCTCGCGGCGTCGTGAGTAGAGCAGGATCGGGATGACCTGGACGGTCGTGCTGACGATGAGCAGCGCGACGAGTGGCCCTGGTGCACCCAGCTCGCGGGAGAGCCAGATCGACATGGCGACGTTGGCGGGCACCGTGAGCACCGCACAGACGGCCACGAACCGCGCGCCGGCGGGGTCAACGAGACTCATCGAGAGCGGGTAGGCGATGGCGAGCAGGCACATCACCAGCGCGGCCATGGTGGGCAGGAAGTAGCCGAGGTTGATCCGGTCGCCGCCGATCAACGTGCCGATCGGGTCGGCGAAGAGCACCAGCCCGGCGCTCAGCACGAACGTCCCGCCGCCGAAGGCGATGAAGATCTTGGTCAGCGTCGGGCCGCGCTCCCCTGCCGCCCGCGCCTTCGTGTACATCGGCCACAGCGGCTGGGCCGCGGCCACGATCAGCGCGATGATCGGGCCGCAGAGCTGCAGCACGACCGAGTAGTTGGCCACGGCCTCCTGGGTCGAGACGTGGCTGAGCACGATGCGGTCGCTCACGAAGGCCATCGGAACGCACACCGACGTGATCAGCATCGGCCAGGCGAGCGAGCGGATCCGGGCGCCCGGGTAGCGACCGCGCCAGGGGATCTCGCGCAGGATCCGCAACCACGGGAACCGCACCAGCCTGAGGCTGAGCGCCATCGTGATCAGGTTGACCAGCAGCAGCGACAACGGGGGCGTGATCACGACCATCCGCTCGTCGAGGTCGAGGACGATCATCAAGATCACCATGACCAGCGAGAACGGAGCCAGGAACGACCCGACCACGAGCGAGACGTGGTTGCGCTCGGCTCCCAGGAGGACGCTCTGGGCGAGCCCGGGCACGAAGCCGATCGCATAGACGACCAGGGCGATCGCCGTGAACGTGTTGGCACCGGAGGCGTCGCCGAGCAGCTTCGGCCACAACCCTGCGACGCCGAGCCCGGTGGACGCCAGCGCCAGGACGAGCGTGGAGATGGTGAGCACGCGCGCAGCGGTCAGCGTGGCGCGTACGGCGCGGTCGTCCTCCGGCCCGTGGGCCGCGATCGCCTGGGTGACCGAGGCGCCGACGCCCAGGTTGTTGAGCGGGATCAGCGCCATCACCGACATGACGAGGGCGTACATGGTGAACTCGTGCAGGCCGAAGTGGGTCAGGATCAGTCCGCTGGCGAACAGCGTGCCGATCGCCTGGGGGACGAAACCTACGAGGCGCACGCCCCCGCTGAGCAGCATCTGCTTCTTCGGACCCGCCTTGGCCGGCGAGCCGCGGTGCTTGCTCACTCCTCCACGATCCCCCACCGTGCCCGAGGCATGTCGACCGCTTCCGGGAAGGCCAGCACGGCCTCGCCGTGCTGGCGGAGGATCTCGTCGAGCAGATCCTTCGGTTCGGTGAAGCTCTTCGGCTCCAGCGGCTCGTGAATCTGGATGTAGCCGTGCCCGTCGTCGTCACGGCGCGAGGTCGCGATGACGACCTGGCTGTTGGTGTTGTTGGCGATGAGCGCCGCGCCGAAGGAGGCCAGCACCCGCCGGCCGAGGAAGGTCACCTCGGTGCGTCCCGGCACGTCCGACGCGATCGCCATCTTCATGCCGGGTCGCACCTTCGCCTGGATGTGGTCGACGCCACCGGTCGCGGTGATGTATTCATTGCCCTTGCGGACCAGCTTCATGTGTTGCTTGAGCCCGGTCGGCGTCTCGGATCCGAGCAGCTTCGGAGTCCCCAGGATGGTGATGGGTGCGCCGGCGTTGCGCAACGAGGTGAACAGCCCCTCGTAGAGGCCGTGGTGCATGAAGTTCAGGATGATGCTGCGGTCGGGGTCCCGATTGGTGGTCAGCCACTCGATGCCGCGGACCGGCTGGTGCAGCTCCTGGGCCGGGTGCCACCGGAGATAGGTCCGCATCAGGGCGTACTCCGCGAACTTCCGAGCCAGCTCCGGAACCTCGTCGGCGCGCTCGGTGTGCTCGAGCAGGTAGCGCATCTGCAGCTCCTGCATGGCGCGGTACTGCTCGTTGTCCCAGAGCCGGCCGACGCGTCGTTCGACGACGGCGTCGATGTGCCGAAGGGGCACCACCCTCTTCGAGTATTCGCGGAGGTCGACCGCCTTCGCCATCAGTCCCGCGCGCACCCGCGGAGAGTAGCAAGGGGCGCGGCTACTCGCCGGTGATCTCGCCGAATCTCGCCCGTGGTGACTCCAGTGCCTCGGGCCAGTCGAGGATCGCCTCGCCGTGCAGCCGCAGGATCTCCTCGAGCAGCGCGCCCGGATCGGCGAAGTCCTTCGGTTCGAGCGGCTCGTGGACCTGGACGTAGGGCCCCTCGGAATCGCGCCGGGCGGTGACCAGGACGACGGGACTGTCGGTCAGCTCGGCGAGCCGCGCGGTGCCGAACGGGGCCAGGATCTTGCGCCCGAGGAAGGTCACCGGAGTGCGGCCTGGAAAGTCAGGGGCCAGCGCCAGGATCGTGCTCGGGTTGCTCAGGAGGGCGGCCAGCTCCTTGGTGCCGCTCTCGGCGTTGACGAAGGTGCCGCCGCGCGAGGCCACCCGCAGGTGCTGGGCGAACGCGATGCCCGCCTCCGGCTGGGCAATGGCTTCGGTGATCACCATGGTCAGCGGCGGAGAGCCGGCGTGCACCACCGAGCCGAACATGCCGTCGTAGCGGTGGTGGTGGGTGAAGCTGAGGATCGCGCCGCGGCTCTGGTCACGACGGCTGGTCAGCCACTCGATCCCCTTCACCCGCTGGCGCGTGATCGCCCTCGGGTGCCAGCGCATGTGGGCGCGGATCATCATCTGCTCGGTGTAGGCACGGGCCAGCTGCGGGACCTCGCCGGCGCGTTCGGACTGACCGACCAAGAACTCCATCTCGGCTTCCTGGGACGCGCGGAACTCGTCGTTCTCCCAGAGCTGGTTGAGGCGGCGTTCGACGAGCCTCGGGACGTGGCGGACCGGCACCAGACGGCGCACCTGTTGGAGGTTCTGCATGACCGAGATCCCTGACACGCGGCGAGACTATCGCGAGCCTTCAGCCGACAGACTTGTTGCCGGGAAGACGTGCCTTCATCTCGTAGAGGCCTTCGACGACGCGCCTGACCAGGCTGGCGTCGTAGGGGTGTTGGAGCATCGCGGCGTAGCGCCCGACGGCTCGCTGGAACGCCTCCTCGAGCGCCGCGGCGGAGTCGGCATCGGGCAGCACCCGATCGGCGACGTAGGTCCAGACGCGTACGTCGAGGCGGCAGCGATGGTCGAGGAGGGCGCGGGTCTCGGCGTCCAGCCCTTGGTCAGATCGGGGCGCATCTTGGGCAGAACCGAGGTCCGCTCGTTGAGCTGGGTGTCCGGCAGTTCGGCGCCGAGCCACGCGGAGAGGTCCGCCATGAACGCGGGGTTCTCGACCAGGTTGACGTGCTCGAACGAGTCGAGCCGGGCGATCGCGGCCTCGACGAGCGCGTCGTCGTCGGACTCCGGGATGAACTCCATCCGGGCAAGTGCGGGATGCGGCCACGCCAGGAAGCGCGTGATCGTGTTGTCGACGCTGGGCGCCACCTTGGGGTTGTTCAGGTAGGTGAGCAACGGCTGGCGGCCGGCCCGGAACGCGTCGCCGGACGGGCCCCAGTGACGGAGCGTGAACTCAGAGAGGGAGCGGCTGTGCAGCCACTGCGAAAGCAGCCGGACCTGGGGAGTGCGCAGCACAGTGATGTGATCCGCGCCGGGGTAGCGGACGGTCGTGGTGCCGGGCGCGATGTGCGCGGTCACGAGGGTCGCGTCGGCGGGCAGCTCGTCGGGCGAGAAGTAGATGCCCGCCCGGAACGCGGCCGAGACGCCGTCGATGTCGTCGTAGCCGCCGAAGAGCGCGGTGTCGATGCCTCCGTGCACCGCGACCTCCGGCTTCAGCACCTGGTCGAGAGCGGCGCTCAGCGACGTGCCGGCAGTCTTCGGGATGTGGCTGAACACCAAGGGATTGCCGGGGCCGTAGGTTCGCATGCGCGCGCTCCTGCTCAGCCTGCGGTCGGGCCCGCGTGCCAGCCAGGGACCTTCTCGGGGAGCAGCTCGTGGCACTTGTCCGTCAGGTGCTCGGCCCACCGGGTCGGGGTGTACTGCCTGGCCAGCTCGCTGCTGCGGACGCTCATCGCCATGCGGTGCTCCGGGTCGGCGTCCGCCACCCAGCTCATCGCGGCAGGCCAGCTCGTCCGCCCGTCGCGGAGTCACCACGCGACCGTTGTAGCCGTCGAGGACCAGCCGCGAAGCCGCTCCACACGTGCTGGTGCAGATCACGGCCTGTCCGGCGGCGGCCGCCTCCTGGACGACCACGCCCCACGGCTCGAACGTGCTGGGCAGCAGCAGGCAGCCGGACGCCGCCATCACGTCGGGGAGCTCCTTGGGCGAGACGAAGCCGAGCAGCTCGACGCCGTCGATCGCCTTCAGCTCCTGGTCCATGTCCCCGATCCCCGCCACCACGAGCGGCCAGGGGTCGTCGGTTGACGCGCGGTAGGTGCGGTAGGCCTCGGCCAGGACGTCGACGCCCTTGACGTCGACCAGCCGGCCGACGAAGAGGAAGGAGTTGCGCGGCGGATCCTGCGGGCCGGTGAAGAACGGGTTGTCACAGGTGTAGAGCCCGCTGATGATCTCGTGCTGCTTGAACCCGAGGTGGCGGGCGAAGACCGCCTGCTCGTCGCCGGGCATGAACGCGGCGTCGAACGCCGGCTGGATGAAGAGGTTGCGGGTCACCCGGCCCAGCCACTGTTTCGGTGTGCCGAGCCACTGGTGGTCCATCACCACGATCCGCAGCGCCCGCCCACGCCAGCGCCGAGCGGCCTTCATGTAGCTCGGGATGTGCCACGAGTTCACGATGAGTACGTCGGGCTGGAACGCCTCGAGCTCACGCAGGAGGAGGTCCTCGTCGGGCTTGCCGGTCCAGCCGACGGCGTCCATGCCCTCGGTGAGCTCGGCGTCGTCGAACGGCGCGTTGAACGGCGGGTGGACCAGGGCCTCCTGGTACATCAGCTTGACGTCGTGGCCCTGCTCGATCAGCGCACGCATGCCGGACGTGGAGTAGCCGGTGATGTACTGCCAGGCGAGGTAGTAGCGCATCAGCCGACCAGCTCCCGGAAGTAGGCCACCGTCGTGGCGAGCCCTTCGTCGAGCGAGATGGTGGGCGCCCAGTCGAGCAGCTCGCGGGCGCGGGTGATGTCGGGGCGGCGGCGTACGGGGTCGTCGTCGGGGAGCGGCAGGTACTTGAGCTCGCTCTCGCTGCCGAGCAGGTCGATCACCTTGGTGGCGAGCTCGATCATCGTGAACTCGCCGGGGTTGCCGAGGTTGATCGGTCCGGTGACGTCGTCCGAGGTGTCCATCAGCGCGATCAACCCGGTGACCAGGTCGTCGACGTAGCAGAACGAGCGGGTCTGCGACCCGTCGCCGAAGACGGTCAGCGGCTCGCCCCGCAGGGCCTGGACGATGAAGTTGGAGACCACCCGGCCGTCGTCGGGGAGCATCCGCGGGCCGTAGGTGTTGAAGATCCGGGCGACCTTGATCTGCAGCTGGTGCTGGCGGTAGTAGTCGAAGAACAGCGTCTCCGCCGCGCGCTTGCCCTCGTCGTAGCAGGAGCGGATGCCGATCGGGTTGACGTTGCCCCAGTAGGACTCGGTCTGCGGGTGCATCTCCGGGTCGCCGTAGACCTCGGAGGTGGAGGCCAGCAGGATCTTCGCGCCGGTCCGCTTCGCCAGGCCGAGCATGTTGATGGATCCGTGCACGCAGGTCTTGGTCGTCTGCACCGGGTCGCGCTGGTAGAAGACCGGCGAGGCCGGGCAGGCGAGGTGGTAGATCTCGTCGACCTCGACGTAGAGCGGGAACGTCACGTCGTGGCGCATCAGCTCGAACCGCGGCTCGTTGATCAGCCCGTAGATGTTGCTGCGGGTGCTCGAGTAGAAGTTGTCGACGACCAGCACGTCGTGCCCCAGATCCAGCAGTCGCTGGCACAGGTGGGACCCGATGAAGCCGGCTCCGCCCGTCACCAGAATGCGCTTGGACGAGGCGAAAGATTGGGTGACCACGGAGCGGAAATCTAGCCCACGTGACCGGGACCTCGTGGGGGAACCCACCAGGCGGTTGGCCGGCAGCCTCAGCCGGTGAGGCCACCGTCGATCACGATCACCTGGCCGGTCATGTAGTCGTTGGCCGGGTCGGTGAGGAACTGGCAGGCGCGGGCGATGTCCGCGGGCTCGCCGAGCCGCCCCGCCGGCGTACGACGGACGATCTGCTGCAGCTGGCTCTCGTCGAGACCGTGGCTCATCTCGGTGCGCAGGTAGCCCGGCGCGATCGCGTTGACGGTGATGCCGTGCGAGCCGAGCTCGCGGGCCAGGGCCCGGGTGAGTCCCTCCTGGGCAGCCTTGGTGGCGCTGTAGACCGCGAGGCCGCGGTAGCCGGACCGGCCGACGATCGAGGAGATGTTGACGATCGTGCCGCGTCTTGCGGGCCAGCATCCGGCGGCTGACCAGGCGGCTCATGTAGAGCGTGCCCTTGATGTTCAGGTCGACCACGGTGTCGATGTCGTCGTCGGAGGTCAGCCCGAGTACGCCGTCGCGGGCGACGCCGGCGTTGTTGACGAGCACGTCGACCTGGCCCCAGCGGTCGATGACCGCCTTCACGAAGGTCTCGGCGTCGGCCGACTTGGACGAGGTCGGCCGGGACGAACAGGAACCGGTCGGCCGTGGCCGGGTCGCTCTCCCAGACTGCCCACCTGGTCGGTGGTGCTGCGGGAGCAGGTGGCGACGCGGTCACCGGAGTCGAGGTAGGCCTGCACCAGACCGGCGCCGAGGCCGCGGCTCCCCCCGGTGATGATGACGACACGGGGCTCACTCGATGGCTGCTCACCGGGATTCTCCTCACGATCTTGCTGCCCGCCTGGTCGACGGTCTCGACGAAGCGGATATTGCGGGGCCGGGCCGCTGACGGCAAATCGGCGCAGGCGGCGCGGATGGCCGAGTCGATCGCGCCGCTGTCGGCGCCGGGGCCGGCGACGACCTCCACCGCGACGATCTGGCCGGTCATCGGGTTGGGCCGGCCGTAGACCCGGGCCACGTCGACCCCGTCGACGGCGCTGACCAGCTCCTCGATGGTCGAGCGGGTGCACCTTCACGCCGCCGACGTTGATGATCTCCGAGGACCGGCCGAGGAAGACGATGCGGTCACCCTGCAGCTCCACCAGGTCGCCGGTGGCGCGCCAGGCGTCGGGCGTCGATCGGGGGCTCGCCGTAGTAGCCGAGCATCCCGGTGCGGGAGCGGATCCACAGCTCGCCGTCGACGATCTTCATCGCCACGTCGGCGTCGTCGCCGCGCTCGAGTACGTCGGCGGAGAGCCCGGCACGGCCGTCGCGCATCCGAGCCGGTGGAGCCGAACTCGGAGGCGGCGTAGACCTGGGAGAGCCGGGCGTCGGGGAACGTGCGGCGCAGGTCGTCGAGCAGCGGCCCCGGGATCGCCTCGCCACCCAGCGTGATCTGCTGCAGCGCTGGCCGCGGGGCCGCCATCGGCCCGCATCTCGGCGAGCAGGAACCGCCAGAACGTCGGCGTGGCACTCGCGTGGGTGACCCCGAGCTCGCGCATCGCGCGCAGGCCCTCGCGCGGGCGGCGCGGCGCCGGCGCGACCAGGGTCGCGCCGGCGGCGAAGACGTGCAGCAGGATCTGGAGCCCGGCGAACTGGTGCACGCCGTAGGCGAGCAGCCAGCGCTGGTCGGGCTCGGGCTGCGATCCGCGCGGTGCTGCGCAGCAGCCGCGACCAGTCGTGGCATCACGCCGCGGGGGGCGCCGGTCGTGCCGGTGGTGAGCACCAGGTGCGGCGCGAGCCGTGCCGGCTCGGCGGCGCTCGTCGGCCGGATCGGCGCCGAGCCACTCGTCGGGGTGCGACCACGCGCGCGCCCTCGAGGTCGTCGCGGGGGGTGACCACGACGTCGTGGTCGAAGCGATCGAGCAGCTCGGCGATCTCGGCCGGCTCGGCCGGCGGGTAGAGGCAGGCCTGCGGCGCCGGTCGCGGAAGCCGCCGGCGAGCAGGGCGACGACCGGCACGGCCTCGTGATCGACGACGGCGAAGCGGGTGACGCCCTCCCGGCGCGATGGCGCCGGCCGCGCGCTCGGCGTAGGCCAGCAGCTCGCCGTAGCTCGACCGTGCGGTCATGCGTGACGATCGCCGCGCGCTCCGGGTCCTCACCCGCGACGCGGCGCAGCAGCTCGATCAAGCCTCGACCGCGACCTCGGCGTAGAAGGCCAGGATGTCGCGCAGCGTCTGGGGCATCTCGTCGGCCGTGAACGGGTCGGAGCCCAGCTCGTCCTCGAGAGTCGCGGACAGCTCGGCGGCCTCCAGGGAGTCCAGGCCGACGCCGTCGGCGTAGAGCGGAGTGTCGAGCTCCAGGGCGGGCGCCTCGGGCTTGACCCGCGAGACGAAGTCCCGGACGACCTGCTCGGCAGACTTGCTGGCCATGTTGATGCGATCTCCTCCTGTGACGAATGCGGGCACAGGCTATCCCAGCGAAACGGCCGTCATGACCGAATCCCATGAGCGGGCCTCGAGGTCGGTGTTGGGCCCGCGCGCGTAGCGGATCGACTCTCGCCGGCGTCGCCGGAGGCCGCACAATCGCGCCGTCGGGAGGACGACGACTCCGGGACTGTCAGTCCGAGGCCGCCGCGTCGAGCGGTGGGAGCTCCTCGAATGACCCCGGCAGCACGGCCTTGCGGGTGGCGACCTTCTTGGCCGGGACCCCGAACATCACCGCGTAGTCGGGCGCGTCCGACAGCAGCACGGAGTTCGCGCCGATCTGGGCGCCCCGGCCGACCCGGACCGGACCCACCAGCACCGCGTGCGCGAGCACGATCGCTCCGTCACAGATGACCGGGTAGCCGTCCTCGTCGGCTGGAACGTCCGGCTGCTTCACACCTGCGGTGACGCCGCCGCCGAAGGAGACGTTGGCGCCCACCTTCAGTCCGTTGCCGATGACGATGCCGTTGGGGTGCGGCATGAGCAGCCCGGGCCCGACGTCCATGCCCGGGACGAAGTCGGCGCTGACCAGCACCATGCCGATCGTGCGCAGGAGGAACGCGGTGCGCACCCGGCCCTTGCGCATCGCCATCTGCTGGGCGCGCAGGATGATCGAGGCGATCATCCCCGGGTTGGAGAGGCAGCGCATCAGCACGCCCGGCCCACGACGGCCGGCCGTGCGGTCGGTAGCGCAGGAGGTCAGAGAAGACGAGGTCGCGGAAGCCGAGGCCCGCCGACGTGGTGAGCGAGGACATGGGACGCTATCTTGCCGTGTCCGCAGCGCAGGGTGAGAGGAACGGCCGATGTCGAGGCTGAGCACAGCCGTCATGCGAGGTCTGGCGCGTCGTGGCCTGGCAGTGCAACGGCACCCGGCCTGGCGACGACAGGCCGCGCTGGCCGAGCACCGGATCGACGTCGTACTCGACGTCGGCGCGGCGCGGGGCGGATACGCCCGCGAGCTCCGCGACTTCGGCTACCAGGGCCGAATCGTCTCCTTCGAGCCGATCGCGGCGGCGTACGCCGACCTGGTGGCGGCCGCTGCCGGTGACCAGAACTGGACCTGCGTCAACACAGCGCTCGGCAGCACCCCGGGCAAGCAGATGATCAACATCGCCACCAACAGCGACAGCAGCTCGCTGCTCCCGATGGCGGACGAGCATCGAGCGGCCGCTCCGCACGTCGGCTACGTCGGCCAGGAGGAGATCGCCGTGGCCCGGCTCGACGACGTCGCGTCCGAACACCTCTCCCCCGACTCGCGGCTGTTCCTGAAGATCGACACCCAGGGCTTCGAGCGGGAGGTGCTGGCCGGCGGGGGCACGACCCTCGAGGCCTGCGCCGGACTCCAGCTCGAGCTCTCTTTCGTGCCGCTCTACTCCGGCGGGATGCTCGTCGACGAGGCGATCTCGTTCGCCTACGACCACGGCTTCCGAATGGTCGCGCTGGCCCAGGGGTTCACGAACCCCAGCGGCGCGATGCTGCAGGCCGACGGGGTCTTCTTCAGGGCCTAGGGTTCGGCTGGCCCTGCAGCAGCCGGTTGACGTCCTCGGTGTCGGCGTCGACCATCAGCGCGGCCAGCTCCGGTGCATGGGTCTTGGCGACCCAGCCCAGCTCGGTGCGGGCCTTGCTGGCGTCGCCGATCAGCGCGTCGACCTCGGCCGGGCGCTCGAAGCTCTCGTTGTGCTTGACGTGGTCTTCCCACCGCAGGCCCGCGTGACTGAAGGCGGCGGCGCAGAAGTCCCGCACGGTGGTGCCGACCCCCGTGGCCAGCACGTAGTCGGTGGGCTCCTCGGCCTGGAGCATCCGCCACATGCCCTCGACGTACTCGGGCGCGAAGCCCCAGTCGCGTACGGCGTCGAGGTTGCCGAGCTCGACGTGGTCCTGGATCCCGGCCGAGATGGCCGCGACGGCCCGGGTGATCTTGCGGGTCACGAAGTTCTCGCCCCGCCGGGGTGACTCGTGGTTGAACAGGATGCCGGAGACCGCGAACAGCCCGTAGGCCTCGCGGTAGTTGATGGTGACCCAGTGCGCCTGCAGCTTCGAGGAGCCGTAGGGCGAGCGGGGGTGGAACTTCGACTCCTCGTTCTGCGGCGGAGGCGTCGAGCCGAACATCTCCGAGGTGGACGCCTGGTAGAAGCGGCAGTCGAGTCCGGCGGCGTGGATGGCCTCCAGCAAGCGGAGGGTGCCGATCGCGTTGGTCGAGGCGGTGTAGTCCGGCATTTCGAACGAAACCTTGACGTGACTCATCGCGCCGAGGTTGTAGACCTCGTGCGGCTCGATCTTGCGGACCAGGTTGACCAGGCTGACCCCATCGGTCAGGTCGCCGTAGTGCAGGTGGAGGCGCTCGTCGTCGTGCAGATGGTCGATCCGACTGCGGTTGAGCAGGGACGACCGCCGGACTAGACCATGCACCTCGTAGCCCTTGTCCAGGAGCAGTTCGGCCAGGTAGGAGCCGTCCTGTCCGGTGATGCCTGTTATGAACGCGCGCCTCATCCAACTGAGCCTATGTCACTAAGTCAGAACACGTTCTCGTTGGGCGCGTGACGTTCGCTAACAACGCTCGTTGGGAGTCTGTTAGCAAACGTAAAGGGACATGGGGCCGGGAGAGAGGGCAGCACCGTGACGGGTCAAGTCGTGGACGTGTTGGTGGCTGGTGGGGGTGGATTCATCGGCGGCGCGCTTGTAGGAGATCTCCTCGCGCAGGGCAAGACCGTTCGCTCGGTCGATGTGAAGCCCCAGTCGGAGTGGTACCAGGTGCACCCCGACGCCGAGAACATCCAGGGCAGACCTCTCCCTGCTGGGTGACGCGATGTCCGCGACCGAGGGAGCGCGCGAGGTCTTCATGCTCGCCGCCGACATGGGCGGCATGGGCTTCATCGAGAACAACAAGGCGCTGTGCATGCTGACGGTGCTGACCAGCACCCACATGCTCCAGGCGGCGCGCGACCACGGCGTCGAGCGCTACTTCTACTCCTCGTCCGCGTGCGTCTACGCCGCCGACAAGCAGACCAACACCGACATCACTGCCCTCAAGGAGGCCGACGCCTACCCGGCGATGCCCGAGGACGGATACGGCTGGGAGAAGCTCTTCACCGAGCGGATGTGCCGCCACTTCGCCGAGGACTTCGGCATGACCAACCGGGTCGCCCGCTACCACAACGTCTACGGGCCCGAGGGCACCTGGACCGGCGGTCGCGAGAAGGCGCCTGCCGCCGTGTGCCGCAAGATCGCCGAGGCCTCGATCTCCGGCAACCACGAGATCGAGATCTGGGGCGACGGCGAGCAGACCCGCAGCTTCATGTACATCGACGACTGCGTGCAGGGATCGCAGATGATCCTCGCCGGCGACAGCGCCGAGCCGGTCAACCTCGGCTGCTCCGAGCTGGTGTCCATCAACCAGCTGGTCGACATCGTCGAGGGCATCGCCGGCATCCGGTGCGAGCGCAACTACAAGCTCGACGCTCCGCAGGGTGTGCGCGGTCGCAACTCCGACAACACGCAGATCCTCGAGACCTACGGCTGGGAGCCGTCGATCTCGCTCGCCGACGGCCTGGCCAAGACCTACGCCTGGGTCTACGACCAGGTCAAGCGCTCACAGGGCTGAAGGCGACCACCGTGCGCATCCTCGTCCACGACTGGAGCGGTCACCCGTTCCAGGTGCAGCTGAGCCGGGAGCTGTCCCGGCGCGGTCACGAGGTCACGCACTCCTACTACGAGGGCTACGTCTCGGGCAGGGGCCGGCTGACGGCCGAGCCCGGCGAGTCGATCACCTTCGAGGCACTCGGCGCCGGGGTGGCCATCGAGAAGCACCACTTCGTACGCCGGCTGGCCCAGGAGCTGCGGATGGGCCTCGAGCTGGCCCGCCACGTGCGCCGGGTCAAGCCCGAAGTGACGCTCCTGAGCAACGTGCAGATCCCGACTCTCCTGGTCTTCTCGGTCGCGGCGCTCGTGCTGCGCCAGCGGTGGGTGCTCTGGCACCAGGACGTCTACTCCATCGCCGTGAAGTCCTTCGCCGGCGCCAAGCTCGGACGGGGCTTCCGCCTGGTCGCGAGCGCCTTCACGATCGGCGAGAAGTTCATCTCGCGCCGGGCCGCGGCCATCGTCGCGATCGCCGACTCCTTCGTGCCCGTCCACGAGTCCTGGGGCACCGCTGACAAGGTCACCGTCATCCCCAACTGGGCTCCCCTCGACGAGATCGTGCCCGTGGAGCGCAAGAACGACTGGGCGGTCGAGCACGAGCTCGACGACAAGCTCACGCTCCTCTACTCCGGCACCCTCGGGCTGAAGCACAACCCGGAGCTCCTGGTCGGACTCGCGCGCAAGGTCGCGGACGCCGGTCGCGACGTGCAGCTCGTCGTCGTCAACGAGGGCCCGGCCGGCGACGTACTCCGCGCGGAAGCGGAGCGGCTCGACGTCCCCCTCACGCTGCTGCCCTTCCAGCCCTACTCCCGGCTCCCCGAGGTCCTCGGCACCGGCGACATCCTGGTGGTGCTGCTCGAGCAGGACGCCGGGGCGTTCTCGGTGCCCTCGAAGACGCTGTCCTACCTCTGCGCGGGCCGGCCGGTCATCGGCCTCATGCCCTCGGAGAACCTCGCCGCCCAGCTGATCGACCAGGTCGGCGGGTGCGTGCTCCCTCCGAACGAAGCCTCGCTGTCCGAAGCCGCCGACTGGACCGCCGAGCTCCTCGGCGACCGCGACCGGCGCGACGAGCTCGGCATCACCGCCCGCAGCCTCGCGGAGCAGGAGTTCTCACTCGAGCGGTCCGCGGACGGCTTCGAGCGCATCCTTGTCGGAAGCGGGGCCTGAGCGCGATGACCGACAACGTCTTGGACGAGCGAACAGACGCCCCGGCCCGCCAGGGTGTTGCCAGCGCGCACGTCGTACTCGGCCCCAAGACCCGACTCGGCCAGACCCTGATCAGCCGCGCCGCCGCCCGCGGTGACGCGGTCTACGCCGTGGCGCGGGACGACCAGGACACCGCGGCGCTGCGCGGCTGCGGCGCAGCCGTCGTCGACGGATCGCTGCCGCGCGACATTGCTGCCGACTCCCTGGTCATCTACGTCTGCGCGCTCGGGCCGGTGCACCCCGGCCCCGCCGAGCCCTCGGTCGACGCCGCGAACGTCGTGCGCGACCTCGCCCTGATCCAGAAGGTGCTCGACTCCGCACCCGGCGCCCCCGCCCGGGTCGTACTGGTCTCCACCGTGATCGCTCTCGCTCCCGGTGACGACCGCCGCTACTACGGCGGCTGGAAGTGCCTCGTGGAGGAGGAGCTGCGCGAGATGCTCGCCCAGCGCTCCACTCCCGCGGAGCTGTCGGTCCTCTACCCCGGACGCCTCCTGAGCGAGGACGAGCGCCGGCGGCCGTGGCACCGGATGCACACGACGTACACACGTTTGTCCGACATCGCAGAGCAGGGCGGCCAGCGGCCGGCCTTCTCGCGGGTCGTGGGTATGGATGCGCGCGTCTGGCTGGTCGCACGCGGCGCATCTCTGTCATTGCGGTCACTCTCGGGCTCCCGCGGCGCTCTCCGCCGTCGTGAGGCAGGACCTCCTCCACTGGTGCGGGATAGAGAGGGTGGACGACCATGAGAAGGAAGCGCTTCCTGGACATGTCGCTCGCGATCGTGGCGGCTGTCGCATGGGTGCCGGTCCTGCTGATCTCGGGCGCCCTGGTGCTCTTGTTCACCGGACGCCCCGTGCTCTACCGGTCGATGCGACGCGTCTCGTCCGGGAGGATCATCCGGGTCGTGAAGTTCCGGACCATGGTGAAGAACGCCGACAAGGTCGCCAACCGGGCCACCGTCCCGGTCGACAACAACGTGCGCTTCCTGAACATCCCGCCCAGCTCCCCGCTCTACACCAGCGTCGGTCGCCTGCTCGAGCGCTGCGGCATCACCGAGCTGCCCCAGTTCGCCCACGTCCTCAAGGGCGAGATGAGCATCGTCGGCAACCGCCCGCTGCCCGAGAACGTGATGCTCTGCCTGCGCGAGGAGTACCAGAACGCCGACGAGCGGTTCCTGACGAAGGCCGGCCTCACCGGTCCGGCGCAGCTGGTCGGCCGCGACGCCCTCACCGACGCCGAGCGCCTGACGCTCGAGGCGGCCTACTGCCGGGCCTGCGTCAACTCGTACTCCATGCGGCTCGACCTCTCGATCCTGCTCTACACGGTGCTCATCGTGATCGGGCTCAAGCAGCCCCTCGGCTACCAGGGCACGCTCGACCTGATCGACCGGTCTCGCAGCCGCAAGGCCGTCAAGGCCCTGCCCGTGGCCCTGCCCGTCGTGCTGCCCGCGCCGGTGGTCATCGAGGTGCAGCAGCCGATTGCAGCCCCGTCGCTCGCTGAGGGCGTGATGTCCCACTTCCTCGCCCAGGACAACGAGCGTCAGCTGGCGACGGACTGAGCTCTAGGGCTTGATCCAGAGGACGGTGTCCCAGACGCCGTTCGAGGTGGAGATGCGACGCCAGTCGGCGATCTCCGCGGCCACCTGCTCCCACAACGGCGTGACGGGGCGCTCCACGTGCCACGGCGACCGGGTGTCGACCGGCAGGTACGCCTCCGCGTTGTCGAGGATGAACAGGCCTCCCGGTTTCAGCAGCCGCAGTCCCCGGATCGCGCACTCGTCGCGGTACTCGCCGTCGACGAACACGAAGTCAAGAGACTCCGGCTGCAGGCCGGGGTTCGCGTTCACGTAGGCATCCTGGTGAGCCGGAGTGCCGTAGCCGAGCTCTTCGCCAGAGGCCAGGTGCAGACCGACGTTGGTGACCCCGAGCTCTTCGAGATGCTTCTGCGTCGCCGCGTGCCACGGCTCGCCGCCCTCCACCGAGTCGAGGAACTCGACCCGCGCAGCGAACCACGGCGTGGTCCCGCCCGAGCCGAACTCGAGTCCTCGGTTGGTGGGCTTGAGCAGCTGGTCCAGCAGGGCGAGGGCGTCCTCGGTGACCCACGGGTGTCGCGGGTTGCGCAGCGCTCGCGCCTTGATGGCCACCCGGTCCCAGACGTAGCGCGGAAGTCGCCGGGCCGGCAGGTCCACGTGCGGTCGCACCCCGTCGGCGGCCGCTGCTTCGGCCCACTGAGGGTTGCGCTTGTCCCATGCCTTCTCGAAGGCACGGCTCGTGAGATTGCCAGTCGTCACAGCACGAGATTTTAGGCAGACTCGCGCCCTTTGCGAAACGTCAACTTCGCTAAATGTCGCGGACGAACAACCCGTCGATCTGCAGCATCCGGCCGTCCGGACCCGAGAAGCCGGGCTCGACGATGTGCAGGTGCAGGCCGTGGTCGCGCATGAACGCGTAGAGCTCGTCGAACAGCCGCTGGCCGGCGTACAGCTCCACGAACGAGAGCTCGAGCTGAACGGCGCCGAACTCGTCGATCAGGTCACCCGCTCCGGCGAGCACCTCCGCCTCGTAGCCCTGAGTGTCGATCTTCAGCAACGTCCGGGCGGGCACGATCGAGTGCTCTTTCACCAGGTCCTGGACCGTGGTCAGCGCGACGGTCTCGCTGCTGATGTAGCCGGAGCCGGGTGCGCCGCTGAGGTGCGCCTCGGTCATGTCGAGCACCGACGACGAGAAGGAGTTGGCCGAGACGTTGATGGTGGTCGTGCCGGCCTCGCTGCCGACCGCGGTGTGCACGGGCACCCAGCCGTCGTGGCGCGCCGCTCGCTTGCTGAGCTCGCCGTAGGCGCCGTTGAGCGGCTCACAGCTGATGATCCGGCCGGCGAAGCCCGCCTTGCGCGTCATCAGGCCGTACTGCCCGACGTTGGCCCCGATGTCGAGGACCGTGTCGATCCCGACCGTGTCGAGCGAGCGCACGAGCCGCCGCGGGTAAGGGCTGCGCGAGAGATCCAGGTCGGCCTTGGACAGCGCCCCCCTGACCAGGAGCTTCGCTCGCTCTCGCAGTCGGTTGGCGAGCGTCTGGTCGGTGGCTGCGTGGTCGCTCTGGGTCACGGAGCCGTCCGGGCGAGCCACATGACACCGAGACCCGCTCGGGTGCCGGGGTCGTGGCTGGTCTCCTCGATGCCGACGGCGGAGAAGAACTTCAGGAGCTCATCGAGGCTGTGCCCCTCGACGGGGTGGTACTCCATGACCACCTTGCGTACGTCGGCCCAGGAGGCCGGGTCGCTGCGCAGGATGATGTCGTATTCGGCACCCTCGACGTCCATCTTCACGATCTGGACCGGGCCGCCGGCCGACTTCACGGCGTTGTCGAAGGTGTCGCTCGGGACGGTGACCTCGCTGCCGAGACCCTCGGGCGCCGTCAGGCCGTTGTGACCGCTGGCGGTGCCGCTGTCCACGAACGTGAACTCCCCGACCTCGCCGGCCAGGGCCTTCGCGTGAACGGTGATCCGGTCCTGGAGGCCGTTGCCGTCCACGTTGCGCGAGATGTAGGACGCGCTGATCGGCGACGCCTCGTAGACGTGCACCTTCGCCTTGGGCATGGTCTGGGCCATCGCCAGCGCGAAGCTGCCGATCTGGCCGCCGATGTCGAGCACGGTGGCATCGGCGTCGACGCCCGAGGTCAGCTCCTCGAGCTGGTAGCCGTCGTCGGCGAAGACCTCGTAGAGCGGGAACCGCGCACCGTCCGCGTTGGGCGAGACGACGGTGTAGCCGTTGCGCATCCGGAAGGTGATCTCCTTGGGCGCCCAGCGCGTGTCTGCCAGCGCAAGGTCCCGGAAGACACCGGGGAAGTTGCGGAACAGGGCCGGCGTCTGTCGAGCTCGACGAGCGAAGTGGGCGGTGCCCCGCACGGTCTTCATGTGTCTATGGTCTCCGGATCTCTACAGGGGTGAAGGGTTAAGTGTCTCAGGGGCGGCCGGTGCTGGGGCGGGAGTCTGAAGAGCGGGCGCAGTCTTCTGCGCATGGGTCTCCATGCGGCGGCGCTCGTGCTCGATGACCGCCACGACGCTGAGCGAGACCACCGCCCAGACGCTGCGGTCGTAGAGGCTCGGGACGGTCGCCCCGAAGCCGATGTAGGCCCACACGCCGTAGGAGAGGCGGCGGTACTCGCCGAGCGAGAAGATCGGGCGCGCGAACGTGTAGAGCACCATGAGGTAGCCCGCCAGGCCGAAGATGCCGACCGCGAGCCCCACCTCGAGGAAGTTGTTGTGTACGTCGAACAGGTCGATCAGGCCGTTGCCGAGGAACGGGTGGGCGAAGAACCGGTCGAGTCCCTCACCGAGCCCCAGCGAGCGGGCGCTGTTGGAGTACGACGAGCTGGTGCCGCCGGCCAGCCGGTCGAGCGAGGAGCCCTCCCCTGCGATGTCCCCGACCACTGGCAGCAGCAGTAGCCCCAGCGCCCCGACCGCTGCGAAGAGGAAGCCGGTCAGCGCCGAGCGCTCCACCACCGGGATCATCATCACCAGGACGGCCACGACGACGGTGGCGGCCCGGCTGCCGCTGAGGACGACCGTGGCGGCGCACAGACCTATGGCCGGCACGATCAGGAACAGCAGCCGGTCGCGGTGCCGGTAGATGAGGTAGATCAGCAGCGCGAGCGCGAGCATGCCGGCCTGCGCGTAGTAGTTCGGGTGGGTGGAGTAGCCGGCGTGCCGCCCCTGCGCCGAGTCACCCCGGATAGTTCCGTAGGCCAGGCTGAAGATCTGCCCGAGGACGAACGACGCGGCCAGGAGCGAGATCACCGTGCGGCCCGGCGCGAGGAGCGCGAACGCCACCGGAAGCCCGACCATCACGATCATCCAGAACATGAGTGAGATCAGGCTGGTCTTCGGGTCGTCGGAGAACGCCGACGCGATCAGGCCGGTGCCCAGCACCAGCCCGGCGCCCACGAAGTAGAGCGTCGGCAGATACAGCTTGCCGCGCAGCAGGTTGGGGACGAGGAGGCCGAACGCCGCCACGAACAGCAGGTCGGTCGCCGTGACCGGCGCGCCGGGGCTCGGCGCCAGGGCCTTGTACATGGGTGCGGTCGCGAACGCCGCCATCAGGAACACGTAGCCCATCCGCTCCGACCCGATGACGGACATCAGGGCGATCAGGGCGGCCATGCCGACGGCGACGAGGACGAAGATGAAGCCCTGCGTGCTGAGGAGCACCAGGAGGCCCACGACCAGGCTGGCGGAGAGATACAGCAGGGGCACGGTCACCCGGCTGGGAGTGCCAACGATCGCCACCGGGACGCGTGAGCGCCGTAGAACGCTGGAAACCACTAACTTCCTCACTAGCCAGGCGACGAGCTCATTTTCCGACCATCGAAGGGTAGTCGCGGAACGAGCGGACGGTGGGACAACGACCGGCTCCGGACGTCGTCACGGGCTCAGCCGCCGGCGAAGGGCGGCAGAAACTCGAGCGTGGAACCCGGAGGCACCAGGACGTCGGCCGGATCCTCGGTGGCCACCGGGCGGTCGCCGAGCAGCACCGAGCAGACCGAGAGGACGTCGGCGAGCCGGGTGCCGGGATGGCGGCGTACGGACTCCGTGAGCACGTCCAGAAGCGTCATCGGGCCACTGGCCGGGATTTCCTCCGTGTCACAGCCTGCCGCCGTTCGGGCCGCTGCCCAGTAACGGACAGTGATGACTTGTGTCTCATTCATGCGAAGACCCGTCCTGGTATCACTCACGTTTCGGTATTCTCTCTCCAACGTTCAACTAACCGAGGCTCACCGTCGCGTTTCGGTCCCGCCCCATCGGGAGGAGACCAGATGAGCACGCTGCTGCTTTTGACCAGCGCACTCCAGCCGTCAGCCGAGGTGCTACCCGGCCTCGCACTGCTCGGTCACCAGGTGAAGATCCTGCCAGCCGAGGGCAGCGCACTGCTGGAGGCCCCCGAGGCCGACCTGCTGCTGGTCGACGGCCGGCAGGACCTCGCGGGTGCCCGCGACCTGTGCCGGCTGATCCGGACGACGGGCACCGACGTACCGGTCCTGCTGGTCGTGACCGAGGGCGGTCTGGCCGTGGTCACCCACGACTGGGGCATGGACGACGTCGTGCTGCACACCTCCGGTCCGGCCGAGCTCGAGGCGCGGATCAAGCTGGCCATCGGCCGCCTCGCCGCTGCCCGGGAGGCCGCGGACCCCGAGGCCCACGTGATCCGCTCCGGCGAGGTGCTGGTCGACGACGCGACCTACACCGCCAAGATCGGCGGCCGCCCGCTCGACCTGACGTTCAAGGAGTTCGAGCTCCTGAAGTTCCTCGCCCAGCACCCGGGCCGCGTCTTCAGCCGCCAGCAGCTGCTGCAGGAGGTGTGGGGGTATGACTACTTCGGTGGCACGCGCACCGTCGACGTCCACGTACGCCGGCTGCGCGCCAAGCTGGGCCCGGAGAACGAGACCCTGATCGGCACCGTCCGCAACGTCGGTTACCGCTTCGTGCTCCCGGTCAAGGACCGTGAGTCACAGGCCGACGCCTCGCGGATGTCGGAGCCCGAGGACACCCGACAGGACGCCTAGTCTGTCCTGGTGACCGACCCGCTCGACGTGATCGCGGCTGTGCGCGGTGCGTGTCGAGAGGCCGACGGCCACGACCCGCTCGACGAGGCCGCAACGCTGCGGCTCAAACACCATGGCCTCGACGGCGTCGCCCACTGGGTGGAGGGCACGGACGGGTTCGCCCTCGTCCGCGACAGCGAGCTCGACCTGGCCGTCGTACCGGAGTCGCGGGCGCACGGGATCGGCGGCCGCCTTGCTGAGAATGCCCTCTCGACCGTCGGCCCGGTCACGGCCTGGTCGCACGGTGACCATCCCGCTGCCGCGCGGCTTGCCGAGAAGCACGGCCTGGCCAGGGCGCGGGAGCTGTGGGTCATGCGCCGGCCGAGCACCGCGGCGCTGCCCGAGCTCGTCCTGCCGCCCGGACTGATGATCCGCAGCTATCGCGGCGAAGACGCCGAGGAGCTGATCGCGGTCAACGCCGCGGCCTTCGCCGTACACCCCGAGCAGGGGAGCATGGATGCGGCCGAGCTGGCGGAGCGGATGGCAGAGCCGTGGTTCGACCCCGCGGGCCTCCTGGTCGCCGAGGACTCCGACGGTGCGGTCCTCGGTTTCCACTGGACCAAGCGGCACGACGAGCGGCTCGGCGAGGTCTACGTGGTCGGCATCTCGCCGGCGGCTCAGGGCCGGGGACTGGGGCGGCTGCTGACGTTGGCCGGCCTGCATCACCTGGTTGAGGGAGGCGTCGAGGAGGTGCTCCTCTACGTCGAGTCCGACAACCTCCCGGCGGTGCACGTCTACTCCGGCCTGGGCTTCGACCACGCGCGCGGCGACTCCCACGTGCAGTACCGACGCTGATCGTCTCAGCTCGTCTCAGCCTTCGGCCACGAGGTGGTTGGCGCCTGAGTAGCATTCGTCGCCATGAGCTCGGACGACGTGGACGAGTCGACCCCTGACGGTGGTCGGCCATCCGAGCCACCCCCTGTCGACACCCGCAAACCCCGCAAGCGCCGCAAGGACGGCGCCGAGGAACTCGGCGAGCTGGACGCGTCCGCGGCCGACGACTTCATCCGTCGCTCAGCGGGGCTGGATCGCCCCTCCGTACACCTCTCCGAGCCCGACTCCGACGAGCCCGACGAGCCCGACGAGCCCGACGAGGACGCCCTGCCGCCGGTCGATGACCCGTTCGCCCTGGTCGAGACCCCGGAGGCGCGGGCCGCGCGGCTGCGCCTCGAGGACGAGCAGGCGAACCGCAAGGTGATCGCCGACGCGCTCCACGTCGGCCTGGCCAGCCCCGAGCCGGCCCCACACTCCCGCAAGAGCGCCCGCGGCCAGGGTCCGACCGGACCGCTGCCCGCGGACCGGTCGAAGTCCGAGAACGGCCTGGTCGAGCCGGCTGTGGACCCCATCGTGGCTGACGCGGCGCTGTTCGAGGCCGAGCGGGCCGCCCGGGAGGCTGCCGACCGCCGCGCCGAGGAGCTCGCCGAGCAGCTGGCCCAGTCGCAGACCGAGCGGCTGGCCGCCGAGGCGGCCGCCCAGGAGCAGGCGGAGGCCGCCCGGGTCGCCATCGAGGCAGCAGGGGCTGCCGAGTCGCTGGCTCGGGAGGCTGCGGCCGCAGCGGAGGAGCACGCGAACCTCGGCCGCGTGGCCGCCGAGCAGCGGCAGGCGGCCCAGCAGGAAGCGGCAGCGGCCGTAGCCGCCAAGGCTGAGGCCGAAGTCATCGCGAGCGAGGCGCTGGCCCTCGCCGAGCAGCAGATCGCCGCCGCGGGCGCGACCCAGGAGCAGTCTGAGGCCCTGCGCGCGGTGACCGAGGAGCTGGCCGAGGTCCGGAGGCTCGCCGAGCAGGAGGCCGCGGCGCGTGCGGCAGCCGAGGAAGAGGTGCAGGCCCTCGCCGAGGAAGTGGCCGAGCTGCGGAAGGTCCAGGAGGCCGTCGCGGGTTTCGACCCGCTCACCGCCCCCTGGGTGGACCCGCACGCCGTGACCCAGCTGGAGCCCGACCCGCCGTTCAACGTCAGCTCGATCGACCAGGTCATCGACCTCGACCCCGCCTTTGCCCCGGTGCCTGAGGAGCCGGTGCTCCTGATCGAGCCCAAGCCCGAACCCGAGCCCGAGCCCGAGCCGGAGCCCGAGCCGGAGCCCGAGCCGGAGCCCGAACCCGAACCGGAGCCCGAACCGGAGCCCGAGCCCGAACCCGAGCCCGAACCCGAACCGGAACCCGAGCCCGAGCCCGAACCGGAGCCGGAGCCCGAGCCCGAACCGGAGCCCGAACCCGAGCCCGAAGCAGAGCTGGAGCCGGAGCCGGAGCCGGAGGTCGAGCTAGAGCCGGAGCCAGAGCCGGTCGCCATCGCGACGCCGGACCCGGGCGTGCGCAGCTATCACAGCCACCGCGGCCCGGGAAGGTTCGGGCTGGGCGCGGCAGTAGCCGCGGTCCTCGGCATGGTCGGGATCGGGCTGCTGGTCACCCGCGACGCCTTCTGGAACGCGGGCGGGATCCTGCTGTGCGTGGTCACCGTGGCCTTGCTGGTCCTGGCGCTCCGGCGTACGTCGACGGCGAGCAGCGTGTCGGTCGAGGGTGGGACCATGAAGTTGATGTTCGGCGACAGCCACCACACCTTCTATCTCACCAGCCCGAGCACCCAGCTCGAGATGGTCGGGCAGCCCGGCGATCGCGACTGGAAGCTCCAGGTGCTCAGGAAGGGCATGCCGCCCGTCACCGTCGATGCCAGGACGGTCGAACCGGCCGATTTCACCGAGGTCGTACGCCAATGGCGCCCCGAGTTGTAACAAGGAAGACTCCTGGACCGCCTGCATCTCGCTGGATCGGTTGAGTAGCATCGGACAATCGGGGAGGCCGGCATGACGGGGGCGGCTGACTCGGACTCGTCGTATCCCTTCACACGGAATAGTTGCCTCACGCCATGACCTCTGGATCCTCGCCCTATTCCAGCGCAACCGAGCAGGCGGTCAAGCTGCGCCGCGACGCAGAGCTTGCCGCCGCGGAGCAAGCTGCCGAACGCCTCGTCGCGGAGGAAGTCGCCCGCGACGCGATCCACGCGCGCGCCGAGGCCGATCGCTCAGCCAGGGAGCATGCGCTGGCTGCTGAAGAGGCGCACAAGGCCCGGCTCGAGGCCGAACGGGCCGCCACCGAGCACACCCAGCAGCGCCAGATGGCGGAGTCGCTGGCAGAGCGCGAGTCCCGCGCCCGCGAAGCCGCCGAGCGCGCCGCCCGTGAGCACATCGCCCTCGCCGACTCCGAGGCCTCGCGCCGCGAGTCCGCCGAGCGTCACGCGAGCGAGCTCGCCGAGCGCGTGGTCACCATCATGGCCGACCGCGAAGCTGCCGAGGATGCGGCGCTCGCCCAGGCGCAGGCGGCGGAGGCGGCATCACAGGCCCGCTACGAAGCCGAGGAGTCCGCTCGCGAGCACGCAGCTCGGGCCGAACGCGCCATCGCCGACCAGGCCACCGCCGAGGAGCGCGCGCACGCGCTGGCCCAGAACGCCGCCGCCTCCGCCGAGGAGTACGCCGCCCTGGTCCGGGAGGCCGAGCAGCTCCGCAGCGAGCTGCACGCGGCCGCGGTGGAGCAGACCGAGGCCCGCACCCTCGCCGAGCGCGAGGCCGCCCGTCACATCACGCTGGCCCAGCGGGCGCACCAGTCGGCGACCGAGGCCGAGGAGCGGGCACGTGCGCTCGCCGAGTCCGCCGCCAAGGAGGCCGACGACCACGACATCTTCGCCCGGCAGGCGCTCGAGGAGCGCCGCGCGGCCGAGCAGGCGGCGGCCGAGCAGGCCGAGGCCCGTCGGGCAGCCGACGAGGCGGCCGCGGCGCAGGCCAGCCTGGCCCAGCAGGCGTTCGCCGACCGTGCAACAGCGGAGGACCGTGCCCGCGAGCTCGCCGAGGGTGCGGCGGCAGCCGCGGAGGAGTACAACGAGTTCGTCCGGCGCGCCGACCGGGAGCGGGCAACCCTCCAGGCCGCCGCGATCGAGCAGGCCGAGGCCCGCACCGCCGCAGAGCAGGAGGCCGCGCGGCACATGGCGCTGGCCCAGGAGGCACACCAGACCGCGGCCGAGGCCGAGGAGCGGGCTCGCTCGATCGCCGACGCAGCGGCGGTAGACGCGGAGGAGCACAGCAGCTTCGCCCGCCAGGCCCTCGCAGACCGGCAGCTGGCCGAGCAGGCCGCCGCCCAGCAGGCCGAGGCCCGGCGCCTCGCCGACGAGTCGGCGGCCAGCCAGGCGGCGCACGCCGAACAGGCGCTGGCCGAGCGGACCCGCGCCGAGGACCGCGCCCGGGAGATCGCCGAGGCGGCCGCCGCGGCAGCGGAGCAGTACTCCACGTTCGTCCAGCAGGCCGAGGAAGAGCGCGAGCGACTGCAGACCTCGGCCCTCGAGCAGACCACCGCCCGTGCCGCCGCCGAACGCGCTGCGGCCCGCCACGCTGCCCTGGCCGAGGAGGCCCACCAGGCGGCAGCCGAAGCCGAGGAGCGGGCCCGCTCGATCGCCGACGCGGCCGCGGCCAGCGCGGAGGAGCACGCCACCTTCGCCGTACGCGCCCTCGAGGAGCGCCAGATCGCCGAGGCCGCGGCAGCGGAGCAGGCGAGCTTGGCCCAGCAGGCCCACGCCGCGCGCCAGGAAGCCGAGCTCACGGCCAAGGCCCAGATCGAGATGGTCGAGGAGGCGCAGAAGATGGCCGCCGCCGGCCAGGAGCAGGCTGCGGCGTTCGCCGAGGAAGCCCGCCTCGCCAGCCAGGCCCGTCGCTCTCTGGAGGAGGCGGCCAAGGAGGCGGCCCGGTCCAGGCTCGAGGCCGAGGAGTCGGCCCGCGGCCAGGCGGTCGCCGCCGAGGCGGCATCGGTCGAGCGCCGCGAAGCCGAGCTGCGCGCCCGCGACGCCCAGGTGCAGGCCGAGGCCTCGCTGAGCGAGCACCGCGAAGCGCTGCGCCTCGCGGAGGAGCAGCTGGCCAGCTCGAAGCGGGTCGCCGCCGAGCAGGCCCAGGCCCGCGCCGACGCCGAACGCACCGCAGCCCGTCACGCCCAGGCTCGCGCCGAGGCCGAGACCCGCGCCGCCGATCTGGCCATCCAGCTCGCCGAGGCGCGGGCGCGGTTGGTCTCGGCAGCCGGCGGCAACCCCGCCGCCCTCCGCTCCGCTCCGCCGATGGCCGCGCTCTCGCACCAGGACGCGGTCCAGGAGGCCCGTCCCGCCCCAGTGCCCGAGGTGGCGGCGGTCGAGCCCGAGGCCGAGCCAGAGTCGGACCCCGAGCCGGAACCCGAGGCCACGTTCGAGGCCGTCGAGGTCTTCCCCGACGAGTCGGACGACCTGCCGGACGAGCAGCCAGACGAGCTGGACGACGAGCCGGCTGCCTCGGAGGCCCGGAGTGGGCCGGTCCTTCCGCCCGCGCCCGAGCACTCGGGCGGCGGTCGGAAGCAGCGCGCGTGGTTCCGGTCGGCACGGCCGTTAGTCGAGTCGCAGACGGGCACCGCGCGTGCGGTGGCGCCGGTGGAGGCAAGGGAGAGCGACTCGTCCCCGACGAGCACCACCGATGCCGACTCCGACGCGGAGGCTGACCAAGCCGGGTCACTTCTCGCCGAGCCTGCTGTTGACCCCGAAGTCGAGCAGCAGGACGAACCCGGCGTCTTCCAGAGCACCCGGCTGATCGAGGCCGACGAAGTCCTGGACCACCCCGAGGCCGACGAGGACCTCGAAGAGCTCGAAGAACTTGAGGACGACGAGGACCTCGCCGAGGTTGAGGTCGACGAGGACCTCGAGGAGACCGACGAGGACGAGGACCTCGAGGAGACCGACGAGGACGAAGACCTCGTAGACCTCGACGAGGACGAAGAGGACGAAGACCTCGACGAAGACCTTGACGAGGACCTTGACGAAGACCTCGACGAAGACCTCGACGAAGACCTTGACGAGGACGAGGACCTCGAAGAGGACGTTGAGGACCTCGAAGAGGAAGAGGAAGTCGACGAGCTCGAGGAAGTCGACGAGCTCGAGGAGCCGGTCGAGGCCGAGGACCTCGAGGAGCCGGTCGAGGTCGAGGAGATCGCGCCGGCCGCGCCGAACATCTTCGAGGTTGACGAGATCGACGACCTCGACACCGAAGAGGAGTTCGTCGAATCCGACGAGGACTACGTCGAGGACGACGACGACCCGGCCGTCGACGAGGTCGAGGACACGTTCGCGCGGACACGCCGTTGCTGGCCACGCTCGCCGCACCCGACACGGAGCCGTTGGCCACCCCCGCGGCCGCGCCCGTTGCCGCGGCTGCCGCAACGAGCACGATGAGCTACCACTCCGCCCACACGCAGCGCGGGGTCCTGATCGGAGCCCAGGCGATCGCGGCGATCGGGGCGGTGGTCGTGGGGCTGATCGCGATCAACGGTGACCTGGTGAGCTACGCCGGCATCCTCGCGGCCCTGATCACGCTGGGCGCGGTGCTGGTCGTGCTGCGCACCGGCGCGATGACCAGCCGCGTCTCGCTCGAGGAAGGCCTGCTCGACGTCGTCCACGGGGACAACCGGCACCGGTTCGACCTGACCAGCGACAGCACGTCGGTCGACGTCGTCGGAGATCCGGGCGACTCGGACTGGAAGATGCTGCTGGTCCGCCGCGGCCTCTCCCCCGTGGAGATCACCTCACGCCTGGTCGACCCGGAGCCGTTCACCGAAGCCGTCCGCCACTGGCGGCCCAGCCTCTGACAGAGCCTCTGACGGTCAGCCCGTCGGCGTTCCGCCGATGGCGGCCACGACCTGCGCGCTGATCGGCACTCCGCTGGCCCGCGACACCTCGTGGCCGTCCGGCCCCAGCACGAGCGTCGTCGGCGTACGCAGGATCCCCAGGCGGCGGACCAGCTCCAGGTGATGCTCCGCGTCGACCTCGACGTGGGTCACCCCCGGCACCATCCGGGCCACCTCACCGAGCACGCGCCGGGTCGCCCGGCACGGCGCACAGAACGCCGACGAGAACTGGACGAGCGTCGCGCGCTCACCGGCCACGCCCTCGGGCGCGGCGCTCACGACCCACCCCCACGCCGAGTCGGTGGCCGGCTCGTCGGAAGGCGTGGCGGCGCCGTCGGCGTTTCGGATCCGGTGGGTGCCGCGGAAGCGCCCGTCGGTCGCCGCGCGGTAGCCGCCGAAGGCCAGGGCTACCACGATGGCCACGATCAGTACCGAGACGCCTGCCGTCACAACCGGGCGCGGACGTGCAGACCGACGTCCGGGTCGACGATGACCTCCTGGGTCGCGGGCATGCCGTCCACCGTCAGCGTGGCGTCGACCGCCACGTTGCGCTTGACCATCGCCAGCGCGATCGGGCCCAGCTCGTGGTGGCGGGCCGACGAACCGACGAACCCGACCGTCTTGTCGTCGAGCAGCAGGTCGGTGCCGCGTTCGGGCAGCCGGTTCTCTGAGCCATCGAGGTGGAGCAGGGTGAGCCGACGCGGAGGGCGGCCGAGCGTGTGCACCCGCGCCACGGTCTCCTGCCCCCGGTAGCAGCCCTTGTCGAGGTGGACGGCGGGGCCGATCCACCCGGCCTCGTTGGGGATGGTCCGCTCGTCGGTGTCGATGCCCAGCCGCGGCTCGCCGCGGGCGATCCGGAGGGCCTCGAAGGCCCAGATGCCGGCCGGCGGTCCCGCCGCTTCGGCGTACGCCGCCAGCCGCTCGCGTGGGATCAGCTCGTAGCCGGCGTACGCACGCTCCGGTGCGTCACCGCCGTCCAGCCTGGCCGGCCGCCAGGTCACCGCGAGCTCGTCGGTCACGTCGGCGACCTCGGCCCGCATCATGAACTTCATCCGCTCCAGGAACTCGACCAGCGCGGCCACCTGACCGGGCTCGGTGTGGGCGGTGAACGCCTCGCCGTCGTCGCTGCCGAAGAACGCGTGCTCGACGTGGCCCTGCGGGCTCAGGATCAGTACGCCGGTGGCCACACCCGGCTGGAGGTCGGTGAGGTGCTGGGTGGTCAGGGAGTGCAGCCAGGTGAGCCGGTCCGGTCCGGAGATCCGGACCACGTCCCGGTGGGAGAGGTCGACGAACCCGTCACCCGCCACCAACGCGCGCTGCTCGGTGTTGAAGGACCCGTAGTGGGCAGCCACCGGCGCGTCGACGCCGTTGGCGGCCACGGCTCCCGGTAGGTCCAGCAGGGGGCTCTTCATCGTCTACTCCTCGCAGTTCGTGCAGCGCCCGAAGATCGTCAGGTGCCCGACATCCGCCTGGAAGGCGAACTCGTCCCGCAACCGATCGGTCAACGGAGCCGCCACATCAGGTTCAACCGACACCACGCGCTGACAATTCCGGCACACCAGGTGGAAGTGCTCGTGGCCGGTCACCGAGTGGTACGTCGGGGCGCGGTCGCTCAGGTGGGCATGCCGGACCAGGCCGAGCTCCTCGAGCACCTCGAGCGTGCGGTAGACGGTCGAGGCGTTGACCGCGGAGGAGTGCTTGCGGACCTCGGCGAGCACCTCGTCGGGAGTGGCGTGGCCGAGGGTGTTGACCGCGTCCAGGATCAGCTCGCGCTGCGGCGTCAGGCGGTAGCCGCGGTCGCGCAGCCGCGTCCGCCAGTCCGGGTCAGCGGTCTCGTTCATGCGCGTTGCAGCCGAGCCCAGAGGTGTGGTTGCAGGGCCTGGCCCATGGCGGCCATGTCGTAGGCGTAGAGCAGGTCACCGTCCACGTTGCCGTAGAGGCGGGTGCCGCCGACGTACTCCTTGGCGGTCTCGGTGCGGACCACCGCGTCGGTGGTCAGCTGGAGCTTGCCGCCCTCTGCTTCGCCGTGCCAGGTCTCCACGAAGCCGGTGTTGTGGCTGAGCAACAGCTCAACGTTGCCGCCTTCCAGACAGCGCAGGAACCCGGTCTCGAGCGCGGCGTCACGCACCTTCTCGCCGGCCTCGTCAATGATCCAGGCGCGCGAGAAGTAGTGGAGGAACGGCCGCCCGTCGTGGGTGAAGATCAGCTCCTGCCCGAACTGGAACTTGTCGATCGTCGGGTAGTCGCCATGCCCGTTGCCCTGCCACGTGCCCAGCAGCCAGGCGACCGGGCCGCAGAGGGGGTGCAGGTTGTCGGGGATCTCGAACGGCACCCCTCCACTCTAGGGTGAAGCCATGTCGCGATCACTTGCCGTCAAGGTCACCTGCGGTGCCGAGGACCCCGAGCGCTGCAACCAGGCGTTCACCGTCGCCGCCTCGGCCGCCGCCGCAGGCGCGGACGTGTCGCTCTGGCTGACCGGCGAGGCCGCCTGGTTCGGCGTGCCCGGCAGGGCCGAGGCCTTCGACCTCCCGCTCGCCACACCTCTCGCGGACCTCCTCGCCGCCGTCATCGCCGCCGGCCGGGTCACCGTCTGCACCCAGTGCGCCGCGCGCCGCGGGATCGTCGAGGCCGACGTGCTCCCCGGCGTACGCATCGCGGGCGCCGCGGTCTTCGCCGAGGAGATCCTCGCCCCGGACGTCCAGGCGCTCGTCTACTGATCCCTAGTCGCCGAGCGGCTGGAAGCCCCGCAGCCGCAGGCTGTTGCTGACCACGAACACCGACGAGAGCGCCATGGCGGCGCCGGCGAGCATCGGGTTCAGGAGCCCGGCCGCCGCCAGCGGGATCGCGGCGACGTTGTAGGCGAACGCCCAGAAGAGGTTGCCCTTGATCGTGGTCAGCGTGCGCCGCGACAGCCGGATGGCGTCGGCGGCCACGCGGAGGTCGCCCCGCACCAGGGTGAGGTCGCTCGCCTCGATCGCGACGTCGGTGCCGGTGCCCATGGCGAGGCCGAGGTCGGCCTGGGCCAGGGCGGCCGCGTCGTTGACGCCGTCGCCCACCATCGCCACGACCCGGCCCTCGGCCTGCAGCCGCTTGACGACGTCGACCTTGTCGGCGGGCAGTACGTCGGCGTACACGGCGTCGGCGTCGATGCCGACCTCGCCAGCGACCGCTCGGGCGACGGTCTCGTTGTCGCCGGTCAGCAGCACCGGGCGCAGGCCCGAGCTCGCGCAGCGCAGCGATCGCCTCGGCCGACGTGGGCTTGACCGCGTCGGCGACGACGACGATGCCGCGGGCCGCGCCGTCCCAGCCGACGGCGACGGCGGTGCCGCCGGTCGCCTGCGCGTCGGCTAGGGCGCGCGTCGAGCTCGGGCGGCAGGTGCTGCGACCAGTCCGCGAGGAGCCGCGGGCGGCCGACGAGTACGGCGTGCCCGGCGACGATGCCCTGCACGCCGAGCCCCTCAAGGTTCGCGAAGTCCTCGACGGCGGGCAGCGACGCCGACCCGGGCGCGGGCGCCGGCCGCGATCGCCTGGGCGATGGGGTGCTCGGAGGCGTCCTCCAGCGCGCCGGCCAGGCGGAGCACGTCGTCGGCGTCCTCGCCCGGCGGCCGCGACCACGTCGACCAGGGTCATCCGGCCGGTCGTGACGGTGCCGGTCTTGTCGAGCACGACGGTGTCGACCCGGCGGGTCGACTCGAGCACCTCGGGCCCCTTGATCAGGATGCCGAGCTGCGCGCCGCGACCGGTGCCGACCATCAGCGCCGTCGGCGTCGCCAGGCCGAGCGCGCAGGGGCAGGCGATGATCAGCACCGCGACGGCGGCGGTGAACGCCACCGCCGAGCCGTCGCCGGTGCCGAGCCAGAACCCCAGCGTGCCGACGGCGAGGGCGATCACGATCGGGACGAAGATGCCGGAGATCCGGTCGGCCAGGCGCTGCACCTGGGCCTTGCCGTTCTGGGCGTCCTCGACCAGCCGGGCCATCTGGGCGAGCTGGGTGTCGCTGCCGACCCGGGTGGCGCGGACGACGAGCCGGCCGCCTGCGTTGACGGTGGCGCCGACGACGGCGTCGCCGGGACCGACCTCGACGGGCACCGACTCGCCGGTGAGCATCGAGGCGTCGACGGCCGAGGCGCCCTCCTCGATGACGCCGTCGGTCGCGATCTTCTCGCCGGGGCGGACCACGAATCGCATGCCCTCCGCGAGCTGGTCGGTCGGGATGCGCTCCTCGACCGGGCCGTCCGGACCGTCGCGGAGCACCGCGACGTCCTTGGCGCCCAGCTCGAGCAGGGCCCGCAGGGCCGCGCCTGCCCGCCGCTTCGACCGCGCCTCGAAGTAGCGCCCGGCCAGGATGAACGTCGTGACCCCCGCGGCCGCCTCGAGGTAGATGTTGCCGGCGCCGTCGGTGCGTTCGACGGTGAGCTCGAACGGGTGGGTCATGCCCGGCTCCCCGGCCGTGCCCCAGAACAGCGCGTAGACCGACCAGCCCAGCGCCGCCAGCGTGCCGAGCGAGATCAGGGTGTCCATCGTCGAGGTGCCGTGGCGGAGGTTGGCCCAGGCGGCACGGTGGAACGGCCAGGCGCCCCACACCACGACCGGCGCGGCCAGCGTGAGCGAGAGCCACTGCCAGTTGGTGACCTGGAGCGGCGTGATCATCGCCATCGCGACCACGGGCACGGTCAGCACGGTCGAGATCCAGCAGCCGCTGCCGAGCGACCGCGTCGGGTCGTCGGCATCGGCTGCCGGGTCTGCCTCCGCGCTCGGCACGCGCGCGCTGTAGCCGGCCTGCTCCACGGTCGCAGACCAGGTCCTCGGTCGCGATGGTGTCGGGGAAGGTGACCTTCGCCTTCTCGGTCGCGTAGTTCACCGTGGCCACGACGCCGTCGAGCTTGTTGAGCTTGCGCTCGATGCGGTTGGCGCACGAGGCGCAGGTCATGCCGCTGATCTCCAGCTCGATGTCACTCATGGCTCGTGCTCCTCGTTCGCCTCCCGAGGTCTCCAGGACGAACGCCGCGGTCCGGACCACGCCCTGGTGCTTGAAGTCCAGGTAGAGGTGGTAGCGACCCGGCGCTGGGCACCGCGGCGTAGAACACCACGTCCGGCCCGGGCTCCGTGGTGCCGTCGCCGGGCGCCCCGTCGGGGTGGACGTGGAGGTAGGCGAGGTCACCCGCGCGCAGGGCCACGAGGTGGCCGTAGGCGCCGAGGTAGGGCTCCAGGTCGGTGACCGGCGTGCCGTCACGCGTGACCGACAGGGTCAGCTCCGCGTCGGCACCCGCGTCCAGGTCGCCGGCGATGGTCACCGTGTAGCCGTCGACGTCGGAGGTCCGCGACTCGGTCGGCACGGTCGGCCGGCTCGGTAGTCGCCGCTGACGGCGAGGTCGGCGCCGAGCGTGAGCGCGTCGGCTCCGGTCGCCTTGAAGTCGGCGAAGACGCGCCACTGGCCCGAGGTCAGGTCGAGCTCCGTCGTCCAGGTGCCGTCCGGCGCCGAGCACCGGGTGGACGTGCTGGAACCCGCTGAAGTCGCGGCGTACGGCGATCAGGTGGAGCTGCTTCTCGTGCTCCACGTCGTACGCCGTCACCGGGTGGCCGTCCGGCCCCGTGATCGTGAACGAGATCGGCACGCCGACGCCGGGCGGTGCCTGCTGGTCGGCGAGCTGGAGCGTGTAGCCGTCCTGGGAGACCATCAGCCCTCCGGGGATGTCTGCTGCACCGTCGGTGGTCATGCCCTCGTGGCCGCCGTCGTCGTGCGCCTCGTCGTGTCTGGGCGGCGGTTCGGACACCGAGCCGACCGCGTTGCCGACGCCCAGCGTGATCGCGAAGACCGCCACGAGTCCGGCGCGCGAAGCCGGCGACCTTCGTCGGGGGTGTTCATGCGAGCTGGTAGCCGGCCTCTTCGACGGCGGCCTGCACGGCGGCGGCGTCGACCGGCTGGTCGCTGGTCACGGTCAGGGCCCCGGTCTCGAGGACGACCTGGACGTCGCTGACGCCCGGGATCTCCTGGACCTCCTCGGTGACCGAGGCGACGCAGTGGCCGCAGGTCATGCCGGTGACGGTGTAGGTGCTCTCGGTCATGTCTCTTGTCTCTCAGGAGCGGACGAGCCGCCCGATCGCCTCGGATGCTTCCTTGATCTTGTGGTCGGCCTCGGGCCCACCGGCCTTGGCCGCGTCGACGACGCAGTGGCTCAGGTGCTCGTCGAGCAGGCCCAACGCGACGGACTGCAGCGCCTTCGTCATCGCGGAGACCTGGGTGAGGATGTCGATGCAGTACTTCTCCTCCTCGACCATCCGCTGCAGGCCGCGGGCCTGGCCCTCGATCCGGCGCAGCCGACGCAGGTAGGCGTCCTTGTCGTGGATGTAGCCGTGCTGGTGTCCGGCCTCGGACGCTGTCTCGTTCATGTGCGTACTATACCCCCCTATGGTATTCCGTCAAGAGCGATAGGATCGTCCAACCATGAACCCCCGCAACGCCATGGCTGCCAGCGCGACCATCCACTGCCTGACCGGCTGCGCCATCGGCGAGATCGCCGGCCTGATGATCGGCACCGCGGCCGGGTGGGCCAACGGCCCGACCATCGCCCTGTCCGTGGCCCTGGCCTTCGTCTTCGGCTACACCCTGTCGACGCTCCCCCTGACCGCCGCCGGGCTGGGCTTCTTCGCCGCCCTGAGCGTGGTCTTCGCCGCCGACACTCTGTCCATCGTCACCATGGAAATCGTCGACAACGTCGTGATGGCCGTCATCCCGGGGGCCATGGATGCCGGCCTGGTCAACCCGACCTTCTGGATCGGCATGATGGTCGCCCTCACCGCGGCGTTCGTCGCGGCGTTCCCGGTCAACCGCTACCTGATCGACAAGGGCAAGGGCCACGCGCTGACCCACGAGTACGCCCACGGCGCCTCGCACAGGTCCCTGAACACGACCGCGCTCGCGGTGGCGGTGATCGGCTTCCTGCTCGGCGGACTCACGGTCTCGGTCGCGGACGAGCTGGCGGACGACGAGCCGACTCCGCCCGCACACGGCCAGTCGTGACTATTGTCAGGTCCGATGACGAACGCGGGACCCCCTTCCGACGATGTCGCCGGTGAGCCCTCCGGCGACACGCTGAGCGACGCCAACGCCGCTTCGGCCCGACTCGCGGCGGCCGACGCGGCCCGGGTGGCCGCCGAGGTCCGGGTCCACGAGGAACACATCGCCCGACTGCAGGCCGAGACCAACGCCCGCGCCGCCGACGACGCCCGGCTGGTCGCAGAGGCACGGGTGCGCGAGCTCGAGGCGCAGCTGACCGCCCTGCTCGACGCTCAGGATGCGAGCGAGGCGGCGGCCGCAGCGGCGTACGACGACACACCCGACGAGGACGTGCCCGTCGACGAGTCCTCCCTGTCGCTCTTCGACGGGCCGCCACAGGCCGTCGAGACCAGCCGCAACGCCGACGGCAGCGATGCCACCGTCATGCCGACGGTGCTGATCGGAGGCGCCGTCGTCGTGGGTCTGGCCACCCTGCTCGCGTTCGTCAGCGGCCGCGCCGGCCTCGGGATCCTGCTGCTCGGCGTCACGCTCGGGCTCGTGTGGTTCGCGAGCGCCACCAGGGTGATCCCGATCGTGATCAGCGTCAGCCGGGGCATCGTCTACATCGACCAGGGCGAGACCAAGCACCGTTTCGACCTGCGCAACGAGCGGACCCAGGTCGAGATGACCGGCCACCCCGGCAGCCCCAACTGGGAGGTGCGCTTCCTCCGCCGCGGCCTCGACCCGTTCGTGGTCCGCGACGGCATGGTCGACGACGCCCCCGGCTTCGTCACCAGCCTCCGGGAGTACCGCCCCGACCTCTGACCGCCGAAGTGCGCGAAGTTTCCGCCGAAGTGCGGGAAGTTGCGGGCCCAAGTGCGCGAAGTTGCAGGCCGAAACAGTCATCGCTGCCATTACCAGCACCGATTTCGCTCGGTCATCCACAGCTCCGGCAACGACATGATTGGCCACCGAGGGTGGCCGGGCAGGCCGTTCGTCATGACCCCAGTCCCTGATCGGACCATTCCTCAAGAGCGAGATCGCGACCCTCGGTATCACCTCCGCACAGCTGCGGTCCTGGCTCGACGGCAATGCCGTACGCCGGGTGCTGCACGGCGTCTTCGTGCGCAGCGACCTGGCCGACAACCAGGAGCTTCGACTCAAGTGCGCGCGGCTCGTCCTGCCTGAACACGCCGTCGTTTCGGACCGCAGCGCGGCCTGGGTGCACGGCATCGATTGCTACGACCATGCCGACCTCGCGCTCCCGCCTCGCCTGGAGGTCGTCGCGATCGATGGACACCAACCCCAACGGCGGCCGGAGCTGCTCGGCGGAAAGCGCGACCTGGCCCCAGGAGACATCTGTGAGATCGGAGGGGTGCTGGTGACCACCCCACTGCGAACGGCTTGCGACGTCGCCAGCCTCCACGGGCGACGGCGAGCGCTCGGCGTACTCGACGCATTTCGCCGTGAGTTCGGCCTGGACGTGACGGACTTCCTGCGAGTCCTGCCTCGCCTCGCCGGGCGGCGTGGCGTGATCCAGCTGCGAGAGCTGGTGCCGCTCACCAGCCCGTTGCCGGAGTCGATGCCGGAGTCGTGGACTCGGATGACCATCATTGACGAGCAGCTGCCTGCCCCGAAGCCGCAGGTCGAGGTGTTCGTCCCCGGCCACGGTCCGGTGCGGCTCGACCTCGCCTACGCCGAGCTCAAGATCGCTGTGGAGTACGACGGCGAGGAGTTCCACTCGAGCGACGAGGACCAGGATGCCGACGAGGCGCGGCGCGACGCTCTGCGCAGAGCCGGCTGGATCGTGATCATCGTGCGCAAGGACGGCTTCTCGGGTGTGACCCGGGACGCGTGGATCCAGGAGCTAAAGGATGCGTTGTCCGAACGCCTTCCCGGACGGCGTACCAAGCGAATCTATTCGCGTGGCGAGCGCCTTCGTGGCTACCGCTAGCGCACGCACTTCGGGCGCAAGTCACGCACTTCGGAGCTCCACTTCACGCACTTCGGAGCTCCACTTCACGCACTTCGGGCGTCATAGGGCGGCGCGCAGGTGGGCCGCGATCTCGGCGGTGGCGGCGCGAGAGCTGCTGCCCGCTACGAGGACGTTGATGAAGGCGTGGATCTGGTCGGGGAACCGTTTGAGCTCCACCTTCACCCCCGCCTCGACCAGCTTGCGCGCGTAGGCCTCGCCCTCGTCGCGCAGCGGGTCGAAGCCCGCCGTGACGACGTACGCCGGCGCCAGGCCTTCCGGCAGGGCAGCGTGCAGGGGTGAGAGCCGGGGATCGCGCCGGTCGACGTCAGGTGGCAGGTAGCTCTCGGCTCCCAGATCGATGTAGCCCTTGGTGAGCCACAGAGCCCCTTCCCGGAACAGCGTCGAGGCTCCGAGTGTCGTGGGTGAAGTCGGACGCGGGGTAGACGCAGCAGCTGGAACGCCAGCGGCCAGCCCCGGCGCGCCGCCTCGATCGCGGTGACCGCCGCCAGGTTGCCCCCGGCCGAGTCGCCACCCACCGCTAGACGGGCCGGGTCGGCGCCCAGCGACTCCGCGTTGGCGACGACCCACTCGTACGCCGCCAGGGCGTCGTCGTAGGCCGCGGGGAAGGGGTGCTCCGGTCCCAGACGGTAGTCGACCGCCAGCACCCGCACCCCCGAGCGCTCAGCGAGGAAGCGGCAGGCCGCGTCGTGGGAGTCGAGGTCGCCGTACATCCAGCCGCCGCCGTGGAAGTAGACACGAGGAGCGGCCGGCCCCGGCTCGGCCGGCGTGTAGAGCCGCCCGGGCCGCCCCGCGACCGGGAGGTCGCGGACCGCCCGGATCGGCTGGGTGCCCCGCGGTAATCCGCGTCTGGTGGAGGATCTCCTCGCGACCCTCGGCCAGCGGCAGGGTCTCCGCGCCGGGCCTCCGCGCCAGCGCGCTGAATGCGCAGCAACACCTGGGTGTCGAGGGCCAGGGTCTGCCCGTCGAGGACCATCGGCCGCCCCGACCAGCACCCGCTGAAGCCGCTCCGGCAGGTTCATCGCCGCCCGCAGCGCCCCGGCCTCGATCGTCTCGACACACGCTCACAACCGGTCAACCTATCGGCCGATGACCTCTCGTTCACCCTCCGGTGCCAGACTCTGGGGCATGTCACTCGAGATCGTCACCGACGCGGCCGACCTGGCCGATGACGAACGCGTCCCGGATGAGCCGTACGACGTCGAAGTGCCCTACGAGCCCGACGCCGGGGCGGTCGCGGCGCTGGACCAGCACAAGGACCGCTTCGTCGATCGCGAGCTGTCGTGGCTGAGGTTCAACCAGCGGGTGCTCGAGCTGGCCGAGGACCGCAGCCTGCCGCTGCTCGAGCGGGTGCGCTACCTGGCGATCTTCACCAGCAACCTCGACGAGTTCTTCATGGTCCGCGTCGCCGGCCTCAAGCGCCGGATCGCTGCCGGGCTTGCTGTCCGCGCGGCGTCCGGCCTGATGCCGCTGGAAGTCCTCGAGAACATCTGGACCCGCAGCCGGGAGCTGAGCGAGCGGCACGCCCTGCTGTTCCGCGAGGAGATCGTGCCGGCGCTGCGCGAGCACGAGATCGAGCTGGTGCGCTGGGACGACCTCGACGGCGAGGAGCAGAAGCAGACCAAGCGCTTCTTCCGCGACCGGGTGTTCCCGGTGCTGACGCCGCTTGCCGTCGACCCCGCCCACCCGTTCCCCTACATCTCCGGGCTCTCGCTCAACCTGGCCGTCCTGATCCGCAATCCCAAGACCGGCAAGGAGCACTTCGCGCGGGTGAAGGTGCCGCCGACCTTCCACCGCTTCGTGGCCCTGGGCAACGCGCGGTTCGTGCCGCTAGAGGACGTCATCGGCGCCCACCTCAAGCGGCTCTTTCCGGGCATGGAGGTGCTCGAGGCGCACACGTTTCGGGTCACCCGCAACGAGGACGTCGAGGTCGAGGAGGACGACGCCGAGAACCTCCTGGCCGCGCTCGAGAAGGAGCTGCTGAGGCGCCGGTTCGGCCCGCCGGTGCGCCTCGAGGTCGAGGAGTCGATGCCGAGCTCGGTGCTCGAGCTGCTGATCTCCGAGCTCGGGGTGACCGAGGACGAGGTGTTCCAGCTGCCCGGGCCGCTCGACCTGCGCGGCCTGCACGGCATCGCCAACCTCGGGCCGGAGGAGCTGAAGTACCCCGCGTTCGTGCCGACCACCCACGACCGGCTGGCCGAGGTCGAGTCGGCGGCGCCGGTCGACGTGTTCAAGGCGACCAAGCGGCACGACGTGCTGCTGCACCACCCCTACGACTCGTTCGCGACCAGCGTGCAGCGCTTCATCGAGCAGGCGGCGGCCGACCCGCACGTGCTCGCGATCAAGCAGACCCTCTACCGCACCTCCGGCGACTCCCCCATCATCGACGCCCTGGTCGACGCTGCCGAGGCCGGCAAGCAAGTGCTGGTGATCGTCGAGATCAAGGCCCGCTTCGACGAGCAGGCCAACATCCGATGGGCCCGCAAGCTGGAGCAGGCCGGCTGCCACGTCGTCTACGGGCTGGTCGGCCTCAAGACCCACTGCAAGCTCGCCATGGTGGTGCGCGACGAGCCCGACGGGATGCACCGCTACACCCACATCGGCACCGGCAACTACAACTCGAAGACCGCGCGGACCTACGAGGACATCGGGCTGATCACCACCGACGAGAAGATCGGTGAGGACGTCGCCCACCTCTTCAACAACCTGAGCGGCTGGTCGCGCAACGCCAAGTACTCCGAGCTGCTGGTGGCCCCCGACTCGGTTCGCACCGGACTCGTCGACCAGATCTATGCGGAGATCCGCAACCACCGGGCTGAGATTGCCGGCCCGGATCCGGATCAAGGCCAACTCGGTCGTCGACGAAGGGGTCATCGACGCCCTCTACCTCGCCTCGCAGGCGGGCGTGCCGGTCGAGCTTCTGGTCCGGGGCATCTGCGCGCTGCGGCCAGGAGTGCCGGGGCTGTCCGAGAACATCACGGTCCGCTCGGTGCTCGGCCGCTTCCTCGAGCACAGCCGAGTGTTCTGGTTCGAAAACGCCGGCGACCCGGTCGCCTGGATCGGCTCGGCCGACATGATGCACCGCAACCTCGACCGCCGGGTCGAGGTGCTCGTGAAGCTCCCCACCGAGGAGAGCGTCGCGGCGATCCGCGGTCTGCTCGACCTGGCCTTCGACCCCGACACCAATGCCTGGGAGCTCCAGGCCGACGGATCGTGGCTGCGCAACGCCGGCGGCGTACACCTGCAGGAAGCGTTGATCGAGCGCCAGCGCAAGAGGCGCTAGTAGATCCGCTAGTCCAGTAGGGCGCCCTGACTTGCGCCCCGGCGGAGGCCACCCCCTAGCATGACTGACGTTCACCTCCGCCGTACCAGGAGTTCTTCGTGGCTTTACGCTTCCGTCCGGTCGACGGGACGTTCTATGACCTCTTCTCAGAGGCGGCCCGACATCTCGTGACCGGAGCCGAGCTCCTGGCCGAGATGCTCGCCGAGACCTCCGACAAGGAAGATGTCGCCAAGCGGATGCGGGCCGCCGAGCACGCCGCCGATGTGACGACCCACAACCTCATCAAGAAGGTCAACAGCACGTTCATCACGCCGTTCGACCGCGAGGACATCTACTCGCTCGGCTCGAGCCTCGACGACGTGATGGACATGATGGACGAGGCCGTCGACCTGATCCTCCTCTACGAGGTGAAGGTGCTGCCGCCCGAGCTCGCCGGCCAGGTCGACGTGCTCCAGCGGTGTGCCGAGCTCACCGCCGACGCGATGCCCAATCTGCGGTCGATGCAGTCGCTCGAGGAGTACTGGATCGAGATCAACCGCCTCGAGAACGACGGCGACCGCAACCACCGCCGGATCCTGGCCAAGCTCTTCTCCGGTGAGTTCAAGACCATCGAGGTGCTCAAGCTGAAGGACGTCGAGGAGTCGCTCGAGGGGGCGATCGACGCCTTCGAGAAGGTTGCCAACATCGTGGAGCAGATCGCCGTCAAGGAGAGCTGACCGTGGACCTCGCGATCATCATCGCGGTGGTCGGCGTGGCGTTGGTCTTCGACTACACCAACGGATTCCACGACGCCGCCAACGCCATCGCCACCTCGGTGTCCACGCGCGCCCTGACGCCACGGGTCGCGCTCGCCATGGCCGCGATCATGAACTTCGTCGGCGCCTTCCTCGGCCAGAAGGTCGCCCACACAGTGTCCGACACCATCGATCCGGGCACGGGCACCCACGCGCTGGTGATCGTGATGTCGGGGCTGATCGGCGCGATCGCGTGGAACCTCACGACCTGGTACTACGGCCTGCCCTCCAGTTCCTCGCACGCCCTGATCGGCGGGCTGGTGGGGGCGGCGATTGCCGCGGGCACGACCGCCCACTGGGACATCGTGCTGGAGAAGGTGATCATCCCGATGTTCATCTCTCCGGTGGTCGCGTTCTCCCTCGGGTTCCTGGTGATGCTGGCGATCATGTGGCTCTTCCGGAAGGCGAATCCGGGGGCGACCAACCGCGGATTCCGGCTCGCTCAGACGATCTCCGCGGCGGCCATGGCGCTGGGCCACGGGCTCCAGGACGCCCAGAAGACGATGGGCGTCATCTTCCTGGCCCTGCTCTCCGGCGGCTACGTCGGCGCGGACGACGACCTGCCGCTGTGGGTGATCATCGCCGCAGCGGGCGCGATCTCGCTGGGCACCTACTCCGGTGGGTGGCGGATCATGCGCACCCTCGGCCGCCGGATCATCCACCTCGACCCGCCCCGTGGGTTCGCCGCGGAGTCGGTGGCGGCCTCGGTGCTCTACACCACGGCGTACGTCTTCGAGGCGCCGATCTCGACGACCCACACGATCACCTCAGCGGTGATGGGCGTGGGCGCCACCAAGCGCGTCTCGGCCGTCCGCTGGGGCGTGGCCAAGTCGATCCTGACCGCATGGGTGCTCACGGCCCCGATGGCGGCGCTGGTCGCGGCGTGCAGCTACTGGGTGCTGCACTTCGTCATCGAGGTCGTCTAGGACCGCTCAGCCGAAGCGGCCGGAGATGTAGTCCTCGGTCCGCTTGTCGTTGGGGTTGGCGAAGATGTTCGTGGTCCGGTCGAACTCGACCAGCAGGCCGGTCCGGTCGCCCGTGGTCTCGTCGGGGCGGGCCGTGAAGAACGCCGTACGGTCGGAGACGCGCGCCGCTTGCTGCATGTTGTGGGTCACGATGATGATCGTGTACTCGTCGCGCAGGTTCATCATCAGGTCCTCGATCCGCGAGGTCGCGATCGGGTCCAGGGCCGAGCAGGGCTCGTCCATCAAGATGACGTCGGGCCTGGTGGCGATGGTCCGCGCGATGCACAGCCGCTGCTGCTGACCGCCGGAGAGCCCGTACGCGGACTGCTTCAACTTGTCCTTGACCTCGTCCCACAGGGCCGCGCTGCGCAGGGCCTGCTCGACGAGGTCGTCCATGTTGTCGACCTTCATGCCGGTGACCCGCGGCCCGTAGGCGATGTTGTCGTAGATCGACTTCGGGAACGGGTTCGGCTTCTGGAAGACCATGCCGATGTTGGTGCGCACCGCGATCGGGTCGACGGCCGGAGCGTAGATGTTCTGCCCGTGGTAGCTGACCTCACCCTCGACGCGTGCTCCGGGGACCAGGTCGTTCATCCGGTTCAGGCACCGCAGCACGGTCGACTTGCCACAGCCGGACGGGCCGATCAGGGCTGTGATCTCGTGCTTGCCGAAGCGGAGGTTGACGTCGTGCACCGCGTGGAAGTCGCCGTAGAAGACGTTGAGGCGCAGCGCCTCGATCACCGGGTTGGGGGGAGCGTCCGGGAGCTCGCGCGGCGCGTCCAGGTGCGCGTCTGCCAGGGAACCGACCTCGTGGTCGTCGCCGCTGAGACGGGTGCTCGTGGTCGCGGGGTGAGTGGGCATGGTGGGGAACTCCTACCAGGATCGCTGGAACTTGTTGCGGATGAAGATGGCCAGACCGTTGAGCACCAGGATCATCACCAACAGGATGATGATGGCAGCGGAGGCCGCCTGCTGGTATGCCTCTTGGGAGTTGGAGGACAGCGAGTAGATCTGGATCGGCAGCGCCGTCACCTGCGACGTGAGGCCGTCCGGGTCGAAGCCCACCGAGCCGGCGACGCCGATGATCAGCAGCGGGGCCGCCTCACCGATCGCCCTCGACAACCCGAGGATCGTGCCCGTCGCGATGCCAGGAACCGCCGACGGCAGCGTCTGCCTCCAAGTGGTCTGCCACACGGTGGCGCCGAGGGCAAGCGATCCCTGGCGGATGTCACGCGGCACCGCTCTCACGGCCTCGCGGGTGGTGATGATGATGACCGGCAGGATGAGCAGCGCCAGTGCAACCGCGGCGCCGATGACGACACCGGTCTCGGTGAACCCGATGAGCGCCAGGGCGGCCACGGCCAGGAGGCCGTAGACGATCGACGGCACCGCCGCGAGGTTCTGGATGTTGACCTCGATGAACCGGTTGTACCAGGTCTGGTTGTCCGCGAACTCCTCAAGGTAGACCGCGGCGGCAACGCCCAGCGGGATCGCCAGCGCCGCCGTGCCGACCATCACCCACAGGGATCCCAGGATGCCCGCGCGGAAGCCGGTCTCCTCGGGATGGAGGGTCGAGTCGTAGGCGGTGATCAGGTTGGAGTCGAACCGGGACGAGCCGTCGACGGCCGTGTTGACGATCAGCACCAGCAGCACCATGACGCCGAAGAACAGCGAGAACCACAAGGCGGCCAGGAAGACCATGGATGCCGGGTTGCGGTCCTTGTTGCGACCGGTGGCGATCGCCGTGGTCACGTCGCGAGCGGCGGTGGCAGCGATAGTCATCAGTAGACCTGCCTGAACCGTCGGACCAGAGTGATGCTGATGATGTTGATCACGAGGGTGACCACGAAGAGCAGCAGGCCGATCGCGAACAGGAAGTTGTAGGAGCTCGAGCCGACCGCGTTCTCGCCACCGGCGAGCGATGCCATCTTGCCGGTCATCGTCTGCATGCCCTCACGGATGTCGAGGGACAAGTTGGGCTGGGAGCCGGCCGCGAGGGCCACGATCATCGTCTCGCCGATCGCCCGGGACATGCCGAGCACGATCGCGGCTGCGATGCCGGACAGCGCTGCCGGGAAGACCACCCGCAGGGTTGTCTGCATCCGGTTGGCGCCCATGGCCAGGGAGCCCTGGCGCATCGCCTGCGGCACCGCGCTCATCGCGTCCTCGGACAGCGAGGCGATGGTCGGGACGATCATCACGCCCAGCACCGTTCCGGCAGCCAGGGCGTTGGTGAAGTTCACCTCGAGGTTGAGGATCTTCTGGAGGAGAGTCGGCGTCACGAACGCCACGGCGAAGAAGCCGTAGACGACCGAGGGGACACCGGCCAGCAGCTCGACAGTCGGCTTGAGAATCTTGCGTGCCCGGGGACTGGCGTACTCGGACAGGTACATCGCCGCGCCCAGGCCGAGCGGCACCGCCACGATCAGCGCAATGGCGGTCACCACCAGGGTCCCGGTCAACAACGGGATCACGGCGAACTCGCCATCCGTGGCGAAGAAGTCGCCGATCGGAACGTCCTTCAGGAAGTCGATCACGGGTCGGACCAGCGCGATCACGATGCCGAAGGAGATGGCTATGGACAGCAGCCCCGACGCAGCGAGCAACGTCTTGATGACCGTCTCGGCTGGTCTGGCCCTGCCTCTCAGGTCGACGTGACCCGAGGGCAGGCCCGCCCCGGGAGGCGGGCCTGCCGTCGTGGTGGTGCTCATGTGAGGAGGATTTCCCGATCAGCCAGAGATGCCGGCGAGGTTGGTCTTGGTCTCGGCGTACAGCTCGTCACTCAGCGGGATGAAGAGGGCCTCTTCGGCGATCGTCGGGAGGTTCTCGATGTAGAAGTCGACGAACGTCTTGACGGCCTCGTTGTCGTTGTACTTGGCGTTGTTCACGTAGATGAACAGCGGACGGGCCAACGGCGTGTACGAGCCGTCCTGAGCCGTCTCGGCGGAGGGCTCGATGCAGCCGTTGCCGCTGTCGATGGCCAGCGCCTTCAGCGAGTCCTCGTTCTGCTCGTAGTAGGTGTAGCCGAAGTAGCCGGTCGCACCCTCGGTGCCGGCGACACCCTGCACCAGGACGTTGTCGTCCTCGGAGGCCTCGTAGTCGTCGCGCGTCGTCTCCGACTCGTCGCCGATCACCTCTGCGGCCATGTAGTCGTAGGTGCCGGAGTCGGTGCCGGGGCCGAACAGGCTGATCTCCTGGTCGGGAAAGCTCGGGTCGAGCTGGTTCCAGTTGGTGACCGTGGAGCCGGGCGCCCACAGCTCGATGAGCTGGTCAAGAGTGAGGCAGTCGACTGCCAGGTCGGGGTGGACGACGATGGTGAGCGCGTCGGTCGCGACCTGCAGCTCGGTGTACTCGATGCCGGCGTCGGCGCAGATCGGCGCCTCCTCGTCCTCCTTGATCGGACGCGAGGCGTCGGAGACGTCGGTCTCGTCGGCGCAGAAGCGCTCGAACCCGCCGCCCGTGCCTGCCTCACCAACAGCGACCTTGACCTTCGGTGCCTCTTCGCGGAGCAGCTCGGCAGCCGCCGTTGACATCGGGTAGACGGTGGACGACCCATCGACCAGAACGTCGCCGGTCACGTCGCTGCTGCCTCCGTCGCTGCCCTTGTCGTCGTCATCGCCGCCGCATCCCGAGAGGACGAGTGCCAGTGCGGCAATGCCGGGCACGATGGCCCGACGAATGGAAGTGCTCTTCACTTCGGTCTCCTGATTCAGTCATCTATGAAGCTTGACGTCAGGAAACGTAGGGAGAGCAGGTGTCTGGATCCGTGGCCGAGCGTGAACGAGGGGTGAATACGACCTGCCCAGTCGGCAACGCCCAACCGAGCCTGAGACGGCTATCACGTGAACGACCGCGGGGTAGTTGAACTAGTGCACCAGATGACGCTCGGTGCTCACGACGCGTCCCTTGCGCAGGTGGGCGACGAGCAGCTCGCCCTTCTCCAGGTCCGGGTCGACCAGACCGAGCGCGTCGAACACGTCGGGGAGCACCGGCCGGTGGGTGCAGAGGACCACGCCGCGGGCGCGCTCGAGCGCGTCGTCGACGGTCGACTCCACGATCCGGAACACCGACTTCTGGCTGAAGTCCTCCTCGGTGAGCCGGGTGGTCTCGTCGACGTCCAGGCCGGCCGTGTCGGCGAACGGCGCGACGGTCTGCGTGCAGCGCACGGCGCTGGAGCACACGATCCTGCCGACGTCGTACGCCGCCAGCAGCGGCACCAGGCGCTGCGCCTGGAGATGGCCCTGCTGGAGCAGGGGCCGGTCCCGGTCGTCCTTGCGCCACGCCTTGCGTGAGCGGGCCGGGCCGTGCCGGAGCACGATCACCGCCACCGTGTTCTTGCGAGCACCCATGGCCTCGTGCAGGGTCTCGCGGTCTCGCTCGTAGGTCAGCTGCTCCACCGCCGCGGCATGAGGCAGCCACACCACGCCGTCGATCTCCCCGTTGGCGCGGTAACCGCTGACGTCGTCAACCCCCACCGGCCGCGCGGTCCAGTAGCGGACCCTCTTCATGCCTTGCGCCACGGGGTAGTGCTGGTCGGAGAGCGCTGGGCCGAGACGGACGTGCAGGCCGGTCTCCTCCGCCGCCTCGCGGACCGCAGCGGAGACGGCGTGCTCACCGCGCTCCAGCTTGCCCTTGGGAAATGACCAGTCGTCGTACTTCGGGCGGTGCACCAGGAGCACCTGTTTGCCGGGTCGGAACGCTACGACTCCGGCGGACTGCACGTCCTTCGCCTCGGGCACGCGGCTAGTCTCACATCAGCCGGCCGAACAGCGGGCGAAGAGGACCAGGATCGAGGACGATGACCCGGAGACGACTGACCGTCGCGGGGGTCGTCGTCGTGGCAGTCGTGATCCTGGCGGGTGCCGCGTTGGCCGGCGTGCGCTGGTGGCAGGACACCCACCGCACCGAGCTGGAGCGGGCGATGGCGATGGCTCCGGCCGACGCCCAGCGGCTCACGTGGACTGACTGGGCCGGCGTACGCGGGGAGCTGGACCTGACCCTCTCCGACGCGCCGACTGCTCCCGAGGTCACCGAGCTCATCGACGCGGGGTTCGAGGCCGATCTGACCTCGACATCGGCGCTGGTGGAGTCGGCGCCGGTGATGCAGGCGCAGCTCGGCTTCTCGCCGGCGACCCTCGACTGGGAGCTGTTCACCCAGTCGGAGTCCGCCGCCGCCATCACCATGCGCCTACCCGAGTCAGCCGACTTCGACGACCTCGCCGACCGCCTCGGCCGACTCGGCTACGCCGAACCCTCGAGCGATACCGGCGTGTGGGAAGGGGACCCCGACCAGCTCAGCCTGGTCGGCGCGTTGACCCCTGAGCTGACCTTCATCGCGCTCGACGCCGACGACCGGGTGATCGTCAGCAGCGACACCCTCGGCGGCGCCAAGGCGGCCGCCAAGGCGGCGACCGAGGACAGGGAACCGACCGGCGGCCTCGGCGACGTCGTTGACAGCATCGCCGACGCTGCCGAGCCCCTGTCCGGCGCGTTCTACACCGGCGACCAGGTCTGCGCGGCGTTGTCGATGGGGCAGGCCGACGGCGTCGACCAGGACCAGGGAGAGCAGCTGCTCGCGGAGGCGGGCGAGATCAACCCGCTGACCGGCTTCGCGATGACCAAGGACCCGGGCGGCGACCTCCGGGTCGCGATGGCATTCGAGACCGAGGCGCAGGCGCGCACCAACGCCGGCACCCGGGCGGTGCTCGCGGCGGGACCGGCTCCGGGACAGGGCGGCGACTTCACGGAGCGCTTCACGCTGGGTCCGGTCACCGCGCAGGGGTTGGTCGTGACCATGGAGCTGACACCGGCCGAGGGCAACTACGTGCTCTCGGACCTCTCCAACGGGCCGCTGCTGTTCGCGACCTGCTAGCGGCTCGGGGCTCAGGCCTCGCGGCGGGGCGCGGGGGCCTGGGGGACGACACCCAGGATCCGGTCGATCTCATCGGCGCTGAGGTGATCCTCGGACTCGCTGGCGGCGATGATCAGATTGGTGGTCAGCTCCACCTCGCCAAGGAGGTCAACGTCTTCAAGGGTCACGTCGAACTGGTCATGCATGAGTTCGGGCCCCTCTCCTCGCGCGTGTCCCATCCGGTCAATCCTTCCCAACCAGCCTACGGTGAAACCTCCGCTTTCCAACTGGTCAATTCGGGTCATACGCAGGGTTCCAGGTGAGCCAGACCCCAGTCACCCTCAAATGGGGCGAGGCCCCGCGTTACCGCGGGGCCTCGTCTTGAAGACTCGGTTTCGAGTCCCACTGATCGAATTCGATCAGAGGGCGCGAACGTTCTCCGCCTGCGGGCCCTTGGGGCCCTGCGTGACGTCGAACTCGACCTTCTGGTTTTCGTCCAGGGACTTGTAGCCCTGGGTCTGGATTGCCGAGTAGTGCACGAAAACGTCGTCGCCGCCGTCCTCCTGTGCAATGAAGCCGAAGCCCTTCTCAGCGTTGAACCACTTCACGGTGCCTTGAGCCATGTGCTCGTTACTCCTGTTATCGGAACGAAAGTCGCCACTTCAGCGACCCGCATCAGGTGCGGTGACACGTCGTCCCGACCCGTGATTGGAACACCACAAACCAGAATCGCCGTTGGATCACAAACTCCGCGGGCGTCATACCTGCTGGAACTTGCACCTGTTGCACTAGCGACAGTACCAATACATCGCCCCAGACAAACCTTCTGCGCGACACCTATCTGCTCAGCAGGCGTGAACGTTGCGCAACGAACGCGTGACCGCGCCGAGTGTCAGGAGGCCCAGCGGTCGTCGTACGCTCTCCCGGGACCGCCTCGGAGCGGCTCCAGGGCCCTTAGCTCAATTGGCAGAGCTCCGGACTTTTAATCCGTTGGTTGTGGGTTCGAGTCCCACAGGGCCCACCGAAGTTTCTGTATGAGCCCGGGTCCTCCTTGACGGAGTGGCTCGGGTTCTTGCTTTACGTGGCTCCGGTTGTTGCTTGACGGTGGCTCCGGCACCTTCTTGACACTCGACTCATGTTGATGGAGTTGAGCGTGGTGGAGCAGAAGTGTCAGGCGGTCCTCGCGGTGTTGTCCGATGGCCGGTCGGTGAGCGAGGTCGCCGAGCGATGGGGTGTCTCGCGGCAGTCGGTGCATGCCTGGTTGCGGCGCTATGAGGAGGCTGGGCTGCCGGGTTTGGAGGCGCGGTCGACTCGTCCGGGGTCGTGTCCGCACCAGATGTCGGGTGTGGTCGAGGCGCGGATCTTGGAGATGCGGCGGACTCATCCGGGGTGGGGTCCGCGGCGATCGGGATGATCCCGCCGGTCGAACGTTTCGCCGCGCGCGAGCAGCCGGCCAGGACCCCGACGGTGACCAGTCAGGATCGGACCGGCGACAACTGGATGGCTCGTCGGGCCGGCGCCAACGGGGTGATCTCGGTGTCCTGGCAACAGATCTGCCTCGGCAAAGCGGCCGCCGGAACCAACGTCGATGTCCACGTCACCGATCAGGTGCTCCAGGTCTGGGACGGCAACCAGCTGCTCAAGACCGTGGCCCGTACCAGCCGAGGGGAGGTCAGAAAGAAGCGTGCCTCGATCCCCACGATCGAGGACTAACCTCAAACCAAGAGTGTCAAGCAGGTACCGACACCCTCAGGTCAAGCAGGAACCGAAGCCGCACAGGCCACCGAAGTTTCTCCCCACGTCAGGCGCGGTTTCGGCGCCCGTCGTTGCAAGTGCCGGGGCGTCAGCGGGGCGTCGCGCTAGCGGAGAGCTACTGCTCAACCCCGCCACGGCCCGGGAGGTACCACCTGTCGCGCCGACGACCAGCGCCGCGCCGTCCCGGTTCTCGAAGCATCCATGCCCGCTCCCCTATCTGCGGTCCGCTGGGATGGCGATCGGCTCAAGCGTCTACGCGCTCTGGATGGGCCCGATCCACCAGATCCCGCCGCCTCCCTGGCCGGACAGGGCCGCAACCTCTGGCCCATCTATGCCGGACCAGCCCCACGGCAGCGGGAATCAAGGACACGAGGACCGTCCCGATCACGAAGAGCTCGATGTGCGCGGCGACCAGAGGGATCCCGCCCAGGTAGAAGCCGACCGTGAGCAGCCCTGCGGTCCAGGCCAGGGCGCCGAGGAAGTTGAATGCGGTGAACTGCCGCCTCGGCATCTGCCCGACGCCGGCCACGACGGGGATGAAGGTTCGCACTACCGGGACGAACCGGGCAAGCACCACTGCCTTCGGTCCGTGACGCCCGAAGAAGCGTTCGGCCGCAACCCTGTGTGACCTGGCGAAGACGCGAGAGTCGGGGCGAGGAAAGACCCGCGACCCTAGTCGCCTCCCGATTGCGTAGCCCACCTGATCGCCGGCGACAGCGGCTGCGAACACGCCGAGCACGACGAGCAAGATGGGGACGTGCAGCAGTCCGCCCGCAGACAACGCTCCGAGCGTGAAAAGCAACGTGTCTCCCGGCAGGAAGAAGCCCAGGAGGAGCCCCGTCTCGGCGAACACGATGCCCATCGCTATGAGCAGGGCAAGCGGGCCGACGGCAATGAGGAACGGGGTCAGAAACGCGATCACACCGCGGACGCTAGGAATTGCCACCTGCCAGCCGCCTGACCACGGTGCAGTCAGGTTCGTGGCAGGTCGGTCGGTCCAGCGTGGGTTCATGACAACCGACACACCACACCATCCACGCACGCTGGTCGTGGTGCCGACCTACAACGAGGCCCAGACCATCGGTCCAACAATCTCCGCCGTGCTGCATCACACGTCGACCCTCGGTGCCGACGTTCTGGTCGTGGACGACGACAGCCCCGACGGCACCGGGGCACTGGTGGCGGCGCACCCGCAGTACGGGCGTGCCGTGCACCTGCTCTCCCGGCCGGGCAAGCTCGGCCTCGGCGACGCATATCGTGCCGGCTTCGCCTGGGCTCTCGCGCAGGGATACGCCGTCATCGTCCAGATGGACGCCGACGGCTCCCACCCGTCCCATCGCATACCGACAATGGTGGCCGCTCTCGCCGAGGCCGATGTCGTCATCGGCTCCCGGTACGTCCAGGGCGGCGAGACCAGCGGCTGGAGTCGGCGGCGTCGACTGCTGTCCCGGGCGGCCAACAGCTACGTACGGCGCACGCTGCGCCTTTCGCAGACCGACGCCACGTCCGGGTTCCGAGCCTGGCGGGCCTCCGCGATCCAGCGCTCGCGCATCGAGTTCTCGCACTCGGACGGCTTCAGCTTCCAGATCGAGAGCACCTGGAGGGCCGACCGGGCCGGCCTGCGCGTCCTGGAGCTGCCGATCGCCTTCGCCGAACGAAGCTCCGGGGCGTCGAAGATGACCTGGGGGATCGCCTCCGAGGCGTTCCGAAGGGTCCTGGTGTGGCGCCTCTCGGAACTCGCCTGGACGAAGAGTCGAGGTGGAGCTGCGATCAGACTGGCTCCACCTCGACCCATCGGGCGTTCCGGCCGCTGAGGACTCGACTCGGCGACCGCACGGTGCGGACTGACAGGGCCAGCCTGCGAGGGACGTGCCGTGAGGACGCTGTGCCTTGCTGAGAACGACAGGGAGGGCCGCGATCACAGCGCCCTCTCAGCTACCACCGGGGAGCTTCGGGGGACTCGAGCGTCGGAAAGAAGGTGTGTGCGCGTGCGCGTGCTGCTGGTAGAGGACGAGGTCCCGCTCGCCGAGACCGTGCGACGCGGGTTGGCGGCGGAGGGCTTCGTCGTCGACATCGCCCATGAACGCGTGACCGGCCTCCGAGCCGCCGAGGACAGGCCGTACGACGTCATCGTGCTCGACATCCTGCTGCCGAAGCTCAACGGCTACGACGTGTGCCGCCGGCTCCGGGAGGCGAACGACTGGACTCCGATCCTGATGCTGACTTCGAAGGACGGCGAGTACGACCAGGTCGACGCCTTGGACCTCGGAGCCGACGACTACCTCACGAAGCCGTTCTCGTTCGTGGTGCTGGTGGCGAGGCTGCGCTCGCTCATCCGCCGAGGCGCCCCCGAGCGTCCTGCCTCGCTGGCGGCCGCGGACCTCACCCTCGACCGGGGCACTCGCGTCGTACAGCGCGCAGGGGTCGACATCTCGCTGACCCCCTCGAGAGTTCGGGACCGTGCGCGCTGCGGATATCGCCTGGAGGGGACCGGCGGCTGAGCGTCGTCGCTGGTCACGCGTGGGCGGAGTTCGCCTGCGGACCACTGCTGCGGCCACGCTGGTGGTCGCCCTCGTGCTTGCGGCCGACCCTCGGTGACGCTCCCGTTCTGGCGCGTGCTCTCCGCAACCTCACCGACAACGCTGGGCGACATGCCCGGCATCGGGTGGAGCTGCGGTTGAGCGAGACCGCGACCACCGCCCTGATCGAGGTCATCGACGACCGTCCAGGCGTCCCCGAGCTGGACCGCGACCGCATCTTCGAGCGATTCGTGCGGCTGGACCAGAGCCGCGCCCGAGACAGCGGCGGCAGCGGCCTCGGGTTGCCGATCGCACGGCAGATCGCGGGCGCCCACGGTCGCGATCTCATGGTCGGCCACCACGAGGGGGGCACACGTTTCACGCTCTCGATCCCGCGCGTCCGTCCGGCGTAGTCAGGTTCTCGGCAGGTACTGCGGGCCAAGGTGTGCCGACGCGGCAACCGTCGACGCCTTCACGTGAGGACTCATCGTGTTCGATCTCATCGACGGGATTCCCGTCCACCCCCTGGTGGTGCACGCCATCGTCGTCGTGCTGCCGCTGGCGACGCTGGGGACCCTCGCAATCGCGGTCCGTCCCAGGTGGCGGGTGCGGTACGGGCCGCTCGTAGTGGTAGGGGCGGCCGTGGCCACGATCCTGTGTCCGGTCGCGACGTCCAGCGGCGAGCAGCTCGAGCAGCGGGTAGGGGACCCGGGCGATCACGCCGCGCTCGGTGAGCAACTGGTTTGGTTCGCTCTCGCACTCACCCTTGTCTCGGCAGTACTGGTGTGGCTCGAGTGGCGCAGCAGCCGGGCCACCGAGCCTCGGCGCCGTACCCTGATCGCGGTGGTGGCATGGGTGGCCGTGCTCGCGGCACTCGCCTCGACGGTCCAGGTCTACCGGGTCGGTGAGTCCGGAGCTCGCGCGGTCTGGGGTGACGCAACCTCCGACTCTGCGGGAGGGTGAACGGCATGAAGGTCGGGGTGTGCGAGGACGATGTCGGAATCCGGCGACTCCTCTTCCGCGCCCTCGACTACGCCGGCCACGAGGTCCTCCTCGCCCACGACGGCGGAGAGGCGCTACGACAGTTCGGGGCCGACCAGGCCATCGACGTGCTGGTCATGGACATCGGACTGCCGGACTCGGATGGCCGCGACGTCACGCAGGCGTTGCGGTCGGCCGGCCAGGCGGCCCCGGTGGTCTTTCTGACCGCCCTCGGCGCCGTGCCCGACCGGCTCTCGGGATTCAGTGCGGGAGGCGACGACTACGTGCCCAAGCCGTTCGACGTCAAGGAGCTGATCGCGCGGATCGAGGCCCTCGGGCGGCGTGGAAGACCGGCGGTCCCGGGGCCAGCTGGTCTGGTGCTCGACCCCACGCGGCACGCCGTACGCACCGCCACTGCCGAGGCGCTGCTGACGCCGACCGAGTTCCGCATGCTCGCCGCGATCACCTCCCGACCTGGCGAGGTGGTACGCCGGCGGGCGGTTGTCGCCGCGGCCTGGCCGGACGGCTCGGTCGTCAGCGAGAACACCATCGACTCGTTCATCCGGCGGGTCCGCGTCAAGCTCGCCGCCATCGACTCGCCGGCCACTCTGGAGACCGTGCGTGGCGTGGGGTTCCGGTTGACGTGAGAGGAGGACGGGGCTCGTTCCGCGGACAGATCGTGGTGCTCACGGCATGCGTCACGGGCTTCGCGATGGTCCTGCTCTCACTCGCACTGCAGCTGCTCCTGGCCGGCGTGAGTCGTGGCAACGTGGACCAGGTCCTGGAGGACCGAGCCGACGCCGTCGTCAGCTCGACCGTCGCGGCCTCCGCGGGCGACCGGCTGGTTGTGCCCGATGCCGACCTCGACACCGGAGTGGTCGTCTACGACAGCCGTGGGCGACCGGTCACGGGCACCGCCATCCGCGACTTGCAGAAGGAGTACGACGCGCTCGCCACGACCGACCGCCGGCGCTACCGCGACATCGACGACGAGACCCGGCTGATCGCCGAGCCGTTCAGCACCGACTCGGGTCTTCACGGGGTCGTGGTCGTGGCCGAACACCTGGCGCCCTACGAGCAGGCCGAGCGCTACGCGCTGATCGTCAGCCTGCTGACCGGGCTTCTGGCGACCGGCGCCGCGGCCGCGATCGCCGCGTGGGTGACCACGCGAGCACTCCGACCGGTCGGGTTGCTCGCGACGACCGCTGCCGAGTGGAGCGAGCACGACCTGGCCCGGCGGTTCGACCTCGGACCGCCCACCAACGAGATCACCTCCCTCGCCGCCATCCTCGACACGTTGCTCGACAGGGTGTCGGTGGCCATCTCCTCCGAACAGCGACTCACCTCCGAGCTCGCCCACGAGCTGAGGACCCCGCTCACCGCCGTCCAGGGCACGGCCGACCTGGCGCTCATGCGCGAGGACCTGCCCGGCGCCGCGCGTGATGACCTGGAGGAGATCTCGGTCGCCGCGCGTCGGATGGCCTCCACGATCAGCTCCTTGCTGGACCTCGCCCGCTCCGACGCCAGCCTGTTGGCGGCGGCTTCGTGCTCCCTGGCGGAGGTCGTGGAAGAGGTCGTCGCATCCCTCTCACCAGGCCGGGCGTCGTTCGCGGTCGACGTGGGCAACGACCGGGTCGGGGCCCCGCACGACCTCGCCCTGCGAACCGTGGCCCCGGTGGTGGAGAACGCCGCTCGCTTCGCGAACGGCACGGTCGCCATCACCTCGAGCGCGGCGGGCGGTCAGGGCGTGCGGCTGGTGGTCGCGGACGACGGGCCGGGGATCCCTGACGACCTGGACGACATCTTCGAACCCGGGACGACGTCCGGCACCGGCTCCGGGGCCGGGCTGGGCCTGGCCATCGCCCGCCGGGTGGCCCGCAGCGTCGGCGGTGAGGTCGAGCTCACCAGCCGCTTCCCCACCGTGTTCACGGTGCGCCTCCCACGCGCCTAGACACCGGGCCCTAGATCGGTCAGGTCGTTGGCAGGTGGCCCCGACCATCCTCGGGCCCATGAGCCAACACAACCTGCAATCACCCACCGACCGACACGTCGCGACCATGCTCAACAAGGTCCCGGAGGTCGTGCTCCTCTTCTGGGTCGTCAAGATCATGTCGACCACCGTTGGCGAGACTGCGGCCGACTTCCTCGATGCGAACGTCGGTCTCGGAATGACGACGACCTCGCTGCTGATGGCTGCGTTGATGGGCGGAGTCCTCGTCGTGCAGTTCCGTCTTCAGAGGTACGTCCCGGCCGTCTACTGGCTGGCGGTCGTGCTGGTCAGCATCGTCGGCACGCTGATCACGGACAACCTGGTCGACAACTTCGGCGTCAGCCTCTGGACCACCACGATCGCATTCTCGGCGGCACTCGCCATCACGTTCGTGGCCTGGTGGCGCTCCGAACGAACACTGTCGATCCACACCATCGTCACCCGACGACGCGAGACCTTCTACTGGCTCGCCATCCTGTTCACCTTCGCCCTGGGCACCTCCGCCGGTGACCTCGTAGCCGAGAAGCTCGCTCTCGGCTACCTGCCCTCGGCTGGCGTCTTCGGCCTGCTGATCGCGCTGATCACCATCGCCTACGCCAAGGGCGGGCTGAACGCCGTGCTGGCCTTCTGGGCGGCATACGTCCTGACCCGCCCGTTCGGGGCCTCGCTGGGCGACTTCCTCACCGCGGCTCCCGGAGACGGCGGGCTCGGACTCGGCACCAACGGCACGAGCGCGATCTTCCTGACGGTCATCGTTGGCGCGGTCGCCTGGTTCACGCGGGAGCAGCTACGAGCGGACCGTGCAGCTCGAGCGCTCGTGCAGCAGCCCGCGTTGTGAGCATCGGCCACGCGGTTCGCCCTGCCCTGGGAGCCCACTCCCAGGGCAGGGCGCGTCCGGCACCCAGCCCCTGGCTGCTGGTCGGCGGAATCGCCGTCGCCGCCGCACTGGTCCGCATCGCCTATTTCTGGCAACCGACGTCCTCAGACGAGGGCGGCTTGCTCCTCATCGCTTCCCAGTGGGGTCCCGGCACGTCCCTGTACGGCGACTACTGGATCGACCGGCCGCCCCTCCTCATCGACCTCTTCTGGGTGGCAGACCGGCTCGGTGCCGTGGTCGGGCTGCGGATCGTCGGCCTCTTCATGGTGATGATCTCCGTGCTCCTCGCCGGTGCGATCGGGCGACTGATGGCGCCCGAGACTGGATATTCGGAGCGTCTTCGCTCGCGGACCATGGCCGCCGCCGCGGTGACCGCCGCCCTGTTCCTGGTCTCCCCCCTCTCGGGGGCCACCGAGGTCAACGGAGAGCTGCTCGCCGTCCCCCTCGTGCTCCTCGGTCTCGCGCTCGCCCTGGTGGCCGCGCGTGCCGGCACCCACAGGAAGGCGGCACTTGTCGGTGCGGGTGCGGCGGGCGCCGCCGCTATGCTGGTCAAGCAGAACGAGATCGACGTCTTCATCTTTCTGGGCGCCGCATTGCTGCTCTCGCTGCGTCGGCGGAGCCTCCGGGTCACGGCGGCCGACCTCGCCCTGATTGCAGGAGGCGCGACGACCGTGGTGGCGGTCGTGGTCGCCCACGCCGCCTCAAGGGGCACCGGGCCTGGGGCCCTCTGGAACGCTGTGGTGACGTTCCGGCTCCAGGCGTCAGCCACCATCAACACCTCGGCCAGCGGCGCCACCACCTCGCGGCTCGACCACGTGCTGCTGGCCTTCCTGATGAGCGGAGCCCCACTCCTCGTCGTCCAGCTCGTACGCCGAGTCCGGACGCTGACACCGGCCGGTATGCCGCGGATCGTGTGGCCAACGCTCGCGGTTGTCTCGTGGGAGACGGTCTCGGTGCTGGGTGGCGGGAGCTACTGGCTGCACTACCTCGTGGTCTTCGTGCCCGGCCTGGTGCTGACCGTCTCCGCAGTCACCGCCACTCCCCTTCGGCGGCGGGTCTCCGCATCGGCCCGTCCCGTGCTCGCGTACGCCGCGGTGGTCACGGCGGTCACGTTCGGCTACGTGGTCACCCCGCTGGGCGCACATCCCGCGGGGGACGGACCCGTCGAGGCCTGGTTGTCCGCACATGCTCGGCCGGGCGACACGGCTGTCGTCGCCTACGGCCATCCGGACATCCTCGACGCCACCGGGATGAGCAGCCCGTACCCCGATCTGTGGAGCCTGCCCGTCCGCGTCCACGACCCGAAGCTGACCGCCTTCACGGCGGTCCTCGCCGGCTCCCACCGACCGGACTGGGTGATCACCGTCGGCGACGGTCTGAGCTCGTGGGGCATTGATCCCGCGTCCGGAGACACCCAGCTGACGCGGCACTACACCGAGGCCACCCAAACCGACGGGTACTCGATCTACCACGTCAAGCAGCGGTGACCGGCCTGAGGTACAGCGCCCGCGAGGGGCAGAGCCGGACGGCCTCCTCGCCCTCCGCCGGCAGCACCCGGTCATCATCGAGGATCGGGTAACCCCACTCGTCCAGGTGGAACTGGCGCGGGAGCAGGCTGGCGCACGCTCCTTGGGCGGTGCAGGCTACGCGGTCGACGGCGATCCGGCGCTTGTGGTCAGGCGCTGACGGCATGGTGGCTCCTCGCTCGTAACGGACATGGGCCGGCGGCGTGCTCCTCGAGGTGGCCGGCGTACACGCGCAACGCGGAGGCGGTGAAGCGCGACGCCCCGTCGGGGAAGCGGCACGCGCCGCGGTCGCGCAGCAGGCCGAGCCGTCCCCGGACGCGATCCAGGGCGCCCGGGTCCGGGCGCGTGACGAGAGCGGCAAAGTCGGAGGCCAGCGCCGGCAGGCCGAACATGCAGGGCCCGCACTGCCCGGCCGACTCCCCGGCCGCGTAGGCCAGGCGCCTGACCACCAGGTCGAGCGGGCAGTGGCGCGGGTCGAGCACCTCGATCACTCCCGGGCCGACGGCACCGTCGTAGGCACGGAGGTCCTCGCTCGACCAGGTCGCGCCCGCCGCCTCGGCGGCGGCGAGGAAGACCCCGGAGAGGCCGCCTACCAGGATGCCGGCGTCGTCGGGCACCCACGCACCGGCGGCCGCGAGGAAGCCCCGCACCGGCACACCAGCCTGGGTCTCGATCACCCCGGGGTGGCGCACGAGCCCGTGGATCGACACCAGACGCGGGCCAGGTTCGTCGACGGTTCCGAAGGAGCGGAACCAGGAAGCGCCGTGGCGGGCGATCTGCGCCACCCGCCAGGAGGTCTCGGCGTTGAGCACCAGGGTCGGCCGGATCCGCTTGCCCCGGCTGTCGGCGCCGCCGGTGACGAACGGCGCCCGCTTGGTCATCGGACGGGCCAGACCGCCGTGGGCGGCCGAGATCAGCGCGCTCTCCTCCGACGACACGTAGCGGGCGGGCACATCGAGGACATCGAGCCCGGCGGCCAGCAGCCGCGTTTCGGTCGGGCTGCCACGGTGCGCGGCGTACAGCACCCTTGGGTCGGCCCGGCCGGCGATCATCCGCGCGCCTTCGACCATCTCGTCCAAGTTGTTGGCCACGACCCAGGCGTCCTTGACGGCGCCGAGCTCGCCGTCGCAGGCGTTCACGATCACCCGCGCGCCGTAGCGGTGCGCCGCTTCGAGCTTGGTAGCAGTGCTGAATCCCGCGCCACCGCGTCCGGTCAGGCCCGCCTCGGCCAGAAGAGCGACCAGGTCAGAGCCGGTGCTCATGACCATCCCTGGGCAGCCACGGACTCGCGTCGTGTCCGGTCGTGGTGGGTTGCTCCGAGCCTCCATGCCACTGCAGCGACGCCGGCCACGGCACACGCGATCGTGATGCCGCGCAGCAAAGGTTCGCTCGAGGTGCCGAGGGCGATGCCGTGCACGAGCGCCATCGGCCAGAGGGCGTAGCTGAGCAGGTGGATGACGCGCCAGGCGCGCTCCGGGAGCCGGTGTCGGAAGTACGACGTGACCGCGACCGCGGCGATCAGGTCCAGGGCCAGCGTGCCGAACCCGACCCACAACGGTGCGTAACCGGAGGTGAACGGCACGACTGCGGAGATCCAGTCGATCGAGACGAAGCTCTCCGCGATCGCGGTCGCGACGTGGGCGGCGACGAACGTCGTGACGCCCAACCCGAGCCAGCGGTGAAGAGCCATCACGAGCGTCGCCTGGTCCGTGTGCGGGCGCCGGCGAGCGGCGGTGATCACCCCGAGCACGACCACCGCTGTGAGCAGCACGATGCTGACCACCCCGGTGGCCCGCGAGACGTACCACAGCAGCAGGTTCACGCGGCCGCCTCACCGCGGTTGGTGCCGTTGGGCAGCGGCCAACCGGAGGTGGTGACCAGCGAGCCGTCGGTCCCGTCGAGGCGCGCCGGGATGGCCCGCGCGTCCAGCCACTTCGGCGCTTCGACTCCGAGGACCAGGGCGGCGGTCGTGGCCGCGTTGGCCTCGAGCGAGGTCGCGCCGGCACACGTGACCTGCGCCCAGGGCGTGTTCGCGCTGTGACCGGTGCGCGGGTCGATGACGTGGTGCCGTCCGCCGGTGGACGTTCGCCACGTACGCCGCTGGGTCGACGACGTCGCAAAGGCCTGGCCTCGGCCGGTGACGACCTGGAGGATCGTCCCCGTCGCGGACTCGACCCCGACCTGCCAGCCGCGGTCGGGAACGTCCCCGCTGGTGGCGATGTCGCCACCCAAGTTGACCAGGAAGCCTCCGGGCAGCCGGCCGGCGAGCAGCCGCGCGATCCGATCCGCGGCAAGTGCCTTGGCCGAGGCGCCCAGGTCGAGCAGCGTCCCCGGCCGGACCGACACCCACCCTGTGGCGGTGTCGAGCCCGACGGTCCGCCATCCGGGGATCTCCAGCCCTGTGGACGACGCGGCGAAGGACTCGCGCCTCCGGACAACCGCGAGGTCGGCGTCGTACCCTTCGGCGCAGACGGCGGAGCCCACCGTGGGGTCAACAAGTCCGTCAGTCAGGGCGGCCACCCAGAGGGCCTCTCGAAGGTATGACGCGAGCAGCGGCGACACCTGGGCCGATGCGGGTCCGCGGGCCGCAGCTTCGGCGAGGGCCGTGATCTCCGAGTCGGACCGGAAGCGCGATGCCGCCGCATCGAGCTCGGCGAGGTAGCCGCGGGCCATCTCCGTCGCCTCCTCGAGCGAGGCGGGCTCGGTGACGAGGATCCGGTTGGCAGTGCCGATCGCGCGGAACGCCGCGATCCGTGGCCCGGTCATGAGCCCGAGGTCGACGTGTCGGCCGACGAGTCGCTGGACTGCGGTGGGTTGACCTGGCTGAAGGACCCCATTCCCGAGCCGCCGTTGGTCACGGACGTGGGTGCCTCGGCCGAGGCCTCGGCGCTGGTGGCGAGGTGGACCGTGACCGCGCCGGTGGCGAGCGTGGCGGTCAGGATCGTGGCCGCTGTGAGCAGGCGCGCCCGGCGCAGGGGGCTGGGGCGTGGGCTGTGATGCGTGGTCATGGCGGACGACCCTTCTCGACTGGGTCCGACGTTGACGGCCGAACCTGTGCTTGTCCTGTGCATCCGCCGTTGATTGGCGATGCGTCAGGAACGGGGTTTCCCCGTGGCTCGAGACTGGCCCGGCGTACCTGCAAGCGACCTGACCGCACGGGGTCAGGGATCAGACCGTGTAGCCGCCGTCGACGTCGAGCTGCTGGCCGGTGATGAAGCCGGCCCGGTCGCTGGCCAGGAAGCAGACCGCCTCGGCGATGTCGGCCGCGGTGCCGAACGTCCGCAGTGGGATGTTGGCGCGGGCCACGTCGAGGGCGCGCTCGTCGAGGTCGCCGCTGTTCATCAGCCGCTCGGCCATGCCGTCGGTCAGCATGCCGGGGCCGACCGCGTTGAAGCGGACGCCGAACCGGCCCTCCTCGGCGGCGAACCCGCGGACCAGGGCCTCGACCGTGCCCTTCGGCCCTGAGGACAGCCCGTCGCGCACCGGGAACCTCCGGGTCGCGGCAGTGGTCACCGCCACGAGGCTGCCGCGGGACGCGCGCAGGTGTGGGAGTACGGCGTGCGCGACGTTGAAGAAGCCGACGGCGTCCTGCTCGAGCTGGGTCCGGAACGCCTCGGGCGTCACCTTGCTGAGGTGGACCATCGGCACGTGCGGGCCCGCGGCGTGGACGACGGTGTGCAGGCCGCCGAAGCGTTCGGCGGACGCGCTGGCGACCTCGACGCAGGCGTCGGCGTCGGTGAGGTCGAGCGCGTACGCCGCCGCCTCCCCGAGCTGGGTCACCAGCTCGTCAGCTGCCGAGGCACTGCTGCGATAGGTCAGCGCCACCCGGCTGCCGCGCTCCGCCAGCAGGACCGCTACCGCCCGGCCGATACCGCCCGTGGCGCCGACGACCAGCGCCGCACCGTCCCGGCCATCGAAGTCGCCCATGGCCGCATGCTCCCACCGACCTGGAATCATCGGGGGATGGGGGCCGGACACTCACACCGAGCAAGCAGCGACGTCCAGGTGCCTCGGGCGCGTCGGCTCGTCCTGCTCTGGGCGCTGGGACTGGTCGCGCTGACCACGGTCGTGGGTGTCGTCCTGCTGTGGCCCGACGGCAGCAAGGTCGACGACATCCGGGAGTCGGTGTCGTTCGCGGCGCCGGGGGTTACCTTCCCCGAGGCGGAGGTGGAGGACGCCGAGCCCGCCTGCGCCGAGCTGGCGCCGTCGGACGACTGCGGCGGCGTGACGGCCACCATCTCCGAGGGCGCGGACAAGGGCGACGAGGTGCGGGTCGACGTACCGCCTGACGTGAGTGAGTCGGGGCTGCAGAAGGGCGACACGATCCGCCTGGTCAGCTCGCCGGACGAAGCCGAGGGGCCGGTCACCTACAGCTACTTCGGCACCGTCCGGTCCGGGACCCTCTGGCTGCTGGCGCTCCTGTTCGTGGCCGTGGTGCTGCTCGTGGCCCGGCTTCGCGGGCTCTTCGCACTGATCGGCCTGGGCTTCACCGCGCTGGTGGCGTGGACGTTCATGCTGCCGGCGCTACTGGTCGGCGAGTCTCCGGTCCTGGTCGCCCTGGCCGGGTGTGCGGCGATCATGTTCGTGGTCCTCTACACGACGCACGGGTTGTCGATCCGGACCAGTGCGGCCCTCGCCGGCACCCTGCTCGGCATCGGGATGACCGCCGGGCTCGGCGCGATCTTCGTGGGCGCGAGCCGGCTGACCGGTGTCGCGGACGAGAGCGGCGGCGCGCTTCGTTCGTACGTCGGCGACCTCGGCTTCCAAGGGCTGCTCACCTGCGCGATCGTGGTCGCCGGGCTCGGCGTACTCAACGACGTGACGATCACCCAGGCATCGTCGGTCTGGGAGCTGCGCGGAGCGGCGCCCGAGGCGTCCCGCCGTCACCTCTTCACCAGCGCGATGCGGATCGGCCGCGACCACATCGCCTCGGCGATCTACACCATCCTCTTCGCGTACGCCGGCACCGCACTCCTGGTGCTGCTCGTGCTCCAGCTCTACGGCCTGCCGATGAGCGTGCTGCTGTCCACCGAGGAGATCGCCGAGGAGGTCGTCCGCTCGCTGGTGACCAGCCTCGGACTGGTCCTCGCGGTGCCGATCACGACCGCGATCGCCGCCATCACCGTGCCCGGGGCGCGGACGTAGTCTGGAGGCATGCCGCCCGTCGACCGACTCCTCCCGACCACCGAAGCCCAAGACTTCCTCGAGGTCGCGCGTCGGATCGTCGCCAAGGACCTCCGTCCGCGGGTCGACGAGGCGGAGGCCGACAGCGCGTTCCCGCGTGACGTGTTCCGCACCCTCGGTCATGCCGGCCTGCTCGGCCTGCCCTACCCCGAGGACCTCGGCGGTGGCGGCCAGCCCTACGAGGTCTACCTCCAGATCCTCGAGGAGGTCGCGGGCGGCTGGGCCAGCGTTGGCGTCGGCACCAGCGTTCATGCGCTCTCGTGCTTCCCGCTCTACATCGCCGGCACCGACACCCAGAAGAAGGAGTGGCTGCCGGAGATGCTCGGCGGTGACCAGCTCGGCGCCTACTGCCTCTCCGAGGCGCACGCCGGCTCCGACCCAGCGGCCATGCGCACGCGGGCCGAGCGCGACGGAGACCACTACGTCATCAACGGCGCGAAGGCCTGGACCACCCACGGTGGCGAGGCCGACTTCTACACCGTGATGGCGCGCACCTCGGACGACGGGGCCCGCGGCATCTCCTGCTTCCTGGTGCCGGGCGACACTCCGGGCCTGACCGCGGATCCTCCCGAGACCAAGATGGGCCTCACCGGTTCGACGACCGCGACCATGATGTTCGACAACGTGCGGATCCCGATCGACCGACGGATCGGAGAGGAGGGTCGAGGGCCTCTCGATCGCGCTGGCCGGCCTCGACAACGGCCGGCTCGGCATCGCTGCCGTCGCCACCGGCGTGGCCCAGGCCGCCCTCGACGTCTCGGTCCGCTACGCACGGGAGCGGGAGACGTTCGGCAAGCCGATCATCGAGCACCAGGGGTTGGCGTTCATGCTCGCCGACATGGACGCGGCCGTGCAGTCCTCGAGGTCCAACTACCTCTTCGGCGCCCGGTTGCGCGACGCCGGCCGCCCGTTCGGCCGCGAGGCCGCGATCGCCAAGCTCGTGGCCACCGACAACGCCGCGCAGGTCACCTCCGATGCCGTGCAGGTGCTCGGCGGCGCGGGCTACACCAAGGACTTCCCGGTCGAGCGCTACATGCGCGAGACCAAGGTGATGCAGATCTTCGAGGGCACCAACCAGATCCAGCGGCTGATCATCGCTAGAGCTCTTGACCGCGCCTAGTCGTCGAGTGCTGCCTCCACCTGCTGCAACAGCTCCCTGACCTCGGCCGTGGTGACCCCGTCCGCGCGGGCAGCTTCCACCTGCGCCGTGAGCGATGCCAGCAACCGGCTGCGTGGCTCGTCCCGGGGCGGCTCCTCGCCGAGGAGCCGTGTCCCGATCAGTCGGGCGACCTCCTCGGGCGCCTCGTCCGGGACGAGCTCTCCGAGCGCCACGACGTCGCGGACCCGCTCAGGTACGTCGAGCTGAAGCTGCAACCCGACCTCGCCCCCGACCGAGGCTCCGGCGTAGGCGAACGATCCTCCGAGCTCATCGCGCGAGGCCAGGATGTCGTCGACCACCGCGAGCACCCCGGCTGCGAGTTCGACCACCGTGAACTCACCGACCTCGGTGTTGTAGCCGTGGCCGGGGAGATCCCAGGCCACCAGGTCGAACGCATCGGCAAGGTGAGCGGCGCTGTCCGACCACAGGGACACGGCCGAGATGTCCCATGCCGGTCCGAGGACGAGCAGCGGCAGCTCACGGCGATGCTTCGCTCCGCTCATCCGGACGGCGGTGATGCTCGGCACGGCGCGCTCGCTCACGTCACCAGTGTCGCGGAAGCCGACCCGACGGTGGTTAGAGTCCCGCCTCGATCGCCTCGATCACCCGGGGCCGCAGGCGGGCGACGGTGACGACCTCGTCGACCGAGCCGACCCGGACCGCCCGGTGGATGTCGTGTACGCCGTCGAACTCGGCCGCCACCTCGCCGATCTTCTCCGGCCGCACGGCCGCCCGGAGGTCGGCCAGCTCGATGACCAGCCGGCTCCGCTCAGGCCCGGTGGCCTCCGCGATCAACCCCTCGAGCTCACCGAGGCGCGCGTCGGCCGACGTCCGCTTCTCGACCTCGCCGGCAAAGACCACGGCAGCCGCAGGCGCCCCGCCGATGACCGACGCGAACGATCCCTCCAGCGCGAGCACGGTCATGTTCGGGTTGAGCGCCTTCGAGAAGACCACGAACGCGCCGCCGTGGTAGCGGGAGATGACGCAGAAGACGATCGGGCCCTCGAAGTTGACGATGGCGCGGCCGATCTCGGCGCCGTACTCGAGCTGCAGGTTGCGCATCGAGTCCGGCGACCCGTCGAAGCCGGACAGGTTGGCGAGCACCACGAGCGGGCGGTTGCCGCTGGCCGCGTTGATCGCCCGCGCCGCCTTCTTCGACGACCGCGGGAACAGCGTGCCCGCGGTGTAGACGTCCGGACCGTCGGTCGGCGGGAAGCCGCCCCGCGGCACCGGCCGCGACTCGATCCCCAGCAGGCACACGGGATAGCCGCCCAGGTGCGCGTCCTGGACCACAGCCGTGTCCGCGTCGGCCATGCCGGCCCAGCGTTCGAGCGTCGGGTGGTCCTGGTCCGACAGCGCCCGCATCACCGTGCGGATGTCGAACGCCTTCTTGCGATCGGGGTTTGCAGAAGACGAGAAGATCTCGCCGACCGTGCTGAAGTCGCCGTCGCCCGGCGCGTGCGGGTACGGCGAGATGTCGCGGTCCACCGGATCGGTAGAAGCAGCCCGGCGCGGCCGCGACTCCCCCGGTACGACGTAGGTGTGGTCGTAGTGGGCCATCAGCACGCCGAACGCCCCGGCGAGATCGGGCGCCCAGTACTGCGCCTGCCCGTTGGGGCCCATCACCCGGTCGTAGCCGCCGATGCCGAAGTTGTCCTCCGCTGACACACCGCCGGAGAAGTCGAGCGACTGCTTGCCGGTCAGCACCATCGCGCTGTCGGGGGTCATCACGAGGATGCCCTTGGTGTGCATCAGCATCGTGGCCTCGGCGTTCCAGTACGGCTGCGCCCCGACGTTGATGCCCGCGACGACGACGTTGATCTCGCCGCCCGCCTGCGTGAACTCGATGATCCGCTTGAGCCCGGCCGCGACCCAGTCCATGTTCTCCGTGCCGGAGTCCATCGAGATCCGGGCGCCCGCCGAGAGCGCGTACCACTCGAGCGGCACCTGCATCCGCTCCGCGAGGTCGATGGCCGCGATGACGCGCGAGCATTCCGGCTCCGACACCGCGCCGAGTGCCTTGGTCGGGTCGCCGCACAGCACCACCCGGGTCACACCCTCCGGGTGCAGGGCGGTGGGAGTCGTGACCACGGCGCAGAGGATGCCGGCCTTGTTGAGGCCCGGCGGGCGGTCGACCGGCACCAGGACGCCGCTGTCGTCGAGGTCGTGCTCGACGAAGCCGCCGGTCGGACCGGTGAGCACTCCAGCCAGCTCGTAGGGGTAGACGAGACCGCGGCGACGCGCCCGGACGACGTTGCCGGCGTAGGTGTCCAGCGGCTTGAGGCGTTCGGTCGGCGGCCCCTCGAGGGTGGCCGTGACGCCGGCGCCGGGCTGGGCACGGAACCTGATCGCGATGGGAGTCGGACGGCCGTCTGGCCCGAGCACCCGGCCCTGCGCGAGCACCTCCTCGATGCCGGCGCCGTCGGTGAGCGGGGTGATCTTGCTCTGCAGCGTGGCCAGCTGCTCGGGTTCGGCATCCACGAACGGCCAGACCTGCACCCAGACGTGGTTGGTGTCGAGCTTGCTGCCCGCCGCGCCGCGCGACGTGCGGACCCGCCGGATCGCCTCGAGGCAGTTCTCCACGGCTCGCTCGGCGTGCGGCAGGCCGGTGACCCGGCCGTCCTCATCGCGTACGACGACCAGCTGCCGGACCTGCGCCAGCGCAACCAGGCGGCGGTCGGCCGGGTTCTCCTTGGCGACGCACTCGTAGAGGAGGACGTCCTCGGGCGCGTCGATGCGGGTGACGTCGAAGTCGCGCAGCCGCCACAGGTCGAGCCGTCGGCCGACCATCGGGTGCACACCGCGGACCAGGTCGTCCTCGACAACGCCGCCACCGGGGGCCGGGCGGTAGGTGAAGTAGTTGACCGGCCGGTCCTCGCCGGGGCAGACCGCGACCGCTATCCGGCGTACGTCTTGGAAGAAGGGCAGCGCGACCACGATCTGTGCGAGTTCCTCGGTGGTCTGCTCGGGCGTCTCGGGCGCGTCTGGCCAGTGGAGGTAGAGGTCGACCACGGCCTCGTCGCCGGCGGTGCGAGCCGCGACCTCGACGCCGATCGCCGCGGTCAGACGGCTGTCCGCGTCCTTCAGCTCGGCGATGGTGCCGATGGTCGAGACCAGATGGGTCGGGCGGTCGTCGAGCGTGTAGTCGGCAACGGCGAACGTGCGGCCCGCGCGCTGCTCGGAGCGGAGCCCGCGCAGCTCGTACTCGCGGTAGTGACGCCCCACCAGGACCTCGAGCATCGGCTCGTGCTCCGGGATGCCGGCCTCGAGCCGCTCGGCGAGGAACCGCACGATCTGCTCGGGGATCGACGCCAGCGCCTCCAGGCGCTCGGTCCGGTCGGGAGCGCCGGGATCTGCAGCAAGAGCGGCGACCTCGTCGCGGACGCCGGCCAGCACACTCGACCGTTCCTCGTCGACCAGCGGCTGGTCGAACCACCGGAAGCGGGTGCTGCGGGCCAGGTCGCCGACCACCGGGAAGCGGAGCTGCGTGGACCGGACCAGACGCTCGAGCAGGTCGCGCGCCCTACCGGCCAGCTCCTCGCTCGGCGGGGGCTCGGAGATCCAGCGCTGGAGCACCTCGGTCGCCAGGTGTACGTCGGGGGCGGAGCGCTGCTGGGCCAGGAAGATCCGGAACACCGCCTCCTCCAGCTGCGGGGTGCGGTCCCAGTCGGTCACGCCGTAGTGGGCGAGGACCCTCGCGAGCCGGTCCTTGAACTGCTGCGTGAGGCCGTCGCGGTCGACGTCGAGGCTCTGCAGGTAGGAGTGGAAGTGCTCCTTCGGGCTGTGCACGCGCAGCTCGGTGTGCAGCTCCTCGCCGCCGGGACGGTTGCGGCTGAGCTCGGCGAAGTCCGCGAACAGGCCGAGCAGCAGGATCTCGTCGGCCACGACACTCACCCGTTCGAGGGCACCGGCCGCGACGACCTCGTCGCGGGCCGCGAGGTACTCCGCGATGACGGCGCCCTCCTCGCGGGGGTCGACGTCGTAACCGCAGAGCAGGGCGGAGACGTCCGCCCGGCCCCGCGCTGCGCGTTCGGCGGCGGAGGCCGCAGCCGGGGTGGGCGGTAGGTCGAGGGCCGGCCCGGCAGGTTCGGGAGCCGCCTCCTCGGCGGCGTCCTCCTCGACGGGCTCGAGGCGGACGAGCGGGGCGCCGGTCTCGACCTGGCTGCCGGTCATCACCAGGAGCTCGCGGACCTTCGCCGCGAACGGCGCCCGCAGCACCGTCTCCATCTTCATGCTCTCCAGCACCAGCACGGGACCGCCGGCAATGACCAGGTCGCCGACCGCAACGGGAGACGCGACCACGAGCGCCGGAGCCGGCGAGCGGAGCACGCCGCCCTCGTCGCGGCTGACGCGGTGGGCCACGCCGTTGACCTCGATCATGTGCACGGGCCCGTGGGTAGCCGTCACCAGACGGTAGGGCTGCCCACCGACGGTCATCCGCGCGTGGAACTCGTCGAGCCGCTCGAGGTCGGCGACCACGACGTGCTCGACCTCGCCGGCGGCCACCACGACCCGGAAGCGCTTCGGTCCGATCTGGATGACGGTGACCTTGTACGCCGTACCCCGCAGCTTGAAGTCGACCGCCCGGCCGACCTTGTGCTGGACCTGGGGCCGGCCGCCGTGCGCGCTCTCGAGGAGCCGCGCGATCTCGACCTGGGCCTCGTCCTCGTAGGCCTCGATGCCAGCGGCGACCACGGCGACACCCGAGTGCTCGTGGTTGACCAGCCGGCCCTCTTCGCGGACCCGGTCGATCCAGCTGGTGTCGGCCCAGCCGGCCTTGCCGTCGATGACCTCGGACTGGGCGAGCAGGTCGAGGATGAAGCTCTTGTTGGTGGCGCCGCCCTCGATCACCACGGTGGTCTCCGCCATCGCCCGGCGCAGCCGGGCCAGCGCCTCCTCGCGAGTGCGGCCGTAGGCGATGATCTTGGCGATCATCGAGTCGAAGTCGGCCGGGATGGTGTCGCTCTCGCCGACGCCGGTGTCGACGCGGATGCCCGGCCCCGAGGGCAGCTCGAGCAGCGCGATCCGGCCCGGTGACGGCGCGAAGTCGCGGTCGGGGTCCTCGGCGTTGAGCCGGGCCTCGACGGCGTGCCCCTTCTCGGGCGGCTTCGCGCCTGCCAGCTTGCCGCCGGCCGCCACGTGCAGCTGCGCCTTGACCAGGTCGAGGTCGGTGGTCATCTCGGTGATCGGGTGCTCGACCTGGAGCCGGGTGTTGACCTCGAGGAACGCGAACGTGCGCTCGCCCGGGTGGTAGAGGAACTCGACCGTGCCCGCGCCGACGTAGCCGACCGCGATCGCCAGCCGTTCGGCCGACGCCTTGACCTCGTCGGTCTGGTCGGAGTCCAGCAGCGGCGAGGCCGACTCCTCGATCACCTTCTGGTTGCGCCGCTGCACGGTGCAGTCGCGCACACCGACCGCCCAGGCGGTGCCGTGGCCGTCGGCGATGAGCTGGACCTCGACGTGCCGGGCTCCTGTCACCAACCGCTCCAGGAACACCACACCGCTGCCGAACGCGCGCTCCGCCTCGTCGCGGGTGCGCTGGTAGGCGTCCTCGAGCTCGGCGGCGGTGTCGACCTTGCGGATGCCGCGGCCGCCGCCGCCCGCAGTCGCCTTGAGCATCAGCGGATAGCCGATCTCGGTGGCCGCCGCCAGCGCGGCCTCCAGGGTGTCGACGCCCCCTCTGCTCCACGGCGCGACCGGCACCCCCACCTCCTCGGCCAGCAGCTTGGACCCGATCTTGTCGCCGAGCTTGCGCATGGCATCGGCACTCGGGCCGATGAACGTGACGCCGAGCTTCTGGCAGAGGTCAGCGAACGCCGGATCCTCCGCGACGAACCCCCACCCGACCCACGCAGCGTCCGCCTCGCAGGCGACGAGCGCCCGCTCGAGCGCGGCCAGGTCGATATAGGGGCGTGCGGAGGCCGGACCGAGCGCGTAGGTCTCGTCGGCCTCGCGCACGAACATCGCCGCGCGGTCCTCGTCGGTGTACAGCGCGATCGTGCGGATCTGCGCGCCACCCTCCGCGTTCAGGTCGCGGACGGCATGGATCAGCCGCATCGCCGCTTCGCCACGGTTCACGATCGCAATCCGAGAGAACACCCGCTGGACCTCCGCCTCCGCCGGTCCCCTTCGGGACCGTCGTCGCGAGACTGTCACGTCCGCGGGGTTACGGGCGAGTCACCTTGGTCGCTAGGGATGAACAGCCGCCAACTCCCCTTGGAGACCATCTGGCGACGAGAACTCATCGGCGAGCTAGCGCGCGTACGCCGGCAGCGGCGGCTCGGAGCCGACGAACCGACGAGGGTCGAGCATTCCGGTGAAGAAGCGGAGCATGCTCGCAAGTCCGGCCGAGGCGCCGGCGAAGTCGCCATGTGGGATGAAGGTCTGCTGACAGGTCGACCGTGGGAGCCGTTGAGGGTCGGCGGGACCCCGATGGGTGATCGCGTCGATGGCGAGGGCGTAGCCGACCGGGTCACCGAGGATGAGGTTGTGCTCGACCGGGTCGGCCGGGCACACGTCCTGCAGGATGATGTCGCGGGCGCCGCGGATGCGGTTGACGGCCGGCTGCGGCCGCACGATCTCGTCGTAGCGGGTGGCGATGGCCGTGGTGGCAACGCCTGGCGGGACCGGTGTTCCACGCAGCGCGGCCACGGTTTGCGAGCCGCGTCTCGACTGCCACGCCAGGGCGGTGCATCGGCCCTGCGTGCACAGCTCGTTGCCCAGGGCGGTGCCGTCGAGCGGGCTGGCCAGCGCGACGACGTCGTGCACGCGGCGTGCCACGTCAGAGAAGAAGCGGGTCACCCAGACCGCAAGCTGTCCACCCTGGCTGTGGCCGATGATCGCGATCTGACGCCCGGAGCGACGGATCGCGATCCGAGCCGCGGCGACGACGTACTCCGCGGACAGGGTCATGCTGCCGAGCCCGTAGTCGGGCAGGCTCACGGTGCACAACGCGAACCCGTCGGCGTGAAGGGCCCGCTCGTAACCCCAGGACCACGATTCCTGCGGCGTCGTCGCCGTCCCGTGCACGAGCAGGACGACGTCCTTCGCGGACCGCAGCTTGTCGACCGGGTCGCACCTGGTCGCGTGCCGCAGGGTCGTGTTGGACACGGTCAGCTCGGTACCGGCGGGCATCCCGACAGCCGTGCCAGCGGGAGCGATCAGGACGAGCCCGAGCACCAGGGCCAGTACTCGCACAGCGAAGGTCATGTCCGCTCAACGACCACGGAGACCGCGGGTTAGAGGCCGGCGGCCCTACCTACCGAACAGACCGACCGAGTCCTTGCTCGGCCAGTAGAAGATGTCCCCGACGGGTCCACCCCCGAACTCGGCCCGGTAGCCACGCGACTGGAACACGTAGAGCTGCTCGCGAAAACCACCGCAGGTGGCCACGCCTTGCGCGTTGGTCACCCCCGTGCAGTTGGGCGGGACGAACTCGGAGTTGGGCAGGAAGAACGACACCGAGGTTCCGGCCAGCGGCCCCCGGTCACGGCGTCGGTGAGCTTCGCCTTGGGCTCCAGGTTCATCCCCGAAGAGGTTGCGGCCGCCCGCCAGGATCGCCGAGTCCCGGCTTTCGGTGGTCGCCGCGAACCGGAGTAGGAGGGAGTTCCTCGAAACTTCCGCGACCGATATGAACGCAAGGTCGCCGCGTCCTGTGACCTGGGTCACGGTCAACACATGCGTATCTCGGGTTCGATCAGTCAGCTGTCGGCGGCCCTCGCGGCCGGACTGTGTCTCGGGGTCACGGCGGCGTTGCCAACCGCACCCGTGGCGGCCGATCCCGGCGTTCCCGTCGCGGAGTGCCCGGCTTCCCTGCCGGCGGGCACCACCTGCTACTCCGGCCAGCAGGAGTCGGGCGCCTACTACTGGATCGCCGTTCCGGAGGACTGGAACGGCACCTTGGTGGTGCACGCGCACGGCGGCCCCGACCTGGGCGCGGCGACACCCGACCGGTCGCGCGACGACCTCGACCGGTGGGCGGTGATGGTCGCCGAAGGCAACGCCTGGGTCGGCTCCTCGTACCGCCGCGGTGGCTTCGGGACGCAGATGGCGGCCGCCGACACCGAACAATCGCGCCAGGTGTTCGTCGACGCTTTCGGTGAGCCCGACACGACCCTGCTCCACGGGCAGTCGTGGGGTGGCAACGTCGCTGCGAAGACCCTGGAGCTCTACGGCCAGAAGGGCGGACCGTACGACGGCGCGCTGCTGACCAACGGAGTACTCGCCGGGGCTACTCGGGGCTACGACTACCGGCTCGACCTCCGGGTCATCTACCAGTACTTCTGCGGCAACCACCCCCGACCGACCGAGCCCCAGTACGAGCTGTGGCGGGGCCTGCCCGCCGGGTCATCGATGACGTCAGCGGACCTGCGCAGCCGAGCGCAGGAGTGCACGGGCTACCAGTCGGCGCCGGAGCAGCGCACGCCCGAACAGCGCGCGAACCTCGCTCACATCCTCGACGTGGTGCGGATCCCCGAGCGCACGTTCTTCTCGCACCTCAGCTTCGCGACCTTCACGTTCCGCGACATCGTCCATGAGCGACTGGGCGACCGGAACCCGTTCACCAACGTCGGCGTCGCCTACCACGGCTCGGGCGTCGACAAGAGCCTTAACAGGGAGGTCCTCCGCTACCACGCCGACCCGGTCGCGCGTCGCGACCTGTCGTTCGACAGCGACGTGACCGGAGAGATCTCGATCCCGGTGCTGACGCTCCACGCCATCGACGACCCGACCGCGTTCGTGCAGCACGAGGCCGCCTACCGCGCGTCCGTGGAGGCGGCCGGCAACCGCGAACAGCTCGTCCAGGTGTTCACCCAGGAGCACGAGCACAGCGCCCTCAGCAACTCCGGCTACGCCACCGCGATCGACGCGCTGCAGAGCTGGGTCACCGACGGGCGACGGCCGACAGCGGCGGCGCTGGCCGCAGCCTGCCCGGCGTACGACGCGACCTACGGCCAGGGCTGCTTCTTCGACCCGACCTTCCGGCCTGGGTCCTACTTCGACCGGGTCTACCCACGCCCCGGACTCACGACCTGGCCGGCGATCTCCGAAGGACAGTTCGACGCGTGGGAGCACGCCGGCGGCATCGGCATCGACTTCTAGGAGCCGGCCCTCAGTCGAGGGTCGCAAGCACCTCGAGCAGCGCGGCCGTGGGTGGAGGGTCGGGCGGGTCGCCGTACGTCGCGACGTAGACGTGCCTCGCGGCACCCGGGATCGGGTAGGCGTTCACGTCGGGGTGCTGGTAGGCGCTGAGGGCCAGCCCCGGCATCGTCGCGACCGCCCCGGCGGCCACCAGCGCCTGGATCGTGACCATGTCGTCGGTGGAGTGGGCGATCTCCGGCTCGAACCCTTCTCGGGCGCACACCTCGACCAGATGGGCCCGGCAGCGGTCACAGCCGGCCACCCAGCGGCCGTCGCGGTGCTGGGCGACCTTGCGGCGACGTCCGGTGGTGAGCAGGTACGTCGGGTCATCCCGGAGGTGGGTGAGCCGGATGCCCTCCGGGTCGGGCGCGGTCTCGTCGTAGCGGAACACGATGGCCGCATCGACCTCGCCGGCCCGCAGCATGGCCAGGGCCTCGGGTGGGTGGGTGTCGGTGAGCTCGAGCCGGAGGCCAGGGTGCCGCTCCGCGAGCCTGGCCGAGACCTCCGGCATGATCGAGATGATCACCGATCCGAACGTCGCGACCCGGACCCGGCCGGCGCTCAGCCCCACGTGGGCCGACAGCTCCGCGGCAGCCGACTCCACCCGCCCGATGATCTCCGCCGCGCGCTCCGCGAGCACCTGGCCGGCCTCGGTCAGCCGGATGCCGCGGCCGACCCGCTGGAACAGCTGCGCCCCGGTCTCGGCCTCCAGCCGCGCGAGGTGGTGGCTGACCGACGGCTGCGAGAAGTGCAGCTCGTTGGCGGCTGCGGTCACCGACCCGTGGCGGGCCACGGCGGCGAAGATCCGGAGGCGGTTGACGTCCAGCATTCATCAACTCTATCTATGAATTGTCCAGAAGATAGGCATTAGACGTGATGAGTCATCCGGACCATCCTGAATCACATGATGACCATCCTGACCACACCGACCCGACCCGGGTTGGCCGATCTCCTGGACGGAATCCGGGACCAGACCCGACGCGGACTCGACCCCCGTCGTACGGCGCTCGCAGTCGCGGACGTCCTCCGGGCCGGCATGCCCGGCACCGACCTTCTCACCGCGGACGAGCGCCAGGGCGACCCCGACCACCCGGACAGCGTGCTGCTCCACGCCGAGCCGGCCTTCTCGGTCAAGGCCGTGGTGTGGCGCCCCGGACAGCTCACGGCGATCCATGACCACGTCGCGTGGTGCGCCTTCGGAGTGATCCAGGGCGTGGAGTACGAGACGCTCTACCGCGACCACGGCGACCACCTCACCGAGATCGGTCGGGTCGCCAACCAGGTCGGCGAGGCCAGCGGCTTCGCGCCGCCAGGGGACATCCACCGGGTGCACAACACCGGCGACGTCACCGCGATCTCCCTGCACGTCTACGGGGTAGACATGTCCGTGGACGGTGTCGTCGTCCGCCGCGAGTACCACCTGCCCGTCCGACCCACGAGAGGCTGACCGACATGACACACGTCCAACGTTTCGACCACATCGGCATCACCGTGGCCGACCTCGAGTCGGCTGTCGCGTTCTTCGTCGGCCTGGGTCTCGAGGTCGAGGGCACGGGATCCGTGGAGGGCGAGTTCGTGGAGACCGTCTGCGGCATCCCGGGCGCGCGCTGTGAGATCGCGATGCTGCGGCCGCCCGACGGAGGGTCCCGGCTGGAGCTCTCGAGCTTCACCACGCCCGACCACCTGCCCGGATCGCCCAACGCGATGGCCAACGAGCTCGGCCTGCGCAACGTGTCGTTCGAGGTCGGCGACCTCGACGCCGCTCTCGAGGCCGTGGCGGCGGACGGCTACGCGCTCGTTGCTGGCGTCGGCGAGTACGAGAACAGCGTGCGGATGGCCTACGTGCGCGGACCCGAGGGCATCATCGTGTCGCTGTTCCAGTACCTCGGCTGAGACCGGGGGTACCACCTCCTTCGGAGACCGCTAAGGTAAGCCTTACCTAATCGCCTGAAGGAGCAAGATCATGCGTTCTCCCCGTGTCCTCGCGGTTGCCACGGCGGTCGCCGCAGCCATCGCCCTCGCCGGCTGCGGCGGCTCCGATGACGACACCACCGCCGCCGACGACGCAGCCAGCTCCGACGCCTTCCCCGTCACCATCGAGCACGTCTACGGCGAGACCGTGATCGAGTCCAAGCCGGAGCGGATCGCGACAGTGGCCTGGGCCAACCACGAGGTGCCGCTCGCCCTCGGCGTGGTGCCGGTCGGAATGAGCGAGGCAGCCTGGGGCGACGACGACGGCGACGGCGTACTCCCCTGGGTCGAGGACCAGCTCACCGAGCTCGGCGCGGAGACGCCTGTCCTCTTCGACGAGGCGGACGGCATCGACTTCGAGGCGGTGGCCGACACCCAGCCCGACGTGATCCTGGCGGCGTACTCCGGCATCACCCAGGAGGAGTACGACACCCTCAGCAAGATCGCCCCGGTGGTGGCCTATCCCGAGGTCGCATGGGGCACCTCGATGGAGGACATGATCCGGCTCAACAGCGAGGCCATCGGGATGGCGGCCGAGGGCGGCGAGCTGATCGCCGACCTCGACAAGGAGATCGCGACGTCGGTCGCCGAGCACCCGCAGCTCGAGGGCGCCAGCGTGCTGTTCACCTACCTCGACCCCAACGACCTGAGCCAGATCGGCTTCTACACCAGCCACGACACCCGGCCCGGCTTCCTCGAGTCGATCGGGATGGGGGTGCCTCAGGTCGTCGCCGAGACCTCGAAGGAGACCGACGAGTTCTACACGACCATCAGCTCCGAGGAGGGTGACCAGCTCGACGACGTCGACCTGGTGATCACCTACGGCAACACCGACGGCTCGACGCTCGACGACATCCAGGCGGACCCGCTGCTGAAGCAGATCCCGGCGATCGCCAGCGGTGCCGTCGCGGTGCTCGCGGACGCGACCCCGCTCGCGGCCGCGGCGAACCCCTCGCCGCTGGCGGTCGGGGCGACGCTCGACGAGTACTTCGACATCCTGGCCCAGGCCATCGACCAGGGCGCGTGACCGCCACTCGACTCGGTTGGCTCCTGTCCGCGGCGGTGCTCACCCTGGCCGCCGCGGCCGCATCGGTCGCGCTCGGCACCCGGATGGTCGGGTGGCACGACCTGATCGGCGGGCTCACCGGCGGTGAGGACGGCATCGCTCAAGCAGCGGTGGCGAAGCGCATCCCGCGCACGCTCCTGGCGTTGGTGGTCGGTGCCGCGCTCGGGCTGGCCGGCGGGGTGATGCAGGGAGTGACCCGCAACCCGCTGGCCGACCCGGGCATCCTCGGCGTCACCTCCGGTGCGGCGCTCTTCGTAGTGTCCGGCATCGCGTTCTTCTCGCTGAGCTCGCCAACCGGCTACATCTGGGTCGCGATCGCAGGCGCCGGCGCCGCCTCGGTCTTCGTGTACGCCGTCGGTTCGCTCGGCCGGGGCGGACCGACGCCGCTCAAGCTGGCCCTCGCCGGTGCCGTCTGCTCGGCCGCGTTCACGTCGATGGTCAGCGCGATCCTGCTTCCGCGGATCGACGTGATGAACGTCTTCAGGTTCTGGCAGATCGGCGGGGTCGGCGGGGCGTCGTACGACAAGCTCACGCTGGTCCTGCCGTTCCTCGTCTTCGGCCTGCTGCTCAGCCTGGCCAGCGCCCGTGGGCTCAACTCCCTGGCCCTCGGCGACGACATCGCCGCCGGACTCGGCGAGCGTGTGTGGCTCACCCGGCTGACCGCGGCGGCCGGGGCGATCGTGCTGTGCGGCGCCGCGACCGCGGTGGCCGGCCCGATCGGGTTCGTCGGCCTGGTCGTACCCCACCTGTGCCGGATCCTGGTCGGTCTCGACCACCGCTGGCTGCTGCCGCTCTCCATGCTGCTCGGCGCCGCGCTGCTCACCTCCGCCGACGTCGTCGGCCGGGTCGTGGCCCGCCCCGCCGAGATCGACGTCGGCATCATCACCGCGCTGATCGGCGCCCCGGTGTTCATCGTGCTCGTCCGCCGGCTCAAGGTGCGGGCCCTGTGAGCGCCCTCCTTTCTGCTCCTGTCGCTCGCGGTCGACGCCGCCGGGCCCGCCGTCGTACGGCGACCGTCGTGGCGATGGCGATGCTCGTGGCTGCGCTGTTCGTGGTGAGCCTGATGTTCGGGCAGACCTTCTACGGGCTCGGCGACGTGGTCAAGGTGATCCTCGGCGAGCAGGTGCCGGGGGCGTCGTTCACGGTGGGTGAGCTGCGGCTGCCGCGCGCGGTGCTGGCGGTGCTCGCCGGGGCGGCGTTCGGGATGGCCGGCGTGACCTTCCAGACGATGCTGCGCAACCCGCTGGCCTCGCCTGACGTGATCGGCATCAGCTCCGGCGCGAGCGTGGCGGCCGTGTTCGCGATCGTCGTACTCAAGCTCGACGAGACCACGGTGTCGCTGCTCGCGATCGGCGCGGCGCTGCTGACCGCGCTGCTGATCTACGTGCTCGCGTACGTCGACGGGGTGGCCGGCACCCGGCTGATCCTGATCGGGATCGGCGTCGCGGCGATGCTCGACAGCTTCGTCGCCTACGTCATCCTGCGGGCCGCGACCTGGGACCTGCAGACGGCCATGCGCTGGCTGACCGGCAGCGTCAACGGGGCCACCTGGGGACAGGTGGTGCCGCTCGTCCTGGCGTTCGTCGTGCTCGGACCGCTGCTGGTTGGTCAGGGACGCAACCTCGGCATGGTGCAGCTCGGCGACGACGCGGCGATGGCGCTCGGCACCCGCGTCGAACGCACCCGCCTGATCGTGATCGTGCTCGCGGTGACGCTCCTCGCCTTCGCGACCGCCGCCGCCGGGCCGATCGCGTTCGTCGCGTTCCTGTCCGGACCGATCGCCGCACGCCTCGTGGGGGCCGGCACCTCGCTGCTGGTGCCGTCCGCGCTGGTCGGCTCGGCGCTCGTGCTCGCCGCCGACCTGTTCGGGCAGTTCGCCTTCGGCACCCGCTATCCGGTGGGTGTGATCACCGGTGCGCTGGGTGCGCCGTTCCTCGTCTACCTGCTCATCCGCGCGAACCGTTCTGGAGGCTCCCTGTGACCGTCGAACACCTGCTCCGAGCCGAGCGGCTCACTCTTGGCTACGGCGACCGCACCGTGGTGGAGTCCCTGGATCTCACCGTCCCCGCCGGGCGGGTCACCGTGATCGTCGGCGCCAACGCGAGCGGCAAGTCGACGCTGCTCCGCGCCCTCTCCCGGCTGCTCACCCCTCGCTCCGGCCTGGTCGTGCTCGACGGCAAGGAGCTGCACCGCCTGCCGACCAAGCAGGTGGCCCGCACCCTGGGGCTGCTCCCGCAGTCGCCGATCGCCCCCGAGGGCATCGTCGTCGCCGACCTGGTCGCCCGCGGCCGCAACCCCTACTCGGGGATGTTCTCGCGCTGGACCACCGAGGACGACGCCGCCGTCGCCGAAGCCCTCGCCGTCACCGACACCACCGACCTCGCCGACCGCGCCGTCGACGAGCTGTCCGGCGGCCAGCGGCAACGGGTCTGGATCGCCCTCGCCCTGGCCCAGCAGACCGAGATCCTCCTGCTCGACGAGCCGACGACGTACCTCGACATCAGCCACCAGGTCGACGTACTCGACTTGCTCACCGACCTCAACCGCCAACGCGGCACCACGATCGTGATGGTCCTCCACGACCTCAACCTCGCCGCCCGCTACGCCGACCACCTGATCGCCATGGCCGACGGACAGCTCCATGTCGCCGGCGACCCCGGCGACGTACTCACCCAGGACGTCGTCCGCCACGTCTTCGGCCTCGAGAACCAGGTGATCACCGACCCGGTCTCCGGCAAACCCCTCGTCCTCCCCCTGGGCCGCCACCACCAGGGCGGGCTGTCGTCACTGACGGCGTAGTAGGGAGTCCCCCGGGACCCTTCCATGGGTCGCGGGCCGGCGGTAGCGTCGAGATGCTCGATGTCGGGCGACCCTAGGAGTGCTTATGCCGCGACGGATCTTCGCCGAATCAACGCTTGCGATCGCGGCTGCAGTGCTGGCTGTCGTGACCGCCGTCAACGCCGAATGGATCGAGTGGCTCACCGGGCTGGATCCCGATGGCGGATCCGGTGCCCTGGAGTGGACCCTCGTCGGGGTCTTCGCAGTGGGCGCGGTGCTCGCCGGCGGTCTGGCCAGGAGAGACCTGCGGCGATGGCGGACCGCGAGGGCCTAGGCCGATGAATCAGCCCGAGGGACCCATCGACCCCCCTCGCAAAGCCGAGCGGGCGCGGGCTCGCCGCTCGCGCAAACGCGCCTCGCGAACCGTCGGCGCGCCGTATCCACCTGCGCAGGCGCATGGCCTCGGGCCGGAGCGAACCGCTCCCCCGGTGCCGTCGTCGCCTTCATCACCACCCGATCCGGGAGAAGAAAATGCCTGAGAATCGTGCCCGCGAGGCCACCCGCGAGAGCGCCTACATCGAGGGGCAGCCGTTCCCCAAGCCGCACGCCAGACGCCTCGGGCAGCGCAAGAAGCTGAAGCGCGACGTCGAGGTCCCGCTGAGCGACAACCCGCGTGAGCTCTCCGAGCTACCCGGTCCTGCGAAAGTTTCGCGCGCCGACGACGCCGGTCGGGGGGACGTGCGGATCAGCGAATACGGAGGGCCCAGCACGATCACTCGCGGGCTCGACGGCGCGGCAGACATGAGCGGCTCGGACGCCGGAAACGACGTCGTGATGGTCAGCTACAACTGGGGGTGCGACGTGAGCACCGACAACGGGGCGAGCTGGCAGCTCCTCAGTCCCTACACCGTCTTCCCCAACACCCTCGCGGGCGGGTTCTGCTGCGACCAAGTGGTCCTGCTTGTGCCGGAGATGAACCTGTTCGTCTGGTTCCTCCAGTACGGCGCGGACGCCGCGGGTCAGGGTGCGTTCCGGATCGCCGTGGCGACCTCCGACTCGGTGCGCAACGACCCCACCGCGTGGACCTACTGGGACTTCGTGGCCGGAGACTTCGGCTGGCCGACTGCCGACATGGACTATCCGGACCTGTCCTACTCCAACCGCTATCTCTACGTCTCGACCGACGTGCTTGGTTCGGGCAGGGTCACGATGCGGATCCAGCTGGAGGAGTTGCGCGCCGGCGGCACCGTCACCTTCGAGTTCACCGACCCCGAGGACGGGAAGAACGTCTGGGGCGCCCACCTGGTGCAACAGACGTCGGACGCAGGACTGTGGGCCGGCCATCAGGACAACTCCAACCTGCTGCTCTACCGGTGGGCCGACGGGTCCGGCACCTACTCCTGGAACACCGTCGGAGTCGCTGCCTGGCCCAACGGGACCATGTCGTGCTCCGGGCCTGACGGCACCGACTGGCTGACCAAGCTGCGGGACTTCCCCGGGATGGCGGTCACCGGTGGCGTCGAGACACCCAACGGCGACATCGCCCTCGCCTGGACCGCGAGCAACGGTCAGGCCAACGGAGCCGGCCACGACTTCAAGCAGAGCCACGTCCGCTACGTCGAGCTGAACCTCAGCACCAACTCGGTGGTACGGGAGATCCCTGTGTGGAACGACGACTACGCCTTCGCCTACCCGTCCCTCGCCCGAGCCGGCGACAACGTCGGCATCGTGCTCGGGTGGGGCGGTGCCAGTGACCATTCCAACTGCGCCATGGGGATTATGGGCGACTTCGTCGTCTGGTTCATCGACGCCTCCACGAGGACCACGCAACGCTTCGGCGACTACCTGACCTGCCGCCACGCGCCGAGCACAGATGAGTTCTCGGCGTACGCCGTGTGGTACGAAGCGCACGCCACCGACACCAGCAAGATCATCTACCACCCCTACTTCGCGCGATTCGGGCGGCCGTAGCGCCCCGGGCGTAGTTTGTCGTCATGCCCTGGCGTCGCTACAGCCCACTTCGCGGGCGTCGGCTGCGGCCCCATGAGGTCGGGCTCGAGAAGTTCGCGATGAGCCGCGCGGGCCTCTGGTACCTGACGTACGTCGCGCCCAAGGTCGACAAGGCCGTCATCCCGCGCACCAACGGCGCACTTAGCTCGATGGGCATCAGGAAGGTCGGCATCCTGACCTCGGTCGGCGCCAAGAGCGGCCAGCGCCGCCCCCAGCCGCTGGTCATGATTCCGGACGGTGCCGACCTGCTCGTCATCGGCTCGAACTACGGCGGGCCCAAGCACCCGTCCTGGAGCGCGAACCTGATCGCGAACCCGGACTGTGACGTCACCTTCCGCGGCCCCGCCCGCCCGTATCTTGCGAGCCTATTGACCGGCGAGTCGCGGGTAGAGGCCTGGGAGAAGGCCGTCGACTACTACAACGGCTACGGCGTCTACGCCGAGACGTGCGCCCCTCGCGAGATCCGGCTCTTCCGGCTGAGCTCCGAATGAACAGTCCGCTGAGAGCCCTCGCGTTGCTGGTCGCGTCGGCCCTTCTCGCGCTGACGTCGACTTCCGCGCCCGCGTTCGCCAAGGCCGACAAGCGACCCTGCGTGACCAGGTCGGAGCACAACCAGATCGAGAACGGCCAGACCATGCGGCACGTCCACGAGGTCTTCGACACGCACGGCACGATCCTGTTCCAGAACCCCGGAGCAGTGACGAACGGCGCGCGCGAGTACCGCACCTGCGCCGGCTCGGGACTCGGTTCCACCGTCCAGGTTCAGTACAACAACTACGCGACCCACGGCGGACCGTTCCGAGTCGTCAACATCGACAGTTATTGAGCGTCACACCCGGCGAAGTGACGCACCGTTCGGGTTTCGCAGTCTGCGACCTGAACTGCGCTGGCTCGTTGTCAGGCCTGGGTTGTCTCCACCGGCACGTGCTTGCGCAGGAATGCGAGCTGGTCGGCGATCACGCTAGCGAACAGCGGCTCGACGTAGGCGTCGAAGTGGCCGCCGGGGTAGACGTGCACGGTCGGTGCGGCCATGCGAGCAGCGGTCGCCTCTGCGACTCCGCGAGGGGTGACGGCGTCCTCGTCGGCGATCTGGACCAGCGCCGGGCACGTGACCCCGCGGGCCCAGCGCTTCGGGGAGTAGAGGCCGATCTTTAGCACGATCCTCGCGGCGACGTTGGCGGGGTAGTCGCCGTCCTCGAGTCCGGACTCTGCGATGAGTTTGTTCATGCCGGGCACAGCGTCGGGTGAGGTCATTACGGCAGCCTCGCCGGGCCGGCCCGCCGAACCGACGTACACCGGCCCACGTCCCAGCCAGGCGCTGATCTGGTCGCGGGCGCCGACGAACCCGACGCGAAGGCTAGGCATGAAGCCGGTTGCCCGGACTGCCGCCGGGCCACTGACGTGCGGGACCTGGGCGATGATTGCTGCCAGCGGTTCCCCTTGCCCGGCGACGCTGATGACATGGCCGCCGGCGAAGGACGTGCCCCAGGCCACCACGCGCTCGGGATCGACCCCCGGCAGTGTGCGAGCGTGAGCCAAAGCGGCGCGCCAGTCCTGGTGCTGCATCGGCACGTTGAGCAACTGTCGGGGCATGCCGTGACTGTCCCCGAACCCTCGGTAGTCGAAGACCGTGACCGCGTAGCCGACTGCGGCGAACTCCTCGGCGTAGGCGTACAGGCGCAGGGCTCGAACGGCACCGAACCCGTGGGCCATGACAATCACCGGGACGGGCGCCTCCCCTCGCACCGCAGGTCGGTAGATGCGCACAGCGCATTCGACGCCCCGGGACAGGAAGGTGTCCTCGGACCAGGTGTAGCGGTCGTCGGCGGACTGGTTCACGGAGGCTCCTATGATTTCTTGAATGACGTGCAAGAAACGTAGATTCTTCTTGAACGGCAGTCAAGATATGGTGACGTATGCCTCGAAACCGCAGACCCCAGGACCGCGAGGAGAAGCGCCAGGAGATCGTCGTAGCCGCGGCGACCCTGTTCACTGACGTTGGTTATGACGAGGCATCTACGGCGAAGATCGCCACGGCTGCCGGGGTCACCACCACGACGATCTACTGGTACTTCGCCGACAAGGACGCGCTCCTTGTCGCCGTCCTAGACCATGTGCTCGCCACAGCTCTCGCCGAGGCCGCGCTCGAATCAGAGCGGCCGTGGGCGGAGCAGGTCCTCTGGGCCGTCGATCGATTGGAGAAGTACCAGCGGCTGGTGACCGTCGTGCACGCGCGCTCAGCAACGTCCGAGACCATCGGAATCTGGCACGACAACTTCCATGCTCTGGTCGACACCATGATGGTCGAAGGGTTTCGCGGTGCTGGTGTCGCGGAGCGCGACGTGGTCTCCATGACAAGGATCGGGGTCTTCGTAGTCGAGGGCTTGTTGATGCACCCTCACGCCGACCAGGACCGTCAGGCGATCATCAGTCTCCTCACGAACCCACGGTTCACCGCCAACAACGAACAAAGCGCCTGACGCGGACCCCTACCGATCACAAGCGCGTGCGGTGACCCCGCGGCCTCCGCTCCTCGCCTGGCGGACACATGGAAGAGCAGCTACGCAGTCCTGTCGCAGTCCTGTCGCAGTGCGGCCGACAGGCGGCGTTTAGACGCATCTTCAGAACTCGTTTGATCGCGGTGGTTGAGGGGGTTCTCGGTCCTGCGGCCGCGTTCGCGCATGGAAAGCAGTAGCGTCCGCGCATGAGCACACTCACGCCATCTGAGGTGCGACGCGTTGGACTGTTCCGGGCTTTCGACCCCGCGACCGAATCGCTCTACAAGCAGTGGCTCATCAAGCGCACCTGGCCAGCCATCCGGGTAATTCTGTGGTTCTCGGTCGTCACCTGGGCGACGGCTCCGCTGTCGTTGCCGCGGGTGCTGGATGTGGGCGGTCCGTTTCCTGTGAGGGTGAAGCTCGTGTGCTGGGCGTTTGCCCTACCCCTCGTGCTTGCCATGGCGCTGCTGGGCGAACGGTATGTACGGCTCTGGATGCAGCCCGTGGTGCTGACGTTGACCACGCTCTCTGCGTTGCTGTGCATCTACTGGATCGAGGTACCGAACACGCCGATCGTGATGGTGCCGACCACCGTTCTCTTCCTATACCTAGCACCCGTGCTGCAGTTCCCGTTTCGCAACACCGGGATCGTTCTGCTCCTGACCGTGCCAGCCACGGTGTGGTGGGCGATCAGCATCGCCGAAGGTGACGGAATCTTGAACGGCACACTCAATTATCAGATCTGGCTGCTGGGTTCGATCGCCGTCATCGCTCTCATCATCAGCCTGACCATCGAGGACAACTTGCGTGAACGATTCGTCGACGAGCAGGTGATCACCCGGCAGCAGGAGGAACTGGCGAGCTCGCGAGCCATGATCCGGCGCTACGCCCCGCCCGCAGTCGCGGACCGCCTCGAGCACGGCGACACCACCGTCGATTCGCCCCAGCGCCGTCGCGTGACGGTGTTCTTTGCCGACGTTGTCGGCTTCACCACACTGGCGGACAGGATCGACCCCGAGGCGCTGGCCGAGATCATGAACGAATACCTCGGTTCCGTGGCCGAGATCCTCGAGAGCCGGGGAGGCACCCTGACTGACTTCGCCGGAGATGGCGTGATGGCGATGTTCGGTGCTCCCGATGAAATGGAACCGCGTGATCAGGTCTTGGCAGCCGTTAGCGCGGCTCGGGCGTTGCAGGGAGCTCTTCCGGAAATGAGCCGCCGCTGGTACACCCTCGGGATCGACCGTGACCTGCAAGCCAGGGTCGGCATCAACACGGGCGTCGTATCGGTCGGGACTTTCGGATCCTCAGTCCGCGCGACCTATACAGGCTTCGGTATCCAGACCAACATCGCCGCGCGCATAGAGACTCAGTGCACTCCCGGGTCCATCCTGCTCTCGAAGACCAGCTACCACCTGGTGTCTGACACCGTCCCCTGTCAACCGTTCGGCGAGACCGAGGTCAAGGGAGTGCACTTCCCCATCGCGATGTACGAACCCCAGGTCGGATGAAGCTGTTTCAACCGCAGGCGCTGTGAAGGGTTCGTTGACGAACGCGCGATGGAGCAACGCGCGCGCAGTCGGCCAGTCACTTCCCCTCATAGGACCTATGGACAAGGTCATGGGGTGGAGTATCCCGCCGAGCCACGGAGTCGCAGCCGGGGAGTCGCAGGCCATGCTCTACGCAGTACGGGTCAGGTCTTCGGGTTGCCCTCGACTCGATGTGCAGTCGGAGTGACGCACCGGTCATCTTGACCGAGGTCCTCGGCCAGGTGGCTTCTTGCTGAACAGACTCGGACCGTCGTGGGCTTTCGGTGTCATGACGGCCCGAGGGGTCCACCGCTCACGATCACTAAGCCCCTAGCGGCCGTTCGGTTTCCTCCTGCGACGTTGCAGGCAGGCGCAGGCTCGCCAGCGCTGTCCGCCACCGGGAGGACCCGCGTGACAACCGATGGACGTCGCGCCGCGTCTCCCAGTGAGAGGCTGAAGATTGCGAGAGGCAAAGATGGACACGTTGCAGGAAAAGCTTGATCGCTCGTTCGGCGAGGGCCCCCCGCTCCCGCCGGTCGGCATCCACGTCGTGGCCGGCCGACGCGCCCTCAGGCGACGCCGGGTGGCGAGCGGGGCAGTCGGCCTCGCTGCAGCCGCGGTGCTGGTCACGAGCTGGTACGTCGTCTCGCCAAGCTCTCCAACCGGCGCGGATCAGCTGGCCGGAGACCCGACTCCCTCTGCCACCCCGAGCACGTCGGAACCCACGGAAGGTCCGTTCACGGACCCTGCCGGGACACCATGGCCCCGCGGAGAGCTGATCCGCTACGTCGATGGAGAACTCGAGGTCCGGCCTGGGGTAGTCGTCCACGAGCACATCCGCAACCCTTACCACTTCGAGCCGCCGTCGCTCTCCGATGCCCTCGACGTCACGTGGAGGGGCCAGCGGCAGTGGCTGATGATCCAGAAGCGACCGATGCCCTTGGGTATTTCGTCGTCATCCTCGGACCCCAGCAATGGGTGGGCAAGCTTCGCGGACTACGTCGCCGACCAGGTCGACGTGGACGCAGGTAGCGGCTGGCCGGAGACCTTCCAGCTCGACGGGCGGGGGCAGGTCGTCCCGACCGCAGGCACCCGCGTCTTCGACCGCACCGACGACCCGCAGCTCGGACCCGATTTTGCGGCCCCGGGTGCCACGACGGGCGCGGCTGTCGTCTCGGTGGCCGGCGAAGAGGGGAACTACTTCGTGGTGTGGAGGGTGATCGATGGGACGCTCGACGTGATCACCACCCCTCCCGCGTTCATCGGTGGCGCCACGTTCGATGAGCTCCTTAGCGAAGCGCGTGCCCGGTACGCCGCGGGTGAGGGCCTGCGATGAGCGGAGCTTCCAGGGACTCTGAGTTCAGCGAGTTCGTGGCCGCCCGGCAGGGCCATCTGCGACGCATCGCCTATGCGATGTGCGGCGACTGGCACGTGGCCGACGACCTGCTGCAGATCTCGCTGGTCAAGCTGTACCTCGCATGGCCACGGCTCCGTCGCAACGGGAACGCGGAGGCATATGTCCGACAGATCATCATCCGCACCAACATCAGCGAGCACCGCCGCCCCTGGCGTCGAGAACGGCCGGGCCTCGACGCCTACGACGAGGCCATCCCAGAGGGCCTCCCCCTCGAAGAGCGGTCGGCGATGTTCGACGCCCTCCATGCCCTACCCGTGATGCAGCGGAAGACAGTGCTGTTACGGCACTGGCTTGGATTATCGGTCGAAGAAGCGGCACACGAACTCGGCGTCTCCACCGGGACAGTCAAGAGCCACACTTCCCGAGGCCTGCACAAACTGCACGAGACACTGACCCGCACATGACCCCCGAACACCTCGACCACCTGGGCATGCGGCGGGTCCCGTGGCTGACGAGCCAGAAACCAGGAGCCGAAAGGCGCACGGCCAGCGAGGGCTCAATCCCCACGCTCGTACATGTCGCGCACGGCGAATGGCTGCACCGGTCTCCAGCACCTTCGGGCCACGATCGGACTGGCCTCATTCCGTTCGTTGCCGAGGACGGCAACTTCGACCCAATATCGCCCACTAGTAGAGACCGGCCTGACGCGGACACGCGGTGTGTGTCAGGGGCCTGCCGACTTCTCACCGAGTCCCGGGAGTAGCCAACGGTCACGGGTCCCCGACTCTCACCAAGCCGGACTCGTAGGCCCACACCGCGACCTGCACTCGGTCGCGCAAGCCAAGTCTCGTGAGCAGCCGCGAAACGTAGGTCTTCACGGTGGCTTCGCTGAGATAGAGAGCCGCCGCGATCTCGGCGTTCGACTGGCCCTTCGCCACCAGCCGCGCCACCTCGCCTTCACGTTCGGAGATCTCTCCCGCCAGAACCGACGACGGCGAGGAAGACGGCTGGGCGAAGCGCTCCAGCAACCGTCGGATCAGGGCCGGGGCGAGCATCGCCTCACCGCGCGCGACCACCCGGACGGCGTGCCCAAGATCGTCGGGATTCACGTCCTTGAGCAGGAACCCCGAGGCGCCGGCCTCAACTGCGGCGTACACGTGCTCGTCGAGGTCGAACGTGGTCAGCACCAGCACCCGCGGCGGATCCTCCATGGCGGTGATCCGCCGAGTTGCCTCGATGCCATCGATGCCGGGCATCCGCACGTCCATGAGTACGACGTCCGGACGGTGCTCCTTGGCCAACGCGATCCCCTCGGCACCGTCGGCCCCCTGCCCCACAACTGAAAGACCGGCCTTCTCGAGGATCATCGCGAAGCCGATGCGGACCAGTTCCTGGTCATCGACGACGACCACCCGGAGGTCACTCACACGGTCACCGGTGCCATCAGCAGTTCAACGACGACAAGGAAACCCTTGCCGGGTGCGGTCGAGACGGACACGGTGCCGCCGTACATCGCGGACCGTTCGCGCATCCCGATCAGCCCGTTTCCCTCGCTGGCGTGGGCGGTTCCACGTCCATCGTCGGCGACCTCGATCTCCAACGACTCGGAGCGATAGCGCAATGTGACGGACACCGACGAGGCGGCCGCGTGCCGGCGTACGTTTGTCAGTGCCTCCTGCACGATCCGGTACGCCGACAGCCCAACCCCCGCTTCAACGGGCCGTTCGACGCCCTCGACGAGCAGCACCGTCGGGACGTCCATCTTCGCGATCAACTGCTCGAGAGACTCCAGCGACGGTTGTGGCTCGAGCGATCCGGCGCCTTCCTCGTCGCGGATCAGCGCGACCACCCGTCGCATTTCCTGCAACGCGCTGGTACCGGTGGTCCGGATCGAGTTCAGCGCTCGCCCGACGAACTCCGGGTCATCGAGCGCCTTCTGGGCAGCCCCGGCCTGTACCACCATCACGCTCACCGAATGCGCCACGATGTCGTGTAGCTCGCGGGCGATCCGGGCGCGCTCGTCGGCTGCTGCCTGCAATGCCTGCTCGCGGCTGCTTGTTTCGGCGAGCACCGCGCGGCGGGCCTGCGCATGAGCGCGCGCCTCGTAGGAGCGCACGAATCGGCCGAGCGACCAAGCCACCGTGCAGACCATCCAGTGGAAGATGATCTCCTCAGGGCTGTTGAGCTCGGGGACACGCAGGTCGAAGAACAGCAACCCGGCGGCTCCGAACAACCCGCCGTAGATCCCGTGCCGGGTGCTGCCGTGCCGGGCCACCGAATAGAGGGCCACCACGATCGGCACGAACTGGCCCCAGAACAGCACAAGCACGGGGGTGAGTGTGTAGACCACCGGCCAAGCCAGCAGCACGACAGCCGCCACCGCGAGTGGATGCGTGCGCCGGAACACCAGCGCCGCGCACAGGATCAGCGCTACGGACAGGCTCACCGAACGCGACCCCTCGCCCACTACCGACGTCAGCGGCAGCATCACCTCCAGCGTTGCGGCGCCGCTCACGATGACCGCAATGCCGACGTCCAGCCAGTGGCGTACGACGAGAGGGTGCACGCCTTCCACGATAGGCCGTTCAGCGGGGCGCCGGGTCGTCCTCGAGATGACACCGGACGCGACTCGAGAGGACATCGCCCGGGGCCTCGCGGGCGATGCCCGACGACAGCGCACGTTCCTAGCGTCGAGGTTCCACACAACCTGGAGGTCCTCATGAATCTGTCCCGACCCGTGCGTCTCGCCGCGGCGGCAAGCCTCGTAGCCACCGCAGCCCTGAGCATCGTCTCAATCATTCTGCAACCCGAGTTCCCGGCCGAGGCAGCCGATCGGCTGGCCGCGATCGACGAGGGCGGCACGTCCGCCACCGTCTCCATCGTGAGCTTTGCCCTGGCTCAGTTGCCGTTTCTGGGGGCCGTCGTCGCGATCGCGCTCTACTGCTTCACCAAGGCACCCAAGACCGCAATGGCAGGCGGGATCCTCGCTGTCCTGGGCGGGTTCGGGCACGCCGTCTTCGGTGGCATCGGCCTGTCCCAGCTTGCGATGGCGGGCTCCCCGGAGACAGCGGCCATGGGGAAGGTCGTCGACTCGATCGAGTCGGGCCCCGCCATTCCCTTTATGGCGATGGGATTGCTCGGCACGGTGCTCGGCCTGCTGCTGCTCGGCATCGCGCTGTTCCGCTCGCGACTGGTCCCGCGCTGGATTCCCGTTGCCCTGTGGGCCTTTCTGGTCGTGGAGTTCCTCGGCACGAACCTGTCCGAGTGGGCGTCACCCGCGGCGGGAGCGCTCTACCTGGCCGCGTTCGGTGGGCTGGCGGTGCAGCTGATCGCCCCTCCCCAGGTCAACGCGTCGAACCACACCTTCAGTTCGAAGGCGTCCAACACCAAGGGCAATGCCTTGCCGTAGCGGGGGGTTCGTCCCGGTGACGACTTTCGGCTCCGACTGGGGAGCAGCCTTCCGAGGAGGGCCTGGCCCACGAAGCTCGACAGGCCGGCGCCAGGGAAGCGGCTTCCGCGAACGCCTCGCCCTGTTCGGCAGCACTCTGGAAAGTGGCCCCGCTGCATCGGTTGGCGACAGACGCCCGGATCCCGTGTCTCGTCATCGCCGACGACGAGCCATTGTCGCGGCACGGGCTGCGGTTGGTGGGCCTTGAAGATGAGGTGGAGATCGAGGTCACGGGGCGAGCAGGTGCGACCGGCTTCATCCCCAATTCAGCGCCACCAGAGCAGCTCGTTGCCGCGGTGCGCGTGGCCGCCCACAGCGCCGATCGGATCCTGTTTCCTGATCGTGCAGGTCCGGTAATGCCTGTCCGAGGAGAAGGTTCCGATGACGGGATGCCAAGCGGACAGCGGGGCACCCATAGTGGGCGGAAGAACGCAGCCTTTTGTGTCAGGCCGCAACGGCGACAGGGCGGGGGCCCATGAGGCCCTCCTTGCGGGCTACCCAGGCCGAGGCGCCGATGGTGGCGGCTACGGCCACGATGTTGAGGGTGAGCATGAAGATGCTCTTGACCAGGACGAAGGTCTCGACCGACTGCGACGTCAGCAGCCAGAGGCTGGTCAGGGCGCGGCCGACGCAGATCGCGGCCCACATGGCGGTGAGCCACCAGAAGAGGCGCTGGATGCGGGGGCGCAGGTGGAGCTCGTGGTCCATCGGGTAGAAGTCGCCGGCGAGGCGGGCGACCAGGGGCTTGGCCGTCGCGAGGGAGAGCAGGAAGGCGGTCGCGACGATGCCGTCGCTGATGATCGGCTGCAGGAAGTAGAGGAAGGTGCTGTCGGCGACCAGCGAGATGATCGTGCGCCCGGTGAGCAGTACGGCGGTCAGGATCAGCAGCCCCGACGTACGGCGGCGGGTCACCTTGCGCCAGATGATGGCGCCGTAGGACCAGATGAGGGCGACGACGATCGCCGTCCAGACGCCGTTCAGCGATCATGCAGACGTAGAAGAGCGTGGCCGGGATGATGCAGGCGATCAGGAGGCTCAGGCTGACCCGCTTGACCACAGCCACGAGGCTGGGTCGGTGCGGGGCGTCGGTGGCGACGGGCGCAGGCGTGATCGTTCCGAGAAAAGACATGGGGCCTAACTGCCGGCTCCGGGCGGCCGGTCGATGGACTAGCTGTTCACCTCGGACTGACGAAGTGAACGCAACGTCGAGGAATCCCTCGGCTTCTTCACAGTAGCCCCGAAAGGTTTCGCGTGCGGAAACGCCGGAGATTGGGCCCGATCGGACAGTCGGGTCTAGTCACATCAGGCCTGGGGCCGACACGGCGCCCCAATCCCCGTCAACCGCCCCACGCGCCACTAGCGTGACAAGGGCAAGCGTTGCCGCCGACCAAGGAGGGGGACCGTGGGCTCAGTCGAGCGTGCCCCCTGGACGGGTCCGCCGCTGCTGTTGATCGCCGTGACCGTGCTCGGGTTCGCGATCGCTCCCCTGGTCAGCTCGTCCGATGACGCCAGTGCCGGCGAGCCGCAGGGGCAGGTGCAGCTGTCGTCGGGTGCGGTGAGCAACGCCTCCGGCGCGGCGGGCGCCGACTCGGCCGAACGCGGTACGCCGCAGGCCGGCGCCGTGATCAAGCCGATCCCCCGACAGGTGGTCGGGGTGGCAACGTTCAACGAGTACCGCGAGCTGTCGCCCGCGCAGTCGCTGTCGGACGCGCGAGCCCTCACCTCCAACCCGGCGGTCGACATCATCGGGTGGCAGGAAGCGTGGAACAGCGCATCGGTGTTCGGCGCCCTGTTCGACCGAGGCTGGACGACCAAGCGCTTCCCCAACGGCGCCAAGGAGCTGGCCGTGTCGTGGCGGCGCGCGGACTTCAAGTTCGTGGGCGCCGACCAGCGCATGGTGGCGAAGGGCGTGTCGGACGAGAGCGGCCGCTACCCGTTCCACGACCGCTACGCGATCCGGGTGACCCTGCGCGACCGTGACACCCACGAGCTGATCTCGATCCTCAACACCCACCTGCCGCAGGCGATCGAGAACCTCGACAAGCCCGGCCACTGGCGACCTACCTACAACTCAGCCCGGGCCCGGCTGCAGCTGACCCGGATGGCGCGGATGTGGGACCGGGCGCCCGGGCGCTGGGTGGTCGGCACCGGTGACTACAACGTCGATGCGGGCGCCGAGGAGAAGAACCGGCCGTACGGCGGGCTGTCGAAGATGTTCGCCGGCCGGGCGGTGTCGTCGTACGCGATCCTCGGCACGGACATCTCCGACACCCACCCGGTGAGCGGACGCCAGATCGACTACGTGCACGCGTCGCGCAAGGGCGTTCGGTCGGGCCGGATCGAGTTCCTCGACCAGCGGACGATCCCAGGCCTCAATAGCGACCACCGGCCGCTGCTGGTGCGCTTCGCCCTGACCTGAGCAGGCCGAGCACCACAGCGACGAGCAGCGCGACCGCGGCGATGACGATGGCCACCAGTGCCGAGCGCTCCAGGCTGGCGGTCACACCGTCCCAGACGGCCTCTCCCAGCGGGCGGTCCGCCGCCGGCACCGAGTCGAGGGCGCCGGTGCGGATGCCGCCGAGCACGGGCCACAGCAGCGCCACCGAGACGACGGAGGCGCCGGCCAGGATCGCGAGGGCGCGCAGCCGTTGCCGGGCCACGAGCAGTGAGATCAGCACGAGCGCGATGAAGATGACCGGCAGCCAGAACTGCGCACCCTCCAGCAGCTGGTAGCCCTCCTGGGCGGCCCGCAGCTGCCGGTGGTCGGGCGTGAAGACGAGTCCTGGAGGCGCGACGTCCTGCAGGGGCAGGCCCTGTGCGCGCATGGCGTCGAGCACGGCGTCGACCACGACGGCGAGGTCGAGCGGCCGGATCTCGGTGGCGTTGTCGTCCTTCAGGGTCCGGAGCAGCTCGGCATGTCCTTGCCGATTGGCCTCCTCCCAGATCGGACGGAACGACGGGCTGGTCACAGCGGCTTTCACCGCCGCCCGGATGGCGAGGCGGATGGGCTGCTGCTGCAGCTGGCCGAGCTGGTCCAGGCCGACCACGTCGGCGGCGTACTGCTCGAGTCGGTCGGTCAGCGCCTCCTGCACGTCGGGGTCGTCGGCGAGCGGGCCGACCGCCGCGACGTAGCCGTCGGTGTCGGTGACGCGTTCGGCCGTCCAGACGGCGGTGATCGCCACTGGCAGGAGCACGGCTGCGAGCAGGGCGACCAGGCCCGAGAGGAATCCACGCACCAGCAGATGGTGTCAGAGGCTTGACCTGGGGCGCGCTCCAGGGTCAAGGGTGGAGGGCATGACGAAGAACTGGTACATCACCGGCACGTCTCGTGGCTTCGGCAGGGAGTTCGCGATCACGGCCCTGGAGCGCGGTGACCGCGTCGCGGCCACCGCCCGCAACCTCTCGAGTCTCGACGACCTCGTGCAGAAGTACGGCGACGCCCTGCTGCCGCTCGAGCTCGACGTCACCGACAAGGCGGCCGTCGGCGAGACCGTACGCCGTGCACACGAGGCGTTCGGGTCGCTCGACGTGGTGGTCAACAACGCCGGCTACGGACACTTCGGCGCGGTGGAGGAGCTCAGCGAGCAGGAGATCCGCGACCAGCTGGAGACGAACTTCTTCGGCGCCCTCTGGGTGACCCAGGCGGTGCTGCCGATCCTGCGCGAGCAGGGCAGCGGCCACATCATCCAGATCTCGACCATCGGCGGGGTCGGCGCGTTCCCCAACATCGGCGCCTACCACGCGTCGAAGTGGGCGCTCGAAGGCCTGACCGAGGCGCTGTCGAAGGAGGTCGCGGAGCTCGGGATCAAGGTGACGCTGGTCGAGCCCGGCGGCTTCAGCACCGACTGGGCCGGCGACTCCGCGAAGCACTCGACGCCGATGCCGGCCTACGACCACGTCCGCGAGGCGAACGCCAGGCGGCGCGCAGCGGCCACACCCGGCGACCCCGTCGCGACCGGCCCGGCGCTGCTCACGATCGTGGACGCCGACGAGCCGCCGCTGCGGGTCTTCTTCGGGTCCGCCGGCGTACCGATGGCGCACGCTATCTACCAGGAGCGGCTCGCGACCTGGGATGCCTGGCAGCACGTCTCCGACGCCGCCCAGGGCGAGGTGGGCTAGCGGCCCTTCCAGACGGGAGGGCGCTTCTCGGCGAACGCGGTCGCACCCTCCATGGCGTCCTCGGAGACGAAGACCGGCGCCATCAGGTCGGACTGCTTCGTCCAGCCCTCAGCGAGGGTCCAGTCGGGGGCGGATCGGGCGATCTGCTTCGAGATGGCGACCGCGAGCGGGCCGTTGGCGGCGATCGTCGCGGCCAGCTCGAGGGCGCCGTCGAGCGCACCGCCCTCGGGGGTGAGCCGGTTGACCAGGCCGAGGTCAGCCGCGCGCTGGGCCGTGATCGGCTCGCCCGTCAGCAGCATCTCGAGGGCGATCGCCTGCGGGATCCGCTGGGCCAGGAGCATCGCCGCACCGGCCCCCGCGACCAGCGCGCGCTTCACCTCGGGCACGCCGAGCTTCGAGGTCTCCGACGCGACCACCAGGTCGCACGCGAGGAGCAGCTCGAAGCCGCCCGCGACCGCCCAGCCCTCGACCGCACCGATCAGCGGCTTGCGCGGCGGCGCCTCGGTGATGCCGCCGAGGCCGCGACCGTCGACGAGCGGCATGTCGCCGGTCAGGAACGCCTTGAGGTCCATGCCCGCCGAGAACGTGCCGCCCGCACCGGTCAGTACGCCGACCCGCAGCTCGTCGTTGCCGTCGAGCTCGTCGACCGCGGCCGCGATGCCGCGGGCCACGTCGCCGTTGAGGGCGTTCTTCGCCTCGGGTCGGTTGATGGTGATGATCTGCACGCCGTCACGCGCCTCGACCAGGACTGCTTCGCTCATGGCCCGAAACCTAGCGTCCACCCAACCGGGCGGCGACCGCGAGGGCGTCGACGTAGTCGTTCATCCGGTCGCCGGAGTGTCCCTTGACCCACCGGAACGCGATGTCGCCGCGGGTCTGCACGGCGTCGATGAGCGGCTCCCAGAGGTCGCGGTTTGCGACCGGCTGCTTGGCGGAGGTGATCCAGCCGCGGTCGAGCCAGCCACGCCACCAGAGGTCGCGGAAGCAGTTGACGACGTAGGTCGAGTCGCTGACCACGAGCACCGGTCCGTCGAGGGCAGTGACCGCCTCGAGGGCGGCGCGGATCTCCATCCGCTGGTTGGTGGTCGCTGAGTCGAACCCTGAGTCGTGAACCGACTCGTCGATCGCCCAGGCCCAGCCGCCCGGTCCGGGGTTGCCGGCGCAGGCACCGTCGGTGAAGACCTCCTGGGCGCCGGCGGGGACGGGCATGTCGGGACGCCGCGGACGTTTCTGACGCGGTGGCATCAGACGGTGGCGTCGCTGCGCGGGTCGACCAGGATCTTGGCGTGCTTCTCGGCGTCGCCGAGCGCGTCGAAGGCGCCCGCCACGCCGCCGAGCCCGACCGTGCCGGTGATCAGCGGGGTCGGGTCGACCTTGCCGTCGGCGAGCAGGTGCAGCGCCTCGCGGAACTCCTGGGGCAGGTAACCGAGCACGAACCGCAGGTCGATCTCCTTGTTGATCGCGATCGACGGCCGGATCTGGTCGTCGCCCATGCACACGCCGACGACGACCACCCGCGAGAAGATCGGTGCGGCGGCGACGATCTCGTCGATCACCCCCGGCACTCCGACGCACTCGAACACCACCGGTCCCGAGGGTGAAGCGCCCACGGCGTCGGCCGCGCGCAGCACCTGCCACCACGGCAGCATCGGCACGGCCCGCAGCTTCTCCATGGTGCCGACGGCGAGCTCGAACAGGCCCTCCGCGTCGGTGAAGCGGTCCGCGAAGGACGTGTACGGCGACTCGGCGGCCGGGTCGACGACGACGTCGGCGCCCATGGCGACGGCCAGCTCGCGGCGGCCGGGAGAGAAGTCGCTCGCCACCACGCGGCGTACGCCCGATGCCTTGAGCATCGCGATCACCCCGAGCCCGATCGGCCCGCAGCCGATGACGTAGGCGACCTGGTTCTTGCCGACGTCGCCGCGGCGTACGGCGTGCAGCGCGACCGCCATCGGCTCGGTCAGTGCCGCCGTGGTCGGCGCCAGGCCGTTGGGCACCTCCAGCATCAGCGACTGCTCGACCAGCACCCGCTCGGCGTAGGCGCCTGGGGCATTGACGGACAGCCCGGTGGCGTGCACGGCACCGGCTCCTCGCAGCAGCGGGAAGGCGACGACCGGGGTGCCCGGCTTCAGTGAGCCGCGGGTCTTGGGGCCGTAGTCGGCGACCGCGCCACAGAACTCGTGCCCGAGCACCACCCGCTGGTGCGGCCGCATGATCCCGCCGTAGCCGGCCGCGGCAGCGGCATCGGCCAACTCGTCGGAGTGCTTGCGCGCGTGGAGGTCGGACCCGCAGATCCCGCACGCCACCACCTCGAGCACCACCTGGCCCTTGCCCGGCACGGGATCCGACACCTCGGCCACCTCGAGCGTCGTCTTCTCGCACACCACGGCTCTCATGAGCCTGACCGTACCGGGGTCGGATCCCCGTCGGAGCGTCGTTCCTGCACCGCCCTACGCCGGGAGAGCTCGGCAGGGGCGTTGTAGTCACCTCTTATCAGGGCCTCGCGCTTCTTGCGGTTCCAGCCCTGTACGCGCTTCTCGAAGGCCAACGCCTCGATCATGGAGTCGAACCGCGCGGCCCAGACGAGTCGCACCGGACGACGGTGGCGGGTGTAGGCCACGCCGAGCTCGTCGTTGTTGTGTTGCCACACACGCGTGTCGACATCCGGCAGCCACGTGCTCCCGACGTAGTAGGTGTTGTCGGCACACTGAACGAGGTACGTGTACGGCATGACGGCGATGGTGGACGGATATCGCCCCTGCGGCCAGGCGAGCTTTGCTGCGTGTGGATGGGAGTGGTTTCGAGGCTCGTCGCTGGCGCTCCTCGCACCTCAACCACCGTCAGCCGCGGATCTTGGCCAACCGTTGCTTGAGCAAGGGGACGCGGTGCTGGTTGCCGTGGAGCTCGACGTACTGCTCACCGAACGCCGCCAGGAGCGCGTCGTCCAGGCGGCGTACGGCGCCCGGGGGGTAGCGGTAGCCCATCCGCTCGTTGAGGGCGAGGTCGTCGGTGGAGCGGAGCACCTCGCCGAGCTCGTCGAGGGAGGTGATGCCCAGCTCGAGCAGGAGGCCCGAGATCCAGGCGTAGTGGTCGGTGCGCGACCAGCCCGCGTCGGCGTACTGACCTGCCAGGTAGGCCGCCAGCTCGCGCGGGTCGAGGCGCGGGTCATCGCTGGCCTCGGCCGGGCCGGGTGCGTGCGGCCGTAGCGCCTCGCGGATGGCGGAGAACTCTCGGTCGGCCAGCTCGAGGAGGCCGGCGGCCAGGGTGAAGCGGCGGTCGAAGTCCGGCGCGTGCTCGGCAGGCACCGTGCCCTTGTAGCGGATGTCGTGCTCGAACTCCGCCCACGCGTGCTGCAGCACGGTCCGGATCTGCACCGACGCCCGGCGGTCGTGGTCGAGCCCGATCAGCAGGTGGCGGCTGGCATAGCCGAACCGGCCCTCGCTCGCTGTCTCCTCGCCCAGGTCGCGGTCGTCGTGCACCACCACCTGGTCACCCAGCAGCTCGGCAACTGCAGCGACGTCGCTGTGCACGTAGGTGATGATCCGGACGCCGATCTGGTCGCTGATGTCGCGCAGCGGGTCGGGGTAGAGCGGCTCGCCGTCGAGGGTGCGGGTGGCCTTCTCGGCGAAGCTCGGAACGCTCTTGGCGCGGCCGGTGACGCTGAGGTAGTTGATGCCGGCCTCGTCCAGGATCGAGGTGACCAGCGCGACCGCCTGCTGCGCGGACTCGATCAGCGCCGGCTGCTGGGCGGCGTACTCCTGGACCGCGCGGCGTACCGGGTCGTCGTCGTCCGAGGGCAGCGCGGGCGTGACGATGTAGCCGGTCTCGTGGTCGCCGTACGTCGTGATGCTGCCGAGCTCGAGGTCGACGAAGCGGGCGATGTAGGCGCACAGCACCGCATCGACCTGGTCCTCGACCAGCCGCAGCTCGCTCTTCCGGGTGGCGCCCTCCACCTCGGCGCGAAGGATGTCCCACTCGGGCGCCGTCGCCACGACCGTCTCCACGAGGCCGATCAGCGTCAGCAGCTCGCTGCGCAGCAGCTCGAGGTCGCGGCCCTGCTTCTGCTTGTACTTCAGGGTGCGCGGTAGTCCGAACAGCACGATCGTCGCCGGGTGCGGGTAGACCTCGATGGCCCGCCGGTCACGACCCGACCGGGGGTTCATGTCGAGCCCGAGCATCGAGCACAGCCGCGCGCCCCGGGTGCCGTCCGCGAACTCCGGCTTGCCCGTGTTCGACGGGTGTGGCGCCGCCTCGTAGCCCCGGAAGTCGGCGGCCAGCGCCTTCTCCGCCGGACGCGAGCCCTTCGGGTTCGTGACGATGAGCGGAGCGTCGATCGCGACCAGGCACGGCCCGTCCGTGTACGCCGCCAGCGACTCGACGATCGCCTCGTCGGTGCCCACGGTGGCGACGTGCACCAGCCGGCCCGACTCGTCGAGCACGGCTACCCCGGTCGGGCGTCGTTCCCCCCACGCGAGGTCGATCCCGATGTGGTGCACCTCGCGAGCGTATCGGCGTCAGGCGACTCCGGCATTCGTCCGCCAGCCACCACTTCATCGGGTTACCGTGGCAGTCCAGGGGAGCCGGGGAGGGCGACGTGGAGGGTTACGAGCAAGCACCAGGACGCCGTCGGGCGGATACGCCGGCGCGGCCCGACGGGCAGCGAGCCGGTCGCGACATTCTCGGCGTGCTGCAGCCAGAGGAGATGCCGCAACCGGCCGTGTGGGTGGATCCGCCCACACCAGCGCCGGTCCATCCGGAGCGGATGGCCGCACAAGTGGGCGCGTCGACCTCGGTCGACTTCCCGCCGAAGCGCGGCGTGCGGCGGCTGCTCGGCGCGGCGTTCCTGATGGTGCTGACCGCGACCGGTGGCGCGGCGTACGCCGTCTCCGTCAACTCCAACAAGCTCACGATCAGCGTCGCCGTCACGATGGGCGTGCTGCTGCTGCTGACCTGGGCGATCCGGGCCGGCACCCCGCTCACGCACCTGTCGGTGCAGGGCGGCCAGCTCGACATCCGGTCCGGAGGGCGCCACCTCAAGTTCGACCTGTCCAGCCGTTACACCGCGATCGAGGTGAACGGCGCGCCCGGACGGCCCGGCTGGAAGGTGGTCTTCGGCCCCGAGTCAGCGGAGCCGTTCGTGGTCGACTCCTCGATCGTCGACGCCGCCCACTTCATGGAGGTGCTCCGGCTCTACCGCAAGGAGTGACCGGTCTCGATCCAGTAGCGCTCCTTGCCCTTGCGGACGTCTTCCAGCACTCCGCCGTTGGCCACGATCGTCGCGGCAGACGGGCGGTTGTCGTCGTCGCAGGTGACGAGCACCCGCTCGAGGCCGAGCTCCGCCGCACGGCGTACGGCGAGGCCGAGCGCACGGGTCGCGTGACCCTGGCGCCGGTTGGCCGGTCGCACGGCGTAACCGATGTGGCCGCCCTCCTCCAGCAGGAACGCGTTGAGCTCGTGCCGGAACGCCAGGAACCCAACGACCTCCTCGGGCTCGCCGTCGGTGATCCAGTAGTAGTCGCAGTGCACCCTGTCCTCGGGCAGGACCTGGTCGCGGTCGCCGTACGACAACAGCAGCTCGACGAAGCCGGCGCACGCCTCGCGGCTGAAGTCCCGCCGCTCGGCCTCGGGCCGGTGCCACCAGCCTGAGCCGTGCACCTCCTCGTCCCCGAAGTCGAGCATGGCCTCCCGCCAGGCGGCGTACAGGCTCAGGTCGGGAGGCCGCAGGCGGGTCATGTGAGCCATTCCATCAGCCGTCAACCAGTCCGGAAAACTGGAACGTGTTCTAGAGTGGCGAAATGGCCGGCTACGTCCAGGACGACATCACTCCGGAGGAGCTCGAGCGCCAGAAGGCGCTCTACGGTCCGTTCACCCAGTCGGTCCGGGAGCTGCTCGACGCGACCATCCGCACCCTGGTCGACGACGACGAGATCCGGAACGCCCAGGCGGAGATCGAGGCGATCACCGAGCGGCTCCGCAAGGAGCAGCTCGACGGACCGTTCGGCGTCCGGTTCGGCACCACCGGTCGCGGCCGGCCCTGGGGCAACACCGTGGTCGGGCTGCGCAACGCCGCCGCTCCCCCGCTGGTGATCGAGCACGAGGACGACGGCCGCTCGTGGTCGGACTTCCACCTCGGTGCGGCGTACGAGGGACCGCCCGGACTCGTGCACGGCGGGGTCTCCTCGATGATCCTCGACCAGATGCTCGGTGAGGCTGCCGGAGCCGGCGGGAAGCCGGGCATGACCGCGACCCTGACCCTCACCTACCGCCGCGGGACCCCGCTCGGAGACCTGCGCGCGGAGGCCTGGATCGACCGCTCCTCCGGCTACAAGACCTGGGCGAAGGGCCACATCCTCGGACCCGAGGGCATCACGGTCGAGGCCGAGGGCTTGTTCATCCTGCCCAAGTGGGCACGCGAGCGCCTCGCCGCTGCGGACCCCGACGGGCCCGCCCCGCGCTACTTCGAGTAGTCGCCGACCTTGACGCCACGGGCGCCGGTGTCGGTCAGCCGGGCCTCCTCGAGCGCCTGCTCCTCGAGCTCCTTGCGGCGTCGCTCGACGGCGTGGTCGTACTCCCCGGGAGCCGACACCAGGTCGGTCGCGCCGTGCTTGAGCCGGGCCAGCGCGTTGCGGGCGAAGATCTGCTGCTCGGTGGCGGTGCGCTCCGAGCGGCCGCGGCCGATGAACGAGATGAACCAACGCAGCACAGCTGTGACCCGGTTCTTGAAGCCGGTGAGGTAGAAGAGGTGGACCGCGAGCCACATCAACCAGGCGATCACGCCGGTGACCCGTAGCTTGCCGACCATCGCGACCGCGCGGAAGCGGCTGATGGTCGCCATCGAGCCCTTGTCGAAGTACTTGAACGGCTTCTGGGCCGGCTTGCCCTTGAGCCGGCCGTCGATCTCCTTGGCGGCGTACTTGGCGCCCTGGATCGCGACCTGGGCCACGCCCGGCAGGTTGTCGAGGGCGATCATGTCGCCGACCACGAACACCTCGGGATAGCCCGGGAGGGTGAGGTCGGGGTTGACGCCGATCCGGCCCGCGCGGTCGAGCGGGGCGCCGGTCTGCTCGGCCAGGGTCTTGCCCAGCGCGCTTGCCTGTACGCCGGCAGCCCAGACCTTGGTGACCGCGTTGATCCGCTCGGTCCGGCCGTCCTTGTGCTCGACCTCGAGGCCGCGCTCGTCGACGTTGGTGACCATCGCGCCGAGCATCACCTCGACCCCCAGGTCCTGGAGCCGCTTTGCGGTCCAGGCGCCGAGCTTCGCGCCGAACGGCGGCAGCACCTGCGGTGCCGCATCGACGAGTACGACGCGCGCGGTATGGGTGTTGATCGCCCGGAAGTCGCGCTTGAGCGTGCGGTGGGCGAGCTCGGCGATCTGACCGGCCATCTCAACGCCGGTCGGCCCGGCGCCGACGACCACGAACGTGAGCAGGTGGTCGACGTTGTCGCCGCGCGTAGCGCCGATCTCGGCCATCTCGAAGGCGCCGAAGATCCGGCCGCGCAGCTCGAGGGCGTCGTCGATCGACTTCATGCCGGGGGCGAACTCGGCGAACCCGTCGTTGCCGAAGTAGGACTGGCCGGAGCCCGCGGCGACGATCAGAGAGTCGTAGGGCAGCACGATCTCGCGGCCCAGCACGTGGGACGTGACGGTGCGGGCGGACAGGTCGACGCCGGTGACCTCGCCGAGCAGGACGCGAGCGTTCTTCTGCCCGCTCAGGACCTCACGGGTCGGCGGGGCGATCTCGCCCTCGGACAGGATGCCGGTCGCCACCTGGTAGAGCAGCGGCTGGAACAGGTGGTGGGTCGTTTTCGCGACCATGGTGACGTCGACGTCAGCGCGCTTCAGCGCCTTCGTGCCGAACAGCCCGCCGAATCCCGAGCCGACCACGACCACCTGGTGCCGGTCGCTGGTTCGCTCGACGGTTTCCGTGGATGTTTCGATCCGGTCGCTCATGGGGACCTCCGGTGGGTGCGTTCTGCTCCTGGGACCCATTGTCCCGCTCTCCGTTTTGGAGGCGCTAATCCGGGCTCCCGTCTCGTGCGTCACACCTGCGCCGTTTCGTCGTTAGGGACGGTGTAGAAGGAGAAACATGACTCGGATCGTGTTTGGTTGCGCGTTCAAGCGGGTAAACCAGCCGAGAATGACCTGACTTGATCCCGACAACGCCAACGTCCCTTCGGAGGCCCACGTGCCGCTGAACCGGCCAGCCCTCTCGTTGGGCTCTGGACCCCGTGGTGTGCAGGATGCACGCCGCTGGGTGGTCGCGACGTTCACGGACATCAAGCGCGCCGATCTCGTCGAGTGCGCCGAGCTGGGCGTCTCCGAGCTGGTCACCAACGCGCTGCTCCACGCCACGGCTCCGATCCACGTCGCCGTCCGCGGCACCAGGGAGCACCCCAGGGTCGAGGTGCGCGACACCTCGGTCGACCGCCCGGTGCTTCCGGAGCCGATCGATCATGACGACCCCGACGCGATCCTGCTCACCTTCGGGCGCGGGCTCAACATCGTCGCGCGCGCCTCCGACGCGTGGGGAGCCGAGATCGAGGACGACGGCAAGGTCGTGTGGTTCACACCGGCAGCCCAGGTCTCCGACGAGGGCACCGCAGGCGTGATCACGGGCGTCACCCCCGAGGAGCCTTCCACCGCGTCCGCGGCGGACATCGTGCGACTCGACATCCGCAACGTGCCCGTGGCGGCACACACGGCGTTCCAGCGGCACTACCGCGAGCTGCGCCGCGAGGTGCGGCTGCTGGCGCTGGCGCACGAGGCCGAATACCCGTTGGCCAAGACCTTGTCCGACCTGTTCGGCGCGCTCGAGAAGCCACTGCGGCACGACCTCGGAGCCGACCAGATCGAGGCCATGGCCGATGCCGGCGAGACCAACGTCGATCTCGACGTGGTGCTGCGACGAACCGACGCCGCCAAGGTCGCTCGCCTGATCGAGCTGCTCGACCTCGCCGACGCGTTCTGCCGCGAGGAGCGGCTGCTCTCACTGGCCCGCAGTCCCGAACAGATCGTTTTCCAGCAGTGGTTCCTGGGCGAGGTGGTCCGCCAGAGCACAGGACAGGCCCCGATCCCCTGGGCCGGCAGCCGCGAGACCCCCGGACGTCGTACCAGCGTCTCGTGAGTCCGAGCTTTCGGGTGCTGGCCGCGGTGGCGGTCGGCGGGGCGGTCGGGGCGCTGCTGCGCCACGCGCTCGGCACCTGGATCCCCGACGGCGACGGCATCCCGTGGACCACGTTTGCGATCAACCTCAGCGGGTCGGCCGCGCTGGCCGGCCTGGCCGGCCTCCGATTGGTCCGTACGTCGCACACCTGGGCCGGTGCGTTCGGCCCGGGCCTGCTGGGCGGCTTCACCACCATGTCCGCGGCCTCCGAGCAGACTCGGGCGTTGCTCGACAGCGGTGAACCGCTGCTGGCGCTCTCCAACCTGCTCGGCTCCGTGCTCTGCTGCGTGATCGGGGTGGTGCTGGTACGCCAGCGCGTGCCCGCCGTCGACGAGGTGGCCGAGACGTGACCGCGCTCCTGGTCGGGCTCGGCGCGCTGGTGGGTGCGCCGCTGCGGTTCCTCGTCGCGTCCTGGCTCGACGACGAGTGGCCGTGGGGCACCCTGCTGGTCAACGTCGCGGGCTCCTTCGTCCTGGGGCTGTGCAGCGGGTGGTCGCTCGACGGCGAGGACCTGGCGCTCGTCGGCGTCGGGTTCTGCGGCGCGCTGACGACGTACTCCTCGTTCGCTGTGCAGACCGCCGAGCTCGGCCGGCGACGTGGGTCGGCGTACGCCACGATCACGCTCGGCCTGGCCCTCGGCGCCTGCGCGCTCGGTTACGTGCTCGCTCAGGCGTAGCCGAGGTCGTGCAGGCGGTCGTCGTCGATGCCGAAGTGATGGGCGACCTCGTGGACGACCGTGATCCGCACCTCCTCGACCAGCTCGGCTTCATCGGCACACATGGCCAGGAGCGGGCCGCGGAAGATGAAGATCTGGTCGGGCAGCTCGATGCCCTCGGGCGTGCCCGTGCGCTCGGTCAGCGCCACTCCGTCGTAGAGCCCGAGCAGGTCGGGGTCGTCCGCGGGCGCGTCGTCCTCGACGAGCACCACCACGTTGCGGACCAGCGACGCCAGCTCGTCGGGGATCCCGTCCAGGGCCTCGTCGACGAGCTCGTCGAAGCGCTCCGGACTCATGTCGATCGGCATCCGACCATTGTGACTGGCCAGGAGAAAGGGGAGCCAAATGCAACAACGCCCCAGATGCGTGATCTGGAGCGGTTGACGATGCTGAGCGACCCCGACGGGACTCGAACCCGCGGCCTCCGCCGTGACAGGGCGGCGCGCTAACCAACTGCGCTACGGGGCCAGGATGTGCTGCGTACGTTCTGTGAAGCGGTGGTGACTCTAACCCATCGCCGGGGGCGTCTCCCAATCCAGACGGCCGCCGACTGATGGCACCCCCAACGGGATTCGAACCCGTGCTACCGCCGTGAAAGGGCGACGTCCTAGGCCGCTAGACGATGGGGGCCGGAACCGCCCGAACAGCATAGGGGCGCCGCAGATGGGCGGCCAAACCCGAGATCCTTCCTACGTCGTGGGATCGGGTCGTGTGCCTGACAACGACCTGGGGACCGCCGTCAGGCACACGACCCGCTCACCCCGGGGCACGTAGCCTCGTCACCTGAGCCCGCAGCGCGCCCCGACAACGTCTCCGCGTTCTGAGGTGTCCGCCGCTTTCGTGCGCCGGGCCTGGCTCCGGTAAGGTTTCGCCTCGCTCGGGCAGGTAGCTCAGTTGGTACGAGCGTCCGCCTGAAAAGTGGAAGGTCGGCGGTTCGACCCCGCCCCTGCCCACGAGCAACGAGAGCCGCAGGTCATCGACCTGCGGCTCTCGTCATCGCTGGGGAGCCTCGGTCTGGCGCAGGCGCACGGCCGCCTGCTGCCGCACCCGGCTGTCGACGGATGGCACCTCGGCCATGAGCTCGCGCAGCTGCACGTCGGTCAGGACCAGCAGCCGGCAGTCGGTGCGTGCCTTGACGGTGGCCAGCCTGGGATAGGAGAAGTCGGCGCCCCAGTCGAAGGCCGCCAGCTCCCCGAAGAACTCCCCGGCACCCATCGTCACCACCACGCGGTCGTCGACGAGCACCTCCACCTGTCCGTCGAGGAGGAGGAAGAACTCGCGATCACCGCCCCACTGCCGCACGACGGGCTGGCCTGCTGCCGCCAATCGTTGGCGACCAAGGGTGGCCACGCGCTCGACCCAGCGTTCGGGCACGCCCTCCAACAGGGGGAACCCCCGAAGCTCGGCCGGCAGGCCGACGGGCGCGCGCGGCCAACCTTCGGCGACCGAGGCGGTCTCCGGGCGGCCTTCGGCTATGTCTAGCGGCCCGTCATCGCCCGGCTGTGTCGCGGCGTCGGCCTCGGCCAGCCAGTCGAGGACTCCGCGTACGTCGTCCCAGGTGGACTCGTGGTTGAGGATGCAGATCCGGACGGCGTAGCGGCCCTGTAGCCGGGTCGAGGAGACGAGTGCGTAGCCGCTGGCTCCGAGCTCGGCCACCAACCGCTGGTTGAGCCGCTCCAGCACCGCCTCGTCCTCCACCCCCTCCGGATGCCGGCGGAAGCAGACGATGCCGAGCGTGGCGGGTGCCATCAGCTCGAGCTCGGGCGTGGCCTCGATGTGCCGCTGAGCCTGTTCGGCCAGATCCAGGCACGTGTCGACAGCCGTGACGAATGCGCCCAGCCCGAAGTACCTCAACGACATCCAGACCTTCAGCGCCCGCGACATCCGGGTCAGCTGCAGGCCCTGGTCGGCGATGTTGATGTCTCGGTCAGTGCGGGCGTCCTGGAGGTAGTCGGGGTGGATCTCGAAGGCCTCGCGCAGCAGGTGCCCCTCACGGACCAGCAGCGCCCCGCACTCGAACGGCTGGTAGAGCCACTTGTGCGGGTCGAGGGTCACCGAGTCGGCCAGTTCCAGACCGGCGAAGGCCGCCCGCCCACGCTCCGTGATCGCCGCAAAGCCGCCGTACGCCGCGTCGACGTGGAGCCACAGGCCGTGCTCACGGCAGAACTCCGAGAGCTCCGGCAGCGGGTCGACCGCCCCGGTGTTGGTGGTGCCTCCGGCCGCAAGCAGGGCCAGCGGATGGAGCCCGGCCTCCAGATCGGCGCGCACCACGCCTGCCAGTGCCCGGATGCGGATCCGGCCGCCGTCCGACGGAAGCACCCGCATCTGCTGAGGGCCGAAGCCGAGCACACGGGCCGCCCTCGCGAGCGAGGAGTGGCCCTGGTCGGACACATAGACCACCAGGTCGTCCTGCATCTGACCCACCAACGCCTCTCGCGCGCAGGCGAGGGCGGTCAGGTTGGCCGCCGAGCCGCCGGAGACCAGCACACCGGTCGCGGTCCCTGGGTAGCCGATCCAGGACGCGAACCAGTCGAGCACGGTCAGCTCCAGCTGGCTCGGACCAGCCGACTCCATCCAGTTGCCCACGTCGATGTTGTAGGTGCTGGCCACCAGGTCGGCCAGAGCGCCCGGCCACGTGCTCGAACCCGGAACGTAGGCCAGGTAGCGCGGATGGTCGATCCGGCTGCGGAACGGCAGGACCGACTCGTCGAGCTCCGCGAGGATGGCGTCGAACGGTGTGGCCTGGACCGATGCCGGTCCCCCGATGCGGTCGGCCATCTCGGCCATCGTCGCCTGCTGCAGCACCGGCTCGGACCGGCGGCGTGCCTCGCGTTCCACCAACCAGTCGACGGTGCGGTAGCCGAGTTCCCTCATCGTGTCGGGGTCCAGCCCCAGAGCGTCCTGTTCCATGCGCCCTCCACTCGGTCGGTGATCGCACTCTAGGAGGGCCACGGCACGGCGTCACCCGTTCCGGCCCACCGCGCGGGCCCGACGCCCTAGGCTCCGAAAATGGCAGGCTCAGGCGTGCTCGCCCGGGTGGGGGCCATCCGTGGGCTCCCCGGCGTCCTGCTCGGCTCCAGCGCCTTCGTCGTCGCCGAGTACGCCGAGTGGGTCGCGATCCTCGTCTACGCCTACGACCGCGGTGGGGCGACCGAGGCCGGGCTCGTCGCGCTCGCGCAGCTGGTGCCGGCAGCGCTGGCGGCCGCTGTCCTGGCGAGGTGGTTGTCGCGGTTCCGCCCGGCCCGCGTGCTGCAGGCGGCGTACGCCGTTCTGGCCGTTGTCCTGGTGGCCTGCGGGGTCGGGATGCTCCTCGACCTGCCGGCGCTGGCCTACGGCGCCGCCATCGTGTCGGCGCTGCCCATGGTCGTCCCCCGCCCGGCACAGGTCGCGACTCTGCCTCTCCTGTCCGACGACCCACGGGACCTCGCGATCGGGTCCGTGGCCCTGGGCTGGGCCGACAGCATCGGGGTCGTGGGAGCCGGGCTGCTCGCCGGCGTGGTGCTCACCGCGTCGGGTCCCGGCTGGCTCGTGCTGAGCACTGCCGCCCTGGCCGCCGGTTCGCTGATCGCCACGATTCCAGTGGACCGCACGACGGCGGATCGGGTGGCCGAGCGCGAGCGATCGACGACCGGGCCCGCGCTGCTTCCTCCGGCTGCCGGGCCGGTGCCCTGGCGGTCGGCACGCGTACTGGTCGCCCTGCTGGCGGTCGAGGGCGTGCTCGTGGCGTCGCTCGACGTGCTCTTCGTGGTGCTCGCCGTCGACGTCCTCGAGCGGGGCGAGGGCTGGGCCGGCTACCTGCAGATGGCGTTCGGCCTCGGTGCGGTGGCCTCCGCCTTGGTCACCGCACGGCTGGTCGATCGGCGCCTCGCGCCGGCAGTCATCGCCGCGTCGCTCGTCACGGGAGCGGCGCTGGCGCTGACCGCACCGGGCCCAGGGCTCGTGGTCACGGTCGCGGTGGTCGCCGTCGCCGGCGTGGGACGGGCGGTTCTGGACGTCTCGACCCGAACGTTGCTGCTGCGGATCACTCCCCACGGGGCGACGGCACAGGTCTTCGGCGTCGTCGAGGGTTTCATGATGGGCGGGCTCGCGCTCGGGTCACTGTTCGTGCCGGCGCTCGTCGCCATCGGCGGTCCAGCAACGGCGCTGCTCGGGACGGCGGCCCTGTTACCCGTGGCCGTGGCCGTGATCTTCGTGCGACTGGTGCGGCTGGACGCCGAGGCACCCGATCACCGCCGCACGCTGGCCGCGTTGCGGACCTCCTCCGTCTTCGCGCACCTACCGCGCCCTGCCTTGGAGGAGCTCGCGGGGGCGGCGGCCCCGGTCCGGTTCGGAGCGGGCGCCACCCTCATCCGCGAGGGAGAGCCCGGCCTGGACTACCACCTGATCACTGCTGGAGAGGTAGAGGTGTCGCAGGGCGGGCGCGTGGTGGGGCGGGTCGGCCCTGGCGAAGGCGTCGGCGAGATCGCGCTGATCCGGCGAGTGCCACGCACCGCCACGGTCACCGCAGTCACGGCAGTGGAGACCCTCCGCCTCGACGGTCCGGCATTCCTCGAGGCCATCGCCCGCGGGGCGACGACGACCTGATCTGTCACAGATCGGCGACGCCCGGTGTCTCCATGGCAAGACCGACACCTAGGAGGAGACATGACCGGCAACACCCGGATCCCCGTAGCTGAGATCACCGGCGTATACGGGGCAGTGCTGAAGAAGATGAGCAAGAGGATGCTCGGCGAGGTGCCCGAGAGCCTCGGGGTGATGTGGCACAACAAGGAGGTCCTCAAGTTCAGCTTCGCGCTCGGCCAGAAGAGCAAGAAGTGGAAGGAGGTCCCTGCGGACCTGAAGTCCTTCGCCCACATGGCGACTGCGTCGCTGATCGGGTGCACCTGGTGCCTCGACTACGGCTACTTCGAGGCGCACAACGAGGGGCTCGACGAGACCAAGGCCCGCGAGGTGCCGCGCTGGCGCGAGTCCGACGTCTTCACTCCGCTGGAGCGCGACGTCATGGAGTACGCCGAGGCGATGTCGCAGACCCCGCCGACCGTCACCGACGAGCTGTCGGCCCGGCTGCTCGAGCAGCTCGGGGCGGCCGGGTTGCTCGAGCTCACCGCGTGGGTCGGGCTGGCGAACCAGTACGCGCGCGGCAACGTCGCACTCGGCATCGAGGAGCAGGGGTTCGCGGCGGCGTGCGGCCTGGCGCCCATGGCACAGGCGAGTGCCGTGCGGTGACTCAGGCCAGCCGCTTGGTCACCAGCTCGTCGAGCACGCCGAGCGGCATCGACCCGGAGTTGAGTACGGCGCTGTGGAAGCGGCGGACGTCGAACTCCCCACCCTGGCGGGCCTCGGCCTCGGTGCGGATCCGCTCGATCTCGAGGCGTCCGACCATGTAGCCGGTGGCCTGCCCGGGGTGGGTGATGTAACGGTCGATTTCGGGCCGCACCACCCCGTCGGCGAGCGGTGAGTTCTCGGCCATGTAGCGCACCGCCTGCTCTCGGCTCCAGCCCAACGCGTGCAGTCCGGTGTCGACCACGAGCCGGCACGCGCGCATGGAGTCGGCGGCGTACATGCCCATCCGGTCGACCGCGCTGGTGTAGAGGTCCATCTCGTCGGCGAGGCGCTCGGTGTAGAGGCCCCATCCTTCGGCGTACGCGTTGTTGGCCATGAACTTGCGGAAGTCCGGTACGCCGGTCAGCTCCGCCGCGATGGTGAGCTGGAGGTGGTGCCCCGGGATGCCCTCGTGGAACGCCATCGCCTCGAGCTCGAAGGTCCCCCAGGACGAGGGGTCGTCCACGTTGATGAAGAACGTGCCGCCGCGCGACCCGTCGGCAGCCGGCGGGAAGTAGAACGCCTTGGCGCCACTCGTCGTCGGCTTCACGACGCACGGCGCCTGCGGCAGCACCTCGAACCACGCCGGCATCGCCTCCCAGGCCCGGGCCATCGCGACCTCGGAGGCCTCGACCAGCTGCTCACCACGCTCGAAGTGGAGCTTCGGGTCGGTGCGCATCGCCTCGAAGATCTGCGCGAGGTCGTCGCTGCCGACGACCTCCGGACCGAGGGCGCGGTACTCCGCCGCCAGCTTCTCGACCTGCGCCAGCCCGAGGTCGTGGATCTCCTGGGCCGACTTCTCGGTGGTGGTCGAGTAGCGCAGCAGTGCGGCGTAGGAGCTCGCGCCGTCGTCGAGCCAGCTGAGACCACAGCGGTCGTCCGGCCGGGACACGGGCAGCACCACGTCACGCAGGACGTCGCGGTACGCCGCCAGGGCGGGACGCACGTGCTGCTCGACCACTCCGGCCACCCGATCGCGCCAGGCCGCCTCGTCGACATCGTCCGGCGGAGCCGGCACCGCCACCAGCACCGGGTCGTCGGACACGGAGCCGGCCAGCTGGGCGTCGAGCTGCTCGACCACCCCGGCGACCGCGAACGTGGGCGGCACTCGACCGGCCGCCACCCCCTCGCGCAAGCGCTCGGTCAGGTCCCCGAAGTTGCGGGAGACGCCCTGGAGCTTGTCGAGCAGCGCCTCGGCCACGGTCGCGTCGGGGAGCGAGAACATGCCGAGCACGATCGGCACGCCGACCTGCGGCCCGAAGATCGGGTCGACGCCGAACTCTTCCTGCCGCACCTCCAGGAGGTCGGCCCGGGTCGTCGCGTCGTGCTGCAGCACGGCACGCGTGATCCGCTCGTCGTCGTCGAGCCCGTCGGGATCGATCGCGCGAGCGCCGGCGCCGAACTCGCGCAGCGCCTGGACCTGCCGGTCCTCGGCTTCTCGGGTGGCGTCCTCGTAGTCACCGGCGAAGCGGTAGTCGCCGAGGAGGTGCGCCTCGGTCGGGTTGTTCTCCAGGTAGTGGTCCCAGTAGGCGCTGGCGAGCTGGTCGAGGTCTGAGTTCGGCATGGGGCCGAGCCTACGTCTGAGTCAACCGCCGCTACCGTGTCCCGAACGAGAACAGGTTCTAGTCAGTACGGGAGTGGGAAATGGCAGCGAGCAGCGAGCGCATCCTGGAAGTGATCCACAGCTACGTCGACCTGGTGGCGCACGGCACCACCGAGCAGATCGTCGCGCTGTACGCCGACGGGGCGACGGTCGAGGACCCGGTGGGCTCGGAGGTTCGGTCGGGGCGCGAGGCGATCCGCGAGTTCTACTCGACCCTCGAAGGCCTGGAGCAGGAGGGCACCATGCTCACCGCGCGGATCGCCGGCAGCCAGGCGGCATTCCAGTTCGAGCTGGCGACGAGGGCCGGAGACCAGACGTTCACGCTGTCGCCCATCGACGTGATGACGTTCGACGACAACGGCCGGATCACGAGCATGAAGGCGTACTGGTCCGACAGCGATCTCGTCGTCAGCTGACCGAGACGGTCAGCGAGCGGACAGCAACGCCGCGAACAACACCGCGGACGCGTTGTAGGTGATGCCGACCTCGTTGGTGACGTAGTCGTTCGGCACGTCGCGGTAGCCCACGGTTGCGGTGTCGAACGGACCGGCCACGAACGGCGCGCCGTTGCGGTTGATGTCCGCGACGGGTGCCGGACCGCCGACGATCGCACCGCCGGGGCGCTCGGGGCCCTGCAGCTGCGACCAGTGGTAGGGATGGTGCACGCCGTAGCCACCCTGGAACCGCACGCCCCAGGGGTTGGCTCCGAGGAACCAGCCCCACGAGCGCAGGCCGACGGACGCACCGGAAGTGAGCCCGGCGCGACCGGCCAGGAAGGCCACCAGCCCACCGGTGACGGCGCCGCGCACGCTGCCCCACTGCACCGGCGCCGCCCGTCCGAACGGGTCGAGCGAGGCGTTGTAGGCCGCGTCGGCGCCACCGCTGCGCAGGATTCGACACGCGTCGTTGCGTACGCCGGTGCTCACCGATGGGTGGGCACCGAGCTGTCCGCACAGCTCGGCCGCGGGCAACCCGGCCATCTCGTAGCCGTCCAGCGAGACGCGCCAGCCCTGGCCGCCGTTGTTCGTGGCGGACTTCAGCGAGCTCAGCGCAGCGGTGAAGTAGGACTTCTTGCCGGTCGCCAGACCGAGCTCCACCTGCGCGGAGCTGACGTCGTCCTGCCAGGTGTCCTGCTGGTAGCAGCAGTTGTCCCACGGCTTCTTCAGCTCGAGCGACAGCGCCAACCAGCCCTGCGCGGCCTTCACCAGCTTCTTGCGCTTGTTACCCGACGCGCGCTGCGCCGCGAGCGCGAGCGCGGTCGCGGCTGAGCCGGCCACGTCGGCCCCACCGGTCTTCGAGGTGAGCACCATCGACGGGCGCTTCGACAGCTTCGGGTTGCCGGACTTGTCGTCGTTGGTGGGGTCACGGAAGCCCTGGTTGTGGTCGGCGTCGGTGTCGCCGACCTGCGACACGAACACGTTCGACCGCGGGTGGGCCTTGAGCAGCCACCGCACTCCCACGTCGGCTGCGGCCCGCAGCTGCGACCGGTAGGCCGGGTTCACCCGAGCGGCCAGCTGCAGCATGGCGGCCGCGTAGCCGATGGTGCCGGTGAACTTGAGCTGGTCGCCGGCGTCCATCCAGCCGCCGACCACGTCGACCACGTCACCGCGGAGCGGCCCCGACGTGCTGATCTTGGAGTGCTTGTCGTGCAGGTGGCTGGGCCCGTGATAGCTCGAGCTCTCCTTGCCGTCCCGGTTGGAGTTGTAGACACCGAAGAGCGAGGCGAGCACTCCGGCGTACGGCGTGGTCTGCACCGAGAACGGCACCGACTCCAGCGCGCCGACCCGGATCCGGTAGGTCCCTGCCGCGGTGAGCGCGCTGAAGTCCGCGAGCGCGGCGTGCGTCCACGGTGCGGGGCTGCCGGGCGCCGCGGTGAGCACACCCGAGTGGACCTCGGTGGCTGAGCCGTCGACGACCACCGTGAACGTCGTGCCCACCAGGTCGGCCGCCGAGCCGACGACGGCGACCTTGGGATCTACCGTCTGGGTCAGCAGCGGTGGCCGGATGGTGTCGGGAGTGGCGACGGCGGCCGCGGAGCTCGACGCAGCGTTCGATGCGGTGCCGGACGGTGCGACACCTGAGACGGCAAGGGCGAGCGCCACCGGCGCGATCCACCACATCCGGGACGGGCTCATCCTCGGGATGATGCCACCGGACGACACCCCGCGGAACAGATTTCCGGCTTCGGCATACTCGCCGGGTGCTGCCCCGCTTCGAGGTCGTCCACCGGACCCGACCGGTCGCCCTGGTGCTGCCCGGATCCGACGGCGACCGGCCGGTCGCGCCCTACCTCGCCGTCGAGGCGTCGGTCACCGGCCCCGGCGTGGTCGAGCTCGCCCTGGCGAGCGGTGACGCCACCCTGGTCGGGCGGTACGACGAACGCGGGCTCTGCCTCGAGGTGACGGCGGGCGGCACCACGAGCAACCACCGCAGCCGGCGGCACGGTCGGCCCGACGGGGCCGTCGAGGGCGTGGCGCTCACCCTCACCGGCACGCACCTCGTGGTGCTCTCGCACCAGGACGGGACCTGGTTGGCCCGCGGCCGGGTGGACCTGACCGACCGGGTCGATACCCATGACGAGACGTGGCTGGCGCGGGTCGAGGCCTCGGCCACCGGCCCCGTGGTCGAGGTGCGGTCGGGCCGCTTCGGGCAGGTCGGCCTGCGCGACCTGCGGCTGGTCACCAACGCCGACGGGACGGCGTACCGCGACGGCGACGACGTGCTGCTCACCGCCAGCAGCGCCGGCCCGGGACAGTTCGCCTCCGGCCACACGTCCGTCTGGCAGTTCGACCGCGCCAGCTTCGCGCTCACCCACCGGTCCGACCTGTTCTTCCGTCGCGCCGACCAGCCCGGCGTGTACGGCGACCACGCGAGTCACCTCATCCGCGACAGTGACGGCTGGCGGATCGCCACCAGCACCTGGGGGGACTTCGACCGGAGTCGCGACGACGCGTCGGTGGTGGTGACCATCGGCGAGAGCGACGCCGACCTCACCAACGGCGTCCACGTGCTCGACACGCGACCGCTGGCACTGCCGACCACTGGCCTGCGCTCCGTCGGTGTCTGGGACCCCCACCTGGTCCGCACACCCGACGGGTGGCTCGCCACCTACGTCAACGCCACGAAGTTCTTCCACTTCCACCCGGTGGTCGCCGAGGGCCCGGACCTCGACTCGCTCACCCTGCGCGCCGCCGCGACCGACCGCCGCGCCACCGAGGGCCCAACGCTGCAGCGGCTGGGCGGTGAGTGGCGGGTCCTGGCCAGCGACGGCCGGGCCGGACGCCGCGGCCAGCGCGAGCGCTACCCCGTGTTCGACCTCGACCTGGTCGAGACCGGCACCCTCGACGCGCCGTACCTCACTAACCTGCCGTGGCCGACGCTGCTGGAGCACGACGGCAACTGGCTGATGATCGGATTCAACGGGGCCCGCTGGGGCGGGCCCCTGGTCGGCTACGGCAGCCACGGCGCCGTAGTCGTGTCCGCTACTAGCCGTTGAACGACGGCTGCGACTGCGGGTTGAACTCCTTCATCTTCTTGTCGCCCTTGACGCGCTTGTCGGTCAGCTTCAAGACGTCCAGGCCCTTCTGGATGTCGTTGGAGTAGATGTAGCCGTTGTACCAGTACGCCGACCACGAGCCGCCGAGGATCAGGTGGTCGCCCGACAGCGCACCCCGGTCGAACCAGGCGATTTCCTCGGGGTTGGCAGAGTCGGTGAAGTTGTAGACGGAGATCCCGCCCTGGTACCACGCCTGCACCATCAGGTCCTTGCCCTTCACCGGGATCAGGGACCCGTTGTGGGCCACGCAGTTCTCGGTGTTGGCCTGGACCCGGTCGATCTTGTAGTAGCTCTGGAACTCGAGCTGTCCACCCACGATGTTGTAGATGCCGTCGGCGCCTCGGGTGTCGCCGATGGTGGGGTTGCAGGTCGGCCCGCCGCCGCCGCCGAGCTCGTCGGTGAAGATCACCTTGCTGCCGTCGTTGCTGAAGGTCGCCGAGTGCCAGAACGCGAAGTTCACCGTGTCGCGCACCTGCTCGGTGACGACCGGGTGCTCCCGGTCGGAGATGTCCATCAGGATCCCGTCTCCCATGCAGGCACCGGCCGCGATGTCCCGCTGCGGGTAGGCGGTGATGTCATGGCAGCCACTCGTGTTGGTCGGGTTGCCGCCGTCGGGGAACAGCACGGGAGTCGCCTTCAGGAGCGCCGCGTCAGGTGCGCTGCGCGGGATCTTCACGATGCTGATCGCGTCGTGCGGCGGCTGGCAGTCGGGGAACGCCGCGTTGGGCGAGTACGACGAGACGTAGACGTAGAGGTTCTGGCCGCTGTCGTCCGGGGCTAGCGTGTGGGTGTGGGAGCCGCACGGCGTCTCCACGGCGGCGATGTATTCGGGCGACTCGGGGTCGGAGATGTCGAAGACCCGCACGCCCTCCCATGAGTCCTCGACCGTGGCCGACTGGGGACTGCTGGCGCACGAGTCGTCGCTGCGGCTGGAGTCGACACTCAGGATCAACAGGTCGCGCCAGACCGACACGTCGTTCTGAGATCCGGGGCAGACGACCTGGGCCGCCACCTCGGGCCGGCTGGGCTTGCTGATGTCGTAGACCATGAATCCGTCGTAGTTGCCGGCGAACGCGTAGTTGCCCTTGAACGCCAGGTCGCTGTTGAACGAGCCCTCTCCGGCGAACGGCCCTTGCTTGGGCAGGTTCGCGACCAGGCTCAGGTTGTCGCTGCTGGCAGTCGAGCCGGGGGGCAGGACCGTGTCGCTGTCGTCGAGCTGGGCCAGGCTGCCGCCGGCGATGTCACAGCCCATGCCGAAGTTGTCACCCGCCTCCTGCAGCTTCTCCTCCAGCTCGGGTGGGCACTCGCTCTCGGCCTCGCTGGCCGCGGTGGCATGGCCCTCATGGGCCTCGGACACGGCAGAGAGGCCGGCCAGGACGATCGCCAGGGCGGCGAACAGGGTGAGGAGCGAGGTGCGGGCGCGGCGCGAACGGGTCGCCGACGTGATCCGAGACATGAGGCACGGTCCTTCCGAGACAGGCAGTGCACAAAGCGGTAGGACCGTCGTACCTTGAATGCACCATGCATCACAAGACTCGGGCAGGAACTTTCTTTACTTTCTCCTCCATCGCCGCCGTGCTCGCGCTCGTCGCCGGCTGCGACGGGGCCACCGACGATCCAGGGGCGGCACCGTCCTCGTCGCCGCCGTCCGCATCCGCTGAGGCGAGCGACGAGGTGACGGTCATCCAGCCCGGGAAGCCGGGCGAGGGCGCGCTGACGGGTGCCCCGGCATCACCGATCACCACCGAGCCGAATCAGGCCGACATCGCCTTCATGCAGATGATGGTTCCGCACCACGCCCAGGCCGTGGAGATGACCGAGCTCGCCAGCCGGCACGCGGTCCGCCCCGAGGTGCGGCGGCTGGCCGCCCGCATCCGCGCGGCGCAGGGGCCCGAGATCCTGGTGATGTCGGCCTGGTTGGAGGAACACGGGATTCCGGCCGAGTCCGATGGTGGGCACCACGGAGGGTCGGCCCGGATGATGGGCATGCTGTCGCCGGAGGAGATGGACGCGCTGGCCACCGCCCGTGGTCGCGAGTTCGACCGACTGTTCCTCAAGGGGATGATCGGCCACCACCGCGGAGCGCTTCGGATGGCCGACACCGAGGCCGTCAGGGGCATCGACGTGCGTGTGCTGGAGCTCGCTAGCGACATCGACCTCTCGCAGAACGCCGAGATCGCGCTGATGCGACAGCTGCTCCGCTAACGCGCGTCGACCGGCTGCGGTCATCGTGAGCGTCGCGAACTTCCCGCGGGAAGCCCAGGCGCTCCGCCATAGTGGTCGCGCAGCCAGATCGAAAGGAACGTCTGATGGCCTCGCTCCGCGAAAAGATCCACGCCAACGTGCAGCCATTCCTCAAGCCCGGCGAACAGGTCCAAGGGGTCCTGCCCGGTCAGAACACCAGCCAGTACTGGCTCTTTGCCGGTGTCATCGTCTTCCTGATCATGAACCGCTACCGGACCATCGTCGCGACCGACCAGCGGATCATCGTCTTCGACTCCGGCCGCTGGGGGCAGACCAAGTGCAACAGCGTCGTCGTCGAGCTGCCGCGGACGACGAAGCTCGGCCCGACCTCAGGTGCCATCTGGCACAAGGTCGAACTGGGCGCGGAGACGATCCGCATCCACCGGCGCTTCTTCGGGGACGTCCGGCAGGTCGACGGCGGCTGACGCACTACCCTGGTCAGTGGCCGCGCCACCCCTGCGGCCACTGACCAGATCGGACGCCATCCATGTCTGTTTCCACCGACGTCTTCGAGCTCGGTTCCGAGCACGAGCAGGTCGTTTTCGCCAACGACGCGGCCACCGGCCTGCGCGCGATCATCGCGATCCACTCCACGGCCCTCGGGCCGGCCCTGGGCGGGACCCGGTTCTACCCCTACGGCTCCACCGACGACGCAGTGCGCGACGTGCTCAACCTGTCGCGCGGGATGTCCTACAAGGCCGCGCTCGCCGGGCTCGACCTCGGCGGCGGCAAGGCCGTCATCATCGGTGACCCGGCCACCCTCAAGACCGAGTCGCTGTTGCGGGCCTACGGCCGGTTCGTGCAGTCGCTCGGCGGCCGCTACTACACCGCCTGCGACGTCGGCACCTTCCCCGACGACATGGACCACATCGCCCGCGAGAGCTCGTTCGTCACCGGCCGCACCACCGCCCACGGCGGCGCGGGCGACAGCTCGGTGCTCACGGCGTACGGCGTCTTCCAGGGCATGCGCGCGGCCGCCGAGGTCGCCTGGGGCGAGCCCACGCTGGCCGGCCGCACCGTGGGTGTCGCCGGCGTCGGCAAGGTCGGCAGCCACCTCGTCGGTCACCTCGTCGAGGACGGCGCGAAGGTCGTCGTCACCGACGTCTACGGCCCGGCCGTCGACAAGATCCTGGCGCAGCACCCGCAGGTCGAGGTCGCGGCCTCGGACCACGAGATGGTCACCCTGCCCCTCGACGTCTATGCGCCGTGCGCCCTCGGCGGCGCGCTCACCGACGAGATCGTGGACACCCTCTCGGCCCGCGTAGTGTGCGGCGGCGCCAACAACCAGCTGGCCCACCCCGGCATCGAGAAGGCGCTCGAGGACCGCGGCATCATCTACGCGCCCGACTACTGCGTGAACGCCGGCGGCCTGATCCAGGTCGCCGACGAGCTGGAGGGCTTCTCGTTCGAGCGCGCGAAGCAGCGCGCGACCGGCATCTTCGACACCACCCGAACGGTGCTCAAGCTCGCCGCCAGCGACGGCATGCCGCCGGCGCTCGCCGCCGACCGGCTAGCGGAGCAGCGGATGCGCTCCCTGGGCCGGTTGCGGGGAATCTGGCTGAGCTAGTCAGTCCCTCGTTGGCTCGATGAGGTCCGACCACTTGTCGAGCTCCTCGGGAGGAAGCTGGTCGGTGTCGTTCTTGTCTTCACCATGCAGCTCGCTCGCTAGCGCACTGAAGTCCGTCTCGTGAGTGCGGTACTTCAGGTCGCGGGCGACCTTCGTCTGCTTGGCCTTTGCTCGGCCGCGCCCCATAGGGTCAGCCCCCTCGCACGCTCAGCCGGGGCCCAGCCTGTAGGGGGCACCCGGACTCATCGATAGTTTCTTTCGTGGGGCCAACGCTACCTGCTGGGTGGCTGTTCCCGCACACCCGGGACGGATGTCACACGAAAAAGTTGATTCAGGCCTGCCAACCGGGGTGCTGACCGGTCAGCACGACTGTTCCGGACTGCTCCGGGTCGACGGAGACCTGGCCGGCGACCCAGGCGCGGATGCCGTGCTCGGCGAGCAGCTCGACCGCCGGTCCGACCGAGTCTGGCGGGGTGATCGCGACCATCCCGACGCCGCAGTTGAGCGTGGCCTCGAGGTCGGCCTGCGAGACCGAACCGACCTGGCGGACCAGGTCGAAGATCGGCTGTGGGGTCCAGGTGCCGCGGTCGATGGAGGCGCCGAGCTCGACCGGCATCACCCGCTGCAGGTTGGCGGCCAGGCCGCCACCGGTCACGTGCGACATCGCGTGCACCTCGGTGGCTTCGGCGAGCGCCAGGCAGGCCTTGGCGTAGATCCGGGTCGGCTCGAGCAGCTCCTCGCCGAGCGGTCGACCCAGCTCAGGGACCTCGCGGTCGAGAGTCCACTGCGCCTTCTCGAGGAGTACGTGGCGGACGAGGGAGTAGCCGTTGGAGTGGAGGCCGCTGGCCTCCATCGCGATCACGACATCGCCGGGGCGGACCCGGCCCGGCCCGAGCAGCCGGTCTGCCTCGACCACACCGGTGGTGGCACCCGCGACGTCGTACTCGTCGGGACCCAGGAGGCCGGGGTGCTCGGCGGTCTCGCCGCCGATCAGCGCGCAGCCGGCCTCGACGCAGGCCTCGGCGATGCCCTTGACGATGGCCGCGATCCGCTCGGGAATGACCCGCCCGGTGGCGATGTAGTCGGTCATGAACAACGGCTCGGCACCGCAGACGACCAGGTCGTCGACGACCATGCCGACCAGGTCGTAGCCGATCGTGTCGTGGACGTCCATCGCCTGCGCGATCGCCACCTTGGTGCCGACGCCGTCGGTGGACGTCGCCAGCAGCGGTCGCTGGTAGCGGGTCAGTGCGGAGGCGTCGAAGAGCCCGGCGAAGCCACCGAGCCCGCCGATCATCTCGGGCCGCCGGGCCTTCTCGACCCAGCCCTTCATCAGCTCGATGGCGGTGTCGGCCGCAGCGATGTCGACGCCGGCTTCGGCGTAGGCGTTGGGTTCGGTCACGGTCAGGGGTTGTTGAGCACCGGCAGAGCCTTGCCCAACGTCGGTGTGGAGAGGCTGGCCTCGAGCAGGTGCTTGCCGAGAAGGCTCTCGTCGGGCAGGGGGATGGGGTACTCGCCGGTGAAGCAGGCCTTGCACAGCGACTCCGGCTGCTGGCCGGTCGACTGGATCATGCCCTCGAGGGTGATGTAGCCGAGGCTGTCGGCACCCACGCTCGCCGCGATCTCGTCACCGTCGAGGCCGTTGGCGATCAGCTCAGCGCGGGTGGCGAAGTCGATGCCGTAGAAGCACGGCCACCGCACCGGCGGACTGGAGATCCGCACGTGCACCTCGAGCGCCCCGGCCTCGCGCAGCATCCGCACCTGGGCGCGCTGGGTGTTGCCGCGCACGATCGAGTCGTCGACGACCACGATCTTCTTGCCGCGGATCATGTGCTCGAGAGCGTTGAGCTTGAGCCGGATGCCGAGCTGGCGCAGGGTCTGGCTGGGCTGGATGAACGTGCGCCCGACGTAGGCGTTCTTGACGAAGCCCTGGCCGAACGGGATGCCGCTCTCCTCGGCGTAGCCGGCCGCGGCCGGCGTGCCCGACTCGGGCACCGGCATCACCAGGTCGGCCTCGACCGGGAACTGGCGGGCCAGCTCGCGGCCCATCTCGACCCGGGCCTCGTGGACGCTGCGACCGCTGATCGTGGCGTCGGGACGGGCGAGGTAGACGTACTCGAAGACGCAGCCCTTCGGCTCCGCCTCGGCGAACCGATGGGAGCGCAAGCCCTGGTCGTCGATGGCGAGCATCTCGCCGGGCTCGACCTCTCGTACGACGCTGGCGCCGATCGTGGCGAGCGCCGCGTCCTCAGAGGCGACGACCCAGCCGCGGTCGAGGCGGCCCAGAACGAGGGGGCGGATGCCCTGCGGGTCGCGGGCGGCGTAGAGGGTCTCCTCGTTCATCCACACGAACGAGAAGGCACCGCGCAGCAGCGGGAGCACCTCGAGCGCTCGCTGCTCGAGCGATGTGTCGGGGTGGTGGGCCAGGAGTGCGGTCACCAGGCCGGTGTCGTTGGTGGACTCGAGGTCGCGGGCGTGGATGTCGAGCTCGCCCGGGTCACTCGGCAGGTCGGCGACCAGCTGCGCAAGCTCGTGGGCGTTGATCAGGTTGCCGTTGTGGCCGAGCGCGATGGAGCCGTCGGCCGTGGGCCGGAACGTCGGCTGGGCGTTCTGCCAGGTGCTGGCGCCGGTCGTGGAGTAGCGGCAGTGGCCGATCGCGAGGTGACCCTTGAGCGAGTCGAGGGTGTTTTCGTCGAAGACCTGCGAGACCAGGCCCATGTCCTTGTAGACCAGGATCTGGCGGCCGTTGCTGACCGCGATGCCGGCGGACTCCTGGCCGCGGTGCTGCAGTGCGTAGAGGCCGAAGTAGGTGAGCTTGGCGATGTCCTCGCCGGGAGCCCAGACCCCGAAGACGCCACAGGCGTCCTGCGGTCCCTGGTCGTGCGGGTCGAGGGCCGCCGTCAGCCGTCCGTCGCCACCGGGTCGAGGACCGCGGCTGTACTCATAGGGCACGCCACGAGTCTAGTGGTGGCTCTTGCGATTCACCGCTTCGCCGGGACCCGCGTGGTGGCCGCTGCGACCAGGGTCCGCGCCACCTCCGAGGCTTGGGCGCGGATCTCGGGAATGGCGGTGGTCTCGTAGAGAACGCCCTTGCGCGGGGACCCGACCGCATGGAGGCCAGGAACCGGTCGCCCGTCCTGGCCCAGCAGCTGGCCTGCTGCCGTGCAGTCCACGCCGAGGAACAGCGGGTCGGGCACCGCGAGGCCGCGCTCACGTAGGGCCAGCAGCAGAGGATCGGAGCTGCGGGTGATGTCGGTGAGCGGGCCGGTGCAGTTGACGACCGCGTCGACGGTGAGCGTGGTGTCTGCGCCGACCCGCGCCACGCAGCGGTGCCCGCGGTCGGCGACGCCCGTCAGCGAGCCCGACAGCAGCGTGAGCCGCCCGGAGCGCTGGTACTCGGCGATCCGCTCGGCCACTGCGGGCGCCATCCGGTGGCGGCGTACTTCCCAGTGCCGGGCGTAGGTGCGCAGGAACCTGCGCCGCTCTGTGAGGTCGAGCCGCAGCCAGAGGCTCTGGGTGGGGCTGCGCAGGCCGTCGACCACAGCACGCCAGCCGACGCCGTTGGCTCGGGCCGACCTCACCTGATCGGCGAAGTGCTCGGCCAGGCGGTCGGCGGTAAGGGCGCCGGTCGGCACGGGACTCACCCAGGCGGTCGACTGCTGCTCGACGTGGGAGTGCGGGAGCAGGCCGTGCCGGCTCGCCATCGCAACCCGACGGTCGGGTCGCTCCTCGAGCAGGGTGATCGCGGTGTCGATCGCGGTGAGCCCAGACCCGACCACCAGGACGTTGGCGTCGGTCGGGAGGCGGTGCAGCGCCGCTAGGTCCCACGGATCCGACAGGTGCCACTGGGACTCCATCAGCTCGTCGCCGTCAACGGTCAGGGGCCGCGGACGCTGGTTGCCGTAGGCGAGGACCACGGCATCGGCGGTGGTGACCACCCCGGCCGCGTGGATCTCGAAGCCGTCGGGAGTCGGTACGACGTCGTCCACCAGCCCCGCTCGCACCGTCAGCCGGTGGTCGGCGACGGTCGCGAGGCAGTCCTGCAGGTAGGCGGCGTACTCCATCCGCGGGAGGAAGCCGAGCGGGTCGACCTCGCGGCCGGTGCGGGCGGCCCAGTCGAGCAGGTCCGACGGCACGTCGGGGAAGGCACTCATGTGCCTGGCGCGGACGTTCAGCAGGTGCCGCGGGTCGCAGGTGCCGTAGGCGATCCCCCGACCCACGATGCCGCTCGCTTCGTGGATCGTCACCGACAGTGTGTCGTCGGTGTCCGCGGCGAGGAGGTTGATCGCGGTCAGGACGCCGCTGGCTCCGCCTCCGACGATGGCTATGCGGTGAGAGATCGTCACGCCAGTAAGTCTAGTGTCTCGGGCGAATTTATCGAAAATAGTCCGAGGCCGGCGGGTCACATGGCGCGAGCGCCCTGCTCGATCGCCTCCCGGATCCGGGTGTAGCTGCCGCAGCGGCAGATGTTGCGGATGCCCTCGAGGTCGGAGGCGGAGACCTCCCGTCCCTCGCGCCGGGCCTTGTTGACGACGGCGACGGCGGCCATGATCTGGCCGGGCTGGCAGTAGCCGCACTGCGCGACGTCGCGGTCCAGCCAGGCCTGCTGCATCGGGTGGAGGTCCTTTCCAACGGTGTCCGGCAGTCCCTCGATCGTGGTCACCTCGTCGTCCGCCTCCAGGTCGCCGACCCGCACCGAGCACGGGTTGAACGCGCGGCCGTTGATGTGCGAGGTGCAGGCCTTGCAGACGTTGATGCCACAGCCGTACTTCGGGCCGGTGACGCCGAGCAGGTCGCGCAGCACCCACAGCACGCGCACGTCGTCGTGGACGTCGAGGGTGACGGGCTTGCCGTTGAGGATGAAGGTCTGGGTAGGCATGTCGGGCTCCGATCCTCAGATGGTGAAGTTGAGCCCGTTGGTGGGCGAGGGCGGCAGCGGCGGCACGAACTTCTTGGGCGTGAACGCCAGCGGGTCGCGGTGATTGATCGGGAAGTACGCCGGCACTCCCCGGGTCGCCCGTGCGTAGGCGCACGCCACCGCCGCGAAGCTCGCCGCAACACCGGCCTCGCCGGCTCCACCCGGGACGCCGGTGGTCTCGGGCATCACGATCACCTCGACCACAGATGGGGTGTTCCACTGCCGCGTGTAGAAGTAGTTGTCCCAGCTGGCCTCGAGGAAGTGGCCGTCGCGCAGATGCATGCTGGAGGTCAGCGCGAGGGCGATCCCGTCGTTGACCCCGCCCTGCATCTGCGCCTCGAGCCCGCGCGGATTGATCGGCAGTCCGACGTCGATCGCGAAGACCGCCTTGGTCACCCGCGGACCGGTCACGCCGTCGCGGATCGGGCGGTTGACGGCCTCGGGACGGCAGTCGATCTCGACCAGGCAGGCGCTGGCACCCTTGTACTCCTTGTGGATCGCGATCCCCTGCGCGGTGCCCGGAGGCAGCGGTCGACCCCAGTTGCCGACCTGGGCCACCTTGTCGAGCACCGCCAGCACCCGCGGGCTGCGCAGGTGCGCACGGCGGAACTGGTAGGGGTCCATGCCGAACTTGTAGGCCAGCTGGTCGACCACCAGCTCGCCGGCGGCCCGGACATCGGGTGAGTAGATGTTGCGCATGCTTCCGGTGTTGAACCGATCGTCGGTCTCGACCAGCGTCTGCAGCACCGCCCCGAAGTTGTAGGGCACTTCCTGGGTGAGCGTGAACACCGTCTCCGAGAACCCGAGGTTGCCGAGGCCGGTGGGCAGGTCGGCGATGTTGGCGGTGATCAGCTCACCGAGGCCGTGGCGGTAATCGGTCTCGATGCTGGTGTGGCTCTGCACGAAGCCGAGCACCTGCTTGCCGCTGTAGTAGGCCCGGACCCGGCTGGTCGCCATCGGGTGGACGCGGCCGACCCGGGCGTCGTCGGCGCGGTGCCACATCAACTTCACCGGCTTGCCCATCGCCTTCGAGATCTTCGCCGCCTCCAGGGCGGCGTCGAAGAACAGGCGCCGTCCGAACGAGCCGCCGCCCTGCATCACATGGACCGTCACCTTGTTCTGCGGGAGCCCGACCGCGTCGGCGATCCTGGCCTGCGCGGTGATCGGCGACTTCAGCCCGGCCCAGATCTCGGCGCTGTCGGGGCGTACGTCCGCAATCGCGGAGTTCGTGTCCATCGCCGAGTTGCTCCGGAAGTAGAAGACCTGGTCGGTCTCGATCGACTTGACCAGGCCGAGCTTGTCGATGCCCATCTCCGCGAGACTGGGCAGCGGGATCTCCACCCGGCGCAGCTCGGCGACGATGTCCTCGTCGGAGAGGCCGGCCACCGGGCCGGGGTTCCACTCGACCTTCATTGCCCGGACCGCATCGATGCACTGGCCGAAAGTGTGGGCCCGAACCGCGACGCCGCTGTCGATGATGGCCACGTCCTCGACGCCCGGCATCGCCAGGATCGCCACGCCGTTGACCAGGTTCTTGGGCGTGCCGTTGAGCGTCGGGGCCCGGCAGACCATGGTCGGGAGCGCGCCCTCGATCTGCAGGTCGGTCGTGAAGACCTTCTGGCCGGTGACCGCATCCCGGGCGTCGAGCCGGGGCTGGCCGGTGCCGATCACCCGGAAGCGGCTGGACTCCTTGAGCTGGACCTCGACCCGCTTGGTCTCGCGGCTGGCGGCCCGCCGGGCGAGCTCGCCGTACGTCGCGGAGGCCCCGCCCGGGGCCTGGATCACGCCGCCCTTGGCGATCAGCTTGTCGACCTCGTCGCCGAAGAAGATCGCGGCCGCCTCGAGCAGCGCACCCTTGGCGATCGCGGCCGCCACTCGGATCGGTGTGTAGGTCGAGATCGTGGTGTTGGAGCCGCCGGTGAGCTGGTTGAACAGCAGCTCGGGCCGAGCGTCGGCCAGGGTGACGTGGACCTTGTCGATCGGCAGCTCGAGCTCCTCGGCGATGATCATCGCGGTCGAGGTGGTGATGCCCTGGCCGTTCTCAGATCGGGGAAGCGCGAACGACGCGGTGCCGTCGTCGTTGATCGTGATCCTGACCAGGTTGGCAGTGGGCCGGCACGAGTCCGTCAGAAGGTCGTTGAGGTCGTAGAGCTCCGCCACACCCGGAAGGGTCGGTATCGCGCCGTCGGCGGGCGCGGCTGCCAACGCGAAGTCGGCAGCGGCCACGAGCGTGGTCCCGCCGATGACGTAGCCGACGAAGCTGCGGCGGTCGACGCCGCGCGCGGCCGACGGTCCGGGCTCTGTTGCTGTGGACATGTGCACCCCAAGTGCCAAGCCTCGAGGCGGACTCCCGAGGTCCTTGTTCGGAGTGTCCCGCTAAAAGGTTGGCTTGAGGTAGGTCAGCGAGCCAAATTTCGCAAAAGCAGCGCTTCTGCGAGCACGACCTTCTCGAACTCGGCCAGGTGGAGTCCCTCGTTGGCGCCGTGGGCGCGGGTGTCGGGGTCCTCCACACCGGTGACCAGCACGCTCGCCTCGGGGAAGGCGTCGAGGAACTCCGCGATGAACGGGATCGACCCGCCGACGCCCATGTCGACCGGCGCCACGCCCTCCCAGGCCTCCTGGAACGCCGCCCGTGCCGCGTCGTACGCAGGTCCGGTGGCGTCGATCTGGGTGGCCTCGCCGGTGTCGACGATCGTGTAGGTGTGCTCGGCCCCCCACGGCACGTTGGCAGCCACGTGCTTGCGCAGACACTCGGCAGCGTTCTCGGTGGTGTCGCCCGGGGCGACGCGCAGGCTGATCTTGGCGCGCGCCACGGCGGTGAGGGTGTTGCTCGCGCCGTCGACCTTGGGCGCGTCGATGCCGGTGACGGTGATCGCGGGCTTGGTCCAGAGCCGCTCGACCGTGGAGCCCTCGCCAATCCACTCGATGCCGGGTACCGCGCCCGACTCGGCGCGCAGCCGGGCCTCGGGGTAGTCGACGTCGGCCGCCGGACCGCTGTGCAGGCCGGCCACGGCCACGTTGCCGGTGTCGTCGTGCAGGCTCGCGATGAGACGGCTGAGCGTCATCAGCGCGTCGGGCACTAGCCCGCCCCACATGCCGGAGTGGACGGCGTGGGTCAGCGTGCGCACTTCGACGTCGGCACGCACGAGACCTCGGAGGCTGGTGGTGAGGGCCGGCTCGCCGATGTCCCAGTTGCCGGAGTCGGCGATCACGATCACGTCGGCGCGCAGCCGCTCCTGGTACTTCGTGAGCAGCTCGAGCAGGGTGACCGACCCGACCTCCTCCTCGCCCTCGATGAACATCGTCACGTTGACCGGCAGGTCGTCGCCGAAGACCCGGATCGCACCCAGGTGCGCCGCGATGCCGGCCTTGTCGTCGGCGGCACCGCGGCCGTAGAGGCGGTCACCCCGCTCGGTGGGCTCGAACGGCGGGCTGTCCCACTCGGCCGGGTCGTTCTCCGGCTGTACGTCGTGGTGGGCGTAGAGCAGCACGGTCGGCGCGCCCTCGGGCCCCTTCTTGTGGGCGATGACCGCGGGGGCGAAGCCGTCGCCGCGGGCGGTGACGATCTCGACGTCGTCGAAGTTCTCGGCCTGGAAGAGCGCGGCCACCGCCTCCGCACTCCGCTGCACCTCTCCAGCTCTCGCCGGATCGGCACTGACGGACTCGATCCGGACCAGATCCTCGAGGTCCTTGCGGATCCCGGGCAGCACGGACTGGACCTTGGCGCGGATGTCGTCGCTCATGTCCGCCAACCTAACTCCCGGTCAGCGGCAGGTAAGACGTCAGGTCGGCCCGCTCCCCCGAGGCCCGGACCCGACCGTCTCGCTCGGCCTCCGACCAGGCCAGCTCGCCGGTCGCGAGCGCGATCCAGGTGATCGCGTCGGTCTCGACCACGGCCGGCGGAGTGCCGCGGGTGTGCCGCACGCCGGGGATCACCTGCACCGCGGCGTACGGCGGCACCCGGACCTCGACAGAGTGCCCGGGCGCCCGCTCCTCGAGGACCGCGAGGAAGTGCTTGCTCAGCAGTCGCAGATCGCCTCTGTCTGTCTCGCCACCGGCCATCCGCCCAAGGGCCGCGGCGACCTCTGCTGGGTCTGCTGGTGAGAGTCGAGCAGCCACCGGCACACGGTAGTCCCTGACGATTGGACCCGGATCCGGGCGAAAATGGGGGCCGATCGTCAGGGACTACACAGCCGCCGCGGTGAACTGGCCGGCCACGCGGGCGATCTCGTCGCGCAGCTCGGCCGGCTCGACGTCGGTGAACGGGGCCCCGACCTGGGCCAGCACCATGACCGGCCACTCGAGGGAGTCGACGTTCATGACCAGCACGCAGGAGCCGTCGTCGCCCTCGACGGCACCCCACTGGCCGACCGCGCGCTGGACGACGTCGGCGGCGGCCTCGATCGTGACGCGGACGGCGTAGCGCTGCGGCATCTGCTGGATACCCGCCTGCACGAAGGAGAGTGCGTCGTCGGCCGGCAGCTCACGCGGCCGGAAGCGCTGGCCGGTCAGCTCCGGCTGGCTGATCCGGTCGAGCCGGAACGAGCGCCAGTCCTGGCGGTCGCGGTCGTAGGCGACGAGGTACCAGCGCCGACCCAGCGACACCAGCCGGTGCGGCTCAACCCTGCGATGGGTCGGGTCGGCGCCCCGCGCGGTGTAGCCGAACGCGAGGGGCTCGTCGTCGCGGCAGGCCTGTGCGAGCGTGGTGAGTAGGCCGGCATCCACCGTCGGCCCGCCCGCCCAGGGACCGGGAGACTCGGTCTGCGACTTCAGGGCGTCCATCCGGCGGCGCAGCTTGGGCGGCATCAGCGCGATCACCTTGGTCAGCGCCTGCACCGACGTCTCCTCCAGGCCACCGACCGACCCGGCGGCGGCCGTGCGCAGCCCGACCGCGATCGCCACCGCCTCCTCGTCCTCGAGCAGCAGCGGGGGCAGCGACCCTCCGGCCCGCAGCTGGTAGCCGCCGGCCACTCCGCGCGAGGCCTCCACCGCGTAGCCGAGCTCGCGCAACCGGTCGATGTCGCGCCGCAGGGTGCGGCCGCTGACCTCCAGCCGCTGGGCCAGCTCGTCGCCGGGCCAGTAGCGATGGGTCTGCAGAAGAGACAGGAGACGAAGCATCCGGGCGCTGGTGTTCATGTCGGAAATACTGATTTCTATTGAGGACAGAAACTGGCCTAAAGGATACCTAACGTTACCGTCATGACCAGAAACCAGCACCCAGTCGCAGTCATCCGCACCCAGGGCCTGACCAAGACCTTCACGCGGCACAAGCAGACGATCGAGGCCGTCCGTGGACTCGACCTGGAGGTCCGCGACGGAGAGCTCGTCGCGTTCCTCGGACCCAACGGGGCCGGCAAGTCGACCACCCTCCGGATGCTCACCACGCTGATCGCGCCGACCTCGGGCACCGCCCAGGTCGCTGGGTACGACGTGGTCCGGCAGCACCGCGACGTACGCCGCTCGATCGGCTACGTCGGCCAGGGCAACGCCGCGGGTCACATGCAGCGTGGCCGCGACGAGGTGGTCAGCCAGGGCCGTGCCCACGGCCTCAGCCGGGCCCAGGCCAACGAACGCGCCGACCAGCTGCTCGACGCATTCGACCTGACCGATCACGCGATGCGTCCGGTCTCGACCCTGTCGGGCGGCCAGCGCCGCAGGCTCGACGTGGCGATCGGCCTGGTGCACTCGCCGCGGCTCCTCTTCCTGGACGAGCCCTCGACCGGCCTCGACCCGCAGAACCGGGTGAACCTCCAGGAGCAGATCCAGCGCCTGAACCGAGAGATCGGCACCACCATCGTGCTGACCACCCACTACCTCGAGGAGGCCGACGCGATCGCCGACCGGGTGATCGTGATCGACCACGGCCAGGTGATCGCCGACGACAGTGCGAGCCGCCTCAAGTCCGGGCTGGGCGACCTGGTCTCGCTCGGGTTCGCCTCGGACAACCACGTGGCCGAGGCCGCGGCGAAGGCGGCCCGGATCGCGGCGGCCGCCGTCAGCGTCTCGGGTCGCGATCTCACGATCCGGGTCGCGCATGGGCGCGACCTCGCTCCCGGGCTGGTCGCCGACCTGGCCGCCGCCGGCGCTCCGGTCACCCGGATGGAGGTCGTCGGGCCGACCCTCGACGACGTCTTCCTCGACCTGACCGGTCGCAGCTTCCGCGAGAGCAACGAGTCTCCCAGGACCACCGAGTCCGCCACCATCAGCGAAGGAGTCGCAGCATGACCACGATCGTCGAGACCACCCTCACCGAGAGCTTCGTGCCCTCAGCGGTCGTCGCCACCGCCGAGCCCAAGGCGCCCGGCTTCTTCGGCGACACCTGGATCGTGATGGTTCGCGAGCTCAAGCCGGTCTTCCGCGAGCCCGCCTCCGTCCTGTTCGCGATGGTGCAGCCGCTCGTCTTCCTCGGGCTGTTCGCGCCGCTGCTCCCCAAGGTCGAGAACGGCTCGGCGCTTCAGTGGTTCGTGCCCGGCATCATCGCGATGACCGCGCTGATGGGTGCGAGCTTCACCGGCGCCAACCTGACCCAGGAGATCATGAGCGGCTCGCACGAGCGGCTGCTCGTCTCGCCCCTCAGCCGCAGCTCGCTGCTGGTCGGCCGGTCCCTCAAGGAGGTCGTGCCGATGCTGATGCAGACCGCGATCATCGTGGCGGTCGTGACGCCGTTCGCGTTCGACCTGCACCTGGGCGGCGTGCTGATCGCGGTGGCGATGCTGAGCCTGTTCAGCATCGGGGTCGGAGCGCTCAGCTTCGCGCTGGCGCTCGTGGCCAAAGACCAGGACTGGCTGTTCTGGACGGTCCAGCAGACGCTGATCTTCCCGCTGCTGCTGCTGGCCGGCGTCCTGCTGCCGCTCGACGGCGCACCGGGCTGGCTGCAGACGGCGTCCGACCTGAACCCGATGAAGTACCTGGTCGAGGCGGCCCGCGAGCTGTTCGCCGGCACCTACCAGTTCGACACGATCGGCTACGGCTTCCTTGGTGCCGCCGTGGTCGCCATCATCGGCCTGACGGTCGGGCTGAAGGCGATGCGCAACAGCAGCTGAGCCTGACGCCTAACGGGTCGTGTGCCTGAGAACGCGCCATCCGCCGTTCTCAGGCACACGACCTTTACGCTGCGATCGTGACCACGGGCGCCGACCAGCTGCAGGTCCAGCCGGTGCTCGAGACCGTACGCCGGCTGGAAGGCCGGATCGCGGCCCGCTTCCCCGAGCGGGGCCTGCGTCGAGTGGCCGGTGAGCTGGCCGAGCTGGTCAGCGACGTGGCGGTGGACTCCGCGGACATCAGGGGCCGGCGGCGGACCGCCCGCCTGATCTCACGCGCGCTGTTGGGCCTGCTGGTCGCGGCGACGGCGGTCCTCCTCGTGTTCGCCACCCACGACGCGGTGAGCGACTCCGGCAGGGACAGCTCGCTGGACTGGGTGCCGCTGATCGAGTCGGCCGTCAACGACCTGATCTTCGTCGCCCTGGCGATCTACTTCCTCTTCAACGTCCCCGAGCGGCTCGAGCGTGGGCAGCTCCTCGACCTGCTCCACCGGCTCCGCTCGCTGGCGCACGTGATCGACATGCACCAGCTGACCAAGGACCCCGAACGGCTGAAGCAGAGCTTCCGGACGACGCCGGCAAGCCCCGACGTACGCCTGGACCGGGCCGAGATGGAGAACTACCTCGACTACTGCTCCGAGCTGCTGAGCCTCACCGGCAAGGCCGCCGCACTCTGCGCGGAGAAGTCGCGGGACTCGGTCGTGCTGAGCACCGTGTCGACGTTGGAGACCCTGACCAACGACATGTCGCGAAAGATCTGGCAGAAGATCCAGCTGTTGCCTCCCGATTGACGAGCACAGTGACAACAGAGTGATGTGGACCTTCCTCTCCGCCCGCTGGGTCGCGTAGTCCACACTGTCCCCGTGGCGCGCCCCTCCCGACACATCTGCGTAGTGACCCTCCTCGCGGCCCTGCTTTCCATGGCTTCGTGCGGGTCGGATCCAGAGAGCCCCGAGGCGGAGGTCGGTGAGTTCGTCTCCGCCAAGTCCGGCGTCGACACCGAAGGCTCGGCCCAGGGCTACGTGATGCTGCCGAGTGGCCGGCTCGACGTACGCGCGGGCAAGCCCACGGACCGCCTGGCCGCGGACGCGACCACGGAGCGGAAGGTGCGCACGGCACCCGAGGGCGGGGTCTTCGTGCCGCTCACATGGACCTACAGCACGGCCTCCATGGCGAAGCTCGAGCCGGTCTTCGGGAAGCCGATGCCGGTCGAGATGACGCTGATCAGCGATGGCGGGGACTATCCCCTCGTCTCGCCGTCGGCCGAGCGCGACGGCGCCGCGTCGGACGCCTACTACCTGGCCGTCGAAGGCACCGGCAAGCAGCTCACGCTCGAGGTCGAGTACGCCGGTGAGACCCAGACGCTCGACCTGGTCACCGGCAAGACGTCGAAGGGCAAGGCCGCAGGACTCTACGACCTCAACCCCGCGGACTACTCGGAGAAGCTGAAGAACTGCCCGACCACGGACTGGACCGACTTCGGCCCGCTGGTGCAGGTCACCTTCACCTGCAGCCGCTCCGACGTGGTGGTCGCGCCGTTCGTCGACGGCGAGTGGGCGCCCACGGGCAAGACCTACGCCATGATCGGGCTGACCAGCACCCTGACGGCGTACGCCGTCTACGACGCCACGGGCGCCGGCGCGACCTACGCCATCATCGGGAGCAAGGAGAAGAGCGAGCTCGACGGCAACCGTCCGACGCGGGTGATCGACGGCAAGCAGGAGACGGGCTTCGCGGCGGGCTTCCTGGTCTTCACCCTCGACGGCAAGCTGCCCAGCTCTCTCGACTTCCACCGGACCTACCAGCTGCAGCGGTCGGCCATCCTCGGCAAGATCGACGCGCCCTACGAGCGCACCCTCGACATCAGCGGCAAGCTGCCGCTGAGCTGACGGTCCGGCTCAGTCGAGCCCGTCCAGGATCGTCAGCGTCCGGTCCCAGACCGACGAGCTCGGCTCGATGACGATGAAGTGGTCGCCGTCGACCTCCACCAGCTCCGCCTGACCTCCTGCTGCGGTGGCCGCCTCGACGTAGGCCCTGGACTGCGAGATCGGCACGAGTTCGTCGGCGGTGGCGTGCACGCACCACACGGGTACGTCGAGCGGCACCTGCGCGATCGGGTCGTAGCGCTCGTCGGCCGGTCCCGGCGGGTGCCCGAGCAGCATCTCCACCGCGCCGCCGCCCAGCCCGTCGGCGTACGCCGCCCGGAGGTCGAGCACGCCGGCCTGCGAGACCACACCGGTCACCAGGTCGCTCTGGCCGGCGACCCAGGTCGCCAGGTGACCGCCCGCGGAGTGACCGAGAGTGATCACGGTCGAGAGGTCGAGCCCGAGGTCGGCCAGCTTGTCGACGCCCGCCGCGACATCGTCGAACGTGGCAGGCGTGCCGCCGCCTCCCCCATAGGCAGCACTGCCGACCCGGCGGTACTCCAGGTTCCAAGCGGCCCAGCCGCTCTCCGCCAGGCTGGTCGCCAGGGGCCGGCCCAGGCCGGCGTCGTACTCCGCCTTCCAGAAGCCGCCATGGATCACCACGACCACGCCGCGCGGGTCGCCGGTGGGCAGCACGAGCTCGCCGTACTGGCTCGGGTCGTCGCCGTACGCGATCTTTCCCTCGCTTCGACCTTCAGGCATGCTCACTGGTGCATCCTCCCCGCAGCCGGCCAACGCCGCACCCAGCAGGCCCGCCGCAGGAAGGCTGAGCAGGGTCCGGCGCTGCAGCTCACTCGTCAAGGCGGCCCTGCCGACCGCGCTTGATCTCCCCGCGCCGCTTCTTGTCGGCGATCCGGCGCTCCTTGGAGCCGCGGGTGGGCTTGGTCGGCCGGCGCGGCGGTGGCGGCGGTGCGGCAGCGTCGCGAAGCAGGGCGGCCAGCCGCTCGCGGGCAGCGCGCCGGTTGGCGAGCTGGGTGCGGTGCTCGCCGGCCGCGATCGTGACGACGCCGTCGACCAGCCGCGGTGCCAGGCGCTCCAGCATCCGTTCCTGGAGGTACGCCGGCACGGAGGGGGAGGCGGCCAGGTCGAAGGAGAGCTCGACCCGAGAGTCGGCGGTGTTGACGCTCTGCCCACCTGGTCCGGAGGACCGCGAGAACCGCTCGCTGAGCTCGGCCGCCGGGATGGTCAGCCGATCGCTCACCGCCAGGTCGTCGACCACTAGCCCAGCACGGCGGGGAGCGTCGCGGCCCAGGTGTCGCGAACGATCGAGAGGTCCACGTGGAACTCGCCGGTCACCTCGAGGGCGTGGCCGCCGGTGCTGCCGAGCGTGGCGACCGGGACGCCGTGTCGCTCGGCCAGTGCGGTCAGCCGCTCCGCCTCGGCCTCCGGGACGGTGACCACTGCTCGGGCGGTCGACTCCGAGAAGAGGCCGACGAACGCGTCGCCGGCAAGGCTCACGGTGGCGCCGATGTCGTTGCGCAAGCACGACTCGACCAGCGCCTGCGCCAGCCCGCCGTCGGACAGGTCGTGGGCGCTGGTCACCAGGCCGACCGCCTCGTGCAGCAGCTCGGCCAGCGAACGCTCCGCGGCCAGGTCGACGATGGGCGGCGTGCCGCCGAGGTGTCCGTGCACGACGTACGCCCACTCCGAGCCCGACAGCTCCTCGCGGGTCTCACCGAGCAGGAAGACCCGCTCGCCCTCCGCGACGAAGCCGGTCGGCGTACGCCGGGTGACGTCGTCGATCACGCCGAGCACCGCCACCACAGGTGTCGGCAGGATGGCGGTCTCGCCGGTCTGGTTGTAGAGGCTGACGTTGCCGCCGGTGACGGGGATGCCGAGCTCGGCACAGGCGTCCTTGAGCCCGCGGCACGCCTCGGCGAACTGCCACATCACGTCGGGGTCCTCGGGCGAGCCGAAGTTGAGGCAGTCGGAGATCGCCAGCGGGGTGGCGCCGCCGGTGGCGACGTTGCGGTAGGACTCGGAGAGCGCGAGCTGTGCGCCGGCGTAGGGGTCGAGCTTGGCGAACCGACCGTTGCAGTCGGTCGAGATCGCCACCCCGAGGTTGGTCTCGTCGTCGACGCGGATCATGCCGCTGTCGCTGGGCTGGGCGAGCACGGTGTCGCCGCGCACGTAGCGGTCGTACTGGTCGGTGATCCACGACTTGTCGCACAGGTTCGCCGAGCCGGCCAGCCGCAGGAGTGTCGCTCGCAGCTCGTCGCCGGTGGCGGGGCGAGGCAGAACCTCGGCGCGATCGGCCTGCAGCGCGTCCTGCCAGTCGGGCCGCGCGAACGGCCGGTGATAGGTCGGCCCGTCGTGCGCGACCGATCGCGGCGGTACGTCGACCACTCGCTCGCCGTGCCAGTCGATCTCCAGGCGGCCGGTGTCGGTGACCTCGCCGATGACGGTGGCGTCGACGTCCCACTTCGCGCAGATCGCGAGGAACCCGGCGACGTCGCCGGGCTCGACGACCGCCATCATCCGCTCCTGCGACTCGCTCATCAGGATCTCCTCCGGAGCGAGCGTGGAGTCGCGCAGCGGCACCAGGTCGAGCGCGACCCGCATGCCGCCGTCGCCGGCGCTCGCCAGCTCCGACGTGGCGCACGAGAGGCCGGCGCCGCCGAGGTCCTGGATGCCGGAGACCAGCCCGGCCGCGAAGACCTCGAGCGTGCATTCGATGAGCAGCTTCTCCATGAACGGGTCACCGACCTGCACGCTCGGCCGCTTCGCCGGGCCCGTATCTTCAAACGTCTCCGACGCCAGGATGCTCACGCCGCCGATGCCGTCGCCGCCGGTCTTGGCACCGTAGAGGATCACCTGGTTGCCGACCCCGGAGGCCTTCGCCAGGTGGAGATCCTCGTGCCGCAGTACGCCGACGCAGAGCGCGTTGACGAGCGGGTTGCCGAGATAGCTCGCGTCGAAGACGGCCTCGCCGCCGATGTTGGGCAGGCCGAGGCAGTTGCCGTAGCCACCGACGCCGGCCACGATCCCGGGCAGCACGCGGTGGGTGTCATCGGAGTCGAGCGGCCCGAAGCGCAGCGGGTCCATCACGGCGACCGGCCGCGCGCCCATGGCCAGGATGTCGCGGACGATGCCGCCGACTCCGGTGGCCGCACCCTGGTAGGGCTCGACGTAGGACGGGTGGTTGTGCGACTCCACCTTGAACGTCACGGCGTAGCCCTGGCCGATGTCGATCACGCCGGCGTTCTCACCGATGCCGGCCAGCATCTTGCCGACGGGGGTCTCCTGGGTCAGCTCGGAGAACTGCTGCAGGTGCACCTTCGAGCTCTTGTAGGAGCAGTGCTCGCTCCACATCACCGAGTACATCGCCAGTTCGGAGCTGGTCGGTCGGCGGCCGAGGATCTCGCGGATCCGGGCGTACTCGTCGGCCTTGAGGCCGAGATCGGCCCACGGTTGCTCGCGGTGGGGGTCCTCGGTGGCGAGAGTGACGGTGTCGAGTGCGGCGATGCGAGACTCAGGCACGGCAGTAATCTACCGGCGGCGGCGTGCGCTCAGCGCAGCAGCCCGTCGGCGAGGACCTCGAGCATCGGGCGTACGGCGGCCGCGTCGAGATCGCCCTGGTCGGCGACCGTCGCAACTCCCCCGACCAGCCGTGTGATCTGCAGCGAGTCGACGTCGCCGCGGAGGGCGCCCTCGGCACGCAGCCGATCGACGACGCGCTCGCTGGCCGTGCGCAACACCTGGCACTTGTGGCTGATGGGGGACGACGGGTCGCCCATCGCCGTGGTGATTTTGGCCGGTCCACCCTTGTGCAGGCTGATCAGTCGGACGTAGTCCTCGAACCAGGCCAGCAGCACCTCGCGCGGCGACCCCTCGGCCACCAGTGCCTTCTCGGCAGCGTCGTCCACCGACTCGACCCACGACTGCATGATCGCGTCGATGAGGTTCTCGCGCTTCGGGAAGTGGCGGTAGAGCGTGCCCGGGCCGACGCCGGCCTGCTTCGCCACCTCGTCCAGGGAGGCGTCGTATCCCTGCTCGCGGAACACCACGCGCGCGACCTCGAGGATCCGGTCACGGTTTCGCTGGGCATCGGCGCGCATCAGAAATTTCACCTCGACCCTTGCTAAACGGAGACAGTCTCCGTATGGTTGCTGAGGAAGCGGAGCCATCCTCCGGATCTACTGTACCTCGGCCCGACGGGCCAGAACAGGACCCACCCCATGTCCACTGACACCATCACTCCTGCCCGAACGGCAGACCTCCCTGACGACCTTCCCGACAACGCCGGTCGCATCGCCGCCGGCATCGCGATCGTGCTCGGCGCCCAGCTGATGCTGGTGCTCGACATGACAGTCGTGAACGTCGCACTCCCCCACATCGACGCAGATCTCGGCTTCGGCCCGGCGTCGCTCTCGTGGGTGCTCAACGGCTACACCCTCGCGTTCGGCGGGCTGCTGCTCCTCGGCGGCCGCCTCGGCGACGTGTTCGGCCGGCTTCGCGTCTTCGAGCTCGGCCTCGCACTCTTCACGCTGGCCTCGCTGGTGGGCGGCCTGGCCCAGGACCCGGCCATGCTCGTCGGGTCCCGCGCCCTCCAGGGGGTCGGCGCCGCACTGGCGGCTCCCGGCGTACTCGCCTTGCTCACCACCAGTGCGCCCGACGAGGCGGCCCGCAACCGGGCACTCGCACTGTTCGCCGCGGTCTCGTCGGGAGGAGGCACGCTCGGCCTGCTGCTGGGTGGCGTCGTCACCGACCTCGGGTCGTGGCGCTGGACGCTTTTCATCAACGTGCCGATCGGCATCTTCGTGTTGGTGAGCGCTCGCCGGTTCGTTGAGGAGACCCCTCGCCGACCCGGGCGGTTCGACTTCGTCGGCGCAGCCGCCGCTACCGGCGCGGCCGTGAGCATCGTCTGGTCGCTGATCGGCGCGCCCGACCACGGCTGGACGTCCCTGCGCACCGTCGGCGGCCTCGCCGTCGGCGCCGCGCTGCTCGCGCTGCTTGCGCGCACCGAGCAGACGGTCGAGCACCCGATGCTGCGGCCCGCCCTGCTGCGCAACCGGCAGCGGATCGGCAGCCTGCTCGTGATGGCGTTCGTCTTCGGCGCCCAGCTGTCGATGTTCTTCCTGGCGGTGCAGTACGTCCAGCGGGTGCTGGGCTTCGGGCCGCTGGCCTCCGGGCTGGCGTTCCTTCCGCTGACGGTGGGTGTCTTCACCATGTCGCGGTTCACGCCGCGGCTGGTCGAGCGGTTCGGGGCGGCGCCGCTGCAGGCCGTCGGCACCCTGGCACTGGCTGCCAGCTTTGCCTGGATCAGCACGGCCGGCGTCACCGACACGTACGCCGGGGCGATCTTCGGCCCGATGCTGCTCAACGGTCTCGCCGCGGGGCTGGTCTTCATGCCGACCACCTCACTGGTGCTCCGCGGCGTCGAGCCCGAGCACGCCGGCGCCGCCTCCGGACTGCTGCAGACCATGCAGCAGCTGGGCGGAGCCGTCGGCCTGGCCGTGATCGTGTCCGTGTACGCCGCGGGCGCGGTGCCCGGTGAGTTCCTTCCGGGCGCCCAGGCGGGGTTCCTCACCTCGTCGGTGCTGGCCCTGATGGCGATGACGGCATCGCTCACGCTGTCGCGGGCCCCGGCGCGGCTGCCGGCCACCGCGAAATGAGTTACTGGTGGGACTCCTGGGGTTAAGGTGACTCGGCAATGCCCACCTTCCCCGGGAGTTCCGCCATGTCCAGACGCGTGCTCGGCCTGCTCGCTGCGGTCCTGGCGACGGTCGGGCTGGTGGCGGTGCTCCTGCCGTCACCCGACGCAACCACGCCGGCCGCGCCCGCCGCCGAGACGGCCAACCCGGTCACGCCCGGCGGTTTCACCGGCTACGGCTTCGACCAGTGCCTCGCGCCCAGCCAGACCGCGATGAACACCTGGCTCAACCACTCGCCGTACCTCGCGGTCGGCATCTACATCTCGGGGGACTCGCGGGCCTGCCGCAGCCAGCCCCACCTCACGCCGACCTGGATCAGCAACCAGCTCAGCAAGGGCTGGCGGCTGCTGCCGATCACCCTCGGTCCGCAGGCGTCGTGTCAGCCGCGCTTCCCGCGATACGCGGACGACTTCAAGATCAATCCCAAGCCGGGCCGGACCAACGGCTACAGCGTCGCGAAGAAGCAGGGCACCACCGAGGGTGGGAGATCGGTGGCGGCTGCTCAGGCGTTGGGCATCCCCGCAGGCAGCACGCTCTGGTACGACCTCGAGGGCTTCAGCTACACCGACACCAACTGCCGCGAGTCGGCGCTCTCGTTCCTGAGCGGCTGGAACGCGCAGGTCCGGGCGCTCGGTTTCAAGGCCGGCGTCTACTCCAGCGCCGGGTCCGGCATCAAGATGCTGGACGAGGCGCGCGTCAACCGGCCCGGCAAGTTCGCACTGCCCGACGCGATCTGGATCGCCCGCTGGGACGGCATCGCCAACACCAGCACGACGTACATCCGCGACGACGGTTGGCGACCCGGCGGCCGGGTCAAGCAATACATGGGCGGTCACGACGAAACCTGGGGCGGCGTGCGGATCAACATCGACCGCAACTTCCTGGACCTCGGCCAGGGCTCGATCGCGAGTCCCGAGAGCCACTGCGGCGGCGTCCAAGTGGGCTTCACCCGCTATGACGCGCTGCGAGCGCCGACCGCGAGCGGCAAGACCTCACCGGTGGACCAGGTCACGGCGCTGCAGTGCCTGCTCAAGGAGCAGGGCCTCTACGCGGGTCAGCTCGGCGGCAGCTTCAACGCCCAGCTGCTGGCCGCCGTACAGGCGTGGCAGACCAAGACCGGGTTCCCCGTCAATGAGGTGTGGTCGCGCAAGAACTGGACCACCCTGTTCGCCGCCGGCGACCGCCCGGTCGTCAAGTTCGGCTCGGCCGGGCCCACCGTGCGCCGCGTCCAGAGCGCGCTCAACGCGACCCGCCCGACCCTCGCCCTCAACCCGTCCGGCACCTTCGACATCCGCACCTTCAACGCGTTGAGGGCCTGGCAGGAAGCCGTGGGCATCCCGGTGTCCGGGGTGATGAACCCCGCCTCGTGGCTCGCCCTCTCCAAGGCCGCCCGCTAAATATCTCCGAAGTGCGCCATATGGTGCCTCGAAGTGTTCGAAGTTGCGGGTCCACATGTGACACCTCGACCCACCACTTCGCGCACTTCGGCGGTGGTGTGGGTCAGGCGAAGGTGGCCGCGGCCAGCGAGGTGAAGAAGCCGAGGCCGTCGGTGCCGGAGCCGGTCAGCTCCTCAACGGCGTGCTCGGGGTGGGGCATCAGGCCGACCACGTTGCCGCGCGCGTTGGTGATGCCGGCGATGTCACGCAGCGAGCCGTTGGGGTTGTCGTCGAGGTAGCGCGCCACCACCTGGCCCTCGCCCTCGAGCCGGTCGAGCGTCTCCGCGTCGGCGACGAAGCCGCCTTCGCCGTTCTTGAGCACGATCGTCACCTCGTCGCCCTCGGCGTACGCCGACGTCCACGCCGTTCGGTTGTTGTCGATGCGTAGTCGCTGGTCGCGGCAGACGAACTTGCGGTGGTCGTTGCGGATCAGCGCACCGGGCAACAGGTGCGACTCGCACAGGATCTGGAAGCCGTTGCAGATGCCCAGCACCGGCAGGCCCTTGCCGGCGGCCTCGACCACCTCGGTCATCACCGGCGCGAAGCGGGAGATCGCACCGCAGCGCAGGTAGTCGCCGTACGAGAAACCGCCAGGCAGTACGACGGCGTCGACCCCGCGCAGGTCGTGGTCGCCGTGCCACAGGGCCACCGCCTCGTGACCGCCGAACCGAACCGCGCGTTGAGCGTCGACGTCATCGAGCGAGCCGGGGAAGGTGACGACGCCGACTCTCACTGGGGGTCCACGACCCGGATCTCGTAGTTCTCGATCACCGGGTTGGACAGCAGCATCTCGGCCATCTTGTGCACCTCGGCGAGCACGTCGTCGGTGACCTCACCCTCGACCTCGAGCTCGAAGCGCTTGCCTTGTCGCACGTCGCTGACGCCCGAGAAACCAAGCCGGGGCAGCGCACCGAGCACCGCCTTGCCCTGCGGGTCGAGGATCTCGGGCTTGGGCATGACGTCAACGACGACTCGGGGCACGTGCTCATCCTAGGAGCAGGCACACTTGTCTCATGAGCATGACCCCCGGAGTGAACCCCGCGTCGCCGCTGAAGCTGGAGTACCCGCAGTCCCTCGTGGTCTACGACGACTACGCAGGCGCCCAGAAGGCCGTCGACTTCCTCGCCGACAACAAGTTCCCGGTGGAGCAGTGCATGATCGTCGGCACCGACCTCAAGCGGATCGAGCGGATCACCGGCCGGCTGACGACCGCTCGGGTCGCCACGGGTGGCGCCCTCTCGGGAGTCTGGCTCGGCCTGTTCGTCGGGCTGATCTTCACGTTGTTCACCGACGAGGACGTGTTCGTCACCATCGTGTCGACGATGCTCTTCGGTGCGCTGTTCGGCCTGATCTGGGCACTGGTCGGCTATGCCATGACCCGCGGCCAGCGTGACTTCTCGTCGGTCACCCAGGTCGTGGCCACCCGCTACGAGGTGCTGGTCGAGCACAAGGTCGCCGCCCAGGCGCGCGAGATGCTCGCCCAGCTGCCCGGCAGCCGCCCGGACCCGTTTGCCTGAGGGGTTACGTCTTGCGCCCCTGCACCACCACGATGCCGAGCGCGACGCCGAGCCCGGCGAGGATCGGGCCGATGATCGCCCACGTGTCGTCGCCGGTCATCGAGCTGCCCTCGAGGTAGCCGAGCCCCTGGAACGTGAAGATCGCGCCGGACACGACCATCACCAGGGCGATGCCGAGCCCGAGCGCACGGCCGATCGTCACGACAGCTCGCGCTTGAGGATCTTGCCGGTCGCGGTCATCGGCAGGGACGTCACGAACTCGATCTCGCGCGGGTACTTGTAGTTGGCCATCTGCTCCTTGCCCCAGTCGAGGAGCTCCTGCTCGGTGATCGACGCGCCGTCATTGAGGATCACGACGGCCTTGATCTCCTCACCGTGGCTCTCGTGCGGTACGCCGATCACGGCTGCGAGCGAGACGTCGGGGTGGGTCATCAGGACCTCCTCGATCTCGCGCGGGTACACGTTGTAGCCGCCCCGGATGATCATGTCCTTCGAGCGGTCGACGATGTAGTACCAGCCGTCCTCGTCGCGCCGGCCCAGGTCGCCCGAGCGGAACCACCCGTCGTTGATCACCTCGTCGGTGGCGTCGGGGCGGTTGTAGTAGCCCTTCATGATGTTGTGGCCCTTGATAGCGATCTCCCCGATCGCGTCCGGCCCGTCCTCGACCTCGTCCCACGACTCGGCCTTCAGCAGCCGCATCTCGACGCCCGGCACCGGCGTACCGATCGAACCGACGCGGACGTCCTGGCCGAACTTCGAGAAGCTCGCCACCGGCGAGGTTTCCGACAGCCCGTAGCCCTCGAGGATCGTGACGCCGAACCTCTTCTCGAACTCCTTGTGCACCTCGACCGGCAGCGCCGATCCGCCGGCCACCGCGACGCGGAGGTTGGCCGCGAGCTCCTTGGCATCGACGCCCGAACCGTCGAGGGCGCCGAGCAGCCCCCAATACATGGTCGGTACGCCGGCGAAGAAGGTGACCTTCTCCTTGAGCATCGTCTTCAGCGCCGCGTCGGCGTCAAAGCGCGGGAGCATGACGACGGTGCCGGCGTAGAGGAACCCGCCGTTCTGGATCACCGACTGACCGAATGAGTGGAACAGCGGAAGCACACACAGCAGGGTGTCGGGGTCCTCCGCGTTGGCCCCGAAGAGCGCCTCGCCCAGCTGCGCGTTGTCGCGCATGTTGCGGTGCCGCAGCTCGGCTCCCTTGGGCTGGCCGGTGGTGCCGCTGGTGTAGAGGATGACCGCCGTGTCGTCCTCGTCGGTCGCCACGGTCTCGAACGTCGGCGTCTGGCCGCCCATCCCCTGCCCGAGCGTCTCCGTGCCATCGATGGGCGACGCGGCCGTCGGATCGACCGTGATCATCCAGAAGTGCTCGCACCCGTCGGCCTGCTCGAAGCCAGCGTGTCCCGCCTCCCCGATCGGGAGCTCGGGAGTGCCCTCGAAACAGAAGTACGCCTTCGCCTCCGAGTCGCCGAGGTGGTAGGCCACCTCGCGCGCCTTGAGCAGCACGTTGAGCGGGACCACGGCGCCGCCGGCTTTCAGGATGCCGAAGTAGACGATCGTGAAGTACGGCAGGTTGGCGCAGCTGAGCGCGACCTTGTCGCCGTTGCCGATCCCGCGCGAGGCGAGCAGGTTGGCGACCTGGTTGGCGGCGCCGTTGACCTGCGCGTAGGTCAGCCGCGTCTCGCCCAGGACGATCGCCACGCGTTCGGGGTACTTCTCGGCGCTGTCCTCGAGAAGACTGGCCAGGTTGTAGGTGGTCATGATCCGCAACCTAGTAGATCGACCTGGCCATCGGCTCAGCGATCCGCGAGCAGGCGCGCCGCCCGCTTGAGGTCGCTCCGCACGGCACTGGGCGCGACGACGCCAAGCCCGCGAGCAGCGAGAGCAGCCGGGCCGCGCGCCGTGAGCGCGAGGTGGACGCCGACGTCGCACGTGGTCGGCCCGAGCGGTTCGAAGGTGAGGGTCAGGGTTGCGGCGAACGACCGCCAGCTGCCGCGCTCGGTCCAGCGACGCGGCCGGATCAGCTCGGTGGTCTCCAGCTTCGGGCGCAGCCCGGGCCGGGTGACGTCCACCCAGGTCTGACCGACGCCGACCACGCCCCTGACCTCCTCGACCCTCGACAGGCTGGACTGCCAGAGCGAGCGATGGGCCGGATCGACCAGGTAGTCGAAGGCGGCCTCGGCCGACACGTCGAACCGGACCGGCTTCACCAGGCCTGGCCGGTGAGGAGCTCGAAGGCCTCGATGTAGCGGCTGCGGGTGCGCTCGACCACCGCGTCCGGGAGGGGCGGGGGCGGGCCGCCGGCGGCGCGGTCCCAGCCGGACTCCGGCGAGAGCAGCCAGTCGCGCACGATCTGCTTGTCGTACGACGGCTGCGACCGGCCGGGCTCCCACTCGTCGACCGGCCAGAACCGCGACGAGTCGGGGGTGAGCACCTCGTCCCCGATCACGATGGTGCCGTCGCCGCGGGATCCGAACTCGAACTTCGTGTCGGCCAGCAGGATCCCGCGGTCGCGGGCGATGCCCTCCGCCCTCGCATAGAGATCGAGGGTCAGCTCGCGCAGCCGCGCTGCCAGCATGGCGCCGACCTCCTCGACCACCGCGTCGTAGGCGACGTTCTCGTCGTGGTCGCCCAGCGCCGCCTTGGTCGCGGGCGTGAAGATCGGCTCCGGCAGCCGGCTTCCGTCCTCGAGCCCGGCCGGGAGCGCGATGCCGCACACCTCGCCCGTGGCGCGGTAGTCGACCAGTCCGGTGCCGGCGAGGTAGCCACGCGCGACACACTCGACCGGAATCATGCCGAGCCGCTCGCAGATGACCGCCCGGCCCCGCACCGACTCCGGCACGTCCGTGGACAGGATGTGCCCGGGCACGAGGTCGGCGAGCTGCTCGAACCACCACAGCGACATCCGGGTCAGGATCTCGCCCTTGTCGGGGATCCTCGTGTCGAGCACGAAGTCGAACGCCGAGATCCGGTCACTGGCGACCATGAGCAGGGCGCCGTCGTACGGACCCGACTCGAGCTCGTAGAGGTCGCGCACCTTGCCCGAGTGGAGGTGCGTCGCGCCCTCGATCACAGGTGCCTCGGGGATGCCCAGGTCGTCCATGGGCAGCAGCCTACGGAAGGGCCGTCAGCACCCGCACGTGTAGTAGACGACGTCCCAGTGGTTGCCCTCGTCGGCGTAGACGTTGCCGGAGGCCGCGCGGTACTGGGGAGCACCGTCACCACGCAGCCCGATGTAGGTATAGGTGTTGTGCACCCAGCTGGTCAGGCAGCTGGTGCGCGAGAAGTCGAGCTTGTAGCCGTTGGCATGGCTGTAGGTGCCGCCCGCGTGCCCGACCTCGGTGCCGCCGGTGATGGTGAGCCCGCAGCCGCTGGCGCTCTTGAGGGTCTTCGCGCCGTCGATCGTGGCCTGCCGGATGCCGGAGAACGACGTGCAGGTGGGGTTGCTCTGCGTCGTACATCCTCCGGACGAGGTCCAGCCGATGCCGGCGGCCCGGAACTGCGCCTCGGCACTGGCCTGGGTGACGGCCGACGCCGGACCGGCCAGGCCCAGGGTGGTGACCACGGCGAGCGCGGTCGCGGCGAGCAGAGTGGTGATGCGTGGCTTACCCGAGATGGTTGTCATGGTGGGAGCCTGCCCCCTCCCCGGCACCGGAAACCGGTTTGGCACCCTTGGCGCATGCCTGAGACAGCCGAAGAGGTCTACGCCCGGGTCGTTGCCGCCGGACAGACGGGTCAGCAAGTGCTCCAGCCGCCCGCCGATGAGGCCCCGCGCTTCGGCGAGGAAGGCGGCGAGCCGTGCCAGGCCTGTGCCGAGATCGTCGATCCTGCTCGCATCGTCTGGGAGGACGAGCGCTGGGTGCTGATCCACCAGGGTGCGCCGTCGGGTCTGCCGATCGTCCTCCTCCTGAACACGCGCGATCACCAGGACTTCGGCGAGCTCGACGACGACCTGGCCTCCGAGCTGGGCCGGATCTCCAACCGGCTGGTCCGGATCATGGAGCACCTGCCGAACATCGGCCGGGTGCACGTGAACCGCTGGGGTGAGGGCGGCGCCCACTGCCACATGTGGTTCGTGGCCCGCACCGAACGACTGACCAGTGTCCGCGGCACGAAGGCCATCCTCTGGGACGAGGTCATCCCGCCGGGTCCCGAGGATGTCTGGCGCGCGGACCTGCACACGGTGGCGACCAAGCTGGCGAACTGGGGCGGCGACGCGAGGGCCTAGGTCAGCGACCGAACGGCGGCGGCCCCAGGATCTCGATCGCGCCGGTCGCCTCGGCGGCCGCACGGATCCGGTCGAAGTCGACGGGCGTGGGTTGGGCCTCGCTCGCGTGGCGGTAGAACGCCTCGCCAGCGGCCGGGTTCTGGAACGCCAGCATCTTGGCCGTCGGTGAGGTGACCATGAACGCGTGCGGGACGTTGCGCGGGAACGCCACCAGTCCGCCGGCACCGATCACGGTCTCATCACCGTCGATGTGCACCAGGACCTCGCCCTCGATCAGGTAGAACGTCTCGTCGGCGTCCGGGTGGATGTGCAGTGGTGTCACCTTCCCCTGCTCGAGGTGGTCCTCGAAGATGAAGAACGCGCCACCGGTGTCTGCCCCGGTGACCTTCCAGGTGAACGTGCCGCCGCCGCAGAAGAAGGCCTGCTCGCCCTCGCCCTGCTGCCGGATCGTGGCCGTCAGTGTGTCCATGGCGTTTCCTCCAGAGTGTCGTTATGGGACTCTTGTCCCATAACGAGATTAAGGTACCATGAGCGACATGTCAACGGCGTACGAGGAGTCCGGCCGGACCCGGCAGAAGGCCCGCACCCGCAACGAGCTGATCGCGGCGACCCGGGCCCTGATCGAGAGCGGTTCGCCCTCCCCCACGGTGGAGCAGGCTGCCGAGAAGGCGTCGGTCTCGCGGACCACGGCCTACCGCTACTTCCCCAGCCAGGCCGCCTTGCTGATCGCGGCCCACCCCGAGATCGACGAGTCGACGCTCCTCCCCGACGACGCCGGCGACGACCCGGTGGCCCGGCTCCATGCCGCCATCGACCGGTTCGTGGGGCTGGTGCTCGAGACCGAGGGGCAGCAGCGGACCATGCTGCGGCTCTCGCTCGAGAGCGACCACGCCGACCTGCCCCTGCGGCAGGGCCGCGCGATCGGCTGGTTCGTGGATGCCCTTGCCCCGCTGGAGCCGCGGCTCGGCAAGGCGGAGATCCGGCGGGTAGCGGTGGCGGTACGCAGCGCGACCGGCATCGAGGCGCTGGTCTGGCTGACCGACATCGCCGGCCTCTCCAAGGAGGACGCCGGCCGGCAGCTGCGCTGGTCGGGGCGGGCCATCCTGGCCTACGCGCTGGCCGAAGGCCCGCCCGGCTAGAGGATGGCGCCGGGTGAGTACGCCGCGGCCTCGGGCCGGCGGGCGGCGATCTCGGCCACCCGGCGTACGACGGACTGGGTCTGGGCCACGGCGGCGCCGGTGAACGTGATCGGCTCTGCGACCAGCGACGCGAGCTGCTCCTCGGTGAGTCCGAGACGGCGGTCGGCAGCAAGCCGTACGAATACGTCGTTGTCGGCCTGGCCGCGGCGCATGTCGAGGGCGGCACCCACCGCCGCCTCCTTGATCGCCTCGTGCGCCGACTCGCGGCCGACGCCGTTGCGCACCGCCGCCATCAGCACCTTGGTCGTCGCCAGGAAGGGCAGGTAGCGGTCGAGCTCGCGCTGGACCACGGCTGGGAAGGCGCCGAACTCGTCGAGCACGGTGAGGAAAGTCTGGAAGAGACCGTCGGCGGCGAAGAAGGCGTCAGGAAGCGCGACCCGGCGGACCACGGAGTCGGACACGTCGCCCTCGTTCCACTGGTCGCCGGCCAGCTCGCCGACCATCGAGAGGTAGCCGCGGGTGATCACGGCCAGGCCGTTGACGCGTTCGCAGGAACGGGTGTTCATCTTGTGCGGCATGGCCGAGCTGCCGACCTGCCCCTCCTGGAAGCCCTCGGTCACCAGCTCGTTGCCGGCCATCAGTCGGATCGTTGTAGCGAGGTTGGACGGGGCGGCGACGAGCTGCACCACCGCGGAGAGCACGTCGAAGTCGAGGGATCGCGGGTAGACCTGGCCGACGCTGGTCAGCACCCGCTCGAAGCCCAGGTGGGCGGCGACCCGCTGCTCGAGGTCGGCGAGCTTGGCGGGGTCGCCGTCGAGCAGGTCGAGCATGTCCTGGCCGGTGCCCATCGGCCCCTTGATGCCGCGCAGCGGGTAGCGCGCGATCAGCTCCTCGACCCGCTCCAGCGCGATCAGCATCTCGTCGGCGATGGTCGCGAAGCGCTTGCCGAGCGTGGTGGCCTGCGCCGCCACGTTGTGCGAGCGACCGGCCATCACCAGGGTCTCGTTCTCGGCGGCGAGCCGAGCGAGCCGGGTCAGGGCCGCGATGCACCGGTCACGCAGCAGCTCGAGGGACTGCCGCACCTGCAGCTGCTCGACGTTCTCGGTCAGGTCGCGGGACGTCATCCCCCCATGGATGTACTGCACAGCGTTGTGCTCGTGGCTGGCGAGGGCATTGAACTCCTCGATCCGCGCCTTCACGTCATGGCGGGTGACCCGCTCCCGGGCCGCGATCGAGTCGAGGTCGACCTTGTCGACGACGTCCTGGTAGGCCTCGACTACGCCGTCCGGCACCTGCACCCCGAGGTCGCGCTGCGCCTTGAGCACCGCGATCCAGAGCTGCCGCTCGAGCACGATCTTGTGCTCCGGCGACCAGATCTCGACGAGGTCGGCGCCGGCGTAGCGAGTGGCGAGCACGTTCGGGATGGTCATCGGGCTCCCGCTATGTCGGTCCGGTGCTGGCTGCCCTCGAATTCTACTTCCGCGACACCTGCGTACGCCGCATCGCGAGCCGCCGCGAGATCGGCGCCGGTCGCGACCACGGCGAGGACCCGACCGCCGGCGGTGACCAGCTCGCCGCCGGCCGGACCGTCGACCAGCGCGGTACCGGCGTGGATGACGTGCACTCCGTCGATCGCCTCCGCGGTCTCGATGCCGCTGATCACGTCACCCTTGGATGACGACTCCGGGTAGCCCGCGCTGGCCATCACGACCGCGACCGCGGCGCCGTCGCGCCACACCGGCGCGGGCACCTCCACAAGCGTGCCGGTCGCCGCGCCGAGCAGCAGTGGCGACAGCGGCGACTCGAGCAGCGCCAGCAGCGGCTGCGTCTCCGGGTCGCCGAAGCGGGCGTTGAACTCGACCACCCGGACCCCCCGTGCGGTCAGGGCCAGGCCGGCGTACAGCAGGCCGGTGAAGGGCGTGCCCCGGCGAGCCATCTCGTCGACGGTCGGCTGCAGGACCGTGGCCATCACCTCCTCGACCAGGTCGGCCGGCGCCCAGGGCAGCGGGGTGTAGGCACCCATCCCGCCGGTGTTGGGGCCTTGGTCGCCGTCGAAGATCCGCTTGAAGTCCTGGGCCGGTTGCATCGGGTAGACGGTCGTGCCATCGCTGATCCCGAAGAGGGAGACCTCGGGGCCGTCGAGGTACTCCTCGACCAGCACCCGCTCGCACCCGGCCGCGTGCGCGACAGCTGCGGCCCGGTCCTCCGTGACCACGACGCCCTTGCCGGCCGCGAGGCCGTCGTCCTTCACTACGTACGGCGCCCCCAGCTCGTCGAGGGCCGCGGCCACCTCGTCTGCCGTGGTGCACGCGAACGCCCGCGCGGTCGGCACTCCGGCCGCGGCCATCACGTCCTTGGCGAAGGCCTTCGAGCCCTCCAGCTGGGCGGCGGCGCCGGTGGGGCCGAAAACGGGGATGCCACGAGCGGTCACGGCGTCGGCCACCCCGGCGACCAGCGGCGCCTCGGGGCCGACCACCACGAGCTCGGCGCCGAGCGACTCGGCGAGCTCGGCGACGGCCTCGCCGTCCATCGGGTCGACGTCGTGCAGGGTCGCCACGGTGGCCATCCCGGGGTTGCCGGGCGCGACGTGCACCTCGGTCACTCCGGGGTCCGCGGCCAGGGCTCGAGCCAGGGCGTGCTCGCGGCCGCCGGTGCCGATGACGAGGGTCCTCACGGGCCTCAACCCTAGTGAGGTGCTAGCTGCGGCGAGAGACGGACTCCGTGTAGGCGTGCGCTCGGTAGCGCAGGATCGGATCGTCGGACAGCTCGATGCCGTCGACCACGCGGGTCGGGTCGAAAACGGTCGGGCCTCCGCCGGCCTCCGGGTCGGGCAGCGCTTCGGTGACGACGATGTGACCGGCGAGGAACTCGCGGGCGCCCTTCCACACCGAGATGGCGCTGTGCGGGTCGTGGTCGGCACCCGCGACCTGCACCCACATCTGGTGGGTGACCGGGCCGCGCGCGAGGCGGGCTGCCATCTCCTCACCCAGCTGGTCGGCGCCGCTGAACCGCTCGGCGAGCCGGTCCTGGGCCGTGGCCTCCGGCCGGAAGAGGTAGCGCACCCAGGTGCGATCGCCGTTGGCGTCCAGCCATCCGTAGGCGTGGATCGGGTAGAACATCACCTCCGCAAAGCTCACCGGCGAAGCGAGCGCCTTGGCCCGGACGCCGGCCGCGATCGAGGGGATCATGCCCGGGTTCCGGGCCAGGAACAGCGGAAACGTCAGCTGCTTGGCTGCCGCCTCCGTGAACTCGACGAACTTCTCCGGGCTGTCGGTCGGGAACCGCGGGGACGTCTGGCCGAGCAGATCGGCCGACGTACCGTCGGGCAACCGGAACTTCACGGCCATTCCGTGCACGTCGGGCTTGTTGTCGGGCACCTTGGGGTTGCCGCCCGCGTTCGACCAGCGCACCAGGACCGGAGTCGGGTCGCCGCTGAAGTGGCCGGCGCGGCACAGCTCTGCGGCCTCCGGCATCGCCGTGAACGTGCCGCCGTAGAAACGACCCTTCGCGTGCAGGGTGCGGAACCCGGAGGGCCCCCTGAAGGCGGCGCGCAGGCGGTCGATGGCAACTACTGGATCCAGCATGGGCTTACCTTGCCAGCAAACCCGTCAGATCAGCTCGTGCAGGACCACGGTCGCGTCGCGGTCCGGACCGACGCCCACGGCCGAGATCCGGGCTCCCGACATCGCCTCGACCGCGCGCACGTAGGCCTGGGCGTTCGGCGGCAGCTCTTCGAAGGTGCGGACCTCGCTGATGTCCTCCCACCAGCCCGGGAGGTACTCGTAGATCGGTACCGCGTGGTGGAAGTCGCTCTGGTTGACCGGCATCTCGTCGTGGCGGACGCCGTTGACGTCGTAGGCGACGCAGACCGGCACCCGCTCGAGACCGGTGAGTACGTCGAGCTTGGTCAGCACGAAGTCGGTGACTCCGTTGACGCGGGCGGCGTAGCGGGCAATCACCGCGTCGTACCAGCCGCAGCGGCGGGGGCGGCCGGTGGTGGTGCCGTACTCCGCCCCGATCTTGCGCAGGTGCTCGCCGAACTCGTCCTCGAGCTCGGTCGGGAACGGCCCCTCGCCCACGCGGGTGGTGTAGGCCTTGACGATCCCGATCACCTGGTCGAGCCGCATCGGCGGGATGCCGGATCCCGTGCACGCGCCGCCCGCGGTGGCCGAGCTCGACGTCACGAACGGGTAGGTGCCGTGGTCGACGTCGAGCAGCGTCGCCTGTCCGGCTTCGAGCAGCACGATCTCGTCGCGGTCCAGGGCCTGGTTGAGCAGCAAACCGGTGTCGCAGACCATCGGCGCCAATCGCTCGGCGTGCTGGAGCAGCTGCTCCACGGTGGCCTCGACCGTGACCGCGCGACGGTTGTAGACCTTGGTCAGGATCTGGTTCTTCAGCTCCAGTGCCCCCTCGACCTTGGCCGCGAGGATCTTCTCGTCGAAGAGGTCCTGGATCCGGATGCCGATCCGGTTCATCTTGTCCGCGTACGTCGGGCCGATGCCGCGGCCGGTGGTGCCGATCCGGCGGCTGCCGAGGAAGCGCTCGGTGACCTTGTCGAGGCTGCGGTTGTAGTCGGCGATGACGTGCGCATTGGCGCTGACCTTGAGCCTGCTGGTGTCGACGCCGCGCGTCTCGAGGGCATCGATCTCCTCGAACAGCACATCGATGTCGACGACCACGCCGTTGCCGATCACAGGGGTGCAGCCAGGCGTGAGGATGCCGCTCGGGAGCAGGTGCAGGGCGTACTTCTGGTCGCCGATGACGACGGTGTGCCCGGCGTTGTTGCCGCCGTTGAACTTCACGACGTAGTCGACCCGGTTGCCGAGAAGGTCGGTCGCCTTGCCCTTCCCTTCGTCGCCCCACTGGGCGCCGATGATGGCGATGGCCGGCATGTGGTCCCCCTCGTCGAGCACTGACTTGTCGCACCACAGGTTAGGGTCCGGAGCGATGGACCCCCTACTCGTGATCACCAACAGCGATGCGGGCGCAGCCGACGAGGAGTCCCTCGAGGCCGCGCTTCGGGTCTTGCGGACCAAGACGGACGTCGAGGTCACGGCCACCGGAGGACCCGGCGAGCTCGACGGGGTGCTGCACCGGGCCGGCTCGCGCCGGATCGTGGTCGCCGGGGGCGACGGCAGCCTGCACGCGGTCATCTCCTGCCTCTACAAGCGGCACGAACTCGGCCGCAACGTCCTCGGCCTGCTCCCTCTTGGCACGGGCAACGACTTCGCCCGCGGAATCGGGTTGCCGCTCGACATCGAGGAGGCTGCGCAGGTCCTGCTCGACGGCACGCCCCGGCCGATGGACCTGATCGTCGACGAGGTCGGGCAGATCGCGGTCAACGGAGTGCACGTCGGGGCGGGCGCCGAGGCCAGCCGGCGCGGGGCGAGCTGGAAGAAGCGGCTCGGCAAGGTCGGCTATCCCATCGGCGCGGCCATGACCGCCTTGAACCCTCCGGTCCTGCGGCTGCGGGTCGAGCTCGACGGCGAGGTGGTCAACGACGTCGACCGTCCGGTGCTCCAGGTCGCGGTCGGCAACGGCTCGTCGGTCGGAGGGGGCACCGAGCTGACCCCCGACGCAGAGCCCGACGACGGTCTGCTCGACGTGATGATCGCGCGCACCGTCGGGCCGGTCGCCCGCCTGTTGTACGCAGCCCACCTCGGCTTCGCCACCCACCACGAGCGCGACGACGTCGACTACCAGCGCGCCAAGACCGTGTCGGTGACGGGCGAGCAGTTCTGGTGCAGCGCGGACGGCGAGATCTACGGGCCGGAGCGGCAGCGGACCTGGCACGTGGAGCCGGCGGCGTACTCGATGGTGCTGCCTCGATAGCCTGCGCGCATGGAATCCGAGCAGTCCGCCGACGACGAGCGCCTCTCCCAGGAGGACGTTCGTCGCGAGAAGCGCGCGCGGCTGCTGGACCAGGGCCGGGCGCCGTACCCGGTCGTGGTGCCACGCACCCACACGCTGGCCGATGTCCGCGAGCAGTGGGGCCACCTCGAGACCGGCGAGGAGACCCAGGACGTCGTGGGCGTCGCCGGCCGGGTGATGTTCGTGCGCAACACCGGGAAGCTCTGCTTCGCCACCCTCCAAGAAGGCATCGGCACCCGCCTCCAGGTGATGCTCAGCCTGGCCGAGGTGGGCGAGGAGGCGCTGGAGTCGTGGAAGCACGACGTCGACCTCGGTGACCACGTCTTCGTGCGAGGCCGGGTGATCTCGTCGCGGCGTGGCGAGCTGTCGGTCATGGCCACGGAGTGGCAGATGGCGTCGAAGGCGCTGCGGCCGCTGCCGGTGCTGCACAAGGATCTGTCGGAGGAGTCACGCGTCCGGCAGCGCTACGCCGACCTGATCGTGCGGCAGGAGGCACGCGACATGGTGCGCACTCGGTCGCGGGTCACCAGCGCGGTCCGGGCGGCGCTGGAGGAGCGCGGCTACCTCGAGATCGAGACACCGGTGCTACAGCTCACCCACGGCGGGGCGACCGCCAGGCCGTTCCGCACCCACATGAACGCGTTCAGCCAGGAGATGACCCTGCGGATCGCGCTGGAGCTGAACCTGAAGAAGGCCGTCGTCGGCGGAGTCGACCGGGTCTTCGAGATCGGGCGGATCTTCCGCAACGAGGGCGTCGACTCGACCCACTCGCCGGAGTTCACGATGCTCGAGGCCTACGAGGCCTACGGCGACCAGCACACGATGGCCGACCTGACCCGCGAGCTGATCCTGGCCTCGGCCGACGCCCTCGGCTCCCGGCAGATCGAGACGCCCGCCGGAGCCGTCGACCTCGACGGCGACTGGCCCTGGCTGCCGGTCTACGACGGCGTGAGCGCTGCGGTGGGCGTCGAGGTCACGCCCGCGACCTCCGTCTCCGACCTCCAGGCCGTGATGGACAAGCACTCCCTGGAGTACGACCCGAAGTGGTCGGCCGAGAAGCTGGTCCTGGAGCTGTTGTCCGAGCTGGTCGAGCCGACCCTCATCCAACCGACGTTCCTGTGCGACTTCCCGCCATCCGCCCAGCCGCTCGCACGCCGGCACCGGTCGAAGCCGGACGTGATCGAGGCCTGGGACCTGATCATCGGAGGGGTCGAGCGGGCCACCGCATTCAGCGAGCTGATCGACCCGGTCGTGCAGCGCGACGTGCTCACCGAGCAGTCACGGCTGGCCGCCGCCGGTGACGACGAGGCGATGCAGCTCGACGAGGACTTCCTCCGCGCACTCGAGTACGGCGCCCCGCCCATGGGCGGCATGGGCATGGGCATCGACCGGCTGGTCATGCTGTTCACCGGCGTCGGCATCCGCGAGACGATCCTCTTCCCGCACCTGCGGCCAGAGGTTCTCTGAGCTGCAGCCTCAGCCCAGCAGCTCGGCGTACGCGGTCGGACTGGAGTCGCGTAGGAACTCGGAGCAGCGATCCCACTCGTCGTCCTCGCCGATGGCGCGGGCGGACAGGGCGAGCAGGGCGAGGCAGGTGAGGAAGCCGCGGTTGGGTTCGTGCTCCCACGGCACCGGGCCGTGGCCCTTCCAGCCGTTGCGGCGCAGCATGTCCAGCGAGCGGTGGTAGCCGACGCGGGCGTAGGCGTAGACCGTCACGTCGTCGGCGCCGTCGTCCCGGGCCGCACCGGCCAGTGCTGCCCACGCCGACGGGGACGCGGGGTGACGACGGACGACATCCGCGGGAGACGCGGAGACCAGCTCGGCGCTCGCTGGGTCAACGGGCAGGTGGGTGGGTGGAGGGCCGGCCATCAGGTCCATGTTGCTCATAGGAATGAGTGTCGCAGGCACGGTGTTGACTAGAACCGTGACCCAGGCTGCCCCCACGACCTCCGCGTCCACCGAGGAGAAAGACCCGTGGCCCGCGCTCTTCGCGCTGTGCCTGGGCTTCTTCATGATCCTGGTCGACTCGACCATCGTCTCCGTCGCGACGCCCGCGCTGATCGAGGACCTCAATGCCGAGGTCAACGACGTGGTGTGGGTGACCAGCGCCTATCTCCTCGCCTACGCCGTGCCCGTGCTGATCACCGGCCGGCTCGGTGACCGCTTCGGCCCGAAGAAGCTCTACCTGTCCGGCCTGACCCTCTTCACCGCGGCCAGCCTGTGGTGCGGCCTCACCAACTCGATCGAGATGCTGATCGTCGCGCGAGTCGCGCAGGGCCTGGGCGCCTCGATGATCACCCCCCAGACGATGGCGATCATCACCCGCATCTTCCCGCAGGCCCGGCGCGGCAAGGCGATGGCGCTGTGGGGTGCGACCGCTGGCATGGCCCTGCTGGTCGGGCCGATCGCCGGCGGCCTCCTCGTCGACGGCTTCGGCTGGGAGTGGATCTTCTTCATCAACATTCCGGTCGGCGTGATCGGCTTCGTGCTCGCCTGGCGGCTGGTGCCGACGCTCGAGACCAACTCCCACCGCTTCGACTGGCTCGGCGTCGTCCTCAGCGGAGCCGGCATGTTCCTGCTGGTGTTCGGCATCCAGGAGGGTCACCAGTTCGACTGGGGCCGGATCACCGGGGAGATCACCGTCTGGCGGATGATCGTTGCGGGCGTGATCGTGTTGGCCGGCTTCGTCTTGTGGCAGCACTACAACCGTCGGGAGCCGTTGGTGCCGCTGGCACTCTTCCGCGACCGCAACTTCTCACTGGCCAACGTGGCGATCACGACCATGGGTTTCGCGATGACCTCGATGGCGATCCCGATCATGCTCTACGCCCAGCTGGTGCGCGGGCTGAGCCCGACCTCGGCCGCCCTGCTGCTCGCACCGATGGCGGTGACCACGATGGGGCTGGCCCCCATGGTCGGCAAGCTCACCGACAAGGTCCATCCACGGGCAATCACGACCGTGGGCTTCGCCTCGCTCATCGTGTCGCTCTACTGGTTGACCCTGGTGATGACCCCCGACTCGAGCGCCTGGGAGATCCTGCTGCCGATGGCCCTCATGGGGGTTGGCAATGCAGGCATCTGGGCGCCCAACTCCGCCACCGCCACCCGCAACCTGCCGCTCCACCAGGCAGGTGCCGGGGCCGGCGTCTACAACGCCACCCGCCAGGTCGGCGCCGTCCTCGGCTCGGCGGCGATCGCGCTGGTCATGGACGCTCGACTGGCGGCCCACAGCCTGCCCACCACGTTCACGCCGGAGGCCGGTGCCACGCAGCTGCCCGACGCAGTGCAGGCCGCGTTCGCGGAGTCGATGTCCCAGGCGATGCTGGTGCCGACGGCCGTGCTGGTGCTGGGGCTGATCGCGGCGGCGCTGTTCGAGCGTCCGCAGCACGCCGGCTTCGGCGCCGTCCCGGTGCCGGCGGCCGCCGCGGACTAGATGTTCTTGCCGGCGGAGCGCAGGTTCTCGCAGGCCTCGACCACGCGCGCGGCCATGCCGGCCTCGCCGGCCTTCCCCCAGGCCCGCGGGTCATAGGCCTTCTTGTTCCCGACCTCGCCGTCGACCTTGAGTACGCCGTCGTAGTTCTCGAACATGTGCGCCGCGACCGGGCGGGTGAAGGCGTACTGGGTGTCGGTGTCGACGTTCATCTTCACGACGCCGAAGTCGACGGCCGCACCGATCTCCTCGGCGGTCGATCCGGAGCCGCCGTGGAAGACCAGGTCGAACGGCCGAGCATCCGCGTCCAGGCCGAGCTCCTTGGCTGCTGCCGACTGTGCTTCGCGCAGGATCTCCGGCCGGAGCTTCACGTTGCCGGGCTTGTAGACGCCGTGCACGTTGCCGAACGTGAGCGCGGCCAGGTAGCGGCCCTGGTCTCCGGCGCCGAGCGCCTTGATCGTCGCAATCGCATCTTCGGGCGTGGTGTAGAGCTGCTCGTTGATCTCGTTGGCGACACCGTCCTCCTCGCCACCGACGACCCCGATCTCCACCTCGAGAATGATCCGGGCCGCCGCGGCCTGGGCCAGCAGCTCCTCAGCGATCTTCAGGTTCTCCTCGAGCGGCACCGCCGAGCCGTCCCACATGTGCGACTGGAAGAGCGGGTGCTCGCCGCGGTCCACGCGCTCCTTGGAGATCGCGAGCAGCGGACGAACGAAACCGTCCAGCTTGTCCTTGGGGCAGTGGTCGGTGTGCAGCGCGATCTGCACGGGATAGTGCTTCGCCACCTCTCCGGCGTACGCCGCGAACGCGACGGAGCCGGACACCATGTCCTTGACCGACGGGCCGGAGAGGTACTCGGCACCACCGGTCGACACCTGGATGATGCCGTCCGAGCCCGCGTCTGCGAAGCCCTTGAGTGCGGCGTTCAGGGTCTGCGACGACGAGACGTTGATCGCGGGGAACGCGAAGCTCCCGGCCTTGGCGGCGTCGAGCATCTCGGCGTACTTCTCAGGGGTGGCGATAGGCATGTCTCAACCCTAATGGCACCTCAGCCACGCCAGGCCACTCCGTCCGAGAGGTCGGCGTAGGTGCGGATCCAGGAGTGCATGGCGATGGCGGCGGCAGCTGAGGCGTTGATCGAACGGGTGGAGCCGAACTGGGCGATCGAGAACGTGTCGTCGCACGCCTCGCGGGCGCCCTCCGACAACCCCGGGCCCTCCTGACCGAACAGGAAGCAGACCTCGCGCGGGATCGTCATCGTCTCGAGGTGGTCTGAGCCGGGGAGGTTGTCGATGCCGAGCAGCGCCACCCCGCGCTCGCGCAGGTAGGCCGCCAGGTCATCGGCGGTCTCGTGGTGCCGGACGTGCTGGTAGCGATCGGTGACCATCGCGCCGCGGCGGTTCCAACGCCGGTTGCCGACGATGTGCACCTCCGCGGCCAGGAACGCGTTGGCGGTGCGGACGATCGTGCCGATGTTGAAGTCGTGCTGCCAGTTCTCGATCGCCACGTGGAAGTCGTGGCGGCGGGTGTCGAGGTCGGACACGATCGCCTCGAGCGACCAGTAGCGGTAGCGGTCGACGACGTTGCGGCGGTCACCCTCGGCGAGCAGCGTGGCGTCGTACTCCGGACCCTCAGGAAGCGGGCCGACCCAGGGCCCGACACCGACCTCGTCGGGGCCGTGCGGCATCGGGTCGTACGGCGCGCGCTCCAGCTCCTCGGACATGGCTGGAGGTTAGCGAGCGCGGACGCGCCGCCGTTCGAAGGCGTTGGCCATCCGGAGCGCGGCTCGCGAGAGTGCCGGTGCCTGCCGGGCCGACCTGAGCGCCATCCGGTCCATCGGCGTCTGCATCGATGGCTCGGCGGGCAGGCTTTCGGCCTGCACATCGGCTCCGGTCACGGCGTACAGCTCCCAGGGTCCGGGGACTCCCTTGAGCTCGTGCTCCCCACGGCTGGCGAACCTCAGCCCCGATCCGGCGACCAGGTCGAAGACCGTGCGCGAGACCAGGATCTCGCCGGGGGCGGCGGCCGCCCCGACCCGCGCCCCGATGTGCACCGACATGCCGGTCACGTTCGAGCCGTCGCGCTCGAGCTCACCGGTGTGTACGCCGCAGCGCACCTTGAACCCGGCCTCACCCGCCTCGGCGCAGATCGCCTCGGCGCAGTGGATCGCCTTGGTGGGCCCGTCGAAAGTGCTGAGGGTGCCGTCACCAGACACGTTCACCAGGTGGCCACCGGCGTTCTCGACAAGCAACCGGACCACGCGCTCATGGTTCGCGCGCATCTCGCGATAGGCAGAGTCGCCCACGCTGGCCAGCAGCTCGGTCGAGGCGGTGACGTCCGTGAACAGCACGGTCCCCAGGAACCGGTCGGCATCGGCGGAGTGCAGGGTGCCACTCGCGACCTCCTCGACGTGGTCGACCGCCGGCACGATCGCCTGGCCGATGGACGCGCCACGCGGAGTGGGCGGCAGCATGTGAAACGTCGCGCCGGGCACGAGGTCGGCGACGTGCTTGACGGCTGCCTCCGGAATGGGAGTCGCGCTGAGAGCCATCACCCTGGTCGGCACCTGGACCGACCGCAGCACGTCCTGGATGTCGAGCTGCGAGATCCAGTCGTAGTAGGCCATGGCCGCCGAGGGGGTGGCCGAGGAGCGCTCCAGGAGCCCCATCAGCCGACGGTTGAACGGCGTCGCCTGGGCCGGGTCCCACATGCCGCTCACCTCGCCGGAACCCCAGTGCTCGAAAGCGGCGCGCCAGCCCTCGCGAAACACGTGGGCCTCCGCGGCCGTCCAGCCCTCGAGCTCCTCTGCTGAGTCCACGCCCTGCGCAGTCGGCTGGAGCAACACCAGGGCGTTCACGCGGTGGGGTGCCTTGGCGGCCACCATCGCCACCGGCCCGCAGGTGCCGAACGTCCCTACGAGCGTTGCCTTGGTCATCCCCACGGCGTCCATCACGGCGAGCACGTCGTCCGCTTGCTGGTCGACGGTCGGTGAGTACGTGATCCGGTCGGACAGCCCGAAACCTCGACGCTGCATGAAGACGGTGCGCGAGTAGCCCGCCGCCCGCTCGAAGATGTGGTGCATGTCCGGATCGGTCCAGCACAGATCGAGGTGCATGACGCACTCGACGAACTGCACGACGTCGACGGGACCCGCCCCCATCACCTGGTAGGCGAGCGCGGCACCATCACGCTCGACGTACCGCGTGGGCACCGGGTCCATGTTCGGCAGTGTAGGGGGGCATCTCAGGGTGAAACCCGATGATCGGCTGGGATCCCGCCGGTAGATTGAGCGGGTGACGTCGATGGTGCTCCCCATGCTGCAGCCACTGTTGCTGGGCATGGACTGGATGGAGCCGGAGTATCTGCTCAACCGGTTCGGTACCGAGCTGCTGTGGGTCAGCCTGATCATGATTTTCGTGGAGTGCGGGTTGTTCTTCCCGTTCCTCCCCGGCGACACCCTGCTGCTGTCGCTCGGCGTCTTCATCGCCACGGACGACATCGACGTCTTCTCGGGCAACCACTTCGTCGAGCTGATCATCGCGCTGGTGCTCCTCACTGCGGCGGCGATGCTAGGCAACATCGCCGGCTACGAGATCGGCCGGGCCCTCGGACCCCCGCTCGCGAATCGCGACGGACGGATCCTGAAGAAGAAGTACTTCGACCAGACCGAGGCGTTCTTCGAGAAGCACGGCAACAAGGCCCTGGTGGTCGGCCGCTTCGTCCCGTTCGTGCGCACCTACGTCACCGTGGTCGCCGGTGTCACTCGGTTGGAGCGCCGCCGGTTCCTCGTGTGGAGCTTCGTGGGCGCGGTGTTCTGGGTGCTGAGCATCACCCTGCTCGGCTACTTCCTCGGCACCCGGGTGCCATGGCTGCGCGACAACATCGACTACGCGATCCTGGCGATCCTGGCGCTGTCGGTCATCCCCGTCGCCTACGAGTGGCTGCGGCACCGCCGCGCCCACCGGCGCGAGGCAGCCGAGCCGCAGCAGGTGACGGAGCTGGCCGAGCCCGAGCCCGCCGAGAGCTGATCAGCCGACGTGCACCGCGTCGAGCTGCGCCCTGGTGAGTACGGCGCGCACCTTGAGCCCGGCGTCCGCGAGCGGGTTCTCACCCTCGGGGCTGCGGTCGATCGCGCACACGACGACCTCGACCGTGGCGCCCGCCTCGCGCAGTGCGGCGGCGGCATCGCGCACCGCCCCACCGGTGGTGATCACGTCCTCGATGATCGTGACCCGCTTGCCGGCGAAGTCCGGGCCCTCGATCAGCTTGGCCGTGCCGTAGACCTTCGCCTCCTTGCGCACGAACAAGGTGGGCATGCCGAGGATCCCGCTGATCGAGGTGGCGATCGGGATGCCGCCCAGCTCGAGGCCGGCCAGGAGGTCGGTGTCCTGCGGCACCAGCTGGATCATCTCGCGCGCGATCCGCGCGAGCAGCAGCGGATCGGCCTCGAAGAGGTACTTGTCGAAGTACTCCGACGCCACCTGCCCCGAGCGGAGCGTGAACTCCCCCGTCAGGCGGCAGCAGGCGTCGATGTCGGCGGCTAACGAGTCATCGGTCGTCGTCACGGTGGCAGGCTAGCCCTCATGCTCGCCTCCCGACTGCACGGCATCCCCCCGACCATCTTCAGCGAGATGTCCGCGCTGGCGGTGCGAACGGGGTCGCTCAACCTCGGCCAGGGATTCCCCGACGTCGACGGTCCACCCGAGGTGATCGCGAAGGCGGTCGCTGCGCTGGAGAACGGCGCCAACCAGTACGCCCCGGGCATCGGAGTCCCCGCGCTGCGCCAGGCGATCGCACGCCACCAGCAGCGTCACTACGGCATCGAGCTCGACCCCGACTCCGAGGTGGTCGTGACGACCGGCGCCACCGAGGGCATCGCGGCGGCGCTGCTCGGGCTGGTGAATCCGGGCGACGAGGTCGTCGTGCTCGAGCCCTACTACGACTCCTACGTCGCGATGATCCAGATGGTGGGTGGCGTACGCCGCCCGGTCACGCTGCGGGCGCCCGACTTCCGGCTCGACGCCGACGAGCTGCGCGCGGCCGTCACCGAGCGGACCAGGTTCGTGCTGCTCAACTCGCCACACAACCCGACCGGCTGCGTGCTCACCCGCGACGAGCTCACGGCCGTCGCGGAGGTCGCCCTCGAGCACGACCTCGTCGTGATCACCGACGAGGTCTACGAGCACCTGACCTACGACGTCGAGCACATCCCACTGGCCACGCTGCCCGGCATGCGCGAGCGCACGCTGACGCTGTCCAGCGCCGGCAAGTCGTACTCGTTCACCGGCTGGAAGGTCGGATGGGCCACTGGCCCGGCCGAGCTCGTCGGCGCGGTGCTCGCGGCGAAGCAATGGCTGACGTTCACCTCCGGGTCGCCGCTACAGCCAGCAGTGGCCTCTGCGCTCGACGACCACCCCGACTTCCCGCAGCAGCTCGCCGCCGACCTGCAGGGGCGCCGCGACCTGCTGTGCGTCGGGCTGCGGAAGGCCGGCCTCGAGCCGGCCGTGCCCGACGGCACCTACTTCGCCAGCACCGACGTCTCCCACCTGGGCTGGGCGGACGGCCTGGAGTTCTGCCTCGCCCTTCCGGAGCGGGCCGGCGTCGTCGCGATCCCCGCCCAGATGTTCTACGACGACAAGGCAGCCGGGCGCCATCTGGTCCGGTGGGCGTTCTGCAAGGAACGCGGCGTGGTCGAGGAGGGCACCCGGCGACTGGCCGAGGCAGATCTCACTGCATGAGCGGAGGGCTCTTGCGCGAGTACCACTCGTTGGCGCCGCCGGTGAAGTAGAGAACGATCGCGGTGATCGCGGCGATCAGGGTCACCCCGGAGACGATCGACGTGATGGCCAGCAGGCTGAACAGCGCGGTCATCGAGGCCGAGATGATGGTGAGGATGCGGGCCCAGTTCTGGCGCCTCATGGCCAGGATGCCCAGCACCAGGGCGATCAGGCTCCAGACCGCGAAGATCACCAGGAACACGGTGACCACGTTGAGGATGTCGGCGGTGCTGTAGTCCTCGAACCCCGGCTGACCCTCGATCTCCCGGTTGAGCTCGTCGAAGACGTCGTCGCTCCCCTGCACCACGGCGGCCAGGATGCCGAAGGTCACCATGCCCAGCGCCGAGAAGACGATCGTGATGATCGAGGCCGCCGTCACCGTGCCGGGTCGCTTGCCCGGGTCGGTGGTTCCGTACGACACCGCGCCGTAGGGCTGCTGGCCGTACGCAGGCGGCTGGCCGTACGCAGGCGGCTGGCCGTAGGCGGGCGGCGGAGGCGCCTGTCCGTAGGGGTTGCTCGGCGGCGGGTCTCCGTACGGGTTGCCCGGGGGCGGGTTGGTGGGGTCGCTCATGGCGACACTGAACCACGCCGCCGGTGCGTTCTGCGACACCATGCCCGGGATTCCGGGCGGATCAGGAGACCCGTGGACACGGCCGCTGCCGCGAGCGGCACGACCAGTACCAGACTGCCGAGCATCAGCGCCGACGAGACGGCGCCGGCGGCCACCGTGGAGACCAGTAGCGCCACCCATCCCCAGCGCAGACCGCGGAACGCGGCGACCGCCAGGCCGATGGCGACGCTGCACCACACGCCGGCGATGGCGCCGCCGATGAAGACCGCCTGCCGCACGTCACCCTCGGTGAGCCCGGTCTTGCCGAAGTCGGCATCCTGACGGCGTACCTCGTCGAAGACCAGGTCCGGCGCCACCAGCAGCACCAGCACGGTCATCCCCATCACGCAGAGGGCGAGCCCGCAGGTCACCCAGGTGACGATGCAGGCGGCGGTCACCGAGGCCGGCCGCGCTACCCGCTGAGGCGGCGCTGATCCAGGCTGAGGAGGCGCCGACGCGATGATCGAGGGCAGGGGTCGGCGAGCGGGGGGCGGCGGGGTCACCCCGTCGAACCAGTCCTTGGCGGGCTGGAGCCACAGCATCACCACCGAGACGACGACCAGCGTGGCCACGAACCCGAAGACCGCCATGCCGCCGACGAGCAGCGGCACGGTCAGCACGGTCAGCGCCACCCGGGCGCTGCGCGATCGGCTGAGCAGCTGGTGCCCGAGGATCGCCGCTGCCGCGGCCGCCCCGCCGCCCACGAGCGACAGCACCCGGAGCAGCGACTGAGCGCCGTTGACGCTCAGACCCAGCCCGTCACCCGGTGGCTGTGAGAGGAACTCGGAGATCGCCTCCTGGGTCTCGAGGCTGTGCAGCGTGGACATCCGCTCGAACGCCGACAGCACGACCAGCACGGAGCCGACCACGATCAGCCACGCGGCGAGCGTCACCTGACGCGGACGTGCGGGCGCTTCCGGTGGCATACCTCATTCCACCAGAGCGCCCGCACCCGTTGACTGCCGAGGTCAGCCTTCGAAGCAGGAACCCGTGAACTCGTAGTCCGTGGCACTCGGGCCCGCGAAGAAGTCCTCCACCTTCGTCATGCCGGTTGCGGCCTTCGGGTCGACCTCTTCGATGATCGACTGGCGGAAGACGGCCTCGTTGGGCTCGCCCGAGTAGTTGCCGGCTTCCTCGGGGAGCATTCCCTCGTAGTCGACCGACTCCAAGGAAGCTGCCGCCTCGATCAGGCCGGCGCGGTCCTTGTCGTAGTCCCCGTCGAGCCACTCCTCGAGGGCCGCCTTGAGCGGGTACGACCAGACCCAGCCGGCCGTGTAGCCGTCAGAAGGCGTGATCTCGTCACCCAGCGCCTTGCGCATGGCCTCGTGTCCGGGCGTGTCCTCGCTGAAGTTGGGCCACGGGCCGGAGTGGAGGTACATCGCCTCGAGGGCCGGCGCCGCCGGGCTGTCGAGGAGAGCCGGGTTCCACGTGGGACCGATGCCGATGAAGCGTCCCTGGTAGCCCTGGGCCGCCGCCTGTCCAACGATCACGCCGGTCTCGGTGGGTCCGACCGCGAGCACGACCAGGTCCGGCTTCTGCTTCACGACCGCGCTGATCGCACCGGACTGCGCCTCCTGGCCTGGTGCCGTCTCGACGTTCTCGTAGTCGAGGCCGTTGAGCTCCGCCGCGATCTCCACACCGGCAGCAGCGTCGCCGCCGTAGTCACCGGGGAAGCCGATGGACATCACGCTCTCGACGCCGGCCTTCTCGACCGCATAATCGACGACGTTCATCGACTCCATGCAGTAGGGCGCTCCCGACTCGATGATGTTGTCCTCGAAGTCCCACAGCGACGTCCACGACGCCGGCGCGGCGAGCACCTCGTCGCTCTTGAGGTTCTCCAGGATCGCCAGGGTGGTGGGCGACCCAAGGGTCTGTGCGAGCGCCAGCACGTCGGGCTCGATCTCGTTGTAGACGGCCCGGTGGGTCTCCGGGTTGTAGAGGTTGTCGCGAACGTACTCCGACGCGTCGATGTCATAACCACCGATGCCGCCGTCCTCGTTGACGCGCTGCCAGAACGCCTTCATCGAATCCGTGATCGGCACGCCCAAGGGTGCGAACGGACCGGCCGTGAGGTCCGAGATCTGCCCCAGGTAGATGCAGCCATTGTCCTCGTTGACGGCGTCCGGGCAGGCCTCGGAGGTCACGCCCGGTGCCGAGACGTCTCCATCGCCGCCGCCGTCGTCGTCGCCACGGCACCCGGCGAGACTCAGGACCGCGATCGCGACCAGGGCTCCTGTCTTGTGCAGTTTCATGACCAGCATCTCCTTGTTGTTGGCAGCGCGTAGTGCGCACGGTGGTGTGTCTCTAGTAGCCGAAGGGCCAGCTCTTCCAGTAGGTCCGGATCCGGACCCAGATGCCGAACAGACCTCGCCGCTCGAACAGCAGGAACACCACGATGAGCAGCCCGTAGAGGATCGACTCGAGCTGAAACACGTTCGGCGTGTCGGTGACCTGACGGCTGACCAGCGGGAGGTAGTTCGGTACCTCGCGGGTCAGAGTGGGGAGGAGCGAGATGAACAGCGCTCCCATGATCGTTCCCGAGACCGTGCCCGCTCCGCCGATGAGCACCATCGCGATGAACTGGACGGACAGCAGCAGGTTGAAGGACCCCGGGTCGAAGAATCCGATGATCGTGTAGAGCAGCGCGCCCGCGCACCCTGCGTAGAACGACGAGATGGCGAAGGCGAGCATCTTGGTCCGGGCCAGGTTGATGCCCATCATCTCGGCCGCGACGTCGCGGTCGCGGACGGCGGCGAAAGCCCGGCCGATCTTTGACCGAGCCAGGTTGCGCGCGGCCAGGGCGAACACCAACAGCAACGCGAACATCAGCAGGTAGAGGTTCTGCTCCTTGGTGAAGTAGCCGCCGTCCTGGTCGAAGGCGTAGCCGAGGATCACGGGATCGGCCGCCGAGCGTCCGACGCCCGACCCGCCCGTGAGCTCGGTCCACTCCTTGAAGATGTGCTCGCCCAGGAACACCAGACCGAGCGTCACGATCGCGAGGTAGAGGCCTCGGAGCCGGGTGGCCACCGGGGCGATGATCGCGCCGGCCACGCCGGCCACGACCCCTGCAGCCAGCAGCCACAGAGGCAGGAAGGTGATGCCGTGGCCGATCGTGCGGCCCTCCGGGTCACCGGAGATGGCTGCGGCGGTGTAGGCGCCGACGCCCATGAAGAACGCGTGTCCCAGCGACACCTGACCGGCCATGCCGGTGACGACGTTGAGGCCGAGGGCGCCGATCGCCATCACGAACCCGATCGCCAGCGTCTCCAGCAGCGGGTCGTCCAGGAAGAACGGCAGGGCCAGTCCGGCCGCGAGCACCAGGCCGAGACCAACCAGCTTGGGCCGGGTGTTGAGGAGCGCCAGCTCCTCGCCGTAGCTGCGATAGAAGCCGGGCCGCCCGCGCACGACAGTGGCCGTCATACTCGCCTCACCTCAGGGGTACCCCAGATTCCGTAGGGACGGACAAGCAGGACCAGCAGCATCAGGACGTACGGCGAGACGGATGCGAAGTTGGTGCCGAGCCAGGGCGCGTAGTGGCCCTGGTAGCTCCCCACCAGCGATTCCACCACGCCGACCGCGAGCCCGCCGACCACCGCGCCTTCGAGCGAGTCGAGCCCACCCAGGATCACCGCGGGCAGGGCGACGAGGGTGATGATCCAGAGCTGCCGGTCGACCCCCGCGCCGGTCGCCAGCAGGGCACCGGCCACCGCGGCCAACCCGGCCGCCATCGCCCAGGACAGCGCGAACACCGATCCGACGCTGACGCCCTGGGTCATCGCCGCCTCTTGGTCGAAGGCCGTGGCCCGCATCGCCAGCCCGTGTCGGGTGAAGCGGAAGAACCAGAACAGAACCGCGAGCACGATCGCGGTCGTGACCATCATCGCCACGTGACGCCACTGCACCTGCAGGTCGCCGACCGAGAAGCGGCTCAGTCCCCAGGGGTCACCCACGGGTCGGGCGCCCAGACCGATGAAGCCGTTGGCGATGACCCGGATCGCGATGTCGAGGCCGATGGTGATGATGGCGACGACGAACACCGGGCGGCCGACCATCGGCCGGATGAACGCACGTTCTACGCCCAGGCCGACGCCGGCCAGCATCAGCCCGCCGAACAGCAGCGCAAGATAGAAGCCGACCGTCGGTGAGAAGTAGCTGACCGCGACGGCACCGCTGAGCATCATCGCCGGCTGCGCGAAGCTGATCACGCCGGTGGACTTGTAGATGATCACGAACCCGATCGCCAGCAGCGCGTAGACCGAGCCGTTGCCGAGGCCGCGGATCACGGCTTCCAGGAACTCGATCATCACGCCCTCCCGCCGGCGTACATCGACTCGACCAGGTCCTCGAAGCCCTTCGCGATGGCCGACCGCTTCACCTTCTGGGTGGCCGTGAGCTCGCCGTCCTCGTGGTCGAGCTCCTTGGGCAGCAGCCGGAACGCCTTGATCCACTCCACCTGGGAGAACTTGTCGTTGACCTCCTTCACGACGCCCTCGACCAGCTCGAGGACCTCCGGCTTCTCGGTCAGGTCGCGGTAGGTGCTGTAGCCGATCTGCCGCCGCTGGGCCCACTCGCCGACGGTGTCGAGCTCGATGCCGATCAGCGCCGCGAGGTGCTTGCGGCCGTCACCGATCACCATCGCCTCCTTGATGTACGGCGATGCCTTGAGCGCGTTCTCGATCTCCGACGGCGAGATGTTCTTGCCGCCCGCGGTGATGATGATGTCCTTCATCCGGTCGGTGATCCGCAGGTGCGTGCCACCGACCCACTCGCCCACGTCGCCGGTGTGCAGCCACCCGTCCGCGGTGATCGCGTCTGCGGTGGCCGCCTCGTTGCGCCAGTAGCCGACGAAGGTTCCACCGTGGCGGGTCTGGATCTCGCCGGTCAGCTCGTCGACCCGGACCTCCACGCCCTGATGCACCTCGCCGACCGTGCCGAGCATGACGCGGCCGGGCCGGTTGCCCGTGGCCACAGCGGTGTTCTCGGTCATGCCGTAGACCTCGTGCATGGGCACCCCGATGCCCATGAAGAACTTCAGCACGTCGGGGGCGATCGGCGCCGCCCCGGAGGCGGCGTAACGGACCCGGCGCATGCCGAGCCGCTCCTTGAGCGCGCGGTAGCAGACCACCCAGCCGACGGCGTACGTCGCCCGGGTGCGCCAGGTGTGGCGCCCGCCGGTGAGCACCAAGCTGTCGCCGATCCCGTCGGCCACGCGCAGCCAGAAGCGGGTGTGCACACGCTTGAACCACGGGGCCCCGCTGAGCCTGGTCTCGACCCCGGCCAGCAGCTTCTCCCAGATCCGCGGGACCCCGAACAGGATGGTGGGCTGCACCTCGCGCAGGTTCTGCGGCACGGTCTCGATCGACTCGGCGAAGTTGACCTGGGTGCCGGCGGCGGCGTTGAACCAGGTGCTGAAGATCCGCTCGGCCACGTGGCTGAGGGGCAGGTAGGAGAGCAGCAGGTCGCTGTCCTGGGGCGGCGGGTCGGTGAAGGCACCGCGCTCGACCAGCACCTCGATCGCGAACTCGACGTTGGCGACCGAGAGCATCACTCCCTTGGGCGGCCCGGTCGTGCCCGAGGTGTAGACCAGGGTCGCGATGTCATCCTCCGCGGCCGCCGACATCCGTTCGGCCACGGCCTGGGGATGCAGCTCGCGGTGTCGATTCCCTCGATCCAGGAAGTCCTCCCACGACATCAGCGCCGGATGGTCGTAGCGGCTACGGATCCCTCGCGGCTCGAGGTAGACCACGTGCTGCAGGTCGGGACAGTCGTCGATCACGGACAGGGTCTTGTCGACCTGCTCCTGGTCCTCGGCGATGATCACCCGGGCACCGGAGTTGGTCAGGAGGTAGCGAACCTCCTCCGCCGGGTTGGTCGGGTAGATCCCGACGCTGGCGGCACGTACGGCCAGCCCGCCCATGTCGCTCAGCAGCCACTCGGGCCGGTTCTCGGAGTGGATGGCGATCCGGTCGCCCGGCTCCACGCCGAGGTCGATCAGCGCATGGCCGACCAGCTGCAGGCAGCTCCCAGTAGTCGGCCCAGGTGATCTCCTGCCAGATGCCCAGGTCCTTCACCCGCATGGCCACCTTGTCGGGCGCTGACTCCGCCCGCTCCCGGATCCGCGACGCGGGCGTCCAGGTCTCGCCGGCCATCAGCTCGCCTGCTCGCCGAGGTAGGCGCGGACGACGTCGGGATGGCGCTGGACCTCTTCGGGGGTCCCGGTGGTGATCGGGACGCCGAAGTCCATCACCATCACCCGGTCGGCGAGATCCATGACCAGGCCCATGTCGTGCTCGACCATGATCATCGGGATGTCGAGCTCGTCGCGGATGTCGAGGAGGTAGCGGGCGGTGTCCTCGGTCTCCTCGAGGTTCATGCCCGCAACGGGTTCGTCGAGCAGCAGCAGCTTCGGCTCCATGGCCAGCGCTCGGCCGAGCTCGACCCGCTTCTGCACGCCGTAGGGCAGCAGGCCAACGGGCTGCTTGCGCCACGACTCGATCTCGAGGAAGTCGATGATCTCCTCGACGACCCGGCGGTGGGCGATCTCTTCCTTGCGTGCCTGCCCGATCCACGCGAAGGCCGCGGCGGTGCCGTAGTTGATGTGCTGGTGCCGGCCGAGCATCAGGTTGTCGATGACGGTCAGGTGCTCGAAGAGCGCGATGTTCTGGAACGTCCGGGCGAGACCGAGACCGGCGATGGCGTAGGGCTTGCGGCCCAGGATGTCTTCGCCGAACAGCTCGACGCTGCCCTGCTGGGGCCGGTAGACGCCCGACAGCACGTTGAACGTCGACGTCTTTCCCGCGCCGTTGGGCCCGATGATGGCGAACAGCTCGCCGGGGTGTACGTCGAAGCTGACCCCGCTGATGGCGCGTACGCCGGCGAAGGACAGGTGGACGTCGCGCAGTCGGGCGACGGGGTGTGCCGGTGGTCGCTCATGCCGACCAGCGCTTCTTGCGTCGGTAGTGCTTGACGTCGCGGAAGGACCGGCGACCTCCGCCGTCCTGCCGCCGTCCTGCCCGGGGTGCAGCCCGAGGTAGAACTCGCGAACGTCGTCATCCTTCAGCAACGCCGCCGCCGGTTTGTCGAGGACGATCCGGCCGGTCTCCATGACGTAGCCGTGGCTCGGCGATGCTCAGCGCCATCGTGGCGTTCTGCTCGACGAGCAGCACCCCGGTGCCGGCGGCGTTGATGGCCGACGATGACGTCGCGGATCTGCTCCACGAGCTTGGGCGCCAGGCCGAGACTCGGCTCGTCGAGCAGCAGGAAGCGCGGGTCGGACATCAGCGCCCGTCCCATCGCCAGCATCTGCTGCTCTCCGCCGGAGAGCAGCCCGGCCGTCTGGCTGCGCCGGTCGGCCAGGACGGGGAAGAGCTCGAAGACCCGCTCGACGTTCTCCTTGAGCTTCGCCCGCGCGGTGTGCGCGCCGATCTTCAGGTTGTCCTCGACCGTCATCTCGACGAACACCCGCCGGCCCTCGAGCACCTGCCTGATGCCGTGCCGAACGATCCGCTCGGGCCGCATCCGCGTCAGCGGCCGGTCATCGAGGACCACCTGGCCCTTGGTGATCTCGGCGTCGTGGATCCGGAGCAGACCGGTCAGACTCCGAAGCAGCGTCGTCTTGCCGGCCCCGTTGGAGCCGAGCAGGGCGACGATCCCGCCGTCGGGGACGCTGAGGCTGACGCCGCGCAGCGCTAGGACCACGTCGTCGTAGACGACCTCCAGGTTCCGTGCCGTCAGCATCGTCAACCCCCGCCCGAGAGCCAGTGTGACGTGGGGCACACCGGGTGCCGTGAGCCTTGCGAGGACCGGCGGCCCTGTCAAGCAAACGGGTCTCAGGTCGAGAGGGTGAGGCCGTCCTGGCGTCCACGTCGACGGAGACCCGGCCGCCGTCGACGACGTCGCCTCCGATGAGCAGCTTGGCCAGGGGGTCGCCGATCGCGGTCTGGATCAGCCGGCGCAGGGGACGGGCGCCGTACGCAGGGTCGTAGCCGGTCTCGGCCAGCCAGGCGCGGGCGGCGTCGGTGACGTCGATGCTGATCCGACGGACCGCCAGTCGCTTCTCCAGCAGCGCGAGCTGCAGGTCGACGATGTGCGCCAGGTCCTCCTTCGAGAGCGCGGAGAACTGGACGATCTCGTCGAGCCGGTTGAGGAACTCCGGCTTGAAGTTGGCCCGGACCGCGGCCATCACCTCGTCGGGCGTCCGGCCGGCGCCGAGGTTGCTGGTCAGGATCAGGATCGTGTTGCGGAAGTCGACGGTGCGGCCCTGGCCGTCGGTGAGCCGGCCGTCGTCGAGCACCTGCAGCAGGATGTCGAACACCTCGGGGTGGGCCTTCTCCACCTCATCGAGGAGTACGACGGAATAGGGACGACGGCGTACGGCCTCGGTCAGCTGGCCGCCCTCGTCGTAGCCGACGTAGCCCGGAGGCGCACCGACCAGCCGCGAGACCGAGTGCTTCTCGGAGTACTCGCTCATGTCGATCCGCACGATCGCCCGCTCGTCGTCGAAGAGGAAGTCGGCCAGCGCCTTCGCGAGCTCGGTCTTGCCGGTGCCGGTCGGGCCGAGGAAGAGGAACGAGCCGGTCGGCCGGTTGGGGTCGGCGATGCCGGCCCGCGATCGGCGTACGGCGTCACTGACGGCGCGTACGGCGTCGGCCTGGCCGACCAGCCGCTCGCCGATGACCTCCTCCATCCGCAGCAGCTTGGCGGTCTCGCCCTCGAGCATCCGGCCGGTGGGGATGCCGGTCCAGGCCTCGACGACCTCGGCGATCTGCTGGGCGCCCGACCTCGTCGCCGACCAGCGGATCCACTCCGTCATTTTCTGGGGACTTCTGCGCGTGCTCGACCGCCTCGAGCTTCTTCTCGAGCTCCGGGATCGACGCGTACTGGATCTTGCTGGCGTCCTCGAGGTTGCCCTCGCGCAGCAGCTTCTCCGCCTCGGTGCGGAGCTGATCGAGCTGGCGGCGCAGCTCGCCCTCGCCCTCGAGCGAGGTCTTCTCCTGCTCCCACCGGGCCTCCAGCCCGCGCAGCTCTTCCTCGCGATCGGCCAGGTCGGCGCGCAGGTTGGCCAGCCGCTCCTTGGAGGCCTCGTCGCTCTCCTTCTCGAGCGCGAACTCCTCCATCTTCAGCCGCTCCACCTGGCGCCGGAGCTCATCGATCTCCTCGGGCGACGACTCGATCTCCATCCGGAGCCGGCTGGCCGCCTCGTCGATCAGGTCGATCGCCTTGTCGGGCAGCTGGCGGCCGGAGATGTAGCGGTCGGACAGGGTGGCGGCGGCGACCAGCGCGGAGTCGGTGATCCGGACGCCGTGGTGCGCTTCGTACTTCTCCTGGATGCCGCGCAGGATCTGGACGGTGTCCTCGACGCTGGGCTCGCCGACGAACACCTGCTGGAAGCGGCGTTCCAGTGCGGGGTCCTTCTCGATCCGCTCGCGGTACTCGTCGAGCGTGGTCGCGCCGATCATGTGCAGCTCGCCGCGGGCGAGCATCGGCTTGAGCATGTTGCCGGCGTCCATGGCGGAGTCGCCGCCGGCGCCCGCGCCGACGACGGTGTGCAGCTCGTCGATGAACGTGATGATCTGCCCGCCGGCCTCCTTGATCTCCTCGAGCACGGCCTTCAGCCGCTCCTCGAACTCGCCGCGGTACTTCGCGCCGGCCACCATCGCGGCCAGGTCGAGGCTGAGCACCCGACGCCCCTTCAGCGAGTCGGGCACGTCGCCCGCAACCACGCGCTGGGCGAGCCCCTCGACGACGGCGGTCTTGCCGACGCCGGGCTCACCGATCAGCACCGGGTTGTTCTTGGTACGCCGGCTGAGCACCTGCACCACGCGGCGGATCTCCGCGTCTCGGCCGATGACAGGGTCGAGCCGCCCGTCCTCGGCGGCCCGGGTGAGGTCGACGGAGTACTTCTCCAGTGCCTCGTACGTCGACTCGGCGTCCTGGGAGGTGACTCTGCGGTTGCCGCGCACGGCGGTCAGTCCCTCGCGCAGCCCTGTCTCGGTGAGGCCGGCGTCGGCGAGCAGCTTCTGGGCGCTCGACTCCGTGCCGGCCAGGGCGATGAGCAGGTGCTCGGTGGCGACGTAGTCGTCCTTCATGCTCGACGCCAGGTCGAGCGCTGCGGCGAGCACGCGCGTGAGCGCCGCCGAGGCCGCGGGCTGCTGGACGGTGGAGCCGCTGGCGCGCGGCAGCGCGGCCAGCGCCGACTCCGCCTGGGCGGTGAGCGTGCCCACGTCGACCCCGGCCTTGGTGATCATGGTGCGGGCGGTGCCCTCGGCCTGGCGCAGCAGCGCCACCAGCACGTGGATCGGCTCGGTCGTGGTGTTGCCCGCGGTGGTTGCGGAGAGCTGGGCGGCCTCGATTGCTTCCCGACTCCGAGTCGTGAACTTGTCGGCGCCGAACTGGCTCATATGTGCGATTCTCCTGGTCAGATGGGTGGTTCGTCATTAGTGGAACGCGCCCAAAGTTGAGTCTGTTCCACTCAACTTTGGGAATTGCGGCTTCGCTGACCCCGTAACCCCGGCCCAGGCGACAGAGTTTGCGTGACGACGACTACAGGAGGCGCCGTGACCTCGATCGACTGGCTCGCCGTGCTGCTTGGCGTCGGCATGCTGACCGTACTGGCGACCGGTCCCGGCGACGCCCGCCGCTGCGCCGGCGGTCACGGTCACCACCCTGCACTTCAAGGTGAAAGTCGGCCCGGACGGTGCGACCCGCACCTGCGACATCGTCGGCGATCTCTACCGGCCACCCTCCGCTACGAAGCGGCATCGGGCGCCGGCGGTGTTGACCACCAACGGCTTCGGCGGCTCGAAGAACGACCAGGCCGGGACCGCCCGGATGCTGGCCGCCCGTGGCTATGTGGTGCTGTCCTACTCCGGCTTGGGGTTCGGCGGCTCGGGCTGCAAGATCTCGGTCGACGACCCGAGCTATGACGGCCGCGCGGCATCGCAGCTGATCAGCTATCTGGGCGGCGTCACCGGCATCGCCTTCAGCGACGCCGACCACACCCACCCGGCACCCTCGCTAGACGTGGTGAAGCTGGACGCTCCTGCCGACCCGCGGGTCGGCATGGTCGGTGGCTCGTACGGCGGGGCCGTGCAGCTCGCCACGGCCTCGGTCGATCGGCGCCTCGACACGATCATCCCGTTCATCACCTGGAACGACCTGTCCTACTCCTTCGGCCCCAACCACACCGGCCAGACCTCCGGCGTCTCCACCCGCACGTCCGGCGTCGTCAAGCTGTTCTGGGGTCTCGGCTTCTCGGCGTACGGCGCGGTCTCGGGTCTGAAGCACGTCCAGATCGACCCCGAGCGGCTCCTGGTCTGCCCCAACTTCGTCACGTTCGTGTGCGTTGGCCTCGTCTCGGGCGGGCCGACCGGTTTCTTCCAGCAGACCACCGTCGCTGACTTCCGGCACGCGTCGGCCGTGTCGTACCTCCGCAAGATCCGGATCCCGGTGCTGCTCATCCAGGGGCAGAAGGACACGCTGTTCAACCTCAACGAGGCCACCGCCACCTACCGCGCGCTGCGCAAGCAGGGCACGCCGGTGAAGATGATCTGGCAGTCCTGGGGTCACTCCGGTGGCCCGGCCCCCGGTGAGTACGACGCCAGCGCGCCGGACCCGGCCCGCCACTACGACGTGGCCCGGGTCGTCAACTGGTTCGACCACTACCTCAAGGGCAAGCGGGTCGACACCGGCCCGGAGTTCGCCTACTTCCGCGACTGGGTGAAGTACTCCGGGATCGCGACGCCGGCGTACGCGAAGTCCACGACGTTCCCGGTCGGCACCCGCAAGACCTGGCGGCTCTCAGGAGCCGGCGACCTGGTGACCGGGACGGCGCGGCCGGGCGAGCAGTCGTTCGTGGTTACCCCGCTGCCATCCAGCACGTCACCCACCGATGCGTTCGGGCTCAAGCCGTTCGAGCAGCCCCGCGACCTGCCGGGCACGTTCGCGGCCTGGGCGACGTCGAAGCTCACCAAGCCGGTCGACGTCGTCGGCTCACCGCAGCTCACGTTCCGGCTCGACGCCCCGGGTGCCGCGGCCAGCCAGGCCTTGGGGGCCGCCGGACAGCTGGTGCTCTCGGTCAAGATCACCGATGTCGGGCCGGACGGCAAGGCCAGCCCGATCAACGGGCTGGAGGCGCCGATCCGGATCGCCGACGTCGGCCGGCCGGTGCGGGTCACGCTGCCGGGGATCGTGCACCGCTTCGCGCCCGGCCACCGGATCCGGATCGTGATCTCGACGCCGTCCGAGAACTACCGGTCGGGGCTGGTGCTCACTCCGGTGACCATCGCCTCGGGCGCCGGCCAGCAGCTCACCCTGCCCGTGGTCCGCTGAGCTCCGACCCCTGGTAAAGAATTCAACGAAAAGGCCGCGCGTCCGCGCCCCGCAGGTCTAACGTTCCCGCGAACGCATCGCCAGGGAGGGTGGCGCGGGGAGGGATCTCGCGGTGACAGCAATGTCCACCGCAGGTGGCGCGAGCATGCTCGCGCACGGACTGCACTATGGCGCGGTGCTCGCTGGACTGATGGGTCTGGCCGCACTGCTCCTGCCGCACGCCCTCGAGCCACTACGGCTCACCAGCTCGGCACCGCGCGACGAGCACGAGCTCCGGATCCGCCACCTCCGCCAGGCCGTGGTCGACGGCAGCCTTGGTACGCCGGACGCCGTGCTTCGGCTCTCCGGACCCCGGTCGGTCACACCGGCCGGCCACCGGTCCGACGTCGCGGCACTCGCCCTGCCACTGGCCGTCGTCGGCAGCGCGGCAGCAGCCGGTGCCCACGCGGCGGTCGGGCCGCCGCACCTGACCGAGAGCGCACTCTTCGGGACCTTCTTCATCGTGGCCGCCTGCGTACAGGCCGGCTGGGCGATGCTGATGCTGCAGCGCACCTCGCGGGCCCTGCTTCTCGCGGGGGCCTTCGGCAACCTGGCGATCCTGGCGCTCTGGCTGACCACCCGAGTAGCCGGCCTCCCCTTCGGGCTGATGCCCGAACCACACCCCGTCGGCGCCTGGGACCTGACCACCGCGATCTGGGAGGTCGCCGTCGTGATCGGTTGTGCGGCCGCACTCCGGGACCGCACTCCTCGGCGGGTCGTGGGCTGGTTCGACTGGCATCCGGCCGCTCAGGCCGCACTCGCCGGTTCGGGCTTCGCGCTGATCACCCTGACTCTCATTGGAGGACACGCATGATCTGGCAGATCGGAATGGCTTGCAACGCCGTCATCGCCGGCGCCTACCTGCTGATTGCCCTGGCGATCGTGATACCGCTCGCCAAGAGCAACCAGCTTCGGGTCAACCCGCTGGGCTCGGCCACCGCGGCGATCTTCTTCACCTGTGCCGTCCACCACGGCACCCACGCGCTGCACATGGCCCTCCCTTCGTTCGGCCTGGCCGACGAGCGCGGGCTGGCCATGCGGGCGGCCTGGGGCTGGCCGCTGACCATCTGGGACGTGGTCGGCATGCTCGTCGCGCTCTATTACTGGACGCTGCGCCGCAACTACTCCTCCCTCATGGAGGGGGCCCAGCTCTTCGAGGACCTGCGCAAGCGCGAGCAGCAGGCCCTCGAGCTCAACGACAGCGTGTTGCAGGGGCTCGTGGTCGCGAAGATGGCCCTCGACCTGAACGACACGGACAAGGCCAACTCGGCACTCACCACGTCCATCGACTCGGCCAGCCGGATCATCACCAACCTGCTCGGCAGCGAGCACTTCAGCATCGAGCTGCTCCGCAGCGCACCCGCCGTGGTCGATCTCAGCAGGGCCACGACCTCAACCAACGAGAATGGGTCCACGACATGACCGCGCTATCCCAGACCCGCGCCCGTCGCGTCGTGATCATCGACGACACCCGCGACCTGCGCGACCTCCTCAGCCTGGCGTTGACCAAGGGCGGCTTCGAGGTGGTCGGTGAGGCCGGCGACGGCAGCGCAGGGATCGACGTGGTGCGGGAGACCCGCCCGGACGTCGTTCTCCTTGACCTGTCGATGCCGGTCATGGACGGCGTCGAGGCACTGCCGACGATCCGCCGGCTCTGTCCGGCAGCCCGGATCATCGTGCTCTCCGGCTTCGGTGCGGACCAGATGTCGGCGCGCGCGGTCGCTGTGGGCGCCGACGGCTACGTCCAGAAGGGCGCGCCACTCAGCAAGATCCTCGACTACGTCCGCGAGCTGACCGACGACGTCTCTGGCAAGGCAAAGGCGCCGCTGGCCCTGGTGCCGACCACCAGCCGGGCGGAGTCGGACGTCGCCGTTGACCAGACCCCACCCGATGCCCGACGCAATGTGTCGACCTGGGAAGCGGTCGGGATGGCGCCGTACGGCGTGATCGAGCTCGCCGACGAGCCGTTGTTCCGGATCGTCCACGTCAACCCGATGGCCGGGCGGCTCCTCGGCGGAGCCAAGCCCGGGGCACCGCTGAGCCTCGTTGCGCCGGATCTCGCGGCCCAGGTGGCCTACAACCGACTCAGCTCGGACGCGTCGTTCGAGGTCGAGGCTCCCGGCGGGCGGGTCCGCGCAACTCAGCGCCGGACCGGGTGGTCGATCCTGGTCTACCTCGACTCGACGGCCGAGGACGTCGGCCTCCTGCGCCGGGCGATCGCGACCACCGCTCACGAGATCCGTGGCCCCGTCGCCGTGCTCTGCGGCATCGCCGAGACCATGGGTTGGGAGCGCAACCAGCTCGACGACGCACAGTGCGAGCGCCTGATGGCGTCGGTCACCCGGCAGGCCCGGCTGCTCGACAGCATCACCGCCGACCTGCTCACCGCGGCCCAGATCCAGCGCGGCACCCTTCGCCTCGACCTGCAGGTCGTCGACCCACGCACGGCTGTGGAGGCGGTTGTCGCCGACCGCTACGACGTTGACGTGTCCATCGAAGACGACCGCTGTGTCCGCGCCGACCCGCTGCGCCTGGAGCAGATGCTCACCAACCTGCTGAGCAACGCGCACAAGTACGGCGCGGCACCCTACTCCGTGCGGATCCGGAGCGACGAGGACCACGAGGACCGCCTCTGTTTCGACGTGCTGGACCACGGGCCCGGAGTGCCGTCGGAGTTCGGCGCACGGCTCTTCACCGAGTTCGCCCGGGCCAACGACGCGATCGCGACCGGCACCGGCCTCGGGCTCTACGTCGTCCGCACGCTGGCGGAGGCCCAGAAGGGCGCGGTCTCCTACCGGGCTGGAGACGGCGGGGGCTCGGTGTTCACGTTCTCGCTGCTGGCGGGCTGAGCTCGGCTCACGCCTGCGACGGCGGCTCCGCCGCCTCGCTCGCCGGTGGCGGTGAGTGTTCGGGGAACGCCGCTGTCGCGGCCGCGTCGTCCTCGACCAGGACGCTGCGGCAGAAGTCCTCGCCGAACGGCGTGAGGTGGATGCTGCGCCGCACGACCTTGGCGAACCGCACCGAGTGCATCGCCTCGAGCACGTCGGGCTGGGCCTCGACGACCTGGTAGGACAGCGGGTCACGCAGCGACTCCCGCGAGAACCACACCAGGCCGAGACGGAACAGGTTGTTCAGATACGACGGCACCTGGTCGAGGTAGCGGCAGCCGGCGCGGGCACCGATCATCGTGAGGCCGGGCGCGATCAGGTGGCTGCTCACCATGCCCATCGGGCCACCCGTGCGCACGTCGACGCTCGGCTGCGGGCCGCCCTTGAGCAGGAGCAGCAGGATCCGGCCCTCGTCGGGTGCGAGCTCGGTGAGGATCCGGTCGAACGCGGGGTGTCCCTGGTCGGTGTTCCACACGTCGCGCGAGCGATGCAGCAGCTCGGCGCCGCGATCGCGCAGCGACGTGGTCTCGGCCTTGTCGACCACGGTGCCGTTGACGATCTCGGGGTTCTCCACCAGCCCGCCGAGCGCCTCCCCCGCGGTCATCAGCGCCCGGGCGACCGGCACCCCGGACGACACCGACCGGGCCAGCTCGCTGATCACGTTGACCGCGCGGGTCGCGTCGCGGGCCAGCGCCGCGGCCTCGTCGGGACGAGTGAGGGCACGACCGACCCGCAGCCAGCCCTTGGCGGAGGTCTTCACGCTCCACTCGGTGGTGTGCAGCGCGGCGCTCGCGGCCACGCGGGCCAGGCCGGGCATCGCGTCGAGCGCGGAGCTGGGCTGCTCGTCGTACTGATCCACCGAGCTCATCCCCCTTGGGCCCCGAAGATCAAGAGGTGCAGGAAGCCACCTGCGGCGCCCATGATCGCGCCGTGGGCGTAGAGCATCCACTCGTCCTCCTTGATGGCCGAGCGCATCATGTCGACGAAGTCTGTCGCGGGCAGCTCCTTGGTGCGGGTGGCGACCAGAGTGCGGATCTTGTCCGCCTGCCGCGCGCTGAACTCCGGGTCCTTGAACGGCGTCAGGGTGCGGCCGACGGCCTGCTGGGCCACCGAGTCGCGGATGCTGTCGAAGCGCGAGGCGCCCACGGCGACCCGGACGGCGCCGCGAGCGGGACCCGCCGCCTTGTCGATGGCTGGTCGCAGTGCCGTGGCCAGCATCTGTCGGGTCCGGTCGCCGCGCGGCCCGTCGAGCAGGAAGTCGCCGATCCGCTCGAGCGTGATCACGTCGTCGGCGATGATCTGGGCATAGACCTCGGCGGCCTCGTCCTGGCGGCGCAGGAAGAGCCCGTGCACCTTGATGCCGAGGACCCGCTTCTCCTCGGGCGGCTCGAAGATCAGCCACATGCCGAGCGCGTTGGTGGTCCAGCCGACCACGATGCCGAGCACCGGCAGCAGCCAGGACTGGTGGACGATGCTGTCGATCACGGCGACCGGGATGCCGAGCAGGAAGCCGAAGATGAAGCCGAACCGCACCATCAGGTCCAGTTCGCGCTGGCCGAAGTCGCGGAAGATCCGGACCACCAGAGCGGGGTTCTTCTGGAAGTGGTCGATGACCATGATCTTCGGGTCCAGCAGCTGGTCGATGTGGATCCCGATCTCGTCGGTGACCGTGCCGACGACCGACGGCAGCTGGGCCTGCACGCGCTCGTAGACGGCCTCCTTCACCGGGCGCGGGAGATCGCGCCACAGCCGAGGATGCTCGGCCAGCATCACCTCGTTGACGAGCTCAGGGATCTCCGGCCGGAAGATGGTGACGATGTGCTCGGCGATCTTGTCGGGCTCGAGCTGCTGGTAGAACTCCCCCGGCGTGCCCAGCTTGGCGATCGCCTTGTCCACCGCGATCGAGCCCATCTTGGCCGCCCGCGCCGGCACGATGCCCTGCCAGCCGAGCCCGCCCTGGAGGATGCCGGGCACCTCTTGGAGCTTGCGCGGAAGGATGGTGCCGAGCTCGCGCAGGCCCGGGATCCGGATGCCGTGGAACTGCACCGGGCTGAACAGCATCACCAGACCCGACCAGTTGATCAGCCAGCCGATGATGCCGGTGAAGACCGGGATGGACAGGAACGCGAACCAGTCGAGATCGTGCGCCCACTCGCTGAGCCAGTCCATGCGCGGAGACTAGACCCTCGCGTACCTCAAGTAACAGGAACGCTCACCCCTTACCGTTGTGAGCATGACGGTCGACTGGGGTGACTACCAGGGAGTGCTGTTCGACCTCGACGGGGTGATCACGCCGACGGCCGAGGTGCACATGCGCGCCTGGTCGAGGATGTTCAACACCTACCTCATGGAACGCAGCATGTCCGACGATGAGGTGCCGGACCCGTACACCGACCAGGACTACTACGACTACGTCGACGGGAAGCCGCGCTACGACGGCGTCCGTTCCTTCCTCGAGTCGCGCGGGCTCGAGGCGCCCGACGAGCTCGTGACCAAGCTGGGCGACCTCAAGAACGACATGTTCGGCCAGGTGCTGCACGACGAGGGCGTCACGGCGTACCCGGGGTCGCTGCGCTTGCTCGAGAGCCTGCGCGACCGGGGGATGCCGATGGCGATCGTGTCGTCGTCGCGCAACGCACCCGCCGTGCTGGAGGCCGCCGGCGTGACCCACTTCTTCAGCGCGGTCGTCCATGGCGGGGTGGCCGCCGAGAAGGGGCTGGCCGGCAAACCCGCCCCCGACACGTTCTGGGAGGCCGCGGCCGAGCTCGGCGTGCCGAACGACAAGGCCGTGGTGGTGGAGGACGCGACCAGCGGCGTGGCTGCGGGTGCGGCCGGGAAGTTCGCGCTCGTGATCGGGGTCGACCGGGGGGCGGGTGCCGACGCCCTGACCGAGGCCGGAGCCGACGTCGTCGTCAGCGACCTGGCGGAGCTCCTGTGAACCCCCACGGACCGGGCCCGTCGCACAAGGCACCCCCGGCTCGCGACCCCCTCGACCGCAGCCGGTTCCCGATCGACGAGTGGCGTCTGGTGGAGACCCGGTTCGAGGACGGCGACCTGGGCACCACGGAGTCGCTGTTCAGCGTCGGCAACGGCTACCTCGGCCTACGCGGCAACTACGAGGAGAGCCGCGACTTCGAGAGCAACGGCACCTACGTCAACGGCTTCCACGAGACCTACCCGATCCTGCACGCCGAGGAGGCGTTCGGGTTCGCCAAGGTCGGGCAGACCATCGTCAACGCGCCCGACGCCAAGATCATCCGGCTCTACGTCGACGACGAGCCGCTCGAGCTGTCTACCGCCGACCTGCTCGAGTACGAACGCGTGCTCGACCTCCGCACCGGCGTACTCACGCGCGACATCCTGTGGCGTACGCCGAGCGGCAAGCGGGTCCGGGTGGTCAGCCGCCGGATGGTGTCGTTCACGCAGCGCCACGTGGCGATCATGACCTTCGAGATCACCCTCATCGACAAGGGCGCCCCGGTGTCGATCTCCTCGCAGCTGCTCAACCGGGCCGACGGCGAGAACGAGCACCAGGTGCTGATGGCCCTGAAGGACCAGGGCATGGACCCCCGCAAGGCCGAGCGGTTCAGCCGCCGGGTGCTGGTGCCCGAGAGCAACGACGTCGACCACAGCGGCGGCCGGCTGACCCTCGGCTACCACTGCGCCCAGAGCGGTATGACGATCGCCGTCGCCGCCGACCATCTGCTCGAGACCACCAACGCCTTCACTTCCCGGGTGGAGAGCGGTGAGGACATTGCCAAGGCGATCTACCGGATCCAGGCGGAGCCGGACCGCCCGATCCACCTGACCAAGACGGTGAGCTATCACACGGGGCGGACCGTACCTTCGCACGAGCTGCTCGACCGGTGCGAGCGCACCCTCGACCGGATCCGAGAGGAGGGTGTCCAGAAGCACTTCGCCGACCAGGAGTCCTACCTAGCGGACTTCTGGGAGCGGTCCGACGTCGAGGTGCCCGCCCAGCCGGCGATCCAGCAGGCCGTGCGCTGGAACCTCTACTCGGTGCTCCAGGCCTCGGCCCGCGCCGACGGCGCCGGCATCCCGGCGAAGGGGGTCACCGGGTCCGGCTACGGCGGCCACTACTTCTGGGACACCGAGATCTACGTGATGCCGTTCCTGACCTACACGAACCCCTGGGCGGCCGGCAACGCGCTTCGGTTCCGCTACTCCCTGCTGGACGCCGCCCGCAACCGCGCCCGCGAGCTGACCCAGAAGGGCGCCCTGTTCCCCTGGCGCACCATCAACGGCGAGGAGGCGTCCGCCTACTACGCCGCGGGCACCGCGCAGTACCACATCGACGCCGACGTGGCCTACGCGCTGAGCCAGTACATCGGGGCCACCGGCGACGTCGGCTTCCTCAACCGCAAGGGCATCGACATCTTCGTGGAGACCGCCCGGCTGTGGGCCGATCTCGGCTTCTGGCGCAACGAGAACAGCGGCGCGTTCCACATCCACGGGGTCACCGGTCCCGACGAGTACACGACCGTCGTCAACGACAACCTCTATACGAACGTGATGGCGCGCTTCAACCTGCGGCGGGCGGCCGAGGCCGTGCGCACGCTGGCCGACAGCGACCCCGCGGCGTACGAGGAGATGAAGCGGCGGGTGGGCCTCGAGGAGGCGGAGGTCGCGGAGTGGGCCCGCTGCGCGGCGAAGATGGCGATCCCGTTCGAGGCGCACCTCGGCATCCATCCCCAGGACTCCCACTTCCTCGAGCGCGAGATGTGGGACCTCGAGAGCACGCCGATCTCGAAGCGGCCGCTACTGCTGCACTACCACCCGCTCGTGATCTACCGGTTCCAGGTGCTCAAGCAGGCCGACGTCGTACTGGCCCTGTTCCTGCAGGGTGAGGAGTTCAGCCTCGAGCAGAAGCGGGCCGACTTCGACTACTACGACCCGATCACCACCGGCGACTCGACGCTCTCCGCCGTGGTGCAGTCGATCATCGCGGCCGAGGTCGGTTACCACGACCTCGCGCTGCGCTACTTCATGGCGGCGCTCTTCGTCGACCTCGCCGACCGGCACGCCAACACCGCGGAAGGCGTACACGTGGCGTCGACCGGTGGCGTGTGGAGTGCTCTGGTCTCCGGCTTCGGAGGGTTCCGCGACCGCGGCGCCGGCCAGTGGTGCCTCGACCCGCGCCTGCCCGACGAGTGGGAGTCGCTGACGTTCCGGATCACCCTGCACGGCACCCGGGTCCGGGTCACCGTGACCACCGACGAGCTCTCGCTGACGGTCGAGGACGGCACGGGCAAGCTCGCGTTCTCGGTGCGCGACGAGGAGGTCGTGGTCGGGCCCGACGCACCCGTCGTGGTGCCGCTGAAGCACCAGGGTCCTCGCCTCGAGGGCGAGCCGCCCAACCCCGCGGGCACGCTCCGCGCCGACGGCACTGTCATCGCCGCGACCGTGCCGTCCGGGGAGTAGTTTCAGCGGATGGTGCTCACAGTCCTGGCGATCGTCACGGCCGCCACCTTCGTCGGCTCGGGCGCGGTCAAGCTGTTCAGTGTCCCGATGTCGCTCGAGATCCGCGACTCGCTGGACGTGCCGCCCGGTCAGTGGAAGCTGATCGGCGTCCTGGAGTGGCTGGGTGCTGCTGGCGTGCTGGTCGGCCTGGAGTACGAGTGGCTGGGGCGGGTGGCCACCATCGCCCTCGGGGCCCTGATCGTCGGTGCCATCGCGACCCGCGTCCGGGCGGCCAAACGCCACCAGCGTTCGGAGGCGATCGGACTCGCAATGGACGCCGCGACTCTCGCGCTGATCGTCGCTACGGCGATCGCGTTCGCGTTCGCGAACAGCTAGCGGCCGCGGCGCCAGACCACGACGGACTGGCCGGCCAGGGGCTGGCGGAGCACCGGCAGCTTGTTGGGAGGCAGGCCTTCACGGCGACCGGAGATCGCCTGGCGCAATGCCTCGCGGGTGGCCTCGAGCTCTGCCTGCAGCTCGTGGTTGCGGGCGGCCAGGGCTGCGGCTCGGTGCTCGAGCTCGAGGATGCGGCGTACGCCCTCGATGCCGATGCCGGCAGAGGTGAGCGACGCGATCTCGCGCAGCAGGTCGATGTCGCGGCTGCTGTAGCGGCGGCCACCGCCGCCCGTGCGGCCGGGGGTGATCAGGCCCATCCGCTCGTAGGTACGCAGCGTCTGCGGGTGCAGCCCGCTGAGCTCGGCGGCCACGCTGATCACGTAGACCGCGGCGTCGGGGGGCGGTGGGCCCAGGCTCGAGGTCATGACTCGAAGAGGTTGGCGCGCAGCGGCTTGTCGGACGTCGCGGCGCGGAACGCCTCGATCGCCTCGCGCGCGGTCTGGTCGAGCTGGGCCGGCACCTGGACCTCGACCGTCGCCAGCAGGTCGCCGTTGGTGCCGTCGGACTTGCGGGCGCCCTTGCCGCGCACCCGGAAGGTGCGGCCGTTGGGGGTGCCGGCCGGGACCTTCAGCGTCACCGGAGCGCCGTTGAGGGTGGGGATCTTGATCTCCGCGCCCAGCGCGGCCTCGTCGAACGACACCGGTACCGTGAGCGTGAGGTTGTCGCCCTTGCGCCCGAAGATGCGGTGCGGGGTGACCTTCACGTTGACGAACAGGTCGCCGGCGGGGCCGCCGTTCTCACCGGAGCCGCCCTTGCCGCGCAGGCGGATCTTCTGGCCGTCCTTGACCCCGGCCGGGATCCGGGCCTGGATCGTGCGCGAGGACATCCCGTGACCACTGCCGTGGCAGGTCGGGCACGGCTCGTCGTAGATGAGCTGGCGGCCGCCGCACATCGGGCAGGTCTCGTTCATCGAGAACGCGCCGCCGACCGACGACACCACGAAGCCGGCGCCCTCGCACTCCGGGCAGATGTGGGGTTTGGTGCCCGGCTTGCCGCCGGTGCCCGAGCAGTCGGGGCAGGGAGCGTCGGAGGTCAGCCGCAGCGAGATCGTGACGCCTTCCATGGCGTCGGTGAAGCTGATCGTCGCCGAGGTCTCGGCGTCCGGTCCCTTCTGGGGACGCGGTCGCGCCTGCTGGCCGCGCCGGCCGCCGCCGAAGAGGTCGCCGAACATGTCGCCGAACCCACCGCCGGTGCCGGCCCGGTCGCGGAGCAGGTCGTCGAGGTTGAAGCCGCCGCCACCGCCGCCGCCCCGGCCGAAGCCCGGGAATCCGCCCCCGCCATAGAGGGAGCGCATCTCGTCGTACTTCTTGCGCTTGTCGGCGTCGCCGACGACGTCGTAGGCCTCGGCGACCGACTTGAACTTGTCGTGCTTGGCGGTGTCGCCGGGGTTGGAGTCGGGGTGGTTGGCGCGCGCCAGCTTGCGGTAGGCCTTCTTGATCTCGTCGGCCGTGGCGTCCTTCTTGACCCCGAGCTCCTTGTAGAAGTCCTTCTGGGCCCAGTCGGACCGCATTCCGTCGGTGTCAGCCATCGCGCACCTCCTCTCCCTTCAGCTTCGTGGGCTTACTCGGCGTCGGTCTCGACGGGCTCGACCACCGGAGCGGCCGGGTCCACGACCAGGACCTGCGCGGGGCGCAGGACGCGGTTGCCGATCTTGTAGCCCGACTTGGCGATCACCTTGCAGGTGGTCACCGTGACCTCGGGGTCCTCGCCGATGTGGGAGAGGGCCTCGTGGATGGTCGGGTCGAACGGGTCGCCCGGCGCACCGAACTTGGTGAGGCCGAGGCCGGCCACCACCCGCTCGAGCTGCTCGGCGACGGCCTTGAAGCCGCCGTCGAGCGGCCCGTGCTCGCGGGCGCGGTCGATGGTGTCGAGCACCTCCGTGATCGGCGCGAGCGCGGCGTAGGTCGCGTTCTCACGGATCAGGTCACGGTCGCGGTCGACCCGCCTCTTGTAGTTGAGGAACTCGGCCTGCAGTCGTTGCAGGTCGGCCGTCCGCTCGGCGAGCTGGGTCTCCGGATCCACCGGCTCCTCGGCGATCGGCTCCTCCTCGAGGCCGGAGAGATCGTCGGGGATGACGATCTCCTCGCCCTCGTCGGGAGGTCCCTGCGCCTGCTCGTCGTCGTCGTGGGCGTGGGTCACTTGGACTCGCCCTCGGTGTCCTCACCCGACTCGGGCTCCTCGTCGACGATCTCCGCGTCGACGACGTCGTCGTCGGACTCGCCCGTCGCTCCGGTGGCACCGCCGGCCGCGGCCGACTCGGCCTCGGCGGCGGCGTACATCGCGGCGCCCATCTTCTGGCTGGACTCACCGAGCTTGGTGATGCCGGCCGTGATGCTCTCCGCGGACGCCTCGACATCCTCGAGCGTCGCCTTCAGCGCGTCGACGTCGGCCTGGACCTCGGTCTTCACGTCGTCGGGGATCTTCTCGGCGTTCTCCTCGAGGAACTTCTCGGTCGTGTAGACGAGCTGGTCGCCCTGGTTGCGGGCCTCGACGGCCTCGCGACGCTCGGCGTCCTCGGCGGCGTACTGCTCCGCCTCCTTGACCATCCGGTCGATCTCGTCCTTGCCGAGGGCCGAGCCACCGGAGATGGTCATCGACTGCTCCTTGCCGGAGCCCTGGTCCTTGGCGGAGACGTGCACGATGCCGTTGGCGTCGATGTCGAAGGTGACCTCGATCTTCGGTACGCCGCGAGGTGCCGGCGGCAGGCCCGTCAGCTCGAAGTTGCCGAGCGGCTGGTTCTGCTGCCACATCGGGCGCTCGCCCTGCGCGACCTTGATCTCCACCGACGGCTGGTTGTCGTCGGCCGTCGTGAAGATCTCGGAGCGCTTGGTCGGGATCGTGGTGTTGCGCTCGATCAGGTTGGTCATCACGCCGCCCTTGGTCTCGATGCCGAGGGACAGCGGGGTGACGTCGAGGAGCAGCACGTCCTTGACCTCGCCCTTGAGCACGCCCGCCTGGAGCGCGGCGCCCACGGCGACGACCTCGTCGGGGTTGACGCCCTTGTTGGGCTCCTTGCCACCGAGCAGCTCCTTGACGACGTCGGTCACGGCCGGCATCCGGGTGGAACCACCGACGAGCACGACGTGGTCGATGTCGGCAATCGCGACGCCACCGTCGTTGAGCACCGACTTGAAGGGCTCACGAGTGCGGTCGAGCAGGTCCGCCGTCATCTTCACGAAGTCGGCTCGGCTGAGCTTCTCCTCGAAGTGCAGCGGGCCGGACTCGCCCTGCGTGATGTAGGGCAGGTGGATCGTGGTCTCGCTGGACGACGACAGCTCGATCTTGGCCTTCTCGGCCGCTTCCTGGAGGCGCTGCTTCGCGATCTTGTCGGCCGCGAGGTCCACGCCGTAGTTGTCCTTGAACTTCTTGACCATCCACTCGACGACCCGGTTGTCCCAGTCGTCACCACCGAGGTGGTTGTCGCCGCTGGTGGCCTTGACCTCGACCACGCCCTCGCCGATCTCGAGCAGCGACACGTCGAACGTGCCACCACCGAGGTCGAACACGAGGATGGTCTGGTCGTCGCCCTTGTCGAGCCCGTAGGCCAGTGCGGCCGCGGTCGGCTCGTTGACGATCCGGCTCACGTTGAGGCCCGCGATCTCGCCGGCTTCCTTGGTTGCCTGGCGCTGCGCGTCGGAGAAGTACGCCGGAACCGTGATCACCGCGTCGGTGACCGGCTCGCCGAGGTAGGCCTCCGCGTCGCGCTTGAGCTTCTGCAGCACGAATGCGCTGATCTGCTGCGCCGTGAATGTCTTGTCGTCGATCTGCTGCGACCAGTCGGTGCCCATGTGGCGCTTCACCGAGCGGATCGTCCGGTCGACGTTGGTGACCGCCTGCCGCTTGGCGACCTCGCCCACCAGCACCTCTCCGGACTTCGCGAACGCGACGACCGAGGGGGTGGTGCGGGCACCTTCGGCGTTGGCGATGACGGTGGGCTCGCCACCCTCGAGGACCGCGACGACGCTGTTCGTCGTACCGAGGTCGATGCCGACAGCTCGTGCCATGTCTTTACTCCTCCATAGAGTTGAGTTCACTCGACTCAACTTTGCTCAGTGGGTTCAACGGTAGCCGATGGTCTGTTGTTCCCGATCAGGGGGCGAATTTGTGCCAGGTCCGACCCAGGTCATCGGACCAACGGAGCCCCGGGTCCTGAGTGGAGCGGGCGAAGATCCGCTCACCCTTCGATGCGAGAAGGAAGTCCTCGTGCGGCTCCGGGTCCGGCAGCACGATCCGGGTCCAGACACCGCCGTCGCCGACGTACCAGTGCGGTCCCCATTCACCCAGTAGCAGCGTTCCGGCACCGACCACCGAGGCCTCAGGCTCGGTCCAGGCCCGGCTGTCGACGCCGGCGAGCTCGACCCGGTGCCAGGGTCCCGGGGAGCCGATGTCCTGGCTGAGCAGCCTGGCCTCGTCCCCGACCAACAGGAGCAGCACCGCCTCGCCAGAAGCCTGGAGCTGCCCGGGATAGGCGCCGGGCGGGAGTTCGTAGTCGAGGGTGAGCCAGGGTGCCCGGCCGTCGCGCGAGTACGCCGTCTCGGGATCGTCGCCGCCCAGCACCAGCCAGACCCCGCCGGCCCGGTCGATCGCCACGCTGTTGACGCCTCGCGGGAGGTGGGGCATCCGGTAGCTCGTGTCGTCGCTTGGCCGGTAGAACCTGCCCTTGGCCACCAGCACGTCGCCGGCTCGCGTAGGCATCAGCCGATCGACGGGCCGGACCGGGCTGACCCCACCAGCTGGATCGATCCGCTCGAGCTCTTTCGAGCCGGGCCGGCGCATCAGGAACCCTTCGGGCAACGGCCACAACGTGAGCTGAGCAGACCCTCCGTCAACTCGAGCGCCCTGGCCGTCCGCCAGCGGTTTACCCGACTCGTCGTAGAGACGCCAGGCCGAGAGGTATGTGCCCTCGTCGTCCTCCGGCGGCTGCACATAACTGACGAGCACCTCACCCGCCCCCGAGACCTCGACTCCCGCGGCGTAGCCACGCTCGATGATCGTCGCCTCAGCCGATTCCCGCGTTGGCTCGTCGTCGTCGCAAGCCACGAGCAACCCAGTCACGAGTAGGGCGAATCCAACGACTGCCGTCCTCAGCACTTCTTCATGGTCGCGACCTAGGCGGCCAGGGTCCAGCGTCCGGGTTCGACTTCGACCCAGGTCGGTTCGGTGAGGGCGGGTGCGGTGGAGGTGCAGGTGTGCCCGGTGGGGGTGAGGGTTTCGACGGTGTGGCCGGGTCCGGGTCTTGGTCTGGCCTGCCAGCCGATGGCTTGTTTGGCGTAGTTGCAGGCTTCGCAGAGTCCTTGGCCGTTGGTCGCGGTGGTTTCGCCGCCTTGGTCGACGGCTTCGACGTGGTCGGCGTGCCGGATGGGGGCGTCGCACCACGGGCTGCGGCAGCGTTGGTCGCGCAGGCGCAGGAACTGGGCGAGCTTGGTGGGGAAGATCCTCGCGGTGGAGTCCATCGCGACCAGTTCCCCGGTGGTGGGTGAGGTGTAGAGCCTGCGTAGCCAGGCCTGTTCGCTGTCGCCGAGTTCTCTGGCGAGGTCGGCGGGTACCGGGCCGTATCCGTCGACCCACCCCGGCTCGTGACCGCCGGCGAACAGGGTCTGGTCGGTGACGACGAGGTTGATCATCACTCCAACGGTTGCTCCCGATGCGCCGGCGCCGCCGAGGATGCGGTCGACCAGGGTGTCGGCCATCAGCTGGCTTCGGCTCCTGGGGTCTCCGGCGGCGATCGCCTCGGTCGCGGCCTCGGAGAGGGAGGCGTAGACGGCGACCCCGACCTTCACGGGGAGCAGGGTGGAGAGCTGGGACATGACGTCGGGGGCCGGTCGCAGGGTCACCCGCCGGTCGGCCTCAGCTCGGGCCCGGCGTTCGACGAACGATGCGGCGTCGAGCCGGTAGGCGATCTTCTTGGCTTCGGCCTCGAGCACCCCGATCCCCATGGCTTCGAGCCGGTCGGGATCTGCTGCGAGCTCGAAGTCGACGGTCAGCCGGTCCTCCAGGGTCAGGCAGGCGGTCTCCCGGGCGATCACGGTGGCGGCCCATTCGGTGATCCGGCCAGCGCGGAACGCGGCCCGGGTGTGCGGGAGCTCAGCACGCAGGATCTTGGCCAGTCCGAGGTGGCGTTGCCCGCGATGCGGTGAGTCCCGGCGGGCTAGGGCGACCTGGTGCGCGACACCTCGGCCTTGGCGTTCGACGGGCTCTCCGGCGGCGGCCTGAAGATGGCGTTGGGACTCATCGAGGTCGGCCGTGATCTCGGCCTGCATCGCTTCGGCGGCGCACTTGAGGACCTCGAGGGCTGTGAGGGTGTCGATGCGTTCGGCGTCGGTGTGCGGTCCGTCGGACTCGGCCAGGGTGTGGGTCCAGGCCGTGATGTCGTGGGCCCTCATGTTCACCTCCCGAGTGGAGTTCCGGGCTCGAACGTACGTTCGATTGTAGTCGTCAAGGGCCCCATGGTCAAGCCCTTGTGGGCGAGTTTCCGTGTCAACTCCAGGGGTTTCGAGGCTCGTCGCTGGCGCTCCTCGCACCTCAACCACCGTCCAACCACCGTCCACAACCACCGGAGCCGACCACAGGTCGGCGTCGTCCCGATAGGCGCAAATCACGGCCGGAGGCGGTGCAGTCAAGGACGCCGAAGGCGCCGAAGGGAATCCTTGACGGCGCCGTCGGAGGCCGCACAATTGCGCCTTCGGGAGGACGACGACCACTTGAGTGACACGCTGACTGAGTGAAGCGGTGGGCGACGTTGGTGGGGGCGGTGTTGGTGCTGACCGCGTGCTCGGACACCGACGACAGCGAGCCGCCAGAGGTCTCGACAAGCTCGACCACCGGAACGCCGACCACCACGGCCGAGCCGCCAGCCCAGTGCCGAGCCGACCCCACGAGTGAGCCCGGACGACGCCAGGCCCGCCATCGCGATGCGGGCGGTCACCTACCTGGCCAACGAGATCGGCCCGCGGCCGGGGCACACGGACGCGTACTTCGAAGCCGCCGACTGGGTGGAGGAGCGGCTCGAGGGCTATGGCTGGGAGGTGACCCGCCAACGGTTCCACACCCCGGCCGGTGTCTCGTGGGGGATCCCCGTCGACGGCGGGCCGTCGGTCAACCTGATCGCCACCCGTGGTGACGTCGGGGCGGGTGAGGAGTGGCTCGCCGTCGGTGCCCACCTCGACACGGTCCCGCAGGCGCCGGGCGCGGAGGACAACGCGTCCGGCATCGGCTCACTCCTCGCCATAGCCGAAGCGACCCAGGACACCCGCACCCGCCTACCCGTCGTACTCATCGCGTTCGGGTCCGAAGAGCCGCGCGGCGAGGGCGACGACGACCACCACTACGGTTCACGCGCGTACGTCGCCAGCCTCACCGAGCAGCAGCGCACGGGCCTGCGCGGAATGGTCGCGATGGATCGGGTCGGCGTCGGCGAGGTGCTCCCGATCAAGAGCGTCTCCGAGCCATCGCCCATGCGCGAAGAGCTGGCCACCGCGGCAAAGCAGGCCGACGTGGAGACGGTGCTCGAGACCAACCACACCTCCAGCGACCACGAGTCGTTCGTCGACGCGGGCCTGCCCGGCGTACGCCTCGGCGGCACGTCGTACGCCGGCTACCACGACGAGACCGACACCCCCGACGTCGTCGACCTCGCCCAGCTGCAGCGGACCATCCGGACCGTCCTGGCCTGGCTCTGTTAGCCGGCACTCCCCTGGTCGGCATAGGGGCCGGTGCTGGCACCCCACGCATCCGCGAGCACATCGCGACCGGAGACCACGCGTGGCGCGTACTCCCCGATCTCCATCCGGTAGGGCACCAGCCGGAACGCCTTCAGCTCCTGTCCCCACCAGGTCGTCTCCATGACCACACCCTCCCTGACCTCCCCGGAGAAGGAGCTGCCCATGTCGAAGACGAAGTTGCCGAGTGAGTGGATCACCGGCACTCCGTCGACATCGTCCATCCCCTGCACCCAGTGGGGATGGCCACCGACGACCAGGTCGGCTCCCGCGTCGACCAGCTGTCGAGCAACCACGTGCTGCGCCGGCACCGGCGTGTGGGTGTACTGCGTCCCCCAGTGCGGCAGCACGATCACCACGTCCGCCCGCCGCGATGCCCGCCGGATCACGCCGGCCACCTGATCGAGATCGGCCTGGTTGATCTCCGATCCGGTCCGCGGCGGCATCCGCACCGACAACGCGCCGAGCTCGCCCGGGAAGGCCTGCGGCGTCTCGCCGATCGCGTTGAAGCCGACGAACGCGAACGTCGTCCCGTCGACCTCGAGCACCGCCGGCCGGCTCGCCTCGCCGAGGGAGGCCCCCGCACCGAACGGCTCGATCGGACTGGCCGCCATCCGCTCGACCGTCTCGACCAAGGCCACCGGCCCGTAGTCACCCGCGTGGTTGTTGGCCAGCGAGAGTGCGTCGAACCCCGCTCTGCGCAAGGGCTTCAGCAAGGCGGGTGTCCCGCCGAACGAGTCATCACCCTGGGTGGGTTCGCCGTTCAGGGAGAGCGTGCTCTCGAGGTTGCCCACGGTCAGATCGGCCGCCGCCAGTCGCTTCGACATCGGTGCGAGCGCGGCAGCCGCGTCGGGCACATCGCGCACCAGCATGACGTCGCCGGTCAGGGTGACCGTGATGGCGTGCGGACGATCGCGGATCGGATCGACGCCAGCAACGCGCGCCGCGACCACGGTCGGGCCGACGCGATCCAGAGGTACGACGGCCACGGCGTCCGGATCACGCTCGACCGCGCGGAGCCCGGTCACCACCCGTCGCCCAGCGACGCGGCGAAGTTCCCCGGTGGCCAGACGGTGAAACGTCCGCTCGTCGATGTCGAGCTGCGGCCGGGTCGCGTGGCCAACCAGGGCCAGGTCCACCGTCGGTTCGGTTGCGTGTGCCTTCGAGGGAGAGGCTGGAGGCGAGGGCTTTGGCTCCCCCTCATCGGTGCACGCCGCGACCGAGACGAGAAGCACCGCCGCCAGCGTCAGGTGGCTGCGGCGTGCTCTCATGCAGTCACGCTACGACGCGGGCCATACCAGATCGGGCACGTCGACGAGGCTCCCGGATGGCTCCGGCTGGTCCACTGTCCACGCTGCACCGACCCGGACCATTTCCAGGAACTCGGGGGTGGACGCCAGGTCGACCAGTTCTTGAGCGTCGATGTTGGCCGGGCCGTTGGGTTCGACGCCGTCCCAGCCCCGCTCGTGGGCGGACAGGTTGAAGAAGACGCCGTCGTTCACGAACAACAGTGCCGAGCCATACGTCGGCGCACCACCGTCCGAAGTCGCACCGGCCAGCTCTGTGGTGGCCACGGCGAGCCAGCCGTCGTCGAGGTGCGCTTCCGCGCAGGAGAGCAGCGGGCGCGCCCGCTCCTGAGCCGCGCAGCTCCAGTTCGTCCGGTCGCCGGCGTCCCGCCCGCCCACGCCGACCCACATCTCCAACCGCGGGTCTCCGCCGGACGTGGTGAACGCCTGCGCTCGGTTGCGCTCAGCCGGAGCAGTCGTCACCGTTCCGTAGCGAGCGGGCAGCAGCGACTCCAGCGTGCTGCGCACGGTCTCGTGCCACTCCGCGGTGGTGACCATGCCGTCTGCCATCGGGTCGGCCGACGCGGCGAGCGACGGGGTCATGGCTGGATCGATCACTGTCGAGTCGACGGACCGCGAGCCGCCCAGGGAGCTTGCGAAGACACCGCCACCCACGGCCGCGACCCCGAGCGCCGAGCCGGCCGCCAGCCGCCGGCGCCGGAGTAGCCGGGTGCCCGCGCGGGCCGCCGCTGGCGCGACGTCCGGGATTGGCTCGAGCTGGTCGAGCTCGGCGGTCAGGCGGGCGCGGAGCTGTTCGGTGTCGGCGGTCATGGCTTCTCCTCGTTGGCTGTGGTGGTGACTCGTTCGTCGAAAGCCTCACCGAGGCGGTCGCGGAGCTGGGACAAGCCGCGGCTCGCCGTCGACTTAACCGTCCCGCTGGTGCACCCCAGCGCCGACGCGGTCTGCTCGACACTGAGGTCCTCCCAGTAGCGGAGCACCACGACGGCCCGCATCCGCGGCGGCAGCTCGGCGAGGGCAGCGCGCACCGTGAGCACGTGCGCAGGGTCCTGCTGCGGTCGCGGCCCATCGGGAACGGCGTGCAGCTCCCGTTCACGGGCTGACCGGCGGCGGACCTCGAGAAAGCCGCGCACCATCGTCCGATAGGCGTACGCCGCCGGGTTGTCGATGCGCGGCCAGGCGACGTACATCTTGGTCAGCGTCGCCTGCACCAGGTCCTGCGCGGCCTCGCGGTTGCCGGTCAGCAGGTAGCCCTGCCGGTACAGCCGCTGCTGGGCCGTCGCCGCAAACGCGGTGAACTCCTCGTGCCGACGCCTGTCGCCGAACATCCGACTCCCTCTCGCTCCAGCTGAGTGATGCCTTCACCATGATCGAGGCAGGAGCCGGCTATTTGGTTGCCTCAGCCCGGGACGTTCGTGGCCCGCCACATCTCGAGCGCGATATCGACCAACCCGACCTGGGGCAGGCTGTCGACCTCGTGCAGGGGGAACCAGCGCGCCTCGTCGGTCGTGCCACCGATCTCCTTGGTCAGCTCGCCACCGACCACGCGTGCCGTGAAGATCACCCGCACCGGGCGCATGGGCCTCCGCGTGCGCATGAGCCGCCGCCCGGGCGGCACCACGTAGGAGTGCACGCCGAGAAGACCGGTCAGCGCGACGTCGTAGCCGGTCTCCTCGCGCACCTCCCGCACCGCGCCGTCCTCGACGGACTCGCGAAGCTCCACCCCACCCCCGGGAAGCGTCCATCTCGGCTCGTCCGGCTCGTTCCACAGCGCCAGGAGAACCCGCGACGAAGCGTCCACGATGACGGCGTACGCCGCCAGCCGGGTGTCGTAGTCGGTGAACTCCACCCCCCAAGCGTCACAGACGACGCAACTAGGGTCGGTGCATGACCGTCTCCTCGATCACGCTCAACGACCACACCAGCATCCCGCAGCTCGGCTTCGGGGTGTTCCAGGTCCCGCCTCCGGACACCGCGGCGACCGTCACGACCGCGCTCGAGGTCGGCTACCGCCACATCGACACGGCGCAGATGTACCGCAACGAGGCGGGAGTCGGCGAGGCCATCGCGGCGTCGGACATCCCGCGCGACGAGCTCTACATCACGACCAAGCTCAACAACAGCAACCACCGCCCCGACGACGTACGCCGCTCCTTCGACGAGTCCCGCGAGAAGCTCGGACTCGAGCAGGTCGACCTGTTCCTCATCCACTGGCCGCTGCCCACGCAGTACGACGGCGACTTCGTCTCGACCTGGAAGGCGGTGTCCGCACTGGTGACGGACGGGGGCGTGAAGTCGGTCGGCGTCTCGAACTTCCAGCCCGCCCACCTGGACCGGATCATCGACGAGACCGGTGTGATCCCGGCGGTCAACCAGATCGAGATCCACCCCTACTTCGCCAACGAAGCTGCCCGGGAGGGCTCCCACCGCCACGGCATCAAGGTGGAGTCGTGGTCGCCGATCGCCCAGGGCAAGGTGCTCAACGACCCGGTGATCTCCGAGATCGCCGAGACGCTCGCCAAGACCACGTCGCAGGTGACGCTGCGCTGGCACATCGAGCGCGGCGACATCGTGTTCCCGAAGTCGATGCACGAGGCCCGGATGCGCGAGAACTTCGAGATCTTCGACTTCTCGCTGACGCCCGACCAGGTCACCGCGATCTCGGCGCTGGATCGCGGCGAGGACGGCCGCACGGGTCCGAACCCTGACGTCTTCGACTGGATCCCTAGCTGATCGTGACCCGCACTTCGTTGGAGGTCATGGCGTTGTCGGTGTCGATCACCCGGAAGCGGTTGACGCCCGTCTGGCTGGTCTGGACGTAGGTCGCAAAGGTCTCGTTGCTGACCGGGACGGTGACCGGGAAGTCCTGCCACTTGCCGGCCTCGAGGCGTTGCACCTGCAGGATCGCGCCCTCGCCACCGGGGTAGACGCCCGTCAGGTCGATCTGCTCCATGGGCGTGACGGCGGTCTGGCTGGCCGAGAGCGAGATCCCGGTATCCGGAGTCTCAGACTCGGTGGCGCCGGTCTCCTCGGTCTCCACTGACTCGTCGGGCGAGGCGAGGGTGACCAGCGGTCCCGACGGCGGGTCGGTCTTCTCCGGCCGCGGAAGGTAGAGCGAGTCGCCGGTGGTGGCGTCGTCGCTGGCCGAGTCGTCGTCGCCGATGTTCAGCACCTTGGTGGCCGCGAGCGCGCCGCCGCCCAGGATCAGGCCCACCACGACCGCGACGCCGACGAGCGCCAGCAGCCCGCTGATGACTGGGTGCTCCCCTCGCGGGGTCGGGTTCGGGTCCTGATCAGCCATGGCCCCAGTGTCCCTCAGCGGGGTTCGAGCACCACCACGGGGATCTCCCGGTCGGTGACGGCCTGGTACACCGCGAAGTCGGCGTACAGCTCGACCAGGCGCTGCCACAGGGCGGCGCGCTCGTCGGGCCCGGCGACCCGCGCCCGGACCGGTCGGAGCCCCTCCCGCCGCAGCCGCACCGTGGTCTCGGGATGCGCCACCAGGTTGTGGAACCACTGCGGGTCCTTCGGCAACCCGCCCTGCGAGCCGACGATCACCACGTTCGGTCCGTCTTCGAGGTAGAGCAGCGGAGTCGTGTACGACGACCCCGACTTGCGGCCGACGTGGTCCAGCAGCAGCGTCGGCACCGGCTTGCGGAAGCCCGCGCCGATCCGCCACTTGCTGCCGATCCGGCCGTTGGTGAGCTTGAAGACCCGCACCTGGAGGCGGGCCATGGTCTTGATGACCTTGGGCACCACCGGGCTCGCCAGCTGCTCCTTGCGCTTGGCGATCTCCTCGGGAGTCATCTCCGTGGCCATCACAGACCACGCTTCCAGACGACTTCTTCGTGCAGCTTGCGGCTGCGCCAGCCGTCCGGCGTGCGCACGAGCGTGTGGTGGTACATCCCGCCGATCTCGACGATCTTCTCGCCGCCCTGGCCGTCAGCCATCGGCATCGGGTTGTCGAAGTACGCCGTGCACGTGGCCTCGTCGCCGTCGATCGCGATGTCGAGCTGGCCCAGCGTGTGCATCCGCTTCGGGAAGAACGCCGGCAGCATCTCGGCGAGCCAGGGCTTCACCTCGGGGAACGCCGCGGCGATCCCACCGGACTCCGTGTAGTCGATCGCGGCGTCGGGCGTGAAGACGGTGTCGAGCAGGTCCCAGTCGCCGCTGTCGATCGCGCGGGTGTAGCGCGTGAGCACGTCGGTGATCTCGAAACGGTCACTCATCTGTTGGAGGTCCACGGGCGAACTCTGGCACAAAACTGAAACACGTTCTATATTTCGACAAGCTCAATAACCGAAAGAGGTCTGATGCGATTCTCGTACGCCGAGGCGATGACCAAGGCTGAGTACTACGCCCCGCTGGCCCAGGCCGCTGAGGCGGCCGGCTACACCAGCATGACCGTGGCCGACAGCCTGATCTACCCGAAGGACTCCGACTCGAAGTACCCCTACACCGACACCGGCGACCGCGAGTTCCTCGACGGCAAGGAGTTCATCGAGTGCATGATCCTGTGCGCGCACCTGTTCGCGGTGACCACGACGCTCCGGCTGACGCCGTTCGTACTCAAGCTGCCGGTCCGCCCGCCGGTGCTCGTCGCCAAGCAGGCCTCGTCACTGGCGTTCCTCTCCGGCAACCGCCTCGGTCTCGGCGTCGGCATCTCGCCGTGGCCCGAGGACTTCGCCAACCTCGGCGTCGACTGGGCGAAGCGGGGCAAGCGGATGGACGAGTGCATGGACATCCTGCGCGGCCTGACGACAGGTGAGTTCTTCGGCTACCAGGGTGAGTTCTACGAGGTCGACGAGCTCAAGCAGTGCCCCGGAGCCAGCGAGAAGATCCCGCTGCTCGTCGGTGGCCACGTCGACGCCGCCCTGCGCCGCGCCGTGCTGAAGGGTGACGGGTGGATGCACGCGGGCGGCGACGGCGAGGAGCTGGACCGGCTGCTCGACCGGCTCGCCGAGATCCGCAAGGACGAGGGCGACACCCGCGACGACTTCGAGGTGCACGTGATCTCCTACGACGCTTACGACCTCGACGGCATCAAGCGCCTGGAGGACAAGGGCGTCACGGACTGCATCGTCGGATTCCGGGTGCCCTACATCAAGGGACCCGACACCGAGCCGCTCGAGAAGAAGATCGAGAACCTCAACCGCTACGCCGAGTCGATCATCCACAAGGCCGGCTGAGGTGAGCGAGAGCCTCAACCTCACCAAGGTGCTCCAGGACGCGATCGCGGAGGCCGAGGAGCTGGTGGCGAACGCGCCGTTCATCCGCACCGAGCAGGACCGGCTGGAGGGCTACGACTACCTGTCCGGCCGGATCCGGATGGCCATGCAGATGGCGTTCGACTACGACCTCGACCGCCCGATCTTCATCAACCCCACGCACCAGTACTCCCGCCAGGGGCTCGACAACCCCGACGCCGTCTACTTCAACGCCTACCTCCGCGAGGGCGTCGAGTACGTCGTCCGCGGACGGCGCGGCACCACTGCCGACCTGTCGTTCCAGGTGATGGGCGGCACCTACAGCGCCGACTCGGCCGCCACCTCGCTGATGGCGTTCGACGACCGCGAGCTGGAGAAGGACGCCGACGGCAACTTCGAGTTCCACTACATGGCCGAGCCCGGCGCCAAGACCATGATCGTGCGCGAGGTCTACAACGACTGGGACACCGAGGAGCGCGGCACGCTCACCATCGAGCGCCCCGACACGATCGACCAGCCGGCCAAGCCGCTGTCGGAGAAGACGCTGGCCCGCAAGTACGAGGTGGCCGCCCGGAGCCTGGTCGGCTCGATCCAGACGTGGTTCGCCTTCCCGCAGTTCTTCCAGTACCAGGAACCCGTCAACACGCTGACCGCACCGCAGTCGACCCCGGGCGGGTTGGCCTCGCAACGCTCGTCGATCGGGCACTACGAGCTCGCCGACGACGAGGCCATGATCGTGACCGTCCCCGAGTGTGCCGACTGCGCCTACCAGGGGATCCAGATCGGCTCCGACTGGTACGCCTCCACCGACTACGAGACCCACCAGACCTCGCTCACCAAGGCCCAGGCGGTCACCGACCCCGACGGAAAGATGCGGTTCGTGATCTCGGAGCAGAACCCGAACCTCGCCAACTGGCTCGAGGCCACCGGCCACCGGACCGGCTCGATGATGCTGCGTTGGCAGCGCCTCGAGCGCGACCTCACCCAGGATGCCGACGGGCCGTCCATCGAGATCGTCCCGTTCGCCGACGTCCAGAAGCACCTCCCGCACTACTCACCCATCACCACCGAGGAGTACGCCGAGCGCATCGCCGCCCGGCAGCGCTCCGTAGCCCGAAGGATGATCTCTTGAGCACCGACCTCGGTTACGCCGAAGCCCATGACACCTCGATCGAGGAGCGTTACCAGCCGGCTCCGCTACTCCTGGGCAAGGTCATCGTCGTCTCGGGCATCGGGCCCGGCCTCGGTCGGTCCCTGGCCCACGAGGCCGCCAAGATGGGTGCCGACCTGGTGATCGCCAGCCGCACCGAGGCCCGGCTCCTCGAGCTCCAGGCCGAGCTGACGCCGTACGGCGTCAAGGTCGTGCCGGTGGTCACCGACGTCACCGACGAGGACTCGCGAGTGAACCTCCGCGACCAGACCCTCGAGGCGTTCGGTCGCGTCGACTGCATCATCAACAACGCCTTCGCGATCCCGCCGATGGACCCCATCACCCAGATCGACCCGCGCAAGCTGGCCAAGGTCAACGAGACCAACGTCTTCGCGCCGCTGCGGCTCGCGGCCCTCTTCGCCGACTCGCTGGCGGCGACCAAGGGCTCGATCATCATGCTCAACTCGTGCGTGGCCTTCAGCTCCCAGCCGGAGTACGCCGGCTACAAGCTCTCGAAGGGAGCGCTGGAGCACCTCGCCTCGTCGCTGGCCACCGAGCTGGGCCCGCGCGGCATCCGCGTCAACAGCGTGGCGCCGTCGTACATCTACGAGGACGTCAACCGCGGCTACTTCGACTTCCTTGCCGCTGTCGAGAGCAAGACCCACGAGGAGATCTACGCCGACAAGGCCGGGCCCACCGACCTCAAGCGGCTCGCCTCGTCCGAGGAGGTCGCCCGCGCGGCGCTCTTCCTGGCCAGCGACCTCGCCTCTGCCGTGACTGGCCAGATGCTGACGGTGGACTGCGGTGAGTTCCACGACTGACAGGAATGACAACGTGATGACGCGCGAGCGTCCGGACGTCGGCTCCTACGACGACATCGTGGCCGCAGCCGTCCGCACCACCGGCATGACGGACTTCGGTGGCGACGCCCACGAGGAGGGGCTGCGGGTCCTGACCGAGGACCTGTCCTCACCCGAGGCGGGACTGACTCCGCGCGGCAACTACTTCCAGCGCTCCGAGGTCAAGAGCGCGCTGGTGGGCGTGCTGCTCACCCAGGCGCAGTTCGCCGCCCACCCGGAGCACGCCGACGTACCGATCCAGCGACCGATCTTCGTGATGGGCCTGCCGCGCACCGGCACCACGGCTCTGCACCGGCTGCTGCACGCCGACCCGATGGCGCAGGGGCTGGAGATGTGGCTGACGCAGTACCCGCAGCCGCGGCCGCCGCGCGACACCTGGGAGTCCGACCCGATCTTCACCGCGATGCAGCAGGCGTTCACCGCGCATCACGTGGAGAGCCCCGAGTTCATGGGGATCCACTACATGGATGCGACGACCGTCGAGGAGTGCTGGCGGCTGCTGCGGCAGACCGGCAAGTCGAACTCGTACGAGTCGCTGGCGAACCTGCCGCGCTACACCGAGTGGCTCAAGGGCCAGGACTGGACCGACGCCTACGCGCGGCACAAGCAGAACCTGCAGCTGGTCGGCCTCAACGACCCCGAGAAGCGCTGGGTGCTCAAGAACCCCTCGCACATGACCGCGCTCGACGCCCTGATGGCGGTGTACCCCGACGCGCTCATCGTCTACACCCACCGCGAGCCGGTCACCTGCATCGCCTCGTCGTGCTCGCTCTCGGCCGAGACGACCATCGGCCACTCCGAGACCTACGTCGGCGGCGTGATCGGCCACACCCAGCTCGACCTGTGGTCGCGGTCTTCCACGCGTTCCACGACGCCCGGCCGGCCTACGACCAGGCGCAGTTCGCAGACGTCGCGTTCAAGGACCTGCTCGCCGACCCGATCGGCACCGCCCGCAGCTCTACGAGCGGTTCGGTCTGGACTGGACGCCGGAGGCCCAGTCCGCGATCGAGGAGATCGACCGCGAGTCCAAGCAGGGCTCGGCCAAGCCGTCCCACACGTACGAGCTCAAGGACTACGGCCTCACCGAGGCCCAGGTCCACACCGCCTTCGACCGATGAGCGGGCACTTATGGCCGCCGAAACGATCTCGATGGCGCGCCATACGCGTCGGACTATCAGAACGGAGACCAGAATGAACAGCAAGCGGATCGTCGTCTGGGGGACCGGCGTCGTCGGGAAGATGGTGACCGCCGAGATCGTCCGGCATCCCGTCTTCGAGCTGGTCGGTGTCGGCGTCTCCAACCCCGACAAGGTCGGCAAGGACGCCGGGGAGATCTGCGGCATCAAGGCCGCCGGGGTACCGGCATGGCATCGGCCACCGACTCGGTCGACGAGCTGATCGCGCTGAAGCCGGACGCCGTCGTGCACTACGGGCCGACCGCCCAGCACGCCGACGAGAACATCCGCGTGATCTCGGCGTTCCTGCGCGCAGGCATCGACGTGTGCTCTACCGCGATGACGCCATGGGTGTGGCCGGGCATGTCCCAGAACCCCTCGAACTGGATCGACCCGATCACCGAGGCCTGCACGGCCGGCGGCGCGTCCTGCTTCACCACCGGCATCGACCCCGGCTTCGCCAACGACCTGTTCCCGCTGACCCTGATGGGGCTGTGCGGTGAGGTGCGGTCGGTGCGCGCGTCCGAGCTGCTCGACTACACCGACTACGAGGGCGACTACGAGGACGAGATGGGCATCGGCCGGTCGCCCGACTTCACGCCGCTGCTGGAGATCCCCGACCTGCTGATCATGGCCTGGGGCGCGACGGTGCCGATGATCGCGCAGGCCGCGGGCATCGAGCTCGACGAGATCACCACGACCTGGGAGAAGTGGGTGACCCCGGAGGAGCGGAAGACCGCCAAGGGCGTGATCAACCCCGGCGAGGTCGCCGCCATCCGCTTCACCATCAACGGCATCCACGACGGCCGCGAGGTGATCTCGCTCGAGCACGTCAACCGGATCGGCCTCGACGCGGCTCCCGAGTGGCCGGCCGGCTCCGCCGACGACGTCTACCGGGTCGACATCGACGGCTCGCCCTCGATCAGCCAGGAGACGGCGTTCCGCTTCACCGACGGCAGCGGGCGCGCCCCGGCCGTCGCCGGTTGCCTGGCCACAGGCATGCGCGCCCTCAACGCCGTACCCGCCGTCAACGACCTGCCGCCCGGCTGGGTGACCGCCCTCGATCTCCCACTGGTGCCGGGCGTCGGCACCATCCGCTGACGCTCCCGTCCACAGGCGCGAGCCAGCCAGGTTTCCGGGGTAGGTGCGCGCGAGCAGGCTCTCCGGCATGGTCACCGATCTTGGCATCGCACTTCCATCGAGCTGGCGGCATACGTCGGCACCGGACCGAGGCGTGCTCGTCTCGGCGCGCGCGGCGACCGTGCCCGCCAGTGGATTCCAGCCACAGGTGGTGCTGCGCTGTGACGCGGTCTCGCTGAGGGACCTGGCGCACCGGCTGCACGACTTCGCGGTCGAGGACGAGGACCACTTCGACCTGATGGGCAACGACGTTGGCTACCGGCGCTTCGCCCACCGCGTCGGCGCGATCGACGTCCTGTGCGACGAGTGGGTGTGGCCCGTCGGCGAGGTAGGGGTGACGCTGACCTGCTCGGTCGCCCGCGAGGACTACTGGGACTGGTGCGGCGTGTTCGAGGCGATCGCCGAGACGGTCGACGTCGGACCCCGGGCGGCATGACCATCGAACGAGACGATGGCGCATGCAGATCAGACAGACAACCATGGATCGTCTCGCGGTTCTGGGGTGGGATCGAGTCATGACCGAACTCCTCGAGAACCTCCGCTCCCCGATCCTCCTCGTCTCGGCGCTGGCCTGCGGGTTGCAGGCCGGCACCTACTACACCTGGGCGTCGGGCGTGATGCCCGGACTGGCCCGGGTCGACGACCGCACGTTCGTGCACGCGATGCAGCAGATGAACATCGCGATCGTGAACCCCGTCTTCATGCTCACGTTCCTGGGCGCCCCGGCACTCGCCCTGGTCGCGGTCGCGTCGACGGACGGGCCCGCTCGGAAGTGGGTGATCGCCGGCGCCGCCCTGGCCGTGGCCACAGTGGTGATCACCGGCGCGGGCAACATCCCGCTCAACAACACCCTCGACGCCGCCGGACCGATCGACAAGATCGCCGACCTGGGAGCCGTGCGCGACGCGTTCGAGTCGAGCTGGGTGCGGCTCAACATCGCTCGCGCAGTTACCTCGACCGGTTCCCTTGGGTGTCTGGTGTGGGCGGCGCTGCGGGGCTAGCGAGGGGTGACCCGGATCCGCGCCCCGTTGCGGGGGACGCTGGTGATGTTGCGGACCTTGGGCTGGTCGTCGCCGACCGCGGTCACGCCATACCGGCGGAACACCTCGCGCAGCACCGCGACCCCCTCCATCAGGGAGAAACCGGCACCGATGCAGCGGCGTACGCCACCACCGAACGGGATCCAGGTGTTGGTGGGCGGGTTGCCCTCGAGGAACCGCTCGGGACGGAACGTCCACGGGTCCGGGTGGTTCTCGGTCTTCTGGTGGGCCACGATGATCGACGGCCCGACGGTCGCGCCGGCAGGGAGGTCGACGCCCCCGATCGTGGCCGGCTTCATCAGAGTGCGCACCACCATGGGGATCACCGGGTGCAGCCGCATCGACTCCTTCAGTACGGCGTCGAGCCAGGCGTCGCTGTCGGCGTCACTGCCGTCCGCCGCTTCCTGGGTCCGCCGCAGCAGCTCCGGCGACCGTCCGACCTCGTACAGGGCCCAGGACAGCGCGGTCGCGGTGGTCTCGTGGCCGGCGAGCAGGAGGGTGATCAGCTGGTCGCGCAGCTCGGTGTCGTCCAACCGATCGTCGGGATGCTCGTCGTCACCCGCGCGCAGCAGCCGGGAGAGGACGTCGGTGCGCTCGTCGAGGTCGGTCGCCTCGCGGCGCTCGCGGATCTCGGCGTACATGAGGCGGTCGAGCTCCTGCTGGTTCTCGATCGTCTGCTTCCAGGGGCGGTAGCGCTGCAGCCGCGGGTAGGCCCAACCGAGCAGGATCGCGGGACTGATGTCGACGGTGGCGTTGATCCGCGGACGCAGGGCGGCGAGGCGGGTCTCGTCGCTGACGCCGTAGACCACGCGCAGGATCACCTCGAGGGTCAGGGCGTTCATCCGGTCCAGCGATCGGAACTCGGACCCGGGTCGCCAACGGGCAACCTCTTCGGCCGCGAGCTCGGAGATCATCGACTGGTACTCCCGCAGCGCGTGCCCGTTGAACGCGGGCATCAGCAGCTTGCGTGCCCGCTTGTGCTCCAGGGAGTCCTGCAGGAGCAGGGAGTGCTCGCCCATGATCGGGCCGAGGATCGCGTTGCCCTTGCCGGCGTGGAAGATCTCCGGGTCGCCGGCGAAGATCTCCTTCGCGTGCTCGGGCCGGGTGAAGAAGACCAGCGGGCGGCCACCCGGAGCGAGCCGCACCGTGAAGGTGTCGCCGTACTTCTGCTGCAGGTAGGGGTGGAAGCGGTGGCGGAACCGCAGCAATGCGGCGGTCTGCGCCAGAGCCGGCCAGCCGGGCCCGTCGGGGAGCTGCCCCCACTCCCGTGGCGTCGGCACCCCGCGCCCGAGGGAACTCATCCTCCGGAAGCGCCGGTTGGTGAGCTCGAGGGTGTCCTCCAGGGTGGCCACGTTCAGATACTACGAGTACGTCGCACGTCGACGAGCTCGTGCACGTGGATCGGGTTGTCGCGGGTGGCGCTGCAGGTCAGCCGCTCGTCGGGGTCGCGGCTGGTGTGCACGCGCACGGCGTAGTGGCCCGCGGCGACCGCGAAAACGACCTCGCTCAGGTCGCCGTGGACCTCTCGCGAGACGAAGCGCACGGACTCCTCGCGGGTATCGGCGAGGTCGCGACGCAGGGCGACCTCCGCGTACTGGGCAGCGGTGGGCAGCCCGGACCGCCCGCGCAGGTGGTCGAGGTCGAGCTCGCCCGCCCCGTGCGCGCCGGCGACCGAAAGCGCGGTGATGGCGTCGATCCGGCCGTAGTAGAGGCCGTGCGGAAGCACCAGCATGTTGCCGGCGAAGCGGTCGCCGCCGATGTGCGAGACCTCCCAGGTGTGCTCGCGGTGCGCCGCCTCGAGCGCCGCCGCCGCTGGTCGGCCGCGCTCGGCGCAGCAGGTGTCGTGCTTGCCGTGCGTGCACACGCAGAAGAGCGAGGACTCGTCGCGGGCGAGCCCGCTGGACCGGCCCGCACGCAGCGCCACCAGGTCCAGGTCGAGCACGTCGTGGAGGTCGGTGATCGTGCCCGACTCGAGCCAGGGTCGGACCGGATCGGCGTACGCCGCGAACACCCGGTGTCCCTCGACACCCGAACGGTCCGGTCGGCGAATGAGCAGGGGCCGCACCCGCGCCTCGGCGGCCCGCGCGCGGATCCGCTCACCCAGCCCGTCGGGGAGGCGCGCGTCGCGCAGCGCGTCGGTGCCCCACGGGCCGGTGTCCTCGATCAGGAGGAAGGCGCGGATCGTCGACGCGGTGCCGGCCAGGGGCTCGTCGCGCAGCACGCTGGAGGCGGCGCACCGGAAGTCCGGATCGCCGGGAAGTGGACGGTTCACCCCGGCACAGACAGAGTTTCGAGCAGCCCCTCGCGCACCAGGCGGCGGCACAGCACCAGGCGGCTCTGCTCGTCCAGGAGGTCGGCCAGGTCGACCGGACGCAGCTCCGACCGCTCGCGGATCCGCTCGATGGCGGACCGGACGCGGGCGGGTACGTCGAGCGAGCGGTCGCCGAGCAGGACCTCGAGCCTCTTGTCGTGCTCGATGAGTACGCAAGGATGACCGGCTCGGCGGCGCAGCGTCGACTCGTCGGTGAGGTCGCGCGCCGCGAGGACGTCGGTGAGGCCGCCGGGCAGCCGCGGGCTGCGACCGGTCAGGAAGCGGCGTACTTCTGCCTCGACCGCGCGCCGCGGGTCGACGCCGACGATGGAGGCGGCCACATCACCGAGCCGGCCGGCGAGAGCCGCGGCGAGCTCGGCCGGGTCGTCGAGATAGCCGGCCGGCAAGTGCTCGTCGGGCACCTCGGCGAGCACCGACTCGATGCTCCGGCGGACGAGACCGCGCCAGGTGAGCTGGTTGATTCCGAGGGTCACGTGGAGCGAGACGGTCTGCTGCGCGCGTGCCGCGTGCCGCGTGCCCGTCGGGAGATACATGGAGAGTCCGGGCTCGAGCAGGACGTCCTCGACGCCGTCGGGCGTGTGCACCTCCCACTGCTTGGACCCAACGGTCTGGAACACGAAGACGTCGTGGCTGTCGGAGTGGACCGCGAAACCCTGCGCGCCGGGCGGGGTGAGGTAGGCGTTCGCCTGGCAGGGGTGGCCGAGCTCGAGCTCGAGCTCGGCGATCAACTGGGTCAGCGGTGGCCAGTAGCGGTGCAGGCCCTGGAACACGATGGTCGCGCCGTCGTCGAAGAGCGCCAGTGCCTTGCGTGGGTCGACCAGCCCGGTCAGCTGCTTGCCGGCCAGCGTGGCGCTGCGGGTGTACGCCGACTCCGGCAGCACCGAGCCGTCCCGGGCCAGCCGGACCGAGGGCGTGCGGATGGCCGTCGAGGTGAGCAGGTGGTCGGCGTCGGCGAAGGACAGCAGGCCGGCCAGGTCGTCCGGGTCGGCCTGATGGAGATGGACGCGGGACGCCCAGACCTTCGACAGGAAGGTCTGGGCGTCACCGCTGAGAAGGGCGAGTGCGCTCAGGATGCGTCGCCGTCGGTGGTGTCGGTGGCATCTCCGTCGGTGCCGTCGGCGTCACCGCCGTCGGTGCCGTCCGAGTCGCCACCATCCGTGCCGTCGGAGTCACCACCATCCGTACCGTCGGAGTCACCACCGTCGGTGCCGTCGGCATCTCCACCGGCGGGAGGCGGATCACCTGCGGGGGTGGTGGTCATTTCGTCGTCGCTGAGGGGCCCTTCGGGTGTTTCGGTCATGCGTCCTCCTCTGGGTGGGGTGGAACCAACGTACTCAGGTTCCCGAACCCACCGCGACGCATGCTCAGCCGAGCAGGCCCTGCCGCCGAGCAATGGCCGCGGCCTCGGTGCGACCGGCGGCACCGAGCTTGCCGAGGATGTTGGACACGTGGACGCTGACGGTCTTGGCGCTGATGAACAGCTGCTTGCCGATCTCGCCGTTGCTCCGGCCCTCGGCGACCAGGGCCAGGATCTCCGCCTCGCGGGCGGTCAGCGTGACCGACGCCGAGTCACCGCCGCGGGTCGGCGCGCTCCCGATCGTCTTCAGGTCGTCGAGCAACGGCTCCGCATCGAGCTCGTGGGCCGTCGCGCGGGCCAGGTCGCCGAGCTCGCGGGCGCCGGCGGCGTCGCCGGTCGCGCGCAGGATGCCGGCCAGCGTGACCCGCACCTGGGCCAGCTCGGCCACGTGACCGAACTCCGCGAACAGCACCTCCGCTTCGCGCCACGTGTCGACGAGGACGTCTTGAGGTGGGGTGTCGACGCCCGCGAGCCAGCGGCCGCGCAGGGTCTCCGCATCGAGCCGTTTCGACCAGGCCCTGCCCTCGGGCCCCCAGAAGCCGGACGGGTCGGAGTAGCGCTCGAGCACGGTCACGCCGTCGACGTGCAGCCGGTCGATGTGGGCCGCCCACTCGGCTCGTTCGCCCGCGGGGATCTGCGGGAGCGCGCGGGCGATCGCGTCGAGGGCCACCGCCGCCAGCCTGATCCGGGCACCGAACCACTCGTGCCAGATCTTGCTCAGGACGGCCACGCCGTCGTCGTAGGCCGCCAGTGCAGCCGTCGCGTCGCCGCGGCGGCCGGCCGACCGGATCTGCAGGTCGGCAGCGTGGATGGCCACGCTGCCCTCGCGCTCCCAGTAGCTGCGTAGGCGGGCCAGGCGGTCGTCGACGTTGGAGCCGCGCCCGGAGAGGACCGAGAGCCGGATCGGCTCGAGGATCGCTCTCGGGATCACCGGAGCGCCCTTCTCCTGGCTGATCTCGGTCAACCGGAGCGCTTCGTCCCAGTCGCCGGTGACGACCTTGACCCAGGCCAGCTGCCAGCGAGCCTCGAGGCAGAACGGTGCCCACGGCAGGCCGGCCTCGGCCCCGCGGTCGACCGCCGAGCGGAACCAGCGGTCGGCCTCGGCCCACTCGGCGGCGTCCTCGTGGGAGCGGCCGAGGAGGTAGCGCCCGCGCAGCTCGGCGTGCAGGGCGCCGGTGCGCTGCGCCCGCTCGACGGCATCGGCGAGGGCCTCGCGCAGGGCCTCGCGCGGCCCGGACTTCTTCAGGCCGCTCAGGGTCGTGATGATCTCGGAGACCAGCATCGGCATGTCGAGGCGCTCGGCCAGGGTGAGGGCTTCCATGCCCGTCGCCTGGGCGTCCTCCGGAGGGCCATACCAGCCCAGGACCTGAGCGTGGGTGGCCAGCACCTTGGCCCGGAGCCCGCTCTCGCCCTCGGGAGTGAGCTCGACCGCCTCGGCCGAGAGGGGCAAGGGATCGATGTTGGTCTCGATGACCATCAGCGCCCGTGCGTAGGCGCTCAGCATCCGGGGTCGCCAGTTGGGTGGCACGTCGGTGGACGGGAGCCGGTCGAGCTGTTCCTTGATCACGGCCGCCGCGCGCTCGGGGTCGCCGCTGGCGCTGAGCGCCTCGGAGGCGTGGACGGTCAGCTTGGAGAGGTCGATGTCGAGCGCTTCACAGCGGGCGGGGTCGGAGAGCAGCTCGAGCGCCTGCTCGAAGTGGCGAGCAGCCTCGTCGGGGCCACCGACCGCGAGCGCCTCGTTGCCGGCCTCGATCGAGGCGGTCAGCGCGGTGTCGAGGTCCATCGCCTTGCGGGCGTGGAGGGCGAGCTCGGCGGCCGTGCCGCGCACCGTGCCCTGGCTGAGGGCCGCGGCGTACTGAGCATGGAGCCGGACCCGCTCGCCCGGGAGCAGGTCGTCGTAGACCGCCTCGCCGAGCAGGGCGTGACGGAAGGAGTAGGAACCCGCACCTGCAACCAGCACGTTCATCTCGACGGCCTTGCGGATGCCGTCGTCGAGGTCGGCTTCCTCGAGCTCCGAGGCCGCGGCGAGCAGGTCGTGGGTCACCTTGCGGCCGGCGACGCTGGCCACGCGGACCACCTGGCGGGAGTTGTCGTCGAGCCGGTCGAGGCGGACGAGCAGCACGTCGGCCAGGTCGTCTGGCAGCCAGCGACCGGCGCCCGAGGCCACCAGCTCTTCGACGAAGAAGGCGTTGCCGTCGGCCCGGCGGACGATGTCGATCAGCTCGGTCTCGTCGATGTGCTCGGAGGCGAGCGCCGCCACCAGGGCCCGCACCGAGGACTCCGAGAGCGGGCTCAGCTGCAGCCGGTCGACTCCCCGCAGCCGAGCCCACTCGGCCACCTGCTTGCGCAGTGGGTGGCGGCGGTGAAGGTCGTCCGAGCGATAGGAGGCCACGATCGAGACCTGCCCCGCGAACGGGCGCTGGAACAGGAACCCGAGCATGTCTCGGGTCGACTGGTCGGCCCAGTGGGTGTCCTCGATGACGAGCAGCACGGGAGCCTTCTCGGCCGCCGCCTCGAGGAGCCCGTGGACCGCGTCGAACAGGTCGGCGCGGTCGAGGGACCGGTGGAACGACTCCTCGTCGCCGCTCTCGCCGGAGCTGCGCACCCGGCGCCCCGGCTGAAGCCGAGCCAGGGCGGGGTGGATGGAGGCGACCTGGTCGACCACGTCGGGTAGCTCGGCGCCGAGCCGGCCGAGGACCTCCGAGAACGGAAGATAGGGCAGGGCGCTGTCACCGAAGTCGAGACAGTGGCCGGCGAGGATCAGCCACCTCTCGTCCTGGGCGAGGTCGCGCAGCTCCATCAGGAGCCGGGTCTTGCCGACACCCGCATCACCGGAGAGCAGGACGATCCCGGGTCGAGCCGTGCGCTCACCCGGAGACGACGACAAGACGCCGAGCAACGAAGCCATCTCCGTTAGCTCGGCGTCTCTGCCGATCATCGTCTCGCTGGTGTGAGCCACAGGCTCCATGATGTCCTGCGTCACCGACATTGCGGTGTCGCCTTGTCAGTTGTTGGGCTCGGACTGGTGGGACTGGCGGCGTGTCAGCGGCTTGCGGTTGCGGTGGCGACGGACGGCCGTGCCGCGCTTGATCTTCTCGGTCTTGTAGTCCATCTCCGACTTGACGTAGAGAGTGCTGTCGAACATTTCGGCTCCTAAGGGCTTTTCGGTGTAGGTAGAGATTCGCCCTCTGAGGTAGCCCGGCACATGGGGCATGTGCCTTATCTCTGAGGTAGGCCCTCCAGGGGTGCCTTAGAGAGGCCGCCCGGCGATCCAAACCTGGGCCACGAGCGGTACGCCGGGTCGATAGGCCAGGTGGACGTGGCTCGGAGCATCCAGCACGACCAGGTCGGCCCGCTTGCCGGGTGTCAGGAGTCCTCGGTCGTCCAGGCCGAGGGCCTGCGCGCCACCGAAAGTCGCTGCTCGCACGGCCTCGGTCGGCGTCAGCCCCATCTCGCGGACCGCGAGGGCGATGCAGAACGGCATCGAGCTGGTGAAGCACGAGCCCGGGTTGCAGTCGGAGGCGATCGCGACGCGAACGCCAGCGTCGAGCAGGCGGCGGGCGTCGGGGTAGGGCTGTCTGGTCGAGAACTCGACACCCGGTAGCAGGGTGGCGATGGTTCCGGAGTCGCGGAGGGCGTCGACATCGGCGTCGTCGACGTAGGTGCAGTGGTCGACGGCGACGAGTCCGAGCTCGGCCGCCAGCTGCACTCCGGGACCGGGCCCGAGCTGGTTGGCGTGGAGGCGTCCCCGCAGGCCCACGGCCGTTCCGGCGTCGAGCACGACGCGGGCCTGGTCGGCATCGAAGGCACCGGTCTCACAGAACGCGTCGATCCAGCGAGCATGCGGGGCAGCGGCCGCGAGCATGTCGCCGGTGACCAGCGCGACGTAGCCGGCCGGGTCGTCGGCGTACTCAGGAGGTACGACGTGGGCGCCGAGGAACGTGGTCTCCTCTGTGAACTGCCGTGCGACCGCCAGGCTGCGGGCCTCGTCGTGGACGGTGAGGCCGTAGCCGCTCTTGGTCTCGAACGTGGTCGTGCCCTGGCCGCGCATCTCCTCGACCAGGCGGGCGACGTGGGCGGTGAGCTGCTCGTCGGTGGCCGCGCGGGTGGCGGCGACCGTGGTGCGGATCCCGCCGGCGGCGTACGAATCACCGGCCATCCGGGCCGCGAACTCCGGCGCCCTGTCGCCGGCGAACACCAGGTGGGAGTGGGAGTCGACGAAGCCGGGCAGCACGGCCCGGCCGCCCGCGTCGACCTGAACATCAGCGGCCGGCGCGTCGGTCGCCGGGCCCAGCCAGGCGATCCGGTCACCCTCGATGACGAGCGCCGCCTGCGCCGTGGGCGGGTCGGTGAAGAGCTCGCCGATGTTGGTGAGGACCGTGCTGGTCATTGCCACAGTCTGCCGATGACGTCGGCCAGGTCGCGGCCGATCTGCTCGCGGTCGCCCGCCTCGAAGACGACGCGGCCGTCCACCACCACCTGGGTGACGTCGGCCGACGTGGCCGAGAAGACGGCGGTGCCCTCGTCGGCACCGGTACCGGCCGTACGCGGGCTGGTGGCGTCGAGGGTGACCAGGTCGGCCCGATGGCCGACCCGGATCTCGCCCGCGTCCGGGAAGCCGAGGCTCGCCTGGCCGGTGGTGGTCGCCGCGGTCACCAGCTCTGCGGCGGACCAGTGGCCGCGCTGGTGGGTGGCAAGGCGCTCGTCCATCTCGACCGCGCGCATCTCCTCGAACAGGTCGATCACGGCGTGACTGTCGGAGCCCAGCGTGAGCGGGCTACCCGCGTCGTGCAGCTGCCGGCTCGGCCCGACACCATCGCCGAGGTCGCGCTCGGTGGTGGGGCAGAAGCAGGCATTGGTCCTGGTCGAGCCGAGGTGGGCAATGTCGTCGGAGGTCAGGTGGGTGGCGTGCACGGCGCTGGTCATCGGGCCGAGCACCCCGTGGTCGGCGAGCAGCTGGGCCGGGGTGGCGCCATACGCCGCGATGCAGCCGTCGTTCTCCTGCGACTGCTCGCTGAGGTGCACGTGGAGCGGACGGCCGGCGGCCGCATCGGCGACCGCGGCCAGCTGCTCGGCTGGCACCGCCCGGACGGAGTGGATCGCCGAACCGATGACCGTGCTGTCGTCGCCGGACAGATCGGCAACCCGCCGTGCCCATCGGTCGGCATCGCCGTCGGAGTAGCGGGTCTGCACGCCCTCCACGGGCGCCCCGAACCCACTCGAGAGGTAGCAGGTGTCGAGCAGCGCGATCCGGATGCCGGCCTCGCGGGCGGCCTCGATCAGGGCCCGGCCCATCGCGTTGGGATCGTCGTAGGGCGTCCCGTCGGGCTGGTGATGCAGGTAGTGGAACTCGCCGACCGTGGTGACCCCCGACGCCGCCATCTCGCGATAGGTGGCGCGGGCCAGCGCGACGTAGGAGTCCGGGTCCAGCCGCAGCGCGACGGCGTACATCTGCTCGCGCCAGGTCCAGAACGTCCCCCGGTCGCGCTGCGTCCTGCCTCGCAGAGCTCGGTGGAACGCGTGGCTGTGGCAGTTGGCCAGGCCGGGGAGAGTCAGGCCCGGGAGTCGGCGAGTTTCACCGGCCGGCCGGTGAAACTCACGCCTGGCCGAGAAAGGTTCATCGTCCAGGCGTGAGTTTCGTCGGCCAGGCACGACAGACGTGAACCGGCCACCCTCGATCTCGACCAGGACGTCGTCGTGCACGGCGCCGTCGACCCACGCCCGCTCGAGTAAGTACGCCATCACCCGGCCAGCCTCTCGAGCGTGTCGGCCAACGCAGCCACGCCGGCGTGACAGTCGGGCATCGACGCCGACTCGGCAGGCGAGTGAGAGACGCCGGTCGGGTTGCGGACGAACAGCATCGCGGTCGAAATCCCTGCAGCAGAGAGGATTCCTGCATCGTGACCGGCCGCGGTCGGGATGACCGGCCAGGCACCGCCGCCGTGGTCGGCCGCGATCGCGGCGGCCAGCACGGGGTCGAACGCCACCGAGTCCGACACCGACTCCGCTGTTACCGACAGCGAGGTCCCGTCCCGCTCGGCCCGCTCGGACCCCTGGCGCGAGACGGCAGCCACCAGCTCCTCCAACGCGTCGTCCGACGAGCACCGCGCATCCAGCCAAGCGGTCACCCGCGACGGAACCGCATTGGTGCCGTTGGGCGCCACCTCGATCCGGCCGAACGTCGCCCGCTGCCCGGCCAGGCGGGCCTGCTTGTTCGCAGCCAGCGCCGTCATCGCGTAGGTCAGCATCGGGTCGGCCCGGTCCTCCATCAGCGTGGTGCCGGCGTGGTTGGCCTCGCCCGAGAAGTCGAAGCGGTAGCGACCGTGTGGCCAGATCTCGCTGGCCACGCCAACCGCCGCCGACCGGTCGACGAGGTCGCGACCCTGCTCGACATGCAGCTCCACGAAGGTGCCGACACCCTCGAGAAGCGTCGAGCCGGCACCCGCCACGACGTCGCCGAACGCGACCCCGTCGCGGTCCCGCAGCTCCCGCGCCTGGTCCCACGGCAGCGCGCCCGTCGCGAGGCGCGACCCCAGGCAGGCCAGTCCGAAGCGCGACCCCTCCTCTTCGACAAACACCGAGACGCCGATCGGTCGGGCCGGCACGAAGCCGCGCTCCCGCAGCGCATCCACGGCGGCCAGTGCCGAGACCACGCCGAGCGGACCGTCGTACGCGCCACCGTCGAGCACCGAGTCGAGATGCGACCCGGTGAGCACCCCGGGCCCATCTCCCGAGTCCCACCACGCCACCACGTTGCCGATCTCGTCGGCCTCGACGCGAAGGCCTCGGGCTAGCGCCTGCTCGCCGAACCACGCGTCGAGCTCCCGCTCGGCCGACGTGAACGGCTGCCGGAAGTAGCCGCCCGACTCCGCCGAGCGCCCGACGGGCGCGAGGTCGGACCACATCCGTTCGAAGTCGTCGGGCACGGTGTCCTCCCTACCATCGAGCCATGGAGTTCCAGGACGTCGTACGCCGTCGCCGGATGGTCCGAAACTACGCCGACCGGCCGGTCGACCCCGCCATCATCGACCGCGCGCTCGAGAACGCCACCCACGCCCCCAGCGCCGGCTTCAGCCAGGGCTGGGCGTTCCTGCGCCTCGACACCCCGGATGACGTCGGCCGCTTCTGGGAGGCGTCGACCGACGATGACGCTCCCGACGAGTGGCTGACCGGCATGATGCGCGCGCCGGTGGTCATCCTCCCGTGCTCCAGCAAGGCCGCCTATCTCAACCGCTATGCCCAGCCGGACAAGGGCTGGACCGACCGCGACGAGTCGCGGTGGCCGATGCCGTTCTGGCACATGGACGCCGCCATGGCGTCGCTGCTGATCCTGCAGACCGCCACCGACGCGGGGCTCGGCGCCTGCTTCTTCGGGGTCAACCCACCGAGCGAGCCCGGCCTCCGGGCGGAGTTCCGCATCCCCGACGAGTTCGACCCGGTCGGCGTGATCACCATCGGTCACCGAGCGGACACCCCCGGCGCGGCCGGCTCACCGACCCGACGAGCACGCACCCCGTGGACAGACGTCGTCCACCTCGGCAGCTGGGGCTAGAGGCGTCCCGTAAAATGTCGACATGGCGGAGGAGCGACGACCACCTTCCGAGCCCGAGACCGACCAGCGGACGGGGAAGTCCGCCGCGGCCGCGCGGATCCAGCACCAGGCCGCCTGGGTCGACCAGCAGATCCGGGTAGCGATGGCCAAGGGCGAGTTCGACAACCTGCCCGGAGCTGGCAAGCCGATCAAGGACCTCGGCACCGAGCACGATCCCGACTGGTGGCTCAAGAGACTGATCGAGCGCGAGCAGGTCACCGGCGTCCTGCCACCCGCCCTCCAGCTGCGCAAGGACGACGCCGAGCTCGACGGTCGGCTCGACAAGATGTCGGCCGAGTCCGACGTACGCCGTGAGGTCGAGTCGTTCAACGCGCGGGTCATGAAGGCCCGCTACACGCCGGTCGACGGTCCGCCGCTGGTCACCCAGCCGCGCGACGTCGAGGCGACCGTCTCGGGCTGGAAGGAACGCCGGGCCGCGCGCCGGGCGCAGCTCGCGGCGCAGGCGACGCGGCCCCAACGGGCCGCGCCGAAGCCGAGGCGCCGCGGCCTGATCCGGCGCCGCAGGGCCTGAACCCCTGTGCGCTCGCCCACACGTCAGGCGTGGGCGGACGGCCTGTGCGCGCCATCACGCCCCGACTTCGTGGACTTCCCCATCGGCGATGAGGAGCATTCGAAGAGGTAGGACCCCACACTCAGAAAGGCCCATCATGGCCACCTCATTCTTCGACGCTTTCACTCCCGCTGAGATCGCTCAGATCACCGCCTCCGGCCGACGGGTCACCCTTCCGCAGGGCTGGTCGCCCATCTGGGAGCTGACCGGCGCCGACAAGGCGTACATCCTCCTCAAGGGCACGGTGTCCGTACGCCGGCACGGCGAGGAGATCGCGCAGCTCGGCCCCGGCGACATCATGGGCGAGGCCGCGATCGTGCGGCACTCGCTGCGCACCGCTTCGGTCGTCGCACTCACCCCGCTCGACCTGATCCACCTGACCAGCGAGAGCGTGCGCCGCCTGAGCGACGAGATCCCGGCGTTCCGTACCGCCCTGGACGAGCTGGTCCTCGAGCGCACCGCCAAGTAGCCGAGAGATCCGTCATACCGCTGGGTAGCGGGGCGGGGTAGTTTCCGCCCATGCCCCGCTCTGCAAAGGACTTCTTCCGACCGCTCGCCGTCGGCGCGCCCGCGCCGCCCACCGAGATCCCGGCCCGCCCGAGCCGGGCGATCCACTTCTTCGACCCGAGCAACGAGAAGATGGCGGCCAAGGTCCCGGCGATGGTCGGCACCGTCGACGTGCTGCTCGGCAACCTCGAGGACGCGATCAAGGCCGACCACAAGGTGGCCGCCCGCGAGGGCCTGGTGCGGATCGCGAAAGAGACTGCCAATCTCGGACATGGCGGGCCCACGCAGCTGTGGACCCGGATCAACAGCCTCGACAGCCCCTGGGCGCTCGACGACCTGACCACGCTGGTTCCCGCGATCGGCGACAAGCTCGACGTGGTGATGGTGCCGAAGGTGCAGGGCGCCGAGGACATCCATTACATCGACCGGCTGCTCGCCCAGCTCGAGGCGAAGGCCGGCCTCGACCGGCCGATCCTGGTGCACGCCATCCTCGAGACCGCGCGCGGCGTGGCCAACGTCGAGGAGATCTGCGGCGCCAGCCCACGCATGCAGGGCCTGAGCCTCGGCCCGGCCGACCTGGCTGCGGACCGCCGGATGAAGACCACCCGCGTCGGCGGCGGCCACCCCGGCTACCTGGTCCGCCAGGACCCCGTCACGAACGACGAGGCCGGCATCAACGCCGACCGCACGACGTACCAGCAAGACCTCTGGCACTACACGATCGCCCGGATGGTCGACGCCTGCGCGATGCACGGCATCTACCCCTACTACGGTCCGTTCGGCGACATCGCGGACGTGGTGGCGTGCGAGGACCAGTTCCGCAACGCCTTCCTGCTCGGCTGCGTCGGCACCTGGAGCCTGCACCCGAAGCAGATCGCCATCGCCAACAGGGTGTTCAGCCCCAGCGTCGACGACATCAAGCACGCGCGCCGAGTTGTCGCGGCGATGGGCGACGGCACCGGCGCGGTGATGCTCGACGGCAAGATGGAGGACGACGCCTCGCTCAAGCAGTGCCTGGTGATGGTGCGCCTGGCGGAGGAGCTGGCCGCGATCGACCCCGAGCTGAAGAAGCAGTACGACGCCATCGAGGTCCAGGCATGAGCGACTTCACGCCGCTGCGCTCGGTGCTCTACATGCCGAGCTCGAACGCCAAGGCCCTCGAGAAGGCCAAGACGCTGCCCGTCGACGGCATCATCTTCGACCTCGAGGACGCCGTCGCTCCGGACGCCAAGCCCTCCGCCCGCGACGCCGCGGCTGCGGCTGCCGCCTCCGGCGACTACGGCAAGCGCACACTCACGATCCGCGTCAACGGCATCGGCACCGAGTGGCACGATGACGACATCGTTGCCGCGGCCCAGGCCGGCCCGGCCGGTGTAGTAGTCCCCAAGGTCAACAGCGCCGAGGAGGTCCGCTCCCTGGTGGTTGCCCTGGAGCAGGCCGGCGCTCCCGACCACACGCGGCTCTGGGCGATGGTCGAGACGCCCGAGGCGATCTTCAACGTCCGCGAGCTCGCGGCCGCGTCCGACCGGTTGGCCGTGCTGGTGATGGGCACCAACGACCTGGTCAAGGAGCTCTATGCCGAGCACGTCCCGGGTCGCGGCCCGCTACTGACCTCGCTCTCGCTCTCGCTGCTCGCGGCCAGGGCGGCCGGTATCGCGATCCTCGACGGGGTCTACAACGACGTGAAGAACACCGAGGGCTTCCTGGCCGAGTGCCAGCAGGGCCGCGAGATGGGCTTCGACGGCAAGACCCTGATCCACCCCGGCCAGGTCGAAGGCGCCAACGTGGCGTTCGCGCCGTCCGAGCAGGCGGTCGAGGACGCGCGCGGCACCCTGCGGGCCTGGGAGGACGGGAAGGGGTCCGGCGTGGTCACCTACAACGGCCGGATGATCGAGAACCTCCACGTCGAGTCCGCCCAGCGCACGCTGAGCATCCACGAGGCGATCCAGGCGCTCGGCTGAGCGTCAGGCGTCTCCCCGACGCAGCTTCTCGTCGAGCCACACCTTGACGCTGCCCGCGACGCCCGCGACGTCGTGGACCAGCTTGCCGAGCACGTCCTGGGCCTGCTGGAAGTTCTCCGCGTAGCTGGCAGCGGCCGCCTTGGCGGCGTCGGTGGCCTTCGCGTCGTCGTCCTCGTCACGCCGTGGGTAGCCGCCGCTGACGTAGCGGGTGTATTCGCCGGAGTCGACCCAGCGACGCAGCTCGGCGGCGCGGACGACGGCAAACGGGTGCGAGCGGTTCTCGATCAGGAGGAGCTTGAGCACCGAGTCGCGGAGGTCGCCGCCGTCTAGGTACTCCTGCCCTTGGGCGAAGAACGAGGTCGGGTCGAGGTCTTCGAGGTGGCCGCCGCTGGCCAGCTGCATGTGCACCCGGCCGGCTGTCGCTGGGTCCTGGGTCGCGAGCAGCCCGGCCCGGTCGGCCGAGAGCTCCGCCTTGCGCGACCATTCATAGAGCGCGGCGACGATCGCCCGGATGCCGAGCCCGCCCAGGGGGATCGTGTTGAGCACACCGGTCAGGGAGATCAGCCGCTGTAGGAGGGTCTGGTAGACGGCGTGGCCGCTGATCGCGTGGCCGAGCTCGTGTGCGACCACGAACCGCAGCTCGTCCTCGTCGAGCAGGTCGACCAGACCGCTGTTGAGCACGATGAACGGCTTGTTCATGCCGATCGTGATGGCGTTGAGCACCGGGTTGGCGGCGACGTACAGCTCCGGGATCTCCTCGGCGTCGAGCACCCGGGCCACGTCGTTGAGGAGGTAGTGCAGCTGCGGGAACTGCCGCTCGTCGACCCGGACCGCCGACCCCAGGAAGACCAGCCGCACAGCGCGCTCGTTGACCAGCCCCGACACGGCCTTGAGCACGGCGTCGAACCCCTTGAGCTTGCGCAGCGCCACCAGTGCGCCCTGATCCGCGGGGTGCTCCCAGGCCCGCGAGCTGATGCCGGTCAGGGTCGCCCGGGTCCGGGCGGGTGAGTTCGTCACTCCTTCACTCTGACATGGGGATGCGCACGTCCCGTTCGGCCGCGACCTCGGCAGCGCGGTCGTAGCCGGCGTCGACGTGGCGGATCACGCCCATGCCCGGGTCGTTGGTGAGGACGCGCTCGATCTTCTGGGCGGCGAGGTCGGTGCCGTCGGCGACGCACACCTGTCCGGCGTGGAGGGACCGGCCCATGCCGACGCCGCCGCCGTGGTGGAACGACACCCACGTCGCACCCGACGCGGTGTTGACCAGGGCGTTGAGGATCGCCCAGTCGGCGATCGCGTCGGAGCCGTCGAGCATCGCCTCGGTCTCCCTGTACGGCGAGGCGACCGAGCCGCAGTCGAGATGGTCGCGGCCGATCACGAGCGGCGCCTTCAGCTCGCCGCTGGCGACCATCTCGTTGAACTTCAGGCCGGCCAGGTGGCGCTCGCCGTAACCCAGCCAGCAGATCCTTGCCGGCAGGCCCTGGAACTGCACTCGCTCGCCGGCCATGGTGATCCACTTGTGCAGGCGCTCGTTGTCCGGGAAGAGCTCGAGGATGGCCCGGTCGGTGGCGGCGATGTCCGCCGGGTCGCCGGACAGTGCAGCCCAGCGGAACGGCCCCCTGCCCTCGCAGAACAGCGGCCTGATGTACGCCGGCACGAAGCCCGGGAACTCGAAGGCCCGGTCGTAGCCGCCCTTGCGGGCCTCGTCGCGGATGGAGTTGCCGTAGTCGAAGACCTCGGCGCCCTTGTCCTGGAACTCCACCATCGCCCGCACGTGCGCGGCCATCGAGGCCTGCGCGTCCTTGGTGAAGCCTTCGGGGTCGCGGGCCGCGTCGTCCGGCCAGTCCTCGACCGAGACGCCGATCGGTAGGTAGCTCAGCGGGTCGTGGGCCGAGGTCTGGTCGGTGACGATGTCGATCGGCGCGTCCATCTCCAGCAGGTTCGGGAAGATCTCCGCGGCGTTGCCGAGCAGCCCGATCGACAGGGGCCTGCGCTCGTCGCGCGCGGCAACCGCCCGGGCCACCGCGTCCTCCACCGAGTCGGCCTGCTCGTCGAGGTAACGGTGCTCGATGCGGCGCGTGATCCGGGCCTGGTCGACGTCGACGCAGATGGCGACGCCGCCGTTCATGGTCACTGCGAGCGGCTGCGCACCACCCATGCCGCCGAGGCCGGCGGTCAGGGTGATGGTGCCGGCGAGCGTGCCGCCGAAGCGCTTGTCGGCCACGGCCGCGAACGTCTCGAAGGTGCCCTGGAGGATGCCCTGGGTGCCGATGTAGATCCAGGAGCCGGCGGTCATCTGGCCGTACATGGTCAGGCCGAGATCCTCGAGCCGCCGGAACTCCTCCCAGTTGGCCCAGTCGCCCACCAGGTTGGAGTTGGCGATCAACACGCGCGGCGCCCATTCGTGGGTGCGCATGACGCCGACCGGCTTGCCGCTCTGCACCAGCATCGTCTCGTCGTCGCCGAGCGTGGTGAGCGTACGCACCAGTGCGTCGTAGGCCTCCCAGCTGCGAGCTGCCTTGCCGGTGCCGCCGTAGACCACGAGATCTTCAGGGCGCTCGGCGTTCTCCGGGTCGAGGTTGTTCATCAGCATCCGCAGCGGCGCCTCGGTCTGCCACGAGCGCGCGGTCAGCTCCGTGCCGTGGGCGGCATGAATAGGCAGTCGGTCGTTCATCGCAGCTCTCCGATCACTTCTTCGACGGCAGACAGAACGGCGCCCGAGGCCACCATCTGTACGGCGGTCTCGATCTCGGGCGACAGATGCCGGTCGGGGCCGGGCCCCTCGATTCCGGCCCCCCGCAGCAGCCGGACCACAGCAGCCGTGGCAGGCGACGGCTCCAGCGGTGCCCGCAGGTCGAGGGCACGCGCAGCGGTGAGCACCTCGATCGCGATCACCCGGCTAAGCCCGTCGACCGAGCGCCGCAGCTTGCGCGCCGCCGACCAGCCCATCGACACGTGGTCCTCCTGCATGGCGCTCGACGGGATCGAGTCGACCGATGCCGGCGCCGCGAGCCGCTTCATCTCGGAGACGATCGCCGCCGCGGTGTACTGGGCGATCATGTGTCCGCTGTCCACGCCGGGGTCGCCGGCGAGGAACGGCGGCAGCCCGTGGCTGCGAGCCTTGTCCAGGAACCGGTCGGTACGTCGCTCGCTCATCGAAGCGACATCGGCCGCCACGATCGCGAGGAAGTCGAGCACGTAGGCGACCGGGGCACCGTGGAAGTTGCCGTTGGACTCGACGCGCCTCTCCTCGGGCAGCACGACCGGGTTGTCGACGGCCGAGGCCAGCTCGCGCTCGGCCACGCTGGCGGCGTACTCGACGGTGTCTCGGGCGGCGCCGTGCACTTGGGGCGAGCAGCGCAGCGAGTATGCGTCCTGGACCCGGTTGCAGTCCGGGCCCCGGTGCGACGCGACCACTCCGGAGTCGGCCAGCAGCGCAACCAGGTTGGCGGCGGAGAGAGCCTGGCCCGGATGCGGCCGGATCGCCTGCAGCTCGGGCGCGAAGACCCGGTCGGTGGCGAGCTGGCCCTCGACCGACATGGCCGCCGCGATGTCGGCGGTGCGCAACAGGAGCCGCAGGTCCGTGATCGCGAGCACCAGCATGCCGAGCATCCCGTCGGTGCCGTTGATCAGCGCCAGGCCCTCCTTGGCCGCGAGCTCGACCGGCGCGAGCCCAGCGGCGGCCAACGCGTCGCCTGCCTGCACCAGCGTCCCCGACGCATCCCGCACCGAGCCCTCGCCCATCAGCGCCAGTGCGCAGTGGGCCAACGGCGCCAGGTCTCCTGAGCAGCCCAGGGAGCCGTACTCGTGCACCACGGGCGTGATGCCCGCCGAGATCACCGAGGCGAGCAGCTGCGCCGTCTCCGGTCGGACGCCGGTGTGGCCGGTCGCCAGCGTGGAGAGGCGCAGCAACATCAGCGCCCGCACCACCTCCCGCTCGACCTCGGGTCCGGAGCCGGCCGCGTGCGAGCGCACCAGCGACCGCTGCAGCTGGGCTCGCATCTCGGTGGGGATGTGACGGGTCGCCAGCGCGCCGAACCCGGTCGAGATCCCGTAGGCCGGCGTAGGTGCCGCGGCCAGTTCCTCCACCACCGAACGGGACTCGGCCATGGCCACCAGGGACTCGGGTGTCAGCTCAACGGGCGCGCCGTCGCGGGCGACGGTGACGACGAGGGGAAAGGGGACGGGGCCGGTGCCGACCGGGACGGGGCGCTGCATGCCCCCATCCAACGCCCCCGCAGACTGGGCCCACCAGACCAGGGCTTAGACAAAAGTTTGACTATTGTTCTTGAAGGAATTCATACCCGCGTCCAGAACGGGTACGGTTCTCGTGTTCCGTTCGGTGCTCCCGGGGACATCGTTCTGCATGTCTCCATCTAGGAAGGCCCCCCACAATGCGTCGCTTCATACCCATCACCATCGCCTTGGCGCTGGCCGGCACCACCTTGGTCGCCGGTTCAGCCTCCACGGCATCCACCGCCGCGGCGGCGGCCCAGGCCAAGCTGGTCCGGACTCCCTTCGCGATGACCGCCAACTCATACGGCACCCGCGTCATCGGCGGTGCCGTACCTGCTGACTCCAGCCAGACGGCGTACCAGTCGCTGAGCTGCACCAACAAGGCCGGCTTCAACAAGAACAACTACGTGGCGCAGGTCGACCTCGGCAGCGTCGGCACCGCCCACGGTGTCAAGTCGCGCACCTGGACCACGAAGGTCGGTGGCGTTGTCTCGTCCTGGGCCGAGCACTCCGTCGCTCGGGTCAACCTCTTCAACAGCTCGTTCGGCAGCCTCGACATCAACGGCGTGGCCTCCACCACGCGCGCCTGGCACGACACGAAGGGTTTCCACACTTCGACGAAGAGCCACGTCCTGTCGATCACCTACACCCCGAAGGGTGGCAAGCCGGCCGGGCTCACGATCCCGACCGTCGGCAAGCCGATCACCATTCCGGGTCTCCTCCGCCTCTCCATCGGAGCGAAGGACGAGAAGAAGAACGCAGACGGCGCCCAGGCAGTCGCCAGCGCCATCGACATCCGCGTCTTCCCGCTCGACACCAAGGTGATCATCGCCCAGACCAAGGCCACCATCGGCTCCGGCATCAAGAGCGGCATCTTCGTCGGTAGCGCTGTCGGCGCCCAGGCGAAGGTGCTCGGCAGCCTGGTCGGCGTCGGCGCCACTCCGCTGGAGTTCATGCCGTGCCGCGGCACCGAGGGCCAGCCGCTCGTCAAGGAGACGGCCGCCGTCAACATCGCCCCCCTGCTCGACGTCAGCGGCCTCTACGCCGGTGTCCAGGGCGAGCAGACCAACCGGAAGGCCAGTGCGCTCGAGGCTGCCGGTGTGGCCACGGTCGACATCGGCGACGGCCAGCTGATCGTCAACGGCATCCGCGCCGTGGCGTCGGTGACCCGAGTCGGCAACAAGATCACCCGAAGTTCCGAAGGAACTCACGTGATCGAGATCATCGCCAACGGAGAGTCGCACCCGCTGCTCGATGAGGGCTTTGAGATCCCCGGCCTCGCCAAGCTCGAGGGCAACATCGTTGAAAACACCCGCTACGGCATGAAGGTCGTCGCACTGCGGATCACGCTGCTCGACGGCAGCCTCGCAGTGATCGATCTCGGTTCGGTCAACGTCGGGATCAAGGGCGCCGGCAGACGCCGGTAGCCCAACAGACGGCGCGGGGGGCCGCGCCAGGCTGCCGGGATCCGTGCCCTATGCCGATCCCGGCAGCCGTCCCCCCGCGCTGACCTCGCGTAACCTCCCCCACACCGTGGCCGTTGTGTCACGGGGTGGCCAAGGAGGTCTGCGTGAGGCGCGTCGAACATAATTCTCGTCAACAGCTGTGGTGGTCCCTTGTGACCGCCGCAGCTGTCGTCGTTTCGGTCATCGCCATCCCCTCCTACGGCGGGTCACGGAGCGGCACCCTGGCCGAGGTCAACGAGGCCGAGAAGGCCGCCCTCGGGTTGCCGCACCGCGACCCGGTCGGCACCCCGCCCCACAGCCACAACGACCCCGCCACCAAGAACTCCGTGTCCCGCGCCGGCGAGACAGGCAAGGCGACGCAGGACCCGACGACGGCCGCGCAGCGCCGGGCCAACACGGCGTACGTCGCTCGCGAGCGCAAGCTCCCTGACCCGAAGCTGACCACCGTGCCGGTCACCGAGCCTCGGGCCGCCCACCCGCAGACCCGATACGCGATGGCCAACGGTTGCTACCAGGTCGGAAACAGCGGACGCTTCACGTTCAAGCCCACCGACCTCGGCACCTACCTGCTCTACGGCGAGGGCGGGAAGTTCCTCGCGGGCAGTGGCGGAGCCGGGATGGACCCAGGGCCCAGCGTCGACGCCGAGTGGACGGTCCGCAAGGTCGGCAACCGCTTCACGTTCACCCTCCCTAACGGTCGCGCCCTGGCGGCCAACGGGAAGGGTCTCTCGATCGCCAGCAGACCGACCGGGTTCGTTCTCGAGCGGGCGACCGGATGCCCCGCCTACCCGGAGGCGCAGATCGACGTCAGCGGCGACCCGCATGCGGGCATCACGCCGTACCAGGAAGTGCGCGGCTACGTCGACGGGCACACCCACGGGATGGCATTCGAGTTCCTCGGCGGCCGGGTGCACTGCGGTATGCCCTGGCACGAGTACGGCGCGCCCTACGCGCTGCGGGACTGCCCGGACCACGAGCAGACCCAGGGCTACGGCGCCATCCTGGAGACGTTCTTCTCCGGCGGCCTGGGCCACGACCCGGTCGGCTGGCCGACGTTCAAGGACTGGCCGGCACCGAACTCGCTGACCCACGAAGGCACCTACTGGCGGTGGCTCGAGCGATCCTGGCGCGGAGGCCAGCGGTTGTTCGTGAACCTTCTCGTCGAGAACAACCAGCTCTGCAAGATCTACCCGCTGAAGCGCAACTCGTGCGACGACATGGACTCGATCCGGTTGCAGGCGCGCGACATGTACAAGATGCAGGACTACATCGACGCCCAGTTCGGCGGCCCGGGCAAGGGCTTCTACCGGATCGTGAAGAACCCGTGGCAGGCGCGCAAGGTGATCAACGCGGGCAAGATGGCCGTGGTCATGGGCATCGAGACCAGCGTGCCGTTCGGCTGCACCTTCAAGGCCGTGCTCGGCAACGACGTACCGGCCTGCACGGCGGCGGACATCAACCGCCAGCTCGACGAGGTGCACAAGCTCGGCGTACGACAGATGGAGCTGGTCAACAAGTTCGACAACGCCCTGGCGGGCGTGGCCGGCGACAACGGCGCCACGGGCGCGATCGTCAATGGCGCCAACTTCCTGGAGACCGGCACCTTCTGGGACATGCGGCACTGCACACCCAGCGACGGGGAGTCCTCCGACCACTCACAGGTCGCGCTCCCCGACATCGGAGCAGAGCAGCAGGACGCGCTGTTCGGTGCCATCGGCGAGCTCTTCGGCAACTTCCTGCCCGCCCTGCCTGTGTACGGCCGGCCGCTGCACTGCAACCAGCGTGGTCTGTCCTCGCTCGGCGACTACACGATCAGGGGACTCGCGAAGCGGAAGATGATCTTCGACCCCGACCACCTGAGCGTGAAGGCGCGGCAGTCGGCGCTGGACGAGATCGAGCGGATGAACTACCCCGGCGTCATCTCGAGCCACTCGTGGGCGACACCCGACGCCTACCCGCGGATCTACAAGGCCGGCGGCTTCATCACCCCCTACGCCGGCGACTCGACCGGCTTCGTCGAGAAGTGGCGTCGCCATCTCGGCTGGGCCGACAAGCGCTACTACTTCGGGTTCGGCTACGGCGCCGACATGAACGGCCTCGGTGCGCAGGGCAACCCGCGTGGCAAGGGCGTGAAGAACAAGGTGACCTACCCGTTCAAGGGGCTCAACGGCGTACGCATCGACCGGCAGCATGCGGGTCAGCGGGTCTACGACATCAACGCGGACGGGGTCGCGCAGTACGGCCTCTACCCGGATTGGATCGAGGACCTCCGCAAGGTGGCCGGTCGCGACGGCAACAAGATCGTCGATGACATGACCAGGGGACCCGAGGCCTACCTGCAGATGTGGGAGCGCGCGGAGGGCATCAGACCCGACTCCTGCCGCAACCCCAAGCTGCGGAAGTCGGTGCCGAAGATCCAGAGCCTGCTCCACGAGGGGATGTCGACGACCGCAGTGATGAGGAAGGTGGGCCAGCCGTACACCCGGCTCGGGACCACGTTCGGCATCTGTGCCGAGCGCGGCGGCGACAAGGTGATGGTCGACCTCGACTTCACCGAGTCGGGCCGACTCACCACGCTCAGGGTGCGGTCCTGACCGAAGTTACCTCTCGGTAGGATTCTTCTCACGCGTTCTGGGAACCGAGTGGGGTCGCGCTACCCCTAGGCTCGGCGCATCGTCTGGCTGATTGGGAGTGACGAAGTGGCTTTGTGGGTTCTGGTTGTCGGCGTTCTGGGGACCGTCATCGCGTTGGCGATCACCGGTCGTCGGGTTCGTTACCTGTTCCGGGTGATCACCAGCGGCCAGCCCGCACCGGATCGCATCGCCGGCGTCACCAAGCGCCTCGGCCGGGCGTTCGCGACCCAGGTCATCGAGGTCTTCGGCCAGAAGAAGCTGCTCAAGTGGTCGATACCGGGCGCCGCGCACTTCTTCGTGTTCTGGGCGTTCCTGATCCTCGGCACGGTCTACCTCGAGGCCTACGGCATCCTGCTCTCGCGCAACGAGGAGTGGGCGATCCCGATCATCGGCCATTGGGACCTGCTCGGATTCGCGCAGGACCTGATCGCGATCATGGCCCTGCTGGGCATCACCACCTTCGCCCTGATCCGGGCCAAGGAGTCACCCGACCGGCTCGGCCGCAAGTCGCGCTTCTCGGGGTCGCACACCGGTGGCGCGTGGCTGGTGCTGTTCATGATCTTCAACGTCATCTGGACGTTGTTCCTCTTCCGCGGCGCATCGGCGGCGGCCGGCAACTTCCCGTACGGCGACGGCGCCTTCGTGTCGACTGCGGTCGGGAAGATCCTTCCCGACTCCGAGACCCTCGAGGGCATCGGACTGCTGCTCCACATCGGCATCATGCTGGTGTTCCTGGTCGACGTGGTGCACTCCAAGCACCTCCACATCTTCGTCGCGCCGCTGAACGTGCTGTTCTCCCGCCGGCCGCAGGCGCTCGGCGCCGCCAAGCCGCTGATGAACAACGGCAAGCCGGTCACCCTCGAAGACATCGACGACCTCGATGAGGACGCCAAGCTCGGCGTCGGCTCGATCGAGGACTTCAGCTGGAAGGGCATCCTCGACTTCGCGACCTGCACCGAGTGCGGTCGCTGCCAGTCGCAGTGCCCGGCCTGGAACACCGAGAAGCCGCTCTCGCCGAAGATGCTGATCCTGATGCTGCGCGACCACGCGATGGCGAAGGGCCCGGCGATCCTCGCCGGCCCCGACGCCGACCGCGACTCGCTGCCCGCCTCGGCCGTCAAGGAGCTCGACCGACCGCTGGTCGGCGAGACCGAGGGCTATGCCTGGGAGCCGACCGGTGGAGGCGTCATCGACCCCGACGTCCTCTGGTCCTGCGTCACCTGCGGCGCCTGCGTCAACCAGTGCCCGGTCGACATCGAGCACGTCGACCACATCATCGACATGCGCCGCTACCAGGTGCTGGTCGAGTCGAACTTCCCCTCCGAGCTCAACGGCCTGTTCAAGGGCATGGAGAACAAGGGCAACCCGTGGAACCTCTCCGCCACCGCGCGGATGGAGTGGGCCAAGGACCTGCCGTTCGAGGTCAAGGTCGTTGGCGACTCTGCATCGAGTCGCTGGAGGAGGTCGACTGGCTGTTCTGGGTGGGCTGCGCCGGCGCCTACGAGGACCGCGCCAAGAAGACCACCCGGGCCGTCGCCGAGCTGCTCGACCTGGCCGGCGTCTCGTTCGGCGTACTCGGCAACGGCGAGACCTGCACCGGAGACTCCGCCCGCCGGGCCGGCAACGAGTTCCTGTTCCAGGGTCTCGCCGCCCAGAACGTCGAGACGTTCAAGGAGTACAAGGTCAAGAAGGTCGTCTCGACCTGTGCCCACTGCTTCAACACGCTCAAGAACGAGTACAAGGACTTCGGCATCGAGCTCGAGGTCGTGCACCACACGCAGCTGCTCAACCGCCTGGTCCGCGAGGGCAAGCTGACCCCGGTCAAGGAGGGTGAGGGCGCGCACAAGCGGTCGATCACCTACCACGACCCGTGCTACATCGGCCGCCACAACGGCGTCTACGCCCCGCCGCGCGAGCTGCTCGAGGTGCTGCCCGGGGCGTCGTACGTCGAGATGGAGCGCAACTCCGAACGCTCGTTCTGCTGTGGCGCCGGCGGTGCCCGGATGTGGATGGAAGAGACCATCGGCACCCGCATCAACAACGCCCGCACCGCGGAGGCGGTCGGCACCGGAGCCGACCAGATCGCCGTCGGCTGCCCGTTCTGCCGGGTGATGCTCGATGACGGACTCACCGCCGCCCAGGCCGAGGGCAACGCTCGCGAGGAGGTCGAGGTCCTCGACGTCGCGCAGATGCTGCTCGCCTCGGTGAAGGGCACCGTCGCAACCAGGCGCAAGCCGGGCGAGGGTGGCGAGACCCCGGCGCCGGCAGCGAAGGCGAGCCCCGCCGAGCCCGGTGGGGGCGATGAGACTTCCGACGAGACGACCGTCAAGAAGACCGCCGACGTCGGAGCGGCAGCGAAGGCCTCCGAGGAAGCCGGGGAGGAGCCCGCACGCCCGGCGAGCTCGGGTGGGTCCCTCTTCGACGTCGGTGGCGACGACGACAAGACCGAGGGCACGAAGGCGGGCAAGGAAGAGGAGCCAGCGCCCGAGCCCGAGCCCGAGCCCGAGAAGGCAGAGTCGAAACCTGCTTCCTCCGGGGGTTCGCTGTTCGACATCAAGTCGGACGAGCCCGACACGAAGGCGGAGAAGAAGACGGAGTCCGAGGAGGCGGCGGAGCCCGAGACCGACAAGAAGGCCGAGGAGTCGAAGGCCGAGGAGAAGGACGGCTCCAGTGCGCTGGGCAGCGCGACGTCGCTCTTCGACATAAAGGCCGAGTCAAAGGCCGAGTCCACGACGGAGTCGACGGCGGAGTCCAAGCCCGAGAAGAAGGCCGAACCCGAGCCGGAGCCCGAGGCCAAAGACGAGCCGAAGGACGAGGCACCGGTCGCCGCCAGCTCATCCTCCGAGGGTGGGTCGCTCTTCGACATCGCCGCTCCGGAGGCACAGGCGTCCGAGCCGGAGCCCAAGCCCGAGGCGGAGACGGAGACGGAACCCGAGCCGGAGCCGGAGCCCGAAGCCCAGGACGAGCCGGACGACGAGCCGGAGCCCGAAGCCCAGGACGAGCCGGACGACGAGCCGGAGCCCGAAGCCCAGGACGAGCCGGACGACGACGCGACGGGAGACGAGAAGCCGAAGCCGGCGAGCAGCGGCGAGGCCCACCAGCCGAAGACCGACACCGACATCGGCGGAGCCAGCTCACTCTTCGACCTCTGACCCACTCTGCGTGGCCGAGTCGGCGCAAAGTCCGGCGCAAATCCGGCCGAGTCGGCGTAAAAGTCAGGGCGTTGCGCCGACTCGACGGGTTTCAGGCCGGAGGATGCGCCGACTCGGCCTAGCGGGAGCCGCCCGGCTGCACCAGGCCGTGGTCGAACGCGAAGACCACGGCGGCGGCGCGGTCGCGCAGGTCGAGCTTGGCGAAGATGTGGCCGACGTGGGTCTTGATCGTGCCCTCGCCCAGGGTGAGCGAGGCCGCGATCTCGGTGTTGCTGAGGCCGGCGCCGATGAGGGCGAGGACCTCGCGTTCGCGAGGAGTGAGTACGTCGACGGCGGCGCCGGGCAGGGCAGGGGCGGGCCCCTCTCGGTAGGCCGTGAGCACGCGTCCGGTGACTGCGGGGTCGAGCCAGGACTCACCCGCGGCGACCGTGCGTACGGCCCGCTGCAGGTCCTCAGCTGGCACGCCCTTGAGCAAGAACCCGGCGGCACCGGCCCGGAGCGCGCCGGCCAGGATCTCCTCGTCCTCGAACGTGGTCAGCACCAGGACCGGCGGCGGATCCGCCAACGCCCGCAGCTCGCGGGTCGCGGTCACCCCGTCGACGCGCGGCATCCGCACGTCCATCACCACCACGTCCGGCGCGAGCTCGGTGACGGCGTCGACCACGCCCTCGCCGCTGTCGAGCTCGCCGACGATCTCGAAGCCGTAGCGACTGCGCAGGATGCCTCGCAGGCCGGCCCGGATCAGCTCCTGGTCGTCGACCAGCAGCACGCGCACGGTCGGCGTTTCGGTCACGTCGGCAGCACCGCCTCGACCCGCCAGCCGCCCTGCCAGGCACCGGCCAGCAGCCGCCCACCGAGCGCCTCGGCCCGCTCGCGCATGCCGAGCACACCGGAGCCCTCACGGGGTTCCGGGTCCGGAGCCCCGGCACTGGTGACGGTCACGGTCGTGTCTCCACTACCGACCTCGATCCGGATGGTCACCGGCGTCCCGGCTGCGTGCCGCGTGGCGTTGGTGAGCGACTCCTGCACGATCCGGTAGACCGCGAGCCCGCGGGTCGCGCCGAGCGACGCGAGTTCGCCGTCGACGGTGAGCTCGATCGTCGTACCTGCCCGTCGGAACGACTCCACGAGCTCGATCACGTCGCCGGCACCGGGCATGGGCAGCACCGCGCTGGGGTCGTGGGTGCGCATCAGTCCCACCGCCGCCCGTACCTCGGCAAGGCTCTGCTGCGCGAGCCGCTCGGCCTCGGCGAGCGACTCCTTGGCCTCGGCCGGGTCATCGTCGAGCGCCAGTCGCGCGCTGCTGACGTGGAGGAGCGACACCGTCAGCGCGTGGCCGATCACGTCGTGCATCTCCCCGGCGATCCGGTTGCGCTCCTCGGCGCGGGCTCGGTCGGCGAGGCCGGCCTGGGCCTCACGGAGCTGGACGACGAGCATCCGCTGCTGTCGCGCGAACACGCACGCGGTGATCGTGAAGAGGGTGCCAGCGACCCACGCTCCCCAGCCCGGTTCGGACGTCTCGTTGAGCCACTGCCCCACCACGAGCGCCACCATCGCGGCGCCGAGCGGGAGGGACTCGCTGAGCGGACTCGCGAGGGCCATCCACCCGGCAAGCACACAGATCCCGAACCAACCCAGGTTCGAGGACTGCTCGTGCCCGAGCACTGCGATGCCCAGGCCAGCCACGAGCAACCCGAGGCCGAGCAGCCAACCGGTCGCGCGCCGCCATCCGAGCAGCAGTCCGACCGCGATCACGGCCGCGCCGGCGGCCGAGGCAACCGCGGTCGACCGCTGGCTGAGCGCCATGCCGACGACCGCGAACAGCGCGAGCGCGGCAGGTGCCGCCACTCGCGCGGTCCGGTCGGTCATGGGCGAGAGCCTAGGTCTCAGAGGGCGGTTCGTCGCGCGGCCAGGGCCGACGCCCCGATCGCCACCATGGTGACCGCGATCAACGAGCCGGTCGCGCCACCGAGGCCGAGCCAAGGCTCGCGGATCGCCTGGTTGACCAGGGCCAGCGGCAGCACCTCGGAGATGTTCTGCAGCGTCTCCGACATCGCCCCGGGCGGGGGTCCGCCGACCCCCAGCAGGAACGAGGGGAAGAACAGCAGCAGGCCGATCGCCTGGGCTGCGCGGGCCGACGGCAGCAGCGTGCCGAGCAGTACCCCGATCGCGACGAAGGCGACCGAGCCGACCGTGATCCCGGCGAGCACCCGGAGGGGCTCGTGCACGGTGGGGATGCCGTAGACGGGGGCCGCAACGGCCAGCAGCAGCGCACCCGAAACCACGATCGCTGTCAGGCCGACCACGAGCATCGCCAGGGCGAAGGACCAACGCGGGAAGCCGGACGCCGCGAACCTCCGCAGCACCCCTCTCTCCCGGTAGGACGCAATGTGCACCGGCAGCATGACCAGGCCGGTCGCGCCGATGATGACGGTGAAGTAGGACGCGACATACCAGTGCGACGGGTTGACCGGGAAGGCCTCGTCCGGCTCCGTGCCAAACGATCCACCGATGATCAGCATCGTCACGATCGGGAACACCAGCACGAAGGTGAGGGTGAGCGGGTCGCGGATCATCAGCCGCAGCTCGGCGGTCAGCAGCCGGCGGGCCACCGACTGGTGGCGGGGCCGAACGAGGGTGGTGGTGGTCATGATGCGACTCCGATCTGACTGGTCTCGGGCTGGTCGAGCAGGGTGAGCAGGGCGGCCTCGAGGTCGGGGATGTCGACCCGCAGGTCCGTAGGAACTGGAGCGTCGCGCTGGACGAGCCAGGCACCCACGTGCGCGATCACGTCGCGGCTACCGCGGATGGCCACCTGGTCGCGCTCATGGCTGACACCGTGTACGCCGGCCAGCCGGTTGAGGGACTGCAGCGTCCCCGCAATGGTCTCGACCGGAGCCAGGGGCCGCAGCCCGAAGCGGACCGTCACCTCGCCGGCGTGCCGGGCAACCAGCTCGGCGGGGGTGCCCTGGTCGAGCACGCGGCCGCCGCGCATGGCGACGACCCGGTCGGCCAGCGCCTCGGCCTCATCGAGCTCGTGGGTCACCAGCATCACCGTCGTACCGACGTCGCGCAGCTTGGCCACGGCCGACCAGACTTCGCGACGAGCCGACGGATCGAGACCCTGGGTCAGCTCGTCGAGGATCACCAGCCGCGGCTGGTTGAGCAGGGCGAGCACCAGGAACAGCCGCTGTTGCTCACCACCGCTCATCCCCGCGAACGGTGAGTGCCGCTGGTGGGCGAGCCCGAACTGCTCGAGCAGCAGGTCACCGTCCTTGGCCAGGGGCCCGGCGAACAGCTCCACGGCCTCGGAGACCCGCATCCGGTCGGGGAGCGCCGAGCTCTGCAGCTGGCTGCCGATCTGCGGGCGGAGCCGGTCGGCGTCCTTGACCGGGTCGAGGCCGAGGACGCGGACGTGGCCGGCGTCGGCTCGCCGGAGCCCTTGAAGGATCTCGACGGTCGTGGTCTTACCGGCTCCGTTGGCGCCGATCAGGCCGAGCACCTCGCCGGCATTGACGTCGAGGTCGAGGCCGTCGACGACCCTGCGGCCGCCGTACGACTTGGACAGGCCGCGGACGGTGACGACCGGCTCCCCCGTACCGGTCGGAGTGCTGAGGTGTGGGAGGGAAGTCTGGGTAGTGGTCATGGCGTCCATGCTTCGTCGGGGGAGCCTCTTCGCACATCGACCTGAGGTCAGAACTCCGCCTGTGCCCTGGGGCATAGCGGCACCGTGACACCATTCGACATCAGATCTGACATCACTATTGCTTGACATGACGTCACAATGATGTCAGAGTGATGCACATGGACATCACGCCGTACGTCGACAGCCTCCGCCGAGACCTGGTCTCGGCCGCCGAGGGGGCGGGCCCGGAGCTGCAGCAGGCCGCCGAGCGGCTGGCGTTCGCGCTCGACCCCGCTGCCCGGCTGGCGCTGATGGAGGCGATCAGCCAGGCGGCCTCCGAGATCACCGCCGAGATGCCCGACGGAGGCGTCGACGTACGCCTCGACGGTCGCGACCTCGACTTCGTGGTGCACGCCCCCCAGGCGGTGCCCGCGCCCCCGCTGCCGCCCCCGCCGCCGACGGCTCCCGAGCCGGAGGACGACGGCGGCGTCTCCCGGATCACCCTGCGGCTGCCCGAGTCGGTGAAGACCAAGGCCGAGGATGCCGCGGCCAGCGCCGGCCAGAGCCTCAACACCTGGCTCGTCAACATCGTCCGTGCGGCCACCCGCGACGGCGCCATCACCGTCGACATCGACCTCTCCAGCATCCCCTTCATGGGTGACAAGGACCCGTTCGGAGGCAAGCGCGGCAACCGCCGCATGACCGGCTGGGTCTGACCCGGCAATCCACATCAAGTCCGACCTCGGGTCCAGCGCCAGGCTGGTCCCGTGGGCAAGCACACCTTCAACCAGGAGCGATCATGACCGACTACCAGTTCGAGACCCACCAGCCCGTGACGCTCTACGTCGAGCTCGGCGCCGGAGACGTCTCGGTGCAGGCCCACGAGACCACCGAGTCGCAGGTCGACGTCACCGGCCGCGACGCAGAGCGCGTCATCGTGCAGCTCGACGGCGACCAGCTCAGCGTGATCGCACCCAAGGACCGGACCGGATTCCTCAGCGGCGACCGCAAGCTCGACATCAAGGTCTCCGTCCCCACCGACAGCCGCCTGCAGCTGAAGTCCGGCAGTGCCGACCTCACCGCCCGTGGCAGCTACGCCGCCACCCACGTCAAGTCCGGCTCGGGCGACATCCGCATCGAGGTCATCTCCGGCACAGGCCTGGTCGAGACCGGGTCGGGTGACATCAAGCTCGACTCGGTCGCCGAGGACCTGCGGATCAAGAGCGGCTCGGGCGACATCATGGTCGACCGCGCCGGCGCGTCCGTCGTGATCTCGACCGGTTCCGGCGACGTCCAGCTCGGCACCACCGCCGGCCCGGCCGTCGTGAAGACGGGCTCGGGCGACCTCAAGGTCTCCGAAGCCGAGAGCGACGTGTCGATGTCGACCGGCAGCGGCGACTTCCTGATCGGCCGGGCGAACCGCGGGCGGGTCACTGCCAAGGGGGCCTCCGGCGATGTCAACGTCGGCATCCCGGCCGGCATCCCCGTCTGGACCGACCTGACCACCGTGTCCGGAAGCATCCGCTCCGGCCTCGCCGGAGCCGGCGAGCCCGAGGAAGGGGCCGACTACGTCGAGGTCCGCGCCAAGACCGTCAGCGGCGACATCGTCCTGACCGAGAAGTGAACACGCACACCCTCACGCACCGCACACCCACCCACCTGAAGGAGCACCATCATGAACGAGCACCTCGTCGAAGCAGTCGCCCGTCAGCAGATCAAGGAGCGCGTCAGTCGCGCCTCCACCCCCCGGGTGCGTAACCACCACCGCCAGTCGCTGGCCAGCCGGCTGCGCCGGGTCGCCGACCGCCTGGACGGGTGACCGCGGGCTCCTAGGACTTCATCGCGACGCCGACGCGCCAGTAGCCCATGAAGCAGACCTGGCGACGGTCGATGCCGAGGTCCTTGACCAGCGCGCGGCGCAGGCCGGTGACGAGCTTGGCCTCGCCGGCGATCCAGGCGTAGAGCCCGTCGTAGTCGTGGCCAACCACGACCACCGAGGCGTCGACGTCCTCGCCCGAGGAGGAGTACGTCGGCGTCTCCCAGAGGTCGGGGTCGATCTCGTCGACCAACTGCTCGGCCACGTCGGCGCCGAGCAGTCCCAGCACCGCACCGTGGATCTCGGACCCACGAGCGCGCCCGTTGCGCGGCAGCCACGTGACGGTCATGCCCGGAAGCCGGCGCAGGTCCTGGATGTCGTCGGAGACGGCCACCTCCACGAACACCGAACCCTTCGCGTCGGCAGGCAGGTCCTCGAGGATCCGCGCGATGGCGGGAAGGGCGGTCTCGTCGCCGACCACGAGCAGCTGGGTCGCACCGGCCGGGTCGAACTCGATGCCACCGAACGGCAGGCCCCTCTTCGGGACCACGGCCACCACGCGCTGGCCGACCTCCGCACGCGCACCCCAGTCACCACCCGGGCCGGAGGGCTCGTCCGGACCGTGGATCACGAAGTCCACGACCAGCCGCGTGTCCACCCCATTGCCGAGTACCTCGCGCACGGTGTAGGTGCGCATGTAGCCGCGCTCCTCCTCGGGCCTGCCGTACCAGGACGCCATCGCGGGCTCCTCCGTCCGGTCGAACGACGGGAGACCGTGCCTTCCGGGGAAGATCAGCTTGATCCGCTGGTCGTAGAGGGGCCCGTCGACCCCGAACTCGGCGAGCGCCGGTGAGCCGAGCTCGACGCGGACGAAGCTGGGCGACAGGCGCTCGACCCGGACCACCTGGAGCTCCTCGAGGAGCAACGGCAGTCCGGTCTGCTCGGCCCGATCAACCTGGTCTGCCTGTGTCATTCCGCGTCCCCTAGTTAGGTAATCCTAAGTAAGGATGACCTTATCAGTTGCGCTCGTAGAGGAGCACGGCCTCCCGGGCCGGCTTCTCGTCCCCCACCGCCGGGGCCTCGGGTCTCACGAGACTCGCGACCAGGTGGTACTGCCCGAGGTCGATGTACGGCGGCAGGCCGAACGTGCCGTGCTCGAGGACGAACTGGGCGCCGACCGCCTGGGTGGCGTTGGCCGGGTAGAACTCGATCGTGCGGCCGCGCGACGCCTTCACGCGCACCCCGTCGGCGTAGGGGATCTGACCGATCGGGATCCGGTGCGGCTCGTCGAACTGCACCGCAAGGTTCCAGGGCGTGTAGTAGACGCCGGCCACGACGCTGGTGCCGGGCCCCGCGTCGCGCTCGATGATGTCCTTGAGATCCTCCAGCCCGGTCCCGGCCGGCCAGCCGGCGACGTACTGGAAGGTGTCATTGCTCGGATACCGCGGGCCCTCGGGATCGGTGAGGATCCGCGTCCCGACCAGGACTGGCCCGATCAGCACGAGCACCGCACCGACGACGCGGGCCAGGAACAGGGGCCGTCCCGTCAACACCTTCGCGAGGACGCGAGCGAGCACCACGGCGCCGCTGCCGGCCAGCACCAGGATGGGCGGCCCGGCACTGAAGAAGTAGCGGGGGAAGCCGAACTGGAGAAGCAGGAACACCAGCCCGATCGGGGCCAGCACCCACGCGGCCAGGAGCAGGACTCGGCCGTCGCGCTGCATCACTCCGGCGACCACCGCCACCAGGGCGAGCAGGAGGACCGCCCAACCGACGTAGCCGGTGAACGTCTCGGCGAACGGTGACCAGAGGGCGTCGACGTTGGCGAACGGGTCGCCGAGTGCGTCTCCGACAGTGCGGTTCTGTCGCGGCGTCACGATCTCCTCGTACGGCGCCAGCTTCTGCACCGCGCTCAGTGCCAACGCCACCACCGCGGCCAGGACGGCGCAGCCGGCCCAGCCCAGCAGCCGCTTCCGGCGGCGCGACGACTTCCAGTCGAACGCAAGCAGGCTCAACGGCAGCAGGAGCAGGCCGAGGTAGCCGATCTGCCGGGTCAGGATCGCCGCCCCCATGGCCAGTCCGACACCGATTGCGGTCAGTGCCGCGGGTCTGCGCGCCAGCTGGATCTGGAGCCACAATGCGAGCATCGCGCAGGCGGCGAAGAGTCCGTCGATCAGACCGTAGGTGTCGTGCACCAGCGCGAACGGGCTCAGCACGTAGAGGGTGCCGGCAGTCAGCCCTGCCCAGTCCCCCGCAATCCACCGACCGAGGAGCAGGACGAGGGTGAGCGTGACCAGGCCCGCGATGAGCGAGACGGTGCGGACGGCGGTCAGCGGCTCCAGGCCGAGGTCGACCAGGACGATCGACACCCAGTTGAACAGCGGCGGCTTGCCGTCGGCGATGAACTGGAACCGCTGAGCCGGATCGTCGAGCCCGGTCTGGGCCTCCACGGCATGGAACGCCTCGTCCCAGAAGATCGGCGCGCGCTGCATCAGCGAGATCCGAGTGAGGAGGTAGAGGGAGTACAGCGCCAGAACCGCGAGCACCGCCCGGTTCGTGGGCAGGCGCTGGTCCTGCACGGTCCGGCTCATGGGGCGCCCCTCAGATCGGGGTGCGGTGGAAGTTCTGAAACGACCGCGACGGGGTCGGGCCACGCTGGCCCTGGTAGCGGGAGCCGTACTTCTCCGAGCCGTAGGGGTGCTCGGAGGGCGAGGAGAGCCGGAAGAAGCAGAACTGCCCGATCTTCATGCCGGGATACAGCTTGATCGGCAGCGTCGCCACGTTGGCCAGCTCGAGCGTCACGTGACCTGAGAAGCCAGGATCGACGAAGCCGGCCGTCGCGTGGGTCAGCAGGCCGAGGCGACCGAGCGACGACTTGCCCTCCACGCGGGCCGCGATGTCGTCGGGCAGCGAGACCACTTCGTACGTCGAACCCAGCACGAACTCTCCCGGGTGCAGGATGAACGGCTCATCACCCTCGGGTTCGACCAGCCGGGTCAGGTCGGACTGGTCGGCCGCCGGGTCGATGTGGGGATAGCGGTGGTTCTCGAAGACCCGGAAGAAGCGGTCCAGCCGGACGTCGATCGACGAGGGCTGCACCATCCCGGGCTCCCACGGATCCATGGCGATCCGGCCCTGGTCGATCTCGGCCAGGATGTCGCGGTCTGAGAGCAGCACGCACGCACCCTAGCCGGGCGAGCGACGACCCGAACAGGTACGATCCGTACGCCCCGCGGATGTAGCTCAGTTGGTAGAGCGCGACCTTCCCAAGGTCGATGTCGCGAGTTCGAATCTCGTCATCCGCTCCGATTCCACCCAAGGTCGCGCCGAGCGCGACACTGAACCCGACGTCGATGTCGCAAGGTCGATGTCGCGAGTTCGAATCTCGTCATCCGCTCCGATTCCACCCAAGATCGCGCCGAGCGCGACACTGAACCCGACGTCGATGTCGCAAGGTCGATGTCGCGAGTTCGAATCTCGTCATCCGCTCCGATATAGCCCGCAAACGCCATTGACAAATCTGGGTCACGGTTGGGGTTCGACCCGTCACTACAGCAGTAATGGTGCGTTGTTCCTGTGCCGGGCAATGCCCCCCGCGCTCCGGCGCAGACGGCGGGCGGTGGCCCTTGGGTCGCTACCCGCCGTCGCCGGTCGGGGTTCTCGTCGGGGGTCGTAGGGTCGGTTCCGTGGAGTTCACCGGGTTCCCCGTCGCAGCGCTCGACTTCTACGACGACCTCGAGGTCGACAACTCGAAGAGCTACTGGGAAGCCCACAAGGCCGTCTACGACGAGGCCGTGAAGGCGCCGATGACCGCGCTCTGCGAGGCACTCGAGCCGGAGTTCGGCAGCGCCAAGATCTTCCGGCCCTACCGCGACGTGAGGTTCGCCAAGGACAAGACGCCGTACAAGACCCACCAGGGCGCGTTCGTCTCGGCGGGCCCGGCCATGGGGTGGTACGTCGAGCTCTCGCCGCGCGGCGTCCGGGTCGGCGGTGGCTTCTATGAGGCCTCGGGCGAGCGGCTCGGCGCCATCCGCGACGCGATCGCCGACGACCGGACCGGACCCCAGCTGAAGCGCCTGCTCACCAGGCTCGAGAAGGCCGGGTTCGAGGTCGGTGGTGAGCAGCTCAAGACCGCGCCCCGCGGCTACGGCAAGGACCACACCCGGATCGACCTGCTCCGCCACAAGCAGATCGTGGTCGGCAAGCAGTACGGCTTCGAGAAGCTCATCCACTCCCCCGAGCTGCTCGACCGGGTCCGCGAGGACTGGCGGGCGCTGAACCCACTCGTCGCCTGGCTCGGCCGGGTCGCCGGCTAGCTGAACCACACCTCGCTGCGGACGAGCTGCGTCAGCTGCTCGAGGCTGACCGGCGGCGCGTCCACGACTGGCGCGACGTCCTTGCCGTCGGGGGCGTTGTAGGACAGCGCGCTCACGACGTAGCCGTGCTGCCACACCTCGACCCCCTGCGACGTGACCTCGTCGGCCGTCGTCGGCCCCCAGGTGAGCGTTTCCAAGCCGCCCACAACCTGGCAGACACCGTCCCCCTGGGCAGCGAACTCCTCGCACGAACCCAGGCCCGAGGCCGGCTCGATGATGAAGGTGGTCAGGGTGCCGTCCCAGAGGAAGTGGACGATGCGCTCGTCCTTCGTGTTGACCAAGGGGTACGGGTCGTCGGTCAGCACCGCACCCAGCTCTCCGGCAGGAAGCATCGCCGCGAACTGCCCGGGGATATTGACCGCGGCGATTCCGAGTGCCGCATCCGGGCGGTTGTCGGGCTCCGGCGCTGCGGGCTCCGGGACGGGCTTCGTGGGCTTGGGGTCGTCGGCGAACGCAGGTGCCGAGTCGCCGTGGCCGAGGCCAGGGGCAACGCTCGCCGCGACGCCGATGACGCCGATCACGACGGCCGCGGCGAGCGCTGCCCCACGCCCTCGCGACGACGGCGGGTCCGCCCGCGAGAGATACCGCCGGCGACCAGATCGCCAACGTCCGGGGTGAGCTCGTCGGTGGAGTCGCGAAACAGGGTCGTCAGGTGCTGTTCGGTCGGGTTCACAGTTGTTCCTTCGTGAGAAGGGGTGACAGGTCCAAGCGACCACGGATCCGCTCCAGCGCCCGCAACGAGCGGCTGCGCACGGCTCCGGACGACGTCCCCATCCGTCCGGCCACCTCGTCGACACTGAGGTCTTCGAGGTAGCGCAGCACCAGCACCACGCGGTCGGCCGGCGCGAGCTCGGCCAGCGCGTCCCACAACGCGATCCGCACGTCACTGGCCGCTGTGTGATCAGTAACGGGCGAGTCGGACAGATCTGCCCAGAACTGATCGGCACAGGGCAGCTCGGTGCTGCTGCGGCGACGCTTGGCACTGAGGAACGTGCGAGTCAGCGTCGTCTGTGCGTACGCCGCGGGGTTGTCGATGCGGGCACTCAACGGACGCCGCCACCGGACGTAGACCTTGGCCAGCGTCTCCTGGACCAGGTCCTCCGCCTGATGACGGTCACCGCATAGTAGCCACGCTGAGCGGTAGAGCTGCGGCGTCCGCGCGAGCGCGAACTCCTCGAACTCCTGCTCGGAGCGGGCTCCGAGGTCGTTCGGCATGTCACTCCTTGGCTGGCGTCACCCTTTCGACGCACTGGCGATCAGGAATGTTGCACACCTACCAGGTGCTACGCCTTGGTGAACGACGCCATGGTCCGGTCGGGCTCCCAGTACGCCTTCATCGAGGCGACTCGACCGTCGTCGTTGACGACGTAGACCATGATCAGGTCGGTCGTGGTGGAGGAGCCGTCCGCGAACGACGTCTTGATGTGGCCGATGTTCGCGCAGGTGTTGCCGTTGGCGAACGACTCGTTGATGTTGAACTCGAACTTCTCGATCGGCTCGATGGCCAGCTTCCAGAACGCCGAGATCCCCTCGTGGCCGTGGTGGCCCTGGCCCTCGGGGTCGAACATCGAGGGCCCGACCGGGTCCTCCAGCACGGCGTCCTCGGCGTACACCGTCAACCACTCATCGAGGTCGCCCTTGGCGACGGCGGAGTACGAGCGCTGCGACGCGGCCCGCGCCGGGTGGGGGTCGTTCGAGGCGTTCCAGGTGATGGCGTCCGACGTGATCATGGAGGCCATGCTAGGCCCGAACTGGAACACGTTCTAGGTTTCGATACAGCTGCCTCGTTCCTCGGCAGTTACTCGACCACCGAAACCCCCGGTCGCCGACACGTCGTTCGCGCCACACGTCACGTTCACCATCGGGCCACCCGCTGCTGTCACCGTGGCGGTATGGCCAAGAAGCGCAAGGTCTTCCTCCACGTAGGTCTCGTGGGCGACTCCTCCGTCGAGAAGGCGCTGTTCACCTACCGGCACGCCCTGGCGGAGCTCGGCATGACCGTCGCGGCGGAGAACGCCGGCGAGACGTTCCTGGCCGCGATCGAGATGACCCGGACCCACAAGGCCTGGGGCTACAAGCGGCGCGACGTCGAGGGGACGTGGGCTGGCATCTGCCGGCGCATCCTCAAGGCGAAGGGCACCAGCGACTTCGTCCTCAGCCAGCCGCTGCTGGCCGGGGCGGCGCCCGAGCAGATCGACCTCCTGGTCGACCAGCTGCCCGGACTGGCTGTCCACGTGGTCCTGGTCGCGCGCGCGGGCGACGACATCACCGAGCCGCTCGGGCGCTGGGGCAAGGCCGTACGCAAGCCGGAGCGACTGCACGTCATCGAGTTCACGCCCGAGCAGGGGTCCGACCACGTGTGGCGCGAGCTCGGCCGCACGATCGGATTCGGTACGGCGTCGCTGTCGCTGGCCGCCCGCCCCCAGCAGCAGCCCGCGAAGAAGCGTCTCGGCCGCAGGAAGACCGCCGCCTGACCCTCTCGCCCTCGACCCGAGTTTGAGTCGGGTCTAGTGGGGCTGCCAGGCGTCGTCATCGGCGGTGCGTGAGGTGACCGCCTTGGGCAGCTTGTGGTCGGCGAGCTGCTGGATCGACACTTCCTCGAAGACGTCACGCAGCGAGCGGCGAGCGGCGATCCAGACGTGCTGCAAGCACGTCGGCCGACTCGTTGTAGCTCACCGACTCGGGCCGCAGCCCGTAGACCGACACCAGCGGCCCGTCGACGGCGCGGATCACGTCGGCGACCGTCACGCCCTCGGGAGGTCGACCCATCCGCCAGCCGCCCGACTGGCCGCGCTGGGACATCACGATCCCCGCCCGGCGCAGGTCCGCGAGGATGGCCTGCAGAAACCCGTGCGGGATGTCCTGCAGCTTGCCGAGCTCCTCGGCGCTCACCGCCCGTCCGTCCACCCGGCTTGCCATCTCGATCAGCGCGCGCAGGGCGTAGTCGGACTTGGCGGAAACTCGCATGCGTCCAGTGTGTCAGATTTCTCGACCCAATCACTGGATCTAGGCGCCTTCTGCCCGCTGGTCCGGCACCAGTGACGTGCTGGAATCCCCCATCAAACAAGGAGATTCGGCTCACCAATCGTCGCGTTGGCTTGCGTCGCTGCTAGGGCCCTCCTATTATTAAGTTACCGACTAGTAGCAATCGTCGAGGCCGAATCCCGAGACACAGAAACGGTGGGTCAGTGAGCCACTACAAGAGCAACCTCCGAGACATCGAGTTCAACCTCTTCGAGGTGCTGGGCCGTGACGAGATCCTCGGCACCGGCCCCTTCGCCGAGGTCGACGGCGAGACCTCGCGCTCGATCCTGGCCGAGGTCGACCGGCTCTCCCGCGAGGACCTCGCCGCGTCCTACGAGGACAGCGACCGCAACCCGCCGGTCTTCGACCCGGAGACCGCGACCGCGCCGCTGCCCGAGTCGTTCAAGAAGAGCTACCGCGCCTGGATGGACGCTGAGTACTGGCGCCTGCAGATCTCCGAGCAGCTCGGCGGTACGCCGGCTCCCTCGACGCTGAACTGGGCGATCGCGGAGATGGTGCTCGGCGCCAACGCCCCGATCTGGATGTACGGCTGCGGCCCGGCCTTCGCCGGCGTCATCGCCGCCAACGGCAACGAGCGCGACCAGCGCATCGCTCGGCTGATCGTCGACCGCGAGTGGGGCACCACCATGGTGCTCACCGAGCCCGACGCCGGTTCCGACGTGGGCGCCGGCCGGGCGAAGGCCACCGCCAACGACGACGGCTCCTGGAACATCGAGGGCGTCAAGCGCTTCATCACCTCGGGTGAGTCCGACCTGCAGGAGAACATCATCCACCTCGTGCTCGCCCGCCCTGTGGGCGTCGAGGGCGTCGGTGGGCCGGGCACCAAGGGCCTCAGCCTCTTCATCGTGCCGAAGTACCACTTCGACCACGAGACCGGCGAGCTGACGGGCGAGCGCAACGGCGCCTACGTCACCAACGTCGAGCACAAGATGGGCATCAAGGTGTCCAACACCTGCGAGGTCACCTTCGGAGACTCTGCCAGTGGAGGGGGAGAGCCGGCCAAGGGCTGGCTGCTCGGCGAGGTGCACAACGGCATCGCGCAGATGTTCCAGGTCATCGAGAACGCCCGGATGATGGTCGGCACCAAGGCCATCGCCACGCTCTCGACCGGCTACCTCAACGCCCTCGACTACGCCAAGGAGCGGGTGCAGGGTGCCGACCTGACCCAGGCCGCCGACAAGACCGCGCCGCGGGTGACGATCACCCACCACCCCGACGTACGCCGCTCCCTCATGGTGCAGAAGTCGTTCGCCGAGGCCATGCGCGCGCTGGTGCTCTACACCGCCTCCTGGCAGGACCAGGTGCTGATCGCCGAGCACAACGGCGACGCCGACTCGGAGGCCAACAAGCTGGCCGCGGCGGTCAACGACCTGCTGCTGCCGATCGTGAAGGGCTACGGCTCGGAGCGCTCGTGGGTGCTGCTCGGCACCGAGTCGCTGCAGACGTTCGGTGGGTCCGGCTTCCTGCAGGAGTACCCCGTCGAGCAGTACGTCCGCGACGCCAAGATCGACACCCTCTACGAGGGCACCACCGCGATCCAGGGCCAGGACTTCTTCTTCCGCAAGATCGTCAAGGATCAGGGCAAGGCGCTGGGCCACCTCGCGGGCGAGATCCAGAAGTTCATCGACGCCGAGGCCGGCAACGGCCGGCTGAAGGTGGAGCGCGAGCTGCTCGCCAAGGCACTCGAGGACGCCAACGCGATGGTCGGGCACATGATCAGCGACCTGATGTCAGCCGACGCCTCCTCCGAGGGCGGCGAGCTGCGCAACATCTACAAGGTCGGCCTCAACACCAGCCGCCTGCTGATGGCGCTCGGCGACGTGGTCTGCGGCTGGCTGCTGCTGCGCCAGGCCGAGGTCGCTCTCGACAAGCTCGGCGGTGACGCTGGCAAGGACCAGGCGTTCTACGAAGGCAAGGTCGCGGCTGCGCAGTTCTTCGCGCAGACCAACCTGCCGAGGATCAGCGCCGAGCTCGCCATCGCCCAGGCCACCGACCTGTCGCTGATGGACCTCGACGAGGCCGCCTTCTAAGGCTTCGCCCACCGCTTCACAGGCTGACCCGTCGGCCCTTCGAGACGGCTCGTCCCTCGCCTCCTCAGGAACCGGGTGCGGACGGGTCAGCGTTATTTCGGGTGCAACGGGGTACCGGTGAGCATGGGTATCGGAATCGGCATCGTCCTGCTCGTCCTCGGTCTGATCCTCGTGACGGGGGCCGTCGACCTGCCGGCCAGCGTCGACGACGCGATCGCCGGCAACACGCTCGGTTGGATCTTCCTCCTGATCGGAGTGCTGGCCATCATGCTGGCCGTGGCGCTGAACAGGCGTACGCGCCCGGTCGCCGGCCCAACCGAGGTCACCGAACGGCGCTACGAGGCCTGAGGCCGGCGCGAGCCGCGCTGCGTACCAACTCGGTCAGCCGGTCCAGGGCTGGTGAATCGAGACGCCAGCGCTGCCAGTGCAGCTCGACGTCGACGTGCTCTCGTGGTGCGAGTACGACGAGTCGCCCGGCCTCGAGGTCGGGCAACAGCTGCGGGTCGGGGATGGCCGCCCAGCCCAGGCCCGCCCGGACCGCCTCGTGGAAGTCATGTGAGTTCGGCACCCGGTGCACGATCGGCGGTGCCGACAGGCCACGAGCGGCAAGCACATCGTGCTGGATCGCGTCCTTCTCGTTGAAGACCACGGCCGGCATCCGGGCCCAGTCGTAGCCGCGGCCCTTCCGCCACCGCTCGGCGAAAGCCGGTGCCGCGGCCGGGGTGTAGCGGAGGGTGCCGATGCGCTCGACCACGCAGCCCTGTACGGGACTCGGGTCGGAGGTCACCGCGGCCAGCACCTCGCCGCTGCGCAGCAGGTCGGCCGAGAATGCCTGGTCCTCGACGTGGAGCCGGAGCATGGCGCCCTCCCAGGCCGCTACGCCCTCGAGCACCGGCCGCAGCCAGGTGGCCAGCGAGTCCGCGTTGACCGCGACCGGCAGGTCGACGACCTCCTGACGCTCGCCGGCGAGAGCCTGGTCGGCCTCGTCCTGGAGCAGGCGGATCTGGCGCGCCAGTCGCAGCAGCGTCTCGCCGGCCGGCGTCGCCCGGCACGGGGTCGACCGTTGGACGAGCACCTGGCCCGCCGTCGACTCCAGGGCCCGGATCCGCTGGCTGACCGCACTCGGCGTCACGTACAACCGTCGCGCGGCCGCCTCGAATGTGCCCTGCTCCACCACGGCAACGAGCGCTTCGAGCTGAGCCGGCTGGATCGACATGAAGCTAGGCTAATGGTTCAACAGAATCATTCGCTGGTCTTAACCCGTCGCGGACCTTAGCGTCGAGGCGTGCTCACCTCAGCTGGGGCCGGCCTGCTCACCGGGTTGTCGCTCATCATCGCCATCGGCGCGCAGAACGCATTCGTGCTGCGACAGGGCCTGGCGCGCCAGCACGTGGGCATCGTGGTCGCGATCTGCGCGATCTCCGACCTGGTGCTGATCCTGGCGGGAGTGAGCGGGATCGGCGTCATCGTCGAGGAGGCACCCCGGGCGATCGACGTCGTGCGGTGGCTCGGCGTCGCCTTCCTCGCGGCGTACGGCGTCCTGTCACTGCTCCGGGCGCGGAAGGCTGACTCGTTGGAGGCGGCCCGCCAGGGACCTGCCACTCGGGCGATGGCCGTCACCACCGCGGTAGCGCTGACCTGGCTCAACCCCCACGTCTACCTCGACACCGTGCTCCTGCTGGGCTCGATCGCGAACACGCACGAGAGCCGGTGGTGGTTCGCGGCCGGCGCATCGGTGGCCAGCCTCCTGTGGTTCGCCGGACTCGGTTACGGCGCGCGTCTTGCCCATGGGTTGCTGAGCAGCGCGCGAGCCTGGCAGGTGCTCGACGTGCTCATCGGGCTCACGATGCTGGGGATTGCCGCGATGCTGGCGCTGGGCTGAGTCACAGCCCGTCGACGTAGTCCTCGGCCTGCTTGCCCCACAGCGATGCCGCATCGTGGTTGTCGATCGGCGTCTGGTCGTCGAGCAGGGACAGCAGGATCGTGGTGTTGGACGGCACATCCTGCGGCGCCCACTGGACCAGGTAGCTCCACCCGCCGCCGAGACCTGCCACGGTTCGCAGCCGTGTTTGCAGGGCCGACCAGAGATGGTCGCCGTAGTTGGCCGGCGTGATGTTCTTCCCAGGCCGTGACGTCAGCGGTGCTCGGCATCGTGAGCGCGGTCAGCGACATCGACACCTCGCCGGCGCCCGACGAGAGACGTGGTGTAGGCATTGCCTCCGGTCGCGCGCGAGAGCTCGGCGGTCGAACTGGCATCGAACATCGACCGGAGCGCTAGCCACCGGCTCACGACGCCACGTACGCCGTCCTCGTCCGTCGGCTCCGCGTACTGGACCGTCAGGGCCGCGCCGTTGCTCCCCTCGAACCGAAGGTCGGCGAAGCCCAGGCCGAGGCCGGCGTGCTCGACCTGGTCGGGATGTTCGAGGACGAAGTCGGCGATCTCGTCGGCCGTGGCGTCCGGTTCAGCACGACGGTGGTCACGACCTCGTCGTCGGTCAGACCGCTGACGCTGGTCTCGACGTCCACCGACTGCGCCCACGACGGCGTACCGAGCGCGTCCTCGAGCTTGTCGGCACCCTCCCGGGTCTCCTTGCCCGCGAAGCAACCGGTGGCCAGGGCCAGCACCCCGACCAGGGAGAAGACCACTCTGCGCACGAGCCGATTCATTGCCTATGGTGTCGCCCATGACGGACCAGGAACGCCTAGCGGGCTACATCGATGTCTGGTGGCAGGCCATCAACGACTTCATCGAGCTGCTCGAGAGCGTCCCTGCCGAGCAGTGGTCGACGCCGACCGACCTGCCCGGCTGGGACGTGAAGGCCTGCGCGTCGCACACGGCCCACCTGGAGGGCATCCTGGCCGGCGCCCCCGAGGAGACCGCAGAGATCGGCGATCCGCCGCACGTCACCGGCTACATGGGTCTCTACACCGAGATCGGCGTGGTCAACCGCCGCGACGCCACCCCCGACGCGATCATCAACGAGATCCGCGAGGCCGCCACGTCGCGGCACACCGCTCTCCTCGCCGACCCGCCGACCGACGGCCAAGGCACGCCGAAGACGATCTTCGGCGGCGTTCCGTGGAACTGGGAGACGCTGCTGCGCAACCGGCCACTCGACGTCTGGATGCACAACCAGGACGTACGCCGTGCGATCGGTCGCCCCGGTGACATGGACACGGCTGCGGCCAAGCACACCTCGGTGTACCTCGCCGAGGCCTTCGGCTACGTGATCGCCAAGCGGGCCGGTGCGCCTACCGGCACCACGGCCGTGCTCGACGTGAGCGGACAGCCGCCGATCGCCTTCACCGTCAACGACGCCGGGCGAGGCGAGCGGCTCCCCGAGCTGCCGGAGTCGCCGACCGTGGCTCTGGCGATGGACCGCGAGTCCTTCATCGTCCAAGCCGGTGGTCGCCGCTCCGCGGAGCCCGGAGCGGTAGCGACCGCGGGCGACGGCGACCTGGCGGCGAAGATCCTCGACGCCCTCGCCACGACCCCGTGAGCGCCGGCGTCACCTGGCGCCTCGCCGAGATCCCCGACCAGGCAGGGCGCACCATCCTGGTGACCGGTACGACGCTCGGCGGGCTCGGACACCACACCTCCCTCGAGCTGGCCCGCCGGGGCGCGCGCGTGGTCCTGGCCGGACGCACGGAAGCGAGGCTGACCGAGACCGAGGAGGCCATCCGCGCCGAGGTGCCCGCCGCGCTCCTGGAACAACTGACCGTCGACCTTTCCAGCCTCGCCTCGGTTCGCGCGGCCGCAGCCGCGGCCGGCGGGCTGGGCCCGATCCACGTACTCGTCAACAACGCCGGAGTCATGGGCACTCCGGAGCACCGCACCGAGGACGGCCTCGAGCTGCAGCTGGCGACCAACCACTTCGGCCCGTTCCTGCTCACGGGACTGCTGCTGCCACAGCTGGTCGCGAGCGAGGGAGCCCGGGTGGTCACGGTGTCCTCTCAGTTCCACCGCTACGCCCGCTCCGCGCCGCTCGGCGAACCACGGAGTCAGCAGGGTCGCTACTCGCGCTGGCCCACGTACGCGCAGACCAAGCTGGCCAACCTGCTCTTCACCTACGAGCTGGAGAGGCGCTGCCGGGAGGCCGGCCTGCCGGTCATGGCCCTGGCGGCCCACCCCGGCTTCGCCGGCACGCACCTGGCTGCCAACGGCCAGTACGGCCGGTCCTCGGGCGGCATCGCCTCGATCCTGGACGCGACGGTCAAGGCGGTCTCGCAGTCCGCGGCGGCCGGCGCGTGGCCGAGCCTGATGGCCGCCACCGCCGACCTGCCGGGCGGCACCTACTGCGGGCCCGGCGGCCTGGGCGAGATGTCGGGCGCACCCCAAGTGACGACCAGCAACAAGCGCTCCCGCGACGTGTCCGCGCAGCGCCGACTGTGGGAGATCAGCGAGCAGACCACGGGGATCAGCTACCCCTGATCAGCACTCCCCGGGGCCGCCGTAGCGGAAAGAGTTGGGGCTGGTCTGCTGGTAGGTGAACGGATGCACCTCGTGCACCGTGGTGGCCTTGTGCAGCCGGACCGGGGGGCCGTCGAGCCAGTGGACCTTGTCCATGTAGGCCGCCATCGGGTTGCGGGCCAGCTTGCCGTTGCCCATGTCGGCGCACACTCGCTGCCCCGCGCCGGTGACGACCTCGCCGTACAGCTGCGCGAAGTCGGTGCCCCTGAAGCGCCCTCGCCACAGCCGGTCGGGGTAGTAGCCCGACCGCCTCCCGTCGACCTTCAGCCACCATCTGTTGCCCACGTGCTGGAAGGCGAGGGTGATCTCGGTGTCGGGGGTCAGCTCGTCCCCGGGCTTGAGGCCGGGACCCTTCGGGCGGAAGCCGCACCCGAAGTTGTAGCAGGTGTTGCTGCCATCGCTCGGTCGCCAGTAGACGAACAGGCGCGGCCCGTCCATGAACTGGCGCCAGCCGGCCTCGAGGTAGGAGCTGTCGATGCTGCGCCCGACCGCGATCTGGCCGATGGAGTGCTGACCCATCCGACCCCGCACCTGCTTGGGCTGGTGGACGCTCATGGTCGCCGTCAGCCCACTGGCCGGCCTCGCCAGGGTCTGTGTGTGGGCCGCCGCGTAGTGATAGCCGGGGTTTCCGACGTCCTGCTGCACCGGTCGGGCCAGGTGCCCGGCGGACGACGGTGGCGGCAGGGTCGGTGGCTCTGCGTCCCGCGCGGTAGCCGACCCCGCCACAGCCAGCGAGGCAGCCACCAGCGCCGCGCCGGTCCCGGCCAGGATCAGGCAGCGGACAGCGCGGATCGACGCGGGCATGGGCGAGCCTCCGAGAGTCAGCGAACGATGCGCTGGACCTTAACCCGGTCACGTTCGGGAGGGGTCAACGGGTTCCGTGTGAGGATGCGTCCATGGATGCGTTGGCATCGCTTCTCGACGGACCGCGGGCCCGAGGTGCGTTCCTGCTGCGGGTCGTGATGGACCCGCCGTTCTGCATCCGGGTCGAGGACCACGCGCCGCTGAGCCTGATGGCCGTCACCGAGTCCCGACTGGCCCTGGCCGCCGACCTGCTCTGCGATCCCACCGCCACGGTTGCCGGCGTAGCCAGGAAGGTCGGCTACGGCAGTGGGTTCGCGCTGAGCGCCGCCTTCTCCCGCGAGCGCGGGGTCAGCCCCACCGAGTACCGGACCAGGGCCGCCGCCCTCGCCGCGGTCGAGCCGGCGTGACTCAGGCGGCGACCTTGCGGGCCTGCTGCTGCAGCCGGGCCTGGGCGGCGCGACGGACCTTGGGTCCGCCTGTGGACATGCCGTAGAGGAGCTTCAGCTGCTGAGGCAGGTTGCGGGCGTTCGTCGTCTCCAGCCAGCCGTTGGGCAGCGACAGCCGGACCACCTTGTGCCAGGCCGAGTAGACCTGCTGGGGCAGCGGCGCCATGTGGTAGTTGAGGTCGTACTTCTCGAACAGGTCCTTCACCCGCGGAGCGATCTCGGCGTAGCGGCGCGAGGGCAGGTCGGGGAACAGGTGGTGCTCGATCTGGTGACTCAGGTTGCCGGTCAGGATGTGCATCGTCTTCGAGCCGGAGATGTTGGCCGAACCGAGCATCTGCCGGACGTACCAGTCGCCGCGGGTCTCGTTGGGGTCGATCGACTTCCGCTCGAAGGTCTCGACGCCCTCGGGGAAGTGGCCGCACATGATCACCGAGTGCGACCAGAGGTTGCGCACCACGTTGGCCGTGAAGTTCGCGACCAGGGTCGGCAGGAACGAGCCGGTGGGCAGGGACAGCGCAGGGTGGACGACGTAGTCCTTGGTGGCCTGCTTGCGGATCTTGGCGAGCACGCCCTTGACCCGCTTCTGGAACTCGGGATCCTTGGTCTTCTTGCGCTTGATGTTCGCGCCGAGCTCGAGGTCGTAGGCCGCGATGCCGTACTCGAAGAAGCAGGCGTTGATGAAGTTCCACAAGGGCTGGCCGAGGTGCATCGGGTGCCAGCGCTGGTCCTCGTCGACCCGCATGATGCCGTAGCCGAGGTCGTTGTCCTTGCCGACGATGTTCGTGTAGGTGTGGTGGATCTGGTTGTGCGAGTGCTGCCACTGCTCCGAGGGGGTGGCCATGTCCCACTCCCAGGTCGTCGAGTGGATCTTCGGGTCACGCATCCAGTCCCACTGGCCGTGCAGGATGTTGTGGCCGATCTCCATGTTCTCGAGGATCTTGGCGATGCTGAGGCCGACGGTGCCGGCGATCCACGCCGGCGGGAAGATCGAGACCAAGAGGACGGCGCGACTGCCGAGCTCGAGCTTGCGCTGTACGTCGATGACCTTGCGGATGTACGCCGCGTCGGCGTCGCCCCGGGCGTCGATCACGTCCTGGCGGATGGCGTCGAGCTCGATGCCGATCTGCTCGATGTCCTCGGGGGTGAGGTGGGCGATGGGGTTGACGGGCTGCTTGGTGATGACAGTCATGTCGTAGACCTTTCGTCTGCGGAGAGTGGTTTCGAGGCTCGTCGCTGGCGCTCCTCGCACCTCGACCACCGTCTAGTGGTTGATGGTGCAGGCGCCGGCAGCGGCGTTGATGCAGGTCTGGATCAGGACGCCGGCCGGGCCGGTCTCGCCGGGCACGGCGACGGTGACCGTGCCGTTGCGGAGGTCACGCACGGCGCCCTCCTTCAGCGGTAGGACGCAGCCCATGCAGATGCCCATCCGGCAGCCGCTGGGCATCAGGACGCCGGCACCTTCGGCGGCGTCGAGGATCGGGGTGCTTCCGTCGGCGTCCACGGTCACGCCGCTGGCGAAGACGACGGTGCCGCCGCTCTGCCCATCTTTGGCGACGTCTGCGAAGACGGCCGGCCGGAAGCGCTCCGTGGTGAGCTCGAGACCGCGCTCGGCGTGATGCTTCTCGAGCGCATCCAGGAGGCCGGCGGGTCCACAGGCGTAGGTGAGCCGCTCGTCGAGGTCCGGCACCAGGGACTCGAGATGGGCGAGGTCCAGCAGACCGTGGCTCTCGTCGTAGCGCTCCACCAGCCGGATGTTGCCGGCAGCGTCGTGCGCCCGGAGCTCGTCGCGGAACATCGCGGTGTCCGAGTTGACGTTGACGTGCACGAGCGTGATGTCGGTGTCGACCCTCGTCGAGCGTGAGAACAAGTTGCGCAGCATGCCGATCACCGGCGTGATGCCGGAGCCGGCTGTCACCAGCAGCAGCTTGCCCGGCAGCGGCTGGGGGAGCACGAACTCGCCCTCGGCCTGCTGGAGCTGCACCATCTGGCCAGGACGGGCCGAGTGCACGAGGTGGTTGGACACCACGCCGTCCGGGATCGCCTTGACGGTGAGGCTGATGCAGCGGTCGGGGCGCGGGCCATGGGTCAGGGAGTAGGTGCGCCACAGTCGGACGCCCTCGACCTCTGCGCCGACCCGGACGTACTGACCCGGCACGTGGCCGGCCCAATCCTTGCTCGGCTTGATCAGGATCGTGGCGGACTCGGCGGTCTCGGGGTGGATGGCGACGATCCGGCCGCGCAGCTCGGCTCCCTTGCGCAGCGGGTGGAACACGTCGAGCACGTCATCGACGTCCAACGGGGTGAGCGCGGCCTCCGCGACAGCGCGCAGTCGATCGCGCACGCGCCGTCGGGGCGCACGTCCGGTCGTCCGGTGCAGGGCGAGTTCGCTCATGGGTCCAGTGTGCTACGCCGGAGGAGTAAACTCCTGACCAACCGACGTGAACTTTGCGCTCACTATTGTTCGCAGGAGACAAAAATGTCCCGCCGTACGCCGCGCACCACCGCCGGACACGGTCTCCGGCTCGATCCGGACGCGGTCGACGCCATGCGCGCCGAGCTGCCCGGCGTGGCCGAATACGTGGTCGCGGCGGTCATCGACGAGGTGCCGAGCTACACCGACGCGTTCAGCGGACCGATGGGCGAGACCATCCGCAACGCCGTCCAGCTGGCCCTGGGCGGCTTCCTCACGCTCGCCAGCGGGCGGCGCGGCGCCGACCCGCGTTCGCCGGCCGCCCCAGCAGTCGAGGGTGCCTACCAGCTGGGTCGCGGTGAGGCCCGCAGCGGGCGGAGCACGGAGGCGCTGCTGGCGGCGTACCGGATCGGTGCCCGCGTCTCCTGGCGCCAGCTCTCGACGACCGCCGTGGCGAGCGGGATGCCACCCGACACACTGGCGGCGTTCGCGGAGCTGGTGTTCGCCTACATCGACGAGCTGTCCGCAGCCAGCGTCGCGGGGCACACCGACGAGCTCGACACGACCGGCCGGGTGCGCCAGCGGCTGCTCGAGCGGATCGCCCACCACCTGTTGTCGGGGTCGCCCGAGACCACGGTCGTCAACGCGACCGAGCGGGCCGACTGGTCGCCACCGAAGACCCTGACCGCGCTGCTCGTGCCCGAGGCCCAGGTGCGGCCGGTGCTGGCCGAGCTGTCGCCGCACACCTTGCAGGCCGCCGACCTGCCCGACCTCGACGAAGGTGCTCTGCTCCTGGTGCCCGACGCCCACGGCCGCCGACGGTCGGCGCTGCTGCGCGCGATCGCGACTCGGGGCGCGGTGGCCGGGCCGCCGCGGCCGTGGCTCGAGGTGCGCGACTCCTACGACCGCGCGCTGCGGGCGCGCTCGCTCGGGCTCACCGGCGACACCGACAAGCACCTGTCCGAGCTGGTGCTGCGCGCCGATGCCGGTGCCCTGGCCGACCTGCGGGCCGAGGCGCTGGCCCCACTCGACACGCTCCGCCCGGCATCGGCCGAGAAGCTCGCCGAGACCCTGCGCGCGTGGTTGCTCCACCACGGCCGGCGCGACGAGATCGCGACCGCGTTGTTCGTGCACCCGCAGACGGTGCGCTACCGGATGGGCCAGCTCCGGGAGCTCTACGGCGACCGACTCGAGGATCCAGACGAGGTGTTGATGCTCACGATCGCTCTCGCCATGCGCGACAAGCCAGAAAAATTGGGCTAGACCGCATACGGTTTTCCCATGCCATGGGGTGACCGCCGCTCAGCGCTGCCCCTATTTGGGCGGCGCGGACTGGCTGCGCTCGTCGTACTGGTCCTGATGCCGCTCCTGGCGGCCTGCGAGAGCCGCGTGGCCGCGCAGCCCTCGGAGTCCGAGTCGCCGGAGCCGCAGGCACAGCCGGAGGCCGATCCGTTCATCTACGTCGCCCTCGGCGACTCCTACACGGCCGCCCACGGTGTGCCAGGCACGGACTGGCACGACGCGTGCCTGCAGTCCGAGAACAACTACCCGCACCTCGTGGCGGATGCCCTGACGGAAGTGACCCTGGTCGACGTGAGCTGCTCGGGCACCGCCACGCAGCACATGACCACCGAACGGACCGTTGGCACGGTCACCTATCCGCCCCAGTTCGACGCGCTGACCGAGGACACCGACCTGGTCACGGTCAGCATCGGCTACAACGACTTCCGGCTCTTCAGCACGCTCTTCGGCCGCTGCGTGCAGATGGCCAAGAACGATCCCGACGGATCACCGTGCCAGGACCGTCTGGTCCGTCCAAGCGGCTTCGACTCCCTCGCGAAGCGGGTCGAGATCATCGGGCGCCGGGTCGCCAGGGTGGTGCGCGGTATCCGCGAGGAGGCTCCCGAGGCCCGGATCCTGGTGGTCAGTTATCCGCACCTGCTCCCGGAGCGGGGCTACTGCCTGAGCCGGGTCCCGCTGGGCAAGGGTGACTACCCCTACGTCCGCGGCATCAACGAGATGATGTCGGACGCCCAGCGCGAGGCCACCGATGGCGTCGAGGGTGCCGAGTACGTCGATGTCGCCGGAGCGAGCGTCGGCCATGACGTCTGCAGCGACGACCCCTGGATCGCCGGCATCGATCCGGACGTGACCCGCGCGGCGGCGTACCACCCGTTCGCGATCGAGCAGCGCGCTGTAGCCGACCTGATTCTGGACCAGATGTGAGACGCCCGGCCGCCTGGCTGGTCGCCGGGCTGCTGGTGCTGTCGACGGCTGCGTGCGACGGCGACGAGCCCGAGAACGACGACGTGACCGAGTACGTCGCACTCGGCGACTCCCACACGGCCGCGCCGCACACGCCGGAGGGCGACCTGACGTTGCCCTGCTACCGCTCGGACGACAACTACCCCGCGCTGCTCGCCAGGCTCCTCCCCGATGCCGTGCTGGACGACGTCAGCTGCTCGGGCGCCACGACGGACGCGATGACCGACGAGCAGGACTCACGGGGCACCACCGTGCCGCCCCAGCTCGATGCGCTCTCGGACCAGACCGACCTGGTCACGGTGAACGTCGGGGGCAACGACGAGAGCCTCTCCGTCGACTGGTTCAGCTGCTACCAGCTGGCGGCGTCCGATCCGCAGGGCTCGCCGTGCGCCGACAGCAAAGCGACCCCCGGCGGAGGCGACGTGCTGCTCGACAAGATCCCGCAGATCAAGGACAACCTCGCTGCAGTGCTGGACGAGGTGAAGGACGACGCACCCAACGCCACCGTCGTCGTGGTGACGTATCCGAGGGTGTTCCCCAACAGCGGCACCTGCAAGCTCGCGAAAGCGTTCACCTATGCGGTCGGTGACCGCGCCTACATCAACACGACCCTCGAAACCCTCTCCGATGCGATGATCGACGCCGCCAAGGACGCGGGCGTGAAGTGGGTCGACCTCTATGCCGCCAGTCGCGGTCACGACATCTGCTCCCAGGAGCCGTGGGTCAACGGCGACAGTCAGGACCAGACCCGGGCGAACTTCCTGCATCCCTTTCCGGAGGAGCAGGCCGCCCTCGCCCAGCTGATCAAGGACCAGCTCTGAGACGTCTCGGGCTGCGCGTGCTCGTCGTCGTACTCTGGACGTCGGCGCTCGTTGCGTGCCAGGCCGACGACGACTCCCCGGACCCGCTATCCCGGGACGAGCCCGTCGACTACGTCGCCATCGGCGACTCCTACACGGCGGCGCCGCTGGTGCCGACCACGGACGCATCGGACACCTGCCTGCGCTCCAACGGCAACTATCCGCACCTGATCGCGGCGGAGCTGTCGGCTGGCCGGCTCGTCGACGTCAGCTGCTCCGGCGCCGACACCACCGATCTCACCGGCCGGCAAGTCAACCACGGCCAGACCAAGGCACCGCAGCTCGACGCGGTCACCGCCGAGACCGACCTGGTCACGATCGGCATCGGTGGCAACGACCTCTCGCTGTTCGGGTCGATGGTGGTCGGCTGTCTCGAGCTCTACGAGGACGACCCCCAGGGCGCGCCCTGCCGCGACCACAACCGGCGGGGTGCCGGCGACCGGCTGCTCGACCTGATCCCGCGGATCCAGGGTCGTCTCAGCCGCGCGATCGAGCAGGTCCAGAATCGGGCTCCCGACGCGACCGTGGTGATGGTCGACTACCCCCGGATCCTGCCGCCGTCGGGCACCTGCCCCGACCGGCTCCCCCTCGCCGATGGCGACTATGCCTACGTCGACTCGGTCAACCGGGCCCTGTCCGATGCGATCCGCGCGGCCGCCGGCGAGGCGGGCGTGATCTCGATCGACGTGTACGCCGCCAGCCGCGGCCACGACGTCTGCTCCGACCAGCCGTGGGTCAACGGCATCGCCACCGACCCGGGGCGGGCTCTGGCCCTGCATCCGTTCCCGGCGGAGCAGCAGGCCGTCGCCGACCTGGTGCTCGACGCGCTCTGACCCAGGTCACAGCCGCGAGTGCACGACCTGGCCGCCGATGGCGGTGAGCGCCGCGCGCGTCCCACGCAGGTGTGTCCTCGGGTCGTCGGTCGCGGCGAGCGGGTCATGGTCGAGCAGCACCAGGTCGTCGCGCGAGCCGCGCGCCACCATCGGCTGACCGTCGACCGACGCAGCCAACGCTTCCTGAGCGGTCAGCGCCTGCTCGGGGCTCCAGGGCTCCCGGTCGTCGTCACTGCGGTGCACCGCGGCGGCGATGGACAGCCAGGGGTCGAGCGGTGAGACCGGCGCGTCGGACCCGAGCACCAGGCGGGCACCCGCATCCAGCATCCACCGGAAGGCGAAGCTGCGGTCGGCCCGGCCGGGCCAGATCTGGTCGGTGAGATCGCGGTCGTCGAGCAGGTGGGCCGGCTGGACGCTGGCGCGGAGGCCCAGCTCGGCCAGCCGGCGTACGTCGTCGCGGGTGGTCAGCTGCGCGTGCTCGACCGAGCCCCGGGCACCGGTGGCGGCGTACGCATCCAACGCTGCTCGCACCGCCGCGTCGCCGATCGCGTGGGTCGCGACCTCGAGCCCGGACACATGGGCGCGGGCGAGCTGGTGGCGCAGGTCGTACTCCGACAGGTTGGCGGCACCCCTGGGATGCTCCAGACGGTCGCCGTCGGCGTACGGCTCGCAGCACCATGCCGTCCGGGTGTTGAGGGAGCCGTCGCTGATGATCTTCAGCGGACCCATCGTGAGCCGGTCGTCGCCGGCGAGCGGGTCGCCAGTCCGCAGGCCGCGTCGGATCACGTCGTCGAGGCCCTCGACGTAGGTCGCCGACCGGATCCGCAGGAGGTCACAGCCGGCGCCCCAGCGCTCGAGCCAGTCCTCGATGCCACCGACGAACTCGAAGTCCACCATTCCGACGACGCCCAGTGCCGCCGCGGCCTCGAGGGTCTCACGGTAGGCGTCCGGAGACGTGCCGTCGGTGCCGGTGAGCTCGTAGAGCAGCGAGTACGCCGCGAACCACTCGTTCTCGCGGACCGTCTCGTCGGGTCCCTCCCTCGGCGGGAGGCCGAGCGCGGCGAGGGCGGCGCTGTTGAGCCAGGCATGGTGACCGTCGCCGGCGATCAGGACGACCGGCGTGACTCCCGAGACCTCGTCGAGATCGGCGACGCGACCGGAGTGAGCCCAGCCTCCCGGCCGGTGCCCCCAGCCGATCACCGTCTGACCCGGAGCCTCCGCGACCCGTTCGGCGACCCGGGCGACGACGTCCTCGGGGCCGGTCGCGGAGATCAGGTCGAAGCGCTGCCGGGCCAGGGTCCACTGGCCGAGGTGCACGTGCTGGTCCCAGAGGCCGGGCACGATCCATCGGCCGTCGGCGGCGACCTCGGCCACGCCGTGCGGACGGGTCAGGCCCGGACCGACCTCGACGACCGCGCCACCGGCAACCCGCACGTCTACCGGGTGATCCGGCGCGGCGTCCTCCGGCGACAGCGGCACCAGGCGGGCGCCACGGATCAGCAGGTTGCTCACCCGCGCACGCTACTCAGCAGGCCCGAAGCGTCGAAAGTTGCCCCGCGAAGTGCGCGAAATGGTCCCTCGAAGTGCGCCAAATCCCGAGCAAAGTGCGACACCTCAACCCACCATATGGCGCACGTCGGCCCACCATATGGCGCACTTCGGCGGGCTAGAGGTGTCGGCGGGACTGCACCACGCGGAAGCGAGAGGCGACGTAGGCGCCATCGGTGTAGGACGCGTTGGCGGCCGGGTTGGCGCCGGTGCCGTGGAAGTCGGAGTAGGCCGCGGACTGGTTGACGAAGACCCCGCCGAGCAGGTTCTCCGAGAGGGCCACACCGGCGTCGAGCGCCGCCTCGCGCATGTCGGCGACGACCTGGTCCGAGGTCGAGTAGACCGACGCGGTCATCGCGCCGATGCGCTGCACGGTGTCGCGGAACAGCGCGACCGACTCCTCGGTGCCGGCCGTCTCGATCAGGTAGGCGACCGGGCCGAAGCACTCGGTCTCGTAGACGTCGGCGTCGGCCGCGGTGAGGGAGAGGATGGCCGGCGTGCGCACCGTGGCGTCGGCGTACGCCGGGTGCGTGACCACGCGCGACGCGACCACCACCCCGTCGCGATCCGATGCCGACTGGAGCCGGGTGAGCACGCCGTCGTCGACCACGCCGCCGAGCAGCTCCACCGCCCGGGCGTCGTCACCGAGCAACCGGTCGAGGGCGGCGCCGATGCCGGCTCCCACCTCGGCTGGCGACTTCACCCCGTCAGGAGTGCCGATGCCGCCAGCGGGGAGGTAGACGTTCTGCGGCGCCGTACACATCTGGCCGGAGTAGAGCGAGAACGAGAAGGCGAGGTTCTGGCACATCGCGGCGAAGTCGTCGGTCGAGTCGACCACCACGGTGTTGACCCCGGCCTTCTCCGTGAACACCGTCGCCTGCCGCGCGTTGGCCTCGAGCCAGTCACCGAAGGCGTTGCCGCCGGTGAAGTCGATCAGGCGCACCTCGGGCCGGATCGCGAGCGTCGCGGCCAGCTTGTCGGCCGGGTCCTCGGCGGCGAGGGTGACCAGGTTGGCGTCGTAGCCGGCCTCGACGAGCACCTCCTGGCAGGCCTGCACGGTGATCGCCAGCGGCAGTACGGCGCCCGGGTGCGGCTTGACCACCACGGCGTTGCCGGTGACCAGCGAGGCGAAGAGACCCGGCCAGGAGTTCCAGGTCGGGAACGTGTGGCAGCCGATCACCAGGGCGACACCGCGCGGGACGACCGTGAACGTCTTCTCCATCCGCAGCGGCTCGCCGCGACTCGGCTTCTCCCAGACCGCGGTCGTCGGCGTGCGGGTCATCTCGGTCCAGGCATAGGCGATCGCCTCGAGCGCGCGGTCCAGGGCATGCGCGCCGCCGGCCTGGAACGCCATCACGAAGGCCTGCCCACTGGTGTGTTGCACGGCGTGGGCGAGCTCGAAGATCCGGGCGTGGAGGCGGTCGAGGATCTCCAGGCAGACGCCGGTGCGCCCGGCGGGGCCGGCGTGACGCCAGGGCTTCATGCCGGACGCGGCGGCGGTCAACAAAGCGTCGACGTCGGTCACGCGTGGATAGGCGACGCCGAGGTCGAAGCCGTAGGGCGACCGCTCGGTCGCGACCGTGCCGTCGGCGCCCGGCGTGGCCAGCGGGAAGGGTCCGTCCAGCCAGGCCTCGAACGCCGCCTTGCCGTCGGCGGCCGCGCCCTCGCCGTAGACGCGCGGCGAGGGGGACTCGTCGAACGCGGAGAAGTACTCGCGGGAGGCGGACGCCGCGAGCGCCGCCGCCAGCCGCTCCTGGTGCTTCTCGAACAGGACCTCGCTCATGGCGCTCCTTCTTCCCAGGGACGACGTTGTGACACCTTCTGACACTCTGGCACACGAACTGTCATACCGCGAAGCCGGTTACGGTGTCGCCGTGAACGCACGACGCCTCGGGACGCTCGTGCTGCTCGCCGTGCTCGGAGTGGGTGCGGGGTTCGGGGTGGGCGCCGTGCTCGCCGACCGCGGCCCCGACACCTTCGCCGACGCGGCGCCGGTGCCCGCCTCGCCCAGCGTCCCCGAGCCGTCGACTCCGTCCATCGCGCCGTACGACCCGGACATCGACTACACGACACTGGTCCCGCCGACCGAGTTCACGCGCTACCGGATGAGCAACGACCTCCAGACCTGGAGCTACCTCGCGCCGCGCGGATGGACCGCCTACAACGTCTACGACGTGAAGATCCCCGCCAAGGAGATCGAGGCCTGGAGCGAGGTGCGGTTCCGCCCCGCGGACGAGCCGACGGAGGGCGGCTACAGCCTGCGGGTCAAGGTCGTCGACGACCACATCCCTCCCGCGACCATGCTCAGCAACAAGAAGCTCGCCCTCGCGGACCTCCTCGACGTGGTGATCCTCGAGGAGACGGACGACTCCCTCTACTTCACCTACCGGACCACCGACTCCAACCGGCTTCGCTACAACTTCTTCCGCTGGTTCGCTGCGCCGGGCTCGTCCGAGGCAACGCTCGAGATGTCTGTGGTGGGACGCAAAGAGGACGACGTCGGCCTGCGCGGGCTCTTCGAGCAGTTCAAGAGCGGCCTGCGGGCGCTCTAGCGTGCTAGATGCCGTGGGTCTCGACGCTGTCGAGCACCCGGTTGGCCGTGGCCCGGTCGGCGCTGCGGATCTGAACCCACAGCAGACGGTTGCGCGCGATCTGCTCGACCCGCTCGACGGTCACGCCTCCGGGACAGTCGCCGTAGACGACGGTGACCGACTGGCGACCATTACGCCGGCTCTCCACCGCGTCGCCGGCGCTCCCGCACTCGGGATGCAGCGGCACCGCCGGGAACTCTTCGGCCGTCGGCATCACCCCGACGAACACCCCTTGGGCCGACGAGGTCGGGTCGGTCCAGTCGCTGTCGGTGCCGACCGACAGGGCGGCGAACGACGTCTTGGAGCCGGGCGGCGTCCAGCCGTCGTCCGCGACCGCCCCCTCCCAGGAGTCGGGCACGGTCACCGTGAGCGAGCCGTTCTCGTCGGAGACTGCGCGGTCCGGGTCGGTCTGCTGCTGCGCGACCCAGCCGGCGACTCCGCCGGCCGCCAGGACGGCCACGCCGGCCAGGGCAGCGAGCGCGCGCCGGCGCTGGGGCGGCGTCGGGTCGCCCAGCGAGCCCGAGGCGGGCATCGGCGACGGCGCGGCGCCCGGCTGGGTGAGCTCGGGGTCGAGCGGGAGCCAGCGCGGGCCGATGTGGCCCTCCTCGCCGACCGAGTCGCTCAGCGCCACGGCCAGCGCGTCGGAGAACGCGGCGACCGAGGGCCAGCGCTCCGCCCGCTCGATGGCGAGCGCGCGTCGTACGGCGTCGTCGGCGGCAGCCGGGTAGGTCCGGTCGGCCGAGGACAGGCTCGGCGGCGGTTCGGGAGAGGCGGCGGACGCCAGGCTCGCGTGCGTGTAGGGCGTGCGGCCGGTCAGCAGCAGGTAGGTGAGCACGCCCAGCGAGTACTGGTCGGCTCGAGCATCGGGTGACTCGCCCTGTGCCTGCTCGGGTGCGACGTAGGACGGTGTGCCGGCGATCATGGTCAGCCGCGACGACATGTCCAGCGCCTTGCCGAGCCCCAGGTCGCCGACCATGGCCCGCAGCTCGCGCGTGTCGCCCGGCCCCTCGATGCTGCGGAAGAGCACGTTGGCGGGCTTGATGTCGCGATGCAGGACCCCGCGGTCGTGCAGCGCCTGCAGCCCCTCGGCCACCTGCCGCACCACCTCGACCGCCTGCGCCACCGAAAGACCCTCGACCTGGAGCCGGTCGGCGAGCGTGCCCTGGTCGGCGTAGGTCATCACCAGGTAGGGCCGGCCGTCGGCGAGCTCGCCGGCGTCGTAGACCGTGACGACGTGGGGTGACTCGACCCGCCGCAGGAACCGGCCCTCCTCGACGAACCGCGTCCGCACGTGGTGGTCGTCGAGCCAGTTGTCGGCGAGCACCTTGATCGCGACCGGGGCGTCGAGCTGCTCGTCGTAGGCCAGCCAGACCGTCGCGAAGCCGCCCGCGCCGATGCGTCGACGCACCGCGTAGCGACCCAGTCGGTCGGGGATGCCGCGCGCGGGCCCGAAATCATCTGACACCCCTGCATTATGTTTCACGCCTTCGGGGGAGGATGACCCCATGACTCTCGAGCCCGACGAGATCGACGAGCTGGCCCGCCAGGCGCAGGCCGGCGACGCCGGCGCGCTCGACGACCTGCTGGGCGCCATCCGACCCCGGATCCTCAACGTCTGCCGCGGCGTGCTGCCCTACACGCCCGATGCCGAGGACGCCTCCCAGGAGGCGCTGCTCAGCATCGCGACCAAGATCGGGTCCTGGAACGGCAACGGCCGCTTCACCACGTGGACGCACGTGGTCGCGGTCAACGCGGCCCGGACGACCTACCGCCGGATGAAGAACCAGGCCATCGCCAGCGGTGCCGCCGGCGATCCCGCCTCGCCGGCGCTCGACCGGCCGGACCCGCGCACCACCAGCGTCATCGCCGGCACCCGGCTCGACCTGCTGGAGGCGATGGAGAGCCTGGAGCGCGACCATCCCCAGTACGTCGAGCCGCTGCTGCTGCGCGACGTCTACGGCATGTCCTACGACGAGATCGCCGAGCAGGTCGGCGCCCCGTTGGGCACAGTGAAGGCACAGATCCACCACGGCCGCCGCCTGGCCCGACCGATGCTCAGGGAGAGCTGATGCCGAACCGTTTCCGGGCTGCTACGGCATCCGCCGCAGCCCTGTTGCTCCTTGCGGCCTGCGCCGACGACAAACCCGACCAGGACGCCGACGTCGAGCCGTCGCTCGGCGCATCGTCGTCGACCGATCCCGAGGCACCGGCGCTCGACGCCGCGCTGAGCAAGCCGCGGGAGGACTCCTACTACCCCGAGATCGGGGACCCGGGGGTCGATGCGCTGCACTACAACCTGGCCCTGTCCTGGGATCCCGAGGAGCGACGGCTGTCGGCCGTCGAGCAGCTGACGTTCCGCGCCACCACGACCGCCGACGAGTTCCAGCTCGACTTCGGTGAGCCGCTGGAGGTCTCGGAGCTGACGGTGGACGGCGAGTCCGCCGACTACGAGAAGGACGGCAAGGACCTCGTCGTCTCCCACGGGGTCGAGGCCGACCAGCGCTACCAGCTGGAGATCGCCTACGCCGGCACGCCCGAGTCGGTCGAGGCGCCCGTGCAGCGCTTCGACTTCGAGAACACCGGTTGGACGATCACCGACGACGGTGAGACCTGGACGATGCAGGAGCCGTTGGGCGCCTTCACCTGGTACGCCGTCAACGACCAGCCGTCCGACAAAGCGCTCTACGACTTCACGCTGACGGTTCCGGCACCGTTGACGGGTGTGGCCAACGGCGAGCTGATGGACGTCGCGGAGCAGGACGGCTCTCGGACGACCAGCTGGCACCTGGCCGAGCCGGCGTCGTCGTACCTGGTGACGACGGCGTTCGGTGACTTCGACCTGACCCGCGACAAGTCGGCGAGCGGGGTGCCCATCACCTACTGGACTCCGCGCGGAGATGCCAAGTCCCTGGCCAAGGTCAAGGTGGTGCCCGAAGCGATGGCCTGGCTGGAGAAGCTGCTCGGTCCCTACCCCTTCGACACGTTCGGCATCGTGGTGGTCGACGCGACCAGCGCCATGGAGACCCAGACCATGGTGACCATCGGCGATATCCGCTACACCCTCTCGCCGGAGGTGATCGTGCACGAGCTCGCGCACCAGTGGTACGGCGACCAGGTCACTCCCAAGGACTGGCGCGACGTCTGGATGAACGAGGGGATGGCGATGTATCTCCAAGGGATGTGGGAAGCGGAGCAGGAAGGCATCCCGGTCTCGAAGAAGATGGACCAGTGGCGGCGCTTCGACAAGCCGCTGCGCGCCCAGGCCGGTCCGCCGGGAGCGTTCTACGCCGACTCCTTCGGCAGCTCGAACGTCTACTACGGCCCGGCCGTCATGTACCAGGAACTGCGCGAGATGGTCGGTGACCGCTCGTTCTTCCGGATGATCCGCGGCTGGCCGAGAGCCAACGACAACGGCAACGCCGACCGCAAGCAGTACCTGGCCTACATGGAGGAGAGCACCGGTAGGGAGCTGACGGCGTTCTTCGACGCCTGGCTGCTCGGCGACGAGACGCCGCCTCGCCGGTAGCTCAGGCGGTGAGAGCGCCCTCCCGATCGGCGGCCCGGTCCGCCGGCACCGGCACGCCGTAGTGCCTTGGTGGACGTCGGATGGCGTTCGGGGCACCGTGTGCGCATGCGACTTCTGGTGCTCGGTGGCACGGTGTTCTTGTCCAAAGCGGTCGCCGAGGAGGCGGTACGCCGCGGCCACGACGTGACGTGCGCCTGCCGAGGAACGTCCGGATCGGTGCCGGACGGGGCCGGGCACGTTGCGTGGGACCGCACCGAGCCGGTGCCGCCGGAGCTGGCCGCCGGTGCCTCGACCGGTCGCTTCGACGCGGTGGTCGACGTGGCCCGCCATCCGTCCCGGGTCCGGTCGGCGGTGGCGGCCTTCCCCAGCGCCCATTGGGTCTTCGTCTCGACGATCAACGTCTACTCCGACGAGTCGACGCCGGGCGGCCGGCCCGACACCCTGCCACTGCACGAGCCGATCGGCGACGACCAGGACCCGACGTCGGGGCCGGATGTCTACGGCGCGATGAAGGTCGCCTGCGAACAGCTCGTGCAGGACAACGCGGTGTCAGCCACGGTGGTGCGGCCGGGACTCATCGTCGGTCCGGGTGACCCGAGCGGCCGTTACACCTACTGGCCGGAGCGGCTCGCGGACGCCGCGAGGGGCGAGCAGGTGCTCGCGCCCGGATCACCCGATGACGTCGTCCAGATCATCGACGTCCGCGACCTCGCGTCGTGGCTTGTCGACTGCGCGGAGGCCAGGACCGTCGGCCCCTTCGACGGCACCGGCCCGGCGACCCGGCTGGGCGACGTCCTCGCCGAGACCGCGGTCGGTGTGGGTGCCTCGCCCGAGCTGGTCTGGGCGGACCAGGACTTCCTGCTGGGTCGGGACGTCGAGCCGTGGATGGGCGACCGGTCGATCCCGCTGTGGCTCCCGCGGCCGGCCTACGACGGGATGATGGACCACGACCTGACTCCATCCTTCGCGGCCGGGCTGTCCACCCGCCCGATCGCCGACACCTCGCGGGACACGCTGGCCTGGCTGCGGTCGGAGCCGGACCACGTCCGGACCGGGCTGAGCCTGGAGCACGAACGGGCGCTGCTCGACGAGTGGCACGCACCCGCTGACTGACGGCCGTGACACGCGTAGCGTTCCTCGCGTGAGGCGACCACCGCACGAGAACGTCGCGACCGTCCTGGTCGATCCCCTCATGCTGCGCGACCTCGAGCTGGATCTCTCTGCACTCGACATTTGGGTGTGGTCGGTGGCGTCGTCCGGCGTCGCGGCCGATGGTCCGCGGCTCGCGTTCCAGATCCGCCGGCGGATGCTGCTCGCCAAGCGCGGCGCCTGGGACTGCGCCCAGGAGTGGACGCCGGTCTGGATCGCGTTCGGCGAGACCTGGCTTCGGGGCGCCGAGCCGTTGCCGTGGGCGGCACACGCGGCCCTGTGGGACAAGCTGGCCGAGTACCCCGACCACACCCGCTACCGCCTCGGCCTGGGCGGGGTGCCTCGGCTGCCGGTGCACCGCGAGGCTCGGGTCTAAGGGGTGCCGAACAGCGCCGACACCCGGTCGGCCACCGCACGCTTGGCCGCCTCGGGGTCGGCGCCGGTTGCCTCGCACATGAACCGGCCGAAGATCAGCCAGCCCAGCACCGTCATGCCGGCGACCGAGGTCGGCACCGCCTGCTCGGAGTCGGCCTCCCGCCAGAGCCCGGAGAAGAGCTCGGTGGTCGATGCGGTGCCGGGGATCGCCGCCTCGGGACTGTCCAGCACGGCGGACACCAGGGTCCGCCAGTACGACGGCCGCTCCGCCAGCAGGTCGAGCAGCTCGGCGACCACCTCGCCGGAGGCCTCACCGCTGGTGGGCAGTCCCGACTCCAGGACGGCGGCGACGACCGCCTCTGCGTCGGCGGCGAGCATCTGCTCCAGCACCTCGGCCTTGGTGCCGAAGTGACGGTGCACCAGCGCGTGGTTGACGCCCGCGCGGGTGGCGATCTCTCGCACCGAGAAGCCGTCCGGCCCCCGCTCGGCCACCAGCTCGCTGGTGGCGCTCAGCACGGCCGTCCGCACCTCCTCACGTCCGTGCGGCTTGGTCTGGACCACGGTTCTCATTGGATCGGCCTCCCTCATGCGGGCATTCTATTCCTAGAATGTAACCTTTCGGTTACAGTCGTCCAATGACTCGTCTCCGGACCCTCGCGGCAGGTCTGGCGACCACCGCTGTCCTGGCCGGCATGCTGCTCGGCGTACCGGGACCCGCAGCGAGCTCCGGCCCGACCGAGATCACGCTGCCGCCGATCCCGGCGATCTCCGGACTGCCGATCCCGTCGCTGCCGACCGACCTGCTCGTGCCGCGATTCGTAGGCGCGCCGGTGACCGCGCAGCCGATCGCGCACCCGCCGATCCCGCAGAGCCCGTGGCTCTCCCCCGACGGCACCAACACGATGCACAACGACGCCTACGCGTCCGACGCCTACCAGGTCAGCGGGCCGCTGGGTCGCAACCTCCAGGTGACCTCGGCGTCGTACGGCGTCCGGGAGTGCGCCACGATCGCGTTCGACTCCCATGGCCGCATCGTCGGCCTGTGCGGCGGGCTCGAGGGCTTCTCGATGATGGTGATCGACCCGGTCACACTGAAGCCGATCTCCGAGATCCGCACGTCGGCACGCAACCTCCTGGCCGGCGCCAACCCCTTCACCGACATCTGCGGCGGCACCTACTTCTTCCTCGACGCCGACGACGTCGCCTACCCCACCACCGGCCAGAAGACCGTGCTCAAGATCCAGGTGCAGCCCGACGGCAAGCTGGTCAAGCAGCACCAATGGTCCGTGGCGGCCCAGATCCCGGCCGACGACTGCCTGATCGCGACCATGCCCGACTGGGACGGCCGGATCTGGTTCTTCACGCAGGCGGGCTACGTCGGCACGCTCGACCGCGAGACCGGCGCGGTGAAGGTGACCCAGCTCCCCGCTGGCGAGGAGGTCACCAACTCGGTCTCGACCGACGAGACCGGCGGCATGTACGTCGTCTCGACCCACGCGCTCTACCGGCTCGACGCCACCGCCGACGGGCAGCCCGAGATCACCTGGCGCGAGACCTACGACCGCGGCACCCTCCTCAAGCCCGGCAACCTGTCCCAGGGCTCCGGCACCACTCCGACCCTGCTCGGCGACCGATGGGTGGCGATCAACGACAACGCCGACCCGCAGACCCAGGTGCTCGTCTACGACCGCCGTGAAGGCGTCGCCAACCGGCTGCACTGCGCCGTGCCGGTGCTCGCCAGCGGCAAGGGCACCACGGACAACAGCCTGGTGGCGGCGGGCAACTCCTTCATCATCGAGAACAACTACGGCTACAAGGGCCCCACCTCGACTCTCTTCGGCTTCACCACGACGCCGGGCCTGGCGCGGGTGATGGTCGAGGAGGAGGGCTGCCACGTCGCCTGGACCAACGACTCGATCGCGCCCAGCTCGGTGGCGAAGGCGTCGCTGGGCAACGGGCTGCTCTACGCCTACACGAAGCCGAAGCTTCCTCCCGTGCTCGGCTACCTGATCGATGCGTGGTACTTCACCGCCATCGACATCCGCACCGGTCAGACCGTGTGGAGCAGGCTCACCGGCACCGGCATCCAGTGGAACAACCACTACGCCGCGATCTACCTCGGACCCGACGGGACGGCGTACATCGCCACCCTGGCCGGCCTGGTCCGGATCAAGGACTCGTGAAGACCTACGTCGTCAGCGGGGCCGCCAGCGGCATCGGCGCGGCCACGGCCGCGATGCTGCGCGACTCCGGCCACCGCGTGATCACGGTCGACCAGCGCGACGCCGATGTGATCGCCGACCTGTCCACCGGCGCCGGCCGGGCGACCGCGGTCGCCGGTGTGCAGGAGCTGACCGACGTCGTGCACGGTCTCGTGCCGTGTGCCGGCCTCGGTGGCTTCACCGGCGTCGACTCGGCGCTCGTGGTCTCGGTGAACTTCTTCGGGGCCGTGGGTCTGGTGCGCGGCCTCCAGTCGCAACTGGCCGCCGCCGACGGAGCGAGCGTCGTGCTCCTCGCCTCCAACTCGATCACCGGCATGCCCGGCTGGACCGCTTCGGTCGCCAGCGCCTGCCTGCGCGACGACGAGCCTGCGGCGCGCGCAGCGGCCGCGGAAGTCGACTCGGTGATGGTCTACCCCGCGACCAAGGCCGCACTCGCCTGGTGGGCCCGGCGCGAAGGAGTGACCGAGCCGTGGATCGGGCAGGGCATCCGGCTCAACGCCGTGGCTCCGGGGATGGTGGCCACGCCGATGACCGAGCAGCTGCGCGCCGACCCGGTGCTCGGGCAGTTCGCGGACACCTACCCGACCGCCGTCGGGCGACCCGGGCGGCCGGAGGAGATCGCGGCCCTGATCGGCTTCCTCCTGTCGGAGGCCAGCAGCCTGATGGTCGGCTCGGTCGTGTACGCCGACGGCGGCACCGACGCGATCCTGCACCCCATCGCCCCCGAGGGCTGGGACGTCGGCCCGATCGAGGCCTAGGACGAGGGCGAGCCGCTCAGCCCCGAGAGCGAGCACTGCGCGACCACGGAGGTCAGCACCCGCTGCATCTTCGGGGTGAACGACTCCTGTGGCAGGTCGAGGTACTCCAGGTCCTCGTCGAAGAAGCCCACCTCGCGCAGCTCGTCGAGTCCGACGCCGTCGACCCACCCCTGGGCGACGCAGGCGGCCGTGTCCTCACCGATCATCCCCAGGTCGACGAGGGCGTCAGTCAGGTTGGCGACCGCCAGCTGCTCGTCGTCCGAGGGCGCCGGTCTCGACGTGCTCGACGTGCTCGACGTGGGCATGGTGGGTTGCTCGGCTCGGGGTCGGCCGAGTCGTCGCCCGTGGTGACCAGAGCGACGGCCGCACCGATGCCGCTCGCGAGCAGCAGGACCAGCACAGCAGCGACGAGCCCGACCCGACCGCGCTTTCGGCGTGGTCTCGCCGGACCAGTCGCGGCTGGCACTGCTGGCTCTCCCGTTCGCTCGGCGAGAGCTGCCGCCACCCGCAGCTCCCGGCTCAGCTCGGCCGCATCGGCGTAGCGCTCGCCCGGCGCCTTGGCGAGTGCTCTCCGCAGCACCCGGTTGACGGCGTCCGCGGCCGGAGACCCGGACCGCAGCTGCGGCACCGGCTGCTCCAGGTGGGCTCTGACGATCTGGTAGTCCGACGTGCCGGCGTACGGCGCGGTGCCGGTGATCGCCGCCCAGAGCAGGCAGCCGAGGGAGTAGATGTCGCTCTGGACTCCCGCCTGGCCGCCGGTGTGCAGCTCCGGCGCCATGTAGGACGGGGTGCCGACGGTGACGCCGACGACGGTGAGCCCCGACTCGGCGCCGACCCGGCGGGCGATCCCGAAGTCGGCGAGGTAGGCCTGCACCCCGTGCGGGCGGCGGCGCAGCAGCACGTTGGCGGGCTTGATGTCGCGGTGCACCAGACCTGCCATGTGCGCGTCGGCGAGGCCGGAGGCGACCTGGGCGATGAGGTCGAGCGCCGTCGCCAGCGGCGGCGCGCCGTGCTCCTGCACCAGTCCACCGAGGTCTCCCGCGTCGACCAGCTCGGTCGCGATGTAGAGGCGGCCGTCGGCCTCGCCGTGCGAGAACACGGTGACCACGTGCGGCGACCGGACCGACGCCTGTGCCTGCGCCTCGTGCACGAACCTGGCCCGGAAGTCGGCATCGCCGGCAAGGTGCGACGAGATCACCTTCAGGGCGACCGGACGGTTGAGCGTGCCCTCCATCGCCTCGAAGACCACGCCCATGCCCCCGAAGCCGAGGCGGCGCACGATCCGGTAGGGCCCGAACATCTCCCCGGGCTCGGGGTAGCCGACCGAGTTCTGGCTCACGAACCGTTCTACCCCGAAGCCCCCGAGCTCACTCCACCTAGAACAGCAGCGCCGCCGCCGGGTCCTCGACGATCGAGGCCACATCGGCCAGGAACCGCGAGCCCTTCTCGCCGTCGATGTGCCGGTGGTCGAACGCCAGCGCGAGCGTGGTCACGTGGCGTACGACGATCTCGTCGTCGACGACCCACGGCTGCTTCTTGATCGCGCCGAAGCACAGGATCGCGGACTCTCCGGGGTTGATGATCGGCGTGCCGGCGTCGACCCCGAAGACTCCGACGTTGGTGATCGTGAACGTGCCGCCACTCATCTCGGCCGGCTGGGTCTTCCCGTCGCGCGCCGTGGCGGTCAGGGCGTTGAGCGCCCCGGCCAGCTCGAGCAGCGAGTGGTCCTGCGCGTCCTTGACGTTGGGCACGACCAGGCCGCGCGGTGTCGCGGCCGCGATGCCGAGGTTGACGTAGTTCTTGAAGACGACCTCCTGGGCCGCCTCGTCCCAGTAGGAGTTGATCTCCGGCGTACGCCGCATGGCGAGCATCACCGCGCGGGCGAGCACCAGCAGCGGTGAGACCTTGACGTCCTTGAACTCGCGCCGCTTCTTCAGCCGGTCGACGAACTCCATCGTGCCGGTCGCATCGAGGGTCACCCACTCGGTCACGTGCGGTGCGGTGAAGGCGGACTGCACCATCGCGCCGGCCATCATCTTGCGGACGCCCTTGATCGGCTCCCGCGTCTCCCGCTGCCCGGTGGTTGAGGTGCCGCGAGGAACGAGCGGCCTCGAAACCTCCGCAGCCGATCCGCCCGACGCACCCTCGACGTCGGCCCGAGTGACCGCGCCGTCCGTGCCGGTGCCGACGACCGAGCCGAGGTCGACGCCGAGGTCCTTGGCCAGCTTGCGCACGGGCGGCTTGGCCAGCACCCGGACCTCGGTGCTCTCGACGTCGACGCGCTGCCCGGCGTGTGCCATCGGCTGCGCCTCGTAGCCGCCCTGCTGCTCGGCGTCGTGCACGACGGCCGAGACCATCTGCTCGACGGCCTCGTGCTGCTTGGTGGCGTTCTGGTTGTAAGTGTCGTGGACGTCGGCGCGGGCGGTGTAGTCACCGGCCGCCTCGACGATCGGCTTGCGTCGCGCCCGACGCGAGATGCCGCCTTCGGCCTTGGTGCGGCCGACCAGCGACTCGCCCTCGCCGCCACCACTGGCAGCCGGGTTGGACAGGTCGATCTCGGCCTCACCGATCGCGATGATCGGGCGTGCCTACGGCGACGGTCTCGCCCTCGGGCACCAGCAGTGCGATCACGGTGCCGGCGTAGGGCGAAGGCAGCTCGACCAGGGACTTGGCGGTCTCGATCTCGACCACGACGTCGTTGATGGCGACCACGTCGCCGACCTTGACCTTCCAGCTCACGATCTCGGCCTCGGTCAGGCCTTCGCCCACGTCTGGCAACAGGTATTCAGCCATGTCAGATCCTCCCGATCAGGACGGCCATCAGAACTACATCGTGCGGTCGACGGCGTCGAGGACCTTGTCGAGGTCGGGGAGGAAGTCCTCCTCCATCCGCGACGCGGGGTAGGGGATGTCGAACCCGCCCACCCTCAGGACCGGGGCCTCCAGCGAGTAGAAGCACTCCTCGGTGATCCTCGCCGCGATCTCGGCGCCCATGCCGAGGTTGACGTGCGCCTCGTGGGTGACGACGGCGTGCCCGGTCCGGCGTACGGACTCGAAGACGGGGTCCAGGTCGAGCGGCGAGAGCGTGCGGAGGTCGATCACCTCGATCGAGCGTCCCTCCCCTGCCGCTGCCTCGGCGGCCCGGAGGCAGGTCTTCACCATCGGGCCGTAGGCAACCAGCGTCGCGTCACTGCCCGGACGGGTCACCCGCGTCGCGAAGAGCGGGTCGGGGGTGGCGTCCTCGTCGAGCTCGGCCTTGTCGGCGTGGTACTGCCGCTTCGGCTCGAGGAAGATCACCGGGTCGTCACAGGCGATGGCCTGCTGGATCATCCAGTAGCCGTCGACCGGGTTGGAGCAGGTGACCACCTTGAGGCCTGGCGTGTGCGCGAACTGCGCCTCCGGCGACTCGCTGTGGTGCTCGACCGCTCCGATGCCGCCGCCGTAGGGGATCCGGATCACAATCGGCACCCTGACCCGGCCCTGGCTGCGGTAGTGGAGCTTGGCGACCTGGCTGACGATCTGGTCGTAGGCGGGGTAGACGAAGCCGTCGAACTGGATCTCCACCACCGAGCGGTAGCCACGCATGGCCAGGCCGACCGCTGTACCGACGATGCCGGACTCGGCGAGCGGCGAGTCGATCACGCGGTCCTCGCCGAAGTCCTTCTGCAGGCCGTCGGTGATCCGGAAGACACCGCCGAGCTTGCCGACGTCCTCGCCCATGATCAGGACCTTGGGGTCGTTCTCCATCGCCTTGCGCAGGCCCATGTTGAGGCCCTTCGCGAGGGTGATCTTCTGGTTCTTCTTCTCGATCATTGCTCGGTCATGTCAGTTTGCCCCTACGACGGTAGAGCCCTCGAAGCTCTCAAGGTACGCCGCCAGCTCGTCGCGCTGGGCCTCGAGCTCGGGGTGATCTCGGCGTAGACGTTGTCGAACACGTCCACCAGCTTGGGATCTGGCATCGCCTTGCAGCCCTCCCGCAGGGTCACGCCGAGCTCGTTCGCCTCGGCCTGGACGGACCGAAGAACTCGTCGTCGGCCCAGCCGTGGCGACGGAGGTAGACCTCAACGCGGGCGATCGGGTCCTTGAGCTTCCAGTTCTCGACGTCGTCGGAGAGGCGGTAGCGGGTCGGGTCGTCGGTCGTGGTGTGGGCGCCCATCCGATAGGTGTAGGCCTCGACGAGGGTCGGGCCCTGTCCGTCGCGGGCGCGCTCGAGGGCCGACTGCATGACGCTGTAGGTCGCGAGCACGTCGTTGCCGTCGACCCGCACGCCGGGGAAGCCGAAGCCGAGGGCCCGCTGGTAGAGCGGGATCCGGCTCTGTCGCTCGATGGGCTCGGAGATCGCCCACTGGTTGTTCTGGCAGAAGAAGACGACCGGCGCGTTGTAGGAAGCCGCGAAGATGAACGCCTCGTTGACGTCGCCCTGGCTGCTGGCGCCGTCGCCGAAGTGGGCGACCACGGCTGCGTCGCGGTCCGGGTCACCGGTGCCCACGACACCGTCGCGCTGCATGCCCATGGCGTAGCCGGTCGCGTGCAGGGTCTGCGCGCCGATCACCAGCGTGTAGAGCGCCAGGTTGTGGTCGGTGGGGTTCCAGTTGCCGTGGTCGACGCCTCGGAAGAGCCCCAGCAGCTTCAGCGGGATCAACCCCGCGGCACCAGGCAACGCCGTGCTCGCGGTAGGTCGGGAACACGAAGTCCTGGGGCCGGAGCGCGCGGCCGGCGCCGATCTGGGCCGCTTCCTGGCCGAGCAGCTGGGCCCAGATCCCGAGCTCGCCGTGACGCTGCAGCGCCGTCGCCTCGGTGTCGATGCGCCGGGTGAGGACCATGTCGCGGTAGAACCCGCGGATCTGCTCTTCGCTGAAGTCACGGTCGAACTCGGGGTGGTGGACGCGTTCGCCCTCCGGTGTCAGGAGCTGGATCAACTCCGGGCCGCCGTCCTCCTGCGAGGGTCCGAACACCTCACCGAGGCCGGGGCCGAAGTGGGACGTCTTTCCTGGGTCAACGTCGGTCACGCGCGCTCCTTCGTGTCGCCGTCCCGCGGGGTCGCCGCCGGGCGGGTGGCGGATCCGACCCGTCCGTGAGGGCGTCGCCGCAAGGGGTGGCGCGGCTTGTGATCGGGGCCACATTCGTGGACGCGGAAAACATACCCGTGGGTCGCGTCGGACCCGCCAATCAGCGAGGACTTCCAACTAGTGGATGTCCTACGAACCGCCGGGCGTCAGCGCCACACCTTGACGTAGTCGACCTCGGTCGTGGCCGGCATCGGAGCGGTGCCGGTGAAGGCGTTCGCGTCGATGCCCAACGCCTGGGTGAGCGCGATGATGTAGGGCTTCTGGAACGCGACGTCGCCGGACGTGTTCACCAGGCAGGTCTTGCCGTTGACCAGGATCTCGATCCGGGTGGCGTCCCACAGCAGGCGTGTAGGTGTTCCAGACCCCGCGAGTGCCCAGCACAGTCCCACGCGGTGTTGGTGCCGGGGACCGGGCCCCAGTTGTCGTACAAGGTGTAGTGCAGGAACGGGATCACGAGCGTCGGGTAGTTGCGAGTAGAGCTCCGCGATGTCGATCTCGCCGGCGGCCGGCCAGCGTGGTGCTCGACGCGACCCGCGCGTCGGGCCAGAGCCAGAAAGCCTCCTGCAGACCTGGCTTGGTGGTCGCGGTGTTCTTCATCCGGGCCTCGAACCGGCCGTACTGCTGGCTGAACAGGTAGTACGTGGACACCTGGCCAGACGTGTACTGGCCGTCCTGCCCGCGCAGGTGACCGGCGCGATCGACGCGCCGCACCGTCAGCCTGAGGGAACCGCCCGACGACCGCCACGTTGGCGGGATTGTCGACGTGGCAGGACCGCGCGGCGTTGGTGCCCGTCGCGAAGTTGGTCTGCGGGACCCACTTGGTGCGGTCGAGCGTGGTGCCGTCGAAGTTGTCGACGAAGCGTGCAGGCCCATGACGTGCCGTCGGCCTTCTTCAGGACGGTGCCGCAGGCATCCGTCGTCGGGGCTGCGGGGTTGGCCGTGGGGGTCGGCGTCGAGGTGGGGGTAGGCGTCGGGGGGGCGTCGGCCTCCCCGGTCCGGCGGCCTCGGCACCGGCGCCGACAAGCACCGAAACCATCAGCATCACGGCGACGACCAACGCGCCTACGGCGGTGGCAGCAACTTTCCTTGGCGCATGAGGACGACGTCCCTTTCCCTCCCCTGATGGCACCCGGATGCCACTCTGACCCCCGGACATTAGTGGCGACAGCGCGTCGCGGTAATCCCAGTACGGCCAAAGTCTCATAGCCCGAACGGACTACTTGTCACCCTCCGGATGCGCCAGTAACCCCAGCGCCTCTACGCTCGGAACATGGGTGGTGGGCACGGTCACGGCCATGCCGGTGGACGCCACCGGTGGCGTTTGGCGGTGGCGTTTGCGCTGGTCGCGGCGTACTTCGTGGTCGAGCTGACCTATGGCCTCATCGCGCACTCGCTGGCCCTGCTCTCGGACGCCGGCCACATGGCCGCCGACGTCGTGGCCCTGGGCGCGGCGTTCACGGCCACCCGGATCGCCACCCGCCGCGACACGACCGGCCGGCGCACGTTCGGCTCCTACCGCGCCGAGGTGTTCGCTTCGGGTCTGACCGTGCTGCTGATGCTGGGCGCGGCGGCGTACGTCGCCATCGCGGCCATCGGACGCAGAGGTGACGACGTCGAGGTCGCGACCGGACCGATGCTGGTGGTGGGCGGCCTCGGCCTCCTGGTCAACCTGGTCGCGCTTGCCCTGCTGCGCGGGGGCGCCGCCGAGAGCCTCAACGTCCGGGGTGCCTACCTGGAGGTCGTTGCCGACACCGTCGGCTCGGTCGGCGTCATGGTCGCTGCGGTCCTGGTCGCCCGCACCGGCGACGCCGTCTGGGACACGGCCGTGGCGCTCGCGATCGCGGTGTTCGTCGCGATCCGCGCGGTCATGCTCGGCAGGGAAGTGCTCGCGGTGCTCGGGCAGCACGCGCCCGCGGGCATGGACCCCGCCGACGTCGAGAGGGCACTCCAGGGTGTGTCAGGCGTCGACCACGTCCACGACCTGCACCTGTGGACCCTGACCTCGGGCATGCACGTCGCGACCGCCCACCTGGTGGCCGACCGCAACGCCGACCAGGTGCTGACCGACGCCATGAGGCTGCTGCGCGATCAGTTCGGGGTCGAGCACGCGACGTTGCAGGTGGAGTCCGGCGCGCGTAACTGCAGCGAGGTGTCCTGGTAGCCCGGCCTAGGAGGCCGCCAGGGCACCGGTCATGATCGCCACCCCATCGGTCATCGAGTGGGTCTTCGGGGAGATCACGCCCGCACAGCGACCGAGGCGCTGGACGTGGATCCGGTCCGCGACCTCCCACACGTGAGGCATGTTGTGGCTGACCAGGATCACGCCCAGGTTGCGTTCGCGCAGGTGCTCGATCAGGCGCAGCACCTGTCCCGACTCCTTGACCCCCAAGGCCGCCGTCGGCTCGTCCAGGACCACCAGTTTGCTCCCGAAGGCGGCGGCCCGAGCGACCGCCACCGCCTGGCGCTGGCCGCCTGACAGGGACTCCACGGCAACCGTCATGTTCTGGATCGTGGCGATGCCGAGCTCCCGAACAGCAGCCTCAGACCGCGCCACCATGCCCTTCTTGTCGAGCATCCGGAAGACCGACCCGAGCACTCCTCGGCGTCGCTCCTCCCGGGCAAGGTAGAGGTTGCTGGCGATATCGAGCGCGGGCGAGATGGCGAGGTTCTGATAGACGGTCTCGATGCCCGCCGCCCGTGCGTCCTGAGGACGCTTGAAGGTTGCCAGCTCACCATCCAGCCGGATCTCCCCCGCGTCAGGAGTCAGCGCCCCGGTGATCGCCTTGATCAGGGTGGACTTGCCCGCGCCGTTGTCTCCGATCACCGCGAGCACCTCGCCACGGAAGAGATCGAGGTCAACTCCGTCGAGGCCGATCACCCGGCCGTAGGTCTTCACCAGTCCGCGCGCGGACAGCACGGGTGCGGTCTCGGCGCTCATGCGCGAACCTTCCGGATCCACTGGTCGACGCTGACCGCGATGATCACCAGTACGCCGATCGCGAGCAGTCGGTACTGGTCGTCGACGTGGGCAAGCGACAGACCCACGCTGAACGACTGGACGATCACGGCGCCGAACAAGGTGCCGATCAGTGCTCCTCGGCCGCCGAAGAGGCTCGTGCCCCCGATCACGACCGCAGTGATGCTGTCGAGGTTGGCGTCCGCGATCGCGTTGGGGGTGGCCGACCCCGCTCGCCCGATCAGGACCCACGCGGCGATCGCGTAGATCACGCCGGCAGCGATGTAGACGCTGAAGATCACCCTCTCCACACGGATGCCCGACAGCCGGGCCGCCTCCGCGTCGTCGCCGACGGCGTAGACGTGGCGACCCCAGGCCGTCTGGCTCAACGCGAAGCCGACCACGACGTAGAGCAGGGCCACGATCAGGACACCGGTGGTGATCCGGAAGTCACCGATGTTGAGGATCTCACCGGTCCAGCTGAGTGCGCCGGGCATGTCGGCCTCCTGCACCGACCGACCCTTCGTGTAGAGCAACGCGATTGCCGTGAAGACGCTGAACGTGCCGAGGGTGACGATGAACGGCGGCAGCTTCAGCCGTGTCACCAAGATCCCGTTGACGGCACCGGCGACGACACCGGTGACCAGGCCCAGCACCAACGCCATCGGACCGGACACGCCGTTCTCGCTGGCCGTCTTGGCCGTGACCATCATCGCCAGGATCGCGATCGCACCGACCGAGAGGTCGATGCCAGCGGTCAGGATGATCAGGGTCTGGCCAACCGCCAGGGCCGCGACCACCGCCGTCTGCTGGATCATCAGCGACACGGTGGACGGGGCTCCGAAGCGCGAGTTCAACGAGTAGAAGACGATCATGCTGATCACGAGGATCAGGGCCGAGCTGATCCACGGGTAGCTGTGCAGGACCCCCTGGACGCGGAGCACCGGGTTGCGGGCCCTGCGCGAGAGCGCCTCGGACGCCGTCGAGCTCGGATGGCTCGCGTCTGGGGCGTCCTGGCGGGTGTCTGTCATCGTCACGATCAGCCCCAGCAGATCTCGGATCCGGCTGCGGAGTCAATGCTCTCCACACCGTCCGCCGGCGTGTCGGTCACCAGCTCGACACCGGTGTTGAAGAAGTCGAGGCCGTCGCTGGGCACGGGTGCGTCTTCGCCGTTGGCGATGGCCTTGATGGCCTTGACGCCTTCCTCGGCCATCTTGATCGGGTACTGCTGCGAGGTGGCGTCGATGATTCCGTCGGTGACGGCGCCAACACCCTGGCAACCACCGTCGACGGAGACGACCAGTACGTCGTCCTGGCTGAGCCCGGCCGCGGCGAGCGCCGCGTCGGCGCCGTACGCCGCCGGCTCGTTGATCGTGTAGACCACGTTGATGTCCGGGTTCTGGCTCAGGCAGTTCTCCATGGCGGTGCGGCCGCCGTCCTCCGCGCCGTTCGTGGGCTCGTTGCAGACGATCTCGTAGTCACCGCCCGAGTAGCTGCCGGTGGTCGCCTCGTCGCCGTTGACCTCGGCGTCGCCGGTGTCGATACCCATGCCGGTCAGGAAGCCCTGGTCGCGGTTGTAGTCGACCGAGACGATCTTGTCGTTGAAGAGGTCAAGCAGCGCGATCGTGGCGGCCTCGCCACCGAGCTGGGCCGCGGTCCACTCGCCGATCAGCTCTCCGGCCCGGAAGTTGTCGGTGGCGAACGTGATGTCGACCGTGTCCGCCGGGTCCGGCGGGGTGTCCAGGGCGATCACGAAGAGGCCCTGCTCGCGGGCGTCCTCGATCGCGGGGTTGACCCCGGGACCGTTGGGCGTGATCAGGATGCCGTCCTGGCCCTGCGCGACGGCGTTCTCGATGGCCTGGATCTGGCCCTCCTCGTCGCCGTCCTCCGCGCCGGCCGCGATGGTGATGTCGACGCCCTCGGCGTTGCCGGCCTTCTCGGCGCCCTCCTGCATGGCCACGAAGAAGGGGTTGATCGAGTCCTTGGTGATCAGGGTGACCGCCACTTCGTCGTCGCCGCCGTCGCCTCCATCACCGTCCTCTGAGCAACCGGCGAACGCCGCCGCCAGCGCGAGGAGGGACACGGCTCCGACGATCTGTCGCTTGGTGGTGTGTGATGCACGCATTTCGGTTCCTTCGGCTGGGGTGTCGTCCGAGTTCGACAACGATGTCAAAACCAGTTGTAGGTGTGATTGCGCCCACATGTCAAGGGGTTCAGCCTCAAACTGGCGCGTCGCTTGACATCGTTGTCAGATTGGGACCACGATCACCCGCATGACCCTGGACCAGCCTCGACCGCGGCCCACGCTGCGCGACGTGGCCGCCCTCGCGGGGGTGAGCGTCAAGACCGCGTCGAGGGTCGTCAGCGGCGAGTCCGGCGTGGTGGCCGCCAAGGTCGAGGCGGTCCGGCGAGCGGTGGAGCAGCTCGACTACCGACGGGACCTTCACGCCAGCAGCCTGCGTCGAGCAGACGGCCGCAGCGCGGCCGTCGCCGCGATCTTCGAGGACCTCGCCAACCACTTCAGCGCGGAGGTGCACCGCGCCCTCGAGGACGTCGCCCGCGAGCACGGGAGCCTGATCCTCGCGGGCAGTCTCGACGAGAGCCCCGAACGCGAGCTCAACCTGATCCGGGCGTTCATCGACCGACGGGTAGACGCCATCGTGATCGCGCCTGCCTCCGAGCACCAGGGCTACCTCCGGCGCGAGGTGCCGGCCTCGACGCCCGTGGTGTTCATCGACCGGGCGCCCCACGGGTGGGACGCCGACGCGGTGCTGACGGACAACGCTGCGGCGTCGGCCGGAGCCGTCCGCCACCTCGCGGCCAGTGGCCATCGGCGGGTCGGGTTCCTCGGCGACCTGATGAGCATCACGACGGCGGCCGATCGCTACTCCGGCTACCGCGACGGCCTCGCGGAGCTCGAGCTGCCGCATCGCAACGACTACGTGGCCACCGGGCTGCACGACGAGCAGTCCGCCGAAGCAGCGGTCCGGGCGATGTTCGACCTCGAGCACCCCCCGACCGCGTTGTTCACGGCCCAGAACAACATCACCGTCGTCGCCATCCGCACCCTGCAGGCACTCGGCCTGGAGAACCGCGTGGCCCTCGTCGGCTTCGACGACTTTCCGCTGGCCGACCTGGTGCGACCCGGGATCACGGTGATGGCTCAGGACCCGACGGCCATCGGTCGCCATGCAGGCGAGCTCGCCTTCGCGCGGATGTCGGGCGACCAGAGTCCGCCCCGGACGACGGTCGTCCCGACTCGGCTCGTCGTCCGCGGATCAGGGCGAGATCCCGCCACAATGAGCGCGTGCCGACCGACCTCTCCTTCTTCCGGGCCGATGGCCACCTGCTGATCCCGACCGACATGGCGCGCAGCCTGTGGGGCGACAACCACATGCACGGCGTCGCCATCAGCGGGGCGCTGGCCCGGTCAGCGGAGCAGGCGGTGCGGTCCGCCGGCCGGACGGACCTGGTCGGTGCTCGCTCGACGGTCGACCTTTTCCGCGCCGCGACCATGGACCCCTGCCTGATCACCACCGAGGTGGTGCGCGAGGGCCCGCGGCTGTGCCTGGTCGACGTGTCACTCTCCCAGGGCGACCGTCGAGTGGCCCGCTCGAGCGCCCTGTTCCTGAAGCCGAGTGCGGCGCCTCCGGGAGAGGTCTGGAGCCCCACCGAGCGCCCGACCCCGCCGTCCGAGAACATCGCACCGCCGACCGACGAGCCACACGTGCCCTTCTTCTTCAGCTCTGCGGGATGGTCGCAGGACTTCGTCGGCCACCAGAACGCCGCACGCAAGCAGTCGTGGAACTCCGCGATCCCGGTGCTCGAGGGCGAGGCCCTGACCGGGTACGTCGCCGCCGCGGCCGTCGCGGACGGCGCCAGCATGGTCACCAACTGGGGAAGCGGCGGCATCGAGTACATCAACACCGACGTCACGCTGGCCCTCGCCCGCGAGCCGGTCGGGGTCGAGATCGGGCTGTCGGCCGTCGACCGCGTGGAGCAGGACGGCGTCGCGGTGGGCACCGTCGCGATGTTCGACCGGATCGGCCCGCTCGGCACGGTCGTGGTGACGTCGGTGTCGAACTCCAACCGTTCGATCGACTTCA
>CAVWCT010000003.1:0-309471 GCA_963753565.1 uncultured Actinomycetota bacterium
GAGGTTCGCGGTCATCATCATCACCGGCTCGGCCTCGGCCGCTGGCTCCGGAACTCGCCGACGAACATCGGGGCGAACGACGAGGCGTGCAGCACCAGGCCAGCCGCGGCGGCCGCCGCGGCCACGACACCGGTCTGGTGACGGCCCGACGGAGGACGAGGACCACCACTACGACGGCCAGTGCCGCGGCGTACAGGGGAAGGGCGAACGGCGTGAACGCCACCGCTTGCAGTGTCGGGCCCCAGGGAGGCTGGGTGAGCCGGAGGACGGGGAGCAGTGCCGCGGGACCAGCAGGATCAGGTACGCCGCGGCCAGGACGACGTCGCGACGCCTCACAGCAGGACGAGGTCGTCGCGGCGCACGACCTCGCGCTCGACGCCGCCCCCAGCTCCCGCTTGAGGTCCGCGAGCTCGGCGGACGAGGTTCGGGATCTCGTCCGCATCGAAGTCGACCAGCCCCCTGGCGATCGGGTGGCCGTCGGGGCCGGCGAGGTCGACGGGGTCGCCGGCCACGAAGCTGCCGGTCGCGCCGGTGACACCCGCGGCGAGCAACGAGGCACGGCGCTCCACGACCGCCTTGACGGCACCGGGATCGAGCAGCAGGGTGCCCTGCGGCTCGGTCGCGTGCGCCAGCCACAGGAGCCGCGTGGGGCGACGCTTGCCGGTGGTGTGGAAGAGCGTGCCGACCGGGTCTCCGGCAAGGGCCGCGGTCGCATTGTCCGCGGAGGTCAGCACCACCGGGATGCCGGCTCCGGTCGCGATCTGGGCGGCCTGGACCTTCGTGTGCATGCCGCCGGTGCCGATGCCCGCGCCACCCGTCTTGCCGATGCGTACGCCGGCCAGGTCGGCCAGCGAGGTCACGTCGGTCAGCAGGGTGCTGGCCGGGTCACTCGGGCGTCCGTCGTACAGCCCGTCAACTGGACAGCAGGACCAGCAGATCGGCGTGGACGAGGTGGGCGACCAGCGCCGCCAGCCGGTCGTTGTCGCCGAAGCGGATTTCCAGGTCGCCACGGTGTCGTTCTCGTTGACGATCGGCAGCACGCCGAGCTCGAGCAGCTTGGCGAACGTCTGGAACGCGTTGCGGTAGTGCGAGCGCCGGGTGACGTCGTCCACGGTCAGCAGCACCTGCCCGGCGATCACGTCGTGCCGGCGAGCTCGTCGGTGTAGCGGTGGACCAGCAGTCCCTGGCCCACCGATGCGGCCGCCTGCTGTGCGGCGAGCGCCTTCGGCCGCCGCTTCAAGCCGAGCGGGGAGAGGCCGGCGGCGATCGCACCGGACGATACGAGCACGAGCTCGAGTCCACGAGTGCGGCCGGCGGCCAGCGCGTCGACGAGGCTCCGCAGCCGGTCGGGGTCGATGCCACCGGTGGCGGTGGTCAGAGACGAAGAGCCGACCTTGACCACGACTCGGCGCGCCTCGGTGACGGCCGGTCTCCGACTGTCGCTCGACCCGGGGTCCCCGCGACGTTGTTCGGCGGAGGAGCGCAGCGGGGGAGGCGAAGAACTTCGCGGGGTGGTCATGCGTCGGGGTCCGACTCTGCCAGTCGGGGTCGTCGGCCGAGCCGACCTCATAGGCGATCGGACCGCGCTTCTCGGGACGGTCCAGCCGGCGGGCTACGTCGGCGCGGGTCTCGCCCTCGGCGCGCTCGGGCATCGCCTCGTCGATCTCGCTGCGGCGGCGGGCCGCGGACGCTGCTCCTCGAACCGCTGGTCCTCACCCCGGCGGGACAGGATCTCCGCGCCGGCGTCGATGCCGGGCTTGAAGTCGAAGACGACGGCGTCGTCGGGGTGCCCGATGAGCACGGCGTCTCCTTCCTCGGCGCCGAGCTGCAGCAGCTTCGCCTCGACCCCGAGCCGGTTGAGCCGGTCGGCGAGGAAGCCCACCGCCTCGTCGTTGGAGAAGTCGGTCTGCCGCACCCAGCGCTCCGGCTTGACGCCGCGGACTCGCCAGCCCTCGCCGGTCTTGGTGACCGTGAAGTCGTCGCCACCGTCGGCGCTGGGCGGCCGGATGATGATCCGTTCAGGCACGGCCACCTCGCGCTCGGCACGGGCGCCGAGCACGATCTCCGACATCGCGAAGATGAGCTGCCGGGTGCCCTCACCGGAGGCGGCGGAGACCGGGAACACGCGCAACCCACGCTCGGCGAGGTCGTCGACGACCATGTCGGCGATCCCCCGACCGTCGGGCACGTCGATCTTGTTGAGCGCGACCAGCCGCGGACGGTCCTCGAGGCCGCCGTAGCGGGCCAGCTCGCGCTCGATGATGTCGAGGTCCTCGACCGGGTTGCGGCCGGGCTCCATCGTGGCGGTGTCGATCACGTGGACGATGGCGGCGCAGCGTTCGATGTGGCGCAGGAAGTCGTGGCCGAGACCGCGGCCGTCGCTCGCGCCCTCGATCAGGCCCGGCACGTCGGCAACCGTGAACGTCACCTCGCCGGCCGAGACCACGCCGAGGTTGGGCACCAGAGTCGTGAACGGGTAGTCGGCGATCTTGGGCCGGGCGCGCGAGATCGCGGCGATCAGGCTGGACTTGCCCGCGCTGGGGAAGCCCACCAGGCCGATGTCGGCGACCACCTTCAGCTCGAGCACGATCTCGAGCTCGTCGCCCGGCTCTCCGAGGAGTGCGAAACCCGGTGCCTTGCGCTTGGACGACGCCAGCGCGGCGTTGCCGAGTCCACCGCGACCGCCGGCGGCGATCACCATCTCGGTGCCGGGACCGACCAGGTCGGCGAGCACGGTGCCGTCGGGCAGGCTGACCACGGTGCCCTCGGGCACCGGCAGGATCAGGTCGGACCCGTGGGCGCCGCTCTTGTGTCCGCCCGCGCCGTGGCCGCCGCTCTCGGCCTGCCGCTTGCGGCTGTGGTGATAGTCGACCAGCGTCGTGACGTCGGGGTCGACGCGGAGGATGACGGAGCCGCCCGGGCCGCCGTTGCCGCCGTCCGGGCCACCCAGGGGCTTGAACTTCTCTCGGTGCACCGACGCCACGCCGTGACCGCCCCGGCCGGCGCTGATGTGCAGCGAGACCTGGTCGACGAACGTGGGGATTGCCATCGGTTGCTCCTGCGACTACCTGGAAATGGCGAAAGGCGCCCCGAGTGGAGGGACGCCCTTCGAAGGAAAGCTGAGGTGAGCGTCAGTCGCTCACCCGGGACGATGTTGACGACCTTCCGGCCGCGCTTGCGGCCGAACTCGACCGAGCCCGCAGTCAGCGCAAACAGGGTGTCGTCACCGCCGCGGCCGACGCCGCTGCCCGGGTGGAAGTGCGTGCCGCGCTGGCGGACGATGATCTCGCCAGCGCTGACGAGCTGGCCGCCGAAGCGCTTGACGCCGAGGCGCTGGGAGTTGGAGTCGCGGCCGTTCTTGGTGGACGCGGCGCCCTTCTGTGTGCCATTTCGGGATCCTTCGTGTCAGAGCCGGCGGGCTCAGAGCTTGATGTCGGTGACCTTGACCTGGGTGTACTTCTGGCGGTGGCCCTGGCGCTTCTTGTAGCCGGTCTTGTTCTTGTACTTCTGAATGATGATCTTGGGGCCCTTGGTGGCGCCGAGAACCTCGACCGTCACCGAGGCCTTGTCGAGGCCGGTGCTGGTGACCTTCTCGCCGTCGACCGTCATGACCACGGGCAGGCTGATCGACTCACCGACGGCGGTCGAGACCTTGTCGATCTCGATGACGTCGCCGACAGCGACCTTCTGCTGCTTGGCGCCTGCGCGCACGATCGCGTACACCGCGGTCTCCTTCATCTGGCTCTTACGTCTGGGTCTGCGGCACGCTCGCTCCCCACGAAGAGGATCGGGTTGCCATGCAGAGAGGGATACGCCGGAACGCACCGAGGGTCAATGGTACGGATCGGGCGCCTCCACGGCAAAACGCGGTGGGCTGCCCTCCCGTCGGCAGAGTCTCAGCGCTTCCGGGCGCCCTTCTTCTTGATCGGGACGTGCTCGACCGAGGGCGCGTCGTCGGAGCCCTCAGGGGGCCCTGCAGGACGGCTCGCGGCGCGACCCCGGGTGCGGGTGACCACCTTCGGCGGCTCGGCGGGCGACTCCGGCTGGGCGGGGGCCCCGTCGGACGTGACCAGGACCGGCACCTGGATCGGCTCAAGCAGCTCGGGGGTCGTGCGGACCGGGGTGCCAGCGGGGCGGCTGGCGCTGCGCCGGGTCCGGGTGACGACCTTCGGGGCGACCGGAGCGGCCGGTTCCTCGGGCTCGGCGGGCTCCTCGGGCTCGGCGGGCTCCTCGTCGACCACGGGTACGTCGTCCTCCGCGTCGGCGGGCGCAGGCTGGTCCGCCTCTGCCTCCACGGTGGCCTCGATCGGAGTCTCAGCCGACTCCGGCTCGTTGGCCTCGTCGGTCTCGTCGGCGTCCTCTTCGTCGGTCGGCTGCGGCGGCTTGGCCATCGCGGCGACGTCCTTGGGGGTCGGCGTCGGCTTCGGTGCGCTGGCTCCGTCGTCGTCGCCTGCGCCGCGACCGCGGCCTCCGCGACGTCGACCACGACGCTCGCCATCGTCGGCCTTGGCGGCCTCGACCGGCATGTCGTGCAGGATCAGGCCACGGCCTTGGCAGTGGGGGCAGTTCTCGCTGAACGCCTCGACCAGGCCGGTGCCGATCCGCTTGCGCGTCATCTGCACCAGACCCAGTGAGGTCACCTCGGCGACCTGGTGGCGGGTGCGGTCGCGGCCCAGGCACTCGACCAGGCGGCGCAGCACCAGGTCGCGGTTGGACTCGAGCACCATGTCGATGAAGTCGACGACGATGATGCCGCCGATGTCGCGCAGCCGCAGCTGGCGCACGACCTCCTCGGCCGCCTCGAGGTTGTTCTTGGTCACGGTCTCCTCGAGGTTGCCCCCCGAGCCGGTGAACTTGCCGGTGTTGACGTCGACGACGGTCATCGCCTCGGTGCGGTCGATGATCAGTGACCCGCCCGACGGCAGCCAGACCTTGCGGTCCAGCGCCTTGGCGATCTGCTCGTCGACGCGGAACGACGTGAAGATGTCGGCGTTGCTGCCGTCGTACTTCTCCAGACGTCCTTCGAGGTCCGGCGCGACCGACTTGACGTATTCGGTGACCGACGCCCACGCATCGTCGCCCTGGATGACCAGCCTGGCGAAGTCCTCGGTGAACAGGTCGCGGACGACCTTCAGGGTCAGGTCCGGCTCTCCGTAGAGCAGCTTGGGGGACGTGCCCTTGGTCTTGGCCTCGATGTCCTCCCAGCGGGACTTGAGCCGCTCGACGTCGCGGGTGAGCTCCTCCTCGGAGGCACCTTCGGCCGCCGTCCGGACGATTACGCCGGCAGTGTCCGGGACGATCTCCTTGAGCAGGCTCTTGAGGCGGTTGCGCTCGGTGTCGGGGAGCTTGCGCGAGATGCCGCTGGTGGTGCCGTCGGGCACGTAGACCAGGAAGCGGCCGGCCAGGCTGACCTGGCTGGTCAGCCGGGCGCCCTTGTGGCCGACGGGGTCCTTGGTGACCTGCACCAGGATCGTCTGGCCGGAGCTCAGCACCGACTCGATCTTGCGTGGGGCGCCGTCCTTGTGGCCAAGGGCCGACCAGTTGACCTCGCCGGCGTAGAGGACCGCGTTGCGACCCTTGCCGATGTCGATGAACGCGGCCTCCATCGAGGGCAGCACGTTCTGGACCCGGCCCAGGTAGACGTTGCCGATCAGCGAGGTCTGCGACTCGCGGGCGACGTAGTGCTCCACGAGCACCTTGTCCTCGAGCACGCCGATCTGGGTCAGGTCCTCGCGCTGCCGGATCACCATCACCCGGTCGACAGACTCACGACGGGCGAGGAACTCGGCCTCGCTGACGATGGGGGCGCGTCGGCGACCGGCCTCGCGACCCTCGCGGCGGCGCTGCTTCTTCGCCTCGAGGCGGGTCGACCCGGCGATGGCCGTGATCTCGTCCTCGGCCGAGCGGGGCTTGCGGACCCGGGTGACGGTGTTCTGCGGGTCGTCCCCGCCGCCGGAGTCGTCGCCCTCACGCCGGCGCTTGCGGCGTCGGTGCGAGGTTCCTTCGCCGCCTTCTCCGTCACCGGAGTCGTCGGATTCGCCCGATCCCGACTCATTGCCGTCGGTGCCACCCTCACCGTCGCCGGACTTGCGACGACGGCGCCCTCCGCGACGACGGCGGCGGCGCGAACCGCCGTCACCGCCCTCGGACAAGTCGTCGCCGTCGGCGGTCTGCTCGTCGGTCCGGTCGTCGCCGGCACTCTCGGCCTTGGCGGCCGCCTTCTTGGCGGGGGCCTTCTTCGCGGGAGCCTTCTTGGCGGCGGCCTTCTTGGCTGCCGTCTTCTTGGCGGGCTTGTCGGACGCGGTGGGCTCCGGGGCCTTGAAGAGCACGCTCGTCCCGGTGGAATCCGCCTCGGCGGTCATGCTCGCGGCCTTCTCGGCCGTCTTCTTCGCGGGGGCCTTCTTCGCCGCAGCCTTCTTCGCGGGTGCCTTCTTCGCAGCCGTCTTCTTGGCCGCGGCCTTCTTCGCGGGAGCCTTCTTGGCCGCCTTCTTGGCGGGCGCCTCAGGCGGAGATTCCGAGGGAGGGTCCGAGGGGTTCTGGGTGGGCGGGTTGAAGTCGTCAGCCATTGCTGCTCCTCGCCCGGGTCCGCCGATGGCGCCCGGGCTTGTCTGACGCTGCGGACCCGGAGTGTCAATGCCGGGTCGACGGCGCAAAGCCTTCTGTCGGTACGGCGACACCCTCCGCGGTGCGTCACTGGATGCGGGTCTGGTCACCTGCCGCGGTCGCCGGTCCCTGCCTTGGTTCGGACTGGATCGCTGTCACCGATCCACTCAGTCCGACCTGCAAGGGCCGCGTCGCGGTCTGGCGACGACCTGCACCCACCGTGCCGACCTCCACAAGCTGCGGAGAGACCGGCGAGAACGTCGTCGGGTCGAGTCGGGCGGCAGTTCACCGCGGTCGTCAACCAGTGACGAGTATCGCACAGGGCTCGCCGACGGGGGTCATCCCCGAAGCGGGTCCCCGATGGTTCCGGTCTCGGCGTCGAGTGGACCCTGGGCCAGTCTGGTCAGCATCGGTGCCCCCGGAGGAGCGAGTCCACCGGCCTCAGCGAGGCCTCTCAGGACGTCGTCCGGACGCACCATGGGCTCGGCGTGTCGCAGCACGAGATCCAGCCGCGACCCGTCGCCCCGCCCCTCGACGGTCAGCGCGACGACGGCCGCGCGGCAGTCGAACTCCCGCAGGCCCTTCTTCATCATCCGCTCGACCACCACACTCTCGGCGGCGAGGAAGGCCGCCACGGCTGTCGTGCACTCGTCGACGGGCAGCTCGACATCGATCATCCAGCGGCTGGCCTCGAGCAGATCGGCGACGCCACCGCCGGGTGACTCCACCACCTCGACCACGTCCAGGCCATCGGGCAGGGCCCCGTCGAGCGCGGCGTGGACCGCGGCCGGATCCACGACCTCTGCCAGGCCGATCTCGACGTACTCCGCCTCGCTGGCCGCGCCCGTCGGCGAGGCGCCGGCGTACGAGATCCGTGGGTGGGGGTTGAACCCCGACGAGTAGGCCATCGGGATCCGGGCTCGGAAGATCGCCCGCTCGAAGGCCCGGCTGAAGTCACGGTGACTCGTGAAGCGCAGCCGTCCTCGTTTGGCGTAACGGATCCGCAGCCGCTGGACCGGCGGCGCCTGCTGCTCGGGCTGGTCGCGGGTCATCCGCGGTCCACCTCTGCTCGTCCGTCCTTCATCGCAGGGGAAGGGTAGACCGTGCCCACGGTCTGGCCGCCGAGCCACTCGGTCAGCCGGGCCGCCTCCCCGTCGAGTGCCCGCCTCGCACCGTCGCCGACCTCCCCCAGCAGGGCCACCCGGACCGTGCCGGCCGCGTCCTGCACCCAGCAGCCGACGATCCGTCCGTCCACCCAGGCGGTGGTGCCGACGTTGCCGTTGCGGTCGAACAGAGCCGGGGCATGGGGCCCGAGATAGAAACCCCGCTCCTTCCAGCCCATCACCGTCGGGTCGAGCACGGGGAGCAGCGCGACCCACGAGCCCGGATCGGTCACCGGCTCCAGGTCGTCGGGGAGCACCCAGCCGGTGCCGCCGCCGTCCAGGGACACCTCGACCGCGGCCACATCCGCCAGCGCACGGCGTACGGCGCCCTTGGTCGCCCCCAGCCACCACACCAGGTCGGCCTCGGTGCCGGGGCCGAAGGTGCCCAGCCAGCGACGGACCAGCTCCGCGTAGCCCTCCTCGACCGTTGCCGGCGCGGCGACCTCGGCGAGCCAGTCCTGCATGAGCGTCCACCGCGGCCGCGAGAGCCGCCAGTGCTGGGTGTTGCTGCCCCGCACGATGTCGGCGGTAGCGCCCAGGTGGGTCAGGACCCGGCCGGCGCCCCACACCGCTCCGGCGGTCACGTCGATCTTGACGGCGATCTGCGGCACCCGCTCGCGCAGGTCCAGGGCCGTGAGCCCGCTCGGGTGGCCGGCCAGCTCCTCGAGGACACCGGCGCGTGCCTCGTCGAGCCAGGCGTCGCCGTCGGTGGCGAGCCCGGCCAGGACCACGTCCTTGGCCAGCCGCTTGCGCTCTGTCTCCGCGACCCGCGCCGACGCACTCCCCCAAGCCGCCGGCAGGAGGTCGCGGGGAAACACGAAGAGCGTGCGTCGCATCGCGAGCTGCTTGACCAGCGACCGGTCCTCGAAGAGAGCCCGGTCTACGTCGGCGACGCTCAGCGCGGGCACCCGCGCCCAGAGCGACAGGTAGACGGTTGCGGGCTCGGTCGAGTGCAGCACGGTCATCGCCCGGGTCGCCAGCTCGGCGGTGTCGGCTTGGGCTCCTGGACCCAGGGCATGACGCCGCGCGAGGCGGGCGCGGCGCTCCTCGTCGCTGATGTGACGCACCGACACATCCTGCCTTCCTCGGCGATCCTGAGGACGGCGGGCCGTCGACACCCCTATCGTGTGGCCCGACCACTCGCCGTCCCTAACCCTCAGGAGCCGACCGTGACCAACCCCCCGACGCCTCCTGGACCCGACGAGCCGACGCCTCCGCCCCCGGGTGGCACGCCGGCCCAGCCGCCGTACGGCGCCCCGGCCCCGCCTCCCTACGGAGAGGCTCCGCCACCGGCCTACGGGCAGCCCCCGGGCGGGCCGGCGTTCCCGGCCTACGGTCAGGCCGCGAAGGAGCCCGGCAAGGGCCTCGCCATCACGTCGCTGGTCCTGGCCCTGATCCCGTGCATCATCACGAACCTGGTCTCGCTGGTGCTCGCGATCGTGGTGCTCGCCGGCAAGAAGGGCGGCAAGGGCCTGGCCGTGGCCGCCCTCGTCATCAACATCCTGGTCCTCGTCGGCTGGGGCGCGCTGATCGCGCTCGGCGTCATCCTGGGCGGCACCCCCATCGACGACCTGAAGACCGGACAGTGCTTCACCGCCGACGGCCTCACGTCGGGCGACGACGGCGTCTCTCGGATCGAGGTCGTGGGTTGCACCAAGGAGCACGACGGCGAGGTCCTCGCGGTCAAGACTCTCGACGCCGACGAGGCGGAGGCCTACAAGGACCAGTCGGGTGGCGATGCGTGCGGCCCGCTCATCGACGCCGAGGTCGTCGCGTCCCTCCCCGATGACGTGTCGGTCACCGCTCTGACCCAGAGCGAGGAGCCCGAGGACGGCGACCATCTTGCCTGCGTCGCGTTCCAGGTCGACGGCGACAAGCTGACCGAGAAGCTCGGCTAGACGCCAGCGGGCGGCGACCGTGTCCGAACCTCCGAGCCCTCCGGGGCCTGAGCCAGACCCGGCGCCGCCCGAGGGCGGCTACCCGTCGTACCACCCGCCCGGCGAGGGCCCGGTCACGCCGTGGCAGCCCGCGCCGCCGACCGGACCGGCGCGCCAGTCGACCGGGGTGCGGGCGTTCGTCCTGGCGCTGGCGCCCCTCGTGATCACCAACCTGGCCTCGATAGTGCTGGCCGTGCTCGCTCTCAGCCGCCCTCGCGACGGCGAGGACCACGGTCGTGGGTTCGCGATGGTGGCGCTGGCGGTCGACGTACTCGTCCTGGCCGCTTGGGCCCTGGTCCTTGCCCTCCTGCTCGGCTGAGGTCGGGCCCGCCAAACGTTGACACCAGCGTTGTCACAGTTGACCTGTCATCGGTGATCGGCGAGGGTCGGGGCGTGCCTCCCCTGCCTGAGACCGCCCATCCGATCTCGCGACGAGGCGTCCTGGTCGCCTCCGGCATAGCCGGTACGGCGCTGCTCCCCGGCGGACAGGCACCGGCGTTCGCGGCCCGTCCAGGAAGGCGGGTCGCGGTGATGGGCGGCGGGATGGCCGGCCTGACCGCGGCCCACGAGCTCGCCGAGCGCGGATTCCGGGTGACGGTCTACGAACCGAGCGCCTGGGGTGGCAAGGCGCGGAGCATCCCGGTCGACGGGACCGGCCGCGGCGGCCGGCGCGACCTGCCCGGCGAGCACGGCTTCAGGTTCTTCCCCGGCTTCTACCACCACGTCCCGAACACGATGCGCCGCATCCCGTTCGGCGGCGGGACGGTGGGCGACAACCTGGTCGACGCCACCGGAGGGAAGTTCCTGCGCGCCGACGGCCGGGCCGACGGCTTCGTCTTCGGCATCGGACCGGACCCCGAGCAGGTGCTCACCGTGGAAGGACTGCGGAAGTACCTCACGGACAACCTGACCGGCGCCGCCGTACCGCCGCACGAGCTGGCGCACTTCGTCACCCGGCTGCTGGTGTTCCTGACCAGCTCGGACGCCCGGCGCTACGGGCAGTGGGAGAACGTCAGCTGGTGGGACTTCGTAGGAGCCGAGACCCGATCGAAGGAGTACCAGACGGTGCTCGCGGCGGGCCTGACCCGCAGCCTGGTCGCGGCCAAGGAGACCATTGCCAGCACCCGCACCATCGGCAACATGGGTGAGGCGTTCGTCTACAACATCATGGGTCGGGGCAACGACGGTTCACTCGACCGGGTGCTGGACCTCCCGACCAACGAGGCCTGGATCAACCCCTGGATGGAGCAGCTGACCAAGCTGGGAGTCAGGTTCGTGCGCGGGCAGGCCCTCGAGCGCTACGACGTCAGGGGCGGGCGGATCCGGGCCGCGTGGGTGCGCAACGGCGCCGGCAAGAGGAGCCGGGTCGAGGCCGACTGGTTCGTCAACGCCATGCCGGTCGAGCAGGTCACCAAGACCTTCACGCCCGAGCTGCTCGAGCACGATCCCTCGTTGCGACGGCTGCGCCGGCTGCACCCCGACTGGATGGTCGGCATCCAGTACTACCTCCGCAAACCGATGCACCTGACCCGCGGCCACATCACGTTCATCGATGCGCCCTGGGCGTTGACGGCTCTCAACCAGGGGCAGTTCTGGAAGGACCGCGTGATCGCCCGGGACTACGGCGACGGCAACGTCGTCGACATCCTTTCCGTCGACGTCTCCAACTGGGATACGCCGGGCAAGTTCAACCACAAGCCGGCGAAGCGCTGCAGCCCGGCTGAGGTCGCTCGCGAAGTGCTCTCCCAGATCCGCTCGCACGACACGGCCCGCGACGCGCTGCCGGCGGACGCCGTCCACTCGTGGTTCCTCGACCCCGGCATCCGCTGGAACCCGCAGAAGGGTCGCAGCACCAACCGGACGCCGTTGCTCATCAACACGGTGGGTTCCTGGGCGGACCGCCCCGACGCGACCACGGGGATCCCGAACCTGTTCCTGGCCGGAGACTACGTACGCACCGACATCGACCTCGCGACGATGGAGGGAGCCAACGAGTCGGCGCGGGTCGCCACCAACGCGATCCTGGACACCGCCGGGTCTCGCCAGGCTCCGGCCGAGACGTTCCGGCTCTACGACCCGCCGGAGTTCGCGGCGCTCAAGGCCGTCGACGCCAGGTTGTTCGCCGCCGGGATGCCCAACGCTTTGGACCTGCCGCTCGTCTGAGTGCGGCGAAGCCAGACAACCTGGGAACGGCGCATGGGTCATTCAGACCATGTGGTCTCGACCCAAAGATGGGTACGTCTCCCGATGCCTGAGGCCTCTCCTCTCGCGCACGATGCCCATTGGGCAGAGCGCCCGGTGCGAAGGAGAGAACCATGAACCGCTACCAGACCGAACGTGAACAACTCCCCCAGGGAAGACTGATGCTGCGCCGGATCGTCGTCGCGGTAGCGGTCCTTGCCGGCCTCGTCGTCTCCCCCTCGGCGGCCGAGTCCTCGGAGCGACGTGTCGATGACGGGAGTGTGATCCGCGAATGGAACACGGTCGCGTTCGACACGATCCGTCAGACCAGCGGTGGTGACGCAGTGGCCGCGCGCCTCTACGCGATGGTCAACGTCGCGATGTACGACGCCGTCAACGGCCTCGCGGGTCATCCTCGCGACTTCGCACATCGTGCCGCCCAAGAAGGGATCCGACGGCGACCCCACGGCCGCCGCAGCGACCGCCGCTCACGACGTGCTGGTCGCCCTGTACCCGGCGCGCGCGACGACCTACGACGCGCAGCTGGCAAGCGATCTTGCGACCGTGAAGTCGAAGGCACAGTCGAGGAAGGGCCAGCTGTGGGGCTCGCAGGTCGCGTCGGCGGTCGTCAGCGCCCGCTCGGGCGACGGGTCGTCCGGCTCGGAAATCCAACCCGCAGGCGCCGGTCAAGGGCAGTTCCGCACCCCGTGGGATGCGCATTTCCGGCACCTCCAGCCGTTCGCCATCGCCGATCCGCAGCGCTACGTCGACGCCGCCACCCCGTCGCTCGACAGCGCGGAGTACGCCGTCGCCTTCAACGACGTGAAGACCGTCGGCTCCAACGCGCCCGACCCGCAGGCAGCCGCGACCTACAACTACTGGAAGCTCAGCGGTGGCTCGAACCAGCCGCCGGGCGCCTGGCTCCAGGTCACCCAAACGGTGTCGGACGACCGCGGGTTGTCCCTCGCGGAGACCGCTCGGCTGTTCGCGCTCGTGAGCATGGCCCTCGCCGACGTGGTCGCACCGACCAACGAGACGAAGCACGCCTCCCACTACTGGCGACCGGAGACAGCAATCCGGGAGGCGGACAGCACGACGAACCCGGACACGGTTCCCGATCCGACATGGACGGGACGGGCCGCGATCTCCGGCACGCCAGAGCACTACTCCGGACACAGCTCGTTCAGCGCAGCAGGCGCCGAGATCCTGGCCCGGTTCTTCGGCACCGACGCGATCTCCTTCACGCTTCGCACCGACTCCGGCGCCGCGACCCGCACCTACCCGAGCTTCTCAGCGGCCGCTGCTGAAGCGGGTCGGTCGCGAGTGCTGGGCGGACAGCACTTCGAGTTCAGCAACCAGGCAGGCCTCCGTGCCGGAAGGCTGGTAGCGGACGAGGTCATCGAAACCGCGTTGCTGCGCGACCATCGGTAACGGCAACAACAACGGGACCGGCATCGGCGGCGATGCCGGTCCAGCTGGTGTCGATCGGCCTCGCGATCGCGGTACTGGTGTTGGGTCAGCGCGATCTCCCCCAGGTCGCCCACCTCGCGGAGACCTGGCGGGTCGCCGCCTTCGGCGACTACGTCGGCGTACCGCCGAATCGGTCGACGCTGGACGTCATCTATCTGCACCCGCAGTCGAGAAGCTGGAAGATCACCGGCGACCGCAAGGTGGTGTGCTTCGTGAGCGAGATGGACGCCTCCACCACCGGCTCCCTCGAGGGCGCAAAGCGCTAGACAACCGGCTCGAATTTGCCCAACGTGAGGGCGCTCCCGAGACCGTCGGCCTAGGCTCACCCGCCTCGAGGGTGACGACCATCCCGGCCCCACCGAGGCGGAGAGTCTCGCGCAGGATGGATGCATCGACGCGTTCGAGCCGTTCATCGGACTGCCCTACGAACAGTCGTCGCTCAGGTTCTACTACCTGTACCCGCAGGCCCTCACCTGGACAAAGGCCGACGACCGGTCGGTCGTGTGTCTGGTCGGAGAGTCCGACGGCTCCGCCTCGACGGGAACGCTCAAGGGATCCAACAAGTAAGTCCCGGCTAGACGACGGCGAGCGGAAGCAGCGTCTGGCCGGTCGGCCCGATCTGGATCTCGGTGCCCATTTCCGGGCAGACCCCGCAGTCGTAGCAGGGCGTCCATCGGCAGTCCTCGACCTCGACGGACGACGGGTCGATCGCGTCCTCCCAGTCGGCCCAGAGCCAGTCCTTGTCGAGGCCGGAGTCGAGGTGGTCCCACGGGAGCACCTCGTCGTAGTCGCGCTCGCGGGTGGTGAACCAGTCGAGGTCGACGCCGGTGCCGGCGAGCGCCTGCGCCGCCGCGGTGACCCAGCGGTCGTAGGAGAAGTGCTCGCTCCAGCCGTCGAACCGGCCGCCGTCGCGCCACACCTGCTCGATCACCGCGCCCACGCGGCGGTCGCCGCGTGAGAGCAGGCCTTCGATGATTCCGGGCTTTCCGTCGTGGTAGCGGAAACCGATCGCCCGGGCGAACAACTTGTCGTCGCGGACGGTGTCGCGCAGCTTCTTGAGCCGCTCGTCGGTGGTCACGTGGTCGAGCTGGGACGCCCACTGGAACGGCGTGTGCGGCTTGGGCACGAAGCCGCCGATCGACACCGTGCACCGGACGTCGTTGTGGCCGGACACCTCGCGCCCCTTGGCGATCACCTTGCGGGCCAGGTCGGCGATCTGGAGCACGTCGTCGTCGGTCTCGGTGGGCAGGCCGACCATGAAGTAGAGCTTCACCTGCCGCCAGCCGTGGGAGTACGCCGTCGCGACCGTGCGGATCAGGTCCTCTTCGGTGACCATCTTGTTGATCACCTTGCGCATCCGCTCCGAGCCGCCCTCAGGAGCGAAGGTCAGTCCCGAGCGGCGGCCGTTGCGGGAGAACTCGTTGGCCAGCGTGATGTTGAAGGCGTCGACGCGGGTCGAAGGAAGAGACAGCGAGACGTTGGAGCCCTCGTAGCGGTCGGCCAGCCCCTTGGCCACCTCGCCGATCTCGGAGTGGTCGGCGGAGCTCAGCGACAGCAGCCCTACCTCTTCGAACCCGGAGGACCGGATGCCGTTCTCGACCATGTCGCCGATCGTCTTGATCGAGCGCTCGCGGACCGGGCGGGTGATCATGCCGGCCTGGCAGAAGCGGCAGCCACGGGTGCAGCCGCGGAAGATCTCCACGGAGAAGCGCTCGTGCACGGTCTCGGCCAGGGGCACCAGCGGCTTGCGCGGATAGGGCCACGCGTCGAGGTCCATCAGCGTGTGCTTGGTGACCCGGAACGGGATGCCGGGCCGGTTGGGCACGACCGCGGCGATCGCGCCTGAGTCGTCGTAGGTGGTGTCGTAGAACTTCGGGACGTAGATGTTGCCGGTGACCGCGAGCCGGCGGAGCAGCTCGTCGCGTCCTCCGGGGCGCCCCTCGCCCTTCCACTCCCGCACGACCTCCGAGATCGCGAGCACGACCTCCTCGCCGTCGCCGAGCACGGCCGCGTCGAGGAAGTCGGCCACCGGCTCGGGGTTGAAGGCGGCGTGGCCTCCGGCCAGGACGATCGGGTCGTCGTCGCCGCGGTCGACCGCGTGCAGCGGGATCCCGGCCAGGTCGAGAGCATTGAGCATGTTGGTGTAGCCGAGCTCGGTCGAGAAGCTCAGCCCGAACACGTCGAAGGACTTCACCGGACGGTGGGCATCGACGGTGAACTGCGGGATCGGCCCGGCCGCGTCGCCCGCGCGCATCACGTGCTCCATGTCGGGCCACACCGAGTAGGTGCGCTCGGCCAGGATCCAGTCGCGCTCGTTGAGCACCTCGTAGAGGATCTGGACGCCCTGGTTGGGCAGGCCGACCTCGTAGGCGTCGGGATACATCAGGGCCCAGCGGACAGTCTCCCCGCCGTCGGGGGCGCAGTCCCAGTCCTTGACCGTGGAGTTCAGCTCGCCACCGACGTACTGGATCGGCTTGGAGACCTCGTGAAGACGAGGCTCGAGGCGAGCGAAGACGCTGGTGGACATCCCGCGAGTCTACGAGGGGATCGCCGATACCTAAGATTCCCGCATGCGGATGACAGTGAGCCTGGCCCTTGTCGTCGGCCTGCTCACGGGCTGCGGCGGAGGCGACGAGTCGACTGTCGACCCGGACCGCGTCGTACTCGGACCTGCCGAACCCGGGTCGGGCCACACCCACGCCGCTGGGACGGGCGCGACGATCGGCGACGGTACCGCCCCGACGGCCGGCGGCTGGTCCCTGGTCGACGTACGACTTCCCCGGCGCGCCGGGGAGCCCGCGGACCTGACCTTCCGGATCGTCGACGAAGCCGGCGAGCCGCTGCTCGACTACACCGAGGAACAGACCAAGCTGCTGCACCTCTACGTCGTGCGCAACGACCTGCAGGACTACCGCCACCTCCACCCGACCCTGGCCGACGACGGCACCTGGACCGCCCGCGTCGACCTGGCGGGTCCCGGCTCCTACCGGGTGATCACGGAGTTCTCGCCCGCCTCGGATCCCCAGGGCCGTCACGTCGTGCTCGGGCGCTCGGACATCGTGCCCGGCACCTGGTCGCCCGAGAAGGTCGCGGCGACGAGCACCGGTGAAGACGGCATCGTGCAGGTGGTGGCACCGGAGACCGTGCGGTCGGGCCCCGACCAGCGGATGGTGCTCACGGTCACGGACACCCAGGGCCGCTCCCCGCACTCGGCAGCTATCTCGGCACCTACGCGCACCTGACCGGCTTCAACGTCGAGACCGGCGTGTTCGAACACGTCCACCCGTACGGCGAACCCGAGGTCGGCGATGACGGAACCGCGCTCACGTTCCACACCGGGTTCTCGGTGCCCGGACGCTACGTGTTCTTCGTGCAGGTGCGGGTGGACGGCTTCCTCCACACGCTGCCGGTCGGCTCCACCGTCACCTGATCACGCTCCCGCCGATCCAAGGATGGGGAGAATTCCCGATGCCTGATCTCTCCGCTACCGCGCACGATGGCCAGATGGCAGATCGCCAAGCGTGAAGGAGAGAACCATGAACCACGATCGGACCGAACGTGAGCTCCCCCGGGTAGGACTGATGCTGGGTCGGATCGTTGTGGCGGTAGCCGTCCTTGCCGGCCTCATCGTCTCCCCCTCGGCGGCGGAGACCTCAGAGCGACGTGTCGATGACGGGAGTGTGATCCGCGAATGGAACACGGTCGCGTTCGACACGATCCGTCAGACCAGCGGCAGTGACGCAGTGGCTGCGCGCCTCTACGCGATGGTCAACGTCGCCATGTACGACGCCGTGAACGGCCTCGCGGGTCATCCACGCGACTTCGCCATCGTGCCGCCCAAGAAGGGATCCGACGGCGACCCCACGGCCGCCGCAGCCACTGCCGCTCACGACGTGCTTCTCGCCCTTTACCCGGCGCGCGCGACGACCTACGACGCGCAGCTGGCAAGCGATCTTGCGACCGTGAAGTCGAAGGCACAGTCGAGGAAGGGCCAGCTGTGGGGCTCGCAGGTCGCGTCGGCGGTCGTCAGCGCCCGCTCGGGCGACGGGTCGTCCGGCTCGGAAATCCAACCCGCAGGCGCCGGTCAAGGGCAGTTCCGCACCCCGTGGGATGCGCATTTCCGGCACCTCCAGCCGTTCGCCATCGCCGATCCGCAGCGCTACGTCGACGCCGCCACCCCGTCGCTCGACAGCGCGGAGTACGCCGTCGCCTTCAACGACGTGAAGACCGTCGGCTCCAACGCGCCCGACCCGCAGGCAGCCGCGACCTACAACTACTGGAAGCTCAGCGGTGGCTCGAACCAGCCGCCGGGCGCCTGGCTCCAGGTCACCCAAGCGGTGTCGGACGACCGCGGGTTGTCCCTCGCGGAGACCGCTCGGCTGTTCGCGCTCGTGAGCATGGCCCTCGCCGACGTGGTCGCACCGACCAACGAGACGAAGCACGCCTCCCACTACTGGCGACCGGAGACAGCAATCCGGGAGGCGGACAACACGACGAACCCGGACACGGTTCCCGATCCGACATGGACGGGACGGGCCGCGATCTCCGGCACGCCAGAGCACTACTCCGGACACAGCTCGTTCAGCGCAGCAGGCGCCGAGATCCTGGCCCGGTTCTTCGGCACCGACGCGATCTCCTTCACGCTTCGCACCGACTCCGGCGCCGCGACCCGCACCTACCCGAGCTTCTCAGCGGCCGCTGCTGAAGCGGGGCGGTCGCGGGTGCTGGGCGGACAGCACTTCGAGTTCAGCAACCAGGCAGGCCTCCGTGCCGGAAGGCTGGTAGCGGACGAGGTCTTCGAAACCGCGCTGGGGCGCGGCCACCGGTAACCGGGCCCCGGACTATCCCGGGGACGTGACGTCTGCGGGGGCGTCCACCTCGTCGGCGTGAGCGATGTGGGTGAGCTGGCTCCAGATCAGGACCACGAAGACGGCCGAGCCGGCGAACGCGAACCAGAACGGCGCGGTCACTCCCCAGTGCTGCGCCAGCACACCTCCGATGCCCGCTCCCACGACGAGGCCACCGAAGACGCCGACCAGGTTGACGCTGCCAACCCGCCCCTGCAGCTCGGTCGGCACCGCGCGCTGCCGGACCGTGATCGAGGTGGTGCCCCAGATGAACGCGTGGGCGCCGAACACGAAGAAGATCGGCATCGCGACCCAGGGGCTGGAGGTCAGGGCGAGGCCGAGATGCGTGAACGTCTCGAAGACCAGCCCGATCCGCATGATGTTGCCGAGGCTGACCCGGCGGGTGATCCAGCCGTAGGAGAGAGTGCCGAGCAGGCCGCCAACGGCGCTGACCGTCGTGACCAGCCCGAAGCCGACCGCGCCCAGGTCCAGGCGCTGGGTGGCGTAGAGCACCAGCACGGACCACGCCGCCCCGAAGGTGATGTTGAACGTGAAGATCGTCAGCACCAGGGTCCGCACGGCGGCGTGGTGCCACACCCAGCGGAAGCCCTCCGCGATGTCGTGTCGGATGTGGGACAGCGTCTCCGGGTCACGGGCGTGGTGCGGAAGGGCGAGTCGCGAGATCAGTACGGCGCCCAGCAGCACGAGCACCGCCTGGACGGCGAACGGCCAGGCCATGCCGACCGCGAAGAGCGCGGCTCCGATCGGGGGTCCGGCCAGCTGGTTGACGGTGATGAAGCCGGTCTGGAGTCGCGCGTTGCCGACAGCCAGGTCGTCGCGGTGCACCAGCATCGGGAGCAGGGTGCTCGACGCGTTGTCGGCGAACATCTCGGCTGTGCCGAGAAGGAACATCGCCAGTAGTACGAGCGCGATCGAGACGGCGCCGGTGGCGATCGCGGTCGCCAGCAGTACCAGCACCACGCAGCGGAGCAGATCGACGGTGACCACGATCAGCCGTCGGTCGAGGCGGTCGGTCAGGGCGCCGGCGTACAGGCCGAAGAGCAGGGGCGGCGCCCACTGCAGGAGGGCGGCGAGCGCGACCAAGAAGGCCTGGTCGGTCTGGGAGGCGACCAGGAGCGGACCTGCTGCCAGCGCGATACCGTCGCCGACGTTGCTGATCCAGGACGACGCGAGCAGCCAGCGGAACCCGGTGCCGAGCCGGACCGGCGCCACGGTCTCGAGGAGTCTGCTCACCGGCGAGACGGTAGCCGTGCTGACCGGCTTCGGTCAGATGGTTATTCAGCCAGACAATCGGGCAGTGGGGTCGTCAACAGACGTCCGCCTCAGGGCGGACGAGGGTCAGCCCGTCAGGCGGGCTGCATCTCCTGCAGCGGTGCTGTATCGAGGAGTGCGGCCGCACGGCTGGCGACCAGCTGGTCATTCTCCTCGGAGAGCCGCAGGACTAGGGACTCGAGCTCGGCCACACGCGCACGGAGCCGAGCGTTCTCGGCGGTGGTGCGGGGGTCTCGCAGGTCGCTGTTCATGTAGCCGATCAGCGCCTTGGCCATGAAGTAGAGCCTTCCGGTTAAGGGGGTGGTCCAAGCGGTTGTGGACCGTCTTCAAGAGTCCCACCAAGCAGGCTCTGGGTCAATGTGAGGCGGGGGTTAGGCGGGCGAGCGCGCGGCGAACTCTCGGCGCGGGCTGACACTGCGGGCAGAAGTAGGACGAGCGGTTCATGAACGCGATCCTGCGGATGGGAGTGCCGCACCGCTCGCACGGCTCGTCCTGGCGCCCGTAGGCGTGCAGGGAGCGGTCGAAGTAGCCGGATTCGCCGTTGACGTTGACGTAGAGGGAGTCGAAAGAGGTGCCGCCCTGGCCCAGCGCCTCGGACATCACGGTCCGGGCGTGATCGAGCAGGTCGCGGACCTGGTGGGCGGTGAGCCGGTCCCCCGGTCGGTCGCCGTGGATCCGGGCCCGCCAGAGGGCCTCGTCGGCGTAGATGTTGCCGACGCCGGAGATCAGGCCCTGGTCGAGCAGCAGCCGCTTCACGCCGGCGGAGCGCTTGCGCACCCGGCGGACGAAGTCGTCGTCGTCGAACTCCGAGTCGAGCGGGTCGCGGGCGATGTGGGCGATCTCCGGCGGCAGGTCGGCGCCGCCCGGGGAGACCGACAGCCCACCGAACATGCGCTGGTCGGCGAACCGGATGTCGCGGCCTCCGTCGAGCACGATCCGGATGCGGAGGTGCCGCTCCTCAGGAGCGCCCGTGGGCTGGACGAGCATCTGCCCGCTCATGCCCAGGTGACCGAGCAGCGCGTCGCCGTTGTCGAGCGGAAGCCAGAAGTACTTACCCCGGCGGCGGGCGTCGATGATCCGGCGACCGACCAGCGCCGCGGCGAAGCCGTCGGGTCCGCCGGGGTCACGGCGTACGGGACGAGGGTGCAGCACCTCGACCCGTTCGATGGTGCTGCCGAGGACATGTCGGGCGAGGCCGGCGCGGACGACCTCGACCTCGGGGAGCTCCGGCACGGAGCTACTCGGCCTCGGTGAGGTCGGAGACGGGGTCGGACTGCGGCATGGCCGCGCCGACGTCGGTGATGCCGAGCTCGGCTGCGATCGCGCGGTACGCCGTCTCGGCGGCGGACTGCTCCGCCTCCTTCTTCGAGCGGCCGACGCCGTTGCCGTGCATCCGATCGGCGACGCGGACCTGTGCGGTGAAGGTCTTCATGTGGTCGGGGCCGTCGTCCTCGATGACGTACTCGGGTACGCCGAGGGCCTGATCGGCCGCGAGCTCCTGGAGCGAGGTCTTCCAGTCGAGCCCCGCGCCGAGCGCCGAGGCCGCCTCGATGAGCGGGTCGAACAGCTTGTGCACGACCAGCGACGACGCCTCGATGCCGGAGCTGATGTGGACGGCGCCGATCACCGCTTCGACCGTGTCGGACAGGATCGAGGCCTTGTCGCGACCGCCGGTGCTCTCCTCGCCGCGGCCGAGCTTGATCTGGGAGCCCAGGTCGATCGTGCGCGCCACCTCGGCGAGCGCGCGGGCGTTGACCACCGCGGCACGGAGCTTGGCCAGCCGGCCCTCAGAAAGGTCCGGGTGCATGAGGTAGAGGGTCTCGGTGACGACCACGCCGAGCACCGAGTCACCGAGGAACTCCAGCCGCTCGTTGGTCGGCAGCCCGCCGTTCTCGTAGGCCCACGAGCGGTGGGTCAGGGCACGGTCGAGCAGCTCGGGCGACAGGTCGGGGTCGCCGAGCGCGGCGCGCAGCGCGCCGTAGTCAGTGCCTGCTTCGGTGATGCCTGTGTCCGCGTGGGTCAGAGGACCTGGCGCCGGTCAGCCTTGGCGCCGTACTGCCCACACGTGCCGCAGGCGCGGTGCGGCAGGTGCTTGGCGCCGCACGCGGGGTTGGCGCAGGTCACCAGGGTCGGCGCTACGGCCTTCCACTGCGAACGCCGGTGGCGCGTGTTGCTGCGCGACATCTTCCGCTTCGGGACTGCCACTGTCTTCTCCTCAGTTACTTCGTTCGGGGCTGCTGTCTTCGGGGTGAGGCTCGAGCTGGGCCAGCGCGGTCCACCGCGGGTCGATCGCAGCCTCATGTGCGTGGTCCGGGTCGTCCGCCAGGCGGGCGCCACATTCGGCGCACAACCCAGGACAGTCGTCCTCACACAATGGCTGAAACGGTAGTGCGAGCACCACCGCATCCCGCAGCAGGGGTTCGAGGTCGAGCAGGTCGTCCTCGAGCGTGCTGACCTCGTCGTCCTCGTCGGGGGGATCCTGGCCGTGCCGGTCGTCGTACACGAACAGCTCCTGGAACGTGACCTCGATGTCGTCTGAGATCGGCTCCAGGCACCGCGCACACTCGCCGTCGAGGGCGGCTTGCGCCGTCCCCGTGACCAGGACGCCCTCCATGACCGCTTCGAGACGCAGGTCCAGGTCGACCGGCGCACCTTCAGCGACACGAAGAACTTCGATGCCCAGATCTGCCGGAGCCGGCACCGTCCGTGACACCTCGCGCTGGGACCCCGGGCGGCGGCCGAGCTCGCGGGTGTCGAGCACGAGCGGCGCTCTCGGGTCCAGGCTGCTCAGGGGTTCACTTCCGGGTCCGGGCACAAACAGATCGTCCAGAAGCGTATCCGGCCGGTGACCGGGACGCCAAAACGTCCGCCGTGGCGGCGTCAGGCCTGGTCGGCGGCCCGCTCGGCCAGCCGCTCGGTCAGCAGGGTCAGCACGAAGTCGGGTACCAGGCCGGACACGTCGCCTCCGAACGCCGCGACCTCCTTGACCAGGCTCGACGCGAGGAAGGAGTACTCCGGGCTGGTCGGGATGAAGACCGTCTCGACATCGGTCAGGGAGGCGTTCATCTGGGCCATCTGCAGCTCGTAGTCGAAGTCACTGACGGCGCGGAGCCCCTTGACGATGGCGTGGATGCCGTTCTCCTGGCAGAACGTCGTCAGCAGCCCCGTGAAGCCGTCGACGCGGACGTTGTCGAAGCCGGAGCAGGCCTCCTGGAGCATCGCGATCCGCTCCTCGGGCGCGAACAGGCGGTGCTTCGACGTGTTGATGCCGACCGCGACCACGACCTCGTCGAAGAGCGCCGAGGCACGGGAGACGATGTCGATGTGCCCATTGGTCACCGGGTCGAAGGATCCGGGGCACACGGCTCTGCGCACGGTCATTCCTCATCCACTGGGAGGTCCATGGGGGCTGCGTGACCGTACCAAAGCACGGTCTCGCCGTAGCGCTTCGACCGCGGGTCGACCAGACCGTCCGGCCACTCGGGCTCGGGGCTGCGAGAGGAGCGCTCCACGACCACCATGGCGTCGGGCACCAGCCAGCCGTGACCGGCCAGTGCGGCCAGGGCGCTGGCGACGGCGGCGTCCGCGAGAGGGTACGGCGGATCCAGGAAAACCACGTCGTAGGGAGCCGAAGGTGGCCGGGCCAGGGTGCCGGCGACGGTCGCCGCCCTGACGTCGACCTTTCCGAAGCCCAGCGACTCGGCGTTGGCGCGGATCAAGGCCGCCGTACGCCGGTCCTGCTCGACCAACGTCACCTCGCCCGCCCCGCGCGACCACGCCTCGAGGCCGACGGCGCCGGAGCCCGCGTAGAGGTCGAGGAAGCGGAGACCGTGCAGCGAGCCGCACCATGACTCGACGGCCGAGAACAGCGCCTCGCGGACGCGGTCGCTCGTCGGCCGGGTGGCCGCGCCCGGAGGAGTGGCGATCCGTCGGCCGCCGGCTGTGCCTCCGATGATGCGTGTCATGCTTTTTCGGGGTCCCCGGTCGAAGCGGAGCGAAGCGAGCATTCGTCTGGGGTGATCATGACTTCTCCATGAAGTCGGACTGTTGCGACTGCTCCATGGCCGTCACCTGCTCCGCCACTCCGGGCACCGTGACCAGGTCGGGATCGTCGTCGAGCAGGGCCTCCGCTGCACCTCGGGCCTCGACGATGGTCTTCTCGTCGCGCAGCACGCGGAGGTTCTCCAGCCCCGTGCGGAAGCCCGACTGCGACTTGCCGAGTACGTCGCCTTCGCGCCGTTGCTCGAGGTCGACGCGGCTCAGCTCGAAGCCGTCGGTCGTCGCAGCCACCGCCGTCAACCGATCGCGAGCAGGCGACTCCGGCTCGGCCCGCGACACCAGCAGGCACAACCCGGGGTGACCGCCTCGGCCGACCCGGCCGCGCAGCTGGTGGAGCTGCGAGACGCCGAACCGGTCGGCGTCCAGCAGCACCATCGCGGTCGCGTTGGGCACATCGACGCCCACCTCGATCACCGTGGTCGAGACAAGCACATCGATCGACCCGGCGGCGTACGCGCGCATGGTCGTCTCCTTCTCGTCGGCCGGCAGCCTGCCGTGGAGCATGCCGACCCGCAGCCCGGACAGCGGCCCTTGCGACAGGTCGACGACGACGTCCTCGACCGCGGCGAGCGACAGCTTCGGCCGTGGCACCTCGTCGCCGTCGGGGTCGAGGTCGAGCTGGTCGGTCTCGCCCTGCTCGAGCTCGTCGCCGCTGATCCGGGGGCAGACGACGTAGGCCTGGTGTCCCTTCTCGACCTCTTCGCGGACGCGTTCCCAGACCCGGCCGATCCAGGACGGGTGGTCGACGAGGTTCACGACGTTGGACTGGATCGAGCCCCGCCCGGCTGGCAGCTCGGTCAGGGTGGAGATCTCGAGATCACCGAAGACGGTCATCGCGACCGTGCGCGGGATGGGCGTCGCGGTCATCACGAGCACGTGCGGCGGATCGATCGCCTTGTCGGTGAGCGCCGCGCGCTGCTCGACGCCGAACCGGTGCTGCTCGTCGACCACGACCAGACCGAGGTCGGCGAAGGTGACGTGCTCCTCGAGCAACGCGTGGGTGCCGATCACGATGCCGGCCTCGCCGCTGGCGATCTGTAGCAGCGGCTCCCTGCGCTGCGCCTTGGTCATCGATCCCGTCAGGAGGGCAACCGTGGTGGCGACGTCGGCGCCACCGAGCATGCCGCCGGAGGCCAGGTCGCCGAGCATCGCCGTGATCGACCGCAGGTGCTGTTGCGCGAGCACCTCGGTCGGGGCCAGCAGCGCCGCCTGCCCACCGGAGTCGACGGTGCGCAGCATCGCCCGCAGCGCCACCACCGTCTTGCCGGAGCCGACCTCACCCTGCAGGAGGCGGTTCATGGGGTGAGGCTGGGCGAGCTCCTCCGCGATCTGCTCGCCGATCTCCTTCTGCCCGTCGGTGAGCTCGAACGGCAGCCGGGCGTCGAACGCCGTGAGCAGGCTGCCATCTCCGCCGTCCCGAGCCTGGGCACCCATGGCCCGGATCTCGCGGCGTCGGCGACCCAGCACCAGCTGGGTGACCAGCGCCTCCTCGAACCGGAACCGCCGCTGGGCGCCGCCCACCTGGGAGTAGTCGTCGGGCCCGTGGATCCAGTCGTAGGCGGTGCGGGAGTCGACCAGCTTGTGGGCAGTGCGGATCTCCTCGGGCAGGGTCTCGGGGATGTCGAGGACCGTGCGGGCGAACGACACCGCCCGCTGGATGTCCCAGGAGTCGACGCCCTTGGTGAGCGGGTAGATCGGGTAGAACGCCCCGATGTCGACCGTCTCCTCGTCGTCGGTGTCGCCGAACAGCAGCATCGTCGGGTTGGTGAGCTGCCACTGGCCCTGGAACCGCCCAGCTTGCCCCAGGAAGAGGCCACGACGACCGACGGGGACCCTCTTCTTCTGCCACTCGGACGTGCCCTTGTTCTTGGCGAAGAACGTCATCCGCAGTGAGGGCCCGTCGGTCGCCAGCACCGTCTCGAGCCGGTAGGCGACCCGCCCGCTGCGCCGGTCCTTGTAGGTCTTCAGCTCGCTGGAGGCGACCTCGCCGACGACGGTCAGCAGCTGACCCTCGGCGAGCTCCTCGACCCGGGTCAGCTCACCGGTCTTGAGATAGCGCCGCGGGAAGTGGTTCATCAGGTCGCCCACGGTCTCGAGACCGAGCTTGTCCACCAGCTTGGTGCGCTTCCCCTTGGCGTCACCGAGCACCGTGGCGATGGGTGAGTCGAACGTGATCACAGGGCTCCGGTTACTCCACGGACAGGAGCAGCGGATACCGCTCCTGCCCACCGTCGTACACCACGACATCGACATGGGGGTGCTCCTGGTCGACCCAGGTCGCGGCGCGGTCGGCCAAGCCCTCGTCGGCCCCTCCCGCCACCAGGGTCACCAGCTCACCACCTCCGGCGAGCAGGCGGCCGAGGACGCTGGTGGCCACGTCGTAGAGGTCGTCGCCGACCACCGCGAAGTCACCCTCGATCACACCGAGCACGTCGCCGGGCTCGCAGGGTCCGGCCATGGTCATCGCCTGCTTGGCCGCGATCGTGACGGCGCCGTGCCGGGCGTGCCGGGCGGTGGCGGTCATCTCCAGCACGTCCTGGTCGAAGTCGCGGCCGGGTTCGTGCACGGCCATCGCGGCCAGCCCCTGGACCTGGGCCTGGGTCGGGATCACGGCGACCCGGACATCGTGGTCGGCCTCAGCGGTCCGGGCGGCGATCTGGGCGACCCGGACGGAGTCCTGGTCGTTGGGCAGGACGACTACCTCGCGGGCACCGGACCCCGTGATCGCCTCCAGGATCTGGCCGGTCGACGGGCGGCGTCCCGGCCCGCCGGTCACCACGACCGCCCCGGCCTCCGCGAAGATCTTCTGCAGGCCCGGCCCGGCGGCCACGGCCACGATCCGGCGGCCGGTGCGGCTGTCCGGGGTCCGCACCTCGGCCACCTGCTCGGCGAAGTGGGTCACCCGGACGCGGTGGGGCCGGCCCGCCTCGATGCCCGCCTCGATCGCGGCGCCGACGTCGTCGACATGGACGTGGACGTTCCAGAGGCCGTCCTGTCCGACGACGACGAGCGAGTCGCCCAGACCACCCAGCGTGGCGCGCAGGGCCGGGATGCGGTCGTCGGTGGCGTCGAGCAGGAACATCACCTCGTACGCCGGCCCGTCGGCCGACAGGTCGCCGTCGACCGCCTCGTGGGGCGCGTGCGGGATCGGGATCTGGTGCTGCCCCAGCGGGCTGTGCACCGGCATGGGCCGCCGGCCGGTCAGCGCCGTCTCGGCCGCATCGAGGATGACGCAGATGCCGCGGCCGCCGGCGTCCACGACACCGGCCTCGCGCAGGACCCGCAGCTGCTCCGGCGTACGCGCCAGCGCTTCCCTGGCGGCAGCGGCCGCAGTGGTGAACACGTCGCGCGCGCGGGTGCCCGGGGCGGTGGCCAGTGCCTGCGCGGCATCGGAGGCGGCCCGGCAGACGGTCAGCATCGTGCCCTCGACCGGCTCGCCCACCGCGGCGTAGCTCGCCTCGGTGGCGCAGCGGAGCGCCTCGGCCATCACCGATGCGTTGCGCTCCTCCGGCATCGCCGCGGCGATCCTGCGTGCGATCGCTCCGAGCATCTCGCTGAGGATCACCCCGGAGTTGCCGCGGGCTCCCAGTAGCGCGCCCCTGGCCATCGCGGCTAGCGCCGTGTCGCGGTCGGGCTCGGTCCCTCCGTTGGCAGCCTCGCGGATCGCGTCACGGGCGGCGGAGATGGTGAGGTACATGTTGGTGCCGGTGTCACCGTCCGGCACTGGATAGACGTTGAGGGCGTCGATCTCCTCCCGCGCACCCGCCAGGGCGTCGGTGGCGATGTCGACGAAGCGCAGCACTACGGCGAGCTGGATGCTGCCGCCTCGCGGTGCCTCTTCCATCGCCTGCCTCGGGTCGGGAGTGCCGGAGACCACAGGGTAGTGCGGCCGCGGGCGACGCTCGTGGAGCGCCATGTCTCGATTTTCGGGGAAGCGGGTGGTTCGGATACTCTTGCTCGGTTGCCCGCTCTACGGGCCATCACCCAATCTTTCTAGTTTCAGGAGTCATCGTGGCTGCCGTGTGCGACATCTGCGCGAAGAGGCCGAGCTTCGGCAACAACCGCCCGTGGTCCCGCAAGATCACCAAGCGTCGCTTCAACCCCAACATCCAGCGCGTCCGCGCGACGGTCAACGGAACCCCCAAGCGGCTCAACGTTTGCACCGGCTGCCTCAAGGCCGGCAAGGTCACCCGCTGACCCCACCTCAGACCTGAGGGAGCAGACCGAGGCCGTCACCCAGTGGGTGGCGGCCTCGTGTTTTGTCTTGGTACGCGTGGAATGGATCCCAGCCTCGGCTGGGATCCCTGACGTTCCGGGGCGTTGCAACGGCCCGGAACGTCAGGCATCCCACCTTCAGCTGGGATCCATCCATCTCAGAAGTGCGTCCAGCCGGTGGAGCCTTCGTATGCCGCGCCGTCGACGGTCACCGTGCCGTCGCCGTCGGTGACCGCGCCGACCACAGCCCATCCCGGCGGCACTGAGTCGACGTCGGGGAAGGTCGCCAGCAGGGCGTGGTCGTCGCCGCCGCCGAGGATGAACTCGATCGGGTCGGCGCCGATCGCGGCACCCACCGCGACCAGCGGCTCGGGGATCTCGAACGCGGCCCGGTGTACGTCGATCGCCACGGCCGACGCGGAGGCGATGTGGCCGGCGTCGGCGAGCAGCCCGTCGGAAACATCGATCATCGCGGTGGCGCCGGCCTCGGCGGCGACTTGCCCCGCGTCGTACGGCGGCTCCGGGCGTCGGTAGGCCTCGACCAGCACCCGCGGCGACCGGAACCCGCGGCCCAGCACCGCGAGGCCGCCCGCAGCCCAGCCCTGGCGTCCGGTGAGCGCCAGGACGTTGCCCGCCACCGCTCCCGAGCGCAGGACCGGCGCCTGGGTGCAGGCTCCGATCACGGTCACCGCGATCACGATCTCGTCGGCGCGGGTGAGATCGCCGCCGACGATGCTGGCGTCGACCAGGCTGCACTCCTCGGCGAAGCCGGCGGCGAACTCCAGCGCCCAGGCCACCGGCAGGTCGGCCGGCGCGGCCAGGCCAATGGTCAACGAGGTGGCCCGCCCACCCATCGCGTTGATGTCGGACAGGTTCTGCGCGGCGGCCCGGTGCCCGACGTCGGCCGCGGAGGCCCAGTCGCGACGGAAGTGGCGGCCCTCGACCATGAGATCGGTCGAGACGACGACGTGTCCGTTCGTGACCCGCAGCACCGCCGCGTCGTCACCCGGACCCACGAGCACCTGCTTGCCCTGGGGGAAGAGGCGGACGAGGTCGGCGATCAGACCGAACTCGCCCACGTCGGCAAGCGTCGCGTCGGATTCGGTGGCCATCCCCCCATCCCAGCAGACCCGCCATGTCCGGTCACCGGCACTCCCTATCGACACGCGGGTTGCTCGCGGTAGTTTGGGCGCCGCCGTACCTCTGCGGGATCAATCCCGTAGAAACCGAGTCGCAACGACGCGAGGGAGAGCACGAATGGTCGTCCAGGCGTACATCCTGATCCAGACCGACGTTGGCAAGGCCGCCGAGGTGGCCAAGGCGATCGCCCAGGTCAAGGGCGTAACGCTGGCCGAGGACGTCACCGGGCCCTACGACGTGATCGTGCGCGCCGAGGCCCGCAACGTCGACGAGCTGGGCAAGCTGGTGGTCTCGAAGGTGCAGAACCTCGACGGCATCACCCGCACCCTGACCTGCCCCGTCGTACACATCTGAGCCGCTGACACCGACGCCACATCGTCGACGACGCCCCGGGTCCGCCCGGGGCGTCGTGCTGTCCTGCCTGGTCGTGGTCGCCGGCGCGGCGCTCGCGGGCTGTGCGGGACCGGTGCCGATCGACGCGTCCGACCTCGATGCTGCCGACCGCGCCGCGTGCGAGGCGGTCCTCGACGACCTGCCCGACGAGCTGGCCGACGAGGGCGAGCGCGACCTGGAGCCCGACGACGCACTCGGGGCGGCGTACGGCGACCCGCCCATCGTGGTGACCTGTGTTGACCAGGTGCCCGCCGAGTTCGACGAGGACGCCGCCTGCGAGCAGGTCAATGACGTGGGCTGGTTCGTCCCCGCCGACCAGGTAGCCGACGCCGACGCCGACGCGACGCTGACCGCCCTGAGCCACTACCCCTACGTCCAGGTGACGGTGCCCGGTGACTACCGCCCCGACGGCGCGGCGGCGGTACTCGCAGACCTCTCGAAACCGATCGCCGACAACCTCGAGCTCGTCGACGAGTGCCTCTGACGGCTACTCAGCGCAGGCCGGTGTCGCGGGCCAGCGCGAGCTGGATCAGCCGATCGACCAGCTGCCCGTAGTCGAGGCCGGTCGCGGCCCACATCCGCGGGAACATCGACAGCGGGGTGAACCCGGGCATCGTGTTGATCTCGTTGACCACCAGTGACCCGTCCGGCATCAGGAAGAAGTCGACGCGGCCCAGGCCTTCGCATCCGACCGCCTCGAAGGCCCGCGCCGAGAGCGACCGGATCTCGCGGGAGACGTCGTCCGGCAGCTTCGCGGGTACGTCGAGCTCGGTGGCCTCCTCGGGCAGGTACTTCGCCGCGAAGTCGTAGAACTCGTGCTCCCCAGTGATCCTGATCTCGGCGGGCACGCTCGTCTCGACCTCAGCGTCGGGGTCCAGCGACTCCAGGACGCCGCACTCGATCTCTCGGGCACCCTCGGCGGCGACCTCCACCAGGACCTTGGGGTCGTGCTCCAGTGCTCCGGCGATGGCACCGGCGAGCTCAGAGCCGTCGTGCACCTTGGAGATACCGATGCTGGAGCCGCCCCGAGCGGGCTTGGCGAACAGCGGGTAGCCGAGAGTCTCCACCCGGCGCCGTGCCTCGTCGGGGTTGCGCCGCCACTGCTCCGCCGACACCGTGACGCTGGGCATCAGGGGCAGGCCGGCCGCGCCCAGCACGATCTTCATGAACGACTTGTCCATGCTCACCGCGGACGCGAGCACCCCGGCGCCGACATAGCGAACGCCGGCCATCTCGAGCATGCCCTGGATGGTGCCGTCCTCGCCCCACGGTCCGTGCAGCAGCGGGAAGACCACGTCGACCTCGCCGAGGGTGCGCGGTGGCTGGGAGGGCTCGTGCACGGTCAGATCGGTCGAGGTGTCGGTCCGGGCCAGGGCCACCGGTGCCCGCTCGGCGTCGACGCTCGGCAGCCGGTCGGCGCTCTCGATCTGGAGCCGCTCCGGGTCGCCGGACTCCAGCACCCAGCGCCCGTCGAGCGCGATCCCGATCGGCACCACGTCGTAGCGATCGCGGTCGATGGCCTGGAGCACGCTGCCGGCGGTCACGCAGGAGATCGCGTGTTCGTTCGACCGGCCCCCGAAGACCACGGCGACCCGCGGCTTGCGGTTCTCGTCAGGCGCATTCATCGGCCCGACCCTATCCACCTACAGTCTTCGCCATGACCGAGGACGCGCCTGACCTCAGCCCGGCCACCATCGCCGTGACGGCAGGACGCCCGCCGCACGTGCCGGACGCCCCGCTGAATACGCCGATCACGATGGCCTCGACGTACGTCGCGGGCGGAGACCTCGAGTACGGCCGCTACGGCAACCCCACGTGGGCGGCCTTCGAGGACGCGCTCGGGCAGCTCGAGGGCGGCCGCGCCCTCAGCTTTGCGTCGGGGATGGCCGCGGTGAACACGGTGCTCGACCTGGTCGGCCACGGTGCCACGGTCGTCGCGCCCCGCCATGCCTACAACGGCAGCATCATGTCCCTGGCCGACCTCGAGGCGCGCGGCCGGCTGCAGGCCCGCCTGGTGGATATCACGGACACCGAATCGGTCGTCGCTGCGTGCGACGACGCCGCGCTGGTCTGGATCGAGTCGCCGACCAACCCGGCACTCGAGATCGCCGATCTCGAGCCGATGATCGCTGCCGCCCACGCCGCCGACGCCTACGTGGTGGTCGACAACACGTTCGCCACTCCCCTGCTGCAGCGTCCGCTCGACCTCGGTGCGGACATCGTCGTGCACTCGGCCACGAAGTTCCTGGCCGGCCACAGCGACGTACTGATGGGGGCGGTGGTGACCAACGACGACGAGCTGTACGCCGTGCTCAAGGGTCGCCGCGACCTCGTCGGCGCCGTACCCGGAGCGTTCGAGGCCTGGCTCGCCCTGCGCGGCCTGCGCACCCTGCACCTGCGGGTCGAGAGGTCGCAGGCCAACGCGACGGAGCTCGCCCGCCGGCTGGTCGACCACCCGGCGATCGGCGAGGTGCGCTACCCAGGCTTCGGCGGCATCGTCTCGATCGTGCTCGCCCAGGGAGCGATGGCGGCAGACCTGCTGACCCACAAGACGAAGCTCTGGGTGCACGCCACCTCGCTGGGCGGGGTCGAGTCGACGTTCGAGCGTCGCCGCCGCTGGAAGACCGAACCTTCCACGATCCCCGACGGGCTGGTGCGGATGTCGGTCGGCATCGAGGACGTCGAGGACCTCTGGCGCGACCTTCTGCAAGCCCTCGACACCCTCACCTGACCGTCTTCACCCGCGAAGTGCGCGAAATGGACTGCCGAAGTGCGTGAAATGGTGACGCGAGATGTGACAACTCAAACCACCATTTGGCGCACTTCGGGGGACCAAGTGGCGCACTTCGGCCGTGAATCAGGTCAGTCCGTTTCGGCCTTGGTGTCCCGCGAGAGAAACGCGTCCATGCAGTCCTGAGCGGTCATCCGGCCGGCCACGACCTCGTCGACGTTCTGGGCGATCGGGGCGTCGACTCCGGACTGCTCGGCCAGCTCGCGCAGCGACGAGCACGACTTCGCGCCTTCGGCGACCTGCCGGGTCGACGCGTAGATCTCGTCGGTGGTCAGCCCTTTGCCGAGGTTCTCGCCGAAGGTGCGGTTGCGCGACAGCGGCGAGGAGCAGGTAGCGACCAGGTCGCCGAGGCCGGCCAGACCCATCAGGGTCAGCGGGTTGGCACCGAGCTTCATCGCCAGCCGCGCTGTCTCGGCGAGCCCGCGGGTGATCACGGATGCCGTTGTGTTGTCTCCGAATCCCAGGCCCACAGCCATGCCGACCGCCAGGCCAACGACGTTCTTGTAGGCGCCGCCGAGCTCGCAGCCGAGCACGTCGACGCTGGTGTAGGGCCGGAACGCCGGAGAGTGGCAGCGGTCCTGGAGCATCTCGGCAACGTTCGCGTCCTCGCAGGCCACCACCGAGGCGGCCGGCTCGCGGCGGGCGATCTCCTTGGCCAGGTTGGGCCCGCTGATCACGGCGATCCGCTCCGGACCGGCGCCGGTCACCTGGTGGATCACCTCGCTCATCCTGTTGAGCGTGCCGAGCTCGACACCCTTCATCAGCGAGACCATCACGGCGTCGGGCTCGATGAAGGGCGCCCACTCGGTGAGGTTGCCCCGCAAGGTCTGTGACGGCGTCGCCAGCACCACCACGTCGGCGTCGTGCAGCGCCTTCTCCACGTCGTGGGTCGCGTCGACGGCGCCGGGGAGCTCGATGCCGGGCAGGTAGTCCGGGTTCTCGCGCTGTTCGTTGATCGCCTCGGCCACCTCCTCGCGGCGGGCCCACATGGTGACGTCGTTGCCGCCGTCGGCGAGCACCATCGAGAAGGCCGTGCCCCACGAACCGGCCCCGAAGACCGCGACCTTGCCAGAACTCACGATGCGTTCCTCCGAGTCTTCTTGTGCGACTGCCGCGCCTTGTTGGGGTTGCCGATCTCGCTCACGCCGGCCTTGCGCATGTCGAACCGCTCCGCAGGCGCCTTCTCCCCACGGATCTCCTCCACCAGGTGGGTGATGGCGGCCATGATCCGGTCCGTGGCCTCCTGGATCACCTCCGGGGTGCGCTCCCTGGCGATCAGGTCGCTCAGGTCGACGGGGTCGCCGGCCAGCAGCACGATCTTCTTGCGCGGGAACAGGTCCGGCTTCTTGGCGTACGGCGCCAGCAGCTGCTGCGCACCCCACTGACCTACGGGGATCACCGGGCAGCCGGTCTCGAGCGCGATCCGGGCGGCTCCGGACTTGCCCGTCATCGGCCACAGGTCCGGGTCGCGGGTGATCGTGCCCTCGGGGTAGACGACCACGCACTCGCCCTGACGGACCGCTTCCACAGCGGCGTCGTACGCGCCGACCGCGTTGCGGCTGAGCCGCTCGACGGGGATCTGGCCGGCCGACCTGAGGAAGTAGCTGAGCATCTTGTTCTTGAACAACCCGGACTTGGCGAGGTAGCGCGGCAGCCGGCCGTGGTTGTAGGTGAAGTGGGCGGCGGTGAGCGGGTCGACGTGGGAGAGATGGTTCAGCGCGACGATGCAGCCGCCGGTCGCGGGCAGCTTGGTGCCGTCGCGCCACTCGGGCTTGGTGGTGAGCAGGAAGAGCGGCTTGAGGATCCCGACACCGATGACGAACGGCCATCCCCGCTTCTGCTGCAGCTTGCGGACCACCACGAGAATGCACGCTACCGCCCTGAGAGGATCGGACCGTGGATCGGTCGTACGTCGCGGTGGTGCCCGTCAAACCGCCGACGATCGGGAAGTCCCGGCTCCTCGGCCCCACCGACCTCCAGCGGCGGCAGCTGGCCGAGGCGTTCGCCCTGGACACCGTCGCCGCGTGCCTGGCCAGCGACCGGGTGGCCGAGGTGCTGGTGGCCACCGACGACGCGGCGTTCGCGACCAGGTTCGCTGCCCTGGGCTGCGCCACCATCCCGGACGGCGACACCACAGGCCTCAACTCCGCGCTGCGACAGGCGGTGGCCGAAGCACACCGCCGGTGGCCGGCGCTGCTGCCGGTTGCGTTGTGTGCCGACCTGCCGGCCCTGCGATCGACCGACCTCGATGCGGCGCTGGCCAGCGCGAACGGCCCGGGCGCGTGTTTCGTCGCCGACGCCGCGGGCTCCGGCACCACGCTCTACCAAGCGGCGTACGACGGGTTCGACCCGCACTTCGGAGTCGAATCCCGACAGGCGCACCTGTCCGTGGGTGCGGTCGAGATCGCCGGCGAGCTGGCCACTCTGCGCCACGACGTCGACGACCTCGACGACCTCCGCGCCGCGATGACGCTCGGCGTCGGCCAGGAGACGGCCCGGCTCGTCACCAGCCTGCCCGGTCTGTGACCCGAAATGACGACGGGCCGTCCTCCCCGAAGGAGGACGGCCCGTGGTCAGGATCGCGTGACTAGCGCCTCGCGGTCTTCTTGGCAGGAGCCTTCTTTGCTGCCTTCTTGGCAGGTGCCTTCTTCGCCGCCGCCTTTCTGGCGGGAGCCTTCTTTGCTGCCTTCTTGGCGGGAGCCCGCTTTGCTGCCTTCTTAGCGGGCGCCTTCTTAGCGGGCGCCTTCTTCGCGGTGGTCTTCTTGGCAGCCGTCTTCTTCGCCGGCGAAGCCTTCTTCGCAGTCTTCTTGGCAGGAGCCTTCTTGGCCGGTGCCTTCTTGGCGGCTGCCTTTCGTGCCGGAGCCTTCTTGGCGACCTTCTTGGCCGTCTTCTTGGCCGCCTTCTTGGCGGCGGCAGACGCCTTCTTGGCAGGAGCAGAAGCCTTCTTGGCAGCAGGCGCCGCAGCGGCAACCGTGAGCTTGGGCAGCTTCTTGGCGCCGGAGACCACGTTCTTCAGGTCGGCGCCGGCGCTGAACTTCGGCACCGAGGTCTTCTTGGCCTTGATCCGCGCTCCGGTCTGCGGGTTGCGGACCCACCGGGCCTCGCGAATCCTCTTCTCGAACGAGCCGAAGCCGGTGATGGCCACCTTCTCGCCCTTCGCGACCTCACGCGTGATCGTGTCCAATACGGACTCGAGCGCGTGGGCTGCGGCCTTGCGGTTCCCCTGGTAACGCGAAGCAAGCGCGTCGATGAGCTGAGACTTGTTCACTAGCTGTCCTTCCAATGAACCGGTGATGCCGAGCCCGTGCTCGACTTTCTTCAAGGCACGCTAGGCAGTCGTGGCTGATGTCACAATCACCACGCCGAGCAAGTCGTGATCTTTTTCGGGTGCTCGAAGACCGTTGCGATCGAGCGATATCCCAACAAATACGGGAAGAACTCGTCGATTCGGGTTCAACGGAAACGTCGATGACGGATACCGAATATCGAGAATCCCCAATGCCTGTTGGGGATTCGTCCATTCTGCCCTCTGTGGTCTAGTGCCACGGCACTCGCCCTCGCTGGCGCGAGGAGGGAAGCCGAAGCGCGCGAGACCAGGGGCCTGCGATGCAGTTTCAGTACGAAAAGAAAGTTTCGTCGTTGGTGCTCAAGCCCTGATAGTTGCGGGCTTCCAGCTAGGTCGGCTCTGTTCGTACGTTGCGATGTCGGCGTCGTGACCCAACGTGATCCCGATGTCGTCGAGGCCCTCGAGCAGCCTCCATCTGGTGTAGTCGTCGATGTCGAAGGAGTCCTCGATCGCGTCGGGACCATCACCGGCACGGACGGTGCGGGACTCGAGGTCGACGGTGACCGTGGCCCCGGGGTTCTCCTCGAGGTAGTCCCACAATCTCTGGACGACTTTCTCGTCCACCTGCGCAGCGAGCAGTCCGGACTTGCCGGAGTTGCCACGGAAGATGTCGGCGAAGCGCGACGAGATGACGGCCCTGAAGCCATAGTTCTGCAGCGCCCACACAGCGTGCTCGCGCGACGAGCCGGTGCCGAAGTCGGGCCCTGCCACGAGCACCGAGCCGCCCGCGTACGCCGCATTGTTGAGCACGAACGCAGGGTCGTTGCGCCAGGCCGCGAACAGGCCGTCCTCGAAGCCGGTGCGGGTGACCCGCTTGAGGTAGACCGCCGGGATGATCTGGTCGGTGTCGACGTTGCTGCGGCGAAGGGGCACGCCCACGCCGGTGTGCGTGGTGATCTTCTCCATCACTTGCTCCCAACGGGCTGGAGGTCGGCGGGCGACGACAGGGTGCCGCGCACGGCGGTGGCGGCCGCGACCGGGACCGAGACCAGGTGGGTCCGCCCGCCCTTGCCCTGCCGGCCCTCGAAGTTGCGGTTGGAAGTGGATGCGCTGCGCTCCCCCGGCTCGAGGGTGTCGGGGTTCATGCCGAGACACATCGAGCAGCCGGCGCCGCGCCACTCGGCGCCCGCCTCCAGGAAGATCTTGTCGAGGCCCTCGTCCTGGGCCTGCATCCGCACGCGCACCGAGCCCGGCACGACCAGCAGCCGGGTGTTGGGGTCGACCTTGTGGCCCTTGATGATGTCCGCGGCGAGGCGCAGGTCCTCGATCCGACCGTTGGTGCAGGAGCCGACGAAGACGGTGTCGACCTTCACCTCGCGCATCGGGGTGCCGGCTTCGAGTGCCATGTACTGCAGCGCCTTCTCACACGCGATGCGGTCGTCGGCGTCGTCGAAGTCGTCGGGAGACGGGACGTTGCCACTGAGCGGCACTCCCTGGCCGGGGTTGGTGCCCCACGTGACGAACGGCGCCATGTCGGCAGCGTCGAGCACGATCTCCTTGTCGTACTCGGCGTCGTCGTCGGTGAGCAGCGACTTCCAGTGCGCCACGGCGGCGTCCCAGTCGGCACCCTTCGGCGCCTCGGGGCGGCCCTCGATGTAGTCGAACGTGGTCTGGTCGGGCGCGATCAGGCCGGCCTTGGCGCCCCATTCGATCGACATGTTGCACACGGTCATCCGGGCCTCCATCGAGAGCTCCTCGATGGCCTGGCCGCGGTACTCGACGATGTAGCCCTGGCCGCCGCCGGTGCCGGTGTGGGTGATCAGGGTCAGCACCAGGTCCTTGGCGGTGACTCCCGGCGGCAGGCTGCCGTTGATGGTGACCGCCATGGTCTTCGGCTTGGCCTGCATCAACGTCTGGGTCGCGAGCACGTGCTCGACCTCGGAGGTGCCGATGCCGAACGCGATCGCGCCGAACGCGCCGTGGGTGCTGGTGTGGCTGTCGCCGCAGACGATCGTCATGCCGGGCTGCGTGAGACCGAGCTGTGGGCCGACGACGTGCACGATGCCCTGCTCGACGTCGCCGAGCGGGTGCAGGCGGACCCCGAAGTCGGCGGCGTTCTTGCGCAGGGTGTCGACCTGGGTCTTCGACACCGGGTCGGCGATCGGCTTGTCCCAGTCGATGGTCGGGACGTTGTGGTCCTCGGTCGCGAGCGTGAGGTCGGGGCGGCGGACCGACCGACCGGCGAGACGGAGACCGTCGAAGGCCTGGGGACTCGTCACCTCATGGATGAGGTGGAGGTCGATGTAGAGGAGGTCCGGCTCACCCGGAGTGGAGCGGACGACGTGCTCGTCCCATACCTTCTCTGCCAACGTCCTGCCCATGGCGCTACTCCCTCTGTTCCGGTGGCGGCGACGATGCGACCACCTCTCTGCTCTACGTCACACAGGCTAGCGCTTGCATCCCATGATCTGAGACGGCAGTATTGCCATATGGACAACTCCAGCGGGGTCGGCGTTCTCGACAAGGCGGCCCTCGTGCTCACCGCACTCGAGTCGGGCCCGGCCACGCTCGCCGGCCTCGTCGCGGGCACCGGACTGGCGCGGCCGACCGCCCATCGCCTCGCTGTCGCACTGGAGCACCACCGCCTCGTCGCGCGCGACATGCAGGGCCGCTTCGTGCTCGGTCCTCGACTGGCCGAGCTCTCCGCCGCCGCCGGTGAGGACCGCCTCCTCGCTACCGCCGGCCCGGTGCTGGCTCGGCTCCGCGACATCACGGGCGAGTCCGCGCAGCTCTGGCGCCGCCAGGGCGAGCACCGGGTGTGCGTCGCCGCGGCCGAGCGTCCCTCGGGCCTGCGCGATACGATCCCGGTCGGCTCGCAGCTGACCATGCGCGCCGGGTCGGCTGCTCAGGTGTTGCTGGCCTGGGAGGACCCCGAGCGCATGCACCGCGGTCTTCAGAACGCCGCGTTCTCCGCTGCTGCCCTCTCCGGCATCCGTCGTCGTGGCTGGGCGCAGTCCGTCGGCGAGCGGGAGCAGGGCGTGGCCTCTGTTTCTGCGCCGGTCCGCTCCCCCGGCGGCAAGATCATCGCCGCCGTGTCGGTCTCAGGTCCCCTCGAGCGCCTGTCGCGCCAGCCCGGCCGGATGCACGCCCCCGCCGTACTCGCCGCTGCCGAGCGGCTCTCCGAGTCACTGCGTCGGGCTGCTGCGGAATAGCTGCGCGCGGCCTCGGCGGCGGCGTTAGATTCACCGGTCGGCCGGTGAAACTGGCGCTTGGCCGAAGAAGCTTTGTCGGCCAAGCGTGAGTTTCACCGGCCAGCCGGTGAAACTGCCGGCAGTGTCGACCACACCCGAACGAAACACCCTCAGAACAGAGCGTCCTGCTCAAGCTCGAGGAGTGTCTGCTTGCGCTCGATGCCGCCGGCGTAGCCGGTGAGGGTGCCGTCGGCGCCGATCACGCGGTGGCAGGGGATCACGATCGGGATCGGGTTGCTGCCGTTGGCCGTGCCGACCGCCCGCGACGCCGCGTTGCTCTTGCCGAGCCGCGCCGCGATCTGCCCGTACGACGCGGTCTCGCCGTAGCCGACCGCCAGCAGCTGGTCCCAGACGGACTTCTGCCAGGCGGTCCCCTGGGGCGCGAGCGGCAGGTCGAACTCCTTCAGGTCGTGGTCGAAGTACGCCGTGAGCTGGCGCCTGGCCTCGGCCAGCACCTCGTTGTTGTCGTCGCGGTCGCCGAGCGGGCGACCCGTCGACTCGCGGAACGGCGAGAACTCGATCGCGGTGATCGCACCGCTCTGCTCGACGATCCGCAGCTCGCCAACGGGCGATTCCATCAGGGTCCACATGTCAGTTCTCCTCATTCCAGTTCGACGTATTGGGGGTCAGGGTCTGCCAGAGATGGAGCTGCGCGTAGGAGCGCCAGGGTCGCCAGCCGTCGGCCAGCTCCGTGGCCTGGGACGGATCCCGGCCGAGAGCGACCAATGCGTCACGGATGCCGATGTCGGTCGGCAGGAACACGTCGGGATGGCCCAGCGCGCGCAGCGCGATGTAGTCGGCGGTCCACGGACCGATGCCGGGCAGCGCCAGCAACCGCCGACGGGTGTCGTCGCGGTCCGGTCCGCGGTCGAGCGCCAGGTCACCCGAGGCAAGTGCCTCGCACAGGGCGATGAGGGCGCGACCACGCGAGCGCGGCATCGGCAGCTGTTCGGGGTCGAGGCCGGCCAGCACGTCGACCGTCGGGAAGAGATGGGTCAGCTCGCCGTCGGGGGTGGGCAGCGGACGCCCGTGCTCGGCGGTGAGGCGGGCGGCGACCGTGCGGGCCGCGGCGACCGACACCTGCTGGCCGAGCACCGCGCGTACCGCTATCTCGTTGCCGTCGACGTGGCCGGGCACCCGCAGGCCGGGCCACCTCCGCACCAGCGGCCCCAGCAACGGATCACCAGCGAACGAGTCGGCCACCGCGACGGGGTCGCAGTCGGCATCGAGCAGCCGACGGGCTCGTTCGGTGGCGGCCGCGGTGTCGCGGAGGTCGGTGAGCCGGAACGTCGCTGTCACGAAGGCGGTCTGGCCAGGCTCCCCGACGTCGGGCAGATCGAGCCGCATCGTGCCGGTGCCGTTGGGCAGCGTGAGCGTCCGGGCGTACCAACCCGGGCCGGTGGCCTCCACACCCGCAATCGCGCGCATCGCGAGGAACGCGTGCAGCGCCCCTCCCGCGTACGGCGTGCGTACGGCGAGCCGCATGGTCACCGTGCCCGCTCCCGCGTGGCCGCCTCGGCGACCGCGGAGCTGGGTCGGGCTGGCGGCGTAGACCTCACGCACGGTCTCGTTGAACTGCCGCACGCTCGAGAAGCCGGCCGCGAACGCGACGTCGGCGTAGCTGAGGTCGGTGGTCTCGATCAGCACCCGCGCGGTCTGCGCGCGCTTGGCCCTGGCCAGGGCCAGCGGCCCCGCGCCGAGCTCGGTGGTGAGGAGCCGGGAGAGATGACGCGGGGTGTAGCCCACGCGGTGGGCCAGCCCCTCCACGCCCTCGCGGTCGACCACGCCGTCGGCGATCAGTCGCATCGCGCGACCCGCCGCCGTGGCCGCGACGTCCCAGTCGGGGCTGCCCGGCGTCGCGTCGGGGAGACAACGCTTACAGGCCCGGAATCCGGCAGCCTGGGCGGCCGCCGGGCTCGGGTAGTAGGTGACGTTGGCGTACGCCGGAGTGCGGGCGGGGCACGAGGGGCGGCAGTAGATGCCGGTGGTGCGCACCCCGCAGTAGAAGACCCCGTCGAACCGCCGGTCGCGGGACTTCACCGCGCGGTAGCACGACTCCGGGTCGAGGCGTTCGATCGTCTGCATGCATCCATCATGGACCACGCCACCGACATGATCTCGCGGAAATCGGACACGGCCGTCGAGCGATTTCGGCCCATGCTGACCAGGCGTTTGTGATGATGTGCTCGTGGCCGACGACGTGGAGCCGCCGGCCGCGCCGGTGGACGAGCAGCCCCGCATGGGGCGCGCCCACCGGCGGACCGTCTTCTGGGTCGTGCTGGTCACCCAGCTGATCCTTGCCCTGGCCACCGCCGCGGTCGTCTACGTGGCTTACGACAAGCTCGACGGCAACATCCCCGACGGCGAGGACATCGAGCACGTCGCCCAGCCAGAGGTCGAAGGGCCGGTCAACATCCTGATCATGGGCGAGGACACCCGGTCCGGAGAGGGCAACGACATCGACGGCGAGTCCGGCGGTGGCGGCTCCGACACGACGATCCTGCTCCACGTGTCGGAGGACCGCGAAGACGCCTACGCCGTCAGCCTGCCGCGGGACGCGATGGTGGCCCGGCCGCAGTGCGAGTCCGGCGGCGAGACGTTTCCGGCCGAGGACCCGGTCATGTTCAACGAGGCGTTCGCGCTGGCCGGCCCGAAGTGCACGGTGACGATGGTCGAGTCGCTGACCGACGTCTTCATCAACCACTTCGTGGTGCTCGACTTCAACGGTTTCAAGGCCATGGTCGACGCCGTGCACGGTGTCGACGTGTGCATCCCGGAGGACGTCGACGACGACGAGCACAACATCCACTTCGAAGCCGGCAACCAGGAGCTCGACGGCGACGAGGCTCTCGACTACGTGCGCGAGCGCTACGTGCTCTCGGTCACCGGTGACATCGGGCGCATGAAGCGTCAGCAGGCGTTCATCGCCTCGATGGCCAACAAGGTGCTGTCCGCAGGCACCCTGTCTCGGCCCGACCGCGTCTTCAGCTTCCTCAGCGCGGTCACCGAGTCGGTCAAGGTGGACGCCGACCTCGACTCCGTGGCCAAGATGGCCGACCTGGCCATGGACCTGAATGGTCCCGGCCTTTCCGACATCCAGTTCCTGACGGTGCCGATCGCCGAGTACGAACCCGACCCGAACCGTCTGGTGTGGACCGACGCCGCGAAGGACCTGTGGCGCCGGATCCGTCAGGACAAGCCGCTCGGGCCGACGTTCAACGAGGACAGCCTCAGCGCCGACGACCCGGTCGGGACTGCCAGCGGCTCGCCCGACACCACCGACTCGCCGTCCACCGACCCGGACGACGCGGCGGACGCCGAAGCCGAGGCGGACAAGCGGCTCGCGAACGGCCTCTGCGCCTGACCCAGATGTGGGAGCCTTCGAAGGTGGCCGACACCTACTGGGACCTGCTGACCAAGTCGCAACGCGTCGCGATGGGCCTCGCCGGGGACGCGCTCAAGACCCTTCAGCGCACCGTGGTCGCAGGCGCCTCCGGGCCCGATGAGCTGGTGCGCGAGCTGGGTGCGCTCCTCGAGGCCGCGGGTGGCCTCGCGTCGGCCACCGCGCAGCCGCTGCAGGACTTCGTGGTCCGCCAGCGAGAGCTCGCCGACACCATGGCCTCCCTCGCCACCGCCCAGGCCGAGCTGGCCGGGCTCGTCGCCACCCTGGCCCAGCGGCACGCCGAAGCGGTCGCGGCGCTCGAGAAGGTGACCGCACCGGCGTTCGGGTTGATGGGCACGCTGTCCCCGGACGCACCCCCGAAGAAGAAGACCGCAGCGAAGAAGCCCCGCTGAATGCACAAAGGCCCGGAGCCGTGAGGCGCCGGACCCTTGATCTGTGTGTACCCCCGACCGGATTCGAACCGGCGCTAACGCCGTGAGAGGGCGCCGTGCTAGGCCGCTACACAACGGGGGCATGAACAACCCGGACACTCTATCGAGCGGCCGGAACCGCGACAAAATCGTGGCTTGTTCGCTGGGATACTAGGACTCGAACCTAGACTAACTGGACCAGAACCAGTCGTGCTGCCAATTACACCATATCCCACTGACTTACTGGTGTTCGGCTCCTCTCGACGTCGTCTTCGGAGCCGACGAGAAACCTTACACGCGAGGAGTTGAGCCCTCCAAAATGGCTCGTTGCGTGCGGGTCTGGATCCCCATCCGACGGGCGACGTAGACCGCCAGCGCGAGGTAGACCAGCGACTGGGTGAGGGTGACGGGGATGCTCCACCAGGTCCCACCAGTGGGGTTGAGCGCGGAGTCCATGTCGCCGAACGCGAGGGCGATCCCGAAGGCCAGCCAGTTGTTGAGCACGTGCATCGCGATGCCCGCTTCGAGGCCGCCGGTCAGGATCACCAGCACTCCGGCGACGACCCCGAACGCTAAGCGGTCGAAGAAGATCGGTGCGTCCTGGGCGCCATGCGCCAGTGCGAAGAGCAGCGACGGCACCCCTACGGCGAGCACGGCGCTCAGCCGCGGCGACGCGAAGAACCCGCCGATCGCCTGGGTGAGGTAGCCGCGGAAGACGTACTCCTCTCCTGCCGCCTGCAGCGGCGTCAGGAGTACGACGATCAGGAGGTAGTCGCGCGTGGTCGTCGTGAAGTCGTTGAGCCTGCCCGAGATGTCCCCGTCGGCCTGCTCGGGGATCACCAGGGACACGACGATCGTCGAGATCAGCGCGACGAGTGACAGCCCCATGCAGGCCACGAACCATCGCCAGCGGATGCGCGGCAGGACCGACGCGAGCCACCCCGGTCGCAGCCCGTGCAGCGTGCGCTGCAAGAGCCACACCACGGGGATCGACAGCGCCCAGCCCAGGTTGACCGCCAACAGGAAACCGGGGGTGACGGGATCACCGGTGAGCCTGTCCTCGGCCTGGTCCAGGTTCAGGCCCTGGGCGAAGTAGACGACGGTGAGCCCGACCAGCACCACGACCTGCACCAGGAGGACCAGCGCCACCAGGCAGCCGAGGCCGACCAGTCCGCGCCACCACCCGTGGGTGCCCCACCGGCCACCGCGTTGGATCCGGTGGTACTGCAGGTCGCTCACGTCAACGCCGACTGGAGCCTGGCCAGGCTCCGGTCCCGCCCCAACAGCTCCATGGACTCGAACAGCGGAGGCGACACCCGGCGGCCGGTGATCGCGACCCGCACCGACCCGAACGCCACCCGCGGCTTCAGCTTCAGCTCGTCGACCAGCTCGGCCTGCAGGGCGTCCTGGATCGCGGCGGTCGACCACTCCGAGAGCCCCGACACCGCGTCGTACGCCGCCTGCACGATCGAGCGTCCCTGCTCGTCGAGAAGCTTCTCGGCGTCGGCCGGGTCGACCACGAATGACTCCTCGTCGACGAACAGGAAGCCGAGCATGTCGACGGACTCGGTCAGCTTGTTGATCCGCTCGGCCACCAGCGGCATCGCCAGCTCCAGGAGCTGCGCGTCGGCATCGGAGACCGGGTCGCTCACCACCCCGGCCGCCTTGAGGAACGGCAGCACCCGGTGGGTGATGTCGTCGATGCTCAGCAGCCGCATGTGGGCGGCGTTGATGGCGTCAGCCTTCTTGAGGTCGAAGCGCGCCGGGTTGGGGTTGACGTCGGCGATGTCGAAGGCGGTGACCATCTCCTCGAGGGTGAAGATGTCGCGGTCGCCGGAGATCGCCCAGCCGAGCAGGGCGAGGTAGTTGAGCAGACCCTCGGGGAGGAAGCCGGCCTCTCGGTATCCGAGCGCGTTGGCCTCCGGGTCTCGCTTCGAGAGCTTCTTGTTGCCCTGACCCATCACGTACGGAAGGTGCCCGAACTCAGGCGCTCCGTTCCCGATGCCGACCTCGGCCAGCGCGGCGTACAAGGGGATCTGGCGGGGAGTGCTCGACAGCAGGTCCTCGCCCCGGAGCACATGGGTGATCTCCATCAGCGCGTCGTCGACCGGGTTGACCAGCGTGTAGAGCGGGTCACCGTTGGCGCGGGCCAGCGCGTAGTCGGGCACGTGGTCACTGTGGAAGCTGACCCGGCCGCGGACCAGGTCGTCGAAGGCGATCTCGCCGTCGGGCATCCGGAAGCGGACCACGGCACCGCGACCCTCGGCCTCGTACGCCGTCACCTGGTCGTCGGTGAGGTCGCGGCAGTGGCGGTCGTAGCCCATCACCTTGGAGCCGGACTCCTTGCGGCGCGCCTCGACCTCCTCGTTGGTGCAGTAGCAGCGGTAGGTGTAGCCGGCGTCGTTGAGCAGAGCCAGGGCATCGTCGTAGAGGTGGCCGCGCTCCGACTGCAGGTAGGGACCATGGTCGCCCCCGACCTCCGGCCCCTCGTCCCAGCCGAGGCCGAGCCAGTGGAAAAGGTCCAGCAGCGCGTCGTAGGACTCGCGGGAGTTGCGGGAGACGTCGGTGTCCTCGATCCGGAACACGAACGTGCCGCCGTGGTGGCGCGCGAAGGCCCAGTTGTAGAGGGCCGTGCGGACCAGGCCGACGTGCGGGCTTCCCGTCGGGCTCGGGGCCATCCGGACGCGGACGTGCTTGATCACCGTTGGGCCACCTTGTTCGTGAGGACGCCGAGACCGGCGATCGAGACCTCGACCTCGTCGCCGACCTGCATGGGACCGACACCCTCGGGAGTGCCGGTGAGGATGACGTCGCCGGGCAGGAGCGTCATCACGCTGGAGACGTGCGCGATCAGCGCCGGGATGTCGAAGATCATGTCGGCCGTGGAGCCGTCCTGGACCACGTCACCGTTGAGATGGGTGCGGATCGCGACGCCGTCGATGAACGTCTGCGGGTCGAGGTCGGTCTCGATCCAGGGGCCGAGGGGGCAGAACGAGTCGAACCCCTTGGCCCGCGTGAACTGCACGTCGGAGCGCTGCAGGTCGCGAGCCGTCACGTCGTTGGCGATCGTGTAGCCGTGGATCACGTCGGTCGCCTGCTCGGGAGGTACGTCGCGGCAGATCCGGCCGATCACCACGGCGAGCTCGCCCTCGTAGTGCACGTCCTGGCTCTGCCGTGGGTAGAAGATCGGGTCGCCCGGCCCGGACACACTGGTGTTGGGCTTGAGGAACATCAGCGGCTCGGCGGGCACGTCGTTGCCGAGCTCGGCGGCGTGGGCGGCGTAGTTGCGACCGATGCCGACCACCTTGCTCCGCGGCAGCACCGGCGCCAGCAGCCGCACGTCGGCGTAGCGGTGCTCCTGCTCGAGCAGCTTGATGCCGACGTAGAGCGGATCCCCGGAGAGCGCGACGATCACGCTGTCCTCGGCCGGCTCGCCGTATTCGTCGAGATCGCCCGTGACCACTCCGTAGGCCGGTTCCTCACCGGTCGTGAACCTCGCGATACGCACGCCCCGACCCTAGCGACCTAGCCTTGGCGCCCATGGAGGTGCTGCAGGCCGCTGAGTGGCGCGAGCGTGCGGATGCTCATGCCCGGCGCGTGGATGCGTTCGTGCAGCCGCACCTGGAGCGCCGCGAGAGCCACACGAAGCACCCGGTGCACGACTTCCTCTTCACCTACTACTCGTACCGGCCGGCGCAGCTGCGCCGCTGGCATCCGGGGTACGGCGTGGGGCTGGTCGACGGCGAGCTGACCCGCGGCTACGGGGTCGTGTGCCTGTCGCCGACCCTGGGACCGGGCTCAGGCACACGACCCGTCACCACGGTGACCGACGCGTACGTCGACTCCCAGCGCCCGCTCATCGACTCCCTGCACCGGCTGCTCACCGCCACCGCTGGGCGGCCGGCCAACCTCGGCTGCTTCGGGATGCACGAGTGGGCCATGGTCTACCGGCTGACCGAGGACCAGACCCGGCACGCCGACTGGCCGCTGCGCCTCGGGCCCGAAGGCACCGACCGCGTCGTCGAGTCGCACCGGATCGCCTGCTCCCACTTCGACGCCTTCCGCTTCTTCACGGACGCCGCGCGCCCTCTCAACGTGATCACGCCGGGTCGCGACGACCGAGCGGCATACGAGCAACCGGGCTGTCTGCACGCCGGCATGGACCTCTACAAGCACGCGTTCCGGCTTTCCCCGATGATCAGCTCCGACCTGGTCGCCGACTGCTTCGAGCAGGCGCGCGACATCCGCGTCCTCGACATGCGGGCGGCGCCGTACGACCTCGCCGACCTCGGCTTCGAGCCGGTCCGAGTCGAGACGCCCGAGGGCAGGGCCGAGTACGCCGCAGCCCAGCGCGACTTCGCCGAGCGCGGCGCAACTCTGCGTCGACGGCTGATCGAGGAGTGCGAGCGGCTGCGGTGATGTCGGTGGCGCCTGCCAGAGTGGGACCGTGGGCGAGTTCGAAGCGGAGCTGTGGCTGTGGTCGGCCAAGGAGGGCGACTCCTGGGTGTTTGTGACGGTGCCGGAGGAGCTGAGCGACGAGATCCGCGATCTGGGCGGAGAGCCACGGGGCTTCGGCTCGGTACGCGTCGAGGTCACCATCGGCGCCACGACGTGGCGCACGTCGGTATTCCCCAACAGCGACGACCCCGGCACGTTCGCCCTCCCGTTGAAGAAGGCAGTGCGCAAAGCCGAGGGGCTGGAAGTGGGCGGCACGGCGGTGCTCCGACTACGACTCCTCGATGAGTGAGGTCGTCCGCGGTCAAGCCCGGTACGCCAAGGGGATCGAGGTGGGCGGGTCCGTGCGGGTCAGGCTTCGCGTGCTCGACGAGTGACGGATCAAAGGACGGACGGGGTCCGACGACCGCTGGCTGAGGCTCGCGGCGCGGAAGTGGACACCTCCCCCTGAGCCGAGGCCCCGACTCGGCATACTTGGGCGCGATGCCCACCGCGCCAGGAGTCTCCATGACCACGTCGTTCGACCAGCTCGCCACCAGCGTCCTCGAGGGGAAGCCGGCCACCGAGGACGACGCGCTCGCGGTGCTCCGCGCGCACGACGACGAGCTGCTCGCCGTCGTAGCCGCTGCCGGGCGACTCCGCCGGGAGCACTTCGGCAACACGGTCAAGGTCAACTACCTGGTCAACCTCAAGTCAGGGCTGTGCCCGGAGAACTGCAACTACTGTTCGCAGGCCCTGGGGTCGACGGCCGACATCTTGAAGTACACCTGGCTCAAGACCGACGAAGCGCTCGACCAGGCCGCGGCCGGGCTCCGCGGTGGCGCGACCCGGGTCTGCATGGTGTCCAGCGGTCGCGGCCCGACCGACAAGGACGTCGAGCGCGTCGCCGACATGGTCGGTGCGATCAAGGGCGAGCACCCCGAGGTCGAGATCTGTGCGTGCCTCGGGCTGCTCAAGGACGGTCAGGCCGAGCGGCTGCGCGAGGCGGGGGTCGACGCCTACAACCACAACATCAACACCGCCGAGTCCCACCACGACACGATCGTGCAGACCCACACCTACGCCGATCGCGTCGACACGGTGAGCAAGGCGAAGACCGCCGGCCTGTCCCCGTGCAGCGGCCTGATCGCCGGGCTCGGGGAGAGCGACGAGCAGCTGGTCGAGGCGCTGTTCGCGCTGCGCGACCTCGGGTCGGACTCGATCCCCGTCAACTTCCTGATGCCCTTCGACGGCACGCCCTTCGAGAACACCTGGGAGCTCACCCCCGCGCGCTGCGTGAAGATCCTGGCGATGGCGCGGTTCGTCTGCCCCGATCGTGAGATCCGGATCGCGGCCGGCCGCGAGATGCACCTGCGCTCGCTGCAGGCGGTCGCGCTGCACGTCGCCAACTCGATCTTCCTCGGGGACTACCTGACGTCCGAGGGCCAGGCCGCCGAGGCCGACCTCGAGCTGATCCGCGACAACGGCTTCGTGGTGCTCGGTGCGGCCGAGGACCCCACCCCCGAGGCTTCGCACGATCCGGCGAAGCGGCGGCGCGGCGCCGGCACCGCCACCCAGCCCAATGCCTGAGCCCAATGCCTGAGCGGTCGCCCGACGATCTCCTCGCGTTCGACCGCGAGCACCTGTGGCACCCCTACACGTCGATGACGGATCCGACTCCGGTCCGGATGGTCACCGGCGCCGACGGCGTACGTATCCGGCTTGCCGACGGGACGGAGCTGGTCGACGGGATGTCGTCGTGGTGGGCCGCGATCCACGGCTACAACCACCCGGTGCTCAACGACGCCGTCACCTCACAGCTCGGTGACTACGCCCACGTGATGTTCGGCGGTCTCACCCACGCCCCGGCGATCCGACTGGCCGAGCGGCTGGTCGAGCTCGCTCCCGAGGGACTGAAAAAGGTGTTCCTCGCCGACTCCGGGTCGGTATCGGTCGAGGTGGCGCTCAAGATGGTGATCCAGGCGCAGCGTGGCCGTGGCCGACCGGAGCGCACCCGGATGCTCACGGTGACCGGCGGCTACCACGGCGACACCTTCGGCTGCATGAGCGTGTGCGACCCCGTCGGCGGCATGCACTCGATGTTCGCCGACGTGCTGACTCCTCAGGTGTTCGCGCCGCGACCGCCCGCCGACGAGGCCGGTGTTGCGGATTGGGCCGCGGAGTTCGAGACGCTGGCGGCAACTGTCGATCTCGCGGGCATCATCGTCGAGCCCATCCTGCAGGGCGCCGGTGGCATGCACATCTATCTGCCCGAGTGCCTGCGGGTGATGCGACGGGTCGCCGACGAGCACGGACTGATCCTGGTCTTCGACGAGATCGCGACCGGCTTCGGCCGCACCGGCACCATGTTCGCCGCGGAGGCAGCCGGAGTCGCCCCCGACATCATGTGCGTCGGAAAGGCCCTCACCGGCGGCTACCTCTCGCTGGCGGCGGTGCTCTGCACCGGACAGGTCGCCACAGACCTCTCCGCGTCCGAGTCCGGCGTCCTGATGCATGGCCCCACCTACATGGGCAACGCCCTCGCCTGCTCCGTGGCGCTGGCCAACCTCGATCTGCTGGCCGATGGCGACTGGACGGACGACGTACGCCGCATCGAGACCGGGCTCGCTGACGGCTTGGCGGAGTGCCGCAACCAGCCCGGTGTCCTCGACGTACGCACCATCGGAGCCGTCGGCGTAGTGCAGCTCGACCATCCTGTCGACGTCGTGAAGGCGACCGACGCGGCGATCGAGGAGGGCGTGTGGCTGCGACCTTTCCGCGACCTGATCTACACGATGCCTCCGTATGTGACGTCCGACGACGACCTCGCGCGGATCTGTACGGCGATCGGCCGGGCGGTGGCGGTCGCATGAGCTGGTCCGAGTGGCTCGAGCAGCAGGCAGCGGCGCGCGACGAGGCGGGGCTGCGGCGGTTCCTGCGTCCCCGCCCGGCCGACGACGACCTGCTCGACCTCGCGGGCAACGACTATCTCGGCCTCTCGCGCCATCCCGCGGTGACCGCGGCCGCGGCCGACGCGGCTCGGGTCTGGGGCGCCGGGTCCGGAGCGTCGCGGCTGGTCACCGGCTCGCTCGAGCTGCACCAGCGGCTCGAGCACGAGCTCGCCGCCTACACCGACCAGCCCGCCTGCCTCGTGCTCTCGACCGGCTACCACGCGAACCTCGCCGCGGTCAGTGCGCTCGCCGACCGCGACACCCTGGTCATCTCCGACGCCCACATCCACGCCTCACTTGTCGACGCGGTGCGACTGTCGCGCGCGCGGCTCGAGGTCGTTCCGCACAGCGACGTCTCGGCCGTACGCCGCGCGCTGCAGAACTGGTCCGGGCGCGCCCTGGTGCTGGCCGAGTCGGTCTACTCGGTGCTCGGCGACCGAGCGCCGCTCCCCGAGCTCGCCGCCGCCTGTGCGGAGCACGGCGCGCTGCTGATCGTCGACGAGGCCCACGGCCTCGGTGTCCACGGGTCGGGGCTGGTGCACGCGAGCGGCCTGGCCGGAAGGCCGCACGTCGTGCTGACGGCAACCTTGTCCAAGGCACTCGGCAGCCAGGGCGGTGCCGTGCTCGGCTCCCCCGAGCTGATCGACCACCTGGTCAACCGCGCGCGCCCGTTCATCTTCGACACCGGCCTGGCGCCGGCGGCGGCCGGTGCGGCGCTCGCGGCGCTCCACGAGATCCAGCAGCGCCCGGAGCTGGCCGACATCGTGCAGCGCCGGATGAGCGACCTGGCGGCCAGCCTCGGTGTCGATCCTTCCGCGGGAGCCGTGCTTTCGCTTCCGATGAAGTCGCCGCTGGCCGCCCTGGCAGCGCAGGCGGCGGCCCTCCAGCAGGGCGTTCGGGTCGGGTGCTTCCGACCGCCGTCCGTGCCCGACGGCATCTCCCGGCTGCGGATCACGGTCAACGCCGGGGTCAGCGACGACGACTGGCGACGCGCCACCGACGTACTCGTCTCCGTCGCAAAGGAGCACGGCGAGTGACCGGTCGCGTCATCATCGTGACGGGCACCTCGACCGGCGTCGGCAAGAGCGTGGCCACGGCCGCCCTGGCCGCGACCAGCCGCGGGTCGGTCTGCGTGGTGAAGCCCGTTCAGACCGGAGTCGCCGACGGGATGCCCAGCGACGCCGACGAGGTACGCCGGCTCAGCGGCGTCGACACCCACGAGCTCGCCACCCTGGCCGAGCCGCTGGCACCCGACACCGCGGCCAGGCGCGCCGAGGTCGCGATCCCAGCGGTTGCGGAGCATGCCGACCGGGTGCGTGAGCTGGCGGCATCGCACGATCTCGTGATCGTCGAGGGTTCGGGCGGGCTGCTCGTGCGGCTCGACACCGACGGCGGCACTCTGCTCGACCTCGCCGTCGACCTGGCCCGGACCTTGCCTGTCGACGTCCTGGTGGTGGCCGCGGCCGGCCTCGGCACCCTCAACCACACCGAGCTGACGGTCGGCGCCGTCCGGGCGCGCGGGCTGGAGCCGAGCGGGCTCGTGATCGGCTCGTGGCCCGACGAGCCCGGCCTGGCCGAGCGGTGCAACCTCGAGGACCTACCCCGGGTCAGCGGCCTGCCGGTGCTGGCCGTACTGCCCGAAGGGGCGGGGGCCATGACTCGCGCGGAGTTCCGAGCTCAGGCCGAGAGCTGGTTCACGGACGGATCGTGACTGGGTCATCTCCGCCGTGTGAGACGTGATCACCGGGTCACCAACCCGGAGCCCTCCGGTCCGCCCACGGCGCGGCCGCCTCGACCTGGGCCGAGAGCGACAGCAGCAGCTCCTCCTCGGCGGGTCTCGCGGCCAGCATCACGCCGACCGGTAGCCCGTCCGGCGTCCAGTGCAGCGGCAACGAGACGGCGGGCATGCCGGTCACGTTCCAGGCGGAGGTCCAGGGGGTGAAGGCCTTCTGCGCCTCGAAGTCGGTGGCCGGGTCGTCGTCGTTGCGGATGGCACCGACGGGCAGCGGCGGCGCGGCCAGTGTCGGCGTCAACACGGCGTCGTACGGCGCGAGCGCCTCCAACGCACCGGCTGCGAACCGGCGCATGGCACCCAGTGCCAGCCCGAACTCCGGAGCGCTGACGGCGCGCCCCCGGTCGATCAGCCAGCGGGTCAGCGGCCGGAGCAGGTGCTCCTTCTCGGGGGGCACGACCGACAGCGCGGTCAGCACCGACCAGCAGGTCTCGAACACCGGCACGGCCTCGGTCGGCAGCGGGACCGGGACGTCGACGAGCTCGTGGCCGAGCGCCGCGAGCAGCGCCGACGCATCGTCGTAGGCCCGGACGCATTCCGGGTCGACAGCTGTGTCGGCGATGACTGGTTCGATGAAACGAGCGATGCGGAGGTGGCCCGGATCGCGGTCACAGGCAGAGAGGAACGACGAGGAGGGAGGTGGCGCCCACGACGGATCACCCGCCCGACGACCGGCCAGGACGTCGAGCAGTGCGGCCGCATCGCGGACCGTACGCCCGATAGAGCCGGCAGTTGCCAGGCCGACCGGGTCCCCGTACATCGGGTAGCCACTGATCCGACCACGAGTCGGCTTGAGCCCCACGAGCCCGCAGCACGACGCCGGGATCCGGATGGACCCGCCGCCGTCGGACCCCTGGGCCACCGGCACCAGGCCGGCTGCCACCGCGGCGGCAGCTCCTCCGGATGAGCCTCCCGCCATCCTGGTCCGGTCCCAGGGGGTGACCGCGGGTGGCGCACCTTCGGGCTCGGTGTAGCAGGGCGAGCCGAACTCAGGCGTGCTCGTCTTGCCGAGGCTGATCATCCCTGCGGCCTCGATCGCGAGCGCGACCGCGTCCGAGACGTCCGGGACGAAGTCGGCGAAGACCGGCGAGCCGAAGCTGGTGCGCACGCCTGCGGTCAGGTTGAGGTCCTTGATCGCGGTCGGTACGCCGCGCAACGGCGACGACGACTCCGGCAGGCCGACGGTCCGGCCCCGCGCCTGCTCGGGCGTGAGCGTGACGAACGCGCCGACCGAGTCAAGTCGGTCGGCGCGTTCGAGGTAGTGGTCCACGAGCTCGGCCGAGGACACCTCGCCCGTGCGGACGAGGTCGCCCTGCTCCAGGGCCGTCAGGTCGTGGAGTTCGCTCACACGTCGAACCTAGCCCGGGCGCGAAGCCGTTCGGCTGGTCAGGCGGCGACGGTCTCCGGCTGGAAGTCGACCAGCTTGGCGACGGCGCCGTGCAGCCGGTCGAGCACCTCGGTGTCGGTGAGCACGTCGACCTCGATCGCGGACTGCGAGACGGTCACGTCCTCGACCACGACGGCACCCGCGACGCCGGCCGAGCGCGCGGCGTCGGCGTGCGACCACTTGCCGCCGTACGGAGTGGGCGTGGTCCCGATGACGCCGAACGGCATGCCCGTGAGCGCGCTCGCCGCGTAGGGGCGCGACAACCAGTCGAGGGCGTTGTTGAGCACGGCGGGCATGGTGCCGTTGTACTCCGGCGTGACCGCGAGGACACGGTCGGCGTTGCCGACGGCGTCGCGAACCACCTGAACGGAGGCGGGAACGGCGTCGCCGTCGATGTCCTCGTTGTAGAACGGGAGCTCACCGAGCCCGTCGATGATCTCGAGCGTCACGCCAGCGGGTGCCTGGTCACGCAGGATCTCGGCGAGCTTCCGGTTGAGCGAGTCGGCTCGGAGGCTGCCGACCAGGACTGCTACGCGGGTGTCGGACATGGGTTCTCCTTGGGAGATGAGTTGCACTGACACCGCATAAACGGACTATGGTCCGTTTTCTATTCCCTCTGCCGGCAGAGAAATTCCGGGCAGGCGTCCAACCCGGCTCGTAAGGTGACCGCACCATGTCCGAGCCGCACCTCCTCCCCCTGATGGGAGAGCCCCCGGTAGAGCGGCGGGACGCCGCCCGCAACCGGGAGGCGCTGCTCGTTGCCGCGCAGGAGCTGATCGCGCACTGCGGGATCGAGTCCGTGACCATGGACGCCGTGGCCGCCAAGGCGGGAGTCGGCAAGGGCACCGTGTTCCGGCGGTTCGAGTCGCGCGAGGGGCTGATGGGCGCGGTCCTGAACTTCTCGGAGACGGAGTGGCAGGCCTCCGTGATCTCGGGCCCGCCACCGCTGGGCCCCGGCGCTCCGGCGATGGAACGGCTGCTGGCCTTCGGGCACTCGCGGATGTGGCTCAACCTCCGGCACGCCCAGCTGATCCAAGCGGCCGGTCCAGCGGCGGCGGCACGCAGTTTCGCAGCCGAGTCCTTCGCGGCGATGCACATGCGCTACCTGCTCACGGAGCTCGGCGTCAGCGGCGACATCGTCATGCTGGCGACGGCCCTGCTCGCTCCGCTCGAGACGATCGTCCTGCTGCAGCAGACCGAGCTGGAGAGGATCCCGATGGAGCGGGTCCAGGCCGGCTGGGACGACCTGGTCCGTCGCGTCGTCGGCGCGGGCTGAGCTTGCTCAGTCCTTGTGGTGCCGGCGTAGCCCATAGGTGAGTCCGTCGACCAAGGCACCCCAGGACGCCTCGATCACGTTGTGCCCGACCCCGACGGTCACCCAGGAGGTCGCTCCGTCGCTGGTCTCGATCAGCACGCGGGTGATCGCATCGGTGCCGTGCCCCTGGTCGAGGATCCGCACCTTGTAGTCGACCAGCTCGAACTTGGCGACCTCCGGGAAAGCCTGGCCGATCGCCGTGCGGATCGCCTGGTCGAGGGCGTTGACCGGACCGTTGCCCTCTCCCGTCACGACGTAGCGGACCCCTTCCGCCTTCAGCTTGACGGTGGCCTCGGACACGGCTTCCTCACCGGGCTGCGCGTGGTCAAGGGTCTCGGTGATCACCCGCCACGACTCGACATCGAAGTACGACGGGCGCATGCCTTCGACCATCTCGACCAGGAGCAGCTCGAACGACGCATCGGCGGCCTCGAACGTGTAGCCCGCCAGCTCGAGCTCCTTGACCCGGTCGGTGACGCGGCCGACCAGGTCCTTGTCGTGGCCGATGTCGAATCCGAGCTCCTTGCCCTTGAGCTCGATCGAAGCCCGACCGGCCATGTCGGAGATCAGCAGCCGCATGTCGTTGCCGACCTCGATCGGGTCGAGGTGCTGGTAGAGGTTCGGGTCGACCTTGATCGCGCTGGCGTGGAGACCGGCCTTGTGCGCGAACGCCGAGGTGCCGACGTAGGGCTGCCGGGAAGCAGGCGCGAAGTTCGTCACGTCGGCCACGGCATGGGCGATCCGGGTCGACTCCTTGAGCAGGCCTGGCGGAAGCACGGCCCGGTCCAGCTTCAGCTCGAGGTTGGCGACCACCGAGATCAGGTCGGCGTTGCCGGTGCGTTCCCCGTAGCCGTTGATGCAGCCCTGCACGTGCGTCGCCCCGGCGGCCACTGCAGCCAGCGAGTTGGCCACGGCGCAGCCGCTGTCGTTGTGGGCGTGGATGCCCACGCGCACCCCGGTCGTCTCGATGACGTCGTGCACGACATCCGAGACCCAGGTCGGGAGCATGCCGCCGTTGGTGTCGCACAGCGCGACCACGTCGGCTCCCGCCTCGTGGGCCGTACGCAGCACCTCCAGCGCATAGTCGCGGTTGGCGCGGTAGCCGTCGAAGAAGTGCTCGGCGTCGAGGAACACCTGCTGCCCCTCGGCCCGGAGGTGGCTGACGGTGTCGCGCACCATCTCGAGGTTCTCCTCGAGCGTGGTGCGCAGCGCCAGCTCGACGTGGCGGTCGTGCGACTTCGCGACCAGCGTGACCACGCCGGCACCGCTGTCGCGCAGGGCCGCCACCTGCGGGTCGTCGGCGGCGCGCACCCCCGCCCGGCGCGTGGAGCCGAAAGCGGCGAGTCGGGCGTGCCTGAGGTCGAGCTCCTGCGTCGCGCGGCGGAAGAACTCGGTGTCCTTCGGGTTGGCCCCCGGCCACCCGCCCTCGATGTAACCGACCCCCAGCCCGTCGAGCTGGCGGGCAATCGCGAGCTTGTCGGCGACGGAGAGGTTGAGCCCCTCCTGCTGCGCGCCGTCGCGCAACGTGGTGTCGTAGACGTGGAACTCGCCGTGCAGGTCCATGTGCCTGTCTTTCGGTGTCGGGCATTCGTGGTCGGGCAACAAAAAAACCTCTCGTGAACGAGAGGTTGGCGCGCCGTGGTCTCGGCGCGCTAGTCAATGATGATGCGGTGCTGCATGGGCCCCATGCTGCCACGCCCCGCCATATCCGGCCACGGATCTCGAAATCCGGTCACGCCTCGCGGAGTGAGCACGCGAAGTCCGTGAACAGGCGGGAGATCGAGTAGGGCTCGGCGCCGGCTCGAGCGCAGCGAGGGTGGGGCGCGACCCGTAGCGAGATTCAGCGCGCGAGGATTCCGCTGTCGGGGAGGTCGTACGACGCGAACGGCCGCTGGTCGTCCGGGAGCCAGGTCACCCCAGCGGCGGCGAGCCGCACGCCCAGCAGAGCGGCGACCATCGCCACGACCGCGATGGCGACGGCCCAAGGCCCGACACCGCGCGACAGCGGCTGCACCACGCGGGAAAGAGGCCCCCGCACCCGGCTGCCGCCGGGACCCCACCACAGCGACAACGCCAGCACCACGCCACTGACGAACAGGGTCACGGCCATGGTCGCGGCCACGGCGTAGCAGATCAGCGCGGCGGCGACGGCCAGGCCGGCGCTCCACAGGACCAGCATCAGCGTGCCCGGGATCGACTGCACGAGGTGCCAGGGCGTGCGCACGACCAGCTGCGCGCCGTCGTACCACTTGCGACCGCGCAGCCGGCGCTTGTCCTCGACGGCGGTGACCGCGAGCGAGCCGCTGCGGAGCAGCCAGACCGCGATCACGATCAGCGCTGCGGCGAGCCATGGCGCCGCCGCCAAGGCGGCTCCCGTGAGCACGGCGCCACTTCCGACCAACATCCCTCGCCGGAGCTTCTCGGGCCAAGGCACTGGAGGTGCGGCGGGTACGAGATTCTGCTCGTCCCAGACGCGCTCCCATTCGGAGAGGTCCCGGACGGGCGGAGGAGGTGGTGCGACAGGAGACGCGGGAGTGGCGACCGGCTCCACCTCGGCCGGCATCACCAAGGTGTGCGGGTGGTCCCCGTCCGGCACCTGCTCGGTCGCGGCCTCGCCCGCGACCTGCGCGGCGAGCGCCAGCGGCACCGTGAAGATGTCCTCGACCTCGGCGGGCACCGGTGCCGGTGCGGGCGCCGCCTCGGGACGAGTGGTCTGTGGGCGGAGCCACGCAAGCAGCGCGTCCAGCGTCGGCCGGCGGGCCGGGTCGGGGTCGAGGGCGGCGGCGAGCACCTCGTGCAGGGAGTCGGGCACACCGGTGAGGTCGTGCTCGCCGCGGCGGACCCGGTCCATGATCGCCATCGAGGGGCCGCGGCCGAAGGGCGGGTTGCCAGTGGCGGCGTACGCCACCGTGGCCGCCCACGAGTGGACGTCGGAGGCGGCGGTGGCGTCGTCGCCGTACAAGATCTCGGGCGCGAGATAGCCCGGCGTGCCCAGCAGCCAGCCGGTGTGGGTGAGCTTCGGATCGTCGGCGACGCGAGCGAGGCCGAAGTCGATCAGGATCGGCGTGCGGCCCTCCATCAGCACGTTGGACGGCTTGATGTCGCGATGGAGTACGCCGACCTCGTGCACCGAGGCCACCCCCTCCGCGAGGCACGCGGCGAACCACACCAGGTCGGCACCCTCGATCGCACCTTCCTCGACCACGTGGTCGTGCAGCGCGAGGCCTGGCACGTAGCGCGTGGCGACGTAGGGGATCGGAGCCCAGGGATCGGCGTCGACGATCTCGGCGACCCACCGGCTGCGGATCCGGCTCAGTGAGTTGACCTCACGTGCGAGGCGGGCCCGGGCCTCGTCGTCGCCGACGATGTGCGGCCGCAGCATCTTGAGGGCGACCCGCTCTCCCCCAGGCTTGCGGGCCAGGTGCACGATCCCCATGCCGCCCTCGCCGATCTTCGAGAGCAGCGTGTAGGCGCCCACGGTCATCTCCGCAGGCGCCTCGCTGGGCTGGGGGTTCACGTCATGAGATTACCTGCGCCGACCTCTGTACCAGCGCACTCCTCAGCGGTGTACGCGAAGGAGTTGGTAGTTGAAGACGAACCCCTTGCTCAGGTCCTCGCCCTCCGGATCCGAGTGGCTGTCGAAGAGGCAGAACTGCATGAAGGCGCGGCCCGGCTTGAGCGTCCCCTTCTCCCGCTTCACCGTGTAGCGGTGCACCTGCCACTGGCCGTCGCAGTTGATGGTCACCTTGCTCGGGTTGACGACGTTCGTGTCGTACCAAGCGCGGGCGATCTCACTCGTGCCCTCCATCTTCGAGAGCTCGCCCAGCGACTTGCCCTTGATCCCGCCACCCTGCTTCAGCGAGACCCAGAGGTGGGTGTGCTCGTTGCCGCCCCAGCAGCGGTAGACGGCCTGCACGCTGGCCTTGCCTCCGAACGTCCGGGCGTGGCCGACGAAGGCAACCTGCGGACGGTGGTACGTCGCCTCGCGCGCCCAGGCGCCGTCGGCCGGCGCTTGGGGCCCCACGAGGACCATCGGTGCGGCCAGGGCCGCAATCGTCGTCAGAATTCGAGTGGTCCGCATCGTGTCTCCTCGGTTGGGTCCTCGCCCGAGACGTTTCGACTCTGAACAGTTGGGACCCGTCTGCCGAGGGTGTCAATGGCCCGTCTGGGCTAGACGACCTTGTGCATCCAGCCGAACGTGTCCTCGGCCCGTCCGTACTGGATGTCGACCAGCGCCTGCCGGATCCGCATCGTGAGGTCGGTCGAGGCCGGTGCCGGCGTCTCACCGCCCGCCCACTTCAGCGCGCCGACCGGCGTCACGACGGCGGCCGTGCCGCACGCGAAGATCTCGATGATCCGGCCGCTGGCGACCCCGTCGCGCCACTCGTCGATCGAGAGCTTGCGCTCCTCGACCTGGTGGCCCAGCTTGCCGGCGAGCTCGATGATCGATGCGCGGGTGATGCCCTCGAGGATGGTCCCGGTCGCCGGGGTGACGATGTGGCCGTCGTCGAAGACGTAGTACATGTTCATGCCGCCGAGCTCCTCGACGTACTTGCCCTCCTGGCCGTCGAGGAAGACCACCTGGTCGCAGCCCTGGCCGGTCGCCTCCTGCTGCGCGACCAGCGAGCTGGCGTAGTTGCCGCCGGTCTTGGCTGCGCCCATGCCGCCACGGCCGGCGCGGGTGTATTCCTCGGTGAGCCAGAGCGTCACCGGCTTCACGCCACCCTTGAAGTAGGCACCGGCCGGGCTCGCGATCACCATGAAGGTGACGTGCTGGGCCGGGCGAACGCCGAGGAAGACCTCGCTCGCGATCATGAACGGCCGCAGATAGAGGCTCTTCTCGCCCGCGGGGTCTGGAACCCAGCGCTGGTCGACCCGGACCAGCTCGTCGACGGCCTGCACGAAGTCGTCGACCGGCAGCTCGGGGAACGCCAGTCGCTTGCTGGAGCGCACCATCCGCGCGGCGTTCTCCTCCGGACGGAAGGTCCAGATCGACCCGTCGTCACGTCGGTAGGCCTTCATGCCTTCGAAGGTCTCCTGAGCGTAGTGCAGCACTGCGGTCGCCGGATCCATCGAGAGGGGGCCGTACGGCGTGATCCGGGCGGCGTGCCACCCGTTGTCGGGGGTCCACTCGACGGTGAACATGTGGTCGGTGAAGTGCGTGCCGAAACCGGGGTTCGCGAGGATCTCCGCTAGGCGCTCGTCACCCACCTGGCTGTCCGAGAGCGAGGTGCTGATCTGCATGGAGGACAAATTAGTCGAACTTCCTACTAAATGGGGATTCGGGTATGCCTGGGCCCAACTTCCGGGCCTTTCCTAGCGCTTCCGGGCCGTTGCAACGCTCCGGAAGGTCAGGGATCCCAGCCTCAGCTGGGATCCCTGCCGCCGCCTCAGCTCAACCGGGAGGCGACCGCGTCGCCTACCTCGGGGGTACGCCGGGGAGCGTGGCTCCCTCCTCGCTCGGCGAGGTCGGCGATGACCGCCGTCTCGACGGCGGCGGCAGCCTCGGTGTGGCCGAGGTGGTCGAGCAGCAGCGACACCGAGAGGATCGCCGCGGTGGGGTCGGCCTTCTGCTGGCCGGCGATGTCCGGTGCCGAACCGTGCACGGGCTCGAACATCGAGGGCGCGGTCCGGTCGGGGTTGATGTTGCCGGAGGCCGCGAGGCCGATGCCGCCGGTGATGGCGGCGGCCAGGTCGGTAATGATGTCGCCGAAGAGGTTGTCGGTGACGATCACGTCGAAGCGGGCGGGGTCGGTGGTCATGAAGATCATCGCCGCGTCGATGTGCATGTAGTCCGTGGTCACGTCGGGGAACTCGCGGCCGACCGACTCGAACAGCCGCCACCACACCGAGCCGGCGTTGACGAGCACGTTGGTCTTGTGGACCAGCGTCAGCTGCTTGCGGGTACGCCGCTGGGCGCGGGCGAACGCGTCCCGGACCACGCGCTCCACACCGAACGCGGTGTTGACCGAGACCTCGGTGGCGACCTCGTGCGGCGTACCTACGCGGAGCGCGCCGCCATTGCCCGTGTAGGGGCCTTCGGTGCCCTCGCGCACGACCACGAAGTCGACGTCGCCGGGGTCGGCCAGCGGAGAGGCGACGCCCGGGAAGATGCGGGACGGCCGCAGGTTGACGTAGTGGTCGAGCTCGAACCGGAGCCGGAGCAGCAGACCTCGCTCGAGGATCCCTGGCGGCAGGTTCGGGTCGTTGGGCTTGCCGCCCACCGCACCCAGCAGGATCGCGTCGTGGTCGCGGATCTCGGCAAGCACCGAGTCCGGAAGCACCTCGCCGGTGGCCAGGTAGCGCTCGGCACCGAGGTCGTAGCGGGTCGGCTCGAACTTGACGTCGGCCGGTGCCGCGACCTCCAGGACCTTGAGCGCTTCCGCGGTCACCTCCTGCCCGATGCCGTCGCCCGGGATGACTGCCAGCTTGAGGGTGCTCATGTGCGCGAACGCTAGTTGTCGTCGGGGCGTTCGCCGCCGTTGTCTCGCAGGTCAAGCGCGGTCTGCAGGGCAGCCAGCTGCTGGGTGTTCCGCGGATCGTCCGGGTCGTGCTTGGCCGGACCCCACTCGGGATACATGTCGTACATCGCTCTTCTCAATTCGGGATCTGATGGGTGAGTGCTTCGGTTGGGGATGACCGAAGACGCCCGCCGAAGCGGGTGGCGTCACCTCATGGATCTCATGAGGAAGAACTGGCTACAAGATCTGCGGATCGCGCGATGTGATGAGCTGCGACCCGCTGCGGCGGGCGTCTTCGGGGCTGGAGTTGTGTCGAGAAGCCCGTACCAACGCCGATCCACCGCGGCGAGGTGGCCTCTCGTCAGGCCTCGCCGCGGCGTTCGATGAGTACGAAAACGCTCCGCATGATGAAGAGGAGCGTACGCCGGTCGAGCCGGGCCGTCTCGCGGATTCCGCCATCCGTTCGCGATGCGAGACGACCGTCTCGAAAATGACACACTCGCCACATGTCCGCGCCGCCCGACCTCCCCGACGTGGTGAACCGCGCCTTCGACGTCTCGCGCAAGGCCGGCTACGTGTCGTTCTGTCGCAACGAGACCGGCCGGCTGCTGGCGATGCTGGCGGCAACCCGCGAGGGGACGATGGCGGAGTTCGGCACCGGCTGCGGCGTCGGTACGGCGTGGCTGCGGTCCGGCGTACGCAACGACAAGACGAACATCCTCACCGCGGAGCTCGACCCCCGGCTGGCCAAGGCAGCGGCCGAGATCTTCGTCGACGACCCGCAGGTCGAGGTGCTGGCCGCCGACTGGTCGACGCTGCTGGACCGCGGCCCCTACTCACTCCTCTTCCTCGACTCCGGTGAGCCCACCGAGGTCGGTGTCGACGGGGTGGCCGACCTGGTCGAGGACGGCGGGATCGTGGTGCTCGACGACTTCACGCCCTGCGAGAGCTGGCCCCCCATCACCGCCGGCCGCGTCGACACCCTGCGCGAGCTCTGGCTCACCGACGAGCGCTTCACGACCGTCGAGGTGATGGTCGCCCCCGACGCATCGACCCTGATCGCCACCAAGCGCTGACCGGCTACGCCGAAGCGCACGTGATGCACAGCCGCGCCGTCGGCCTGACGTCCCGCCGCGCCTTGCCGATCGATCGGCCGCACCGTTCACAGGTCCCATAGGTGCCGGCCACCAGCCGGGCCTCGGCCGCATCGATCTCCGCGAGATGCTCGTGCGCCTGGCGCACCAAGGCGTCTGCCTGGGACCGCTCGAACGCGATCGTCGCCCCCTCTGGGTCGTGCTCGTCGTCGGCGTTCGTGTCCTTGGACGCCGCCACGACCTCGTCGAAGGCCTGGGTCAGCCCGGCCAGGCGACGGAGCGTGTCCTTGCGCTCCTGCTCGAGCAGCTCGCGAGGGTCGTGAGTCATCGCAGCGAGGACCAGGGGTCTTCGCGACGCCAGACGGTCGGGAAGTGCACGGCCACCCCCTGCTGCCGAGCGAGCTTGCCGACGACACGCATCGTGACGTCGAGGTCGTCGCCCATGAACGGCAACGCCCGCAACGGACGCTCGAGCGGGCGGAAGAAGTCGTCCCAGTGGATGAGTACGACGACACGCGCGCCCACAGCTTCGACAGTCTCGGCCCAGTAGCTGCGGATGTAGTCCTCGCTCTGTACGCCGAGCTGGCCGACGCCGAGGTAGGCGACGTCCGCGCTCCGGCCGTCGAGTGCGCCCGGCACGAACCCGGCGCTGCCCTGGACGAGCGCGGTCCGCCCGCTGGTGTGCTCCACCAGCATCGACCAGGCCTCGCCGCACTTGTAGGCCGCGGCCTTCACCGGCGGGACGACGGGCGCGGTGATCACACCGGGAAACCGATCGGGCGGACAGTGGTGGGACTCCAGCAGGGTCAGGCGGAACGACCCGAAGGTCATCGGCTCCCCAGGAGTGGCGACCCGGATCCGGTCGGCCGCGAGCCCACCACCCCTACCCACGTTCGCGGTCGACTCCCCGCCCACCAGCACGGCACCGGTCCGCTCCGCCACGACCGCGGAGTCCATCGCGTGGTCGAAGTGCGAGTGCACGGGAGCAACCGCCTCCAGCCGGTCGATGCCCGCCCTGGCGAGTGCGTAGTCGATCCGGGCGACGTCCGGCGCGACCTTGCCCAGGCCCACCTTGCGCAGCGACGGCCGTGAGAAGAAGCCGTCGGTCAGCATGGCCGACTTGCCGTCGTCCAGGAGCAGGGTCGCGACGCCGAGGAACGTCACCGCGAAGTCGCCCTCAGCAGCGCGCACGTCGAACCGGTCGGCGTACCGCCCGAGATCTGGCCGACCCAGCTTGAAGCGCATGCGGCTCACAGCACCTTGGTGCCGTACATCTCCCCCAGCGGGTCGGCGATCAGCTCCAGCCGCGCGCCGTTGGGATCGCGGAAGTAGATCGAGGTGCCGCTCTCGCTCTGGTAGTCGACGCCGGCCGCCTCGAGGTTGGCCTTGAGCTGTTCCCACCTCTCCTGTTCGACCGAGATCGCGACGTGGTGGAGGCCGCCCAGCACCTCGGCGTACGGCCCGACGTCGAGACCCGGGAAGTCGAAGAAGGCGATCAGGTTGTCGTTGCCGATGTCGAAGAAGAAGTGGTTGGACCCCTGATAGTCGCGGTTCTCGAAGATGTCGGTCAGCGGGAACCCGAGCACGCCTTGGTAGAACCGGACCGTCTCCTCGACGTCCTTGGCAACGATCGCGAAGTGGTGCAGCCCGCGAGCGGTGGAGCCCGGCCGGCTCTCCTCGGGCTTCAGGTACGTCGCCCGGATGCGTTCGCGTTCGGCGTCGACCGCGGCCAGGTCGATCTCGGGCCGATCGGAGGCGCCTGTCATGAGAGCGGCCCGCCTTCCCAGTTCTCGAGTCGGGTCAGGTCTTCGACACTAACCCGGGACAGCTTGGTGAGCTGGCGCACCGGCTTGCCCATCGGCACCACGGCGGCGACGGCGTAGTCGTCCGGAATCCCGAAGAGCTCGCGGACCCGGGGCTCCTCCGCGATGGCCATGGTCGTGATCGTGCCACCGAAACCTTCGGCTCTCGCGGCCAGCAGGATGTTCCAGACCAGCGGATAGACGGACGCTCCGCCGACGATGCCCACGCGGTCGAGGTCCTGGTCGAGCGCGGCCACGAGCCGCAGGTCGACGCAGACGACGAGCACCAACGCGGCCTCGAGGAGCGGAGTCGTCCAGAAGTCGGGCACCTCGGTCGCCGCGATCTCGTCCTGCGAAAGCCGGGTCGGGGCGGCGGCGTTCCACGGCCCCTCACCGGCCGCGCGCTGCGCGGTGTAGCGGCGCGCTCCCGGAATGTTCAGCTGTGCCAGTGCCTGCCGCGTGGCCAGGTCGCGGACGACGATGATCTGGGTGCCTTGTCGGTTGCCCCCGCTCGGGGCGAACCGCGCGTTGTCCAGGATCGTGTGGAGTACGTCGTCCGGCAGCGGATCTCCGGTGAACTGGCGTACCGCTGACGTGGTGCGCATCGCGTCGTACAGGTCCATGCATCCAGTCTCCCGCACCAGGCTCTAGCGCCCACCCGCCCAGGGGAGTAAGCAGGGACCAGCGGCGACGCCGGATCGGCACCGCCCCCGTCCAGAGAGGAGTGGGCCGTGCACGCACGTTCCACAACGTTCCACGGGAAGCCCGCCAACATCGCAGCGGGCATTGCGTTCGTCAAGAACGAGGCCGGGCCGATGCTCGACACCATCGACGGCTCCCGCGGCCTCTCGTTGCTGGTCGATCGCGAGACGGGGCAGTGCATCGCCACCAGCTCGTGGGTGGACGAGGCAGCCATGCTGGCCAGCGACGCGCCCCTCCGCGGGCTCCGCGAGCGCGGGCGGGACATCCTGGGCGGTTCGATGCAGGCGGACGGTTGGGAGATCACCGCCATGCACCGCAGCGCTCACGGCGACTGCTGCCGGGTGAGCTGGCTGCAGGGTGACGTCGACGCCATGACGGAGGCGTTCCGGGTCGGGATCATTCCCGGGCTCGAGCAGACCTCTGGATTCTGTAGCGCCAGCCTGCTGGTGGACCGCGACAACGGCCTGGGCTGCGTCACCACGGCGTGGGAGACCCGGGCGGCGATGGTGGCCAGCCGGCCGGCGGCCGACGACCTGCGCAACCAGGTCGCCAGTGATGCTGGCGGGGAGATCGTCGACGTACACGAGTTCGACCTGGCGTACGCGCACCTGCACGTGCCCGCGATGACCTGATCCGGGGCCAGAGAAAAGGAGAGGCTCTCACGGCCTCTCCACTCTCAACTTATAGCCCACATGGGGGCTTGCGGCAAGGCCCTGGTCGTGCCGCACAATCGCTGGCCCAAGCCGGATCGGAGCCCATGTGACCCACCTGACCACCAGCGCGTTCGCCCTCCCCGACCACCTTGCCCCCAAGGCCGACCCGGCGCTGATCGCCGTCGACGAGCAGCACTTCGCGGCCATCGCGGAGAGCCTCGAGCAGACGATCGCCGACCTGTCCGACCGCCTCGATGCCGTGCGCCGGGCACCGGGCGGCGTGGGCCAGGAAGCGATGGATCGCGACAACGAGGTCCACCGGCTCAACGCGCGCCTGCGCGCACTGCGCCGCTTCGGCCTGGACCTGTGTCTGGGCCACATGGTCGGCGCCGACGACCCCGAGCCGGTGTACGTGGGACGGCTCGGCCTCTCGGACAGCGCGGGTAGTCGGCTGCTGCTCGACTGGCGCTCACCCGCAGCCGAGCCGTTCTTCGGAGCCACCCACGCCAACCCGATGGGGCTGGTGAGCCGGCGCCGGTATCGGTGGACTCTCGGCCGGATCAGCGACTACTGGGACGAGGTGTTCACGGCGGACGGGTTCGACGGACACGCCGCCGCGCTCGACGACCAGTCCGCGTTCATCGCCAGCCTGGGCGGGAGCCGCTCGCCCCGGATGCGCGACGTGCTCGGCACCATCCAGGCTGACCAGGACGCCATCATCCGGGCCGGCTCGCGCGGCGCCCTCGTCGTCGACGGCGGTCCGGGCACAGGCAAGACCGTCGTCGCCCTGCACCGCACGGCGTACCTCCTCTACTCCGACCCTCGTCTCGGCCACCACCGCGGCGGCGTGCTGTTCGTCGGACCGCACGAGCCCTACCTGGCCTACGTCGCCGACGTACTCCCCAGCCTCGGAGAGGAAGGGGTGCAGACCTGCACGCTGCGCGACCTGCTGCCGGAGGGAGCCACGGCGGCGATCGAGACCGACCACGACGTGGCACGACTCAAGTCGTCGGCGGACATGGTGAAGGCGATCGAGCCCGCGGTCCGGCTCTACGAGGAGCCGCCCACCGAGGGCATGGAGGTCGAGACGCCGTACGCCGATATCTGGCTCAGCTCGTCCGACTGGGCGGAGGCGTTCGACGCGCCCGCACCCGGGACACCGCACAACGAGGCCCGCGACGAGATCTGGGAGGAGCTGCTCACGCTTCTGGTCGACAAGGTCGAGGACGAGGACGTGCCTGCCGAAGAGCTCCGGCGGGCCCTGCGCCAGCAACAGCGACCTGACCGACACCCTCACCAAGGCCTGGCCGCTCCTCGAGGCCACCGACCTCGTCGGCGACCTGTGGGGGTGCCCGCCTACCTCCGCCGGTGCGCTCCCTGGCTCGAGCCCGACGAGGTGAAGCAGCTGCAGCGGCAGGATCCCCAGGCCTGGACCTGGTCCGACCTACCGCTGCTCGACGCCGCCCGGCAGCGGCTCGGCGACCCGGAGGCGTCGCGGCGCAAGAGCCGGCGCGACGCCGCCCTCGAGGCCGAGCGCCAGGAGATGGCCAACGTCGTCGAGCACCTGATCGCGACCGACGACTCCGAGATGCAGGTGATGTCGATGCTGAAGGTTTCGGACGCGCAGAGCATCCTCATCGACGAGTCCGGTCTGCCCAGCGCCGATCCGGACCTGCTCGCCGGCCCGTTCTCGCACATCGTCGTCGACGAGGCCCAGGAGCTGACCGACGCGGAGTGGCAGATGCTGCTGCTCCGCTGTCCGTCCCGGAGCTTCACGATCGTCGGCGATCGGGCCCAGGCCAGGCACGGGTTCACAGAGACGTGGCAGGAGCGGTTGGAGCGGATCGGGCTCGAGCGGGTCGACCTGATGTCGCTGAACATCAACTACCGGACGCCCGAAGAGGTCATGTCGGAGGCCGAGCCGGTCATCCGGGCCGCGCTCCCGGACGCCAACGTGCCGACGTCCATCCGGAGCGGGGGCGTTCCCGTCACGCACGGATCAACGTCGGACCTGGACTCGATCCTGGACACCTGGCTCGCCGAGAATGCCGACGGGATCGCCTGTGTGATCGGCGATCCCAGCTTCGAAGCCCCGCCGCGCGTGCGATCGCTGACCCCGGAGCTCTGCAAGGGGCTCGAGTTCGACCTGGTCGTCCTGATCGATCCCGAGACGTTCGGCGAGGGCATCGAAGGGGCGGTGGACCGCTACGTGGCGATGACTCGAGCGACCCAGCGGCTCGTGATCCTCAGTCGTCCGACATCGAGCGCCGGTCACCGACCGGGCGGTCGGTGAGCGGGAAGCCCAGCGAGTCGGCGGCGACCCACCACTCCATCACGTCGTAGGCGAGCCGACCGGCGATGACGGATGGGTCACCGTCCGACAGGCGGGCGGCTTCGGCAGGGTCGCAGGCGAAGATCGACATCCCTCGGTACGACGCATCGCCCTGCTCGGCGAACGGCCCGTTGACGACGATCAGGCCCTGGCGTCTCAGCTCGGCGCGGTAGGCGAGGTGGCGCGCCTGCAGCGCGTCGAGCTCCTCGTCCGGCAGCTCCGGCGCATCGGCCGGCCGCCGTAGGACCACGACGGTGTAGACGTCGAACGCGTCGGGGATGTTGGTGTCACGCGGCATCCGCCTAGCCCTTGCTCCACTCGGGATCGCGCCCGAACCGGGCCACCAGATCGTGCTGAGGGTCGCCGGTCAGCGCGCCGCGTGCGGCGATGGCCCCGCCGCCGCGATACAGCTCCTCGCGCTCGTCGAACCAGTCCGCGATGGCCTGGACGAGCTCGGGGTCCATCGCGGTGTCGCCGCCGATCGCCGCGGCCAGGTCCCACCCATGGATCAGGTGGTCGGCGGCGAGCTGGGTTGCGTACTCCTCCATCGGCGTTTCACCGAAGGACAGCATCACGGTGCCTCCCGTGGGCAGGTGCGAAGCCACCGACGCCATCGCCGCCTGCGCCGCCGCACCGGCCGCGCCGACCGGGTCCTCGCCCAGCTGGTCTCCATCGAACCGGTCGCCGACCTCCTCCACGGTGGCGCCGTCCATGAGCGGGAGGGTCCAGAGGTTCTCGTAGGTCACGTGGTTGACCAGCTCGCGCACGGTCCAGTCGGTGCACGGCGTCGGATCGCCCCACTGGTCCTCGGTCACCGCGTTGACCCGGTCGACGAAGAACTCGACCGTCCGGTGGTAGAGCGTGTTGACGTCCATTTCGTTGTCCTCTCAGATGAGGCCGGTCTCGAAGGCCAGCTCTGCCTGCTGCAGCCACCATCCCAGGGCCGCACGCTCCCGCTCCCGAACTGCAGGGTCTGGATGCTCGACGATGTCGAGCGCCTTGTTCCACCCCAGCCAGGTGATGCCGGCGAGGAGACCCACCCGCAGGGCGGCCTCGTCGTACGCCGATCCCGCGGCCTCGCGCTGCAGCGCCACGAGGTCGTCGAGCGTCACCGGGCCGAACAGGTGCCCGCAGCCGGCCAGCAGCCGGCCGATGTCGAGCCCGGCGGGGCCGGCCGTGGCCAGGCCCCAGTCGATGAGGGTGAGGCACCCGGGCCGATCGGGTTCGAACGCCATGTTGACGGTCGCGAGGTCTCCGTGCAGGAGGGTGGCCGGCAGGGCCCGGCACGCGGCCTCGAGTGGTGCGGTGTCCTGGGCCAGGGCGAGCACCCGCTCCCCCACCTCGCCTGGCGCGACCTCTGGCCAGCACTCCCACCCGCGCAGCGCATAGTCGATAAGTCCCTCGCCGGCGTACGCCTGCAAGCGTCGCGGCTCGAACATGCTCAGGACCGAGCCGAGCGGGGTCAGTCCGGCGGGAGGCGACCCCAGGAACGTTCGGTGCAGGTCGGCGACGGCGCTCAACATGGTCCGGGCCTGCTCGACGGTGACGACGGACTTCCAGCCGAGCACGGTGTCCCCGAGGTCACGCATCACGAGCACGCCGTGCCCGTCGTCGTCGAACCAGCCGTCCACGACGGGATGCAGCACGGTCGCCGGCAGCAGCTCGAGGATGCCCCGCTGGAAGATCTCGACCTCGCGGCCGCGCGGGTCTCCGGAGATCCGCATCACCAGGTCCACGGACGGGTCGAAGCGCTTGACGATCACCCGCGACCCGTCGGCGAGGAGAACCCGCTCGAGCGTCGCCCCGGAGCGGCCGTCGTCGCCGATCGGGGCGTGGTCGAGTGCGGTGTCGAGCAGCGCAGGATCCACGGCCCCATCGTGCTCTCCTGACCCGTGGCCCGCATCCCAAGAATTCTTACGGTCCCGAGACGGCGCCCCAAAGCCCTCAACGGCTGACGCGGTAGCGCAGGTGCAGCACCCGGTCGCCCTGGATGACCACATCCGGGTCGGCCAGCAGGTGCTGGCCCTCGATCGCTCCGAAGTAGCGCCGACCGGAGCCGAAGACCACCGGCACGACGTCCATCGCGACCTCGTCGACCAGCCCCAGCGCGAAGGCCTGGCCGCCGGCGTCGCCGGCCGCGACCGCAACGTTGCGTTCGCCCGCGAGCTCCTTCGCCTTCGCCACAGCGGCCGCCACGCCATCGACGAAGTGGTACGACGCCTCAGGGTGCCAGCCGTCCGGCTTCGGCCGGTGCGACAGGACGACCACGTGGTCGCCCGTGGGCGGCTTCCCGTCCCAACCGTTCGTCTGGTCGAACAGGCGGCGGCCGATCACCATCGAGCCGATGGCATCCCAGGTCGGACGCACGTAGTCGTACGACGTCTTCGAGATCGCCATCCCGCCCGGCTCGGGGTCGGCCATCTCTCCCGCGGCCAGCGAGTGGTCGCCGTTGAAGTACCAGTCGAACAGCGGCCCGACGTCGTCGTTGTCGTCGGCGATGAAACCGTCCACCGACACGACGTTGTGCATCATTACCCTGCTCATCTCGATCTCCACCTCTCCGAATCGTTCTCAACCCTATGGTTGAGAATCTCGTTCGTGAAGACCGGGTGGCTAGGGATTTCTCATCGCTGGGTGCGGGCTTCTCTCCGAAACGACCGTCGTGTCGTGCATCAGCCCCTGGGCGACTACGGCTCCGGTGGCAGCCAGAACCAGCCAGGTGATCGCGTCCAGCCAGAGCAGGCCGTTGAGGTTCGAGGCAAGGTGCACCACCGGCGCCACCGTGGCCGCCGCAGCCAGTGGGATCGGGACGAGGCGGGTCCGGACCAGGGCGACCCCGATCAGGACGGCGCCGACGATGTGCAGCCCCGCTAGGGCGTTGAGCCCCACGACGATCGGGTTCGAATAGTAGCCGTCGAAGAGCGCAGCGTGCTCCCCGACCTCGATGGCGACGACGTCGGTCATCAGCGCGCCGACCAGCGCCACCCAGCCCAGCAGCGCCAGCCCTCCTCCGATGGTGGCGAGCTTCGGGCTGCCCGGCCGAAGGACACGCATGAACGCGAGCGTGGCGGGGACGGCGAGGAAGCAACCCGCAAGCGCCAAGACATCCGAGGTCCGGGTCAGGCCGGGATCGGCGGACACGGCCCGGGCGATGTCGGCGCCGTGGACCTCGCCGTACGCCGGATAGGTCACGAAGTACGCCAGGAGCAGCAGCGGCGAGCCGACCAGGCCGATCGTGGACACGAGGCTCCGCGTGCGGTCCATGTCAGGCGTCCTTGCGGCCGGTGACCACGAGATACTCCGCGTCGGCGGTGGGGTCGCTGAGCTCTACGAGGCGCTGTCGGCACTCCTGCCACCTGCCCTGCGGCTCGAGGAACGCGCGCAGCATGATCGTCGGGCCGAAGTTCTCCTCGCTCCAGGCGACGGCCTCCTCTGCAGAGGCGAAAGCGGTGAACGGGACTGTGTCGGTGGCGAACTCCAGCATGATGCCGGAGCCGTCGAAGAGCTGACGGACGTGGTCCTCGTCTCCCCACAGCAACGGGGGCTCGGCAAAGGGCGGCGGTGGCGGCGCGAACGACCCCAGCGCCGCAAACATCCGGCCGGTGATGCCATCGGGTGTCCAGCTGCAGAGACCCATCCGGCCACCGGGTCGGAGCACCCGTGCGATCTCGTCGGCGGTCACCTGGTGGCGCGGCGCGAACATCACGCCGAACGTCGAAAGCACGACGTCGAAGCTCTCGTCAGTGAAGGGGAGCTCTTCGGCGTCTCCCTCGACCCACTCGATCTCGACCCCGGCCTCGGCGGCCAGGGCGCGGCCGGCGTCGAACAGCTCGGGAGTCAGATCCACGCCGGTCGTGCGGCCGCCGGCCTCGGCGGCCCGCAGCGCGGCGTTGCCCGTGCCGCACGCGATGTCCAGCACGTCTTCATCGCGGCCGATGCCCACTCGGCGTACCAGTCGGTCGCCGACGGGCCACAGCGTCAGCCGCGCCACCTCCGGAAAGTCTCCAGCCGCCCAGGTCGCGCGGGTGCGCTGCTTGGCCTCGGCGAGGCCCGGTACGTTCTGCGTGGTCGTCATGGTCGACCCCTCTCGTTGTGTCCGGAGACTCAACGTAGAAACGGATCGGCCGCGGCACATGAGGCGAATACCTCACTCCAGCGCGCTGAAGCTCCCGACAAGTCCGTGCTGAGTGGCATAGAGGGTGGCGGCGGCTCGACTGCCCACGTCGAGCTTCGAGTAGATGTGCTCGACGTGGTTCGACACCGTCTTCGGGGTGATGCCGAGCTCGCGGGCGATCTGCTTGTTGGCCAGGCCGCGGGCCAGCAGCACGAGTACCTCTACCTCACGGGCGGTCAGGCCACCGGGGCCATCGCGTCGGGTAGGTGCGCGGTGTCCCGCGGCCCGGAGTACGGCGTTGGCGGCATCGCGGTCGAGACGTCCGGAGCGAACCTCCTCCGTCAAAGCCTTTGCCGCAGCATCCGAGTCATGAGCGGGTCGATGCGGGCGTGGCTCCGTCATCGCGTGATAGACGTCCGCGGCCGCCAGGATCCGGTCCGACGGGGTGAGCGAGGCGGCAGTGAGCCCGCGCGGATAGCCCGAACCGTCGAGGCGCTCGTGATGACGGGCCGCGATCTCGCGGCTCGCGGAGAGCACGGGGATCCGGGCCAGCATCTTGTCGGTGAGGTAGGGGTGCTGGTGGGCCCGCTCCCGCTCGATGTCGGTGAGTGGCCCTGGCTTGTCCCAGATCGCGTTCGACACCCCGAGCCGGCCGAGGTCGTGCAGCAGGCCCGCCCGCCGGATCGTCGTCGCCTCGACTTCCGAGAGCCCGTGGAGACGGGCCGCCTGCCCGGCGAGGTTGGCGACGCCTCTGGAGTGACCCGCCAGCCACACCGACTTGAGGTCGACGAGGTCGGCCATCGCCTCCAGTACGTCGTCCAGCTCGGCACCGGAGACCCGACGGGCGAGCCGGGGCTCGAGATCGAGAACCGCCTCCCACGTCGCCGCGACATCGAGACCGTCGACCATCGCGCTCGCATGGTCAACGAACAGATCGGCGAGGCTCGGGTCGAAAATCTTGCCCGCGTGACGGCGGGCGACCTTGCGAGCGCTGTCGGTCCCGTGCCGCCGCGCGATCACCTCCAGGGTGGACGCCATTGCGACGAGGCGCGCCGGCAGCGAGATCTTCGCTCCGCTGATATGGCGCGGACCCTTGCCATCCCACTGCTCGTAGGCCTGCCAGAGCGCGGAGCTCACCCCGTCCCCGAGCCCGATCCGGGATGCGAACTGCGAGCCCAGCTGGGTGTGCGTCTTCAGCCAGGTCTCGATCTCGCGCTGCCCCGTGAGCGGGAAGGTGGCCAGCCTCCGGACCCGGTCACTCGCGCTTCCATGGGACGCAAGCTTGCGCAGTAGGAGAGCCGCCATCTGCGGTGTCGACATGGTCAGCGTGTCGAAGCCCTCCCCCTTGAACGAGATGTCGTCGCCGAACCATCGGGCCTGCTCGGTGGCATCCGCATGGCAGTAGGCGTTGACCAACATGCCCAGGTAGTAGGTCGCCTCGCGGTCATCCGCGTCGGCTTCGACGAGGTCCGCCAGGCGCAGCGCGATCACGGTCTGGCGCAGGCAGTGCTCCATCGGCTGGTTGAGTCCGAGGTCGGCGGCGTACGACAGGGTCGCCACGAGTTCGGCGATCCTGACTCCGCCCGCGTCGTCCCCCATGAGCACAGTGTGCTCTTCGGGCGACCTGTCTGGTGACCCGAGGGAAGTCACCCCTCGCGTGCATCCCGGCGTCGTTGAACGACGATGACTACGCCCAGGGCGATGAACGGGCCGACGATCAGCGCGAGTGTCAGTGCCCACTCGATGCCGTGCAAGGCTCCGCCGTGCAGCGGGATGATCTGCATCAGACGCTCTCGGGGGTGCGGGCCTCGGTCATCGCGGGGCCCAGCCGGTTGTAGCGCCCGATGCCCCAACCGAGTGCGATGACGAGGATCAGCGAGCAGGCGAGGACAACCAGCCCGGCAGCCGCGCCGAGCCAGCGCGGAACATCGTCCTTGAGCTCGCGCTGCAGCAGCTTCTTCTCGTCGCCGAAGGTGCGCTCGGCCGCCACCGCCGGGACGACCTCTTCATCGAGTGCGGAGTCGGCGGGCATGAAGATCGCGAGCGCCGAGAGATCGCGGCCGTCCTGGAGCCGCACCAGCGTCTTCCACGAACCGCCGATCGGCATCGGCTCGGTCGTCTCGTACGTCGTGTCGTCGATCCGGCGCAGCTGGTCGATGTGCAGACCCTCGTTGCCGCCGCCCTGCCACGCCGTGATCGTCAGCCAGGCGGGCTTGTCGCCCTCGAACGGCGGACGGTTGAACACCACGGTCGCCGTGGCCTCGGACTCCGGTCCGTCGGAAGTCGCCGAAGGTGTGATGGTTGCGCTCAGGTCATCGGGCCGGGTGATCCACAGACCGTTGACGGTCGCGGCGGCCAAGGACAGCACCGCGACCGCGAAGACCGCCCGGGGGACGGAGCGGTGCGGCAGGCGACGCTGAAGGCCCATGGCGAGCATGGCGCCACACAGGCCGCCGGCGACTCCGCCGACGACGGCCATGGCCACACCCTCGACGACGATGTCCGAGCTCCACGGGAGCGGGAAGACGGCCGTCGTCCACCAGAACTCCGTCGCGAAACCGACGGTGCCGATCAGCAAGCCGGCCAGTGCCCCGAAGGCAAGCGGCCTTCTGACCAGGATGAGGGCGGCGATCTCGACGCAGATCGCCTCGCCGAGGTAGAGCGGTACGGCGGCCCACAGCTCGCCGAGGACGAGTGGGCCGACGACGACGCTGACGCCGCCGCGAACGAGCAGGTAGAAGAGCACCGCGCCGATCGCGCCGCCGCCGCCGACCCAGAGGCGTGCGGCGACCAGGCTGAGCGCGGCAGCCGTGGCGATGAGGAGCGGCTGGAGGACGAGCCGGAACTGCGGCACGCCGAAATCGAACTCGGCCTGGAAGACCGAGAGCCCGATCAACATCCCGCCCATGACGGCGACGCCCTGGACGTACTGCCGCCAGTCGCGGCCGCTGGTCTCCGTCGCCGAGCGGATCTTGCCCTCCTCGTGGAGCAGCGCCATCCCGATCAGCGACAGGCCGGCTCCCCCGATCAGCATCAGGTGGGTCGGGCCCCAGAGCGTCACGTCCTGGCCGAAGAGCCGGTGCCATACGTCGTCGAGCGGGAAGCCGAGCAGGGCGTAGGCACCGGCACCCATCAGGAGTACGCCGCCAACGGGGGCCCGCCAGTCCTTCGACAGCTGCACGCCGGCGGGACCGGCTTGGTCGCCGCGCGGGAGCGCGCAGGCCAGCGCGCCGGAGGCGCTGAGACCGAACAGCCCGAACAGGATCGGATAGTGAGCCGGGTTGGCCAGTGGTCCCTCGTCGCGGCCGACCCCGATGTGCAGCGAGATGTCCCAGTACATGCCGAACAGGGCCGTGATCAGCGAGATCATCGCGGTGAACAGTGGCAGCGACGCCCACCCCGCGAGCCCGCCCCACAGGGGGTTGCGCTCCACGCGCTCGATCAGGGAGTCCAGGAACGTGATCCGGCCGGACCGGTGGCCGAGCAGCAACCAGCCCAGCACGGCACTCAGCACGGTCACCACGCCCGTGGCGAGGAAGACCTGGTCGAGCGGCGCGGGTCCGGCGGGTCGGCTGTCCACGAGGACGGTGATCAACGATTGCATCTTTTCATGTAACCGTGAACGATGCAGTCATGGCAAGAGCTAGCCACCCCCGGGTGACCGAGAACACGGCTGACCACGAGGGTGAGTTCGTCGTCGAGGAGCTCGCGCGGCGCACCGGCTTGACCGTGCGCTCGATCCGCTCCTACCAGACGCGCAAGCTGTTGCCGCCCCCGTCGGTGCGCAGCCGTACGGGCTACTACGGCGAGCACCACGTCGCCCGGATCGAGCTGATCAAGGACCTGCAGAGCCAGGGCATGAAGCTGAGCAGCATGGCCCGGCTGCTCGACGACCAGTCGGGCTCGGATGCCGATCTTCTACGGTTCAGCCGCACCCTGTCGACGCTGTTCGATGAGCGCGCCCAGGTGCTGACCACGGCCGCCGACCTGCAGCGCCGGTTCGGCGTCGATGACGACCAGGCCCCCGGCGTACTCGGCAAGGCGATGGAGCTGGGCCTCCTCCGCGACCTCGGCAACGGCCTGCTCGAGGAGGTGTCCCCCAGGCTCCTAGCCGCCGGCGAACGCGCGATGCACACGCTGCACCTCGACGCCCAGGGCGCCCTGCGTGTGGTCGAGCAGCTCCAACGCCACGCCCAGGCAGTGACCAAGATCTACATCGACCTCTTCACCGACCGCGTCTGGACCCCCTTCGCCGACGCCGGCCTCCCCCACGACAAGTGGCCCGAGATCGAGGCCGCCCTTGCCGACGTGCGCACCCTCGCCACCGAGGCCCTGGTCAGCAGCTTCGAGCTGGTGATGTCGGCCGAGGTGAACGAGGTCTTCGACCGCGAGATCGTGCGGGCCCGGCCGAAGCCGTCCCGTGGCAGGCGGCGCGGAAGGACCTAGAGGCAGCTGGCTACGCCGAATCCCTACAGGTAGGTGAAGGCAATCACGACCCTGCCCTTCGTGCAGGTCTGGCGCGGGTAGCCCGTGCACCGGTAGCCGTTCAGGTCATTGCCCGGCAGGAAGTACGTCATGATCTCCCGCTTCGCCTTCTTGCAGCTGGTGTTCTTCGCGGTGACCTTCTTGGCGTACACGGAGCCGCCGCTCTTCAGGGCGCCGCACTTCTGCGTGGGCCCCGCGTGCGCCGCCGGTCCGATCCCTACGACAGCCGTGACCGACAGGGCAATGCTGAGCAGGGAGGCGACGCCCCACCGGGTCAGGTTCGATGATGATTTCAAGGTACGTCCCTTGCTTGACGGCGGCTGGCCTGCGGACCCGGGATCGACCAGTTCGACGGATGCTAGGACCCGACGCCCGCCCCAGCAAGACCCCCTGGGCACGATCCGAGCGGTCTGGTGGAAAGCAGACGTCGCCTCCTGATGACACCTCCCACGGACGCGCCGTACGCGACGTGGTCGCACAGCTGCGGCAGGAGCGGCAGCGCGGCGATGCGGTCGAGCCGCCGTCCGACCAGGCCCAGGTCGATCGCGGCGACCGCCAGCCCGGCGACAGCACCCGCGCGAACGGTGCGCCTGCGCGGCAGTGCGGCCGCGAACACGATGCCCCAGCCGACCGAAATGACCACGTGCGCTCCCGCACCGAGAAGCAGAAGCCGGAGCTCTCGATCCTCTCGCGGTAGCACGATCGATCCGGCCGCCACGGTGGACTCCCGAAGGTCTCGGCCGGTCAGGAGCGCGTGAACAGTAGAGGGAACGCCACCCATGACTGCCCCGACGAGACCAGCCCGGACCCCGTCCGCGAGCACATCGCGGTCAAGCGAGGTCATCCGGCCGCTCCCGCCGTTCGTGCAGGCGCTCCTGCGCCGCCGGCAGGAACGCCATACACGGGGCATCGGATCCTGGGTGCTTCTCGTTCAGGTGGAAGATCCAGCGGTCCATCGCGGCCATGAAGCCGTTGTCTCCGCCCGGTCGGTACGCCGACCAGCTGCGATGGCCCTTGGCGAGGCATTCGGTGCAGGCGATCTTGTAGACGAACTCGTGCTCGTCGCCGACCTCGATCCTGACCTTGGCCAGTGGGCCGGCCTGGGCGGCCGCCTTCTTCTCACGAGCGGATCGGCTCGCGGTCATCTGGGGAGACTACGCCTGTCGTCAGTCGGCGCCGATCTGGAGCCGGATCGTAGAGCTCGCCCAGTCCCGGTACTGGTCGAGCGACCAACCGCGTTCGACGACAAGGCTCCGGTAGGTGCCGACACCCAGGAGACCCCAGAGCAGGTCCGCGAGCTTGGCGGCACGCATGTTCGGCGGCAGCAACCGTTCACGGTTGAGCCGGCGCCCGACGGCGAGGAGCTCCCCGTAGCGGTCCTCCTCGCGCGGCCGCAGGGTCTCCTCGACCTCCGGGTGCTGCCGTCGGGCGATCTGGAGGGCCTCGTGGATCCGCCACACCTTGGAGACGACCTCGACATCTACGGCAATCATCGCGTCGAGGGCATCCAACGCGGACATGGTGTCCGGTGTCGGATGCCGCTCGAGAGCCGGGGCGACGTCCGTCGCGAAGATGTGCAGATGGAGCGCGGTCAGGAGCTCGGCCTTGGACGCAAAATGGAGGTAGATCGCCTGCCGCGACACCCCAGCCCTTTTCGCGACCAGGCCGAGGCCGGCGTCGTAGTAGCCGAGCTCCTCGAACACCGCCCTCGCCGCCTCGAGGATCTGGGTTCGGGTTTCGGGGCGCCCACTTGACATGCTGTAAACCATATCCTACTTTACAACCTGTCAAGTCAATCAGGACTGAGGAGCTGAAGAACATGAGTCGCTACCTGATCGTGACCTGGGATGGCGCGGGCAACCTCGTACCGACTCTCGGGATCGCGCGCACGCTCGTCGAGCGAGGCCACGACATACGCATGCTCGGGCACGACACGATCGCCGATCGGTGCGGCGATCTGGGCGCCCGCTTCGTGCCGTTGAGCCAGGGCCCGGGCTGGGATGCGATGGAGGACCCGAACGACTTCGAAGCCGAGATGAAGATCATGGTCGAGGATCTCTGCTTCAGCACCGAGATCGCCCGGGACCTCGCGCAGGAGCTGGACCGCGAGCCGGCCGACGTAGTGCTGGTCGACGCCTTGCTGTTCACGGCGATCGACGTCGCCCTGGCATCGGGGACGCCGACCGCAGCACTGTTCCACACGGCGTACACGATCTTCCGGGGCGGGCCCCTGGTCGACATGTTCGCTCCGGGCCTGGTGATCGCCAACGCGCAACGCGCGGAACTCGGTCTGCCGGCGGTCGCGACGCTCGGCGACATCCACGACGCATGCGCGCGCGCGATCGTCGCGGCACCGAAGGAGTTCGAGCCCGACGCGCCGGACGCGGCCAACGTGCTGCGGATCGGACCCGTGCTCGACGCTCCACCGCTGTCTCGCGAGATCGACGAGCTCGACGTGCGCGACGGGTCGACGCCACTGGTCCTGGTCAGTCTCAGCACGAGTGAGCAGGGGCAGGCCGACCTGCTGCAGCGGTGCGTCGACGCGGTCGCGCAGCTGCCTGTGCGCGCCATCGTGACCACTGGGCCGTCGGTCGATCCCGCATCGGTGAAGGCGGGCGCCAACACGCGCGTGGTGCGCTACGTGCCGCACGCCGACATCCTCGACTCTGCTTCGCTCGTGATCACCCACGCTGGCTTCGGCACCACGATGGCCGCGCTGGGTCGCGGCGTGCCGCTGCTGTGCACGCCGATGGGCCGCGACCAGTTCTTCAATGCAGAGCAGGTCCAGACCCTTGGCGCCGGCCGGATGCTGATGCCCGACTCCAGCAGCGACGCGATCGCCGAAGCCGCGACCGACATCCTCCGAGACGAGCGCTTTACTGCCGCCGCAAAGCAGCTGGCCGTGGCGATCGGCGGCTACGGCGGCGGGGCCGCGGCGGCTGACGCGCTCGAGTCGCTCGCCTAGCTGGGGGGATTCCGGCCCGCGTTGAACCGATCGCCGGGGGCCGTCCGTGTACTTGCTATGAGGTTCTCGGGATCACAGCTCGGACGGATGGCCCTGGCGACTGGCGCAGTCGCACTGATGCTGGTGGGCTGCGGCGACGACTCGGCCGACGATGACGGCGGATCGTCCGGCAGCCTCGTCTCGGTGTCGGACGTCGACGAAATGACCGTGCTCGTGGACGCCGACGGGCACACGCTCTACACGACCACCGCCGAAGCGGGCGGTCAGATCAAGTGCGTTGACGAGTGCACCTCGTTCTGGGCACCGGTCGCCGGCTCTGCCGACGACGCGCGCGAAGTGAGCACCCAGATCGACGTGGAGCTCGGCGTCGTGGAGCGCCCGGACGGGGAGTCACAGCTCACCTACGACGGTCTGCCGCTCTACACCTTCACCCAGGAGGGCGCCGGTGCGCTCGACGGAGACGGTTTCACCGACGACTTCCAGGGCACCCACTTCGAGTGGTCGGCAGCCCGCACCGATGCCCAGCCGACAACGCCGAGCCCGGACTCGGCCGACGATTCCGGTAGCGGCTTCGGCTACTGACGACCGGGGGCAGCGGCGGACAGCCGCTCGGCCAGCGCCGCGACCGCGACCTGGAGCTCGGGGCCGCCCTCGACGTGGAACCCGAAGGGCACCATGGCCAGCCACTCCCCGGCGTACATCGCAGGGTTGCTGGTGCTCCCGACCAGGACGCAGCCGGAACCGAGCGGCTCGAGCCGGCCCATGACGGGACGGATCCACGGAGCGACCTCTGCTGTGGATGCCTCGAAGACGACCCGCGTCGGGTACTCCCAACCCGTGCCGAGGGACTCCTCGAGGGCGGCCACCGGATCGAGGTCGGCCGGCCGCTCGAACGCCCGCTCGGTCTGCTGTACGTCGCGGACCCGGTCGACGCGGTAGGTCCGGACGGCGTCGGCGTGATGGGAGAAGCACAGGAGGTACCAGCGGCCGAGGCGGACCACGACCGCCCACGGGTCCACCTCGGTGTCCCACTCCCGGCCCGAGCCGCTGCGATAGCTGACGACGACGCGACGCCCAGCAGCGACCGCCGAGACCAGGGCACTGGTGATCGCCGGGTCCGGTCGGGTCGAGACGCGCACCGGCGCGGCCGAGGCGTGCTCGCGCAGCACGCTTGCCTGTCGCCCGACGGCCGGCGGCAGCGCGCGGATCACCTTGCCCAGGGCGGTGCCGACGATGTCGTCGCTGTCGATCGCGGCCGGTTGCCCGTCGAGCACCGCCATCACGAGGGCCAGTGCCTCGGGCTCGGTGAACGCGACCGGTGGCAGCCTCGTGCCGCGGCCGAGTCGGTAGCCGCCGTGCGGGCCACGGATGGAGTCGACCGGGATGCCGGCCTCGCGGAGGATGCCGACATACCGTCGCGCCGCTCGCTCCGTCACCCCCAGCCGGACGGCCAGCTCGTTGGCGGTCGCGCCGCCGCGGGTCTGGAGGATCTCCAGGGTGCGCAGCGCGCGGGCGGTGGGGCTGGTCTCGGAGGCCACCCAACCACCATATCCATACCGGAAGCAGAACGTCCGGAATTGGTTTTAGCGTTGCCGCCATGACCGACTACCAGGACCTGGCCGGCACGTCCTTCGAGACTGCGAACCTGCGCGGCGCCTCCTTCACCGACGTCTACCTCAACGACGCGCAGTTCCATGACGTCATCCTCAGTGGCGCTCAGTTCCGCGTGGTGCACCTCCATGGCGTGCGGATGCGTGGGGTCGAGCTGCACGACGTCGACATCCACGGCGAGCTGGAGAACGTCGTCCTCAACGGCGTCGAGGTCTCGGCGTACGTCGACGCGGAGCTCAACCGCCGGATGCCCGAGCGAGCCAAGATGAGACCCGACGACGCCGACGGCTTCCGCGAGGCGTGGGCGGTGCTCGAGCGGCTGTGGGAGGGCACGGTCGCGCGGGCGAGGACGTTGCCCGAGGCCGAGCTGCACCGCTCGGTCGGCGACGAGTGGTCGTTCATCCAGACGCTGCGCCACCTCGGCTTCGCCACCTCCGCCTGGATCAGCCGGATGGTCCTGGGCGACGCCTCCCCCTGGCATCAGCTCGACCTGCCGTGGGACGAGGCGCCCGGGTGGGACGGGATCCCGTGGGACCGGGAGGTGGAGCCGTCGCTCGACGAGGTGCTCGCCCTGCGCGGCGAGCGCCAGTCGATGGTCCGCGAGGTGATGGCGTCGCTCACCGACGAGCAGCTGGCCTCGACGGTCACCCGCACCGAGCCCGGCTGGCCCCAGATCGAGGACTTCCCCCTCAAGCAGTGCCTTCGCATCGTCCTCAACGAGGAGTGGGAGCACCGGCTCTACGCCGAGCGCGACCTCGACCTCCTACAGAAAGGGAACTGAACATGGACATCATCCTCATCGGCGGCCTGTGGCTCGACGGGAGCACGGCCTGGACCTCGGTCGTGCCCGAGCTCGAGCAGCGCGGCCACCGCGGCGTACCGATCACGCTCCCCGGTCAGGGCGACGGGTCGACCACGGCCACGCTCGACGATCAGCTCGCAGCTGTCGTCGCCGCCATCGATGCCGCCGACGGCAAGGTCGTGGTGGTCGGTCACTCGGCCGCCTGCACCCTGGCCTGGCAGGCCACCGACGCGCGCCCCGAGAAGGTGGCGCGGGTCGCCCTCATCGGTGGCTTCCCCAACGACGACGGTGACAAGTACGCCGCCTTCTTCGACATCCAGGACGGCGTCATGCCCTTCCCCGGCTGGGAGCCGTTCGAGGGCCCCGACGCCGCAGACCTCGAGACGGACGCCAGGAAGAGGTTCGCGGACGCAGCGATCGGCGTACCCGAGGCGGTCGCCCACGGCATCGTGCACCTGACCGACGAGCGCCGCTACGACGTACCGGTCCTGGTCATCTGCCCCGAGTTCAGCCCGGCCGAGGGCAAGGCAGCCGTCGACGGGGGCGACGTGCCGTCGCTGAGCAAGGCGACGCTCGACTACGTCGACATCGACTCGGGCCACTGGCCGATGTTCACCAAGCCGGCGGAGCTCGCCGACATCCTCGCGGCCGCGGCCGACGAGGATTGACCTCGGCTGTCGCTTCCAGACAGGCCGCGTGGCGGGACCATCCTCGGGGCGCAGTCCGGGCCGCCACCAGCCAACGTTCGCACGGGTCTGGGAAGGAGCCGATCGGGTAGAGGGTGCGCACGCGGGCCGAGGACCGATGCTCACCCAGTCCTGGAGCGGCGGCGCTGGACGGCGTTGCCCAGACGAACGGCGGCGCGGCTGATCCCCGGGGCGCTGCGGGCGCCGCGGAGTACCGCCCGGTCAAGGGGAGTAGCGAGTGACTGCTCGAGCGGCAGGTCCCGTGCCGCCGCGCTGGGTCGCCTCACCGCGAAGAGCTCCCACTTGCCGGGCACGCCCTTCAGCTCGTGGTCACCGATGCTCTCGAACCGCATATGGGAGCCGACCATCAGATCCTGCACAGTGCGCGAGGCCAGGATCTGCCCGGCGCCGGCCAGCGCCCCGACCCGCGCGCCGATGTGCACCGTCATCCCAGCGACGTTTCGACCATCCCGATGTAGTTCACCGGTGTGCACCCCGGCGCGGACGTCCAGGCCGATCCCGGTGGCGTCAGCCAGGATTCGCTCCGCCACGCGCACCGCCGGACTCGGACCCTCGAACACACTGAGCGTTCCGTCACCGGTGACGCTGAGCAGTGAACCGCCTCCCTGTTCGACTGCCAGGCGCACGAGCCGCTCATGAGCCTCGCGCAGGTCGCGGTACCGGGCATCACCGATCCGGGCCAGCAGGTCGGTGGAGGACACCACGTCGGTGAACAGAACGGTCCCGAGGAAGCGGTCGGCGTCGGGCGAATGCTTCTGGCCGGTCGCGATCTCCTCGACGTGCTCGGCAACCGCACGCATCGCCTGCCCCATCGACGAGCCAGGCGACGTCTCGGGCAGCACGTGGTACTCACCCAGCGGAATCAGCTCAGCCACGTGCCGAACTGCCGCTTCGGGCGCGGGATTGGTCGGCAGACGAAGTACACGTGTCGGCACCGGGACCGAGGTCAGAACGTCCTGGATGTCCAGCTCGAAGAACCAGTCGAGCCAGTGCTGAGCCGCGACTGGCGTCAACGAGCATCGCTCGAGCATGCCCATCAACCTGCGGTTGTAGGGCGTTGCCTGGACCGGGTCCCACATGTCGATAGCCAGTCCGGAGCCCCAGTTGTCGATGACACGCCGGTATCCTGCGGCGAACGTTTCGGCCTCGTCGCCGGCCCACCCGCGCAAGGGCTGTGGGGACCGCAGGCCTTGCGCGAGCGGGTTGACCAGCACCATCCCGTCAAACCGGTCGGGGGCCATTGCCGTGGCCAACGCAGCAGCTCCGCAGTTCGTGAAGTAGCCGATGATCACGGCACGTTGCACACCGACTTCGTCCATCACCGCGAGAATGTCGCCAGCCTGCTCCTCGAGCGTCGGAAGTTGGCGCACGGGCTCGGACAGGCCCACCCCACGGGGCTGGAAGTAGGTCACCCTGGCAAATCCGGCATAGCGCTCGAGCACGTGGTAGATATCCGGATCCGTCCACGCAAGATCCAGGTGCATGGTCAGGTCCATGCACCCCACCACCTCGGCAGGACCACCGTCGATCACTTGGTACGCAAGCGCCGCCGCGCCGCGGTCGACGTACCGGGTCGGGTGCTCCATGACAATCGAGAGTAGGGCCGCACACATCCACAAGCCAGACCCCAGTGGGCTGTGCCCAGCCGGCCCGGCACTGCCGGATACCGAGGTGGTCCGCGTCCTTCGAACGCAGGCTCGGGTGTTTCAGCGCTGCGGTCGCAGCAGGAACTTCGCACCATCGGCCTGTCGTACCACGACTCCCCTTAGGCACCGCCCAGGATGAACGCCACCTCGGGCGAGGAATAGAACGGTTCGAGCCGGGCGCGCAGGAGGCGTTCCAGGTCGCCTGAATCCTGGAGCGTGGCGACGACGGCCGGCGCGATCCGCACCAGGTCGCCGACCAGGTCGTCGCGGCTGAGGTCCAGCTCGTGGAGCAGCTCGGTCAATGTGGTGCTGCCGAACCGCTCGAAGAACCCGTCGACGATCGCGGCCCCGAGGTCCGCGATGTGCTCGTTGGCGAGGGTCGAGACGGCCAGGCCGTGCACGGCGTCGACCACACCGGTGGTGTCCTCGCGACGCGCGTACTGGCTCAGACCCCCGACCGGCGCCTGAGCGACCAGGTCCCAGACCTCGAGGACGGCATCGCGGGTCGTGGGGTCGCGCAGGGTCTCGATCAGGATCCGGTTGAGCCGGCGTACGGCGAAGGTGCCGCCCTTCCCGACGGCATCGCCGAGCAGCCCCTCGAACTGCTTGTCGGCGGCGCCCATCACCCTGGAGGCGGCGGTCGTGCCGAACGACATGAGCTGGCCGAGCCCGGGCACCTTGTCGGCGACCGTCTTGTTGGCCTGCAGCACCTCACCGACGATGCGACCCATGAACCGAGTCGCGATCGTGCCGACCAGCGGGCTGGCCGTGAGGCGCTCCAGTGCCTTTTCGAGCAGCGGGTTCAGGGCCAGCAGCTCGTCGATGACCGTCTCGAGCCGCGCTCGGTCCACGAGGTCTCCGATCGGATAGGGCTCATCGGGCCCCTCCAGGACCACCGTGGTCACGAGCTCGATGATCCCGTCGACGGCCGCACTCCCAGGCACCGTCGCGAGCGCCCGGGCCACGATGTCCGTGACCGCGTCGCGGTCGACGAGGTCCGCGATCGGGTGCCGGCCCGCCGAGTCGAGCAGCTCCCCAGCGAGGACGGAGACGGTCGATGTGAGCTGCTCGCCGGTCAGCCGTTCGAGGTGGTAGGCGACCTGCGCATCGAGCAGCTGCTGGGCGACGACGTCTGATCGAGCAGGGTTGCTGGACACGAGGAGACCGTACGGGACCGGTCAGCTAGAGGGCCGTTGAGGTCGACGCGCGGTGCATCAATCCGCAGCGAACGCCGGAAGGTGATGCCCGCAGTCCGTCAGTCGGCGATCAGGGCGGCGAGCACCAGGTCCGGCGCTTCGAGTGGAGGCCAGTGGCCGACGTCCTCGAGCGCGACGAACGGCGCGGTCGGGAGCTGTTCGCGAATTCGCTCGGCCATGTGGGCGCCCGATACGGGGTCGAGCATCCCCCAGATGAAGCGCACCGGGACGTCCGTGTTCTCCAGGGCGTTGACCCACCGCTCGGCGTGCGCCTGGCGGTCGGTGATGTAGCGGATGAGCAGGTGGGCGTTGCGCTGACCGGAGTCGCGTGCCATCGACTGCCAGATCTCGCGGCTGTCGCTGGTGGAATCGAAGTCGGGCGCGAAGGTCGGTGCCAGCGAGCCGGTCAGCAGGGCCTCGTCCACGATCTCGCTGATCGCGGGACCTTGTTCGGGATCGAGCAGCGCCGTCTGGACAGGCTCCGGACGATGCAGGTCGGGGTACAAGCCGCCGTTGAGGAAGTCGACACGCTCCACGGCGACCTCAAGGTCACCCGAGGCGCTGCGGGCCAGCAGCTCCTGGGCCACGGAGACTGCGTAGTCGTGGGCGACCAGACGAGTCCGGGTGATCCCCTCGCCGGCCCACACCGCCTCGATGAGATCCGCTTGCTCGTTCAGCGAGTAGGCGTGATCGCGCGGCTTGTCCGACGCCCCGTAGCCCAGGAAGTCAGGCATCAGCAAGGCATGGTCCTGCGCCAGCGCCGGCGCGACCTTCGCCCAGTCGTGCGAGCTGCTCGGAAAGCCGTGCAACAGCGTCATCGATGGTGCGGACCGATCTCCCAGACGCTGGAGGAACACCTGGTGCGTACCGCTCGCCAGCTCGACCGCGACGCGTTCACCGCTCGCCCACCACTGCTCGATCATGGTCGCGATCATTTCGCACACCCGGATCCACCGCTAGGCCGGGAGACGAGAAAGCCGGCTCGCGGTGTCATTCGTGCGTCACTCCGCCGCCTGTCGCCCGACGTAACACTTCTCTTCAGAGATAGCTGTCGGGCACGGGCCCGAGGACGTCCATCTGGTTCCTGGTCGCGATCTCGTCCAGCACGGAGGCGGTCGCGGTTCCCGCCGCCTCGGCAACGGCCAGCTCTTCGAAGAAGCCGACCATCGCGCCCGGTGTGAAGAGATTGAGCTTCCTGCCTGGGCCGTCGGATGACACCTTGAACGTATGCGGCGTGCCTCGAGGAACGTAGACGAACGTGCCCGGGGGACAGAGATGCTGCTCGTCGTCGATGAACATCAGGTATTCGCCTTCGAGGACGAAGAACGCTTCGGCCGCGTCACGATGGCGATGAAGCGGAGGGCCAAAACCCGAGGGCTCCCCTTGTGTCTGCAACACGGTCAGGTCTCCCGACGTTGCATCGCCAGCGGCCAGCACGACGGCTTGGAAGTTCCCCAGGTCGAGCAAACGGCCCTGGCCCGGCAGAACGACGAATCCTTGGTCCATGTCTCAGAGTCGCGGATGTTGGGGCATGCCATCAATAGGCAGACGAAGCACGGACGAGACCCTAGATCTCGCCCGCGGAGGCCTTCCGCACCACGATCCGGGTCCAGGCGCCGAGGTAGATCCGGTCGTCGGCGTTGATCTCCTGCTTCTGACCCTGCGGGATCGGCTGCGTGGGCAGCGCGTCGACGGAAGGGGCTACGTAGGTGCCGTTGGAGGACCCGAGGTCCTCGACGAACCAGCGCTTGCCGTCGGTGGTCAGCTGCGCGTGGCGGCGGCTGATGCCGCTGTCGGAGGACAGGTCGATGTCCGGTGTGATGTTGCGGCTGCGGGAGGCCCGGCCGATCAGGATCGACTGGTGCTTCAGTGGTACGACGACGGGCAGGCCCGGCGAGGGCAGCGGGTCGGTGCTCTTCTGGTCGGCGTACCAGTCGGGGTCGATCCAGATCTCGGCCACCCAGCCCTCGGTGAGCTCGGGCGACGGGTTGGCGTCGGAGGTCGGGGTGACCGCGGCAGGGTCCGGCTTCGACGTGGGTCGGGGCATCGACCCGGTCGTGAAGTCGTAGCCGCAAGCCTCGCAGAACAAGCGCGTTGGGCGGGTTGGCCGCCTGGCAGTTGGGACAGGTGCCGTCGGCGTTCTGTCCGCCCGAGGTGTCAACCGGCTCGGTCACCGGCAGCATCCCGGTGTCGTCCGGGGTCTCGGCAGGCTCGACCACCGAAGCGTCCATGGCGACGCCGCAGACGTCGCAGTAGTCGGTGGCCTCGGTCTCGTGACCGTTGGCGCAGGTGCTCACTTCTTGATCCGTGTGGTCTTGGTCGAGGCGGTGTCGAGCGCCATCTCGTCGGCCTTGTTGACCGCCGCCTTCAACCGGACGGTGCCTTCCTTCTCGTCGTCGATGTCGACCACCTTGCGCAGCTTCGACGTCGCCTCGTCGTTGCCGGTCTCGGCCGCGAGCTGGACGGCGCGGCCCAGCTTCGTGGTCGCGGTCGCCTCGTCGCCGGCGGCCTTCGCCGCCAGTCCCTCCTGGATCATGGCGGCCAGCTCGGTCTGCCCGGTGTAGTGGGCGACCTGCTGGTCGATCCGCGTGGTCAGCTCGGAGTTGTTGGACCAGGTCGCCTTCACCAGACCCTGGCAGACGACGTCCTCCCCCAGCGCCAGCTGCACGCGCGCCGCCAGCTGCTCCTGGCCGATCGCCTTCGCCGCCACGCGTACGCCGACGTGGTAGTCGCGCGACTCGTCGGACCAGGCGCCGGTCGGATAGCCGCCGGTGAGCGGGTTGAGGTCGACCCGGCGAGCGGTGAGGTCCTCGACGGTCGGCGAGACCTGTCGCACGAACAGGACCTGCGCGCCCTGCGGCGTCCACACCCGCAGCTGCGCGTCGGCAACACCGCGCGACATCGCGGTCTGCATCATCGCCTTGAACTGCTCCTGCATCTCGGCCGGGCTCGGGATGATGTCGACCGTGCCGAGCAGCGCCTGCGAGATCCGCCGCACCTCGTCGACCACCCACTCGGTGCCCGCACCCCGGCAGTCGCACTGGAAGACGCCGGTGGCTCGCATGATGGCCGCGTCGAGCTTGCCGCCGTCCTCGCGGTTCTCGCCGTCGGTGAGCAGGATCGCGTGCCGCTGGTTCACCTCGGGCACCGACTCGAACAGGATCACCGCGAGGTCGAGCCAGGTGCTCATCGCCGTACCGCCGCTGGCGACGAACTGGTCCACCGCGCGCGTTGCCTCGGCGCGGATCTCGGACGTCATCTTCACCAGGCCCGGGTCCGGAGGTCACCCGCGGATAGGCGAGGGCGGCGCGGTCGGAGCCCGCGACCACCGCGAACCAGGTTCCGTCGAGGATCTCGGCGATCGCGGCCTTCGCCGCGTCGCGCGCTGCGGTCATGGTCTCGACGCCCATCGAGCCGGAGGTGTCGACGATGATGATCTCGCCGGCCGAGCCGGAGCCGCTCTGGCCTGCCGCGCCGGCGCCGGCGCAGGTCACGGTCACGATCGCGTTGACGTCGGTCCCGCCGTCGGCAAGGAACTCGTTCTGGTAGACGGCGGCGGTGAACTCAGCCATCGGACTCTCCCTCGGTCTTTGTCTCGGTCGCGGCAGTCGCGGTGTCAGCGGCATTCTGCCCGCTCTCGAGCCGGGCGAGGGTCGCCGTGATGTTGTCCACGCCGCCAGAGGCGTTCGCGAAGTCGACCAGCGCGAGGGCCAGCTCGGCGGGATCGGTCGTGCCCGCCTTCTGGATCTGGGCGATGAGGTCGTCGGGCTCGGAGGCGTAGTTCCAGAGCCCGTCGGAGCAGACCAGGACCCAGCCGGGGCCGGCTCGACGGTCAGCTGACCCACCCGCGGAGCGAGGTCGGGTGCGTCCTTGCCGAGCCACCGGGTGATGGCGTGGCCCTGCGGACCCGCCTCCGCCTCCTTGCGGGCCATGCCGGCCTCGATCTGCATCTGGGCCGCGGAGTCGTCCACGGAGAGCTGCATGCCGGGGCCGCCGTCGGGCAGCCAGTAGGCGCGCGAGTCACCGATGTTCGCGAACCAGAGGGTCGGGCCCTCGACGATCGTCGACACGAAGGTCGCCGACGGCGGGTGGACGGAGCCCTCGGGCGTCGCGCCCACCACTGCGTCGTTGGCCGCCTCGACCGCCTCCGCGAAGACCTTGGTCACCGCCGACGTCCTGCCCTCCGGGGTGCCCATGCCCTGCGGGAGCGGCGCGCGGAGCACTCCGACGGCGGCCTTGGCCCCCGCCAGCGATGCGATGTGGGAGTCGTCGGTGTTGGAGACCCCGTCGAGCACGATCAGCACCGCGCGCTCCCCCGGCTTCTCGCCCGCGAGCAACGCCATCGCGTCCTCGTTGCGGCTGTGCTTGATGCCGCGGTCGCAGACGCCGGCGACCCACGTAGCCGGCTGCTCGCGGAAGTGGTCGCGCTCGGTCGGCGCCTTGGTGCCGCACTGGTCGCAGTAGCCGTCGGGGCCGACATCACCACCGCAGTTCAGGCACGGGCGGCGGTCCGAGTGGCGAGCGGCCTCGGCCTTCGCGGCGCCGGCGGCCCGGGTGACCGCGCTGATCGGCCCGCTGCCGAGGTCGTCGGCGGGGCTGGCCTGGGTCTCGACAGGCTCGACCACCGGCGGCGTCGCCTCGTTGCCGGCACCGGTCGGCTTGCCGCAGGACTCGCAGAACTTCGCCCCCGCCTCGATGGGCTCGCCACAGTGGGGGCACGCGGTGGGCGTCGGGGGTCTCGGTCATGTCAGCGTCCAGCTCCGTACGGCGTTGGCCTGGTTGACCAGCTCGATGCGTTCGTCGAGCTTGGCGGCGTCGCGAGCGAGGTTACGGAAGGCGGTCTCCAGCCCTTCGCGCAGGCTTGCCTCGGTGGCGTCCAGCGAGCCGATCTTGACCTTCGACGCGCCGCCGCCGGCCAGCACGATGGCGAGCGCCTGCTGCAGGATCCGCACGATGTAGCGGCGCTTGGTGGTGGGGTCCATCGACACCGACTCGATGCTCCGCATCGCCTGGTCGAGCACGCCGAGGTCCTTGGGGTTGCCGGTCGACAGCAGCACGTCGGCACGCACCTGCCGGCTCTCGACGAAGCCGCGGCTGCTCGACGGCACCTGGTCGAGCGCGGCCACGGCACCGGCGGTGTCGCCGCGCATCGCCCGGACCCGCGCCATGCCGAACGACGCAGGAGCGACGTAGGTCGCGTCGGTCTGCGCGCAGGTGTCGTAGAGCCCTTCGGCGACCTCGGGCCGGCCGCCGCGCTCGCAGGCGACGGCCAGCGCCAGCTTGGGTGCGAGCTCGCCGGGCACCTGCTGGCAGACGGCATTGAACGATGCCATCGCCGTGCTCCAGTCCTCCAGCGCCATGGTGGCGAGGCCGTCGTTCCAGAGCGCCCGCCACTCCCAGGGGTCCTCGGCGAGCAGCTCGGCGGCGTAGCCACGTGCGCGGGCCGGCTCGGCGACCTCGAGCGCACACCCGGGCCTTGGCCAGCAGCACCTCGGGCGAGCTCTCCGGGTGCCTGGTCGAGCTGCTTCAGGTGCTCGACGGGGTCCTCGGTGCCGAGGCTGGCCAGCCAGGCGTGCTGGGGGTCGGTCGTGTCGGCGCGCAGGTTGGGCAGCTGCGACCAGGTCAGCACCGAGGCGGACGTGGTCGGCGTCTCGAACAGCACCGACGAGGCCGACGTCAGCGCCGTGCCCGGCGTGGTCTTGGCGACCACCTCGCGGAGCACGCCGAGCAGCTGCGAGCGGAGCTCGTCGGCCGAGGCGAACCGGTCGGCCGGGATCGGTCGCGCAGCACTTCGAGATCAGCCAGTAGAGCGAGTCGTTCTGGGCGAACAGCGGCGTCGACTCCGGCGGCGGCAGGCGTGTGGAGGTAGGTGCCCTGGTAGCCGCGGAACTCCATGCAGAGCACCACGAGCGTGCGCCCGATCGTGTAGATGTCGGAGGCGACGCTCGGCCCGATCTCCGCCACCTCGGGCGCCTGGTAGCCGACCGTGCCGTAGATCGCCGACTCCTGGTCGTCGATCCGGCGTACGCCGCCGAGGTCGATCAGCTTGACCGCGTCGCCGACCTGGATCAGGTTGTCGGGCTTGAAGTCGCAGTAGACGAGCCCGAGGTCGTGGAGGTACTGGAACGCCGGCAGCACCTCGAGGATGTAGGCCAGCGCCTGGTCGACCGGCAGCGGGTCGTAGTCGCCGTTGTTGTCGCGCATCCGCTGCTTGAGGATCTGCTTGAGCGACTTGCCGCCGACGTACTCCATGACGATGTAGCCGGCGCCCTCGTGGGTCACGAAGTTGTAGATCTCGACGATCAGCGGGTGCTCGACCTGGGCCAGGAACTGCTGCTCGGCGATCGCCGCGGCCAGCGCGTCGGGGTCGCCGGAGTTGAGCAGGCCCTTGAGCACCACCCAGCGGTTGGAGACGTTGCGGTCGCGGGCGAGGTAGATCCAGCCCAGGCCGCCGTGGGCCAGGGCACCGGCCACCTCGTACTGCCCGCCGACGACGTCGCCGGCCTTCAGCTTCGGCGTGAACGAGAACTCCTGGCCGCACTGCGGGCAGAAGCCCTCCTGACGACCCGGCTTGCCGTCGCGGCTGCGGCCGATCTCGGTGCCGCACTTGGAGCAGGTGCGCTTGTCCTCCGGCACCGACGGGTTGGGGTTGATCGCCTTCTCCGCGTCGACCGGCGGCGCCGGCGGCACCCGGGTCAGGCCGGCGCCGAGCCGGGCCGCGCGCATCCGCGCGGAGCCCGGTGCGCGTACGCCGCGTGGACGCCGTCGCGTGGTCCGCCCGGGCCGAGCCGAACGCGGTCGACTGCACCTTGCTCGCCGAAGTGGCGACGGAGAGGTCACCGGAAAGCGGACGTCACCAGCTGCTCGGTGCCGGCTTCGAGTCGGCCGCGGTGCCGCAGATGTCGCAGTAGCCGTCGAGGATCTTGCCCGCGCAACCCGGCTGGGCGCACGGCGTGCCGTCGGCAAGCGGTCGTGGTCGAGCCTGTCGAGACCTGCGCATCGGGGGACGTGACCGCCTCGCGGTCGGCCCGTCGAGCACCCCCGCCATGCCGCAGACGTCGCAGTAGCCGTCGACGATGGTGCCCGAGCAGCCGGGCTGGGTGCACTTCATGCAGACTCCTTGGTGAGCCAGGTCTGATAGGTCGACACCAGCTGGCGACACACGGTCATCGGTGCCGGGCGCCGGGCGAGCACCTCGCGCGCCTGCTGTTCGCTCTCGGCCAGGTCCGGCCGGTCACTGAGGCCGAGCGCCTTCGCCTTGGCGACGTAGGCGTCGAGCAGATCGACCAGCTCGGTGTGCTCGGCCAGGGCGTCGGCGTACTTGTGCTGGGCGAGGTTGAGCGCCTCCGAGACACGCTCGAGTCGCTGGAGGTAGGCCTTGATCTCGTTGGGCGTGTTGGGCACCGGGCCGAGCGCGTCGACGTCCGGCACGGCGTAGTGCGGTGAGGGGTCGACCGTGCGGACGCACTGCTCGGCGAGCCGCTCCAGCGCGGTCGCGCGCGACTCCAGGTCGGCGCGCAGCTCGCGGGCGCTGACCAGCTGGTCGCGGGCGTCGCGGCGCTGGGCGTTGCCGACGATCAGGTCGCGCTCGCACATGGTGGCGTCGTTCTCGAGCGGCGCCAGCATCCCCGCGACGTCGGCGCCGCGCTGGGCCTTGTCGGTCACCTCGGCCAGCCGGCCGGCGAGCTCGGCGACGCGCTCCGCTGCCGCCGGGCGGGCGTTGGCGGGCTCGAGGGACACCTGGTCGCGGAGCCGCTCGAGCTGGGCGCGCAGCTGCTTGATCCGGGCGGCCGACGCGTCCGCGCCGGGCACCAGGGACAGCGCCGTCCGCAGCTGGGCGACCAGCGCATCCGAGAGCCGGCAGGCCTCCGGCACCGAGACGGCCATGCCGCCCGGCAGGTCGCTGGCCCCGTCGAGCCGCCCCCAGATCAGAGAGGAGATCTTCTCGCGCTCCTGCTCCAGCACCCGGCCGCCGTCCCAGGTCGCGAAGATCAGCTGGTAGCGCTCGGAGACCGCCTTCCACAGCGCCATCGACAGCATCATGTCGCCGGCCACCTGCCCGCCCCGGTTGGCGGCGAGCGCGGCGGCGTCGAGTTCGTCGAGCTCGGTCTTCCGCCCGCGCAGCCAGTCGTCGAGCGCACCGAGGTAGGCCTGGATCGCGGCCGGCTCGATGGCCGACCCGATGCTGCCGGGCGCGCCGGGTGCGATGGTCATGCCGGCGGGCCGCCGTACGTCGGCTGTGGCTGGCCGGTGCCCGCGCCGAGGCCCGGACGCAGCCAGGTGTTGTAGCTCTGCTCCCACGACCCGTCAGCGCGCATCTGCTCGAGGACCGCATTGATGAACCGCACCAGGTCGGGCTTGTCCTTGTTGACGCCGATCCCGTAGGGCTCCGCGGTGAACGCCTTCTGCCCGGTGGGCACCACGGCGTACGGATCCTGGGCGGCCAGGCCCGCGAGCACCGTGTCGTCGCCGGTGATCGCGTCCGCCTCGCCGCGCTGGAACTTCACCAGGCACTGCGTGTGGTTGACCGCCGTGACGATCTCGGTGTCGTCCGGCGCCTTCTCGGTGATGTTGGCGAGGCTGGTCGTGCCCAGCGGCGCGCAGACCCGCAAGCCAGACAGCTCGGCAACGGTGTCGACTCCATCGTCCGCGAGATCCTTGCGGACGAGCAGCTTCTGACCGGACAGGTAGTAGACGGCCGAGAACGCGATGTCCTGCCAGCGCACGCAGTTGATGGTCATGTTGCGCGCGACGATGTCGACCTGGTCGGCCTGGAGGACGGGCAGCCGGTCCGCGGCCGTGATCACGCGGTAAGCCACGACGTCCTTCGGGTCCCGGCCCGGGAAGATCGCGCTGGCGATGGCATTGACCATGTCGATGTCGAAGCCGACCAGGTCACCGGTCAGCGGATCGCGGGAGGCCATCAGGAAGGTGTCGGCCGAGACCCCGGCGATGAGCCGGCCACGGCTACGGATCTTCTTGACCGAGGTGCTGTCGACCAGCTGGTCAACGCTGCCACCCGGGGCGTACGAGCGCGTGGCGTCGCCACAGGTGACCGGCGGAGCGGCGGGTGCGGTTGTTGCAGGCGGCACGTGCTTCCGGCTCGGGGATCTCGGTGGCGTCGTAGCCGCACGCCGAGACGAGCAGGATGAGGGCGACGACGGCGAGGCGCTTCACGAGTACTCCTTCCGTCGCTGGTTGATACCCCAGGCGGCGGCCGCCGCCCCGAGCAGGCCAACCAGCAGCGTGGCCACAGAAAGGATCAGGCCGACGTCGTTGGAGCTGAGCTCGTCGGTGGCGGTGGTGCCCGGACTGCTCGATCGCGTCGGCCGAGGCGGCGTCGAAGGCGTCGAAGGAGAAGGTGCTGCCGCCGGACAGGGTGCTCGTCGCCTGGGTGACGGCGCCGTCCCAGTCACCCTCGACGTCGAGCTCGTCCACCTTGGCGTGTGCCTCCTTGTAGACCTCCCACTCGCTGCTGAACGAAGTGTTGTCGTCGACGATCGCCGAGGCCGCCTTCCAGGCGTCGTCGACCGTGGGGCCGGAGGCGCGGGCGATCAGCCGCTTGCTCTCGAGGGCCTTCGCGTCGTTGGCCGCCGTCCGCGCGGTCGCCTCGTCGACGGCGTCCTTGTAGGCGCCGGCGCGCAGGTCGTCGTTGGCGCCGTTCTGGGCGCTGGCGTAGCTGACGGTGAAGAAGGTCAGCACGACGATCCCCAGGGCGGCAGCCAGGAGCCCGGTGTTGAACCGGCGATGGAAGCGTCTGGCGATGCTGCGGTTGACCAGCCACAGGGCCGCGACGGCGAGGATCGCGAGCCCGAGCAGCCACCACGGGTGCTGAGCTCTCCATCTCGTCCTCGGCGCGGGTGCTGTTGGCCTCGTCGAGGGCGTTCAGCGCCGCGGTCGCGTCGACCCGCAGCGCGGCGCTGGCTTCGTTGAGGTACTGCGCGCCGACCGGGAACGCCTGACGGTTGTTGTCGCGCGCCTGCGTCACGCCGGTCGTGTACGCCGTCACCCGCTCGTTGAGCGTCGCCAGCACGTCGCGGTCGGCCGGCTGGGCCTCCGCCGCGTCGGCGATCTGGCGGAGCACGTCGTCGATCGTCTCGTCGTAGGCGGCCCGCTGCTCGGCCGGCTCCAGGCCGCCGCTGAGGAAGGCGTTGCTCGCCAGGGCGTCGGCCCGGTAGAGCGAGGTCTCGATGTTCTGCACCCGCACCAGCTGGGCGGTGTTGTCGGCGGCTCGGTCGCCGGCCTGCCAGGCCAGGAACTGGATGAGCGCGGCGGCCAGGCCGAAGATCAGGCAGGACCGAGACCGCGAGGATCTGCCAGCGGTTGAGCAGCTGCGGCACGTTCTCGGTCTTCGGGGCCTGCTGCTGCGCTGGCACCGGAGCGGCGGCTGCGGGCGCGCTGCAGGCACGGCGCGGGCGCCGGTTGGGCCGCGGGTGCGCCGGGCGCCTGCGTCATGGGGTCTCCTCGGGTGCCACGGGTCCAGCTGGGGGGTCAGGTGGGGCCGGAGCATCGTCTCCCCCAGGAGGCGCGATGTCGACAGCGGGTTCGGGGGCGGGCGCGGGGGTGGGTGGCTCGAGGGCGACCGGGTCGAGATCGTCGGGCTCGAGCGTGCGCAGCTGCTCGAGCGTCGGCTTGTCGATCTCGCGCAGCCGCCAGGCGTGGCGGCCGATCGCCGCCTCCATCACGTTGCGGACGTAGCGCGCGTTGCCGAACGTCGGGCCCACGGGTCACCAGCGCCAGCAGCTGACGGAGCCGTTCGAGGACGTCGTCGTCGACGTCGTACTCGGCGGCCTTGGCCATCACCCTGAAGATGTCGGCCAGCTCGTCGTCGGTGTAGTCGACGAAGTTGATCGTGGTGCGGAAGCGGCTGGCCAGCCCAGGGTTCTGGGCGATGAAGACCTCCATCGGCAGCGGGTAGCCGGCGACGATCACGACCAGGTTGTCGCGCTTGTCCTCCATCTCCTTGACCAGGGTGTCGATGGCCTCCTGGCCGTACTGGTCACCGGCCAGCGAGTAGGCCTCGTCGATGAAGAGCACGCCACCCTCGGCGGACTTCACCACGTCGGCGGTCTTCATCGCGGTCTGGCCGAGGTAGCCCGCGACCAGCTCGGAGCGGTCGACCTCGACCAGCTGGCCGGTGGTCAGCAGACCGAGCGCGCGGTAGATGCCGGACAACAGGCGGGCGACCGTGGTCTTGCCGGTGCCGGGGTTGCCGTTGAAGATCATGTGCCGCGTGATCGTCGGCGAGGCGAGGCCCGCCTCCTTGCGCAGCCCCTCGACCCGGAGCACCGCGGCCTGGCGGCGGATCTCGGCCTTCACATCCTTGAGCCCGACGAGCTCGTCGAGCTCGGCCAGCAGCTCGTCGACGGTCTTGGGTTCGGGCTCGGGCTCCGTGGGAGCGTCGGCCGGGGTCTCGGTCGGGGTCTCGGCCGGCTCGGTCCGGCGGCGGCGGGGCGGCCTGGACCGGATCCGGCGGTGGTCGGGCCATTGCGCAGCTGCTCGAGGTCGAACGCACCCGGAGCGCCCCGGTCGATCTCGGTCAGGTCGAGGTTGGTCAGCTTCTTCTGCACCTGGCCGAGCTGGTCGAGCATCTGTGCCAGGAAGTGGTCGCCGACGCCAGGCACCTGCTCCCGCTCCGCCGGCTGCGACGGTTGCACCCGCGCCGTCGGGGAGGTCTCGCCGAGCTGGGCGGCGGCCGCGGTGGTGGCGTTGCCGATCACCCGCGAGTTCTCCTCGCCGAGGCCGACCGCGGCGAGCGCGACGTCCGAGAGCGCCTTCGCGTACGCCGGCGCGTGGGTCGACCTGGCCAGCGAGAGTCCGGCCATGGTCGGCGTGGGCGCAGCGCGGTAGCGGCGGCCGCGCGAGGCGGCGTCCATGAAGTCCTCGGCGGTGCGACCGCCGCCGGTCTGCTCGGACCAGTCGACGTACGCACCCTTCGCCGGCTCGGCGACGGTCGCCGCGAGCGACTCGCCCTCGCGTCGGGCGGTGGCCGGGTCCACGCCCGCCGACGTGGCCACCGCGACCAGGGCGTCGAGAGCCGCGGCCAGTGAGGTGTCGGTCATTCAGGAGATCCCAACGTCAGGTCGGGGCCGGCGGTCGGCTGCCCGAACTTGGCCTCGAGGAACTTGCCGTGCAGCAGCAGGGCCTGGGCATCGGCCCGGTTGGCGGCGTCGAGGACCTTGTCCATCGTCGACCCGAGCAGCTCGAGCTGGTCGACCAGCACCATGAGCGAGGTCTTGTAGCCGTCGATCGGCCGGGTGTCGGCCCAGTCGCGCGGGAGCCGGAGATAGCCACCGACCGCCTCCGGCAGGTAGGAGGTGGCCGTCGCGACGACGGAGTAGGCCTCCATGCTGCCGAGGCCGAGGTTGCGGATCCGCGGGAGCGTGTCGTTGATCGCCCGTGCGATCCGCACGACGCGCGAGATGACCACCGGCGGCGCGTTGCCCTCGCGCAGCATCGCGTTGACCCGGTTGAGCGATGCCAGGACTTCCTGCTCGGTCGGCGGAGCGGGCACGGGTGTGGTGTCGTCGTCCGATCCGCGTCGTCGTTTCAGCCACGACTTGAGGCCCACTCGATCTCGTTTCGGTCAGGAGGGCGGACGGCTACGCGATGTCCAGGGTGCCGGCCGCGTTGCGCTGGTCGTGCTTCTTCACCCGTTCGAGGTAGGACTGTGACTTCTCGACCTCGGTCTCCAGCACGCCGATCGTGGCCGACATCGAGTCGAGCGCCTTGAGCTTGAACTCGTCGATGCTGTCCATCGTGGCGTAGATGTTGGCGAAGGCGGCCTGCAGCTGCTCGATGCCGATCGTCGATGACGCGGCCTGCTCCTGGATCGCCGCCGAGTTCTCCTTCAGCATCTCCGAGGTCCGCTGGATCATCCCGGACGTCGTCGTGTTGAGGGCCGTGATCTGGTCGAGCACCAGCTTCTGGTTGCCCAGCGCCTGGGCCACGATGACCGCCGTACGCAGCGCGGAGATGGTCGTGGTGGAGGCCCGGTCGACGCCCTTGATCAGCTCGATGTTGTTCTTGATGATGATGTCGATCGCCAGGTAGCTCTGGATCGACACCGCCAGCTGCGTCAGCAGGTCCTGGTGCTTCTGCCGCACGTAGAAGAGCACGTCCTGGTTGAGCGCCTTGGCGGCCTCGGGGTCGGTCAGCTCGAGCTCGGCGATCTTGGCCGCGAGCTTGGTGTCGAGCCGCTCGGCGACGTAGACGTACTGGTTGAGGCGACCCATCGTCGCCCACAGGTTGGTCTTCTCCAGGTTGAGCGCGACGTTGTCCTTGGTCAGCTCGTCCTGGCCGTTGCGCAGGCTGTGCAGGATGCCGTTGAGCTGGGTCTGCGCGGACTGGTACTTGCGGAAGTAGTCGGTGATCTTGTCGCCGAAGGGCAGCAGGTCCAGCCACTTCTTGGCGCCCGTGGCCTGGCTGGGATCGAGGTCCTCGACCGTACGCCGCAGCTCGAGCAGCGTCTTGCCGACCGCCGACCCCTGGGCGATTCCTCCCTCCTTCAACGCACGCACCGGCTGCTGCAGCATCCGGTTGGAGGTCTCGGCTGCTTTGCGGATGTCGGCGTCGCCCATGGTGCGCACGTTCTCGGCCTGCGCCGCGAACTCCGGGCTGTTGGCCTCGGTGGAGCTCAGCGCGGTCAGGAACGTGTCGACCTTCGCATCGAGCTCGGGGATCGCCTCGGCCGCGACCTGGGGCGCCATCTTCGGTGCCTGGGTCTCGAGCACCAGCGCCGGCGCCTCCGGTGCGGTCAGGGTGAGCGTGTCTCCCGGCGGGGCCAGCGGAGCCACCTCGGCGGCAGCGCCGCCGTCGGCGGGCGGTGCTGACTCGGGGGGTGGGGCAGGCGTCTCGGTCATGGGGGCCTCCGCGGTTGCTCACAAGTATGTGAACCGGAGGCTATCCGCCCTACGGCTATGCGTCTCCCCTGACTGGCAGATCAATGAGGAAGACCGGGAGGAGTGCCTGGGTGATCGGGCCGATCGTGAGAGCGAACGCGACGGTGCCGAGTCCGAGGCCGCCGCCCAGCAGCAGGCCGATCAGCACGACCGATACCTCGAGGGCGGTGCGGACCAGCCGGATCGAGAGCCCGGTGGTCCGGGTCAGGCCGGTCATCAACCCGTCGCGCGGCCCGCGGCCGAGCTGGGCGCCGATGTAGAGGGCGGTGGCGAGACCACAGAGGAGGACACCACCGACCATCAGGGCGATCCGCAGGGCCAGTGGGTCAGGACGGTCGAGCAGCAGCAGGGTCGCATCGGCCGAGAACCCGACGACCAGGGCGTTGGAGATCGTGCCGATGCCGGGCATCTCGCGGAGCGGCACCCACAGCACCAGCACCACGAAGCTCATCACCACGACGGCCTGGCCCAGGGTGATCGGCACGTGCCGGATCAGCCCCGAGTGGAGCACGTCCCACGGCGCCAGGCCGAGGTCGCCGCGCACCATCATCGCCAGGCTCGCGCCGTAGAGGACCAGCCCGGCGTACAGCTGGGTCAGCCGGCGGGTCAGCCGGCCGGCGCGCAGCTGGGCGATCGGGCCGAGGTCGCTCAGGCCCGTGGGCGCGGTAGCGACGGGGGCGGGTGGGGTCACCCGTCCATGATCGCGGCGATTGGCCTTCACTTGAATAGCCAATCGTGAGACAGTGGCCTGCATGATGCAGTCCATCAGTGCCGGCCGGGTGACCACGCTGGTCGGCGACTTCGACCGCAGCCCCGCCTACGTCGGCCTGGCCACCTCCCTGACCCACCTGATCGGCGACGGGCGGATCGGGCTCGGCACCCGGCTGCCGAGCGAGCGCGAGCTGACCGAGTCGCTCGGCGTCTCGCGCACCACCGTGACCCGGGCCTACGCCACCCTCCGCGATGCCGGCTACGCCGAGGCCCGCCGCGGCGCCGGCACGTTCACGCGGGTGCCGGGCGGCCAGTCGCGGGCCCACGACCGGGCTCTCCTCCCCCGCCCCGGCGACCACGACGCCATCGACCTCAACTGCGCCGCCGCATCGGCACCGCCCGGCATCGCGACGGCGTACGCCGAGGCGGGAGCCGAGCTGCCGGCGTACCTCGGTGGGCACGGCTACTTCCCGGCCGGGCTCCCCCAGCTCCAGGCCGCCATCGCCGCGACCTACGACGAGCGCGGCCTCCCGACCGACCCGGACCAGATCCTGGTGACCCCCGGCGCCCTCTCGGCGGCGTCGATCGTGGCCCAGGCGTTCACCGGGCCGGGTGACCGGGTGCTCGTCGAGTCGCCGGTCTACCCCAACGCGACCCTGGCGATCCGCCACAGCGGCGCCCGCCTCACCGGCACACCGGTCGACCCAGACGGCTGGGACCTCGACGCCGTCGGTGCCGCGCTCCAGCAGGTCTCACCGAGACTGGCCTACCTGATCCCGGACTTCCAGAACCCCACCGGCCACCTGATGTCGGACGCCCAGCGCGAGATGTACGCCGGCCACCTGCGACGCGCACACACCGTCGCCGTCGTCGACGAGGCGCACGTGGAGCTGGCGCTCGACGGCCAGGCGATGCCGCGGCCGTTCGCCTCGTTCGCACCCGAGACGGTGACGATCGGCTCGTCGAGCAAGTCGTTCTGGGGCGGGCTGCGGCTCGGGCTGGATCCGGGCGCCACATGCGCAGGTGGAGCGGATCACCAACGCCCGGGTCGGCCTCGACCTCGGAGCGCCGGTGATGGAGCAGCTGGTGCTGACCAGGCTGCTTGCCGACCGGGAGACCATCGTCGCCGGGCACCGGATCCGGCTGCGCGAGCAGCGCGAGGCCCTGGTCGAAGCCGTGACCGAGCTGCTGCCCGACTGGCAGTTCCGGAAACCCGGCGGCGGGCTGGCGCTGTGGTGCGAGCTCCCCGGCTTGTTCGGCACGGCGGTGACCGCCGAGGCCGAGCGGCGCGGCGTGATCGTCGCCCCCGGGCCGGCGTTCGCGGCGGAAGGCGGGCTCGACCGCTTCGTCCGGATCCCCTGGACCCGCCCAGCCGACGAGCTGCGCGAGGCGGTCACCCGCCTGGCGTCGGCCTGGGATGTCGTCCGCGACCGGACACCCGGCGCACCTCGCGGCTGCCGGCCGGGTGATGGTGGCCTAGATCGGCGCCATAGCGGCGGTGTCGGCCGACGGCAGATAGGTGCTGTCACCGTCAAAGAAGGCCTGGTAACCGTACCGGCCGATCGGTCCGGACCAGGCCTTGCTGCGCTTCTCGCACCTGGCGAGACCCTGACCGTCGGTGACCTCGCTGCACGCCAGCTCGCCATTGACGAGGAACCGCACCGTCCGGCCGACGACGGGCGCGCCGTTGTGGGTGAGCACTGCCGAGAGCACCACGACGTACCCGTCGGGCGACCTCTGGAGCACGGCCGGACGCGCGTCGAGCTCGGTGACTCTCCGATTGACGGTGTGGGTCGCCGACCCCTGGCTCCCGAGATGCCTGGCGTCACCGGCGTAGACCGCCACCACCTGATGGACGCCGCTGGCGAGCAGCGCGGTGGACAGCGTGGCCACGCCCGAGGCGTTGAGGGCTGCGGTGCCGAGGACCGTCGTGCCGTCACGGAAAGTCACCTGGCCGGTCGGCGTGCCCGCGCTGCTGTCCGAGCTGGTCACCGTGGCCGTGATCGTAAACGGCTCGCCCACCAACGACGGGTTGGGCGAGGTCGACACGGCCGTGGTCGTCGACACCGGCGCACGCACCAGGAACGTCTCCGAAGGCTGGTTGCAGGCATGCGTGGCGGGGTTGTTGGCCGCGCTGCCGGCGTACGTGGCCGTCCAGGTGTAGGTGCCGGCGCTTGTCGGCGCGAAGGTGGCGGCGGTGGTCGCCACGCCACTCGCGTTCAGCACGCCCGTAGTGGTGAACACCGGGGCGCCGGTGCAGGTGGGCGTCGTGCCGGAGGCGAACGGCCCGTAGAGCTTGAACGTGATGGTCTCGCCGGCTACAGAGCCAACGAAACCGCTCAGGGTCGCCCTGTCGCCGAGTGTTCGTTCCGCCCAGCCAGCCGGGCTCGCTTCCGGTCACCGAGACCTGAGTGGTCAGGGTCGGAGTGCCCTTGGCGACAGTGAAGCACTCGGTGGTCGCATTCGTGTGACTGGTCGGCAAGGTAGAAGCTCGCGAGGCGGCGTCGGGCGCGTACTCAGCCCGCCAGCAGTACTTCCCGGTCGCGGTGGTCGTCGCCCCCGAGACGTTGGCCGAGGAGGCAGACCCGGCGACCACCGATACTGGCCCGCCCACCTGGACGCCGCCACTCGGGCATCCGGCACCCGTGACCTGTGCGGGTGCGCACAGGAAGAACGTGACCTTACCGGTCGGCGTCTGGACCAGCGCCGACGGCGCCGACCGTCGCGACGTCGTGCTGGTTTGCAGGACCCGGCACCAGGAGACTGCCCCCTGGTGTCGCGGTGGTCGTGAGCTGCGGCGCCACCGGCGCCACGACCGTCGTGGTCTCCGCCGCCTGGTTGCACTGGTGGGTGGCCGGGTCGTTGGCGGCACTGCCGGGATAGGTGGCCTGCCAGGTGTAGGTGCCGGCCGCGGTCGGCTCGAAGCTGACGGCAGTGGTCGCCACCCCGCCGGCGTTCAGCACGCCCGTCGTGGTGAAGACCGGCGGACCCAGTACACACCGGCGTCACCGCGTCGCCGAACGGCCCGTAGAGGTTGAACGTCACCGTCTCCCCCACCACCGAGCCGATGAACCCGGTCAGGGTCGCGGTATCGCCGAGGGTGGTGTGCCCCACCACCCCCGGGTTCGTACCCGTCACCGCGATCTGTGTAGTCAGAGCGGGACTGCCCTTGGCGACCGTGAAGCACTCGCTGGTGCCGTTCGTGTGACTGGTTGCGACGTAGAAGTCCGCAGCCGCGGCGTCGGGCGCGTACTCGGCCCGCCAGCAGTACTTCCCGGCCGCTGTGGTCGTCGCCCCCGAGACGTTGGCCGAGGACGCCGACCCGGAGACCAGCGATACTGGGGCGCCCACCTGGCGCCGCCACTGGGACAGCCGGCAACAGTGATCTGCGCGGGCGCGCACAGGAAGAACGTGACGGTACCGGTCGGCACGGGACCGGCGTCGACGGCGTCGCCGTCGCAACGTCGTGCTGTCGCCGAACCCGGCACCACCAGACTGCCCCCCGGCGTCGCGGTGGTCGCGACCAGCGGAGCCTCGGGAGTGGCGGGGACGTCGTCGCTCGGATCGAGGGGATTGGTGTTGTTGTCGAGGACCTCGGTGCCGTCGTCGACGCCGCCGTCGTCGGTGTCGGGGTCGTTGGGGTCGGTGTTGTAGACCAAGAGCTCGTCATTGTCGGTGAGCCGGTCGCCGTCGGTGTCGGCGTCGGGGAGGTCGTCGTTCGGGTCGAGGGGATTGGTGTTGTTGTCGAGGACCTCGGTGCCGTCGTCGACGCCGCCGTCGTCGGTGTCGGGGTCGTTGGGGTCGGTGTTGTAGACCAAGAGCTCGTCATTCGTCGGTGAGCCGGTCGCCGTCGGTGTCGGCGTCGTTGGCGACCGTGAAGCACTCGGTGGTGGCATTCGTGTGCCTGGTCGCCGTGTAGAAGTTCGCACCTGCGGCGTCTGGCGCGTACTCGGCTCGCCAGCAATACTTCCCGGCCGGGGTGGTCGTCGCCCCCGAGGCGTTGGCTGAGGTGGCGGACCCGGCGACCACCGTTATTGGCGCGCCCACCTGGACGCCGCCACTCGGGCATCCGGCACCCGTGACCTGGGCGGGCCCGCACAGGAAGAACGTGACAGTACCGGTCGGCGCGGGACCAGCGCCGACAGCGCTGACAGTCGCAACGTCGTGCTGGTTTGCCGGACCCGGCGCCAGGAGACTGCCCGCAGGTATCGCGGTGGTGTCCAGTGCAGCCTTGGGGCAGGTGGTGAACGAACCGTCCGCGTAGTCACTCAGCGTGGCGGTGAGCTGGTCCGACGATCGGGTCTCCGCGAGGAACCGCGAGAAGCAACCACCCGAGCTACCGAGCAGCACGGTGAGGTCGATGCCGGTCTCGACGAACTGGTTGGTGGGGAGGCTGGTCGGTGCCCACGGGCTCGTGATGGTGGCCGTGTTGGCGAGGACACATTGGTTGTCGGCCGTGCCCCCGCTGGCGCAGATCCCTCCGGTCGCGACCTGGACCGGAGATCCGGTCGCGTCGTTCCCCGTCCAGCGGTAGACGGTCACCGACTGGGAGCCGCCGCCGTTGGTGAAGTCGGCGACGATGAGGAGGTCGCCGTCGGTGTGTTGACCTGCGAAGCCGCCGGGCGAGCTGCAGGTGACGTTGGGGTCCTTCAGCAGCCAGTAGCCGGCGTACGACGTGCCGTTGTTCGAGTCCCGCGCCGAGGCGAGGTACAGAACCGTGTGTCCAGCGTTGTCGGGCGCACCGACGGGGATCTCGACCAGCGCCGCGGCCGCAAGGACCAGGTCGTCCTTGTTGGTCGGATTGTTCACCGGGCCGCAGGCCCAGTCGGCCACCGGCTCGATGTCCTTGTTGCTTTCGAAGTAGCTGGAATCCGGCGTGGCGACGTCGCCGAGGAAGGTCGAGGCGATCAGCCCGTCAGTGCCGGGAGCCACCAGTTGGTTGCCCGAGGCGTCGAACAGGCCGGCCCAGTCGTGGGGCAACCCGGCGGCAGTGTCGTCGACGATGTTGCCGTCGAGCTCGAACCTGCCGGTGTCGTCGACGGCGAGGCTCGGCGACGCCACCCAGAGAAGCAGGGAGCCGAGGAGGGCAGCAACGGAGCCGGCCGAGATGATTCGCCTGGTGCTGCGCGGACTTTTCGCCATGGCCCTGCCGTCGCTTCCGTGCCCCCCTCCGCCGGAGACTACGCCCGATCGCGCCGGCGTGGCAGCGAAGATCGGGGCCCTCATGGTCAGGTCAGCTGGCGACGACGAGGATCGGCACCGGGTCGATCCTGAGGTCGACGCGGTCTCCGACCGTCAGTGCTGCGGCCGCGGCGCTGGCGACCTGTGCGACGACGAGGGTCCCGTCGTCCAGCGCGGCAGTCGCTCGCGACACCGGTCCGAGGAAGGCCACGGAGAGCACCGTCGCCTGGCCCTCGGCCGACGCGACGAACGACACCGACTCGGGGCGCACCAAGGCGTCGCCGGAGCCGGTTGCGGAGCCCGGCAGCACCGGGATCTCGGAGCCGAGCACCCTGGCCTTGCCGTCGCTCACGGTTGCCGGGATCCGGTTGCTGAGCCCGACGAACTCGCCGACGAACGGGGTCGCGGGCGAGGAGTACAGCTCGGACGGCGGCGCGAGCTGGTCGAGCCGGCCGGCGTTCATGACTCCGACCCGGTCGGCGATCGCGAGCGCCTCCTCCTGGTCGTGGGTGACGAACAGCGTGGTGGTGCCCACGTCGAGCTGGACCCGACGGATCTCGTCGCGGAGCTGCACCCGCACCTTGGCGTCGAGGGCGGACAGCGGCTCGTCGAGCAGCAGCACCGCCGGCTCGAAGGCCAGCGCCCGGGCCAGAGCCACGCGCTGTTGCTGACCGCCCGAGAGCTGGTTGGCGTAGCGAGCCTTGTGCTGGCCCAGGCCCACCAGGTCGAGCACGTCACCGGCGCGCTGGCGACGATCCGCACGCGACTTCCCGCGCAGCTTCAGGCCGAAGGCCACGTTGTCGAGCACGGTCAGGTGCGGGAACAGGCTGTAGGCCTGGAACACCATCCCCATGTCGCGCTTGTTGGCCGGCACCCTGCTCAGGTCCTTGCCGCCGACGCTGATCGTGCCGGCGTCCTGCCTCTCGAGGCCGGCCAGGATCCGCAGCGCTGTGGTCTTCCCGCATCCCGACGGTCCGAGCAGCACGACCATCTCGCCCGGGGACATGTGCAGGTCGAGCCCGTCGAGGGCGTGGACGTCGCCGTAGGACCGACGCAGCCCCGTCATCTCGACGGCGACTCCGGCGGATGACTCGTTGGCGGTGGCGGACATCTAGTTCCCTCCGATGGTGGTACGTCGGCGACGGTCGAGGAACGACAGCCCGACCAGCAGGACCGCGGCGAAGAGGAGCGACGCGAGCGCCGCCGCCATCGACTCGGGTGCGTCGGCCTTGCTGATCTGGACGATCACGACCGGCAGCGTGTTGTAGTGCGAGAGCGAGGAGATCGTGAACTCGCCCAAGACCAGCGCGACGGCGATGAACGCGCCGCCCAGGACTCCGGGCCACAGGTTGGGCAGGATCACGCGCGTGATCACCGTGAACCAGCTCGCGCCCAGCGACCGCGCCGCTTCGGCGAGCGTCATCGCGTCGAGCGACGACAGCGAAGAGTCGATGGCGCGGTAGGAGTAGGGCAGCACCAAGATGACGTAGACGAACGCCAAGGTGAGGGCCCCGTCGCCGACCAGGTAGTTGACCCAGGCGTAGACGTTCGTCAGGCCGACCACGATCACCAGCGCGGGGATCGTGAGCGGGAGCAGGCAGAGGAACTCGATGAGCCGCGTCGCCTTGGGGACCCGCAGTCGCACCCAGATCATCGTCGGCACCAGCAGCACGACCATGCCCACCACGGTGAGGAGGGCCAGCAACAGCGAGGTGGTGATCGCGTCCGTCATCGTCGGATCCTGCGTGAGCGCCTGCCAGGCCGCCCCGCTCCGTTCCTTGGTCGCCACGTCCTTCGTGCTGAAGTTGAGCAGCGCGAGGAGTGGGATCGCGAAGAACGCGGCGAAGATCAGCAGCAGGAGCCAGCGCAGCCCGCGCCACACGAAGGTGCCGGTCACGTCAGCCACCTCGAGGTCCGCTTGAGCAGCCAGGCATAGAGCGACATCACGATGGCGACGACCACGATCATCTCGAGAGCCAACGCGTAGGCGAAGTTCGCCTCTCCGAGCACGATCTCGCTGGTCAGCGAGTTGCGGATCAGCAGCGGCAGGATGGGCGATCCCTGGCTGACCAGTGCTGCGGCGGTGGCGTACGCCGCGAACGCGTTGGCGAACAGCAGCAGCATCGAGCCGAGGAACGCCGGTCGCAGCAGCGGGAACGCCACCTGCGTCCAGTACTGCCACGTGGTCGCTCCGAGGTTGACCGCGGCCTCGCGCCACTGCGGCCGCAGCCCTTCCAAGGCGGGCAGGAACACGATCACCATCAGTGGGATCTGGAAGTAGGTGTAGACGAGCACCAGCCCGGGCAGCTCATAGAGCCAGGCGCTGCCGTTCGGATCCGTGCCGATGGTGTCGGCGAGAGTCTGCGTGAGCAGACCACCGAAGCCGAGCGTCGCGATCCACGCGAAGGCGAGCGTGACCCCGCCGAACTGAGCGAGCACTCCACAGACGGCGGTGACCACCCGCCGAAGGATGCTGGTCGGCGGTGCGACGACGATGAGGTAAGCCAGCAGCGCGCCCAGCACCGCACCGACCGCGGCCGAGATGAACGACAGCAGCAGGCTCTCCCGGAGCACGTGCAGCGGCAGCTCGTCGTTGAGCTTGCCGATCTTCTGGAAGGAGAAGCCGCCATCGTTGTCCTGGAAGGCGCCGACCAGGACGGTGACCGTGGGGATGATCAGGAAGATCCCGAGGTAGGCGAGAAACGGGAGCAGGCCGACCGACGGGCCGACGCTGAAGCGCCGACCCGTCGGTGCGGGCGGTGGAGCGGCGGATGTCGCCGCCACCGGTGCGGTCGTGGTCAGCCGACGGCCTTCGCCCAGTTCTCAGCCAGGTAGGCCGCCATGGCCTCGGTCTGCTCGTTGGTCGGGATCACGGGAGTGCCCGCGACCTCCGGCAGAGCGTCGTAGAGGTCCTGGTCGATGGTGCCGGCTTCGACCATCGCGTCGGCACGAACCGGGCGAGCGCCTCCGGCGAGCCAGAGGTTCTGGCCCTCGTCGCTGTAGAGGAACTCCTCCCAGAGCCGGGCCGCCGCGGGGTGCGGCGCGTCGGCGTTGATCGCCTGGAAGTAGTAGCCGGCGATCGCGGCCTCCTCCGGGACGAACACCTTCCAGCTCGGGAGCTTGGCGGTCTCGGCGGCGTTCAGGTAGTCCCAGTCGATGACGACAGGGGTCTGGCCGGACTCGATCGTCGCCGAGGTCGGGTCGACCGGCAGGAAGTTGCCGGCCTCCTTGAGGCTCTTGAAGAACTCCACGCCGGGAGCGATGTCGTCGGCGGAACCGCCGTTGGCGACCGAAGCCATCACCACGCCGCTGAACGCGGCACCGGCGGCGGTCGGGTCACCGTTGAGGGCGACCTTGCCCTTGAAGTCCGAGCCGAGCAGGTCGTCGAGCGACGTCACGTCGGGGACCACGTCGGAGTCGTAGCCGACAGACATGAAGCCGCCGTAGTCGTTGACCCAGGCGCCGTCGGGGTCCTTGAACTCGGCGGGGATGTCGTCGAACGTCTCCACCTGGTAGGGCGCGTAGAGGTCGGTGTTCGCCAGCGCCACCGACTGCCCGAGGTCGAACACGTCGGGCGCACGATCGGTGCCCTTGAGCTGGTTGGCCGCGTTGATCTCGTCCTGGCTGGCCACGTCGGGCTGGTCGGACTGGACCTTGATGTCGTACTTGTCCTCGAAGGCCGAAATGATGTTGCCGTAGTTGGCCCAGTCCGGCGGAAGGGCGATCACGTTGAGCGTGCCCTCGTCCTGGGCGGCCTTGATCAGGTCGTCCATGGTGCCGAAGTCCTCGACCGACGTGGCCGTGGCGGCGTCGGTGCCGTTGGGCGTGCTGGACTTGTTGTCGTCGTCATCGTCGGGCGGTGCGCAGGCCGCGATGGCCAGCATCGACGAGACGGCCACCAGGGAGACGAGAGTGTTGCGGACCTTCACGGAACCTCCTGCAGTTGGGGCGCTCGAGTGCGCCGCGCGAACACTCGCGGCAACTCGCTTCTGGGAAACTACTCCCAGATGACCGGCAGGGGGCACTACCGGGAACACTCAATTCCCGAACGCCGCGGGGTCAGACCAGATCGCTAGACCAGATTGATGGCGCGAGCCGACTGGGCGTCCATCGCTGCCTGGATCTCCGCGAGGGTCTCGGGCGGGATGGCCGAGTCGACCGAGATGGCAACCAGGGCCTGGCCACCCTTCGCGTCGCGCGCCACCTGCATGCCGGCGATGTTGACCCCGGCGTCGCCGAGGATCTGGCCGACGGTGCCGACCATGCCGGGGCGATCCTCGTAGTTGAAGAAGGCCAGGTGGTTGGTCGGCTCCAGGTCGACGTCGAAGCCGTTGATCTCGACCAGCCTCTCCTTCTGGTTGATGCCGACCAGGGTGCCGCTCACCGAGATCTGTACGCCGTCGGCGAGGGTGCCGCGGATCGTGATCAGGTTGCGGTGGTCGGGGCTCTCGGGGTCGGTCACCAGGCGGACGGCGGTGCCGCGCTCGGCAGCGAGCAGTGGCGCGTTCACGTAGGAGACCTGGTCCTCGACGATGTCGGTGAAGACGCCCTTCAGCGCTGCCAGCTCGAGCACCTTGACGTCGTAGTCGGTGATCTCGCCGCGCACCTCGACGTCGATCTGCTGGGCGACCTCGCCCGCCAGGCCGGTGAACACCCGGCCGAGCTTCTCGGTCAGCGGGATGCCGGGGCGGACGTCCTCGGCGATCACGCCGCCCTGGACGTTGACGGCGTCCGGCACCAGCTCGCCGGAGAGCGCGAGGCGCACCGAGCGGGCCACGGAGATGCCGGCCTTCTCCTGCGCCTCGTCGGTCGACGCACCGAGGTGCGGGGTCGCGACGACGTTCTCGAGCTCGAAGAGCGGACTGTCGGTGCACGGCTCGCTCGCGAACACGTCGAGACCTGCGGCGCCGATCCGGCCGGTCTTCAGCGCGTCGTACAACGCCTGCTCGTCGACGATGCCGCCCCTCGCGGCGTTGACGAGCACCAGGGAGCTCTTGGCCTTGGCGAGCTGGTCGACACCGATCAGGCCGACCGTCTCGGGCGTCTTCGGCAGGTGGACCGACATGAAGTCGGACTCCTCGAGCAGCGTGTCGAGGTCGACGAGGCGCACGCCCATCTGGGCCGCGCGGCCGGCCTGCACATAGGGGTCGTAGGCGATGATGTTCATGCCGAACGCGCTCAACCGCTGGGCGACGAGCACGCCGATCCGGCCGAGCCCGACGATGCCGACGGTCTTCTCGTAGAGCTCGACGCCGGTGTACTTCGAGCGCTTCCACTCGCCGTCCTTCAGCGCCGCATGCGCCGGAGACAGGTGGCGCGCTGCCGCGAGCATCAGGGCGACGGCGAGCTCGGCAGCGCTGACGATGTTGGACGTCGGGGCGTTCACCACCATGACGCCGCTCTGCGTCGCCGCCTTGACGTCGACGTTGTCGAGACCGACACCGGCCCGCGCGACCACCTTGAGCCGCTTCGCGGCGCCCAGCGCCTCCGCATCGACCTTGGTCGCGGAACGGACCAGGATCGCGTCGACGTCGGTGATCGCGGACAGCAGCTCGGCGCGGTCGGCGCCGTTGCACGTGCGGATCTCGAAGTCGGGGCCGAGCGCGTCCACGGTGGCGGGGCTCAGCTCTTCGGCGATGAGTACGACGGGTCGGCCGGTTGGTGCAGCAGTCACAGCGGTGTCCTTGGGTCTCAAGGTGGTGAAGCGGAGAAGGATCGGCACGACGCTGTGCGACCCGCCACTTTACCCGTGCGACCGGTCGTCATCGCATTGTCCCGACGTGTGGTTTCGTTGCCCGGTGGTGAACGCTGACGAGAAGTACGTCGTGCTCACCGTCGCCGACGCCACCACCCGGGCCCGGCTGGTGCCGCTGAGCGACGGCCGGCTCGGCCTGTGGCCCGCGGACGACATCGACGCGGACGGGCGGGAGGTCGCCGTCCGCCCGGAGCGACCCGACTCCCCCGCGGTCAACGGCAGCGCCGTCGTGGTCCGGTCCGGCCGCTACTTCGACGAGGCTCGGGCCAAGGGCCGCCGCAAGTACGGCCGGCGCGCCCGCCTGAACCGCACCGACGCGGTCGTCCTGGTCCGTCTGGAGTAGTCCCCGTCCTACCGTGGTCGGATGTGGGCACCGACTCCGGTGCCTACGCTCGCAGGCATGGAGCAAGGACCGCAGACCCTGAGGGAGTCGCTCCACTTCGTCGCGGGCATCTACCGGGGCAAGGTGTTCAACCTCCGGGCTCGGATCGCCCGCGAGCCGATGCTCCGGTTCGAGACCCGTGCCGGCCGCCGCAACCCCTATCCCATCCACGAGGACTTCCGATCGCGCGGTCGGCTCGTCCCGACGTACGCCGGGTTCCTGGCGACCGCCGACTACGAGCTGTGCCGCGAGCTCGTCCGGAGCCGGAAGTTCGGCGTCCGCGATCCCGACACCGGCGTCACGCACGGAGCGATCTACGAGGGCGACGGCGTGATCGACCGCTCGATGCTGGGCGCCAACGCACCCGAGCACACCCGGCTGCGCCGGCTCGCGGCCCCGGGCTTCAGCGCCAAGCTGATGCGCGGCTACGAGGAGATGATCGAGAAGCGCGTCGCGATCCTCCTCGACGCCGCGGCGACCAGGGAGTCGTTCGACCTCGTCCACGACGTCGCGGCGCCGCTCCCGATCGCCGTGATCACCGACCTGCTCGGGCTTCCGGACGCCGACACCGCCGCCTTCGAGAAGTACGGCGAGACGATGGCCTCCGCGCTCGACGGGATCAGCTCACTCGGTCACGCCCGACGCCTGATGATCGCCGACAAGAAGCTGGAGCGGATCTTCGACCGGCTCTTCGAGCTCCGCGCCCGCGAGCCCCGCGACGACCTGGTGAGCGTCCTGGTCGCCGCCCGCGACGACGACCGCATCACCTCCAAAGAGCTCGTGTCGATGTGCCAGGTGCTGCTCGTCGCGGGCTTCGAGACGACCGTCAACCTGATCTCGAACGCCGTGCTGTCCCTGCACCGGACGCCCGGGGCCTGGGCCCGGCTGGTGGCCGACACCGGCCTGGCCGAGGCCGCGGTCGAGGAGACGCTGCGCTTCGACTCCCCGGTCCAACGGACCATCCGGGTGGCGCTCGAGGACACCGAGCTCGGCGGCCAGCCGATCGCGAAGGGGACCTGGGTGGTCGCCCTCATCGGCGGCGCCAACCGCGATCCCTCTGTCTTCGCCGACCCCTCGGCGTTCGTGATCGACCGGTTCGCCGACCCGGCGACGCCCGACCACCTGGCCTTCTCCGGTGGCATCCACTACTGCCTGGGAGCACCACTCGCGCGGATGGAGGCCGTCATCGCTCTCCGCGCCCTGGCGGACCGGATGCCTCAGCTCCGCCTGCTCGACGAGCCCACCATGCGCCGCTCGGTGTCGGTACGCGGCCCGTCGTCGCTGCTGGCCGCGCCACACTGACGCCCGAAGTGCGCGAAGTTGTCCGTCGAAGTGTCAGAAGTTGCGCATCCAGGTGTGAATCTCGGCCGCCATTTCCCGCACTTCGGCCCGCCATTTCCCGCACCTCGGCGGGCTCTGGGCGGAGGCTGGATCAGGCGAAGAGCGCCTGACCGACGTACTCCCCCGGCTTGGTGCCGGGCGGTACGGCGAACAGGGCGGAACCGGTGACCTTGAGGTACTCCATCAGCGCATCGCCCTCGGCCATGGCCTTCTGGATCGGGATGAAGTGGGTGCGCGGATCGCGCACGAACGCGATGAAGAACAGGCCGGCGTTCAGCCCACCGAGCGGGTCGCTGCCGTCGACGAAGTTGTAGCCGCGGCGCAGCATCCGCGCGCCGCCGTGCTGGGTCGGATGCACCATCCGGATGTGGGCGTCGGGCTGGATGACCGGCAGGTCGTTGCTGCCGGGCATCTCGAAGTCCGGCTCGCTGAACTCCCCACCGCCGGACAGCGGAGCACCCGGTCCCTTGGTGCGACCGATGAAGGCTTCCTGGTCACCCAGCGGCTGGCGGTCCCAGACCTCGATGGTCATGTTCATCCGACGGGTCACGAGGTAGGAGCCACCGGCCAGCCACTCGCCACCGTCGTCGTCCGTCCCGACCCAGACGTGCTCGTCGAGCGCGCCGGCCTCCTCGGACTTCACGTTGGCGGTGCCGTCCTTGAAGCCGAACAGGTTGCGCGGCGTGGTCTGCGACGTCGAGGTCGACGACGTGCGTCCGAAGCCGAGCTGCGACCACCTCACCGACGCCGTGCCGAAGCCGAGCTTCACGAGGTTGCGGATCGCGTGCACCGCCACCTGCGGGTCATCGGCGCAGGCCTGGACGCACAGGTCGCCGCCGGACTTGATCGGGTCGAGCACGTCGGCGGTGAAGTGCGGCAGATCCTCGAGGGCCTCGGGCCGGCGGTCGCCGATGCCGAACCTGCTCTTGCCCTCGCTGTCGTGGAACAGGCTGGGGCCGAAGCCGAAGGTGATCGTCAGCCCGCTGGCCGGCAGCCCGATCGCCTCACCGGTGTCCTCGGGTGGGAGGTTCACCGAGCCGTCGAGGGCACCGGTCGCGCCGACCTCCTCACCCTTGGTCATCTGCTCCGCGGCCGTGGTCCAGGCCTTCAGCAGCGCGATCAGCTCCTCGCGGGAGTCGGTCGTGACGTCGAACGCCGCGAAGTGCAACCGGTCCTGAGCGGGGGTGGAGATGCCGGCCTGGTGCTCGCCTCGGAAGGGGTACGACGCTGCACGGGTCGCCGCGGCCTGGGCCTCGTCGCCGCCGCTGACCCGCCCGACCGCGAACGCGCCGGCTACCCCGGCGGCAGCCGCACCGCCACCGAGGAGCCCTCGCCTGCTGACCCGTTGCGTCAAGACAGCACCGCCGCCGTGAGCTTTCCGAGCGGCTCGGACAGCGCGTTGACGGCGTCCGAGAGACCCTTGATCTCGTCCTGGGTCAGCTCGTCGTAGTACTTGAACCCGTCGCCGACGCGCTGCGCGTCGAGCAGCACCTGCAGATCGGCGAACCGGGTCTCGAGCTGCTCGGCGAGCTCCGGGTCGTTCTCCTCAACGATCGGCGCTACGCCGTCGTAGGCGACCTTGGCGCCGTCGACGTTGGCCTGGAAGTCCCACAGGTCGGTGCGCGACCAGTACTCCTCCTCGCCGGTGACCTTGCCGGTGGCGACCTCCTCGAGCAGGCCGCGCGATCCGTTGGCGATGCTGTCGATGGTGTAGGTCAGGGTCTGCACCCGGGTGTTGAGCTTCTCGGTGTTGGCGAGGAGGTCATCGGCGTACAGCGATCGCTCGTCGGAAGTCAGTGCCTCGTACTTCTCGGCGCGGACCGGCCACAGGTCCTTCTCGATCAGGTGCCAGCCGGTCCACTTGTCACCGGCGGCGACATCGGCCTCACGGGCGTCCATCAGGGGGTCGAGGTCGCCGAACGACTCCGCAACGGTCTCGATCCGCTCCCAGTGGGTGCGGGCTTCAGGATAGAGCGCGCGGGCGGCGTCGTCCTGGTCACCGGACTTGTAGAGCTCCACGAACTGGGTCGTCTTGTCGAGCAGCTGTGCCGACTGGTCCTTGATGTACGCCGCGTAGTTGGTCTGGGCCTGCTCGACCAGCTCGGCGTCGGCGACCTGCACCTCTTCGTCGGACTCGGTGATGGTGAAGTCCGCGCGGATACCCTCGCCGACCATGCCCGGCTTGCACGCCGTGAAGTAGGAGCCCGCGGGCGCGTTGACGGTCAGCTTCGAGGTCGCGCCGGGTCCGATGTTCTCGATCTCGGCGACGATCCGCAGGCCGTCGTCGGCGAGGAGGTAGAACTCCGTCACCTGCGACCCGGTGTTGGTGACGTCGAAGTTGAGCACTCCGGCCGGCGCTTCGCCCTCGGAGACATCGCAGGCGTCGTCGGACGACTGGACGGTGAGCGAGCGGGCGTCCCCGGAGTCGCCGCCCTCACCCGGATCGGTGCTCTCGGTGCCGCAGGCTGCGAGCACTGGCGACGCGAACAGAATCGCGGCGGCAGTCAGGGCGGTGCGCTTCACGTGGTTCCTCATCTTTCGGGGGCGGTCGTCACCGGGGCCGGCGACACGGGGGCTGGGGTCGCGGGACGCTTGCGCCTGCGGATGACCACGATGAAGGCGGGCAGCACCAGCACGACGTAGGTGATCCACGCGGCCGCCTCCCAGTAGGTGGTCTGCGGCGAGAAGTTGAAGATGCCCTTGAGCAAGGTGCCGTACCAGGAGCTCGGCGAGATGATGTGCGAGACGTCGAAGAGGTGGTGGTTGAGCCCAGAGACGATGCCGGCCTCCTGCAGGTCGTGCACCCCGTAAGACAGCACGCCGGCCGCGACCAGGATCAGGAAGGCGCCGGTCCACGTGAAGAAGACCGTCAGGTTGAGGGTGACCGCACCGCGGTAGATGAGGTAGCCCAGCGCGACCGCGGCGAGCAGGCCTAGGACGGCCGCGACGAGCGGCTCCCAGGTCTCGCGCACGCCCTCGGGGAGGTCTCGGCCGGTGGCGGTGCGGGTGTTGGACCACAGGATCAGGGAGGTCTCCATGCCCTCGCGGCCCACCGCCAGGAACGCCACGACCGCCAGCGACCACCAACGTCCAGCGGCAGCGTCGATCCGCCCGCGCAGGTCGCCCGCGATGTGTTTGGCCGCGGTGGCCATCCAGAAGACCATCCAGGTCACGAACACGGCGGCGATGATCGACAGAACGCCACCGAGCGTCTCCCGGGTCTTGAACGTGAGCTGCCGCGACTGCAGCCCGAGCGCCACGGTGACCCCAGCGCTGAGCAGCACGGCGACGACCACGCCGAGCCAGATCCAGCGCAGCTGCTCGCGTCGGTCGGACTTCACGAGGTAGGCGACCAGGATGCTGACGACGAGCGCCGCCTCGAGGCCCTCGCGCAGTCCGATCAGGAAGTTACCCAGCACGAGACCATAATGTACGCCCTTAGGTAAGCAGTACCTAAGTAAGGGTCCGCTGGGCGATCAGCCGACCACGAGGTCGGTGCGCTCCGCAGCGAGCAGCACGGCTCCGAGCATCGAGGCGCGGTCGCCGAGCTCGGACAGCACCACCGGCGTGCCGGCGGCGTCGGCGAGCACGTGGCGGCGCAGCCCCATCCGGATCGCCTCGAGAAGCGGTTCCCCGGCTCGGGCCAGGTCGCCGCCGACCACGACCACACCGGGGTTGAGCAGGTTGACGACCGTGGCGAGACCCCAGCCGAGGTGCATGCCGGCGTCCTCGAGCAGCCGCGACGCGGCGACGTTGCCGGACCGGGCCGACTCGAAGACGTCGTCGATGGTCGCGTCGGGCAGCTGGGCGGCCATCATCTCCGCGATCCGGTCGGTGGCGGCGTACGCCTCGAGGCAGCCGCGGCTCCCGCACCGGCAGACCGGGCCCTGCTCGTCGATGGTGAGGTGGCCGATCTCGCCCGCGGTGCCGCGGGCGCCGTGCAGGATCTTGCCGTCGACGATGAGACCGGCACCGACACCGGACGACACCTTGACGTAGACGACCTGGTCCTCGCCGCGGGCGGCACCGATCAGGTGCTCGGCCAGGGCGCCGAGGTTGGCGTCGTTGTCGATGTGGACCGGTCGTTTGAAACGCTCCTGCGAGACGCCCTCGGCGTTGATCCCCACCCAGCCGGGGAGGATGGCCGAGGACCGCACGACGTCGTCGCTGATCGGAGCCGGCAGCCCCATACCGACGCTGCGGACCTCGTCCCAGCTGTGGCCGGCCTCGGCCAGGGCCTCGTCGAGCAGCGTGTCGGCCAGATCCAGGCCCTCGTTGTAGCGGTGGTCGTGCGCCAGCCGGCGCCTCTTCTCGACCAACGGCTGGCCGGAGAGGTCGGCCACCGCGACGGAGAGGTGGCTGTGACCCACGTCGATGCCGACGACCAGGCCGGCGCTGCGCGAGAGCCGGACCACGGTGCCCCGTCGTCCACTGCCCGGCTCGGTCTCGATCAGTCCGGCCGCGGTCAGCTCGCGGACGATGTTGGAGATGGTGCCGGAGGCCAGACCGGTGACCCGCGCCAGCTCGGCCTGGGTGACCGGATCGTCCGCCCGACCACGGAGTACGTCGACGACCCGGCGCTGGTTGGCGGGCCTGAGGGACGCCGTCGAGCCGGGCGAGTGGACCTCGCTCCTGCCGCCCGTCGCCGTCATGGCCGACACTGTGCAGCAGGCCACAGTTTGTCGTCAAGTGTTGAGCAGTACTAGGGGGCGGATCACCGTTTGGAATCTTTTGCATTCATCTCTTGACCACTAACGACGTGATGAGCAACACTTCGACGCGAATCGCTGGTACCCGACCGGGTGCTAGCCGCATCAAGGAGGATCCCGTGGTTTCAGCATTCACCCGCGCCGCAGTGAGTGGCGCAGCGCTGCTCATCGGCGTCGTCGGCCTGGCGGCCTGCGGTGCCAACGACGCCGAGGACGACGGCGACAACGGGGGCGACAGCGCCGGCGGTGGCGCCAAGATCGCCCTGTTGCTTCCCGAGACGAAGACCACTCGCTACGAGACTTTCGACAAGCCTCTGTTCGAGAACAAGGTCAAGGAACTCTGCGACGACTGCGAGATCCTCTACTACAACGCCGACCAGGACGAGGTGAAGCAGGCCGAGCAGGTCGAGACCGCGATCTCCGAAGAGGCCGACGTCATCGTGCTCGACCCGGTCAACGGTGCCGGCGCCGGCGCGATGGTCCAGTCCGCGCAGGACTCGGGCGCACCCGTCATCGCCTACGACCGGTTCATCGCCGAGGCCGACTACTACATGTCCTTCGACAACGAGACCGTCGGCAAGATGCAGGCCGAGGCACTCGTCGCTGCGACCGGTGGCACCGGCGGGATCCTGATGCTCAACGGCTCGCCCGACGACCCCAACGCCGCACAGTTCAAGGCCGGCGCCCACAGCGTCATCGACGGTTCGGGTCTCGAGGTCCTCGAGGAGTACGACAACCCCGACTGGAGCCCGGAGAACGCCCAGACCTGGACGACCGACCAGCTCGCGAAGCACGACCCGTCCTCGATCGTCGGCGTCTACGCCGCCAACGACGGTCAGGCTGGTGGCGTTGTTGCCGCACTGACCGGCGCCGGTGTCGCTGCTGACGCCCTGCCGCCCATCACCGGCCAGGACGCGGAGATCGCTGCGATCCAGCGGATCATCTCCGGCCAGCAGAACATGACGATCTACAAGCCCATCCCGATCGAGGCCGAGACGGCTGCCGAGGCGGCGGTTGCCCTCGCCAAGGGCGACGAGGCGGCTCCCCCGACGGAGTACGACGGCGTTCCCGCGTGGATCTTCGACCCGATCGTGGTCACCGCGGACAACGTGGCCGACACCGTGATCGCGGACGGCTTCTACACGGTTGAGGACATCTGCACCTCCGAGTATGCCGATGCATGTGCGGCGGCCGGAATCTCCTGATGACCTCTGCTCCAACTGCGTCCCCGGTCAGGGAGAGCGTTCTCTCCCTGGCCGGGGTCCACAAACGGTTCGGCGCGGTCCAGGCCTTGACGGACGTGCACCTCGACGTGCACGCCGGTGAGGTCGTCGCGCTGGTCGGCGACAACGGCGCCGGCAAGTCAACGCTGGTCAAGGTGATCGCGGGCGTCTACCAGGGCGACTCCGGGACGATCACCATCTCCGGCCAAGAGGTCCACATCTCGGGGCCGAGCCACGCCCAGACGCTCGGGATCGCCACGGTCTTCCAGGACCTGGCGCTCTGCGACAACCTCGACGTCGTGGCCAACCTGTTCCTCGGCCAGGAGCATCGAGTGGGTCCGGTGCTCGACGAGGTCGGCATGGAGAAGGAGTCGTGGCGACTGCTGAAGACTCTCTCCGCCAAGATCCCGTCGGTGCGGATCCCCATCGCCAGCCTCTCCGGTGGCCAGCGGCAGACCGTGGCGATCGCCAGGTCTCTGGTGGGCTCCCCCAAGGTGGTCATGCTCGACGAGCCGACGGCTGCTCTGGGCGTCGCCCAGACCGCCGAGGTGCTCAACCTCGTCGAACGACTCCGCGAGACCGGACTCGCAGTGATCCTGGTCAGCCACAACATGGCCGACGTCCAGGCCGTGGCCGACCGGATCGTCGTACTCCGTCTCGGCCGTAACGCCGCGGAGTTCCTGGTGGAGGAGGCGACCACCGAGCAGCTCGTGGCCGCCATCACCGGTGCGTCGGACAACGTCGTCGCCGAACGCAGCAAGAGGAAGAGCGAATGACCGACATCGACGAGCCGGTTGCCGCTGTCGCGGCCGACCTCCAGGACGAGCGGCTGATCCAGGCCCAGGGCCTGGGCCCGGTCGTGCAGCAGTTCATCAGCCGGCTGAAGGGCGGTGACCTCGGCAGTCTGCCGGTCGTCGCCGGCCTGGTCATCATCTGCGCCGTGTTCTACGCGTTGGAGCCCAAGTTCCTGTCGTCGTTCACGCTCGTGAGCATCACCCAGTTCGCCGCGCCGGTCGGCATCATCTCGCTCGGCATCGTGCTGGTGCTGCTGCTGGGTGAGATCGACCTGTCGGTGGGCTCGGTCTCGGGCTTCACGTCCGCCGTCCTGGCCATCGTCGTCGTGCGTGACGGGCACCCGTTCATCATCGGACTGCTGGCCGGCATCGCTGCCGGAGCGGCGATCGGCCTGCTCTACTCCCTGCTCTACGTCAAGGTCGGCGTGCCGAGCTTCGTGTTCTCGCTGGCGGGCCTGATCGCCTTCGAGGGGGCGCTGCTCTACACGCTCGGCGACAAGGGCACCTACAACCTGCCGAGCGACTCCTGGTTCATCCAGTTCGCCCGCTTCAAGTTCCTCCCCGATGCGGTGGCCTACGTGTTGGTCGCCGTGATCTGCGCGCTCTACCTCATCTCGCAGCTCCTGGGTCGCCAGCGGCGGGTCAAGGCGGAGCTCTCTCCCACGTGGCTCCCGTTGGCGGTCGCCAAGACGGTCCTGATGGCGGCGGGGCTCGGGTTCCTGACCTACTACCTCGGCATCGACCGCGGCTGGAGCTACCTCTGGCTGGTCTTCGTCGGCCTGGTCGTGCTGATGGACCTCGCGCTGCGGAAGACCACGTGGGGTCGTCACCTGTTCGCTGTGGGCGGCAACGAGGAAGCGGCGCGACGGTCCGGCATCCGGGTCGGGTTGATCTACACCAGCGTGTTCGTGGGGTGCTCGACGCTCGCGGCTCTGGGAGGCCTGCTCAGTGCTGGTCTCCAGACCACCGTGTCGCAGACCAGCGGCACCGGTGACACCAACCTGACGGCCATCGCGGCCGCGGTGATCGGCGGCACCAGCCTGTTCGGTGGCCGCGGGTCGGCGTACTCGGCCCTTTTCGGGATCCTGGTGCTGCAGGCGATCGCCCGCGGGCTCAACCTGGTCGGCGTCGAGTCGGACGTGCGCTTCATGATCACCGGCGGCGTCCTGCTGCTCGCGGTCGCCATCGACTCGGTCTCGCGCAGGGCAAGAGCTGCCAGCGGACGCGGTTAGCCCTCTAGGCTGCGACATGGAGGGGAAGCCTGACGAAAGGACCGATCCATGTCGCGACACTCCGAGAGCGCACGGTTGAAGGAGCTGGAGGCGTTCGGGACTCTCTCCGAGAAGGACCTCCAGAAGGTCGCCGACGCCGGCACCTTCCTGCATCTACCCGCCAACTGGGCCCTGATGTCGGAGTCGACACCGGCCGACAAGGCCTACGTGATCCTCTCCGGCGAGGTCGAGATCCGTCAGCACGGTGAGACCGTGGCGACGGTCGGCTCCGGCGGCATCATCGGCGAGATCGGGATCCTGGAGCATCGCCTCCGCACCGCCAGCGTCATCTCCCGCACCGAGCTGGAGGTCGTGCACTACACCAAGGAGAAGCTCTCCGAGCTGGTCGAGCAGGTGCCTGCGCTGAAGGCGATCGTCCAGGCAACGGCGGAGACGGCGTCCGAGGACGAGTAACCCTGGCCGACCCCTAGGGGCGGCACGGGGGCGCGGATCAGGGTGCGGTGGGGTCCCGCCCCTGATGTGCGTGGGGCTGGATCCGACGACGCTGGTCCCATGATCGAAATCAACGCACTGACCAGGACGTACGGCGGCCTCCGGGCGGTCGATGACGTCACCTTCGACGCCCGTCCCGGCCGGGTCACCGGCTTCCTCGGGCCCAACGGGGCCGGCAAGTCCACCACCATGCGCGTCATGGTCGGGCTCACCCCGCCCAGCTCCGGCAGCGCCACGGTGCTCGGACGGCGCTACGCCGACCTGCCGAACCCCGGCCGCGAGGTCGGCGTACTCCTCGATGCCTCCGCCCAGCACGCCGGTCGGACCGGGCGGGAGACGCTCCGGATCGTGCAGCGCACGATGGGCCTCCCCTCCTCGCGGGTCGACGACATGCTCGACCTGGTCGGCCTCACGCGGACCGAGTCGGGCCGCCGGGTCCGCAACTACTCGCTCGGCATGCGCCAGCGCCTCGGCCTCGCCACCGCGCTCATCGGCGACCCAGAGGTTCTGATCCTCGACGAGCCGGCCAACGGGCTGGACCCGGCCGGCATCCGCTGGATGCGGGACCTGCTCCGCGGCTTCGCCAACAAGGGCGGCACCGTGCTCCTCTCCTCGCACCTGCTGCACGAGATCGAGGTCATCGCCGATGACCTGGTGGTGATCGGCCAGGGCCGCATCGTCGCCCAGGGCACCAAGACCGAGCTGCTGGCCAACGCCGGCACCCTCGTCCGGGCATCCGCCGTGGCCGACCTCGGCCGCGCCCTCGCTGCGTCCGGCATCGACACCACCCCCTCGGGCGACGACGGCTTCCGGGTCGACGCCGACCCCGAGCTGATCGGCAAGGTGGCCCAGGCCGCCGGAGTACCCCTGCTCGAACTACGCACCGCCGATGGCGCGGGCCTCGAGGACATGTTCCTCGAGCTCACCGCCGACACCTCACGAGAAGGAGCAGCGGCATGAGTGCCCCCGCTATCGACACAGTGATCGAACGACCGACCATCAAGCCCATCCGCGAGACTCCTGCCCCGATCCCCTTCACCAGGATCCTGGGAGTGGAGCTCACCAAGATCTTCAACACCCGGTCGGGCTTCTGGCTCACCGCAGGCATCGCGATCTCCGCACTGCTGGCCACCGCGGCGGTCGTCCTCTTCGTCCCTGACGGCGACCTCACCTACGACTCGTTCGGCGCCGCGATCGGCATCCCGATGGTCGTGCTGCTGCCGATCATGGCGGTCCTGCTCGTCACCAGCGAGTGGAGCCAACGCAGCGGCCTGACCACGTTCACCCTGGTGCCGAACCGGTCCCGCGTGATCATGGCCAAGATGATCGTCGCCATGGCGGTCGGCGCCGTGTCGATCGTGGTTGCGCTCGGCATCGGCGCGATCGGCAACATCGTCGGCTCCACCATCGCCGGCGTCGACACCGTCTGGGACATCTCGCTGAACCAGGCGCTGTCGCTCATCCTGGCCAACGTGCTCGGACTGCTGATCGGCTTCATGCTTGGGGTGCTCATCCGCAACTCCGCCGGAGCGATCGTGGCGTACTTCGTCTACGGATTCGTGCTGGCCGGACTGACCGCCCTGCTGGCCGAGACCCAGCAGTGGTTCGCCGACCTGCAGCCGTGGGTCGACTTCAACTACGCCCAGGGCGCGCTCTTCGAGGGCGACCTGAACAGCGAACAGTGGGCGAACCTCGCGGTATCCGGCGTGTTCTGGCTGGTCATCCCGCTGGCCATCGGCCTCACCCTCATCCGGAGGTCGGAGGTCAAGTAGCCCCAACACAGAACGATGACCCGTCAGAAGCTTCTGACGGGTCATCGTGCATTTCGGGGTCAGCGGGCTGAGGTGCCCTCGACGTAGTCGGAGTCGTGCGACTTCACCCACGCCATCAGCTTGCGGAGCTCGCGGCCGGTGGTCTCGATCGGGTGCGACTCGCCCTTCTTGCGGAACTCGGTGAACTCCGGAGAGCCGGCGTCCATGTCGGCGATGAAGCGCTCGGCGAACTTGCCGTTCTTGATGTCCTCGAGGACGGCGACCATGTTGGCCTTCACGTCGGGCGTGATCACGCGAGGTCCGGAGACGTAGTCGCCGAACTCGGCGGTGTCGGACACCGACCAGCGCTGCTTGGCGATGCCGCCTTCGTACATCAGGTCGACGATCAGCTTCAGCTCGTGAAGGCACTCGAAGTAGGCGACCTCCGGCTGGTAGCCGGCCTCGGTCAGCACCTCGAAGCCGTACATGACCAGCTGCGAGGCGCCGCCGCAGAGCACGGCCTGCTCGCCGAACAGGTCGGTCTCGGTCTCCTCGGTGAACGTGGTCCTGATGCCGCCGGCCCGCAGGCCGCCGATGCCCTTGGCGTAGGAGAGGGCGAGCGGCCAGGCGTTGCCCGACTCGTCCTTCTCCACCGCGACCAGCACGGGCACGCCGCGGCCGTCGACGTACTCGCGACGGACCAGGTGGCCGGGACCCTTCGGCGCGACCATGAAGACGTCGACGCCGGCGGGCGGGGTGATGTAGCCGAAGCGGATGTTGAAGCCGTGGCCGAAGACGAGGGTGTCGCCGGGTGCCAGCTGCGGCTCGATCTCCTCGGCGTACAGCTTCCGCTGGTGCTGGTCGGGGGCCAGGATCACGATCAGGTCGGCCTCCTCGGCCGCCTCCGCCGGAGTCACGACGCGCAGGCCCTCGGCCTCCGCCTTCGCCCGGCTCTTCGATCCCGGCTGCAGGCCGACGCGGACGTCGACGCCGGAGTCGCGCAGCGACAGCGCGTGCGCGTGCCCCTGGCTGCCGTAACCGATCACGGCCACGTTCTTGCCCTGGATCAGGGAAAGGTCGGCGTCGTCGTCGTAGAACATCTCAGCCACTGGTGGGCTCTCCTTCTGGTTGGTAGTACGTGGTTCAGCCCGCGACGGGCGCGGTCGGCACGGTGACCGGGCGCAGGTTGCGCTCGGAGATGGAACGGGAGCCGCGGCCGATGGCGACCTGGCCGGACTGCACGAGCTCACGGACCCCGAAGGGCTCGATCACCCGCATGAAGTCGTGGATCCGCGCGGCACTGCCGACCATCTGGATGGTGACGGCGTCGGGGGCGACGTCGATCACGGTGGCGCGGAAGAGCTGCACGGTGTCGAGCACCTGTCCACGAGTTTCCGCGGACGCCGACACCTTGATCATCAGCAGCTCTCGGTTGACCGAGGCGTCCGGGTCGAGCTCGACGATCTTGATCACCTCGACCAGCTTGTTGAGCTGCTTGGTGACCTGCTCGAGCGGTGAGTCCTCGACATTGACCACGATCGTCATCCGCGAGACCTCGGGATGCTCGGTCGGCCCGACCGCGAGTGAGTCGATGTTGTAGCCGCGGCGGCTGAACAGGCCCGCGATCCGGGCGAGTACGCCGGGCTTGTTCTCGACGAGCACGGAGAGCGTGTGGTGGCTCATCAGAGATCGTTCTCCTCGAAGTCGGGAGCCAGGTCGCGGGCGTACTTGATGTCGTCGTTGCTGGTGCCGGCGGCGACCATCGGCCAGACCATGGCGTCGCGGTGGACCCGGAAGTCCACGACCACCGGCACGTCGTTGATCTCCATCGCCTTCTCGATCGTGGCGTCGACCTCGTCGGGCGACTCGCAGGCAAGACCGACGCAGCCGTAGGCGTCGGCGAGCTTGACGAAGTCGGGGATCCGCTTGGAGTGCAGGTCGGTGTTGGAGTAGCGCTCGTTGTAGAACAGCGTCTGCCACTGGCGCACCATCCCTAGCGACTCGTTGTTGATCACCGCGACCTTGATCGGGATGTCGTTGATCGCGCAGGTGGCCAGCTCCTGGTTGGTCATCTGGAAGCAGCCGTCGCCGTCGATCGCCCAGACCGTCTGGTCCGGGACGCCGACCTTGGCACCCATCGCGGCCGGCACGGCGAAGCCCATCGTGCCGAGGCCGCCGGAGTTGATCCAGGTGTTCGGCTTCTCGTACTTCACGAAGTGGGCCGCCCACATCTGGTGCTGGCCGACGCCCGCCGTGTAGACAGTCCGGTCGCCGGAGATGATGCCGAGGCGCTCGATGACGTACTGCGGCGAGAGGCCCTCGGCGGGGGTGTCGTAGCCCAGCGGGTACTTCTTCTTGACCCCCGCGAGGAAGTCGACCCAGGCCTCGTAGTCGCCCGAGTGACCGGCCTCGGCCTCGGCCTTCAGGGCCACGACCAGGTCGCCGATCACCTCGCGGACGTCGCCGACGATCGGCACGTCGGCATGGCGGTTCTTGCCGATCTCGGCCGGGTCGATGTCGGCGTGGATCACCTTGGCGCCGGGAGCGAACGACGCGAGGTCACCGGTGACCCGGTCGTCGAACCGGGCGCCGAGGCTGATGATCAGGTCGCTGCGCTGGAGGCCGGCGACCGCCGCGACGGTGCCGTGCATGCCGGGCATGCCGAGGTGCTGGGGATGGCTGTCGGGGAACGCGCCGCGGGCCATCAGCGTGGTGACCACGGGCATGCCGGTCAGCTCGGCCAGGACCTTGAGCTCCTTCGAGGCGCGGGAGCGGATGGTGCCACCGCCCACGTAGAGCACCGGGCGCCGCGACTCCAGCATCAGCTTGGCCGCTTCGCGGATCTGCTTGCTGTGGGGCCGGGTCACCGGCCGGTAGCCAGGCAGGTGGATCTCGCTGGGCCAGTCGTAGGTGGTCATCGCGGTGAGCGCCGACTTGGCGACGTCGACGAGCACGGGGCCGGGGCGACCCGTCGAGGCGATGTGGAACGCCTCGGCCACGGTGCGCGGGATGTCGGCGGGGTCGGTGACCAGGAAGTTGTGCTTGGTGATCGGCATCGTGATGCCGCGGATGTCCGCCTCCTGGAAGGCGTCGGTGCCGATCGCGGCGGCGCCGACCTGCCCCGTGACGGCGACCATCGGCACGGAGTCCATGTGGGCGTCGGCGATCGGGGTGACCAGGTTGGTGGCACCCGGTCCGGACGTCGCCATGCAGACGCCCACCCGGCCCGTCGCGGCGGCGTACCCCTGGGCGGCGTGGCCGGCGCCCTGCTCGTGGCGCACCAGGATGTGGCGGATCGTGGAGTCCATCAGTGGGTCGTACGCCGGGAGGATGGCGCCACCCGGGATGCCGAAGATGACCTCGGTCCCCGCGGCCTCCAGCGACCTGATCAGGCTCTGTGCGCCTGTCACCTGCTCGCTCATCTGATCCTGTCCTGTGTTCGATCGAGGTTCGTCACAACAAAAAACCCCTCGGCCGCCGGGGCAACGAGGGGAGGACGCGCTGGCTGCATCTGTCAGCCGGCACGCCCGGTGCATACGAGGATGTCGTGAAGCATGAGCACACCGTATCGCCCGGGTCAGCCGCCAGTCAGCCACTCTCCCACTCGTCCCAGAATACGGGATCAGGATCCCAGCATCCGATCAGCCCGACCGGCCCTCCGGAGTGCAGACGCAGACCTTGTTGCCCTCCGCGTCGGCGAGCACCCAGAAGGCGGGTGCGTGCTCATCGGTGACCATCGTCCCGCCGGCCGCCAGCGCCGCGTCGATGCGGGACCGCGCCTGCTCGATCGGCACCACTAGGTCGAGGTGGAAGCGTTGCCGAGGCTCGTCATGCGGCTCCGTCTTCTGGAACCAGAGCGTGGTGATCCGGCCGTCCGGGTCGATCACCTCAGGGGCGTCCCCATGCGTCTTGAAGTCGAGCACCGCCTCCCAGAACGGGAGGACTGCGTGGACGTCGGCGGTGTCGAGCGCGAGCTCGAGCACCTTGACCTTCGTCGGGTCGGCCGCGACACCGGCGGCCGCGGCTAGCTCGCTGATACGGCGGGCCAGCTGCAGGTCGCGACTGGTCACCCCCCCGACGTCGTGACTGACCAGCTTGACCGCCAGGAACGGGTAGCGCAGGTCGAGGTCAGGGTGGTGGTTCGCCTCCTCGGCGGCCGCAGCGATCGATTCGGCCAGCGCGATGCCGGTCACGAAGTCGCCGGTCTCGAAGCGCGCGTGCAGCCCACCCAGGAGCCAGCGCCAGTCAGCGAGACCCTCGGCGTCCCGCACCTGCTCGTAGCCGAGCTCGGCCTTCGGGTCCGTCTCGTCAGTCATGCGGCAACACCACCTGTCCTATCGGGGAAGGGTTGTAGGCGATCTCCCACCGGTAGCCGTCCGGGTCCCCGAAATAACCCGTGTAGCCACCCCACTCTCGCTCGACCCCGGCGTGCACGGGGTCGGCGCCGGCAGCCTTCGCCGTTGCGAGCACGTCGTCGACCTCCTGCTTGGTCGGCACGTTGTGGGCGAGCGTGAGCGGTACGACGCCCGCACCGCGCATGATCGGGCCGACCTCGGCCTCGAACTCGTGATCGACCCACAGCGAGAGCAGCAGGTGCTCCCCCGTCTGGATCATCAGCACCTCGCCGGGCACATCCATGGCGGCATCCCAGCCGAGGCCCTCGAGATAGAAGCGGCGGGTGGCGTCCAGGTCAGCCACGGCCAGAGTCACGAAGCTGATCCGTTGCTCCATGTCGCCACCCTGCCACGCCACCGGGCCAAACGGCCCTATGGTCACGGTCATGACCTGGGCCCGGCGCTGGCATGTCCTCACCGCGCTCGTCGCGGTCGGCGCGCTCGTGCTCCAGCTGGTGCTGGTACTCCAGGGCGGCCGCGTGCTGGATGAGCACACGCGCCCGGACCTGCCGATCCGGCTGGCCCGGCTGATCTCCTACTTCACGATCCAGAGCAACCTGCTCGTGGCGATAGCCGCGACGCAGCTAGCACGCGACCCGGCTCGGGACGGGCGTGGCTGGCGGGTACTCCGACTAGCCGGTGTGGTCGGCATCGCGATCACCGGCGTCGTCCATTTCGTGCTGCTGCGTCCATTGCTGGACCTCACGGGTGCCGACTTCGTCGCCGACAAGCTGCTGCACATGGTCGTGCCGGTGATGGCCGTGGTGGGCTGGGCGCTGTTCGGTCCGCGGCCCCGGGTCTCGCCACGCGACGCCTTGCTCATGCTGAGCTGGCCTCTTGCGTGGCTGGCCTGGACCCTCGTCGTCGGCGGCCTCAGCGACTGGTACCCCTACCCGTTCCTCGACCACCGCGAGGACGGGATCCTGCACGTCGTCGTCGCGAGCCTGGGGATCTTGGTGATGTTCGTGGTCTTCCTCGCGCTGGTTGCGTGGGTCGACGGTCGTGCGAAGCCGGTGCCCGAGCAAGACTGAGCCCATGACCGACGCCATCGATCCCACCGTCCCGCCCAGCGGCACCGGCTGCGCCGAATGCGACGCCGCCGGCGGCTTCTGGTTCCACCTGCGCCGATGCGCCCAGTGCGGTCACGTCGGGTGCTGCGACACCTCGCCGGCGCAGCACGCGACCGCCCACTTCCGCGAGACCGGCCACCCGGTGATGACCAGCTTCGAACCGGGCGAGGACTGGTTCTGGGACTTCGAGCGAGAGGTGGGGGTGCTGGGCGAGCCGCTGGCGCCGCCGACGTCCCACCCCGAGGACCAGCCGGTACCGGGTCCCGCCGGCCGAGTGCCCGACAACTGGGAGTCGTTGATCCACTAGGTTGCGGACGTGCTACGCACCACGACCAAGCTCAAGCTCGCGTACGCCGGGCTGGCAGTGGCCGACACCTGGTTGTCCGGCTCCTCCGATCCTCGAGCGCACCGGGCGCGGGTGCTCACCAAGCCGTTGCTGATGCCGACCCTGATGGCATCCCTGGCCACCGATCCGAGGGGGGCCGACTCACCGCTGCGCACCAGCACGCTCGTCGCGCAGGCAGCCGGATGGGGCGGCGACCTGGCCTTGATGGGTGACGGCCCGAAGTCGTTCGTCGCCGGTAGCCAGTCGTTCGGTGTGGGGCACGCGGCGTACATCACCGGGTTCCTGCGTCAGCGCCGCCGGACCGTCCGACCGGGGCCACCGAAAGCGGTGGCCGGACTGTGGGCCGTGACCGCTCCCGGGATGGTGGTCAACGCGTCACGACTGGACGCCAGTCTCGGCCCGACCATCGCCGGCTACTCGGCCATGCTCGCCGGCATGGCTGCCGCCGCGACCCAGCTCGACCCTGCACTGCCGCGGTCGGCGAGGACGTTGACGCTGATCGGCGCGGGAGTCTTCATGGCCTCCGACTCCATGTTGGGCACCCGACGGTTCCTGCTGAAGAACCCACCGGCCCGGCTCGAGTCGGCGGTGATGGCGACGTACACGCTGGCGCAGTTCCTGCTCAGCGAGGGTGCGGCGCGCGCCGGCCGCTAGCGCGGGGCGCGTGGTAGGACTGGCAGCATCAGCGCCATGCCCGAGCAGCGCGAGGTCGCACTGACCATGGACCTGTGCCTGCGCGTCGGTGAGACGCTCATGGCCAACGGCGCCGGCGCAGCCGACGTCACGGCGACGATGCAGTCGCTGGCGATCCACCTCGGGCTGCGGGCAGCCGAGATCGACGTGACGTTCACGTCCCTGTCGATGAGCTTCCAGTCGGCACCCGACGCCCCGCCGGTGGTGCTGATCCGACAGGTGAAGCAGCGCGACATCGACTACGAGGACCTCACCCGCGCCGACCACCTGGTGCGAGACGTCCTGGCGGACCAGCTGAGCCTCGCCGACGCCCGCGCCGAGGCCGCGCGGATCGCCTCGTCGGGCCACCAGACTCCCCGCTGGGCGGTCACCGCCGCGCTGGGCGTGATGTGCGCCGGGGTGGCGCTGATGCTCGGCGGTGAGGGGTTCGTGATCGCCGTCGCGGCGCTGGCCGGCATCGTGATCGATCGGCTGCAGCTGGTCCTGTCCCGGAGGCGGCTCCCGACCTTCTACCTGCAGATCGTCGGTGGTGGCGTGGCCACGCTGCTGGCCGTTGGCGCGGCCGCGCTGAGCGATGACGTCGACCCGTCGCTTGCCGTGACCGCCAACATCATCATGCTGCTGTCCGGCATCGGCTTCATGGGCGCGTTGCAGGACGCGCTCTCCGGCTTCTACCTCACGGCATCGGCGCGGATCATCGAAGCGATCCTCGCGACGGCGGGTCTGATCGCGGGTGTGTCCGGCGGGCTGACCGTCGCCGAGATCGCCGGTGTCGAGGTCGGCCGAGTAGTGCCCGGGCAGCTGGTCCGGCTGGACACCCTGACCGTGATGGCGATCGGCGCAGGGATCGCGGCCGCCGCCTTCGCCGTGGCGTCGTACTCACCCTGGCGGGTGGTGGTGCCGATCGCCCTCGTCGCGGCGGTCGCCATGCTGACCTCGCAGGGAGTGCACTACGCCGGCTTCGACCGCACCTGGGCCGCCGGTGTGGCCGCCCTCGTGATCGGACTGGTGGCCTACGGCGTGGCCGGCTGGGCCCGAGTGCCGCCCCTTGTCGTGGTGGTCTCCGCGATCGTGCCGTTGCTGCCCGGGCTCTCGATCTTTCGTGGCCTGTCGCTGCTGACGGCCGGCGGACCGGCCGCGTCGAGCCGCGGGGTGCTGGCCATGGTCACTGCCGCGTCGGTGGCGCTCGCGCTGGCGGCCGGGGTGATCCTCGGGGAGTACCTCGCCCAGCCGATCAAGCGGGAGGCCCGGCGGCTGGAGAGCAGGCTGGCGGGGCCGCGCCTGGTGGGTCCGTTCCGGGCTAGGACGGGCGGCCGCCGGCGATCCGGGTGAGGGTCTCGTGCACGGCTTCCAGTCCTCGCTCGACCTCGGCGAACGACGTGGAGAGCGGCGACAGTCCGATCCGCAGTCCGCCGGGGTCGCGGTAGTCGGGGATCACGTCTCGCTCCCACAAGGCGGCGGTGACCTCGCGCATCGCCGGGTGGTTCAGGGCGACGTGTCCTCCCCTGCGAGCGGGGTCTACCGGTGAGCCGAGGGTGACGCCCAGGGGGCCGAGCAGCTCGTCGGCGAGGTCGGCGGCGTACTCGGTGAGCTGGATCGACTTGGCCCGCAGGGCGTCGATGCCGACCTCGGCGACCAGCTCCAGCATGTCCTGGAGCGGCAGCATCCCGACCACGGCCGGCGTACCGCTGAGCAGGCGACGGATGCCCGGCGCCGGCGTGTACGTCGGACCCATCAGGAACGGGTCCGTGGCACCCATCCAGCCCTGGATCGGCTGGGTGATCTCGTCCTGCCAGCGGCCGGCGACGTACGCGAACGCCGGCGAGCCGGGGCCGCCGTTGAGGTACTTGTAGCTGCAGCCCACCGCCAGGTCGACACCCCAGTCGTCGAGGTCCACCGGGACCGCGCCCGCCGAGTGGCACAGGTCCAGCAGCATGAGGGCGCCGGCGTCGTGGGTGATCTGGGTCAGGGTTGGCGTGTCGGCCAGCCAGGCGGAGCGGTAGGCGACCTGGCTCAGCAGCACCAGTGCCGTCTGCGGCCCGACCGTCTGCTGCAGCTGTTCCGCGGTCACGCCCGCGGCCGGGTCGACCTCGATCCAGCGGAGGCTGAGGCCGCACTCGCGGGCCACTCCGTCGGCGACGAACCGGTCGGTCGGGAAGTTGTCACGGTCGACCACGATCTCGGAGCGCCCTGGGCGCAGCGCCACGGCGGCTCGCATCAGCTTGTAGAGAAGCACGGTCGTCGAGTCGCCGACCACGGTCTGCCCGGCGGCCGCGCCGAGCGCGATCGAGCCGAGGTCGTCGCCGATCCGCTCCGGCAGCTCGAACCACCGCTCGTCCCAGCCGCGGATCAGCCGCCCGCCCCACTCGTCCTCGACGAACGCCGCCAACCGCGGGCCGGTCACCTTCAGCGGCCGTCCGAGGGAGTTGCCGTCGAAGTAGACGAGGGGTGTCCCGGCACCCACGAACCGGTCGCGGTGTGCAGCCAGAGCGTCGGCCCCATCCAGCTCCTCAGCGCTCATCACCGGCACTGTCTACCCCGAAGTGCGCCATGTTGCCCCTCGAAGTGCGGGAAGTTGCCCTCCGAAGTGCGCGAAGTTGCCCCTCGAGATCGCGCACTTCGCTGGATATTTGGCGCACTTCGCCGGGCATTTGGCGCACTTCGCCGGTAACAAGGCGCACCTCGTGTCATTGGAAGCTGACGAACCTGACCTTCGGCCGGATCCGATGGACCTCGCGGGCACCCATGCGGTGGACGTCCTCGTCGTAGAAGAGCTTGAAGCCCATGCTGAACTTCGAGGAGTGCTCGACGGTGTGGTAGGTCGCGAGCTTCTGGCCGGGGGTGCCGAAGCCGTCGACGTGCTGCACCAGCGCGAGACCTGCCCGGCGGCGGACCAGGCCGATGTCCTCGATCATGGTGGTGCGGAACTGGTGGAGCACGAACAGCTTCTCCGGCAGGTCGTACTCCGTCGTCATGCGGGAGAGCCACGCCGAGGTCCGGTTCACCTCGGCCGCGGCGACCGATCCGATCACCCGGCCGGGCACACCTCCGCGGTGCATCCGCCACTCGGGATCGAGAGCCAGGCCGACGTTGGGGTAGCGCAGCGCCCACGCCCAACGCTTGGCCACCGCCTTGAAGTCCGAACGGCCGGGCTGGATGTCGAGCAGGAGCAGGGCGCCGTTGTCGTGCGCGGCGCGGACGTACTGCGCGACGGTGGCGCGGTCGATGTCATGGCTGTAGCTCGCCGTCCGAGCCCGGTCCGGCGTCGGCCACGGTCACGATCAGCTCGTAGACCGGTGTGATCGGCTGCCCCGGGCGGCGGAACGGCGCGGCCGCGCGCTCCAGCCGCTTGTGCATCACGGCCGGCGTCGTCTCGCCGAGCACGCCCAGCGCGCCGGTGCCGCCGGTGCCGTAGTAGGCGACCAGGAACCGGTTGCCGTCGAAGATCCGTCGCCCACCATGAGGGAGTACGGCGCCGGGCTCGGCAGGAGGAGTCACCGGATCGGCGGTCTCGGCCGGGGGGTCCGGCTCGGTCGGCTGGGTCAGCGTCGGTACTGGCTGCGACGGCTCGGCGACCGGCAGCGACCCGACCTCCTGGGCGGCCGCGGGGTCGCCCTCGAGCAGACGCACGCCGCCGGCGACCGCGATCAGCATGACCATGGCAACCGCTACCGAGATCAGGACCGTTCGGTCCTGAGGGGGAGAAAGAGGCATCAGGTCAGCTGGTCACGGCACCATGGGCGGCGGACTGGACGACCTTGGCGTACTTGCCGAGCACACCCCGCGTGTACTTCGGCGGCAACGGCTCCCAGCCGACCTTGCGCTCCTCCAGGTCCGGCATCTCGACCTCGAGTGACCGGTTGAGTACGTCGAGAGTGATCTGGTCTCCGTCGCGCACGAACGCGATCGGGCCGGCATCGGCTGCCTCCGGAGCGACGTGCCCGACGCACAGGCCCGTCGTACCGCCTGAGAAGCGGCCGTCAGTCAGCAGCAGGACGTCCTTGCCGAGTCCGGCACCCTTGATCGCGCCGGTGATCGCGAGCATCTCGCGCATGCCCGGACCGCCCTTGGGTCCTTCGTAGCGGATCACGACGACGTCGCCGGGCCGGATCTTGCCGGCGGTGAGCGCGTCCATGGCGGCCCGCTCGCCGTCGAAAACGCGGGCGGTGCCGGTGAAGACCGACTCGTCGAAGCCCGCGGTCTTCACGACGGCACCCTCGGGGGCCAGCGACCCCTTGAGGATGGTGAGCCCACCGGTGGCGTGGATCGGACGGTCGAGGCTGCGGATCACCTCGTCGTCGAGAGCGGGCGGTGCGAGGTCGGCGAGGTTCTCGGCCATCGTCTTGCCGGTGACGGTCAGGCAGTCGCCGTGCATGAGCCCGGCATCGAGCAGGGCCTTCATCACGACCGGGATCCCGCCGACCTTGTCGACGTCGTTCATGACGTACTTGCCGAACGGCTTCAGGTCACCGAGGTGCGGGACCTTGTCGCCGACCCGGTTGAAGTCGTCGATGGTCAACGGAACCTCTGCCTCCCGAGCCATCGCGAGCAGGTGCAGTACGGCGTTGGTGGAGCCGCCGAGCGCCATCACGACGGTGATGGCGTTCTCGAAGGCCTCCATGGTCATGATCTGGCGCGCGGTGATCCCGCGCCGAAGCAGCTCGACCACGGCCTCGCCGGAGCGGTGGGCGAACCCGTCGCGGCGGCGGTCGACGGCCGGCGGCGCGGCCGAGCCGGGCAGCGACATGCCGAGCGCCTCACCGACCGCGGCCATCGTGTTGGCGGTGTACATGCCGCCGCAGGCGCCCTCGCCGGGACAGATCGCCCGCTCGATCCGGTCGACCTCCTCGCGGCTGATCCGGCCGGCGAGGCAGGCACCGATCGCCTCGAACGCGTCGATGATGGTGACGTCCTGGCCGTCGACCTGGCCGGGCATGGTCGAACCGGCGTACAAGAACACCGAGGCGAGGTCGAGCCGGGCGGCCGCCATCATCATGCCGGGCAGCGACTTGTCGCAACCGGCCAGCAATACCGAGCCGTCGAGCCGCTCGGCCATCATCACGGTCTCGACCGAGTCGGCGATCACCTCCCGGGACACGAGCGAGAAGTGCATCCCCTCGTGCCCCATCGAGATGCCGTCTGAGACCGAGATGGTGCCGAACTCGAGCGGGTAGCCACCGGCCGCGTGTACGCCGTTCTTGACCGCCTTGGCCAGGCGGTCGAGTGACAGGTTGCAAGGGGTGATCTCGTTCCAGCTCGACGCGACGCCGATCTGGGGCTTCGCGAAGTCCTCGTCCTGCATGCCTACCGCGCGCAGCATGCCGCGCGCCGCGGCCTTCTCCAGGCCGTCGGTGACGTCGCGCGAACGCGGCTTGATGTCAGGCGCAGAGGTGGGGTCGGTCATGGAGTAAGGCTAGTTGCCGACTGTGCGCGCCCGTACGCCGAGTCTCAGGCTTCGGCGGCGACCTCTGCGGTCTGCTTCAGCTGCGCCAGGCCCTTCTCGAAGTCCTTGCCGACCAGCCGGTCCATCGGGATCACCTTGCCGATCACGGCCATCAGGCCCTTCTGCTCACCGCGCATCGTCCAGGTCACCGCGGTGCCGTCACCCGTCGGCTCCAGGGCGAAGACGATGTCGTTGGTCGCCTTCCACGGCTTCAGGAAGGAGACGGTCAGCCCGACCTCGTCGGGCGAGGACGACGTGATCTCCATCCAGCCCTCGCCGGCCTTGCGGTTGCCGTTCCAGGCGTAGTGGGCGCCCACGCCGGACTCGGCGCCCGAGTGCGTGCGCTCCATCTCCGGGTCCAGGTCCTCCCATGGCGACCACTTCGGCCACTCGTGGAAGTCGCTGATCAACCCGTGCACCAGAGCCGGATCGGCGGCAATGGAGGTCGACCGGCTGACCTCGAAGCTGCTCATCTCGGCATGCTCCCAGACGGATCGGCCGCTGTCAGAAGGATGCGGCCCTGACCACCATCACGTCGGGGAGGTTCGCGACCAGCTGTCGCCAGGTCTTCCCCTCGTCGGCCGAGCCCCACACGGCGCCGTTGCGGGCACCGACGTAGAGGCCCGCGGTCTCGTGGTCGTCCGCTGTCATCGCATCGCGCATGACGCCGACGTAGAAGTAGTCGGGCAGCCCGTCATCCAGGGGCCTCCAGTGGTCACCGGCGTCGGTGGAGCGCCAGACTCTTGCCTGGCCGTCGGTCGGGTAGCGACCTTCACCTGCATTGAGCGGGAAGACGTAGACCGTGTCCGGATCGTGAGGGTGTACGACGACGGGGAACCCGAAGTCGGCCGGCAGTCCGTCCGCGATCGACTGCCAGGAGGCGGCGTGGTCGTCGGAGCGGTAGACGCCGCCGTGGTTCTGGAGATAGAGCCGCTCGGGGCGGGACGGGTGCCGGGTCACCTTGTGCACGCACTGGCCGAACTCGGGGTACTGCTGGCCCTCCGGCAGGAACTCGGCCCGGATGCCCTGGTTGCGCGCGGTCCACGAGCCGCCGTCGTCGTCGGTCTGGTAGACGCCGCCGGTCGAGATCGCCACGGTCACCGACGTCGGGTCCGTGGGGTGCGGAAGGATCGTGTGGAACGCCTGTCCGCCGAAGCCGGCCCCCCAGTCGGGCTTCTGCGGGTGCTGCCACAGCGCCTCCTCGAGATCGAAGTGCTCACCGCCGTCGGTCGACCGCCACACCGCGCCGGGCTCGGTGCCGGCCCAGACGACGCCGTCGCCGACGCCGGGGGTGAGCTGCCAGATCCGCTCGACCGACGCGTCCTCGCCCTCGCCGAAGCGGATCGCGCCGTTGGGGGTCTCGTGCCAGCTCTCGCCCAGGTCGTCGGACCAGCGCACCTGTGGTCCCAGCCAGCTCGAGGACGCACCGGACAGAAGCCGGGGCGCGCCGCCCGGACCGGTCACCCGGCCGTCGACCATGCACGAGTAGACGTCCTCCATGTCGTGGTGTGGACCCGTGAAGTCCCACTCGACCCGGTCGTCGTCCGACCGGCCGATCCACAGTCCCTTGCGGGTGCCGACCATCAACACGGTGCTCATCTGGTCCCCTCTCGTCGCCAATCCTGATCGTCCTCCTACATTGACCCGGTGACCACGGCGAACTCATCGGCCCCCACCGCACGGGGGCTGTCGCCGATCTGGCTGGTGCTGATCGGCATCCTGTCGGTGCAGTTCGGGGCGGGGGTCGCCAAGGACCTCTTCGACGAAGCCCACCCGACGACGATCGTGTGGGTCCGGCTGGCCGTGAGCGCGCTCGTACTCGCCGTTGTTGCCCGGCCCTCGCTGCGCGGGCGCTCGCGCCAGGACTGGCTGGTGGTGCTCGCCTTCGGTGCCACCCTGGGCCTGATGAACTGGTCGATCTACCAGGCGTTCGCGCGGATCCCGCTCGGGATCGCGGTGACCATCGAGTTCGTCGGCCCGCTCACGCTGGCCGTGCTCGGCTCGCGCCGACCCCGCGACCTCCTGTGGGTGGCCCTCGCTGCTGTCGGCGTCCTGCTGCTCGGCCTCGAACGGGCCGATCTCACGGTCGCCGGCGTGCTGTTCGCGCTGCTCGCCGGCGCCGCGTGGGCGTCGTACATCCTGCTCAGCGCGCAGACCGGTCGACGGTGGCCGGGGTTCGACGGGCTGACCATGGCCAGCGTGGTCGCGACCGTCTTGCTGGTGCCGCTGCTCCTCGAGGCGGGCGGGACGTCGTCGCTCGACGAGCGCCGGATCCTGCTGCTCGGCGCTCTGGTCGGCCTGCTGAGCTCGGTCATCCCCTACACCTGCGAGCTGGTCGCGCTCCGCTCCCTGCGGCCATCGGTCTTCAGCGTGCTGATGAGCCTCGAACCGGCCGCCGCGGCGCTGGCCGGCCTGGTCGTGCTGCGTGAGCTGCTCAGCCCGGTGCAGCTCCTCGCGATGGCCTGCGTCGTCGTGGCCAGCATCGGAGCCACCCGGAGCGGCGCGACCATCGGGGAACCGGTTCCAGACTGAGGACTGGCTGTGAGTTCACGAAGATGTCATGCCCACGTGATGCCAAGAGGTCTCTGCAGGTCTAACGTCGGGATCCAGCGCACTCGCAACTCGGAGCCCACCATGATGCACCTGCCCACCATTCCCAACCTCGCGACCGCCGCCCGCACCTGGTCCGTCGCGTCCCAGCAGGTCTCCCGCCGCAACGCCATGCTCGCGGCCACCCAGTGCGCCAAACGCCGGGTCGAACGGCAGGACGTCGCCGACTACCTCGCCGCCCGGAAGCCGCGCCAGGCGGCGCCGGCCGACGCGAGCGTCCGCGCCGCGCAGCGCTGACCGATCCGAGAGGTCGCCTCGGGCACAATCGAGGTATGCCGACCTCCGCAGCCCGGGCCGCCACCGCCTCGTCGATCAGCTATCACGACTTCCTGTCCGACGACGGCACCCACCTGCGCGCCTGGACCAACGACCCCGACCTGCTGATCGACGGCCCGACCGTCGTGCTCTGCAACGGCCTCGGCACCAACCCGTTCATGTGGCCCGCCCTGCTGCAGCCCGACTGCGGCGTCCGGGTCGTGTCCTGGTACCACCGCGGCGTGGGCGGCTCCGAGCGACCGCGCGACCCCAGCCACGTCGAGATCGAGCACTTCGTCGAGGACGGCCTCTCGGTCATGGACCACTTCGGCATCGACCAGGCCGTGCTGATGGGCTGGTCGATGGGCGTCAACACGATGTTCGAGCTCGCGGTGCGCCACCCCGAGCGGGTGACCGGACTCTTCGCCGTGTGTGGCGTCCCGGGCGACACGTTCCGCACGATGCTCGCCCCGTTCCGACTTCCGCACCCTGTTGCGCGGGCCGTGACCGTCAACGTCGCCCGAGCCCTGAAGCACGGCGGCTGGGCGCTGTCGCCGGTCACGTCGCGACTGCCCATCGGGCCACGCACGATCGACCTGCTGACTCTCGTCCGGTTCCTGAACCCGGTGCCGGACCCCGAGCTCGCCGCCGTCGCGATCAAGGAGTTCCTCCAGGTGCCGGTGCAGTGGTACATGCATCTGGCGCTGAGCACCTCGCGGCATGCCCGGGTCCGGCTCAGCAAGGTCACCGTTCCGGCCATGTTCGTCGCGGGAAAGCACGACATCCTGGCCGGCTCGCGCGACATGAAGACGGCCGCCGACCGGATCGCCGGTGCCGGCTACCTCGAGCTGGACGGCAGCCACTTCGTCCAGGTCGAGCAGCCCGAACGCGTGCACGAGCTGCTGCTCGACTTCCTGGAGCAGGTCAACACCGTCAGCTAGCGGAGGGGTCGGCGACCTCCGCCAGGAGGTAGGCCGTGAGGGCGACCTCTACGCAGGCACCGAGCACGTCTCCGGTGACTCCACCGATCGTCCTCCTGGCGAGCAGCAGCACCGAGCCGACCGCGAGCGCCGCCGCCAGCACACCCGCCAAGCCGCGCACCCCGTGGAGCCCACCCGCAGCTGCGGCCACCAGCACGCCCACGGCGACGGCCGCGGCTGGCGGCACCGTGCCGGCCACCCCCGAGCCGAGCCCGTCCGGTCGGGCGCCCGGGAACCCACGCACGCAGGCCAGGGCCAGACCCGCCCGGCTGGCCGCGACGCCGAGGACCAGCGCTACCGCGGCGGTGGTCGCCCCGCGAGTGGCGAGTACGCCGGCCAACGCAGTGACCTGCGCGAGCAGCACGAAGACGAGCACCGCGACACCGGCGGGTCCGACGTCGCCCCCACGCATCACCTGCAACCGTCGTTCGCGTCCGCCGGGAGCGGCCAGTCCGTCCGCGGTGTCGGCCAGGCCGTCCAGGTGCAGCGCGCCGGACGCCACGGCCAACCCCGCCACGGCGATCGTCGCGGTGAGCAGGGTGGGCAGCGCCAGCGCATCACCGGCGTACACCGCCGCGACACCGGCCGCGGCCACCGGCGCAGCTGCCAGCGGGGCGAGCGACATCGCGACGGCCGCCACCGACGAGCCGACCGTGCGCGGTGGCTTGACCGGGACGACGGTCAACGTGCCCACCGCGAGCCGCAGCCCGTCCACCAGGACGGTCACGGCTGCGGTTCCGGATCTGTCCCGGTGATCTCGGCGAGAGTCGACATCTGGGCCAGCAGCGACGGGGCCGCGCGCAGCACCGGGAGGGCGACCAGCGCCCCGGTCGCCTCGCCGAGACGCATGCCCAGATCGACGACGGGTTCGAGCCCGAGCGCCTCCAGGCACAGGCGGTGCGCCGGCTCGGTCGACCGATGGCCGGCGCACCACCAGGCCGCCGCTCCTGGGGCCAGGCGCTCGGCCAGGACGGCGCAGGCCCCCGAGACCACGCCGTCGAGAAGAACCGGCACGCCGCGCTCGGCGGCGCGGCGCAGGAAGCCGGTCATCGCCGCGACGTCCGCGCTGCCCACCACGCGGAGCAGCGCAACCGGATCGTCGCGGTGGGGCCGTGCGCGCGAGATTGCGGCGTCGACCACGGCCAGCTTGCTGACGCGCGTCGCGTCGTCGATACCGGTGCCGCGGCCGACCACGTCGCGGGCCTCGAGACCCAGCGCCGCACCGACCAACGCGGCGACGACGGTCGTGTTGCCGATGCCCATGTCGCCGGGGACCAGCAGGTCGGCGCCCGCATCGATCTCCTCGTCGGCGATCGTCGCGCCCGCGGACAGTGCCGCCTCGGTCTCCTGGGCCGTCAGCGCGTCCTCCCGGTCGATCGCGCCGCTGCCACGGCGCACCTTGTGCTTCACGACCTGGGGTGGGGCGTCGATCAGGTCGGCGTCGACCCCGATGTCGAACACCCTGACGCGGGCGTCGTTCACCCGGGCAAGCACGTTGACGGCCGCGCCCCCGCGCAGGAACTCGTAGACCATCATCGCGGTCACGTCTCGGGGGTACGCCGACACGGCACGGTTTCCGCTGGTCACTCCGTGGTCGCCCGCGAAGAGCACGACCGCGACCGACTCCGGTGCCGTCGGGGCGCCGGTGCCCTGGACGCCGGCCAGCCAGATCGCGAGCTCTTCCAACCGACCCAACGCCCCCAGCGGCTTGGCCAGTGAGTCGAGCCGGAGCCGGGCCGCTTCCCGGGCCTCCTCGTCGGGCGCGGTGATCGAGGTCATGAGGTTCCTCCAGGCAGTCGCTGCACTCGTCCAGCCACCACGACTCGGACGTCTTCGGATGCATCGGCCAGCCGCTGGTTGAGGCGCCCCAGCGCGTCGCGGAAGAGCACGCCGGCCCGGGTCGCGGGCACCACGCCGGACCCGACCTCGTTGCTGACCGCGACGACTGGCACCGTCACCGAGCGCCACGCCTCCAGCAGGCGGTCGACCTCGGAGTCGAGGCGGTCGTGCCAGTCGGTCGCGCCGTCGAGGGACTCCCACGCGCCGACCTCGGACATCGTCTCGGCCAGCCAGGTGGCGAGGCAGTCGACGAGCACCGGCACCTCCGCCCGGGCCAGCGCGGCAGCGACGTCGCGGGTCTCCACCGTCGTCCAGGTCGCTGGCCGGCTGTCCTGATGGGCGGCCACCCGGGCCGCCCAGTCGGCGTCCGCGTCGTCCGGTACCGGACCCGGCGCCAGGTAGAGCACCTCTGCCTGATGGGCCAGCAGCTGCTGGGCATGCCGGGACTTGCCCGATCTCGCACCGCCGAGGATCAGCGTGCGCGTTGCCGGCGGGCGCGCCGCTGGACGCGGTGGTCGGGAGCCAGGCCGGCCGCCGAGCACGGCCTGCAGTCCTTCGAGCAGTAGGGCACGGGCCTCCGGGTCGGGATGAACCGCAACCCGAACGTAGCCAGCGTCCAAGCCCGGAAACGTCTCGCCGCGGCGTACGGCGATGTCGTGCTCGAGCAGCCGCTCGCGAAGGTCGGGCCGGTCGGCGCGCAGCAGGACGAAGTTGGCCGGCGACTCCCAGACCTCGACCGGCAACCGCGAGAGCCCGTCGACCAGCTCACGCCGGGCCGCGGCCACGGCCACGGCCCGGCTGCGCCGTTCGTCCTCGGCACCGCACAACAAGGTGGTCGCACGCAGCGCCGAGCGCGTTGACCGGCCACGGTTGGCGGACCGCCGAGAGCCGGCGCACGAGGGTCGGCTCGGCCAGCACGTAGCCGACCCGGAGACCGGCGAGGCCCCAGAGCTTGGTCAGGCTGCGCACGCACACGACCCCCGGCAGTCTCATCGGGTGCAGGCCAGCGGCATCAGGCAGGAAGTCGGCGAAGGCCTCGTCGACCACGATCACCCGACCGGGCCGGACGAGCGCGGAGATCACCTCGAGCGACTCCAGCCGCCCGGTGGGGTTGTCCGGTCGCCCCAGCACCACCAGGTCGGCCTCTTCCGGGACCGTCGACGGATCCAGGGCGAAGTCGTCGGCCGGTGTGCGGTGCACCTGATGCACGGGTACGCCGCTGTCCCGGAGCGCGGCCTCCGGGGCGGTGAACGACGGGTGCACGCAAGCGGCCAGCCGGGGCCGCAGGGCCTGTGCGAGCAGCCAGAACGCCTCGGCCGCGCCATTGACGAGCAGGCACTCCTCGACGGGCACGCCGTGCCGGGCGGCGACCGCTGCCAGCGCGGGCGCCGGATCGGGATACGCCGCCAGGTCGACCGCGCTCAGCTCGGCCCGGAGCCACTCCGGGGTCGGCCCGAGGACGTTGACCGCCAGGTCGAGGGCTCCGGCAGGGACCTGCCGGTCGCCGTGGTCGTGGAGGGAGTCGGACACTAAAAGTCGATCCCCCGGCGGGCGCGGACGCCGGTCTCGTAGGCGTGCTTGACCATCCGCATCTCGGTCACCGTGTCCGCCAGCTCGATCAGCGGCGCGGGGGCGTTGCGGCCGGTGCAGAACACGTTGGTCTTCTCCGCCCGGTCGCGGATCGCCGTCCAGACCTGGTCGCCATCGATCCAGCCGTAGTTGACCGGGTAGGTCACCTCGTCGAGTACCACCAGGTCGTAGCGACCGGAGGCGAGCGCCTCCGCCGCCGCCGCCCACGCCTCACGGGCGATCGTCGCCGAGCGGTCGATGTCGTCGGACTCCCAGGTGAAACCGTCGCCGATCGTCCACCACTCCACCCCCAGCCGGCGGGCCACGGCCTCCTCGCCCACCTTCCACTTCCCCGACTTCATGAACTGCACCACGCACACCGACCACTCCCGGGCCACCGCGCGCATGATCGTGCCGAACGCGGCGGTGGACTTGCCCTTCCCGTCGCCGGTGTTGACCAGCACGAGTGACGCCACATCGCGCCGAGGGGGTCGCTGCTTGTCGTGACGAGGCAGTGGCTCGGTGCTGGTCATGATCGTGCTCCTCGGTGTCGACGGGTGACGGCCTCGCCCATCAGGGCGAGTCCGACGGCTAGGACGGCCGCTTGCCGGGCTGCGCGCACCGCGGCCGGCACGGACGCGGGCCCCGGAGGCGAGCCGGCAGGGTTGAGGTCGTAGTGGTCTCGCTTGGTCAGCCGCAGGTCGAGCCGTAGCGCCATCGCCGCCATCGGCCAGCCGGCGTTCGGCGACCGGGTCTTGCGGGCCTCGCCACGCAGGCCGGTCCGTCCTGACGGGCCCATGAGTAGTGCCGCGGTGAGCCGCGCGGGCACGAGGTTCAGCGCGTCGTCGGCCAGGGCGGCGGCTCGACCGGCGTAGCGCCAGCGCGGGGAGAGATAGCCCCAGCAGGCGTCTGCGGTGTTGGCGAACCGGTACACCGCGGCACCGGGCAGGCCCGCGAGCACGTACCAGAACAGCGGTGCCACCAGGGAGTCGGACAGGTTCTCGGCCAGCGACTCGACCGCAGCACCGCGGACCTCGTCGTCGGTCAGGCCGTCGGTCTCGCGGCTGACGATCCGGGACAGCGCCCTCGCCCCGTACGTCGTGCCGTCGCCGAGAGCGGTCTCGACCGCGGTGACCTCGGCGAACAGCATCCGAGCGGACAGCAACGGCCACAGCGCCAGCCCACGGACGAGCGTGCCCCACGGGCGTCCGGCGCGCGCGGCCACGCGCTCCACACCGGTGCCCAGCGCCGCGGCTGCCACCGCTCCGCCCGACCAGGCAACGGCCCCCGCAACCAACGCGCGCCCGCGCGGCCCGGAGGGCAGGCGACGCTCCGCGGCCCCGAGGTAGCGGCCGAAGCCGACCACCGGGTGCGCTCGTGGAGGTGGCTCCATCAGCCACGTGTCGAGCGCGGTGGCCACGAGCACGCTCATCGCTGAGCCCGCAACGGCAGCACGGCCGGTCCGGCGTCGCGCTGGAGGACCTCCACCCGGGCGGCGTACACGTCGGCGAGCCGGGCGGGCTCGAGCACTGCCTCGGGCGAACCGTCGGCCACCACGCGACCTTCGTGGAGCAGCACCACTCGCCGTCCGTAGTGCCCGGCCAGCGTGAGGTCGTGCATCGCGGCCACCACCGTCAGCCCGTCCTCGACCCGCATGGTGTTGACCAGGTCGAGCACCGCCTGCTGGTGACCGATGTCCAGCGCGCTGGTGGGTTCGTCGAGCAGCAGCACCTGGGGTTCCTGGGCGAGGGCGCGGCCGAGCACGACGCGCTGCAGTTCGCCCCCGGACAGCTCGACCGCAGGACGGTCGGCGAGCTCCTCGAGCTCGAGGCGGCGGATCGTCCGCTCGACGGCCGCGCGGTCGGCGGCCGACTCCGTGCCGAACCGTTTCAGGTGGGGGGTCCGTCCGAGCTGCACCAGCTCGCGCACGCTGACCCCCTCGGGCACGATCGGGCTCTGGGGCATCAGGGCGACGACCCTGGCCATCCGACGTCGCGACGCGTGGCTGGGGTCCAGCCCGGCGACCACGATCCGGCCGCTCGCGGGTAGCAGTCCCGCGATGGCGTGCAGCAGTGATGTCTTCCCGGCACCGTTGGGGCCGACGACCGCCACCCAGTCACCGGTCTCGATCTCCAGCTCCACACCGGTCACTACCGGCACGCCGCCGCGCTCGACGCCGACGTCGCGGCACTCGACCGCCGTCGCCGCACTCACAGCTGCCCCTTGTAGCGACGAAGGACGACCAGGAAGAACGGTGCCCCCACGACGGCCGTGACGACCCCGATCGGCAGCTCGGCCGGCGACAGCGCATAACGAGCCACTACGTCGGCGAGCACCAAGAACGCCGCCCCGAACAGCAGCGCGAGCGGGAGCAGGGTGTGATGGGCCGCACCGAAGAGGAGCCGAACCGCGTGCGGAACCACGATGCCGACAAAACCGATCAGCCCACTGACGCTGACCACTGCTGCCGTGCCGAGCGTGGCGGCGAGCACCAGCACCAGCCGAACCCGGGCGGGGTTGACCCCGAGGCTGCTGGCCTCGACATCGCCGACGGCCATCACGTCCAGCGTTCGCCGGTAGAGCAGGATCGTGCCGCAGGAGACAACGACGTAGGGCAGCGCGATCAAGACGTCCGACCACCCGTCGGTGCTCAGCCGGCCGAGCATCCAGGAGTAGACGGCGAGCAGCGAGTCGTCGTACCGCTGCTGCACGAAGTTCTGGATGGCGTTGAAGAACGCTCCCACCGCGACCCCGGCCAGCACGATCACCACTGCCCCGCGATTGCCGCCCACGCTGCGTCCCAGGGCGTACGTCGCCGCGACCCCGATCACCCCACCGAGGAAGGCCAGCGGCGGGATGCCGAGCGGCCCGATGCCGCCTCCGGCAACGATCCCGAGCGTTGCGCCGAGACCGGCGCCACTGGAGACGCCGAGCAGGTAGGGATCGGCCAGCGGGTTGCGGAACACCCCCTGGTACGCCGTGCCCGCAACCGCGAGCGTGGCGCCCACCATGGCACCGAGCACCACCCGAGGCAGTCTGATCTGCCACAGGATCGCCTGCTGCGTCGCCGAGAGTCCGGAGTCGACGTGCACGCCGGGCAGCCCGTCGAGCAGCTCCAACAGGACGCCCCGAACGCTGAGCCCGGCGGCCCCGACCAGCACCCCCACGAGGAGAGCACCAGCCAGCGCGACGGTCCCGAGGGCGAGCTTCAGCACCCGTGCCGAGGGGCGCGTCGCGTACCAGCGACGCACCCCCGTGCGCAGCACGGGCGCATCCGCTGCCCTCGAGACCTCCAGCGACATGATTGGACCGATCAGCTGGCCGGCTGCTCGGCGCGCTCGGCCAGGAGCTCGCCGATCAGCTCCACGAAGTCCACGACGCGGGGACCCCACCTGCTGGTGATGTCCTCGCTGACCACGTAGATCCGGCCGTCGCGCACCGCAGACATCTCCTGCCAGCCGGGCCGGGCCTGGACGTCCTCGGCGGTGACCTTGCAGCACTCGTTGTCGCCCAGGAACACCATGTCGGGGTCCTCGGAGACGACGTACTCGCTGGACAGCTGGGGGTAGTCGTCGCCCTCACCGGCGGCGTCCGCGATGCTCGTCATGCCGAAGAGGCTGTAGATCTCGCCGATGAACGTGTTGCCGGTGACCGTGTAGAGATCCGGGCCGAGCTCGTGGAAGTAGGTGAGGCCCTCACCGTCGGGTGCCTTGGCCAGCGCCGCTTCGATTCCGGTCTGCATCTCGCCGACCACCTCGGCGGCCTCCGCGATGTGTCCGGTCGCCGCACCGAGCCGCTCGAACTGCGAGTAGGCCTCGTCGAGATCGGTCGCCGAGGGCAGGAGCAGCACCGGAACGTCGACCGCGCCGAGTCCCGCAACCAGGTCGCCGCTGTCGCCGGAGGCCACCACGAGGTCGGGTTCGTAGCCGAGGATCGCCTCCACGTTGGGCTCATAGCCGGAGAGCTCAGTGGTCGGCACCCCCTCGGGGTAGTCGGACTGATCGCTGACCGCGATCACCTGCTCGTCGGCGCCGATGGCCCACAGCATCTCGGTCGCCGTCGGGCTCAGCGAGATGATCGCTTGGGGCTCGGTCTCGACCGTGATCTCCTCGCCTCCGTCGATCGGCCCGGACAGCACGGACACGGGGAAGGCGGCTTCGGACGGGGACGCCGAGGGCTCGTCCTTACCGGCGTCGCCGTCGTCGTCGTCCCCGCAGGCGCTCAACGAGAAGAGAAGCGCGAGGAACAGGGGCAGCACCGACCAGCTCGAGCGGCGGCGCGGGGTAATGAGGTTGGGCACAGCATCCTCCGGATTTCGGAGGACGAAAGTCGTCGCACCGCTAGAGCCAGGAATGGCCGTTGCCGCACGAACTATCCTTCGTCCGAGGGTAGTTACGTGGCCACGGGCCATTTGACCTGGCTCGTCCGGCCTCACGAGCGGCCGGCTTCACAGTTGCGGGACAGCACCGGAGTCACACCGGATTTCCTTGAGCACCGTGGCACCCCCGCTTGGGACGGGAGCGCGCTCACTGTACGCCCTCGCCGGACCCGTGATGTGCCGCGTCCGTGTGGAATGGACCACCCGTGGGGCACCCCTAGGGTGTGCTCGATGAGCGGCAGCCTGATCGTGCTCGGCACGACCTCCGACGCGGGGAAGACCGTCGTCACGACTGGCCTGTGCCGGGCCCTGTCGCGACGGGGACTGCGGGTGGCGCCGTTCAAGGCCCAGAACATGTCGAACAACTCGATGGTCACCTCCGAGGGCCTCGAGATCGGCCGGGCGCAGTGGATCCAGGCCATCGCCAGCCGCGCCGAGCCCGAGGCCGCGATGAACCCGGTGCTGCTCAAGCCTGGAAGCGACCGGGGCAGCCACATCGTGGTGATGGGCCGCCCGGCCGGCCACCTCGACGCCCGCGACTTCGCCAGCGGACGGGCGGCGCTGGCCACGGCTGCGTTCGCCGCCTTCGACGACCTCGCGGGCCGGTTCGACGTTGTGGTGTGCGAAGGAGCTGGCAGCCCGGCCGAGGTGAACCTGCGCCGGCACGACTTCATCAACCTGGGGCTGGCCAGGCACGCCTCGATCCCGGCCCTTCTCGTCGGCGATATCGACCGTGGCGGTGTCTTCGCCGCCATGCACGGCACGCTCGCGCTGCTCGACGAGGCAGACCAGGCGCTGATCAGCGGCCTGGTCGTGAACAAGTTCCGTGGCGATCTCGATCTGCTGAAGCCGGGCCTCGAGATACTCGAGGCAGTGACGCACCGGCCGGTGGTCGGCGTCCTCCCCTGGCTGCCGGGTCTCTGGCTCGACTCCGAGGACTCGTTGTCGGTCGGCGACCGCGCGGCCGCGGCGCCGACGACGGGTGACCGCCTACGGGTCGCCGTGGTGCGGCTGCCGCGGATCAGCAACTTCACCGACATCGACGCGTTGGCCCTCGAACCTCAGGTGGAGGTCGCCTTCGTCGACCATCCGCGGGCGTTGCACTCGGCCGACGTGGTCGTGCTGCCCGGCACCCGGGCGACGCTCGCCGATCTCGGGTGGCTTCGCGACCGCGGGCTCGACACCGCCATCCAGGCCCACGCGGCCAAGGGTGGCGCGGTCCTCGGCATCTGCGGAGGCTTCCAGATGCTGGGCCGTCGGATCACCGACCCAGCGGGCATCGAGGGCGAGCCGGGCGCGAGCGCCGTGGGGCTCGGGCTGCTCGACGTGGACACCACGTTCGCGGCCGACAAGGTCCTGGGCCTGCCGACGGGACGGGCGCTGAACGTCCCGGTGTCGGGCTACGAGATCCATCACGGGCTGGTGGACGTCGGCGACAGCGATGACTTCCCCCCGGGCGCCCGTCGGGACGCCGTGTTCGGCACGATGTGGCACGGCTGCCTGGAGGGCGACGAGTTCCGGGCGGCCTGGCTCGGGGTAGTCGCCGAGGCGACCGGTGTCGCCGGGTGGCACGCCGGGGGCGTCTCGTTCGCCACCGCGCGGGAGGCACGAATCGACGCGATCGCGGACGCCATCGAAGATCATCTCGACCTGGAGGCGATCCTCGGCCTGGTCGAGCGCGGGCCGACCCAGGGACTGCCGCCGGTGCTCGGCGGTCTCGTCTAGGCCAGTTTCTCCAGGATCAGCTCGCGCACCCGGCCGGCGTCGGCCTGGCCGCGCATCTCCTTCATGACCTCACCGATCAGCGCACCGGCCGCGGCAACCTTGCCATCGCGGATCTTGTCGGCGACGTCGGGGTTGGCGGCGATCGCGGCGTCAACGGCTGTGCTGAGCGCACCCTCGTCGGAGACGATCGCCAACCCGCGGGCAGCCACGATCTCCGCCGGAGTCCCCTCGCCGGCAACCAGTCCCTCGAACACCTGTCGGGCCAGCTTGTCGTTGATCGTGCCCGCGTCGACCAGAGCCTGTACGCCGGCCACGTCGGTCGGCGTCACGCCCAGCTCCGCGATGTCGACGCCGGTGTCGTTGGCCCGGCGCGCGAGCTCGGAGAGCCACCACTTGCGGGCAGCGGTCGGGCTGGCGCCGGCCGCGATCGTCTTCTCGACGAGCAGCAACGCACCCGCGCCGACGGTGTCGCGCATCTCGAGGTCGGAGAACCCCCACTCGGCCTGGAGCCGCGCCTGCTTCTGCGTGGGGTTCTCGGGGAGCGTGCCGCGCAGCTCCTCGACCCACTCCTTCGCCGGCGCCACCGGCACCAGGTCGGGCTCGGGGAAGTAGCGGTAGTCGTCGGCGTCGGACTTCTCGCGGCCGCTGGTGGTGATGCCGGTGTCCTCGTGCCAGTGGCGGGTCTCCTGGAGGATCTTCTCTCCCCCGTCGAGCACGCCTGCGTGACGCGACATCTCGTAGCGCACGGCCCGCTCGACGGACCGGAAGGAGTTGACGTTCTTGGTCTCGGTGCGGGTGCCGAGCCCTCCGGCGTCCTTCGGGGCGAGCGACAGGTTCACGTCGGCGCGCAGGTTGCCCTGGTCCATCCGGGCCTCGGAGACATCCAGCGCCACGATCAGCTCGCGCAGCTGCTGCACGTAGGCCCGGGCGAGCGCCGGCGTCTTCTCGCCCGCGCCGAGGATCGGCTTGGTGACGATCTCGATGAGCGGGATGCCGGCGCGGTTGTAGTCGACCAGTGAGTAGTCGGCACCATGGATGCGTCCCGTAGCACCGCCGACGTGGAGCGACTTCCCGGTGTCCTCCTCCATGTGGGCGCGCTCGATCTCGACCCGGAAGGTCTCACCATCGACCTCGACGTCCATGAAGCCCTCGAACGCGATCGGCTCGTCGTACTGGGAGGTCTGGAAGTTCTTCGGCATGTCCGGGTAGAAGTAGTTCTTGCGCGCGAATCGGCACCACTCCGCGATCTCACAGTTGAGTGCGAGGCCGATCCGGATCGCCGACTCCACGGCCTTGCGGTTGACGACCGGCATGGCGCCGGGCAGGCCGAGGCAGACCGGGCAGACCGATGTGTTCGGCTCCTCGCCGAACGACGCGGGGCATCCGCAGAACATCTTGGTGTTGGTGTTGAGCTCGACGTGGACCTCGAGGCCCAGGGCCGGGTCGTACTTCTCCAGCACTTCGTCGAAGGGAACCAGGGTCTCGGTCATGCCGCCCCTCCCAGCTCGGGAGCCTGGTTGAGCAACGGCCCACCCCACTTCCCCGCGAGCATTGCCTCGAGCGCCGCGCCGACGCGGTAGACGCGGTCGTCGGCCATGGTCGGCGCCAGGATCTGTACGCCGGCGGGCAGGCCGTCCTCGTCCGCGAGGCCGCTCGGCACCGAGATGCCCGGCACGCCCGACAGGTTGGCGGGGATCGTCGCGAGGTCGTTGAGGTACATCGCCAGCGGGTCGTCGACCTTGGTGCCGATCTCGAACGCCGTGGTCGGGGCGGTCGGTGAGATCAGCACGTCGGCCTTCTCGAACGCCGCGTCGAAGTCGCGCGAGATCAGCGTGCGCACCTTCTGGGCCTGGCCGTAGTAGGCGTCGTAGTAGCCGCTCGACAGCGCGTAGGTGCCGAGGATGATCCGGCGCTTCACCTCGTCGCCGAAGCCGGCGTCGCGGGTGGCACGCATGACCTCCTCGGCGCTCGGGTTGTCCACGCCCTCGGGCAGCACCCGCAGGCCATAGCGCATCGCGTCGAACTTCGCGAGGTTGCTCGACGCCTCCGCCGGAAGAATCAGGTAGTAGGTGGCGAGCGCGTGCACGAACGTCGGGCAGGACACCTCGACCACCTCGGCGCCGGCGCCCACCATCAGGTCGACCGACTCCTGGAACCGCGCGAGCACGCCATCTTGGTAACCCTCACCGCCGAGCTCCTTGACGACGCCGATCCGGACGCCGGAAAGGTCACCGGTCGCGCCGAGCCGCACCGCGTCGGTGAGATCGGGCACCCGGTCCTGGATGGACGTGGAGTCCATCGGGTCGTGCCCTCCGATCAGCTCGTGCAGCATGGCCGCGTCGAGCACCGTGCGGGTCACCGGACCGACCTGGTCGAGGGAGTTGGCCAGTGCCACCAACCCGTAGCGCGACACCGAGCCGTAGGTCGGCTTCACGCCGACGGTGCCGGTGACCGCGCCTGGCTGGCGGATCGAACCGCCGGTGTCTGTGCCGAGGGCGAGCGGAGCCTCGTAGGAGGCAACCGCCGCCGCGGAACCTCCGCCGGAGCCGCCGGGGATCCGGTCGAGGTTCCACGGGTTGTGGGTCGGGCCATACGCGGAGTGCTCCGTCGAGGAGCCCATCGCGAACTCGTCCATGTTGGTCTTGCCCAGGATCGGCAGCCCGGCCGCGCGCAGCTTGGTGACCACGGTGGCGTCGTAGGGCGGCACCCAGCCCTCGAGGATCTTGGAGCCGCAGGTGGTCGGCAGACCCCGGGTGGCGAGCACGTCCTTGACCGCGATCGGCACTCCGTCGAGGGCGCTGGCCGGGTTGCCGGCCGCGCGCCGAGCGTCGGAGTCGGCGGCCTGGGCCAGCGCGCCTTCCGTGTCTACGTGGAGGAACGCGTGGACCGCACTGTCGACCTCGCCGATCCGGTCGAGGTGGGCCTGGGTCAGCTCGACCGAGGTGACCGCGCCCGACGCGAGATCGGCGGCAAGGTCGGCGGCCGTCTTGCGGGTCACGGAGCTCACTGCTCGTCCCCCAGGATCCGCGGGACGGCGAACCGCTGCTCCTCGACGGCCGGGGCTCCCGACAGCGCCTCTTCTGCGGTCAGGCAGGGTGCCACGACGTCCTCGCGGAACACGTTGGTCAGCGGCATCGGGTGCGAGGTGGGCGGCACGTCGTCGCCGGCGACCCCGGCGATCGAGGCGACCGACTCGAGGATGACCGACAGCTGGGGCGCGAGGTGGTCGAGCTCGGCGTCGTCCAGGTCGATCCGGGCGAGAGTCGCCAGGTGCGCGACCTCGTCACGTGTTATCTCGGGCATGGCGACCATCCTAGGGAGCCAGCGCGACCCGTTAGCCCCCGGTAGTGCCGGGTACCGGACGGCATGGCTACGAAGATCGCCATCATCTACTACTCGTCGACCGGCACCGTGCACGCGATGGCCCAGCGGGCGGCCCAGGCAGCAGAGAAGCAGGGTGCCGAGGTGCGCCTGCGGCACGTCCACGAGCTGGCACTCCAGGAGGCCATCGAGTCACAGGACGCCTGGGTGGCACACCGGGCCGAGGTGGAGGACGAACCCATCGCGGAGCCTGAGGACTTGGCCTGGGCCGACGTGGTGCTGATGGGCTCACCGACCCGCTACGGGCACGTGGCCTCGCAGCTGCAGGCCTTCATCGACACCCTTGGCCCGCTGTGGCAGAAAGGTGAGCTCGCCGACAAGGTCTATGCCGGCTTCACGGCGAGCCAGACGCTCCACGGCGGCCAGGAGTCCACCCTGATCGGTCTCTACGTCTCGTTCATGCACTTCGGGGGCTACGTCGTCGCGCCCGGCTACACGGACCCGACGAAGTTCGAGGACGGCAACCCGTACGGCGCAGGCAAGGTCACCGGCGAGACCCCAGAGCTGGGGCAGACCGACCTCGACGCGATCGACCACCTGGTGGAGCGGACATTGATGGTCGGCGCCAAGCTGGCGGCCTAACCCCAGAACTCCCGCACGTCGTCCAGGATCCGCGCGGCCTGGGCGTGGCCGGCCTGTGCGCTGGCCACGCGGGCCGCTGTGTCGAGCACGTGCTTCCCCATCGACTCTCGGGCGGCCGCGTCGGGGCTGATCACCAGGGTCGGAGTGTCCGGCAGCAGCTGGGTGACGTTCTTCATCGGCCCGATCGACCGATCCACGGGCGCCAGGGCGAGCACCCGCTCGCAACCAGCTGCGACGCCGGCGTTCGTCCCCGACCGCGCGCCGCCGTCGATGTAGCTCCGGCCCTCGATCGGCACCGGCGGGTAGACGCCCGGCACGGCACAACTGGCTGCGACGGCGTCCAGCAGAGGGACTCCGTCCGTGCCGTCGAAGACGCGGAACGCCCCCGTCCTGGCGTCGACGGCGGTGACCTTCAACCGACCAGCCTCGGCCCAGGTCGCGTCGCCGAGCCGCTGGCTGATCGCCGCGTAGCGCTCCTCGAGGGTCGGCGTACGGCCGCGGGCGGTCTGCTTCAGCGCGAAGGCGCCGAGCCGGCGTCCGAGCGCCTCGAGGTTGCCGAGCGACCCCAGCATCGCAACGGCGTACCCGATGCCGATCGTGGCGCCCAGCGCGGGAGGGGTGCTCGGCCGAGGTGGCGTGATCTGGAAGGCGTAGAGGTCGGGTACGGACGCTCCGCCAGTGATCTGCGCGCCGACGACCGATCCCGCCGAGGTGCCGACCACCAGGTCCGCGACGGTCACGTCGACGCCGGCCTCATGGAGACCCGCGATCAGCCCGGTCTCCCACGCGATTCCGGTGACCCCACCACTGCCGAGGACCAGTCCGCGCTCGCTCACCGGCGCATCATGCCTGATGCACGTCGAGCCGCATGGTGCGGCTCGCGAGGTCGACGAGCGGCCCGAGCAGGACGATGACAGCGATCGTGCCGACACCGATGGTCGCGCCGAGCAGCCAGCCCACCAGGGCCCCTCCGCCCTGCACCATGCTGTAGCTCCACTTGAACGGCACCGGCGGATCCCAGGCCAGCGCCGCAGCCTCGGTCGGGCCGGCACCGGTCTGGCTGCCGAGGTAGGCCGCGATGCCGAACGCCAGCACCGGGAACGCCACCACGAGCAGCGCGATCCGAGCCGCCATGGCATCAGGGGTCTCGAGCAGGTCGAGCAGGATCGACACCGTGCCCCCTACGACCAACACCTGGACCACGGTCCCCAGACCGGGGTAGACGCGACGGGCTGCGGCCATCGACACGAAGATCACGCTGATGGCGACGTTGGCCAGCACGAACTCGATGTCGAGGGCGATCGAGACGCCGTTGACCAGCGTCGAGTAGCCGTCGGAGCCGAGGTCCGCGGTCAGGAGCAGCGCTACTCCGACTCCCAGCACGAGGCACCCGGCGAACAGGAGCAGGATCCGGCCTGCGGAGTAGGGCACGGCCCTACCCTCTCAAGAGGAGGTTCAAGTGCCAGTCACCCGTGGCTTCACCGGCAGCCGTCGCGCCCAGCGTCAGCGGCGCGCCGATCGTCTGCCACCCGGCCAGTACGACACCGGCGACGACTGGCCGACCCTGACCGCCGAGGTCACGCCCCACCTCGACCCCGAGCAGTGGACGATGACCGTAGACGGCCTGGTCTCCACCCCACGCACGTGGACCTGGCGTGAAATGCATGCCATGCCGGCGTCGACGTACTTCGGCGACATCCACTGCGTAACGACGTGGAGCAAGTTCGACACGACGTTCGGCGGCGTCAGCGTCGACACCCTGCTCGGGCAGGCCGGCCCGCTCCCCGAGGCGGCGTACGTGATGGCGCACTCGACCACCGGCTACACCACGAACCTTCCGCTGTCGGACGTGACTGGCGGGAAAGCGTGGGTGGTCTGGGACTACGACGGGCGACCGCTGCCCGTCGATCACGGCGGCCCGGTGCGACTGCTGGTGCCGCACCTCTACTTCTGGAAGTCCGCCAAGTGGATCACCCGGCTGGAGCTCATGGCCACGGACCTGCCCGGGTTCTGGGAGCGGAACGGCTACCACGACCGAGGCGACCCGTGGCTCGAGCAGCGCTACCAGGGCGACCCGTGACCACTCCCCCGATCGGCGCGTGGACCACCGGCCGGGTCGCCGAGATCGAGCGGTACGGCGACAGCCTGGTCCGGCTGCGACTCGAGGTCGTCGACCGGATCGAGCATCTGCCCGGCCAGCACTACGTGCTTCGCCTCCGCGCCCCCGACGACTACACCGCCCAGCGCTCCTACTCCATCGCCTCCGACCCCGCCGACCCCCTGCTCGAGCTGATGGTCGAGTGCCTGCCCGACGGCGAGGTCTCCGGCTTCCTCCACGACGAGGCCCGAGTCGACGACGTCGTCGAGCTGCGTGGCCCGATCGGCGGCTGGTTCACCTGGACCGGCGACGTACCCGCCATCTGCATCGCCGGCGGCTCCGGCGTCGTGCCGATCGTCTCGATGCTCCGCTACGCCTCCCGCATGGGCTTCTCCGACCGGCTCCGGGTGGTGGCCGTGGCCCGCACCCTTCCCGATCTCCCCTACGCCGACGAGCTTCTGGCCGGCGGTGCGTTTGTCGCGCTCACGCGCGCGAACCTCGGCGAGCGGGTCGCGGCTCCGCCGTACCTCGACGAGATCGCGCCCCTCGCGCTCGGCACCGAGCGTGCCTATGTCTGCGGATCGGTGGGCTTCGCATCGTTCGCCACTCGACTCCTCGGCGAGGCCGGCGTTCGCTCCGACACGATCCGCGTGGAGCAGTTCGGCGAGACCGGCTGACCGGACCCAACCGACCCGCCGGTTGACGCATCTGTGAGGGTGACAAGCAAGGGAGTCGCCGATGCCACGTCCACCGTCCGACGCGGAGTTCACCGAGTTCGTGCACGCGTCCTGGGCCTCGCTCTACCGCACCGCCTACCTGATGCTGGGCGACCGGACCGAGGCCGAGGATCTCGTGCAGACCGCGCTCGCCAAGACGTACGCCGCATGGTCGAGGGTTCGCGAGGTCGAGGCCGCCCAGGGCTACGCCCGCACGGTGCTGGTGAACACCGCATCGTCGTGGTTCCGGAAGAAGTCGTGGCGCAACGAGCGGCCCACCGAGACGCTGCCCGAACCACATCACGAGAGCGACCCCACCGACCGACCGGCCCTGATCGTCGCGCTCTCCCAGCTGCCACCGCGGCAGCGCGCGGTGATCGTGCTGCGCTACTACGAGGACCTGAGCGTGGCCCAGACCGCCAGCGCCCTCGGCTGCTCCGAGGGCACCGTGAAGAGCCAGACCTCGGACGCCCTCAACCGACTGCGCGGCCTGCTCGGCGATGCCGTGATCCCGCTCGAGCTAGGAGCTCACCATGACTGAACGACTTGCCCAGCTGCTCCATGCCGAGGCCGACCACCTCGACGTACCCGCCCCCAACGCCGGTCCGGCCCTCTCGCAAGGCCGTGGCCTGCGCCGCCGTCAGCGGCTGGTCACCGGCGCGGTCGCCGTCACCGTCCTGGCCGTGATCGGCGGCGGGGCCCTCGGCATCAACGCGATCGGCGGCGACGACGGCGACGACGGCGACGGCAAGATCGAGCCGGCGGCACCCTTCGACTCCGGCGCCGTCTTCTCGATCGGCAACACGATCTACCTCGATGACGCCCGGATGGAGGCGTCCATCGACGACAAGGCGATCAAGTCGCTCCACTACACGTCGGTCGGGGTGCTGGTCCGGCACGGCAACAACAACAACAGCGACGGCGGCGGCCCGCAGCGGTTCTCGCTCGTCCGGCCCGACGGCTCCGTCGACCGGCTGGACGTCACGCTGGAGGAGACCGTGCACTCCACCGAGCCGACCCAGCCCTACATGGCCTACGCGCTGAAGACCGACGCCGGCTTCGACGTCGTGGTCCGCGACCTCCGCGACGACACCGAGGCGGCCCGCGTCGCCATCCCTCCCGCCGAGACGGGCGGCGGGTGGCCGGCACCGCCGGTCAGCCTCTCGGGCGACATCGTCTACGTCGGCACCTCCCCCCATCCGCTCGCCGTGAACTGGCGGACCGGCACCGTCGACGAGACCGACGCCGTCCAGCCCGGCCTCCCCGACGTACGCGGTGGCCGCGAGACCACCTACGGCGAGGATGAGGCAACGATCGTCGACGTGGCCACCGGCAAGGTCCTGCTCCGCGCGCCGGTCGACGGCTACGGCTACTTCAACCTCTCGCCCGACGGTCGCTTTGCGCAGCTGACCGCTGAGGACGACATGATGGACGGCTCGGCCGCGTCGTTCGAGGTCTACGACGTCGACAGCGGATCGCACGTCACCTTCCCCGGCCAGGCATGGGACTACGGCTGGACCGGACAGGGCGACCTGTTCAAGGTCGGCGAGAAAGAGCTCACCACCTGCGACGCCGGCACCGGCGCGTGCACCACCGTCGAGCACGGCATCACGATGCCGCCCAAGGGTGAGCCGCAGGACGTCTGCTTCGAGACCAAGAACGCGCAGGAGTGCTACACCGAGACCGGCCAGACCTGGCAGGACACCCTTCGCCTCGGCGGGAAGATGTACGAGTCCTGAGGTTGACGGTCGCCTCTAGGGTTGACCGATGGCCTCGGTGAAGCAGTTCCAAGTGACCTTCGACTGCGCAGAACCCGATCGCGTCGCCCGCTTCTGGAGCGAGGTGCTGGGGTACGACCAGATCCCTGGGGACGACGGTCCGTGGGCGGCATGCGTTGATCCCTCAGGCCTCGGCCCGCGACTGTTCTTCCAGCGCGTTCCCGAAGGCAAGGTCGTCAAGAATCGGGTCCATCTTGACGTGCGCGTCGGTACCGGGCTCGTGGGCGAAGAGCGCCTGGCCGTCATCGAGGCCGAGTGCGCACGACTGATCCCGCTCGGAGCGGTACGCGGGCAGCTGCTGCTGGCCGATGGCGAGAACGAGTCGTGCCTCAACATGCAGGACGTCGAGGGCAACGAGTTCTGTCTGGACTGACCCGGGACGGTCGGCTTTGTGGCCGAGCAGCACCGCGAGCGGCTGAGCTTCAACCGGACCCGCGCAGTGCGCGGGCCCGAACCTCAACCACCGTGTGGTCCCAGTCCCGCAACAGCCTCGAACCCAGCAGCAATCTCCAGCAACCGCCGGTCGGACCCATGCGGACCAACCAGCTGAACGCCGACCGGCAACCCAGAGGGAGTGAACCCGGCGGGGACCGAGATGGCCGGGCAGCCGGTGACGGTGATGAAGAACGCGGAGCGCATCCAGTCGAGGTAGGACTCCATCGCGACGCCGTTGATCGACGTCGGGTACTCCTGATCGACCGGGAAGGGCGGGACCTGGGAGACCGGCATCATCAGCACGTCGTAGTCGCGGAAGAAGGTCCGCATCCGCTCGGCAAGCGTGGTCCGCAGCGCATAGGCCCGAGCCACGTCGGCACCGGTGAGCCCCCGACCCAGGCGGATGTTGTCGGCCAACGACGGCTTGAAGGCGGTCGGATGCTCCGCCAAGAGTGCGGCGTACTTCGCGTGAAGGTGCCAAGCGCGCAGGGTGCGGAACGTCTCGTCAGCTCCGGTGAGGTCCGGCCAGGCCGCGAACGCCTTGGCCCCGGAGCGGGCCGCGAGGCGACCGGCCTCCTCGACCACAGACGCGACCTCGGGATCGACCTCGAACGATCCGCCGAGGTCGAGCGACCACGCGATCCGCAGCCCCCGCAGCGACCCCTCCAGCGGAGGAGCAAAGGTAGAACCAGGATCGCCGAGGGCGAGCGGAGCCCGAGGGTCCGGACCGGCCAACACCGACAACAACAACGCGACATCGGAGACGTTGCGCGCCATCGGCCCGCCGACCGAGGTGGTCTCCCACTGGTTGTAGTGCGGCCATTCGGGCACCCGACCGAGCGACGGCCGCAGCCCGACCACACCGCAGAAGGAAGCTGGGTTGCGCAGGGAGCCACCCATGTCCGAGCCGTCGGCGAGCGGCACCATCCCGGCGGCAAGAGCTGCCGCCGCCCCCCCGCTGGAGCCACCGGCCGAACGCGTGCGGTCGACCGGGTTGCGGGTGGTGCCGTAGACCTTGTTGAACGTGTGCGAGCCAGCCGCGAACTCCGGGGTGTTCGTCCTTCCCAGGAGTACGACACCGGCCCGGCGGATCCGTTCAACGATCAGCTCGTCGGCGCTCGGCACGTTGTCGGCGAACAGGGTGGAGCCGTACGTCGTGCGCCACCCGGCGACGGCATGGGTGTCCTTGAAGGCGAACGGCAGCCCGTGCAACGCACCCACCGGCGCCCCGGATGCCAGGTGCTCGTCCGCGGACGCGGCACCGGAGCGCGCCCGGTCGACATCCAGCGCCACGATCGCGTTGAGGTCGCCGTTGCGCTCGTCGATCCGCTGCAGATGCAGCTCGAGCAGCTCCCGCGCCGAGATCTGCCGGTCGCGCACCGCCGCCGCCATCTCGCGGGCGGTCGACGTGACCGTCAGATCGCTCATGACGCGATGTCCGCCAGGGCCACGGAGAGGCCCGACTCCCAGCTGCGCTGGGCCGCCTCGGCGATCCGGAACGCAGCGAGCGCCTCGGCCACGCCACACGGGCTTTCCACCGCTCCCGCCGCAACCTCGCCGAAGTACGCCATCTCGGAGCGGTACGCCGGCGCGAACCGGTCCAGGAACGTCGCGTGCCGCGGGCCGGCCGGATAGGTCACGCCGGCCTCAGCGGACGTGATCGCCAAGGAGTCGTCGTAGCCGACCCCGATCGACGCCTCCGAACCCAGCAGCTCCATCCGGACATCGTGACCGGCGCCGTTGTAGCGGGTCGAGGTGACCGTGACGAGCGTCCCGTCCTCCAAGGTCAGCAGGGCGGCGCCGGTGTCCGCGTCGCCCGCCTCGGCGAAGAACGCCTCACCCTTGTTGCCACCCACGGCGTACACGGACGCGACCTCGCCACCGGTGACGAACCGGACGATGTCGAAGTCGTGGATGTTGCAGTCGCGGAAGATGCCGCCACTGGTGGGGAGGTAGCCGGGGGCCGGCGGCGACTGGTCGTGGGTGGTCGAGCGGATCGAGTGCACGAAGCCGAGCTCGCCGGAGTCGACGGCGGCCTTGGCCTGAAGGTAGCCCGCGTCGAAGCGCCGCTGGAACCCCACCTGCACCGGCACGCCGCTGCCCTCGACCAGGGCAACGACGTCGATCGTCTCCTGGAGCGTGACCGCGACCGGCTTCTCGCAGAACGTCGGCACTCCGGCAGCCACCGCCTCCCGCAGCAACGCCGCATGCGAGCCGGTGTCGGTGGTGATCACCAGGGCGTCGACCTGCCCGAGCAGGGTCGGTACGTCGGCGGCCACGCCGTAGCCGTGCTCGCGCGCCGTCGTTTCGGCTAGGCCGGGCCGCAGGTCGCTGACCACCACGTCATGGCCGAGCTCGGCCAGGGTGCGCGCGTGGAACGGACCGATCCGTCCCAGCCCCGCAACCCCGACGATCATCGCCGGCGGCCGAAGACCGAGCCGGCGATCACGCCCAGGAGAACGAGACCAGCGCCCACGGCGATCCCCTTCACGAAGTCGTTGCGGAGACCGCTCGGTTTGGCCGGCGCGGTGAACACGCCCGGAGCCTCGCCGGAGGTCGAGCTTGTCGAGACTCCGGCGGGCGAGCCGATCGCGCTGCCGACGTTGCCGAAGAACTCCCCGGCCATCCGCTTCGAGACCGAGGCCAGCATCCGCTGGCCGACGCCACCGACCATGCCGCCGACGACCGCGTCGGCGTCGTAGGAGATCCGCGTGCCCTCGGCGCCGATGTCGTCGAAGTGCACGTCGACGGTCGCATCCACGGTGCCCGGCGCGCCCGCCCCCTGCAGCCGCATCACCAGCGACTCGTGCTCCTTCAGGTCCGAGAGCACGCACGAGCCGTCATAGGTGCCCTTGATCGCCGCGACACCCGCGGTGACGGTCATCGCGTAGGAGTTGTCGCCCGTGGTCTCGAGCCGCTCGCAGCCAGGGATGGTGCTCACCAGCACCCGCGGATCGAGGATCGCGTCCCAGACCTGGGAGACGGGATAGGGAACGACGTTGGCGCCACTGATCTTCATGAGTGCTCCTGTGTCGGTGGTCGAGGTGTGAGGAGCGCCAGCGACGAACCTCGAAACCTCCGCTGTGCCGCTCGGTGGTTTCCAGGCTCGCAAGCTCGCACCTCAACCACCGGCGTTACTCCGTCGGAGGTGGAAGAGGTCGGAGGGCGAGATCGGCATTGCTCGGATGGTGATCTTCTCGGCGTCCTCGATCGCGGCGGCGAAGACCGCAGCCGAGGGGATCACCCCCGCCTCGCCCGCGCCCTTGATGCCGAGGGGGTTCAGCGGCGAGGGCGTCTCGAGGTGGTCGATGGCGATGCCGTCGGGGATCTCGGTGACGTAGGGCATCAGGAAGTCCATGAACGAGGCGTTGAGGAGCTGGCCGGACTCGTCGTAGGCCATCCGCTCGTAGAGCGCGCCTGCGACACCCTGGGCGACTCCCCCATGGATCTGCCCCTCCACGATCATCGGGTTGATCAGCCGCCCGCAGTCGTGGACGACGGCGTACTTGAGGATCGTGATCTCGGCCGTGTCGGGGTCGGTCTCGACGATCACGGCGTGCATGCCGGAGGCGAACGTCGCGCGCTCGGGTGAGTAGAAGTCGCGGCCCTCGAGCCCGGGCTCCTCGTCCTCGGCGACCGGCGGCTTGCCGGGGTCGCCGACGGAGAACTGGGTGGCCGCCTTCGACGCCTCGTCGAACGCGTAGCGCAGCGGGTTGGACAGCACCGAGACCGTGCCGAGGTCGATCGACGAGCCGGGCGACCCCTTCACCGACACCACACCGTCGACGATCTCGAGGTCGTCCTCGGACGCCTCGAGCGCCTCGGCCGCGATCCGCAGCACCTTCTCCTTGGCCCGCTTGGCCGCGAGGTGGATGGCCGACCCGCTCATCACCGCGGCCCGGGAGGCGAAGGTGCCGACGGCGTAGGGCATCCGGCGGGTGTCGCCGGTGACCACCTCGACGTCCTCGAACCGGCAGCCGAGCTCGTCGGCGACCAGCTGCGCGAAGACCGTCGCGTGGCCCTGGCCCTGGGTGGTCAGCCCGGTCGCGACCTTCACCTTGCCGCTGGTCTCGATGTGCACGTGCGCCCCCTCGTAGGGACCGACGCCCGTGCCTTCGACATAACAGGCCAGGCCGATGCCGACCCGGCGCCCGACGGCCGCCATCTCCGCTTGGTACGCCGGGAACTCGTCCCAGCCGACCAGCGCCTTGATCTTCTCCAGCGAAGCGGGGTAGTCGCCGGAGTCGTAGGTCAGCTCCCTCCCGTCCTGGAAGACCAGCCCCTGCGGAAAAGGGAACTCGTCGGGCTGGATGAAGTTGTTGGCCCGCACCTCCGCGCGATCGAGCCCGAGCTGTGCCGCGATGGCGTCCATGGTCCGCTCCATCGCGTAGCAGCCCTGCGGTCGACCGGCGCCGCGGTAGGGCGTGACCATCACCGTGTTGGTGTAGAGCGACTCGAAGCGCACTCGGTAGACCGTGGGCTTGTAGGGGCCCAGCAGCTGGGTCGAGGTGATGATCGGCACGATCAGGCCGTACGGCGTGTAGGCGCCGTGGTCGTGCCAGAACATCACGTCGAGCCCGAGGATCCGGCCGTGGTCGTCGAACCCGACCTCGATGTGGTGCACCTGGGCGCGCTCGTGGGCGCTGGAGATGAAGTGCTCGCGCCGGTCCTCGGTGAACTTCACGGTCCGGCCGAGGGTGCGGGCGGCCAGCGGCACGAGCAGCTCCTCCGGCCACGGGTGGTTGATCTTCACCCCGAAGCCGCCGCCGACGTCGGGAGTGATCACGTCGACCTGGCCGAGGTCGAGGCCGAGCTTGACCGCGACCGCCGCCCGCACCCCTGTCGAGGTCTGGGTGGACGACCAGACCTGGAGCCGGTTGGTGTCGGCGTCCCAACGAGCGACCGTGCCGCGGCCCTCCATCGGCGTACACGCGCTGCGCTCGATGGTCAGGTCGAGCACCAGCCGATGTGGGGCGGCCGCCAGCGCCCCCTCGACGTCACCGGTGTTCTGCTCCATGCGGGCCCCGACGTTGCCGGGCACGTCGTCGTGCACCAGGTGGTCGGCGGCCCGGGCCGCGTCGATGCCCACCACCGGCGGCAGGAAGTCGTAGCTGACCCGGATCAGGCCGACGGCGTCCTCGGCCAGGTAGCGGTCGTCGGCGACGACGAACGCGATCGCCTCACCGACGTGGTTGACCTCGTCCTTGGCCAGTGCGTACTGGGTGCGCCCGTGCGTCAGATCCGGATGCGGGATGAGCAGCGGCAGTGGTTCGGCCATCGGCGCGGACAGGCCGGCCAGGTCGTCGTAGGTCCAGACCGCATGCACGCCCTCGACGTCGAGCACCGCCTCGACATCGATGTCGACGATCCGGGCATGAGCGTGCGGAGACCGCAGTACGGCGGCGTGCAGGGTGTCGGGCGAGACGTGTACGTCGTCGACGTAGCGCCCGTGGCCGCGCAGGAACCGCTGGTCCTCGGTGCGGTGGACGCCCTGGCCCATCAGCTTCGTGGTCACGAGAGCTCAGCCGCCCGCTCGACGGCCCTCACGATGTTCTGGTAGCCGGTGCAGCGACACAGGTTGCCGGCGATCATGTCGCGCGCCTCGTCGTGGGTCGGGCTGGGGTTGTCGCGCAGGCCGGCCGTGATCGTGGTCAGGAAGCCGGGCGTGCAGAAGCCGCACTGGAGCCCGTGGCACTCGAGGAACGCCTGCTGCACCGGGCTCAAGGAGCCATCGGCCTCCGTCAGGCCCTCGACTGTGGTGATCTCCAGGCCGACCGCGGAGACCGCGAACATGAGGCACGAGCGCATCGGGCGGCCGTTGAGCAGGACGGTGCAGGCGCCGCAGACGCCGTGCTCGCAGCCGACGTGGGTGCCGGTCAGGCCGAGGTCGTGGCGCAGCGCATCGGACAGCAGCCGCCGCGCGGGCACCCGGAGGTCGTGGCCGACACCGTTGACGACCAGCCGAACGTCGTTCAGCTCCTCAGACACCGGTCACCGCCTCGACCACCCGAGCGGTCAGCACCCGCACCAGCTGTGCCCGGTAGTCGGCGGTGGCGTGGATGTCGGTGGCCGGGTCGAGCTGCCGGAGCGCAACCTCACCGGCCTCCGCTCCCGAGAGTCCGGTCAGGTCCACCACCACAGGAGTGTCGCTGACGGAGACGTAGCCCGCCATCACCGAATCGCCCTGGGCCACCGCGGCAACGCCGACCAGCGCGTAGTCGCCGTGCCGCCGCGCCACCTCCTCGAAGGCCACCCGCCCGCCCGGCGCCAGGGCGGGGAAGAACGCCGACGTGGCGATCTCGTCATGCGCCAGCGATGACTCCAGCGGCCCGACGTAGAGCTCGGAAGCCGGGATCGTGCGGGTGCTGCCCGGGCCGGCCACGTCGACCGACCCGCCGAGCAGCGTCAGCACCACCGGCATCTCGGCGGCGGCGTCGGCATGGACCAGTGACCCGACCGTCGTGCCACGGTTGCGGATCGTCGCGTGCGCGACGTTGGACAGCGCCAGTGAGACCAGCGGCTGCACGCGGCGTACGTCGTCGGAGGCGAGCACGTCGGAGTGCCGGGCCAGCGCGCCGATCCGGACCCCGGCGTCGGTCACCTCCACTGCGTCGAGGTCCGGCAGTCCGTTGATGTCGACCAGCGTCGAGGGCGCGGCCAGGCGCATCGAGAGCAGCGGCACCAGCGACTGCCCACCCGCCAGGACCTTGGCGCCCGGGTCGCCGGCCAGTGCGGACAACGCATCGGCCAGCGATCCCGGGCGGACGTAGGCGAAGGGGGCAGGCTTCACACGAGCTCGACTCATAAACCTTGGTCACTTCGCCGGCTCCAGCTCCCGTGCGGCCCTTGACGAGGTGGAAGTAGACGATCACCAGGATCGTGCCCAGCGCGATACCGCCCAGCTCGAAGTCGTCGGTGATCTGGAGGGTGACGCCACCGATACCGGCCACCAGACCGGCAGCAAGGCCGACCAGGTTGATCGGCTCACCGAAGTCGACATGGTTCTCGACCCAGATCTTGGCTCCCACCAGACCGATCATGCCGTAGAGGACAACGGTGATGCCTCCGAGAACGCCTCCCGGTGTCGCTGCGACCACCGCGCCGAACTTCGGACAGAGCCCCAGCAGGATCGCGACGACCGCGGCCACGTAGTAGGCAGCCGTCGAGTAGACGCGGGTGGCACCCATGACCCCGATGTTCTCGGCGTACGTCGTGGTGGGCGAGCCACCGAAGACGCTGGAGACGGCGGTCGCGAAACCGTCGGCGCCGATCGCCCGGCCCATGTAGGGGTCGAGGTCCTTGCCGGTCATCTCGGCGACTGCCTTCACGTGCCCGGTGTTCTCGGCGATCAGTGCGATCACGCCGGGGAGCACGAGCAGGACGAAGGTGAGCGAGATGCTCGGACCGTGCACGACGTTGACACCGTCGGCGAGCTTGCCGCTCGGGAGACCGATCCAGTCGGCACTCTCCACGGAGGCCCAGTTCCAGATCCGGTCGTGCTCGCTCGCGACGCCGCCGCTGCCCGCGAGCGGGGAGTTGATGGTGTCGAAGAGCCGGTCGCTGACCCACGAGAGCAGGTAGCCGAAGACCAAGGCCAGGAAGACCGCGATCCGGGAGACGAAGCCCTTGGCCATGACGGCCACGACGACGAGGAAGGTGGCGGTGATCAGGGCGATCCACTGGTCCTCGGGCCAGTAGATCTGGGCCACCACCGGCGCGAGGTTGAAGCCGATCAGCATCACCACGGCGCCGGTCACAGCCGGCGGCAGGATCTTGTGGATGATGCCGGACCCCGCGAAGTGGATCAGTACGCCGACGAGGGCCAGCACGATGCCGGCGACCATGATCGCGCCGGTGACGTCGGCAGAGTCACCGGCCGGGTCGGACCCGCGGATCGCGGCGACGCTGGCCACGAACGAGGCGCTGGTGCCGAGGTAGCTCGGCACGGCATTGGACACGATCAGCAGGAACATGATCGTGCAGATGCCCGAGAACATGATGGCGAGGTTGGGGTCGAGCCCCATCACCAGCGGGAACACGAACGTGGCGCCGAACATCGCGACCACGTGCTGGGCCCCGACACCCACGGTCTTGGGCCACGGGAGTCGCTGGTCAGGTGCGACCGCCTCCCCCGGACCCGGATCTACCTGTTGCCAGCGGAACATCGACATGACGCCTCCTGGGGTGCCGGACGCGGTGCACTCGGCCGCGTACTCGTCTTATGAGACACCCTCTGAGGCGAATCTTCCGGGAGGAACGCCGCACCGGATCGGGGGTAGCGTCGGGCGCGTGTCAGGGTCGCGATTGCCGGTCAGCGCTCCGCCATCCGTCGCCGCCTGGCTGAAGGCGTCCGCTGACCGGACACTTTCCGTGCTGCACCAGGGCCCCGACGCCGTCTACGTCGACCTCGACGGCCGCGCGCTGGGAGTCGTCACGGCACGCGCCACCCAGGTGCCGTGCGCCCTGAGATCGCGCGCGGCCACGCTCCCGGAGGTGGGCACCTGCAGGGTGGCGGGAGGGGTGCTCCACCTCGACGCGACTCCGGTCGTGGTCGGCCGCCTGGTTTCGACCGCGGTGCCCCACCTGGCGGTCGCGCTGGCCGCGCACGCTCCGCCGAACCCCGCCGCGCTGGTGGGTTGCGGCGACGGCCTCACACCGTACGGTGATGACGTGCTCTGCGGATGGCTGGCGATCCACCGGGCGGCCGGCGTGCCGACACCCGCGCTCGACGACGAGATCCGCCTGCTGCTGCCACGCACTACGAGGCTGTCGGCGACCCTGCTGGACTGTGCGATGCGCGGAGAGGTCGTCCCCGAGTTCGCGGCGTACGTCGCCTCGCTCGGCACGCCGCGACAGCCGGACGCCGAAGCCACGTTGACCGCGGTCGGCCACACCTCTGGTGCCGGGCTGCTCGAGGGCGCGCGTTGGGCGCTGGCCGCATGACGCCTCCCCACAATGACTTCAGCCATGTCGAGCTCCGCGCGGGGGCCTACGCCGACTCGGTGACGCTGCTGCAGGTCAGCCGAACTGTTCAGGGCCTGCCCGGCGTCCTCGCGGCCCAGGTCGCGATGGCCACCCCGCTCAACGTCGACGTCCTGGCGGGCATGGGCTTCGAGGTGCCGGCCGAGGCGACCACCAACGACCTGGTCGTGGCCCTGCGGCTGACCGACGAGGGCGAGCTCACGTCGGCGCTGGCCGGCGTCGAGCAGGCGCTGGCCGGAGCGGCCCGACGACCGGCAGGGGCCGGCGAGCTGGCCCCGCCGCGCACGACCGGATCCGCCCTTCGCGGCACGCCGGGGGCGATCGCCCTGGTCTCGGTGCCCGGTCCGTCGGCTCTGGTCGAGGCCATGGATGCCGTCGACGCCGGTCATGACGTGATGATCTTCAGCGACAACGTCCCAGTCGAGCAGGAGCTCGCCCTCAAGGAGGCGGCCGCCGAGCGCGGCGTACTCGTGATGGGGCCCGACTGCGGCACCGCCGTGGTCGACGGCGTCGGGCTCGGGTTCGCCAACGTCGTCTCCCCCGGCCCGGTCGGCATCGTGGCGGCGTCCGGCACCGGCTGCCAGCAGCTGCTGGCGCTGCTCGACCATGCCGGGGTCGGCGTGGCGTCCGCCCTCGGTGTCGGCGGGCGTGACCTCTCGGCGGAGATCGGAGGCCTGGCCACCAGAGAGGCACTGCGGCGCCTTGACTCCGACCCGGCGATCGAGCTGATCGTGCTGATCTCCAAGCCCCCGGCCTCCGAGGTCGCCAGCGCCATCGAGGAGTATGCCGCCGGCTTGGCCACGCCGGTCGAGCTCGCGCTGCTCGGCCCCGGCGAACCCGACCTGACCGCCGCGGCGGAGTCGGTGCTGCGCCGGGTCGGAGTCGACGTCCCGACCTGGCCGGTGAGCGGCACGGCACAGCCGCCATCGTCCGGCCGGTTCCTGCGCGGCCTCTTCGTCGGCGGCACGCTCGCGACCGAGGCGCGCCTGATCGCCGAGGAGCCGCTCGATGCCGACACCGGGCACACGTTCGTCGACTTCGGCGACGACGCCTACACCGCCGGGCGCGCCCATCCGATGGTCGATCCCACCATCAGGCTGGAGCATGTCGCGCAGGCCGCTGCCGACCCCGACACCGCGGTGCTGCTTCTCGATGTGGTGCTCGGCCATGGCGCCGAGCCCGACCCCGCCGCGCTGCTCGCGCCGGCGATCGCGGGTGTCCGACAGCCGGTGGTGGTCACCGTGGTCGGGACGGCTGCCGACCCGCAGGGGCTGTCCGGCCAAGTGCAGGCGCTCGCTGATGCCGGCGCCGAGGTCTACCTATCCAATGCCGCCGCTACCCGGCGCGCGGTCGAGCTCCTCGAGGGCGCGTCATGAGCGTCGTCAACGTCGGCACCGACCTCCTCGCCGACGCCGTCGAGGCCCAGGCCGTCGACGTCACCCGGGTCGACTGGCGCCCGCCGATGCCCGGTACGGAGGCCGACCTCGCGACGGTTGCCGGAGACCCGCGCCGCAAGGAGGCCAACGAGCGCGCCCTCGAGGCGATGCTGGGCGTGACCGCCCACCTGGTCGACGTCGCGCCGGCGTCCGAGGTGCTCGGCCTCGAGCGCGGACAGTTCCTGCACGCAGGACCTCCGATCACCTGGGAGCGGGCATCCGGTCCGATGCGCGGTGCCCTGCTCGGCGCGGCGGCGCTCGAGGGCTTGGTCGACGACCCCGACGACGCCGCTGCCCTGTTCGAGCGTGGCGACCAGGTCAGCCTCGACTCCTGCCACCACCACTCCGCGGTAGGCCCGATGGCCGGCATCACCACGGCGAGCATGTGGGTCTGGGTGCTGGAGGACCGGGCCAGCGGTCGGCGTACCTACTGCACGCTGAACGAGGGGCTCGGCAAGGTGCTGCGCTACGGCGCCTACTCCCCCGACGTCATCGACCGGCTGCGCTGGATGGGCGGCGTACTCGCTCCCCTCCTGCAGAAGGCGGTCCGCGCGGCGGGTGGCGTCGACATCACCGGCATCCTCACCCAGATGCTGCAGATGGGCGACGAGGCCCACAACCGCAACCGGGCCGGCACCTTGATGGTGCTGCGCGACCTCGCGCCGGCCATGGTCACCTCCGGTGTCGACGCAGCCGACGTGGCCCAGGCGCTCACGTTCATCGGCGGCAACGACCACTTCTTCCTCAACCTCGCGATGCCCGCCTGCAAGCTCGCGCTCGACGCCGCCCGCAACATCGATGGCTCGACCATGGTGGTCGCGATGGCCCGCAACGGCACCGACTTCGGCATCCAGACCGCCGGCACCGGCGACGAGTGGTTCACGGGTCCTTCGCAACCGGTCGACGGTCTCTACTTCGGCGACTTCGGTCCCGACGACGCCAACCCCGACATCGGCGACAGCGCGATCACCGAGACCGCAGGCATCGGTGGCTTCGCGATGGCGACCGCGCCGGCGATCGTGCGGTTCGTCGGCGGCTCGGTGCCCGACGCCCTCGCGACGACGCGGCGGATGCACGAGATCACGCTGGGCGAGAACCCCCGCTGGTCCATCCCCGTGCTGGAGTTCCAGGGCACCGCCACCGGCATCGACGTGACCAAGGTCTGCCGCACGGGGATCCTGCCCCAGATCAACACCGGCATGGCCGGCAAGCTCGCGGGTGTCGGCCAGGTCGGAGCGGGTCTGGTCACCCCGCCGGCCGAGATCTTCCCGCTCGCCTTGGCCCGGCTGGCGGAGCTGGCTCGACCTCGGTGAACTCGGGATCCGGATCCCAGAACGCCTCGCGGATGTCGACCGCGCCGGATGCGCCGCGCGGGGTGCCCTCCTCGGTGTAGCGGCGCTGCGCCTCACCCAGGTGGCTCTCGGGCAGGGACCCGTCGGCCCGGACCACACGCCACCACGGAACCGGCCCGCCGTGCCGGGACATCACCGACCCGACCTGGCGGGGGCCGCCGCCGATCACCTCGGCGATCGCGCCGTACGTCGTGACCCGGCCGCTCGGGATCCGCTCGACGCAGGACAGCACGGCCTCGACGTAGTCGTCGACGTCGGTCACGCAGCCTCCCCTGGATTCGATGGGGCATCGATCCCGAACGCGACGCTGGCCACCACTGCGCCCGCGGTCACGGCGACCAGCGCGGCGACCCAGATCCCGTCCGGCTCCGGCTGGTCGTCGATCGCCGCGACGACCACCCAGACGAGCGGGGCCGCGAGCAGCGAAAGCAGGCCACGACGTAGCCAGGTGCTGAGCAGCACCGGGTCGATCGGCAGCTCGGGGGGACCGTAGACCGCCAGCACGGCGGCCACGTGCGCGGCGACCAGCGCGGCCGAGGCCAGGAGAAGGGAGACCGGGAGCGCGGCAACCGGTCCGATCGCCCACCAGCCGAGCACCAGCAGAGCCGCGGTCGTGCCGAGCTGTGAGTCGGGCAGCAGGGCGTGCCCAACAGAGAACGCCGCGATGACCACCACCAACCACGGCGGCGGCAGCTCTCCGTCGAGGCCGGACGCCAGCACGGCGACGAGCGGACCGGCTCCGATGGTGATCCTCAAGCCCTTCATCGTTGCCTCATCGTCGGCTGCTGCGCGTAGCGGGCGAGGCGCCGGAGCACGTCGTCGAGCGTGCCGGGCCCGCGCCAGGGCACCACCGGGCACCCGCGAGCGGAGAGGCCGGCCAACAGTTGCTCCCTCTCCAGCCGGCGCATCCGCCAGGCCAGCTGGACGAGCCCCGGGTCGGTGCCGCCGGTGAACGCCGGAGCGGCGTCGGGGGGCAGGGTGTCGACCACCATGGTCGGCAGCCGCCGCTGCAGGAGCGTGATCGCAGCCGTGCCGATGTGCTCCTCGAGCATGGGCGAGAGCAGCACCACCGTGGTGCCCTCGGTGGCCCGCAGCCGGAGGCGGGCGGCGTACCCCTCCCCCAGCTGGCTGGGCCGCACCACCGACAGGCTGCCGAGGATCCGGCGCAGGTGTAGACGGCCGGCGCCGAAACCGACCTGCGCGCCGTCACCGCTGACCACTCGGAGCGCCACGCGGTCGCCCTGACGGATCGCGTGCTCGGCGATCGCCGCCGCGGCTCGGACGGTGCGGTCCAGGCTGCTGGCCGCGCCGTCGATGCCGCCGGAGCGGCCGTGGTCGGAACTGGCGTCGACCACCAGCAGGAGGCCGGTGTCCTGCTCAGAGCGGGTGGTGGTGACGTGGAGCTGGTCGGTGCGGGCGGAGACCCGCCAGTTGATCCGCCGCAGCCGGTCACCCGGCTCGAAGGCACGGATGCCGGAGAACTCCGTGCCCGACCCGGGCCGGACCGAACGGTGGGCGCCCACGATCCCGCGCGGCTGTGGCGCCTCGGCTCGTGAGGAGTACGGCGGCGTGGCCGGCAGCACGCGGAGCTCGTTGCCCAACAGCGACGCCGGCCCCCACCGGTAGCCCGCCCACGACGAGTGCAGCGCCACCATCTCGTTGCCGAGGGTCCGGCGGCCCCAGCGGCGCGGGCTGACCTCGATGTCCGGCGCCGCGTCGAGCACCATCCGGCTCACCCGCCCCTCGGCCGGATGGCAGGCGACGTGGGGAGCGCGGTCCATCACGCGCGTGATCTGCTCGATGTCGTCGCCGTCGTGGACCAGCAGGCGCGATGTGGTGCCCTGGCCCTCGTGGAGGGAGAAGTGGTCGAGCCGGTTGCTCACGATCGGGGTGCGGCGGGGCCGGCCGAGCAGGCCCATCGTGGCGATCACCAGCAGCGGCGCGACCAGCACCGCCACACCGGGCTCACCCAGCAGGATCGCCCCGCCCACTCCGGCGCCCCCGACCACGACCGACCGGGCCAGCGCGCCCGTCGGCCGCCACTTGCCGGCCTGCTCCGGTTCGATCATCGGCGTTCGAGGGTCGCCGGGGTGGGCACCTCCGACAGCACCTCGTCGACGATGGCCCGTCCGCTCGCCTCGGTCATCCAGAGCTCGGGCCGAATCGTGATCCGATGACCGAGCACCACCCGGGCTACCGCCTTGACGTCCTCGGGGATCACGAAGTCGCGGCCGCGGATGACGGCGAACGCCCGGGCCACCAGCACCAGCCCGAGCGACCCGCGCGGTGAGGCGCCGGTCAGGGCCTGCCGGTGCCCTCGGGTGGCGGCCACCAGGTCGACGCAGTAGCGGCCGACGCTCTCGTCAAGGCGGACGGTCTCCACCGCGGCCTGCATCGCCAGCACCCGGTCCGCGTCGGTGACCTGGTCGAGGGTGATCTCCTCACGCTGGCGCGCCACGCGACGCTCCAGGACGTCGTACTCCTCCTCGGCGGTGGGGTAGCCGAAGCCGACCCTGGTCAGGAACCGGTCGAGCTGGGCTTCCGGCAAGGGGTAGGTGCCTTCGTACTCGATCGGGTTCGCGGTGGCCAGCACGCAGAACGGCTCGGGCAGCAGGAAGGTCTCGCCCTCCACGGTCACCTGGTGCTCCTGCATCGCCTCGAGCAACGCCGACTGGGTCTTCGGCGGAGTCCGGTTGATCTCGTCGGCGAGCAGCAGCCCGGTGAAGATCGGGCCGCGGCGGAACTCGAACTCGCCGCGCTGCTGCTGATAGATGAACGACCCGGTCAGGTCCGAGGGCAACAGGTCCGGAGTGAACTGCGCCCGCGCGAAGTCGAGCCCCAAAGCCTGCGCGAACGAGCGTGCTGCCAGCGTCTTGCCGAGTCCGGGGTAGTCCTCGATGAGTACGTGCCCCTTTGCCAGGATGGTGGCCAGCACCAGCGTGAGGGCCGAGCTCTTGCCCACCACTGCCCGCTCCACCTCGGCCAGCACTCGCTCGGCCAGGGTCGAGGTCTCCGCCACACTCATCGTCGTCACAGTCGCTCGATCCTTCCGATCCAGGCCTCGATCTCCTCACGACTCATCCGGACGGGAGGGTTGATCAGCGCGTCCCGCGCCTCGGCCAGCCGGACCAGGCGGTCGCGAACGGCGGGGTCGTTGTCACGCGCGGTCAGGTGGCTCTCCAGCATCCGCACGTAGAACGCGGTGGGCTGGTCGTGGCCGCGCCAGTCGTCACGGTCGGGGTGGTCGCGGTGCCACTGAGGGGGCGGGTCGACGGCGCTGTCGACCAGCAGACCGGCTACGGCTGCCACGAAGGCGACCACGAGAAGGAGCCGGACCGGATGCGGGTCGAGCTCGAGCCGGATCCCCGCGACCAGGAAGCCGATCCAGGCGACCACGACCAGGCCGGTCCGCCACCACCAACGCTGGCTGTTCACCGCCGGGCACCCAGTGAGCCGTGGATCCGGTCCAGGGCACCGCTCGCCCGGTGCCGGGTGTCCTCGCTCAGCTCGTGGTCGGAGAACCTCGCCTCGCGGTAGAGGGCCGCCAGCTGCGCCACCGCCTCGGGCTCTGCCGAGACCAGGTCCAGCAGACGGAGGGTGAACTCCGAGGAGGTCTCCCACGGCTCACGGGCCAAGCCGATGGACATGGCCTGCTGCTCGAACCGGTGCCAGCAGGCGACGATCGCGTTGCGGGGGGTGCCGTCCAGGAGGGCAGCGCGCTGGCCCGAGGCGTCCGCGGAGATCGCCTCCGCCACCCGGTCCGGCGCGTCGACCACCTCGAAGTCCACGTCGGGCGCGGCGTCGACGTCACTTCGCGGCCGGCGCTGACGCCGCCGCAGCCGCCATCGCGCCACCCTGATCGCCAGGTAGACCACGCCGGCGAGAGCGGCCACCTGGATCAGCACCGCGATGACGTTGAGCCAGGCCGGCGGATCGCCGTCGGGGCGGTCCGGCTGGTCGCCGTGCGGCGCGGTCGCCGTGGTCTCTTCTTGCCCGGTGCGAACGTCCGTGGGGCCGCTCTCGGGCCGTCCGTCGCCGCGGAAGATGTCGTCAGGCCCGATCGACGCAGCCCACGCGGCCAGCAGCACGACGAGCAGCGTCGCCCCGAGCGCGGCTGCCACCGCCGTCTGGGTACCCCCACGTGGCTGCACTGCCATGGCTGGCAACGTACCGGTGGGCGCCCCCCGATACGACTACGAAGCGGTCAAGATCAGTACGCCGGCTGGCTCGGGTCGATCTGGTTGACCCAGGCGGACACGCCGCCGCCGACGTGCACGGCGTCGCTGTAGCCCGCGCCCTTGACGATCGCCAGCGTCTCGGCCGAGCGGACACCCGTCTTGCAGTACATGACGACCTGCTTGCCGGTGTCGACCGATGGCAGCTGCTCGAGGGCGCTGCCGTTGAGGAAGTCGCCCTTGGGTATCAGTACTGAGTCCGGGATCTTGTTGATCTCGTACTCGTTGGGCTCGCGCACGTCGACCAGCACGAAGTCGCGGGCGCCCTCGGCGCGCTCCTTCAGCATGTGCTCGAGCTGGGTCACCGAGATGGTGGAGCCCGCGGCGGCCTCAGCGGCCTCCTCGGAGACCGCGCCGCAGAAGGCGTCGTAGTCGATCAGCTGGGTGACGGTGGCGTTCTCGCCGCAGAGCGCGCAGTTGGGGTCCTTGCGCACCTTCAGCTTGCGCCACTCGAGCTCGAGGGCGTCGTAGATGACCAGCTTGCCGACCGCGGGGTCGCCGATGCCGGTGAGCACCTTGATCGCCTCGTTGACCTGGATCGAGCCGATGCTCGCGCAGAGCACGCCCAGCACGCCGCCCTCGGCGCAGCTGGGCACCATGCCCGGCGGTGGGGGCTCGGGGTAGAGGCAGCGGTAGCAAGGCGCGTCGACGCTCTCGCCGTTCTCGTCGGTCGCGTGCGGCCAGAAGACCGACGCCTGGCCGTCGAAGCGGTAGATCGAGCCCCAGACGTAGGGAATCTTCAGGAAGTACGCCGCGTCGTTGACCATGTAGCGCGTCGCGAAGTTGTCGGTGCCGTCGACGATCAGGTCGTAGCCCTCGAACACCTGTAGCACGTTGTCGTTGTCGAGGCGCTCCTCGTGCAGGATCACGTTGACGTAGGGGTTGATCTCGGCGATCGACTCCTTGGCCGACAGCGCCTTCGACTTGTCGATGTCGCTGACGCCGTGGATGACCTGGCGCTGCAGGTTGGACTCGTCGACGGTGTCGAACTCCGCGATGCCGAGGGTGCCGACGCCCGCCGCGGCGAGGTAGAGCAGCGCCGGGCTGCCCAGGCCGCCGGCGCCGATGACCAGCACCTTGGCGTTCTTGAGCCGCTTCTGCCCGATCATGCCCACGTCCGGGATGATCAGGTGCCGGCTGTAGCGGCGTACCTCGTCGATGGTCAGCTCGTCGGCGGGTTCGACCAACGCGGGGAAACTCACGGTGTGCTCCTCAAGCGGTTCGGGGCGGTCAGGACAACGCTGTGGTCAACGCCGGGGCCCGCTGCCCTGTTCCCTTTCATGGTCCCTGGCAGCACCAGGGCCGTTCAACACGTCCCGTCATCCGGACCTTGTGCAACCGGCGGGTAGGCTCCGCGCCATGGCCAACGGGCAGCACAGCATCGAGGAGGCACGACCCCGAGGGGGGCGCCTTCCGCGACGCGAGCGTCGCGCCCAGCTGCTCGACTCCGCCCTCGAGGTGTTCGTGGCCAACGGCTACCACTCGGCGGCCATGGACGACATCGCCGAGAGGGCGGGCGTCTCGAAGCCGGTCCTCTACCAGCACTTCCCGGGCAAGCTCGACCTCTATCTCGCGCTGCTCGACGCTTCGTGCGACACCATCATCGACAACTGCCGCCTGGCCCTGGAGTCGACCCAGGACAACAAGCTGCGGGTCGCGGCGACGATGGACGCCTTCTTCGCCTACGTCGCCAACGACACCGGCGCCTTCCGCCTCGTCTTCGAGTCAGACCTGACCAACGAGCCCGCCGTGCGCGAGCACGTCGAGCGGGTCACGACGGAGTGCGCGGACCTGATCGCCCACGTGATCAGCGAAGACACCGGCCTGCCCGAGCAGGCCTCCCGGCTGCTGGCGGTGTCGCTGGTGGGAATGGCCCAGGTCAGCGCGAGGTTCTGGCTGATCGAGGCGGGCGGGCTCGAGCGGTCGCAGGCGGCCGCCCTGGTGTCCGGCCTGGCGTGGCGCGGCATCCGCGGCTACCCCCTCACCGACGAGCACTGAACCCACCCGCAAGGGCCCACCAGCTGAAGGAGAACCGACCGTGGAGGTCAAGATCGGCGTGCAGCACGCCGCCCGCGAGCTCGTCATCGACACCGACGAAAAGGCCGAGGTGATCGAGCAGCGCGTCTCGGAGGCGCTTGCCGGAGACGGCGTACTCACGCTCACCGACACCAAGGGCCGTCGGACGATCATCCCCGCGGCCAAGGTTGCTTACGTCGAGATCGGCGGCGGCGTCGCCGGCACGGTCGGCTTCCGCAGCTAGCCGCTCCACCCCGCCGGGTCGGCGCAACTGCTCACTCTCCGAGTGTCGAGTCGGCCCAAACGTCAGGCAGACGCGCCGACTCGGGCGCGGTGCTTGCCCGCAGACGCGGGGGGTACCAGGATCGGTGGATCACCCGCATGAGCGGGTGACCTCGACCGAAAGCAGGCGCGTCATGGTCTGGACGATCATCGTCACACTGATCGCGGGCACGATCATCGGGTTGATCGGCAGGGCTGTCGCTCCCGGTGACCACGACCACATCCCGCTCTGGCTCACCGTGATCTGTGGCATCGGCGGCTGCCTCCTCGGCAGCTACCTCTACGCCGCCCTCTTCGACTGCAGCGACATGAACAACTGCACCAACGGCGTCGACTGGTGGCGTCACCTGTGGCAGATCGGCGTCGCCGCGATCCTGGTCGTCGCCGCCGCGAGCATCACCGGACGAAGCAAGAAGCCCGTCGTCTAGCTGTCGAGCCCGAGCTCGGCCATCCGCTCGGCGTGCCGCTCGGTGAGCCGGGTGAACATCCGGCCGATCGCGGCCAGGTCGAGGCCTGGGCGGTCGACGCCGCCGGCGAGGAGTGCGGTGAGGGCGTCGCGCTCGCCGGCGACCCGCTGCGCCTGGGTGAGCGCCTCGCCCATCAGCCGCCGTCCCCACAGCGCCAGCCGCCCCCCGGTGGAGGGGTCGGCGGCGATGGTCTGCCGCACCCGCTCGACCACGAACGCCGCATGACCCTCGTCCTCCACGGAGGAGACGACCAGGTCGCGGGTGCCGGGGTCGAGGTACGCCGCGATCTCACGGTAGAAGTCGTTGGCCATCCCGTCGCCGACGTAGGCCTTGACCAGGCCCTCGAGCCAGTCGGCCGGGGCGGTGTGGAGGTGGAACTGGTCGATCGCCACGCGGAACGGCGCCATCGCCGCGAACGGGTCGCCGCCCAGCTCCGTGATCCGCCGGTGCAGCGGCTCGAGACGGCCGAACTCGGCGCTGGCCATCGCCGCGAGCGCCACCTTGTCCTCCAGGGTCGGCGCCAGCTTGGCGTCCTCCGCCAGCCGCTCGAACGCCGAGATCTCGCCGTAGGCGATCACCCCGAGAAGGTCGACCACGGCCGCCCGGTAAGCCGGGTCCTGGAAGGCAACCGGGACGTCGCCGGGCGACGTTGATTCAGCCATGCGCGCACCCTACCGATAGACTGGACCGGTCTAGCGCCGCCTCCGGCGGCCCGTATGTGCGCGGCTGAGTGTGAATCGGCCGCATCCGAGTACCCAAGACCTTGGCTCGGACGTCCGGCTGATCTCACCCGAAAGCAGAAGAACACTGACTACCTTCCGAGAGCTCGGGGTACTCCCCGAGATTTGTGACGCGCTCGACCGCGTCGGCATCTCCACCCCCTTCGCCATCCAGGAGATGACCCTGTCGGTCGCCCTGCTGGGCACCGACCTGATCGGTCAGGCCCGCACCGGCACCGGCAAGACCCTGGCCTTCGGCATCCCCGTGATGCAGCGCAGCGTCACCCCCAACGACAAGGCGTACGCCGACCTGCCCCAGGGCAAGCCGCAGGCCCTGATCGTGGCCCCCACCCGTGAGCTCGCGCTCCAGGTGTCGGCCGACCTCGACCTCGCCAGCAAGGACCTCGGGCTCCGCGTGCTGACCGTCTACGGCGGCGTCGGCTACGACACCCAGCTCGACACGCTCGAGTCCGGCGTCGACATCGTGGTCGGCACCCCCGGTCGCCTGATCGACCTCTGCAACCGCAAGGCGCTCGACATCTCGCACGTCCACGCACTCGTGCTCGACGAGGCCGACGAGATGCTCGACCTCGGGTTCCTGCCCGACGTGGAGCGGATCTTGAGGATGACCCCCGAGACGCGGCAGACGATGCTGTTCTCGGCGACCATGCCCGCGGCCATCGTGGCGCTCGCGCGCACCCACATGCGCCACCCGATGAACATCCGCGCCGAGTCGTCCTACGACACCAGCATGGTGCCCGCGACCGCGCAGTTCATCTACCAGGCCCACGACCTCGACAAGCCCGAGATCATCGGCCGGGTCCTGCAGGCCGAGGACGCCGACAAGATCATCGTCTTCACCCGCACCAAGCGGCAGGCGCAGCGAGTGGCCGACGACCTGGCCGAGCGTGGCTTCCTCACCAGCGCTCTGCACGGCGACATGGCCCAGGTGGCCCGCGAGAAGGCGCTCACCAAGTTCCGCGAGAACAAGCTGCGGGTCCTGGTCGCGACCGATGTCGCCGCGCGCGGCATCGACGTCCAGGGCGTCTCCCACGTCATCAACTACACCTGCCCCGAGGACGACAAGACCTACGTCCACCGGATCGGACGCACCGGCCGGGCCGGCGCGTCCGGCACCGCGATCACGTTCGTCGACTGGGCGGACCTGCACCGCTGGAAGATGATCAACAAGACGCTCGACCTGCCGTTCGACGAGCCGCAGGAGACCTACTCGACGTCCGAGCACCTCTACCACGACCAGGGCATCGCGCCGGGCACCAAGGGCCGGATCGTCGACCCCGCCCCCGTGGAGCGAGCTCCGCGGTCCGACCGCGGTGACCGTGACCGTGGCCGCGGTGGCGAGCGTGGAGACCGTGGCGAGCGCAAGCCCCGCGAGGCCAACCGCGACCGCACCCGGACCCGCACCCGCAGCGGCCAGGCGGTCACAGCGGAGAAGGCACCTTCGGCCGAGGCTCCTGCGGCCCGCTCCGGCACTGGATCTCGTTCTGGCAACCGCAACCGTCGGCGCCGTTCGGGTTCCGGCACGGGCGCCGGCACTGCTCAGGCAGCCACCGACTGACCCGACGGCTCAGGCGGTGACGACCACCGTGGTGCCGATGGGGGCGAACTTCCAGAGGGCGACCGCGTCGTCGGTCGTCTGCCGGATGCACCCGTGGGAGAGCGGCGTCCCGAGCTGCGCAATGGACTGCACGGGCAGGCCCTCGTCGATGGGGATGTCGTGGAAGCCGATCGCGGCACCCGTGTCGCCCTTGGTGAACCGGACGAAGAACCGCATGGTGCCGGAGTCCTCGATGCCGACGGCACTCTTGTCGCGCGAGTAGACCTCGAACGTGCCGGGGTCGAGGTTGTCGTAGGCGCTGCCGGAGACCAGGTAGGTGCGGCGTACCTTCTCCTCCTCGGTCACCAGCCACACGCGCTGCCGGCTCTGGCTGAACACGATCCGCTTGCCGCTCCCCGAGTCGCCCGGCAGGGCGACGTCGATCGGCCCGGCGTCGAGGGGGTCGACCGGCACCAGCCCGTCGTCGGCGGGCTCGTCCGCCGCCTCCGACCTGCCGGTGGTGGGTGGGTCGGGATCCTGGCTGGTCTGCGCGGTGGACGCGCCCCTGGCGTCCTCCTCCGACTGACTGGGCACGTCGGTTGGGTTGCCCGACGCGCTCCGGTCACCGGGGGGCTTGTCGTCGGCCGAGGAGGGCAATGCTCCGGTGCCGCCGAGCACCGCGATCAGAACCACCGCGGCCGACGACCCCAACGCGGCGATCCGGCCGTAGCGGGGCTTCACCTCGGCGCGGTGACGGCCGGACCCTGAGGGCCTGCCGCGCGGTGCCTCGAGGTGGCTCATCGACGGCTCATCTAGCGCCGCGAGCGACGAGTGCCTGGGCCACCTCGCGGTAGGCCTTGGCACCCTTGCTACTGCGACTGGTCGAAAGGATCGATCGCCCGGCGGCCGGCGCCTCGGCGAACTTGATGGTCTTCGGGATCGGTGGCTGGATGACGTCGAGGTCGTAGGTCTCCGAGATCGTCTCCAGCACCGTGCGCGAGTGGTTGGTGCGGCCGTCGTAGAGCGTCGGCAGCACGCCCCAGACCTGCAGGCCCTTGTTGGTGAAGCGGCGTACGTCATGGACCGTGTCGAGCAGCTGCCCGACGCCGCGGTGGGACAGCGTCTCGCACTGCAGCGGCACCAGTACGGCGTCGGCGGCCGTCAGCGCGGCAACGGTGAGCACGCCCAGGGACGGCGGGCAGTCGAGCATGATCCAGTCGTAGTGGACGCCCTGCTCGGCCAGGTCCTCGAGCGCGCCGCGGATCACGTGCTCGCGGCCGGTGCGGGTGAGGAGGTCCGCCTCCGCTCGGGCGAGCTCGATCGTGGCCGGCAGCAGGTCGACGCCGTCGTCGGTCGCGATGATCACCTCGGAGGCGTGCAGGCCCTTGGTCAGGACGTGGTGGATCGACAGCTCGAGGTCCTCGGGGTCGATGCCGAGGCTGAAGGTCAGGCACGCCTGCGGGTCGAGGTCGACCAGGAGCACCGAGTGGCCCAGCTCGCCGAGCGCAGCACCGACCGAGGCCACCGTGGTGGTCTTCGCGACTCCACCCTTTTGGTTCGCGATGCAGAGAGTCGTGGTCGGCGTGGTCATCGGGTCCATCATGCCGGACGAGCGGCAACTCGTGACGGAGGCCACTACCTGTGGCTCTGGTTGACTTGCCGCATGGCCCAAGCACCCGGAACCGCACTCATCACCGGACCCACTGCCGGCATCGGCTACGCCTTCGCCCACCAGCTCGCGCGCCGCGGGCACGACCTGGTCCTGGTCGCACGCAACGAGGCTCGGCTGGTGGAGGTCGCCGGTGAGCTACGGCGCGAGCACGGTGTACAGGTCGACGTGCTGGCAGCCGACCTGACCGACCGCTCCCAGCTCGCGACCGTCGAGGCCCGGCTCGCCGACCCGGACCGGCCCGTGGAGCTGCTGGTCAACAATGCCGGGTTCGGTCTCAAGGAGCGCTTCCTGGACAACCCCGCCGACGCCGAGACGGCCATGCTCGACGTCCTGGTGACCGCTGTCCTGCGGCTCACCCATGCGGCGCTGGGCCCGATGTCGCTGCGCGGCCACGGCGGGATCATCAACGTGTCGAGCGTGGCGGCCTTCCTCCCCCGCGGCACCTACGCCGCAGCCAAGGCCTGGGTCAACAGCTTCAGCGAGTGGGCGGCCAACGAGTACCGCTCGCAGGGCGTGACCGTCACCTGCCTGTGCCCTGGCTTCACGAAGACCGAGTTCCACGAGCGGATGGAGGTCAAGCGCGGCACCGGCCTGCTGTGGCTCGACGCCGACAAGCTCGTGGAGACCGCGCTGTCCGACTTCGACAAGGGAAAGGTGTTCTCGATCCCGTCAGCGCAGTACAAGGCGATCGTCACGCTGTCGAGGCTGATCCCCAACCGCGCGCTGCAGACCTATCAGTCGATCGGTCGTCGCTGACGGTTCACCACATCGGGCGTGGTCCGGCCGGAGCGGGCTGAGGCCGCCGCCGCCAATTCCAGCAGTCGTTCGTACTCCTCTGGGGCCGTGGTGTTGCAGCCCAGGCCGTGACCCAGCTTGCCGGCGCCGTGATGGTCGCTGGAGCCGGTGGCGACCAGCCCGAGGTTGCGGGCGATCCCTCGCAGCTCGGCCCGGGTGTCGGGGTCGTGGTCCTCGTGGTCGACTTCGATCCCGGCCAGCCCGATCTCTGCCAGCGCCGCCAGCTCGGCCTCGGCCAGGTTGTCGGGACCGTGCCGGCCCCACGGATGCGCGATCACCGAGACCCCGCCCGCCTGCTCGACGAGGCCGATCATCTCGGTCGTCGGGGCGGCGTAGCGGTCGACGTACGCCGGCCGGCCTTCGGCCAGGAAGCGCTCGAACGCCTCGTCGCGGTCGATCACCTCGCCGAGGTTCACCAGGGCGTCGGCGATGTGCGGGCGGCCGGTTGCGGTGGTGCCGGGGTTGGCCCGACGGACGTTGTCGATGGTGATCGCGCTGCCGAGACCGCGCAGCCGCTCCAGGATCGCCGGCACCCGCGAGCTGCGACCGTCGAGGATCCGCTGCAGAGCTTCGGTCAGGCCGGGGTGACCTGCGTCAGGCAGGTAGGTCAGCAGGTGCACGCCGTCGCCCCGGAGCCGGGTGCTGATCTCCATGCCTCGCACCAGCTCGATGCCGTTCTGCTCGGCTGCGGTGACGGCCTCGGCCCAACCCTCGGCGGTGTCGTGGTCGGTGAGCGCCAGCACGTCGATACCCTCCGCCTTCGCCGCTCGCACCAGGTCGGTGGGCGTCTGCGTGCCATCGCTCGCCAGGGAATGCGTGTGCAGGTCGATCCTCACCACGGAATCACCACGGGGGCGCCGGACCGCCGAACGGCATCTCCACCAATTGAGGGCCGGCGCTCGAGATGTCGCGCAGGATCCAGTCGTCGCGCAGCAGCAGCATCGCCGACGCCGGCCGGAGGACCAGCCACAGCCACCGGCCGCGGGCCTCACCGGCGACCACGGAGCGATCCCACTCCACCGAGGCCGAGCTGGTCGAGACCGGCCACAGGTTGACGACCTGGCTGTCGATCCGCACCTTCACCGCCGGTGGGCCCTCACCGATGTCGCTGCCGGGGTCGTCGTGCACCGTGCCTGCAATCCGGGAGCCGAGCCCCGTACCCGCTTCCTCGGTCACCACGATCACATCGACCGGCCCGTCGAGCTGGCTGGTGCCGGAGCAGCAGGTCATCGTGGCTCGGGCCTGGTGCGGCTCGGCACCGACCACGGCAAAGTCGGTCACCCGCCATCCGGGGCTCATCGGCCAGGGTAGGTAGGTCGGGAAGATGTCGGCCGCGCGGAGATGATCGGTGAACGTCTCGTACGACGACTCCTCCGGCCTCCACAGTGGCTGGATCGCGCCGTGCTCCACGCAGGTCCAACCGTCCGCCGTCTCCGACACCGGAGCCAGGCAACGCGGGCAGCCGACCGTGAGCGACATGCGCCAACGGTGGTGGGTGACCCCAGGGGCGTCAAGTGCCGCGCGGGAGCGCGTCAGCAGTTCCAGCGAAGCACGACCGGTGTCTCGCGCTCGCTGCCGAGCACGGAGATCGTCGCCGTGTCGAGTCGCAGCAGCCTGCCGCCCGCGACCTCGAGGCCGAGCCACCGCGCCGCGAGCACCCGCAACGAGTGGCCGTGCGCGAAGACGAGGGTGCGCCCGTCGACGGCTCGTGCTCGGGCGACCACCCGGTCCAGCCGAGCGCCCACCTCCGACGCGGTCTCGCCGCCGGGACTCGGGTGGGTCCAGACCGTCCACCCGGGCACCGTCTCGCGGATCTCGGGGGTGGTCACGCCTTCGTAGTCGCCGTAGCCCCACTCCACGAGGTCGTCGTCCACGACGGCGTCGGCGTAGCCCGCGAGTTCGGCCGTACGACGCGCCCGGAGCCGCGGGCTGGCCAGGACCAAGGAGAAGTCGACCGCGCCGAGCCTGGCGGAGAGTCCCCGGGCCGCTTCCTCACCTGCCGGCAGCAACGGCAGGTCGGTGGTGGACGTATGCCGGCCCGACTCGCTCCATTCCGTGGGTCCGTGGCGGACCAACCAGACCTCAGACACTAGCGGCCCCTCCCGTCGTGTGTCGGGGCAGACTCCGTGCGTGACCGCTGCTGAACTGTGTCATTGCCGGGGTCAGGACTCCGCGAGGACCACCACTCGGTCCCCTGGCAGGACCGAGAACATCCGCGACTTGGCCGGATTGACCAGGACCCCGAAGCCGGAGACGTCGTCGCCGCCGAGGGCCTCCGACTTGTAGCCGAGGGCGGTCTCGCCGCGGCGTACCGCGCCGGCGACGACGGTCGCGTACGACACCTCGGCCCCGGACTGGGCGTACCACTCGGCCGGCTTCAGGTAGATCTCGCTGCCCTCCTCGCCCAACAGCTGGGCGAAGACGTGCTCGAGCCGTCGGTCCTCGGAGAGCTGCGTCACCAGCAGGCTGACGATCTCACCGCTGACCACGACGTCGTCGACGTGGGCGACCTGCGCCAGCACCCGGTTGCGGTCGTCGATCATCTCGGTGACCACGGCGGTGCCGCTGTCGAAGCGGGCCAGGATGTCGCGCACGTGCAGCAGGGTGACCAACGTCCGTGCGTCGGCGGCCTGTGCCTCGAGGTGGTTGGAGTAGCAGAGCACGATCACCTGGTCGAGCCCGGCCACGACGTGCGTCTCGAGGGTGGCCCGATCGGTGGTCGACGCGCCCACGACCGTCACGGCCAGGTTGGTGAGCGCCGGCACCACCGGGTCACCGAAGGAAGTCAGCACGGTCAGCTCCGACCCCGGTGGGGCGTATTTGTCCAGCTCGCGAAGAACAATCGGAGCCCGGTCGTTCCAACCGATCAGCACGGCCCGCGTGAGCGGGTTGCCGCTGTGCATCTCGGTGCCGAGGCGGTCGAGGTCGGGCCTGGTCTGGGCGGCGGGCTCGTGCTCCAACCCGGAGTCGTCCTCGGCCACGACGATCAGGGTGCGGTTGCCGACCTCGGTCTCGGGCGGTGGGTTGAGGACCGGAACACCGGCGTCGATGAGACCGATCACGGAGGCCTTCTCGTAGGCCAGCTGCGCCTCTGCGTACGTCGACCCGCCGAGCCCGTGCCGCTCCAGGAAGTAGATCTCGTCGCCGTCGAAGTCGAACAGCTCTGTGTAGACCGCGGCGGCGCCGGACTGCCGGGAGGTCTGCACGACCAGCTTCGCCACGGTCTCGCGTATGTCGAGCAGCACCGTGCGGTCGGCCCCCACGAGCCGCGCGGCCTCGAGGTTGGTCGGGTTGCGGATCTCCGCGACGATGCTCGGCCCGTCGATGCCGCCGTGGGTCAGGGCGAGCAGGGTCTTGATGACCTCGCTGTCGGGATCCTCGGAGTCCGGTGCCAGCAGGATCACCGATCGGGCACTGGTGTGGCTGCTGAGTGCGAGGTCGTCGATGTCCATCGGAGACCCGGACCGGCACACGATCCGGGTGCCGCGCAGGTCGGGCACCTTCGCCTTGAGCTCATCCTCCATCTCGACCTTGTCGAGGTCGGCGAGGATCACGATCACCGGCTTGTGCCGGCTCTCGTTGGCCAGCGTCAGCTCGCGGATGATGGTGAAGATCGAGTCCGACCAGCCGAGGATGACGGTGTGCTCCTTCTCGAGCACGATCGAACGTCCGCGACGGAGCTCGGCGAGCTTGGTGTCGATGCCGGCGGCGATCACGCCGATCAGGGCGCTCACGATGAACAGCCCGCCGACGGTGAGCGCGAGCATGGTCAGCAGGAACCGCCAGGTGCCGGAGTCTCCGCCGATGGTGCCGGGATCGAGCGCGTGCAACAGGCTGTAGAAGAGCTCGTGGAAGAAGCCGTCGTCGGTGTCGTCGGCGCGCAGGCTGAAGATCGTGACGATCACCGCGAAAAGCAGGATCAGGACGGCCGTGACCACCGTCAGCCAGGCGACCAGGGCCGGGGTGCCTCGCGACATGCTGTTGTCGAACTGGTAGCGCAGCTTGTCCCCGAGCCGTGACCCTTGCGTCGTCGCCGTACGGCGGGTGCCGCCGCTGCGCGCCATCGCCTTGGCGGTGCGCATCCTCATCTGCTGACCGGTCCGTGCCATTCGCTGATCGTGGCGCATCCGACGGCTGCCCGGGACGCGATTCCGTGCATTGCCCGGCGTTCGCGGCCACCACCTAGGGTGGCGGGCATGCCAACAAATCGGGTCGCGGTCTACATCGACTTCGACAACGTGGTGATCTCCCGCTACGACCAGGTCCACCCGGAGCCCCGGGACGCATGGCGGCACGACAACGCCCGCGACCGCGTTGCCAACCTCGACAGCGACGACCCGATCGCGGTCCGGCTGGCCGAGGCCACCGTCGACGTCGGCGCGCTGCTCGACTACGCCTCATCGTTCGGCACGGTCGCGTTCGCCCGCGCGTACGCCGACTGGTCGGTGCCCGCCAACGCCTCCTACAAGCGGCAGCTCGTGGACCGGGCGATCGACCTGATCCAGCTGTTCCCGGTGAGCGGCACCAAGAACGGCGCCGACATCAGGCTCTCGGTCGACGCGATGGAAGACCTCATGCAGTACTCCGACATCACGCACGTGGTGATCGTCGGCGGCGACTCCGACTACATCGCGCTGGCCCAGCGCTCCAAACAGCTCGGCCGGTTCGTGGTCGGCATCGGGGTGACCGGCTCCACCAGCCGCGCGCTCATCGCCGCGTGCGACGAGTTCAGCCACTACGACGCGTTGCCCGGTGTCACTCCGGTACCGGTCAGGGCCGCCAAGAAGACCACCAAGAAGGCCGCCGCAAAGACCACCCGCGAAGCACCGGCGAAGAAGACGGCCCGCAAGTCGACCGCCAAGCCCTCGGCCGAGCTGACGCCCGACAACGACACGCTGGTTGAAGCCGCCGAGCTGCTCGTGCGCGCGCTCACGATCGCCCAGGACAAGGCAGACGACGACGAGTGGCTCAACGGCGGCGGAGTGAAGAGCATGATGCAGCGCATGGACCCGTCCTTCAAGGAGAAGGCACTCGGCTTCAAGACCTTCTCCGACTTCGTCGAGTCCCTCGATGACGTCGTCGAGACCCGCACCGACAGCGGCGACGGGCACCTCCGGTTGCGACTGCGCTGAGGGTGGTGCTGTGCGTATTTCACTGGTTAACCAGTGAAATACGCACCTAGCCCAGGAAACTCACCGTGCGAAGTGCGGATTTCCTGAGCCCAGGTGCTCGGCCAACTGCCAAATTCACAGGTTAACCAGTGAATTTGGCACGCCACGCAGGACCTACCCCGCTGCCGGCCCCGGCCAGTTCTTGTCGGGCTGCGGCACGGGGCGACCGGGCTGCTCGCCGCCGCGCTCCTGGAGATAGCTGTTCTTCGGCACCATCACCTTGCGGCGGAAGATGCAGACCACCTTGCCGTCCTGGTTGTAGCCGATCGTCTCGACGTAGACGACGCCGCGGTCGTCCTTGCTCTTGCTCTCGGTCTTCTCCAGCACCGTGGTCTCGCCGTAGAGCGTGTCCCCGTGGAACGTCGGCGCCACGTGGCGCAGCGACTCGACCTCGAGGTTGGCGATCGCCTTGCCGGAGATGTCGGCCACCGACATACCGAGCAGGATCGAGTAGACGTAGTTGCCGACCACGACGTTCTTGCCGAACTGGGTGGTCTCCTCGGCGTAGTTGGCGTCGAGGTGAAGCGGGTGGTGGTTCATGGTGAGCAGGCAGAAGAGGTGGTCGTCGTACTCGGTGACCGTCTTGCCAGGCCAGTGCTTGTAGGTCGCACCGACCTCGAACTCCTCATAGCTACGGCCGAATTGCATGCGACTCTTTGTGGCGTGCGACGCTATCCTGCCAGGGTGCCTACGACTCCTTGGACCCTGACCTTCGACTGTGAGAACGCGGGTGTCCTGGCCCGCTTCTGGATCATCGCTCTGGGCTACGTCGAGAAGCCCCCGCCGGAGGGGTGGGACACCTGGGAGGACTGGCTCCGTCACTTTGACGTGCCTGAGGAGGAGTGGGACGACGGGGCCAGCCTGTGCGACCCCGACGGCGTGCTCCCCAACGTGGGTTTCCTCAAGGTGCCCGAACCCAAGACCACGAAGAACCGGTTGCACATCGACCTCCAGGTCGCCGGCGGCCGCCACGTCGACCAGGCGATCCGCACGGAACGGATCGAGGCCATGGTGGCGCGGCTCGTCGAGGCGGGCGGCGCGATCCATCACCGCGACTTGTTCCAGGGCGATCTCGACCACGTGGTCATGACCGATCCCGAGGGCAACGAGTTCTGCGTCGTCTGACGCCCTGAACGGGTCAGTCGAGGTCGAACCAGTCCGGCAGCACCGGGTCGCCGGGCTCGGGAGTCCCGCCGACTACGCGGAGCAAGGCATCGGACGTCGTCTTCCGGTGCGAGTACGGCGCCCGGTAGAGGCGGTCCACCTGTGCGGAGTACTGGCGGACCAGCTTCGGGACGTCGAGAAACCGGAAGATGATCTCGTCAGAGCGGTTGGCGCGCGCGCTCCAGTTCGGGGAGCCCGTGATCAACACGTCGGCCCGCGGGTTGCCGTCGAAGAACCCACTGATCGCCACCGATTTCATGTGGAGGTAGCGCTCCGGCACGAGGTCCTGGTTGTTGTCGATCGAGACCTGCCGGATCGGCACTCCCCTACCCCTGCGCAGTGTGTGGTTGACGTTGTGGCCGGCCAGCGTGGTGACGATCTTGATGTTGCAGCCGTGCTGCTTGAGGGCTCGAACCGTCCGGGCAATGTCGGTGCCGAAGTCGTCGAACCAGCCGGCGATCGCGATCCGGATCCTGGTCCTCCACTGGCCGTTGCGGACGTCGGCAGCCGGGATCTTGCAGCGCACCCGCTGCAGCTCCTCGCGGATCGTGTTGTGTGCGATCCCCGGCCACAAAGTGATCTTCTGCTTGCCGAGATCGGTCTCCCTGTACGGCGGCCAGGGCACCCTTCGGTCCCGCGCGAACTCGTCAAACGTCTCGACCAGCGAGTTGTAGAACTCTTCGTCGCGAACGGTGACCATGTCGTTCCACTGGCGGTAGGCGGCCGGCTTGGTCAGGTTGAACGATCCCACCATGCTGATCGTCTTGGCCCTGTGGACCCGGCTGAACAGGACGAACTTCGAGTGCATGATCACGCCGGCGCGGCAGCCACCACGGCATCTGACCGCGAACGACTGGTCGCGACCGTTCGCGTTCAGGGCTCGTGCCGTGCGGGTCCAGTTCGCGTTGCGCACGGTGCTGGCAACCACGACCTGCACGTGCACCCCGCGGCCGTGAGCGGCCAGTAGGGCGTTGGTCACCGCCCGGTCGTCGTAGTTCCACACCGCGGCCCGGATGTACTCCCCCTTCGCCGTGTTGCGCACCGACTGGATGACCCGGTTGAGGATCAGCCGCTTGCGGCCGCCGATCAACGGGTCGCTCAGCAACGCCCCCGTCGGCGGGGTGAATCCAAACTGCTGGGGCCGCTTGTCGGCGTCTACCGCACCGGCCGGAACCGCCAGCGTCGTCAGGGTGGCGGTCAGCCCCAGGAGCACCAAGGACACAGCGAACCGACGGGCAACGAGCATGAGGACTCCAGATCGAAGCGAGGGAGCGAAACAGGGAGGACGGTAGTCAACTAACGCGGGCGTGTCCGGTCATTGCCGGACTCTGCCTGCCATGTGGGACGCGTCGGCTAGGAGCCGCCTCCGCCCGCCTTGCGGCGATGCATCTTGGGCGCGCCCCCGACGACCTCGGAGCCATGAGCCTTCTCCCGCACGGGACCGTCCTTGTGGACGCCCTTCTCGGCCGACTGCTTGCGGTCCAACGCCTCTCGCATCTTCGACTTGAGATCGTCGTTGCCGCTGGAGTCAGCCATGGTTCCTCCTGGTTCGAACTGCTGTTGTCACGTCCACCCTGACATCCGGGTCCAAGGTACGTCGACCGCAATTGGTCGGGACCCTGGTCAGTCCAGCTCGAACCAGCCAGGAACGTTCTCGCCGGTGCGCAGGTTCGGGACCTCGTCCGACCCGCCGACGACCCGCAACAGGTCCGGATCCACCGTCTGTGGCACGTTCGGGTGCGACCACGGGCCGGAGTAGAGCCGGTCGGTGTTCGCCTGGTACTGGCGCACCATCTTGGTGGCCTTCGTGATCCGGAACAGGATCTCGTCGGACCTCTGGGCGTTGGCGCTCCAGTTCGGCGATCCGGTGATCAGCACGTGGGCCGCCGTATCACCGTCGAAGACACCACTGATGGCGATGTTCTTCATGTGCAGGTAGCGCTCCGGGATGCCGTCCTGGTTGTTGTCGATGGTCAGCAGTCGCATCGGCACCGGCCCGCGGCCGGCCGGGCTCTTCATGGTCCGGTTGACCCCCCGCCCGGCGAGCGTGGTGATGATCCGGATGTCGCAGCCGCGGTCCCAGAGCTTGCGCAGCTGCTGGGCGATCTCGGTGCCGTAGGCGTCGAACCAGCCGGCGATCGCGATCCGGATGACGGTCCGTCCCTTGGCGTTGCCGGCGCCGCCGGTCGCTCCCTGACACTCGACCTTCTTGAGCTCGTCGAGGATCGGGTTGCGGTTGAAGGCCGGGAACAGGGTGACCTTGTACTTGCCCAGATCTGTCTCCTCGTACGGCGCGTTGATGATCTTGTCCTGCGCGTACTCGTTGAAGGTCTCCTCCAACGCGGTGTAGAGACCCTGGTTGCGAGTGGTGACCATGTCGTTCCACTGGCGATTACCGGCAGGGGTGGTCAGGTTGAACGATCCGAACATGCTGACGTTCTTCGCCTTGTGCACCCGGCTGAACAGGACGTACTTCGCGTGCATGACCTTGGTCCGGCTGCGGCAGCCACCCTTGCACTTCACCGCGAAGCTCTGGTCGTCCTTCCTCGCGTTGAGCTGGGCCCGCGTCCTCGCCCAGTTGGGGTTCTCCACTGAGCCCGCCACCACGATCTGCACGTGCACGCCACGGCGGTCGGCCGCGAGGAGGGCGTTGGTGACAGCCCGGTCGTCGTAGTTCCACACCACGACTCGGATGTACTCGTCCTTGGCCGTGTTGCGGATCGCGATGATCACCCGGGCCAGGATGTTGCGGTTGCGCCCATCGATCATCGGATCGCTCAGCAGCGCGCCGGTCGGCGGCGTCCAGCCCCCACGCTTCTTCTTCTGCGCGTGGGGTTTCGCCTGCGTCTGCGACACGGGCGCGCTCACCGCGACGGAGGCCTTACCGGCTGCCCCGGCGGGGGTCGAGGAGACCACCGCCAACGGAGCGAGCAGGCTCAGCAGGGCGACGCAGAGGGCGAGCCGGGCAGCACGCATGGATGAAACTCCCTGGGGTGTTGGTTGACTACCGGCCGCGACGATACCTCAGCCCCGGTGCCATTTTGCGGTTGTCGGAACGTGACTGGTCCGCGCCGCGGCTCAGATCTTGTACTCCTCGAGCACCCGCCGGCCGATGATCATCCGCTGGATGTCGGCGGTGCCCTCTCCGATCAGCAGCATCGGCGCCTCCCGGTAGAGGCGCTCGATCTCGTACTCCTTGGAGAAGCCATAGCCGCCGTGGATCCGGAACGAGTCCTCGACCACCTGCGAGCAGTACTCCGACGCGAGGTACTTGGCCATCCCGGCCTCGAGGTCGTTGCGCTGGCCCTTGTCCTTGATCCGGGCCGCGCGCACCACCATCTGGTGAGCCGCCTCGACCTTGGTCGCCATCTCGGCGAGCCGGAACTCGACAGCCTGGTGCTGCGCTATCGGCTTGCCGAACGCCTCGCGCTGCTGGGCGTAGGCGATGCCGAGCTCGAAGGCCCGGTTGGCCACCCCGACCCCGCGCGCGGCGACGTTGACGCGGCCGACCTCGACCCCGTCCATCATCTGGTAGAAGCCCTTGCCGGGCTCGCCGCCGAGGATCTGGTCGGCCGAGATCTGGGCGTCCTCGAAGATCATCTCGGTGGTGTCGACGCCCTTGTAGCCCATCTTGTCGATCTTTCCGGGGATGGTGACGCCCGGCGCCGTCTCCCCGAAGCCCTCTTCCTTCTCGACCAGGAAGGTGGTCATGTTCTTGTAGACCGAGTCCACGCCCTCGTCGGTCTTGACGAGTACCGCGACCAGGTTGGACGAGCCGCCGTTGGTCAGCCACATCTTCTGGCCGGTGATGGAGTAGCCGTCATCGTTCTTCACGGCCTTGGTCTTGATCGCAGCGACATCGGAGCCACAACCGGGCTCGGACATCGAGAAGGCGCCTCGCACCTCACCGATCGCCATCCGCGGCAGGTACTTCTTCTTCTGCTCCTCCGTGCCGTGCTGGAGCAGCATGTAGGCGACGATGAAGTGCGTGTTGATGACGCCGGAGACGCTCATCCACCCGCGCGCGAGCTCCTCGACCACCAGGGCATAGGTCAGCAGCGACTCTCCGAGGCCGTCGTACTCCTCGGGGATCATCAGCCCGAAGACCCCCAGCTCCTTGAGTCCCTCCACGATCTCGGTCGGGTACTCGTCAGCGTGCTCGAGCTCGGTGGCGACCGGCAGGATCTTCTCGTCGACGAACGTCCGGACCGCCTTGAGGATCTCGATCTGGTCCTCGTTCAGTCCGTCGGTCTCGCACAGGCGGGCCATCAACGTGCTCCTTCGTGGTTCGGGTGGTGCGGGCCCTTAAGTGACCCGGGAGTAACAAGCGGCCAACGGTAACCGGTCTGCCGCACCCGAGACCATGATGCACGCCACTTATAGTGCGGGAATGCATCGCGTCCTGGTCATCATCCCGGCCTGGAACGAGCAAGAGTCCGTGGGCAGCACCGTGCACGAGGTCCGCGACGCCAACCCCGGCGTCGACATCCTGGTCGTCGACGACGGCTCCAGCGATGCCACCGCGGCCGTGGCTCGGCAGGCTGGCGCGGAGGTGTGCCGGCTGCCTTTCAACCTCGGCGTCGGCGGCGCGATGCGGGCCGGCTTCCGCTTCGCTGTCTCCGGCGACTACGACGTGGCCGTCCAGATCGACGCCGACGGACAGCACGACCCGAGCTACCTCCCCGAGCTGATCGCCCGGCTCGGCCCAGGAGAAGGGGGCGCCGACCTGGTGATCGGTGCGCGCTTCGCCGGCGAGGGCGAGCCCTACAGGGTCTCCGGCATCCGCGCGCTCGCGATGAAGGTGCTGGCGCGGACGCTGAGTCGGATGGCGAAGACTCGCCTGACCGACGTCACCAGCGGCTTCCGCGTCGCCAACCGCCGGGCCCTCGCCCTCTTCGCCGCCCACTACCCCGCCGAGTACCTCGGTGACACCGTCGAGTCCACGGTGATCGCCATCCGCGCGGGCTGCACCGTCACCCAGGTGCCGGTGCAGATGCGCGAACGCCAGGGCGGCCAGGCGAGCCAGACCCCGCTGCGCGCGGCGATCTATCTCTCCCGCGCCGTCGTAGCGCTCGCACTCGCACTCGTCCGCAAGTGGCCAGAGGCGCCGGCGCCACCGGTGCCCGCGGAGGAACGCGTATGAGATCCACGATCATCCTCGGCGTCACCGGCTCGGCGGTGGTACTGGTCGCCCTGTTCGAGATGATGCGCCGGCACCGCCTGCGCGAGAAGTACGCCGTGCTGTGGTTCTTCGTCGCGCTCGGCGTGCTGGCCATGGCGATCTTCCCCGGCCTGCTGAGCGGCCTCGCCGAGCTGGTCGGGGTCGAGCTTCCCGTCAACCTGCTCTTCTTCATCGCCAGCCTGGTGCTGCTGATCATCTCCCTCCAGCACAGCTACGAGCTCGGCCGGCTCGAGGAGAAGACTCGGGTGCTCGCGGAAGAGATCGCCCTGTTGCGCCTGGAGCTCGACCGGCGTACCCGCGAGGCAGAGCCAACCCGCCGCGAGGACCCACCCAGCACCTGACAGGATCGGACGGGTGGGCACCGAGGACGAGGAGTACGCAGCACGGCTGAGCACGCTGGGCGGCGCCCGCTGGAAGCGGCTGCTCAACGTGCAGGCCCCGTACCGCTGGCGGTTGCGCCGGCAGCACCTGGGCCGGACCCTCGACGTCGGCTGCGGGCTCGGACGCAACCTCGACGTCCTGGCGCCCGGGTCGGTCGGCGTCGACCACAACCCGACCTCGATCCGGATCGCCCGGGAGCAGGGCCACGACGCCTACACCGTCGAGGAGTTCCTCGCCTGCGACCACGCGAGACCCGGCTCCTTCGACGGCATGCTCCTCTCGCACGTGATCGAGCATCTCCCACCGGCTGACGGCCTCGACCTGATGCGGACCTACCTGCCGTTCCTCCGCCCGGGTGGGCGGGTGCTGTTCATCTGCCCGCAGGAGCGTGGCTACGCCTCCGACGAGACCCACGTGCGCTGGACCACCGACGAGGACCTCGCGACCTTCTCCCGTGAGCTCGGCCTGACGCCGCGGCGCCTGCCGTCGTTCCCGCTGCCGCGCCGCGCGGGTCGGTGGTTCACCTACAACGAGTTCGCGGTGCTGGCGGTCAAGCCCGGCTGACCGACTGACCCGCTACTGGGTCAGCGTGGGGTCGCCGCGCTCCTCGAGCGCCGTCGGCATGTCGTGCTCGGGGTAGACGACGTCGCCGTAGAGCAGCGGGTGGTCACTGATGTTGCCCAGCGTGCCCCTGTCGATGTACTGGCCGGTGAAGTCGAGCTCCAGGGTGCCGAAGATCCAGTCGACCGGGCCGTGGCGCGGCACCTGGCAGGCGCCACCCACGCTGCCACCCGCGGAGGACGCCAGGATGCCGGTGCCGGTGAAACCGCAGAAGGCTTCGGTGCGCTCGTTCATGTCGCCGGCCAGCAGGATCGGCACGCCCGGCATCGCCTCGCGCAGGTCGGTGATGTAGTCGAGCTCGATCTGGCGGGCCACCGATCGCGAACCGGACTGGTTGCCCTGCACGGAGGTCGAGGCCGGGTTGTGTACGCCGATCACGATCACCTGTGCCTTGGTCTTCACGTTTTCGAGCCGGACCACGGGCATGTGCAGTGTGACCTGCCAGGGCACGGTGAACTCCGTGGCCGCGACCAGCTTCCAGGTGTCCTTCTGCCACGCGATCGCGTTGCCGCTGCCGTTGCCGTCGCGGAAGGTGTTGTTGAGGGTCGCCCGCTGCAGGCCCCAGCGGCCGTTGGCGAGGAAGACGCCGGCCTGGGGGCTCTCGAACTCGTTGAGCACCACGATGGAGGCGTCCGAGCCCTCCAGCCTGGCGAGGCCGCCGGCGACGCGGGTGGTGCCCGGAGCGAAGCCCGGTCGTCCGCCGCCCGGTGCGGTCAGGTGGTAGCCGAGGACGTTGTAGGAGGCGATCCGGAAGCTGGTAGCCGGGATCTTGGTCGGAATCTCCCCCACTGCGGCCCCGTTGGCCGTCAGCCAGCTTGAGCGGGTCGAGCGAGCGCGTCGTGCCCTCTCGCTGGGTCTTCATGGAGAGGCCGAGGACGCACCGGTCGACGGCACCCAGGTCACCGACCTCGGCCAGCTCCTTGCCGGCGAGGACGACCTGTCCGTCTTCGACGGCGGGGTTCTGGACGTGGGCGTACGAGGTGGTCACGTGCTTCTCGTCCCAATGCACCTTGATCAGCCACGGACCTGCCTCGGCCTCGTTCGACACGAGCTCGACGATGCCTGGCGTCGCCGCCACGACCGGGGTGCCGCAGGCCGCGTCGAACTTCGTCTCGGACTGGGCAGCGGCGTCGGTGGGCTTCGCGTTGGGTGACGGCGTGACGCCGGTCTTGTCTCCCGCGGTCGATCCGGCTTGGTTGCGCACGGTGAACGCGGATCCGGGCGGGAGCGGCAGGGCACTGACGTCCGACTGGGTCACGTAGCACCGGGACGGAGCCTGTCCCGCCGTGGACACCTGACTCTCGACGGCGTTGACGTCGACGGCGATCTTCTTCAGCAGCAGGATCGCCGTCGGCCAGATGGGCTCGTAGCCGAACGGGTCGGGAGTGCCGAGCACGCGGTGGATCGCGATCGTCGGGGGTAGCGTCTGCCAGCCCTCGATGCCGTCCAGCTCGCGGTAGAAGTCGGAGACAGGTCCGCGCCGGCTCGGCAGGTCGCCGGCCAGCAGCGCCGTCACGGCCAGCGCCTGGGCCCGAGCAGGCACCTTCAGCTCACGACCCCGCGTGGCCACCAGGTAGGCGGCCGCCTTGCGGCCCTGCTTGCCCGTCTTCGGCGCCTTGACCTTCAGGGCCGGCGACAGGGCGGGGCGCGCGCAAGGCCGTACGTCGATGGAGGCGGGCGGGTCGTCCGCGGTGGCCGGCGATGCAGAGGGCGTGGCCAGGCCGAGCAGGCCGAGCACGAGCACCGCAGCGACGCAGCCGGCGCGGAGCGAGCGGGAGGAGCGGATGCGGCTCATGCGAACATCGACTCCCCGTCGGGGAACACGACTCGGTTGGCGAGCCACTCGGCACCCGGCGACCGACGGGACATGTCCACGCCGAAGCGTCCCTCGGAGGTCGTGAAGTAGACGGTCGCCGTACCGCCCGAGTCGTGCAGCTCGACCTCGTCGAGCTCGATGGCCTCGAGGTCGGGCACCTGAGCCGGATCGGTGTAGGCATACGCCTCCCGGCCGCCGGGCGTGAGCATGGGTTCGAGCCTGCGCCACCATCCGGCGTACTCGACGCCGGGGCTGGACCACGTGTCGAGCACGGCCGTCGCGGCGTCGGCGACCTCGGTGCGAGTCTGCTCGTCGGTCGGGCTCGACGCGGTCTGCCCCTGGTCCGGCCCCTTGGGCTCGGAGCCGTTGAAGATGGAGTCGCCGAAGATCCCCAGGGTCGCGACCAGGGCCAGGATGGCGACCGGGAGCACCACCGTGCCGATGCGGGTGAGGGTCGAGCGCGGCGGCGGCTCGGCCCGCCGGGCACCGCCGGCATGGCGCGGGCTCATGACCGACCGCCCGAGGAGATCCGGCTCTGCTTGCGGCCGGAGCGCAGCGGCACCGCCGTACGTCCGTTGCGCAGCGAAGCGATCTCGGTCCGCAGTCGCTCGACCTCGCGCAGCAGGTCGGCGGTCGCGTCGAGGCTGGACTCGAGCAGCTGGCGCTTGGTCAGCGACGAACCGCCGGCGGTGGTGGCCCGGGGCCGCAGGTCGGTGAGGTCTCCGACCACGGGATACCCTCGCGCTTCGATGTGCTCGATCCAGGTGTCGGCCACCTGCTCGACCCTGGCCAGCTGAGCATCGGGGAGCCGCACCTTCTCGCCTGCCTGCCCGCGCAGGATCGTGCCGGCGTAGAGCCGTTTGACGACGTCGCCGTACGCCTTCTCGTTGCCCTTGCGGGTCATTCGCCTGTTGACGCGGCGAAGCACCTCGGTCTGGACCTCGCCCAGTGACGTATTGGCCTCGGCGGGGATCTCGACCGGGACGTCGGAGCAGCCGAGCACCTCCGCGAAACGCTGCCAGAGGAGGTCGCGCGGTGCTCCCGGAGGAGGACAGGTGACGACGTGCACCCGCTCTACCCCGACCTGGGCAGCCCAGCGGTCGAGCACCCGAGCCGGGTCCTGAGCGTTCCAGAACCTCTCGCGAGTACGCCGCCGGCCGGGCGCCGTGGGAGCGGCTTCGTCGAGCACCGTGTCGAGGAACTCGGCGTAGCCCATCCGACGGCCGTGCTTGACGCCCTCCTGCCACTCGGCCGGCACCTGCCGCGCCGGGTCGCGCACGGTGACCACCACGTCGACGTCGACGCCGGCGAGGTCGCCGAGGATCCGGGCGATCTGCTCATCCGAGGCCAGGCAGAGGGTCTCGCTGCTGATCACCGTGGTGCCCGCGCGACCGCGCACCTCGGCGGCGACCGACGACCACTGCTTGCGCCCGCGCTCTCCGGAGCGACCCCACGTCTGCGAGCGGTCGGTCAGGTAGAGGACCGCCACGAACAGCCGCTCCCCGTCGGCCTCGGGCAGATGCACGTCCCGGGCGGCGAGTACCTCGCGGTTGGCGCGCATGGTGCCCTGCACGAAGGAGGTCCCGGTCTTCGGGAGTCCCACATGAAGCACGGCGCGAGCGGTGGTCATTGCTTCCTGTCCGGGGGTCTTGGGCGCAGTCGACCGCGCCCACGGGTGAGGCAAGCCTCAGTGTACGGGTCTTCCCGCGCCTTAGTGGCGTCTCAGCCGGGGCGTCGCGCGCAGCTCAGCGAGCCGTACGTCGACTCCTTGGTGTAGCCCGCCGCGGCGTAGTACTTCATCACCCGCTGGGTGTTGTCGGACTCGCCGGTGCAGGCGAGATCGACGTCGAGCAGCTCGAGTGCGTCGGCCGCGTTGTCCTTGTTGGGCAGCGGCAGCTCACCCGAGGCCAGCTGGTAGAGCACCCGCCGGGCGTTGGTGCTTGCCTGCGGCTCGTCGATGTTGTCGATGAACCAGTCGCGAGGCACGACCGGGAAGGCGTCGACGGTGTACATGGTGAGCACCTTCATCCGACGCGGCGGCAGCAGCACCTCGCCGGTCACGCCGTGGGCGGCCAGGATCTCGACGTCCGCGAGAGCCTCGGTGTCGAGCTTCCAGTCGGGGCTCGACCTCAGCGAGACGGGCCCGCCGTGGCCGGTGTGGGACCAGATCGGGCGACCGCCGAGGACCAGTCCGGCCAGGACGACCACGACCCCGACGATCGGCACGGCGCGGGCCAGGCCCTCTCGTGCAGCGCCCAGGCTGGGCACGGGCGCGGCCAGCAGCAACCCGACCAGGACCGGGATCGGGGCGACGTAGAGCATCCGCCAGAGAATCGGTCCGGCGCCGGTGACTGTGTTGACCAGCGGGCAGGATGCCGGGCGCGAACACCAGCACGCTGCCGAGCGCTGCCGAGCCGGCCAGGGCCGCGGGCGCCCCGCGGCGCGCGAGCACGACGGCGACCCCCAGCGCGATGAGGGCCAGCGCCACCATCGGCGTCTGCTCGCCGAGGATCCGGATGAACGACGCCCGCGCGGACAGGGCGACCGGGTCCTCGCCACCGACCTCCTCGACCGACCAGGCGACCACCGCAGCGCCGCTGACGAACGGTCCGATCGAGACGGCGAGGCCGCCCCACGCGAGGGCCGACGATCGGAGCGCGACCGCTGAGACCAGCACGGCGGCCAGGATCACCGGCGCCCAGACGACAGCGGTGGGGGTGAGTCCGAAGAACGCGATGCCGGCGGCGAAGAGCAGCCCGATCGCCGCTCTTCTGGCGTGCGGGGTCCGCGCCTCGTGGGCGTCGACCAGGTAGGCCCAGATCAGCGGCATCAGCATCGCGACGGCGATCACCTTGCCCTGCCAGATCCGGACCACCCAGAAGTTGCCGAGCATCGAGTCGCCGCTGAGCATCAGGAACGCGACCGCACCCGGCGAAGACCAGGAACGCCCGGCGCGGCGCCCAGCGCCGGGCGAGCCGCCACATGGCGAGAACGGCGAGGCACGCCGCGAACGGCGCGGCCACGAGGTAGTTGATGGTGCCGGCGAGTGCGCCGGTCATGTGGGCGACAACGCCGTAGAGCGACTCGATCGAGGCGATCGGTACGCCGCCGCCGTAGGGCGAGTTGAAGACCTCGGGGCTGAACATGGTGTCGACGAGCGAGGCGTTTCCTCGCTCGGCCACCCACACCGAACGGTTGAGGTAGTAGGGGTCGTCGGTGTCGGCCAGGTGGACGAACGCGGTCAGCAGGCCGGTGCCGACCATCACCGCGAGCACGCCGAGCTCCTGCGGGCTGACGAGGCGCGAGGGAGACCGCTCCGTCGCCTCGACCGGCCCCGGGCGTGACCCGGCCGGACAGCCAGCTCCAGGCCACGAGCGCCACGATGCCGAGCACGAGGGCGGCCCAGGTGACGCGGAAGGTGCCGCTGGTCCAGATCAGGCCACCGACCGCCGAGACGACCACCAGTCCGAGCCCTGCGAGCAGCAACAGGTCACGGCGACCGGGGTCCACCTGGGGATCCGCGCTGGGTGAGTCAGCGCCGTCGCCGTCGCCGTCGTCGTCGTCGGGCACGGCCAGGCGCACCCGCCACACCAGGATGACCAGCGTGAGAACGAGCCAGATCCAGCCGCTCGGCCACAGCGACCACTGGGTGCGGAGGCCGAGGCAGTAGAGGAGCGTCCAGGCCGCGAACGAGATCACGGCGACGTCGAGGACGGCGTCGATCAGGCGCCCGACGAGCGTGTCCGGTCTCGCTCGATCGGACATCGGGGTCAGCTCCTCGGTCGGCCAAGTGGTGGGCACAGCGTGGATGGGTTCGTGCGGTGGGGCGGCCCGTATTATGCCCGCCATGCCACGCCTGACTGCGGTGATGCTGGCGTGGCGCGACGAACCCCTTCTGGTGGAGTCCGTGCACGCCGTGCTCGCCTCCGAGGAAGTCGAGGTCGACGTGGTGCTCGTCGACAACGGCTGCACCTCCGACTCCGTCGAGCGGCTGTCGACCGTGGCGGGCGTGACCGTCGTCGACCCGGGCGAGAACCTCGGCTTCGCCGGCGGCTGCAACCTCGGCGCTCGGCACGCCACCGCGGAGTTCCTGGCCTTCGTCAACGGCGACGCCGTCGTCCGGCCCGACGCGCTGCGCCACCTGGTCGCGGCGCTCGGCGACGACGTAGGGCTGGCCACCGCCTCGGTCCGGCTCTACGACGAGCCCGACGTGATCAACTCCGCCGGCAACCCGGTCCACTTCACCGGGCTGTGCTGGGCGGGCGGCCTGGGCCAGCCCGCGACGGCGTACGCCGTGCCGCGGGAGGTCGCCTCCGCGTCCGGCGCCACGACGGCCTGCCGGCGCGACCGCTTCGAGTCACTCGGCGGGTTCTGCGAGCCGATGTTCGCCTACTGCGAGGACACCGAGCTCAGCCTGCGCTCGTGGCAGCGCGGGTGGAAGGTGGTCTACGTGCCGGAGGCGGTCTCGCTGCACCACTACGAGTTCTCGCGCAACCCGCAGAAGTTCTACCTGCTCGAGCGCAACCGGCTGTTCATGGTGCTCACGGTGTTCGGCCCGCGGCTGCTGTTCGCCGCGTTCCTCCCCTGCTCGCGCTGGAGCTGGCCACCCTCGCCATCGCGCTGCGCGACGGCTGGGCACGCCAGAAGCTGGCCGGCTGGTGGTGGCTGCTGCGCCACTGCCGGCCTGGTGTGGTCGCGGCGCCGCCAGGTGCGATCCGAGCGGGTGGTCAGCGACCGCGAGCTGGCCCGCGTGCTGACCGGCGACCTCGACATCGACGTGCCGGGACTGACCGTGCCCGCTGCTGGCCCGGCGTACGTCGCGGGGATACTGGTCCATCGCACGCCGGCTGGCGTGACCCCAACGCAAAGGAACGATGTGCCAACCCACGATCCGTCGGTGCTCTCCGTCGACGCGGAGGGCATCACGCTCAGCGGTCGGCAGGACGTCGTGCTCGACGTGCTCTTCGACGGCGCCGGATCTGGTCGTTCTGGTCGCAGCGCGACACCGAGGCCGGCGAGGCCGCCGGCCAGCGCTACGGTGGCCTGGCCGAAGCCGCTGGCGAGGTTCCTCGACGGCAGCACCCAGCTCATCATGCGCAGCCACGTCGCCGGCGACGACCTCTTCGACGAGGAGCTGACCTTCGGAAGCTCCACCGAGCGGATCAACGTCGTCAACGCCCGGGGCGTCGAGCTCAGCATCGACAAGTCGGGTCGGATGCAGATGACGTTCGACACCCGCAGCGCCAAGCAGGTGACGCCCCTCCTCGACTCGGTCGAGACGCGTGATCACCGCGCTCGGCCGGGCCGGCGTCGAGGCGTTCCCCGCCTACGGCACGCTCCTCGGGGCGCACCGCGATGGTGCCCTGATCGGCCACGACAGCGACGCCGACCTCGGCTACGTCAGCTCGCACACCCATCCGGCCGACGTGATCCGGGAGTCGTTCGCGATTCAGCGGCGGCTGGCAGGCATGGGCTACGAGGTCGTGCGCTACAGCGGCGGCGGCATCAAGGTGATGGTCGAGGAGGAGGACGGCAACACCCGCGGGCTCGACGTCTTCAGCGGATTCTTCGACGGCGAGAGGCCGGCAACCTGATCCTGATGGGCGAGGTCCGGACGCCGTTCGAGCGCGACTGGATCTTCCCGCTCGGCACCACGACCCTCGAGGGCCGGGAGCTGCCGGCGCCGGCCGACCCCGATCGGCTGCTGGCGGCGATGTACGGCCCGTCATGGCGGACGCCGGACCCTGCCTTCAAGTTCGAGACGCCGGGGTCGACGAGCAGGCGGCTCAACGACTGGTTCCGCGGCACGAGCGTCAACCGGGCGGAGTGGGACAGGAAGTACCAGCGGCTGCGGTTCCGGAAGGCGCCGCGCAAGACCCGACGTACTCGCCCGGATGGCGCTGCGGCAGGAGTCGGACGTCGCACTGGCGGTCGACCTCGGCTGCGGGCGCGGCACCAACGCGCGGTTCCTCGCGCGCCGCGGGATGCGCACGCTGGGCCTGGACTTCTCCGCCCGCGCCTACGAGCTGATCCAGAGAGCGCCGGAGACCGCCGAGCTGCCGCTGGAGTTCGGGGCCATGAACCTGCTCGAGACCCGGCACGTGCTCTCCTACGGCGCCCGGGTGGGCGCGACCCCGGGACATCGGGTGGTGCTCGCGCGGCACGTTGTCGACGCCGTACCGCGCATGGGTCGGGAGAACGTGTGGCGCTTCCTCCAGCTGGCGCTGACCGGCGGCGGGCGGGCCTACCTCGACTTCCTGGTCTCGCCGGCCGACGAGGACCGCTGGGCCCAGCGCCAGCTGCTCAGACCGGTCGATCCCGACGAGGTCGGCGCGGGCGTCGAGGCGCGCGGCGGGCGGGTGGTCACCAGGCGAACCGATCGACTCCGACAAGATGGGCATCGGCCGGAAACGGCGCGATACGTTCTACGAGCGTCGGCAGGCATGCAGGATGGTGATCGAATGGGCGGGATGAACACGAAGCGAGTGCGCAACGCCGTACTGCGCAGCGGCCCCGGCCGGACGCAGGCCGAGATCGAGCGGCTGCGCGAACGGGTGGCCGAGCTCGAGGACGCGGTCAGCGAGTGCCGTCGCCACCACCACCGGACCGCCGAGCTGACCGACCTGGTGCAGGCGCTGCTCGTGCCTCTGGCCACCCGCGACGAGGCCGAGCTCCAACGTCTGCTGCGCGAGTACACCGAGCAGCTCGGCTGATGGGGAGGGTCTTCCTCCATATCGGTCTCCCGAAGACCGGCACCAGCTATCTGCAGGCGATCCTCTGGTCGCATCGCGACGAGCTGCGCGCGGCCGGCATGCTGCTGCCCGGGCGCGAGCGCCGCGACCACCTCTGGGCCTCGCTGGTGGTCCGCGAGGACAAGAGCGTCGACCGCCGCAACCCACGCGCGCCCGAGGCCTGGGACGTGCTGCGGGCAGAGATCGCCGGCTGGAGCGGCGACGCGATCATCAGCCACGAGTTCTTCTGCTCGGCCAGCGCGGCGCAGGCCAGGGCCATGGTCGACGCGCTCACCGAGGGCGGCGCCGAGGTGCACGCCGTGGTCACGGCCCGCGAGCCGCTGTCGCTGTTCACGTCGTCGTGGCAGGAGCACCTGAAGAACAAGGGCACCGCCACCATCGCGACGTACGCCGCGACCGAGTCCGACGACCCGACCGTGGTCTGGAACTGGCGGGCCCTCGACCTCCGGCTCGTGCTCGAGCGTTGGGCGCCGGCGGTCGACGACCCGCACCGGGTCCACGTGATCACGCCACCCGGACGGGACGAGCCGCGCGACGAGCTCTGGCGTCGCTTCTGCTCCGTCGTCGGGCTCTCGCCCGATGTCGCGGCCACCGAGAGCTTCGCCAACGCCTCGATGGGAGTCGTCGAGGCCGAGACGCTGCGCCGGATCAACGAGCGGCTCGAGGGCTTCGACCGCGCCTTCGACCGGGGCGTCTGGATTCGCAGCTTCCTCGCCGACGACCGCCTGGTTCCGCGCGGCGGCGAGCCCTACTGGCCCGGCGACGAGCAGATCGCCGAGTGCCGGCTCCGTGGCGACGCCGCCGCGGCGTACGTCCGTGATGCGGGTTTCGACATCGTCGGCGACCTCGACTCGATCCTGGTGCCCGACGTACTCCCGACGCGCCGCCACCCCGACTCCGTCACCGACGCCGAGGTCGCCGAGGTGGCCGTCTCACTCGTCGCGGACCTGCTGGGTGAGGTGCGGGCGCGGACCGATTCGGCGCCGCCGAAGGTCGGCCGGCTACGACGCCGGCGCAAGCGTCAGGTGTAGAGGCAGAACGGGTGCCCGGCGGGGTCGAGCAGCACCCGCACGTTGTCCTGCGGCTGGTGCTCCGGCAGCTCCGCTCCCAGCTCGACCGCACGAGCCGTCTCCGCCGCTAGGTCGGTCACCTCGAAGTCGAGGTGCAGCATCATCTGCTGGTCTCCCTGGCCGGCCGGCCACACCGGCCGCATGTAGTCCGGGTTGAGCTGGATGCTCAGGTAGGCCACCCCCTCGCCGACATCGAGAGCGGATCCCTCGTCGTCCTGCTTCCAGATCGCCCAGCCGCGAAGCTCCGAGTAGAACCTGGTCAGCGCGTCGACGTCGTCGGTGTCGAGCACTACGCCCCACCAGTCCGACCGACTCCAGCGATCCACCCGGCCAGCCTAAACCTGACCCGCGATACTGAAGTCCATGCGCTTCTCCGAGCACGAGCTGACCGCTGCGCTGACGGGTGCGGCGAAGTCCGTGGTGGCTTCACAGAGGAAGTTCCGCAAGAGCGGCACGGACATCGACGCGGCCTGGGACGCCATGGACCGCTATGCGAGGTTCCAGCTGCTCGATGGCCTCGGCACCCAGATCCTGCCCGTGCTGGTGGCCCTGCCCGATGTCGAGGTCGCTGCAGGGACGCGACCGTCGTACTCCGACAATCAGGTCACGGAAGTCGTGGCAGGGCTGGTCGGAGACGAGCTCGGCAAGCTGCGGCGCGCCGTCGTGATCAAGGCGCGCACCGCCCTGGTGCAGATCGCCCTGGCGCACGTGCCGCCACGACTCGACCCCGACGCCCTGCTGAACTCACCTGCCGTCTGATGACACGCCACTTGCCCCGGCCAGTGATGTCTGTCCGGGGTGTGGGGCGGGGTGGTCAGGGTTCGTGGGTGCCGTGGTGGTCGCGGATGAGCTGGAGTCCGTTGGGGGTGGTCCACAGGTAGGTGCCGCGGTCCAGGACGGCGTAGGTCCAGGAGCTGTGGGTCTTGGCGCGGTGGTGTCGTCGACACAGGGGCGCGGTGTTGCAACTGCATGTGGTTCCGCCGTCGGCGTGGGGGATCACGTGGTCGGTGTCGCAGGATTGCGCGGGTCTGGTGCAGTAGGGGAACACGCAGTGGACGTCGACCAGGGTGTTCTGGTCTTTGAGCCGGTCGGGTGCTTCGTAGGCCTCGACGTGGAGGTGGTCGGCCAGGTCGATCACCGGTTTCACGATCACGGTGGTGTCCGGGTTACCGCACCATTTCTTGATCTGGTCGACGCTGATCGGGGTCCGGGTGTTGCCGCACCGGCCCACCACTGGTCCCTCGGAGAGGTGCGCGTAGAGCACCACGGATCGACCCGGGGCGGCGTCGGTGTCGAGGTCGAGGGCGAGCTGGCGGCGGGCGAGGTCACCGAGGGCGATGGAGCGGCGTACGTCGAGGGGCTCGGTGGACCCGAGGTCGGCCTGCTGCTGCGCACCGGCCCGGAGGGCGTCCTCGAGATCGAGGGCATCGGCGAGGTCGAGGGCGCCGTCGATCCGGACGGTGCCGTCGAAGGAGACGTGATCGATCAGCACGTCGACGTGCCGCGACTCGGCCGCCTCACGTCGCTTCGCTTCGGCGGCTGCGGGGTCGAACCGCACCATTGCTTCTTCGACCAGGCGTTCCAGCTGCGCCCAGGAACACGAGTGCGCGACCGGGGCCAGGTGACGGTCCACATGCGCCGCACCCGCCTGCGGGGAGGCTGATGGTGTGGTCGGCGATCCGGAACCCCCGCCACACCGGCAACCTGCCGGCCCCGATCCGCGCCCACAGGCGCGGGAGGCGGTAGCGCAGCTCCAGGACCCGCCCGAGGTAGGCCTTTCCGGCATCGGTGGACATCCCGAGGGCGGCGGCGAGCTCCATCGCCGCGAACTCCGAGACCAGCGGCGCACCCTGGCCGGCGACCGGGATCGGCTGGTCGCCGAAGAACCCGTGGCTGGCGACCTCGCCGTCCGGGTCGACCTCGTTGAGCACCGCCCACTCGACCGTCAGGTTCAGCTTGCTCGACCTCGACCCGATGGGCCTCGGTCGGCCTTTGACCGGAGCCCGTCGAGCACGGCAGCGGTGCTGCTCGTGGTCTCGGTTGCGGTGCTGGTCATAGAACAATCCAAGCACTCGCCACCGACAGTCATGGCCCGGTTTCGGGGGTAATCACCGACCTCAGATCACGTCCGGAACAAGTTTCCCGCTCTACTACAGGGGTTTCGAGGCTCGTCGCTGGCGCTCCTCGCACCTCAACCACCGTGTGGTTCGGGCCCGCGCTTGCGCGGGCGGCGGCTTGCCGCCGCCCCGTGCGCCGCACAGCGGATCGATCGAGGCTCGCAGTCAAGGACGCCGAAGGCGCCGAAGGGAATCCTTGACGGCGAGTATCGATCCGCTACGCGCGCGGGCCCGCCTGAACCCCAACCCCAAGCAACCGTCCCCTGTCAGCTACAGGGGTTTCGAGGCTCGTCGCTGGCGCTCCTCGCACCTCAACCACCGTGTGGTTCGGGCCCGCGCTTGCGCGGGCGGCGGCTTGCCGCCGCCCCGTGCGCCGCACAGCGGATCGATCGAGGCTCGCAGTCAAGGACGCCGAAGGCGCCGAAGGGAATCCTTGACGGCGAGAATCGATCCGCTACGCGCGCGGGCCCGCCTGAACCCCAGCCCGATTCAGCTACCCGGGATCGTGGTGACCGACGACAACACGGAGTGGTCCGTGATCAGGCTGACCCGAGGAGTGCGCTCGAACGCGGCCGACTGCACCTTGAACTCGGGAGACGCGAACATCCAGTCGAGGTGCATCGTCCTCGGCGTCACGCACTTCCTCTTGGTCGCGTAGCCGCCGGTGACCGCCTTCAGGTCGGTCTGCCGAGCCACCTTGCAGAAGACCGTCTTGCGCTCGTTCATGTCGCCGAGGAACACCACCGGGATGTTCTTCCTCCGCTGGGCCGCGATCTTGGCGATCTCGATCTTGACCGCGGCGTTGCGCTCCCGCTGCCGCGCGGGGGTGTTCTTGGACGAGTTGTGCACGTTGAAGACCCAGATGTTCCGGCCGGTGAGCTTGCTGCGCAGCCGCACCATCGGGTTCGGGCGGGTGGTGCCGGACATCGGCACGTACACCTGCGCAGCTGAGACGAACTCCCACTGGCTGGTGTCCCACATGACGCTCTGCCACAACACCTTCCCGGCCTCCGGCGTAGCGGGGTAGAAGGCGTACGTCGGGGCCAGCGTCGTCTGTAGCTGCGTGTACTGGTCCACTCTCATCTCTTGGAACGCGACGATGTCGGCGCTCGAGGTCTGCAGCAGGTTGGCGGTCCATTCGGTGCGGATCCGGGCCGGTGCGTAGTTCAGCGCGGCACCGCCGGGCTGGGTGTGGTTGCTGCCCAGGACGTTGAACGTCGTGATGACCGCCTGCTGATCCAGCCTCCGGGCCGCCTCGCGCTGGGCTACCGCCCGCGTGCCTGGCGGCGTGGCCCGGTTGGTGCGGTCACCGCGGCCGAGCTGGCCCTGCTCGTTGTTACCCCAGCACTGGACCTTCTTGTCCACGGTCAGGCCGCACGAGTGCATCCAGCCCACGTCGAGCGAGCCGAACGTCGTCGTACCGAGGATCCTCTTGGGTGTGCGGACGGCGGTCTGGCTGCCATCACCGAGCTGGCCGTAGCGATTGCTGCCCCAGCACCAGAGCGCGCCCGCGGTGTCGAGGCCGCAGCCGTGGGCATCGCCGAGACCCATCGATGTCCATTGGTGCCCACCGGCGACTGCGACGGGGTAGTTGCGGACGGTCGTCGTGGTGTCACCGAGCTGACCCTGGTCGTTCTGTCCCCAGCAGAGGATCTCGTTGAGGTTCGTGACCCCGCAGGTCGACGACCATGAGGCGTCGATGCTGGTGAAGCCGCGCGGGCTCGCGATCTGGGCCGGGGTGAGGTACATGGTGGTGTTCCTGGTGCCGAGCTGACCGAAGTCGTTGCGGCCCCAGCAATAGGCGAGTCCGTTGCTCCTGATCCCGCAGGTGTGCCAGCCGCCTGACGACACCGACACCCAGTCGATGTAGGTGGAGACCTGGGCCGGCACCTTCTTCATCGACTTGTTGCCGATGCCGAGCTCACCTCGGTCGCCGTTGCCCCAGCACCACATGGTGCCGTCGCCCTTGACGGCACAGGTGTGCAGCCATCCGGCAGACACCTGTCGCCAGCCGGTGCCGGCGACCTGCTGGGGAACCCACTGCTGCTTGGCCTCGCCGATCCCGAGCTGGCCACGGGTGTTCATGCCCCAGCAGAACAGCTCGGTGGTCAGCTTGATGCCGCACGTGGTGGCACCGCTGGTGCTGATGGAGGCCCATTCCGCCACGCCCACCTGGACGGGCACGGTGCTGTCCTTGTTGGTCCCGATGCCCAGCTGGCCGTAGGCGTTCTCACCGAAGCACCAGGCGGTCGCATCGGCGCGCACCTCGCAGCTGGCCTGACCACCCGCGGTGATCTGCGGCGTCGCGACGGGCGTGGTCGGCGGCACGGTCGGCGTGGCGGTCGGCACCGGGACGGTAGGAGTCGCGGATGGCGCCGCGGCCGCGTTCGCCGCGGAAATGACGGAGGGGCCGTCAGCCTGCCCGGACCAGACGCCAGCAACCAGCGCGAGCCCGAGGAGGAGTACGGCGACAGGGGGGAAGATCCTGGTCGCTTTCACCCAAGGATGGTAACTGTGTGACTGGTGTGACACCAGGTAATGCGATTCCCGGGCCCTGTCAGGCGGTATTCAGCCAAGATTCACGCCGTGCACGAGGCCAGGGCGCTCTGGTATCCGCGGTCCTTCTTGAGGGGCCCCGAGGTCTCGTGGATGACGCCGGTCGGCACGGCGTAGAAGCGGTCGGCATAGGTGACCAGCGGGCGCCCGAACGAGCAGAAGCGGCTGTCGGCCTTCACGCCGGTGTCGCCCTCGCGGCACCCCTGGTAGGCCCGCGGCAGCCGGGAGCCGTCGCGCCACGTGGTCGCGCACTCCGGCCAATCGGCCGACGGGTCCTCGGTCGGCTCGACGCTGGGTTCGTCGGTCGGCGCCTCGCTCGGAGTGTCCGTCGGGCTCTCCGACGCATCGCTCGAGCTGTCCGAGGACGAGCCGGGGTCGGTGGCGTCGCCGTCGTCGTCGCCGCACGCCGAAAGCAACGCCATGGGAATGGCCAGGGCCGCGATGACGAGACGAGTGCGCATGGAAGGAGTCTACGACTCAGTTGTCCGGCGCAGGGCTCGTCCGAGCAGTCCCTTGCGGCCATTGGCCCGGCTCACGAACTCGTCCGCCAGGGCTTGGGGGTCCTCGCCGGCGGGGACAGGTTGGTCCGGTGGGTCCTCCCCCGGCGCGCCGGTCACTGGCGCGAGGTCGGCCGGATCTCCGTGCACGGTGTAACCAGCCGCCTCGATCTCCACGAGCCACCGTTGGGTAGGCGCGGCCAGCGTCTCCAGCAGGGTCGCGGGGGTGCGCGGACGAGGAGTGTTGCGGGCGGCGAGGACCCCTTCCGCCCACTCCCGCTTGACCAGACGGTTGCGTACGCCGGGTGGCAGCCGGCCGTCCAACGCCTGGTTCACCGCCCGGACCAGCGAGATCTCGGGGGCCCCCAGCGATGGGTTCGACGCCGCGACGGACAGGGGGTCGAGCGCCTCGGCGTCGACGCCGAGGGCCGCGGCGTAGCGGGTCCACAACTGGTCGCGGGGTGCGCCCGGCGGTGGGCTGATCACGAGGTGCGCCCGCTCCGGCGGCAGTCCGCCGCTCCACCGGCGCAGGGCATCGGCGAAGTCCTGCGCATGCCAGAAATGAGGGCGTACGCCGCCGGCATCGGGCCCGGCGTCGCGCCCGGTGTCGGCTCGCAGCTGATCGCGCTCGAACTCGGCGAACGACATGGTCGCGCCGAGCTTGACCTGCTCCTGCCAGTGCGCGGTCGCCTGACGACCGAGGTCGCGCGCGGTGACGACCACGTGCACCTCGAGGTCACGCAGCGGTTCGAGCGCGGCGCCGATCTGCTCGACCGTGGCGCCGGCCAGCACCTCGTGGCTGATCACCGTCGTGCCGTCGAAACCGCGGGCGCGCTCGCACAGTGCGGCCCAGGTGCCGGCGAGCTGTCGGGGATCGAGTCCGAACTTGGCCGCGCTCCCCCTGACCTCGACCGCTCCCTCGAACATCGCACCCGGCCGCAGGAACGGGTAGAGCAGCCCCGCCTCGCGCAACTGGTCGCGGTGGTCGGCGAGCAGCCGCTGGAGGTAGGTCGTGCCGGTCTTGGGCAGCCCGACGTGCAGCACGACACTCACGGGGACATGCTGCCACTGGCCAGGCTTGGCGCCTCGCTGCCGATAGTTTGGGAGGGTGAGCACCACCCCCTCGCGCGTCTTCGCGGCCCGTCTCGTCGGGCTGCCGATCTTCGACCCCCAGGGCGACCAGGTCGCCAAGGTGCGCGACCTGGTCGTAGCGATCCGCTCGGAGGCCAGCCAGCCCCGGGTGCTCGGCATGGTGGCCGAGGTCTTCGGGCGGCGTCGGATCTTCGTGCCGATGACCCGGGTCACCAACATCGACAGCGGGCAGGTCTACACGACCGGCCTGCTCAACATGCGCCGGTTCGAGCAGCGCTCCACCGAGACCCTCGTGATCGGGCAGATGCTCGACCGCACCGTCACGATCACCGCCGGGGCCAGCAGCGGGGTCACCGGCAGCGTCTACGACGTGGGCATGGAGCAGGCGCGCAACCGTGACTGGGTGCTGAGCCGGGTGGCCATCCAGGAACCGGCCAAGGCGCTGCGCCGGCGCGGGCAGACCCACGTCGTCGAGTGGCGCGACGTGCAGGGTCTCGCCCGTCGCGAGGAGACCCAGGGCGCCACCCACCTGATCGCCGCGCTCAACGAGATGCGGCCGGCCGACGCCGCGAGCATGCTTCACGACCTACCGAGCGACCGGCGCTGGGCGGTCGCGGCCGCCCTCGACGACGAGCGGCTCGCCGACGTGCTGGAGGAGATGCCGGAAGAGGACCAGGTCGAGATCCTCGAGCACCTCGACTCCGAGCGGGCCGCCGACATCCTCGAGGAGATGTCGCCCGACGACGCCGCCGACCTGATCGCCGACCTGCCGCCGGAGACGGCCGAGATCCTGCTCACCCTGATGGAGCCGGAGGAGGCCGAGGACGTGCGCCGCCTGATGTCGTACGTCGAGGACACGGCCGGCGCGATGATGACGCCCGAGCCGGTGATCCTGGGACCCGACGCCACCGTCGCCGACGCGCTGGCCCAGGTGCGCAACCCCGACCTCACGCCGGCCCTGGCCGCGCTGGTCTATGTCTGCCGCCAACCCCTGGAGACACCCACCGGCAAGTTCCTCGGCGTCGCCCACATCCAGCGGCTGCTCCGGGAGCCGCCGTCGACCCTGGTCGCGGGCGCTCTGGACGAGTCGATGGAGAACCTGCCCCCCGAGGCCACCATCGACCAGGTGGCGGCCCACCTGGCGACGTACAACCTGGTTGCGGCGCCGGTGGTCGACGACAACGGTCACCTGCTGGGCGCGGTCACCGTCGACGACCTGCTCGACCACATGCTTCCCGACAACTGGCGCGACCACGCCCTCGGACAGTCGCCTTTCGGGGGGGAGGGCCGCCGTGGCTGACGCCTCCCGACGCGAGCGCCTCGACACGCCGCTGGCCACCCGGCGCCGCCTCGTCCGGGTGCCGAGCTACAGCCCGGACTCGTTCGGCTCCTTCGCCGAGCAGTTCGCGCGCTTCATGGGCACCGCCACCTTCCTGCTCTACATGACCGGTGTGGTGCTCATCTGGGTCGGCTGGAACGCCCTGGCGCCTGCCGACGCGCAGTGGGACGACTACCCGTTCATCTTCCTGACCCTGATGCTCAGCCTGCAGGCGTCGTACGCCGCACCGCTGATCCTGCTCGCGCAGAACCGTCAGGAGACCCGCGACAAGGTGATCGCGGAGCAGGACCGCCAGGCCAACGCCCGCGCTCACGCGGACATGGAGTTCCTGGCTCGTGAGGTGGCCTCACTGCGGATGGCGGTCGGCGAGGTCGCGACCCGCGACTTCCTCAGGTCCGAGCTGCGCTCGCTGCTCGCCGACCTCGACGAGCGCGACCAGGGCTCGGGCGATGAGGGGTCGAAACCAGCCACGAACTAGAGTTGGCGATCATGAGCACTCCGACTCTCGAGCAGGTCAACGCCGCGCTGGCGACCGTCAACGACCCCGAGATCAAGCGGCCCATCACCGATCTCGGCATGGTCGAGAAGGTAGAGATCGACGACGACGGCCTGGTGCACGTGACCGTGCTCCTGACCGTGGCCGGCTGCCCGCTCAAGGAGACGATCACCAACGACGTGACCGGCGCGGTCTCGAAGATCGCCGGCGTCACCGGCGTCGACCTCGCGCTCGGCGTGATGACGGCCGAGCAGCGCGGCGGGCTCAAGGACGTGCTGAGCAACGGCAAGGCTCAGCGGGAGATCCAGTTCGCCCAGCCCGGCTCGCTGACCAAGGTCTTCGCGGTCGCCAGCGGCAAGGGCGGTGTCGGCAAGTCGTCGGTCACCGTCAACCTGGCGCTGGCCATGGCCAAGATGGGCATGAAGGTCGGCATCGTCGACGCCGACATCTACGGCCACTCGGTGCCCGCGATGATGGGCGTCGCCGACTCGCGGCCCACCCAGGTCGACGACCTGATCATGCCGGTGCCGACCGCCAGCGGCGTGTCGGTCATCTCCATCGGCATGCTGAAGCCGCGGCGCGACCAGGTCGTCGCGTGGCGCGGTCCCATGCTCGACCGCGCACTGGTGCAGATGCTGTCCGACGTCTACTGGGGCGACCTCGACGTGCTCCTGCTCGACCTGCCGCCCGGCACCGGCGACGTCGCGATCTCGCTCGGGCAGCACCTGCCCGGTGCCGAGGTCGTCGTGGTCACCACGCCGCAGGAGGCCGCCGCCGAGGTGGCAGAGCGCGCCGGCACGATGGCCTCGATGATGCACCAGCGGGTTGTCGGGGTGGTCGAGAACATGAGCTACCTGCCCTGCCCCCACTGCCTGGCCGAGGGCAAGGACCACCGGCTCGAGATTTTCGGCTCCGGTGGTGGCGACCGGGTCGCGGCAACCCTGTCGTCGCGCTTCGGCTACGACGTGCCCGTACTCGGCCGGATCCCCCTCGACATCTCGTTGCGGGAAGGTGGCGACGTCGGCAAGCCGATCGTCGATGCCGACCCGACCGCTCCGGCGGCCGCCGAGCTGACCTCCGTCGCCGAGCAGCTGGCGGGTCGCGGACGCGGCCTGGCGGGCATGCAGCTGGGGCTCACGCCGACCAGTAAGTTCTAACCCGTGCCAGGGTTTTCCGAGCTCGTCGTCATCGCCTTCGTCGCGATCTTCGTGTTCGGGCCCGACAAGCTCCCCGAGCTCGCCAAGCAGGCGGGTGCCGTGCTGCGCAAGGCCAGAGACTTCGCCAACGCCGCGCGCGACGAGCTGCGCGACGAGCTCGGCCCGGAGTACGCCGATCTGGAGCTGCGCGACCTCGACCCGCGCACGATCGTGCGCAAGCACATCGTGGAGGCGATGGAGGATGCCGGCGAGGAGGAGACCAGGCCCCGCCGACGCGGCCTGCGTCCGCTCGAGGCCGGCGAGCTCCCGCCGTACGACGCCGACGCGACCTAGAGCTCAGCCACCCGCGACGCGCGCCAGCATCACCTGTCGCGTGCGGGCCCCTGCCTTGGCCAGCATCGCCTTCACGTGGTCGTTGACGGTGTGCTCGGACAGGAAGATCGACCCCGCGATCTCGCGGGTGTCGAGGCCGCTGCCCAGCAGTCCCAGGATCTCCGACTCGCGCTCCGAGAAGCCGTGGGACCTCGCGAACAGGTCCATCCGCTCCGTGGCCGACGACGGCTCGATGGAGACCGCGATGTCGTCGCCCAGCCGGCTCGCCTTCGTCGTGACCCAGCGGCTCCCACCGAGGTGCACCCGTGACCAGGGCTCCCCGATCGGTACGCCCTCCTCCTGCGCGATCAGGGCCGCGCCGACGTTGTACGCCGCCGCCGGGATCGGCGCCATCGGCTCGTCGGGCGGCAGCAGCTGCAGGAGCGCTTGACCAGCGGCCTCGGTCTGGGTGCGCACCGACAGGTCGGGAGCCAGCACGACCACGGCCGGACCGATGGGAAGCAGCTGGTCGGCGGTGTCCACGAAGGTGCGGGCCACGGCGGCCCGGAGCCCCGCTGTCACGATCGCCTGCAACGAGGTCAGGAGCGAGAGCTCTGCAGAGGTGAAGGCCGCCGACGTCCGCACGAGCTCGAGGCAACCCCAGGCGCCGTAACGGTCGCCGAACGCGACCATTGCCGTGTCCACCACGCCGAGCTCGCGCTGGACGTGGCGCCACATGGCCGAGTCTTCCGGAACCTCCGTGGACCCGAGCAGCGACTGGGCCGGCGACGCCAGCAGGGTGTCCCAGCGGTTCACGAGCGTCAGGTAACGCCAGCGGATCAGCCCCGGTAGCCGCGGCCACGGCAGCTGCGGTACGTCGGCGAGAGGCGCCGTTGCGATGTTGGTGACCGGGTCGGTCAGTGGGAACACATAGCCGTCGAACGGGATCCGCTCGCGCAGCAGCTCGAGGATCCTCTGCCGCAGCTCCTTCGCCGACGCCGGTCTTTGGCACTCGTCCTCCACCGCGCGCAGAAGGTCCACGAGGTCAATCTAGGACCCCCAGGATCGGGGATACCGGCATCGACCCCTGGCCGCCAGCCTGGAGGCACACATCCACACACACCAGGAGGAAGCCATGATCACACTTCGCGTCGAGAACGTCGTCCGCGACTACGAGTCCTGGAGGGAGGTCTTCGACAAGTTCGAGAGGTTCCGGGCCGACGGCGGCGTTCGCGCCTACCGGGTGGCCCGCTCGGAAGAGGAGGCCGGCAAGGTCACCGTCGACCTCGACTTCGACACCACCGACGAGGCGACCGCCTTCCGGACCGGCCTCGAGAAGATCTTCGAGACTCCACAGTCGAAGGAGCAGCTGGTCAGCCACCAGCGACCGCATCTCTATGACACGACGATCCAGACGGTGCAGCAGCCGGCCTAGTCGGTTCGGTTGCTCTGCACCGCCCCGATGACGGGGTACGGCATCAGGACCGGGCGGCCGCTCGCGTCGAGCAGCTCCACGAAGTCCTGGCCTACCCGCCGCAACGTGCCCTCGTGCCGTGCCCCGTCGACCAGGTGCACCACGCACCGCTCTCCCGAGTCCGCTACCCGGCGCAGAGCCGATCCGAACGACAGCCGCGCGAGTGGCGACCAGGCCACCTCCGGCACCGACCGTTCGGATGCGCCGACAACCCGGGACACAGATGCCAGCGGCACGATCCACGCCGGCGCCGCCGTCGGCCCGCCGCTGACCAGGCACCACGTCGCGGCCATCCTGGCGAGCACTCCGGTCACGGCACCCACCCCGAGGATGTCGAGCGTCACCTCCTGCTCCAGCGACGCCATCAGCCGACTGGCGAGCGTCACCGCCTGGTACTCCGCGCGGCTGCGGTCGGCCAGCTCCGGGTCCCGCTCGGCGTCGTAGAGCGCCTCGGCCTGGCCCTCGAGGTCGTCGAACAGCGCGAACAGGTCGTCCTCCCAGCCCATGGCGGAACCCTACGGCTGTGGATTGCCGGTTGACGTACTCATCAAGGCGTCTTTAACTGTTTCAAACAGAAGCAAACGCAAGGTTCTCGGATGAATGACTCCAAATGCGGCACCCGTTGGCGCTGCCTCTTCGCCTGGCTGGTGGCTACGGGCGCAGCGGCCACGATCTTCGCCTGGGCCGCGCCCGCCCTCGCGATACCGCTGGCGATGGCCCCCTTCGACTCCTGGCTGACCTGGCTGTGCGCGGTGGTCACGGCGATCTGCTCCGTCTGGGGCTGGGTGGTCACGTCTGTGGTCGTGCTCGAGGCTCTGGGCCGCCGGTCCCGGTCGGCACCGGCTCCGGGAGTCCCCGACTGGGCGCGCCGCGTGGTGCTGGCCGTCTGTGGCGCCGCCGTGCTCGCCTCGGCACCCCCGGCCATGGCCGACGAACGGCCCAGCGTGCTGGAGGGGCTCCCCCTGCCGGACCGGGCGGAGGGCGGCGGCTTCCCCGAGCTGGTGGCCAGGGCGATCGCCGAGACCGCACCGGCACTGCCGGAGCCCGGGCGCTACCTGGTCCGCCCGGGCGACTCCCTCTGGTCGATCGCCGGGGGCCGCCTGGGTGAGCCGACGTCCTGGCCTCGGATCTATGAACTCAACCGCGACCTCGTGGGCAGCGATCCCGACCTGATCCGACCCGGTCAGCTGCTGCGGCTGCCCGACCCACAAGGAGAGGACATTCGATGAGCCCGTTCCACGAGAAGGTGGTGCCGCTACGGGTGCCCGTGCCGGTGGCCACCACGCAGGGAACCCTGGCCCTCGACCTGCAGCCCCGCCACGATCCACCGCCGGCGGCGCTCGTCGCGGTCGGACCCCACGTCGTCAAGGGCGCCGACGAGTGGGCGAGACGCTTCGCGCAGGCCGCGGTCGAGATCGTCGGCGGCGACCGGCCGGTGTCCCAGCTGCTGCGGTGGACCGACCGGGCCGTGTACGCCGACCTGCACCGGCGCGCACTGCTGGTGGCTCGCGCCGGTGGCCACACCCCTGGCCATGCGCGGGTGCAGCCGACCACCCCTCGCGTGCTCAGCGTGCACACGTCGTTCGTCGCCGACGACGTGGTCGAGGCCAGCGCGCACGTGCGCTACGGCGAGCGCTCCCGAGCGGTGGCCACCCGGTTCGAGCGCCGAGCCGGTCGCTGGCTCTGCACTGCCCTCGAATTTGCCTAGCCGGCGCGGGCAGTCAGGCCGGTCGGCCCACCCGGCGCACCGTGGCAACGCTTGTACTTCTTGCCCGAGCCGCAGGGGCAGAGCGCGTTGCGTCCCACCTCGGCATACGGGTCGTCGGTGTTGGTGACCGTCGAGCCCTTGACCTCGACCTCACCGTCCAGCGTGGGGGCTGAGTAGGCGAGGTTCTGCGGCTGCTTGGGCGCCTCGAGTCCCTTCGCCCTGATGAACGGCTGCGGTGCCGACGGGATCTCGCGCCGCATCGGCTCCACGACCGGCGGCTCAGCGAACGCGCCCTCGTGCATCGGGCCGTCGTGGCGGGAGCCATCGTCGTGGTAGTGGAACTCGCCCTCGTCCTCGTCCTCCTCGAGCTGGACGTCGAGGTTGAACAGGAACCCGACGGCCTCTTCCTTGATGCCGTCCATCATCGCGGCGAACATGTCGAAGCCCTCGCGCTGGTACTCGACCAGCGGGTCGCGCTGGGAGTAGGCACGCAGGTAGATGCCCTCGCGCAGGTAGTCCATCTCGTAGAGGTGCTCGCGCCACTTGCGGTCGAGCACCGAGAGCAGGACGCGGCGCTCCAGCTCGCGCAGGACCTCCTCGCCCATCTCCTCCTCGCGGGCGTCGTACGCCGCGTGCGCGTCGGCCTGCAACGCGTCGATCAGCTCCTGGCGGTCGATGTTGGTCAGGCCGCCGGCCTCCTCCTCGAGCCGCTTGTGGTCCAGCGACACCGGCCAGAACTGCTTGAGGTCGGTCCACAGCTGCTCGAGGTCCCACTCCTCCTGGAACTCCATCAGCCGGCCGGTGACGGTGCCGGTGACGACGTCGTCGATGAAGGTGCGGATCTGCTCCTGCAGGTCGGCACCCTCGAGCACCTCGCGGCGCTCGCCGTAGATCACCTTGCGCTGGCGGTTCATCACGTCGTCGTACTTGAGGACGTTCTTGCGGGACTCGAAGTTCTGCGACTCCACCTGCCCCTGGGCGTTGGCGATCGCGTTGGTGACCCGCTTGTTCTCGATGGGTACGTCGTCGGGGATCTTGAGCATCGTCAGTACCCGGTCGACCCACTCGGACTTGAAGAGCCGCATCAGCTCGTCCTGCAGGGACAGGTAGAAGCGTGACTCGCCGGGGTCACCCTGGCGGCCGGAGCGACCACGCAGCTGGTTGTCGATACGGCGCGACTCGTGGCGCTCGGTGCCGACGACGTAGAGCCCGCCGAGGTCGCGGACCTCGTCGTGCTCGGCCGCGACCTGGGCCTTGATCTCCTCGAGGGTGCCGGGCCAGGCCGCTTCGTACTCGTCGGCGGTCTCGCCCGCGGGCTCCAAGCCCTTCTTGCGCAGCTCGGCGTCGGCGAGGAACTCCACCGAGCCACCGAGCATGATGTCCGTGCCTCGACCGGCCATGTTGGTGGCAACCGTGACCGCGCCCTTGTGACCGGCCATGGCGACGATCTTCGCCTCGTCGGCGTGGACCTTCGCGTTCAGCACCGAGTGCGGGACGCCGAGCTTCTTCAACATGTTGGAGAGGTGCTCGGACTTCTCGACCGAGACGGTGCCGACCAGGACCGGCTGCCCCTTGGCGTTGCGGTCGGCGATGTCCTGGACGACGGCTTCGTACTTGGCCTCCTCGGTGCGGTAGACCAGGTCCGGCTGGTCGGCGCGCGCCATCGGCATGTTGGTGGGGATCGGGACCACACCGAGCTTGTAGATCTTGTCGAACTCGCTCGCCTCGGTCATGGCCGTGCCGGTCATGCCGGAGAGCTTGTCGTAGAGGCGGAAGTAGTTCTGCAGGGTGATGGTGGCGAGGGTCTGGTACTCCTCGCGGACGGTCACGCCCTCCTTGGCCTCGATCGCCTGGTGCAGGCCGTCGTTGTAGCGGCGGCCCGGGAGCATCCGGCCGGTGTGCTCGTCGACGATGAGCACCTCGCCGTTCATGACGACGTACTCCTTGTCGTTGCGGAACAGCTCCTTGGCCTTGATCGAGTTGTTCAGGAACGAGATCAGGGACGTGTTCACCGACTCGTAGAGGTTCTCGATGCCGAGGTGGTCCTCGACCTTGGTGATGCCGCCCTCGAGGACGGAGATGGTGCGCTTCTTCTCGTCGACCTCGTAGTCCTCGTCGCGGTTGAGCGTCAGCACGAGCTTGGCGAACTCGGCGTACCACTTGACCTCGTCCTGGGTCGGACCGCTGATGATCAGCGGCGTCCGCGCCTCGTCGATCAGGATCGAGTCGACCTCGTCGACGACGGCGAAGGGGTGACCGCGCTGGACGCACTCCTCGATCGAGCCGGCCATGTTGTCGCGGAGGTAGTCGAAGCCGAGCTCGTTGTTGGTGCCGTAGGTGATGTCGCAGGCATACGCCTCTCGGCGCTCGGCCGGACGCATCTGCGGGAGGATCACGCCGGTGGTCAGACCCAGGAAGTGGTGGATCCGGCCCATCCACTCCGCGTGGTACTTGGCGAGGTAGTCGTTGACCGTGACGATGTGGACGCCCTTGCCGGTCAGCGCGTTGAGGTAGGCCGGCAGGGTCGCGACCAGGGTCTTGCCCTCACCGGTCTTCATCTCGGCGATGTTGCCCATGTGGAGCGCCGCGCCGCCCATGATCTGGACGTCGAAGTGGCGCTGGCCGATCACGCGCTTGGCGGCCTCGCGCACCGTGGCGAACGCCTCGGGCATCAGGTCGTCGAGGTCCTCGCCGTTGGCCAGGCGCTCCTTGAACTCAGCGGTCATGCCCTGGAGCTCCGCATCGCTCATCTTGACGAAGTCGTCCTCGATGGCGTTGACGGCCTTGGATACGACCTCGAGCTGACGGAGGATCTTGCCCTCTCCGATGCGGAGAAGCTTGTCGATGATGACGGGCACGGCGGGACGACTCCTTGCAGATGGGCTGCCAGACGGGCTGACACGAACGGCGTCGCCACTCTACCCAGCGGTCGGAGGGGTCCCTAACCGCGGCGACTCAAGTCAGCGCCGACAGGGCGGGAGCGAGGTCGCCGCGGGGCTCCACGATGATCTCGTCGAGGGCGAGCCACCCGGCCAGGCGGCGGAGCTCCTTGACGAGCTCCGCGGCCGTCTCCGGCGGCGCGCCCGGCTCGGCGTAGGCCCCCTTCACCAGCAGCCGCCCCGTGGCCCGGTCGGCCTTGAGGTCCACCCGGCCGACGATCTGCTCGCCGAGGAGGAACGGCAGCACGTAGTAGCCGTGGATGCGCTTGTCCGCCGGCGTGTAGATCTCGATCCGGTAGTGGAAGTCGAAGAGCGACTCCGTGCGGGCCCGCTCCCACACCATGGGGTCGAACGGGCTGAGCAGGGCGCGGGCGCCGATCTTGCGGGGCACGCGGGCGTCGCGATGGAGGTACGCCGCCCGCGACCAACCCTCGACCTCGACCGGGAGCAGCTCGCCGTGCTCGACCAGCACGGCCACCGCCGCCGCGGTCGGCGCGACCAGCATCCGGTAGTAGTCGGCGAGGTCCTTCACCGTCGCGACGCCGTGCGAGACCGCGGCTCGACGGACGAGCTCGAGGTTCGCCTCCTCGAGGGACGGCGTCGGTAGGGCCAGGACGTCGGCGGGGAGCACCCGTTCGGGCAGGTCGTAGGTGACCTCGAACTGGCTGTTGCGCCCGGCGATAGCCAGCTGGCCGGACATGTAGAGGAAGTCGAGGACCTTGCGGGTCTCCGACCAGTTCCAGCCCCAGTGCTTCTTGTCCCTCGGCAGCCCGTCGTCGAGGTCGCGGGTCGTGGACGCACCGCGGTCGCGGATCTCGGCCATCAGGTTGGCTTCCAGCTCGTGGTCGATGTCGACGTTCCACCACTTGCCCCGCAGCTCGCGGAAGTGATCCATCCGGTGCTGCATCACCGGCCACAGGTCGACCGGCATGAACGCCTGGACGTGCGCCCAGTACTCGACGACCCGACGCGGCTTGAGCTCCGCGGCCCGCCGCAGCAGGTCGACGTCGTAGGGACCCATCCGCGAGTAGAGCGGCATGAAGTGCGCGCGCTGGAGGACGTTGACGGAGTCGACCTGGAGCACACCGGTGCGCTGCAGCGTGCGCGCGAAGGTGCGCATGGTCGGCGCCGCATGCGGTGGGTCGAGGAACCCCTGGGCGGCCAGCGCGACGCGGCGCGCCTGGGCCAACGAGAGCGACTGCACGGGCGACACGATAGGCGGGAGCGCCGACAGTCGGCCGCTACGGCAGCTCGAGCAGCTTCTCCTTGACCGCGAACATCACGGCCTCCATCCGCGAGTGGAGCTGCAGCTTCTCGAGGATGTTGCGGACGTGGTTCTTCACGGTGTTCTCGCTGATGAACAGCTCGCCCGCGATCACCCGGTTGTTGTGACCCTTGGCGACCAGCTTGAGTACGTCGAGCTCGCGCTCGGTCAGCCGGAACCCGGCCCCGGGCTCGCGCTCGGGACGCGACATCTGCTTGAACTCGTCGATCAGCTTGACCGCCATCGACGGGCTGATCAGCGACTGCCCGTCGGCCACGACCCGGACCGCCTGGGCGACCTCCTCGATGGACGAGTCCTTGAGGAGATAGCCGGAGGCGCCGCTCTTGACCGCTTCGTAGAGGTCGGCCTCTTCGTCAGAGACGGTCAGCATGATGATCTTGGCCGACGGCACCGCTTCCTTGATGGCCAGGCATGCCTCGATGCCGGATCGCTTCGGCATCCGGATGTCCAGCAGCACGATGTCGGGCGCGGTGCTGGAGGCGAGCTCGGTGCCCTCGACACCGTCACCCGCCTCACCGACGACCTCGATGCCTGGCTCGACGGCCAGGAGCATCGTCAGACCTCGACGAAACAGCTCCTGGTCGTCGACCACGAGTACTCGGATGGGTTCGTCTCCCCGATCAGCTACTTCCACCACGCCTCGCATCATCGCACGTCGCGTGCGAGCGGCTCCTCAGTCGGCTCCGAGCTCGAGGGAGATCACGCCGTAGTCGTAGCCGCGCCGGCGGTAGACGACGGCCGGGCGTTCGCTCTCCTTGTCGACGAACAGATAGAAGTCGTGGCCGACCAGCTCCATCTCGTAGAGCGCCTGGTCGAGCGTCATAGCGGTGGCCGCGTGGGTCTTCTCGCGGACGACGAGTGGCCCATCGCCGGTGACCGTGATCGGGCCGACCTTGCGCTCGATGATCTCGTCGTCGGAGTCCAGTGGCTCCGTCGTCGGCAGGTAGGACAGCGCCTGCCCGACCGAGACCGGGGCATGGCGTCCGTGGTGGACCCGTCGTCGGTCCGCGGCCTTGCGCATCTGGGAGGCCATCTTGTCGAGGGCGAGGTCGAGCGCACCCATCTGGTGGTCGGCCGCGGCCTCCGCCCGGATGACGGGACCCTTGGAGAAGGCCGTCAGCTCTATGTGGACGGCCTGGTCGTGCTGACGTGGATTGGGTTCGCAGTCGATCTCCACATGCACTCGGATGATCCGGTGGTCGTGCTTCTCGAGTTTGGCCAGCTTCTCCGCCGCGTGCTCACGGAACCGGTCAGTGACCTCACAATGACGTGCGGTGACCACAACTTCCATGCGAACCTCCTGTTGAAATCAGTTGGTTATCCCTGGGCTCCTCCCAGGCAGGGCTCCACGCGGCCGGAACGACCGTGACATGGAGGGGTGAGCTGGAGTCCGCCCGGCCGACCTGGTCTTCGACCCCACAATCGCCTGCTGAGACGTTCGCAGCTTGTCTGCCACTACTGGCCTTCTCCCGGCGACGACCGCATCTGACGGCCGGGACGGGGCAGGACTTACTACTAAGCCGCACCGTGATCGCCTCCGCAAGGAAGGCTTACGTGGGCCGTTTCGCCTGCGACTGGCATCGGCTTGCCGCTCGGGTGCGGGCACCCTCTCGGCGCAACCACGGACCCGGACGGACTCCATGTGCCGACGGTAGTGCGTGCACCAAGGAGACGAAAGGAGTTCACCTGAAGTTTCGCTGTGCATCCCACAGGCTCGGATCCGCGACGCCGGGTCGCGGCCACGACGGCGGCCGCCGCGACGCTTCAGACCGACGCTCTCGAGGGCCCGCTGCGCCTCCCTGAGCGTGGCTCCGGTCGTCAGTACGTCGTCGCAGACGACCACGCTGGCCCGCGGTCTCAGCCGGGCCAGTCGGCGCAGTGCGGGCCCGGAGCACGCCATCGAGCCGGACAGGTTGGCGGCGCGTCCGGCGGCGTCCAGACCGGCCTGGTCGGCGACACCGGGCAGCAGCCGGAGCAGCGGCCAGACCAGCGCGTCGACTCCGCCTCCCGCAGGGCGGCGGCGGCGCCGCTGGTCATCGAGCACGTCGGGTCGTGACCGCGGGCCCGGACGCTCGCCCTGTCGCGACGGCACCGGCACCAGCACCAGCGGGTCACCGGTACCCGAGGCCTGCCACCGCCCGCGCGAGCAGTGCCGCCAGCGGGCGGCGCAGGGCCAGCAGGCGATGCTCCTTGTGACCCGAGCACCATCTCCCGCACGGTCCCTTCGTAGGACGCGGTGGCGAACGGCGGCACCAGGCCAGGCGGAGTCGGCGAGGGCCAGGCCACCTCGGGACAGGTGGGCAGCAGCGCCGCGCAGCCGTCGCACAGCAGGCGACCAGGACGGGCACAGCCGACGCAGTGCGTGCCGAGCAGCAGGTCGCGGGCGGCGTCTCGGAGCATCCGCCGATGCCACCAGCGGCGGCCGGCCGCGGCAACCCGTGGCGCGCCGACCTGTGGATCAGCCGACGTAGCCGAGGCTCGAGATCACGTCCTCGTCGAGGAACGTCCTGCTCAGATGTCGGGATGTCGATCAGGCTGGTTGGGGGTGACGGCGTACTGGCGACTCTCGGGGACGGGCGTGCCCGCCAGGCCGGTCACCGTCGCCGCTGATGCTCGTGGGGGTGGTGTCGGTCGGTGCACCGTCGACGGCCACGGTGCGCACGCTGTAGAGCTCGTCGGGGGTCACGGTGCTGAGGACGGCGATGGTCGTGGTCGACGTCCACGCGATGTCGTTGATCCGCAGCGGCTCCGTGGTGCCCGAGGGAGATCTGCTCGGTCGGGAGAGCACGCAACACCCGGCTGTTCTCCTGCACCTCGATCCGGCCCACGCGCAGCTCGTCCACCGTCCCGACGACGCCGGGACTGCGGGTTCGGACCACGGCGACGAAGCGGGTGCCGTCACGGGAGACCAGGAACGACGTCACCTGCCGCTCGCTCACGAACGGCACGTCGAGCTCGTGGACGGCTCCTGGCTCTCGACGTAGCTCACTCGGGCTCCGCCCTCCGCTGCGGTCGACCACCCACATCCGACCGGAGTAGTCCCAGGCCGGCGTGAGCAGGTTGCGGGCGCCCTCGACGGCGGTGACGACCCCGGACGGAGGATCGTCGGTGAACGTCTCCCGGACGGGAGCGACGAGCACCCGGCGGCCGTCGCTGAGTCACCGCCGCTGCGGTGTCGCCGTCGATGCTCACCGCGACGGCTCCGGACGTGCCGGTCGCTTGGTGCCGAACGGCCCGGCGACGGGTAGCAGCTCGCCGCGGTTGCCCGCGACCAGCAGTCCGTCGCGAAGCCCGTGTAGCGCAGTAGCTCGGCCTGGAAACCGGTCGGGGTGTACTCAGGAGCACTGTCGACGTCGAACTCCGAGCGCGCCACCGGGCAGTCGGACCGCCTGGCCGGAGACGGTCAGCCGCAGCGCCGTGATGTCCTCCTGGCGCAGGGTCCAGGCCAGCTGGGCCAGCATCTTCTCGATCACGTCGGGCGAAGCCGGTTGCGTACCGACGAGACGGATGTCGGCGACACCCTCATCGGAGACCGGCGTCGACAGGTCGACGTCCATGCCCGCGGGGAACGCCGTGGACTCGACCCGGTCGTCGGGCGGCCCGGCGAGGAGCCGGTTGACCAGCGTGGTCGCCGCCTGGTCGCCGCGAGGGACGAACACCGGCTCCGGCACCAGGATCCGCGACGTGCGGTCGAGGAAGTAGACGTTCGCCTGCCGGTAGCGGTCGGAGAACCACTCGCTGGGTACGTACTGGCGGTCGGGCGGGTCGACGATGCGGTACTCGCCGTTCTCCTTGACCGTCTGGAACTCCACGACCTGCTCGGCCTCCGGCAGCGGGCCCTGCCAGGCGCCGCGTTCGTCGATCTTCTCGGCCCCGACCATCTCGACCTTCACCGAGGAGTCCTCCTCGCCCACGACGGTGTCGACGATAGGTGACGGTGGACTGGTCGGGGTTCCACGGGGCCTGCGAGTCGCGCGCGAGGAACTCCTTGGCGACATCGAGACGCTGCGGCCAAGCGGTCATGGCGTCCAGGAAGCCGTTGACGATGTCGACCTTGGACGCGTTCTTCTGCGGCGGGACGGGGTCGATCCCGAGCGGCTGGACCTCGTCGATGTCGGGGGTGTGTCCGGGTCTCCACGATGGGTCCGTCGACCGGCAGCTGCGAGCAGCCGACCAGCGGGAGCAGCGCCAGACCGATCAGAGCAGCGACGGAGGCGCGAGCGCTGGTCATACCGACCCCACCTCGACACCGTCGTGGGCGTCATCCGGCACCAGCGGCAGCGGGCTGTGCCGGAGCGGGTCTCCCGCATGTCGAGGCAGGGTGAGCCGGAACTGCGCGCCCTGTCCCGGACGCCCCCACGCCTGGAGCCAGCCGCCGTGCAGATGGGTGTCCTCGAGGGCGATCGACAGCCCGAGGCCGGTGCCGCCGCTGGCGCGGGCGCGGGCCGGGTCGGCCCGCCAGAACCTGTTGAAGACCGTCGCCGCCTCACCCGCCGCCAGCCCGACGCCGTAGTCGCGCACCGCGATGGCGGCGGCCTGGTCGTCGGCGGCGAGCCGCACGACGATGCCGGGCTCGAGCCCGCTGGTGTCGGCATGGTCGATGGCGTTGGTGACCAGGTTGCGCACGATCCGCTCCACCCGCCGGATGTCGGCCTCCGCGACGCAGGGCTGGTCGGGCGCCTCGACCACGATCCGGACGCCGCGCTGCTCGGCGAGGTGGCGGGTGGAGTTCACGACGCGGTAGGCGACGTCGACCAGGTTGACGTCGTCCGCGTCGAGCACGGCCGCGCCGGCGTCGAACCGGCTGATCTCCAGCAGGTCGACGAGCAGCGTCTCGAACCGGTCGAGCTCGGTCTGCAGCAGCTCGGCCGCTCGCGCGGTGGCGGGATCGAACGAGCCGCTGGCGTCGTGCAGGACGTCGCCCGCCATCCGCACGGTGGTCAGCGGCGTACGCAGCTCGTGCGAGACATCTGACGCGAACTGCCGCTGGACCCGACTGAGCTCCTCGAGCTGGCGGATCTGCTTCTGCAGGTTGCTGGCCATCTGGTTGAACGACGTGGCCAGGCGGGCGAGGTCGTCCTCGCCGCGCACCCGCAGCCGCTCCTGCAGCCGGCCGGCCGCCAGCCGCTCGGCAACCCGCCGCGCCATCCGGATCGGCGTCACCACCTGCCGCGTGACCAGCCAGGTCAGACCGGCGACCAGCACCAGCAACAGGGCGGCCGCGGTCAGCAGGGCCCGGGTGAGCAGGGTCAGCGTCTCCCGCTCCTCGTCGAGCGGGAAGAGGTAGTAGAGGGTGTAGAGGTTGCCGTCGGCCGGAAGCTGGACCTGCGAGCCGACCACGATGCCCGGCGTACGGGTCACCGCGCCGGTCTCCGGGTCGGTCTGGATGATCTCGGTGAACGTGTATGCCGTCGGCGCGACCTCGTCGAACCGCCGCTCCATCCGCGACGGGATGCTGGCGACGTCGATGCCCAGCGTCATCTCCGCGCCGCCGTCGGCCAGTCGGCGCCCGCTGCCGACCGGGCCGCCGAGCACGACGTCGAAGCCGCGCGTCTCGCCGGCGCTCCGGATCGGGTCGACCAGGTCGGCCTGCTGCTGGGTCGAGTTGAGCTCGGTGCCCTCCACCGCCGCGAGCCGGTCAGCGGCCTGGTCGGTCTCCGCGTTGGCCACCGCCACCACCACGTCGGCGCGGTGGTCGAGCAGGCCGTCGCGCGTCTGCTGCAGCAGGAACCAGCCGACACCGACGATGACGATCGCCGAGAGCGCGACCGTGCTGGCGACCACCCGGACCTGGATCGAGCGACGCCAGAACGTCAGAGCCCGGCGTACGCCGCCAGGCAGTTTGCCCGACACGCCCTTGATCGACACAGCGCGGGCCATGGAGGTTCCGGCCCTCAGGCGTTTCCGGCTTTGTAACCGACTCCGCGGACGGTCACCACGATCTGCGGGTGCTCGGGATCGTGCTCGACCTTCGACCGGAGCCGCTGCACGTGCACGTTGACCAGGCGGGTGTCGGCGGAGTGGCGGTAGCCCCACACCTGCTCGAGCAGCACCTCGCGGGTGAACACCTGCCAGGGCTTGCGCGCCAGGCAGAGCAGCAGGTCGAACTCGAGCGGCGTGAGGCTGATCTGCGCGCCGTTGCGCTTGACCGAGTGGCCGGGCACATCGATGGCGAGGTCACCGATCGACAGCGACTCAGGGGACGCGGTGTCGAAGCGACGCACCCGCGCCCGGATCCGGGCGACCAGCTCTTTGGGCTTGAACGGCTTCACGACGTAGTCGTCGGCACCGGACTCCAGGCCGACCACCACGTCGACCGTGTCGCCCTTGGCGGTCAGCATCACGATCGGGACACCCGACTCGGAGCGGATCTCCTTGCAGACGTCGATGCCGTCCTTGCCGGGCAGCATCAGGTCGAGGAGTACGACGTCGGGCTGGTAGCCCCGGAACGCCTCGAGCGCCTCGTCACCCCGGAAGACCATCCGGGTGTCGAAGCCCTCCTGGCGGAGCACGATCGTGAGCATCTCCGCGAGCGCAGCGTCGTCGTCGACCACCAGCACGCGACCCTTCGGCGTGAGGCTGTCCCCGCTCGCTCCCGAATGGCTCATGCTCTCAATCTTGCCACCGGGCCGGGTTCCCGCCGTGGGAACCCGGCTCGCAGGTATCAGTAGCGGTACTGCTCGGACTTGTAGGGGCCGTCTACCGAGAGGCCGAGGTAGGCGGCCTGGTCGTCGGTGAGCGTGGTCAGCTTCACGCCGAGCGCGTCGAGGTGGAGACGTGCGACCTCTTCGTCGAGGTGCTTGGGCAGCACGTAGACGCCGACCGGGTACTCCTCGGGCTTGGTGAAGATCTCGATCTGTGCGAGCACCTGGTTGGTGAAGGAGTTCGACATCACGAAGCTCGGGTGACCGGTCGCGTTGCCGAGGTTCATCAGCCGACCCTCGGAGAGCACGATGATCGCGTTGCCCTGCGGGAAGGTCCAGACGTCGACCTGCGGCTTGACGTTCTTGCGCTCGGCCACGCCATCGGCCTCGAGGCCGGCCATGTCGATCTCGTTGTCGAAGTGGCCGATGTTGCCGAGGATCGCGTTGTGCTTCATCCGCGACATCTGCTGGACCGAGACGACGTCCTTGTTGCCGGTCGCCGTGATGATGATGTCGGCGACGTCGAGCACGTTGTCGAGGGTGTCGACCTGGTAGCCGTCCATGGCCGCCTGCAGCGCGCAGATCGGGTCGATCTCGGTGACGATGACCCGGGCGCCCTGGCCACGCAGCGACTCCGCGCAGCCCTTGCCGACGTCGCCGTAGCCGCACACGACCGCGACCTTGCCGCCGATCAGCACGTCGGTGGCGCGGTTGATGCCGTCGATGAGCGAGTGGCGGCAGCCGTACTTGTTGTCGAACTTGGACTTGGTGACCGAGTCGTTGACGTTGATGGCCGGGAAGAGCAGCGAGCCTTCCTTCATCATGTCGTAGAGACGCAGCACGCCGGTGGTGGTCTCCTCGGTGACGCCCTTGATCTCGGCCGCGATCGGGCCCCAGCGCTCCTTGGTCTCGGCGAGCGAGGCGTTGAGGACGTCGAAGACGACCTTCTGCTCGTGGCTCTTGGCCGAGGCCGGGTCGGGCGCGACGCCGGTCTTCTCCATCTCGACACCGAGGTGGACCAGCATGGTCGCGTCGCCACCGTCGTCGAGGATCATGTTGGCGCCCGACTTGGAACCATCAGGGCCCTCGGGCCACATGAGGATCTGCTGGGTGCACCACCAGTACTCCTCCAGCGACTCGCCCTTCCAGGCGAAGACCGGCACGCCGGCCGGGCTGTCGACCGTGCCGGTGGGGCCGACGGCGACGGCAGCAGCAGCGTGGTCCTGGGTGGAGAAGATGTTGCAGGACGCCCAGCGCACCTCGGCACCGAGCGCGGTCAGCGTCTCGATGAGCACGGCGGTCTGGATCGTCATGTGCAGTGAACCGGCGATCCGGGCCCCGGCGAGCGGCTTGGAGTCGCCGTAGCGCTCCCGCATCGCCATCAGGCCGGGCATCTCGTGCTCGGCGAGCTGGATCTCGGTACGGCCGAAGTCGGCCAGAGAGAGGTCGGCAACCTTGAAGTCCATGAGTGCGTGCTCCTGAAGTGTGTGCTGAGACATCTGGCGAGAGATTAGAACGCGTTCCCGGCTAACGAAGAATCCTCGCGAAGGGTGACGGCGCAGCTGACGCGGCGTTTCAGTGTCCGGCGGGCGGCGGTGGCTCGGGGCGCTCGGCGGGCACGTAGTCCTCGCGGTAGAGGTCCGGCTCGAGGTAGATGGAGCTGGCCATCGGCTCCGCGGCTCGTACGGCGACCTCAGCGGCGTCGATCGCGGCGGCCACCTCGGCCGCCGTCGCCTGCGCGGGCACCGCGATCTTGGCGGCGACCAGGAGCTCCTCGGGGCCAAGGTGCATGGTCTTCATGTGGATGACCCGGTCCACGCCCGGGATGCCCACCAGGGCCGCCTCGATCCGGGACTGCGTCGCCGGCTCGGCGGACTCGCCGAGCAGCAGGCTCTTGGTCTCGATCGCGAGCGTGATCGCGACGACCACCAGCAGGACACCGATCATCGCCGTGCCGCCGACGTCGAAGTACTCGTTCTCGGTGAGCAACGTCAGGCTCACCGCCACGAACGCGAAGACCAGGCCGAACAGCGCAGCCAGGTCCTCGAGCAGGATGACCGGGAGCTCCGGCTGCTTGGCCCGCCGGATGAAGGACCAGTAGGACACGTCGCCCTTGATCTTGTTGGTCTCCCGGATCGCGGTGCGGAACGAGAGCGACTCCAGCACGATCGCGATGCCGAGCACGAGCAGCGGGACGTAGCGCTGCCAGCCGTCCTCGAGCCCACCGTGCCCGTCGTGGATCTCGTGCCACTTGTGGTAGGCCTCGAAGAGCGCGAAGAGGCCGCCGACGCTGAACAGCACGATGGCGACGATGAACGCGTAGATGTAGCGCTCGCGCCCGTAGCCGAACGGATGCTCCTCGGTCGACTCGCGCTGGGACCTCTTGCCGCCGACGAGCAGCAGGCCCTGGTTGCCGGCGTCGGCGACGGAGTGGATGCCCTCGGCGAGCATCGAGGAGTTGCCGGCGATGAAGAACGCCGCGAACTTGGTGATCGCGATGCCCGTGTTGGCGAGAAGAGCCGCCACGACCGCCCGAGTGCCACCGTCCGCTGCCATGGCGCGAAGGCTATCGGGGCTGGTCGGGCGGGAGCTCGAGCAGGTCCTCGATCGGTTCGTCGACCACGGCGGCCAGCGTCGCGGCATCCTTGGCGTGGCGGTCGGCATAGCCGATCGGGTCGACCAGGTTGGTCAGCCGGGAGGCGACCGGCCTCCACGCAAGCAGCAGCGCGAGCGCCACTGCGGACAGGGTGGTCAGCAGCAGCGAGAGGGCCACGTGCCGATCGGCCCAGCCCGGGAACGCGGAGTACTCCGCACCCTTCACGGCGAAGCCGTGGAACAGGTAGACCACCAGCGTTGCGGCGCCCATCGTGGTGAACCAGCCGCCGATCCGCGGCACGAGGGCCAGGAACGCGAGGGCACCCAGACCGCCGATCACCAGAACGACCGAGCGGATGGCGACCGCCTCGAGGTCGGAGGTGGTGAGCTCGACGTACATGGCGCGGTAGTAGAGCCATTCGGTGGAGGCCCAGTCGTCGATGAACCAGGTCGCGGCGACGATCCCGCCGAAGACCGCCACGGCCGCGGCCACGACCCACCGGGTCCGCAGCCGCTCGAGCCGTTCCGGCGTCGCCTTCAGACCCAGCACGAAGAACGGGAGCAGGCCGATCACCCGGGCCAGGTCGAGGGTGTCGGCCACCCATACGCCGGCCGCGAGACTCAGGACCACTGCCAGCGGCAGGGCCCCGGGCAGGTCACGGAAGATCGGTGTCACCAGCCGCCAGAGGAACAGCGCCGGGAGGTACCAGAGGGGCCAGTGCGGGTCGAGGAACAGGTCCTCGAGACGCTCCCCTCCGACGTAGACGCGGAACAGGCCGAACGCGCCCTCGAAGACGACGTAGGGCACGGCCACGGTCCGGACCAGCTGCCACAGGCGCGGCCCGGTCCACTCGAAGCCGCGCGAGAGGTAGCCGGTGACGAGCACGAACGCAGGGATGTGCCAGGCGTAGAGGAAGTCGTAGAGGTGCCGGTTGATCGCGTCCTCCGGCAGCAGGGTCCACGCGTGGCCGACCACGACCAGGGTCACCAACGCCATCTTGGCGTTGTCGAGCCAGGGGTCCCGAGTCGCTGGCCATCAGTCCTCGACGAGCCCCAACCGCAGGTACTCCGCGGCGTAGGTGCCGGTGAGCAGGAGCGAGGCGTAGCGCGCGACCTCGCTGCCGGCGTCGGAGGTCACGGTCTCGATCCGGACGCCGCGCTCGGCCGCCGCGGCGAGGAGCCGACCGCGCTGCTCGCGCAGCACCGGCTCATCGGCGCCGTCGTCGAGCACGACCAGCACGGGCCGCAGGTCTCCGCCGCCCTCGGCGAACGGGTCGTCGAAAACGTCGCGCGACCGGGCGGCCTCGATCACGGGCAGCAGGTGCTCGGCGTCGCCGGCCAGCGCGGAGCGACCACTGGTACGCCGGATGGACTCGGCCACTCGCCGCGCGGCTCGGGCAGCCAGGGTCGACCCGCCCCAGACCACGGGGTTGGCGTCGCCAGGGCGATGGCCAGCATCTTGGCGGGGTTGACCGAGATGTCGCGGTGGGGTGAGCACGACGACGGCCACACCGTCGAGGGCCGCGGCGACCTGCTCGGGCTCCGTGCTCGGCCCGAGCTCGACCTGATGCAGGTAGTCGAGCACGATGACGGCCGTGGCCAGCTGGTCGTGGGTCGTCGTGGGCAGGATCGTGCTCCACCTGCCGGCGGCGTGCTCGGCGACGAGCGAGCCGGCGGGGCAGGCGACCACCACCTGGCAGCCGCGGCGGACCGCCTCGGCGACCGCGGAGGCGGTGCCGGTGCCGTCGCCATCGGGCGCGAGCACCACGACCAGGTCGAGGCTGCCGGCCCAGCCGGGCAGCGCCGGCCCGGGCCACGCCACGAACGGCACGGGGCACCACGGCTCGAGGATCGCCCGCAGCAGCCGCGAGTCGGGGCCGGCCGCGATCACCGCGCGCGGGCGCCCCTGCTGGCTGTTGGCCACCGCTTCGGCGATGGCAGCAGTGGAGTCGCCGGCCTCGCGGCGTACGCGGGCACCGGTCTCGGCAAGGGTGCGCAGCCGCAGGTCTGCGGCGCCCAGAGCGGTCTCGTCGTCGAGCCGGGACTCGTCGAACCACGCTGACATGACGCCCCTCAGCTCGGCTTGCGCGCTTCGTCCACCAGGAGCACGGGGATGTTGTCGCGGATCGGGTAGGCCAGGCCGCAGGTCTGGCAGACCAGCTCACTGGCCGTCAGCGACGAGCTCGCCGCGGCAGTCCGGGCAGACGATGATCGCCAGCAGACGGGGATCAATCGCGCTGAATCTGGGGGAGGGGCCTGCTCGCTCATGTCAGCTCCTGATCTTTCCGAGTACGTCGTCCCGGATCCGGACCATCGTCGCCTGGTCCTTGCCTTCGGCGTTGAGCCGCAGCAGCGGCTCGGTGTTGGAGGGCCGCACGTTGAAGGTCCAGTCGGCGTGGCTCACGGTGAGGCCGTCGAGCCGGTCGGTGGTCACGCCGTCCTGCCCGGCGTACTCCGCCTCGAGCGCGTCCATCACCGCCGCCTGGTCGGTGACCTGGGTGTTGACCTCACCGCTCAGTGGGTAGCGCTCGTAGCCGGCCAGCAGCTCCGACATGGTCTGCTCGGTCTCGGCGAGCGCGGCCATGGCGTGCAGCGCGGCGAGCATGCCGGAGTCGGCGCGCCAGAAGTCGCGGAAGTAGAAGTGGCCGCTGTGCTCGCCGCCGAAGATCGCGTCGGTCTCGGCCATCGTGGCCTTGATGAACGAGTGGCCGACGCGGGTGCGGACCGGGTGGCCGCCGAGCTCGGTCACCAGCTCGGGCACCGCGCGGCTGGTGATCAGGTTGTGGATCACCGTCGCGCCCGGCTCCTTGGCGAGCTCGCGGGAGGCGATCAGCGCGGTGAGCGTCGACGGCGACACGGCGCGCCCGGTCTCGTCGACCAGGAAGCAGCGATCGGCGTCGCCGTCGAAGGCGAGGCCGAGGTCGGCGTCCTCCGACATCACCTTCTTCTGCAGGTCGACGAGGTTGGCCGCCTCGATCGGGTTGGCCTCGTGGTTCGGGAAGCTGCCGTCGAGCTCGAAGTACATCGGCACCATCTCGACCTGGTCGCTGCCCGAGCCGCCCGAAGACAGCGGGCGCGGTGTGACCGGCCATGCCGTTGCCCGCGTCGACCACGACCTTCAGCCGGCGACCCACGACCGGGGCGAGCGAGATGAGATGCGCGGCGTACGCCTCGAGCACATCGTGCTCGCTGATCATTCCGGTGCGCCGCGGCTCCGCGAAGTCGCCCGAGATCGCGAGGTCGCGGATCTCGGAAAGGCCGGTGTCGAGGCCGATCGGCACGGCGAGCGCGCGGCACATCTTGATGCCGTTGTACTGCGCCGGGTTGTGACTCGCGGTGAACATGGCGCCGGGCAGGTTGAGGTGGCCGGAGGCGAAGTAGAGCTGGTCGGTCGAGGCGAGACCGATCATGGTGACGTCCGCACCGGCCGACGTGGCGCCGTCGGCGAACGCCCCGGCTATGCCCTGGCGAGCTCGGCCGCATGTCGTAGCCGATCACCATCTCGGTGGCGCCGACGACCTGCACGTAGGCCCGGCCCGTCGCGCGGGCGAGCTCCTCGTCGAGCTGGTCGGGCACGGTGCCGCGGACGTCGTAGGCCTTGAAGATGGCCGTGATGTTGGCGGGGTCGAGCGTGCCTCCGCCAGTCGTCGGGTCCGATGAGGCCATGGGCCGAGACCCTAACCGCTCCTAGTCGGTGGTCAGCACCCGCAGGTGACCGCGCCGAGTCGTCTCGCGCGCGTTCTCCTCACCGGGTGGGACCCGGATCACCGCAGGCGGGCGCGCCGCCTCGCGGACGGCGTCGGCAAGGGCGAGCAGGTCGTCTCCCGAGGGGCCGTGGACGGACTGGTCGGTCGGCAGCCTGAGGACCTCCCACCCGCGAGGGGCGGAGAGCCGTTCGCTGTGGGCCTCGCACAGGTCGTAGGCGTGCGGCTCTGCGTACGTCGCGAGCGGGACCGAGCACTGCGGTCGAGTCGGCGTAGACGTAGGTGAGGGTGGCGACCGCGGGGCGGCCGCACGGAGTGCGCGAACAGCGCCGGGCGAGACTCACGCGGCCGACGGTACCTGTCGACTGCGGCTGGGCAGCATTAGGCTCGCTGCCGTGGCCGACATGTCCGAGCTCTCTGGAGCTCTCCGACATGTCCGGGGGCAAGCCGACTCCGGGCCGCCGCCGGACCAGGGACCGGCGAGGTCGGGGCATGCGTGGTCCGGGCGTCGTGCCGCGACGGCCGGGCAAACCCGAGCTCCGCAGCCCGCGCGAACGGTTCGACCAGCTGGTGCTCGACGTGGTCAGCGAGATCGACGCGCGGTGGCAGGACCGCCTCGGGCTGGTGGAGTACGCCGTCGAGGACGCGCCGCTGATCCCCGACGACTGGTCGACGGCCACCGTGCCGCTGTCGTCGCTGGTGCGCGGCACCGGCGCGACGCCCACCCGGCTGGTGCTGTTCCGCAGGCCGATCGAGCACCGCGCCGAGACCCGCGGCGACCTCGAGGCGCTGGTGCTCACCGTCGTCGTCGAGCAGGTGGCCGAGCTGCTGGGGATCGACGCGGAGCAGGTCGACCCGCGCTACCTCGGCGAGGACTAGAGCCCGGGCTGCACGTGGGCGATCAGGCTGTCGCTGACCAGCTGGGTGAGGGGCAGCACGGCGGCGCCGTCGCCGGTCACCACGACCACGCCGATCACCGAGGTGCCGCCCGAGGTGACCTCGACCAGCGTTGCCTGGTCGGGCAGCGGGACGGTGAAGCCACGGTCGGCGACGACGTCGACTCGACGCTTCGCGACCCGGTGGCCGGACTCGTCGCGTCGCGACGATCGTGACCGTGCCAGCCGTGGTGGCGCCGGAGAGCACGATCTGCTTCTTGCCGATCGGGGTGACGAGGGCCGACGAGCTCACCGGCTCGCTGGGCACGCTGTGGCTCAGGTCGCCGTCGACGAAGGTGCGGACGGTCGTGGTGAGCGGCGCGGGCGAGGTCACGACCAGCCCGATCGCGTCGCTGAGGGCGTCCTTCGGCAGCAGCTTCGACATCGATACCCGGGTCACCGCCTCGGGGGCGACGACGATGTCCTTGACCCCCTTCGGGGTGAACGTCGAGTCCCTGGTGACCACCTGGACGCGCGGCGCGCGTCTCGTCCGGGCCCGGGTTGTTGAGCACCAGGTTGCGCTGCCCGGAGCCGGACACCAGGCCGAGCATCAGGTTCGTTGTCGCGGGCGCCGCCTGCCCGGGCAGCCAGTCGCGGGCTGCCGCGCCGGCTCCGAGCTGGTCGTAGCGGTCGCGGACCGTGGCCGAGACCCGGCCACGTGAGGTGGTGACCCGCAGCGACAGCTCGTCGCGCCGGGGCACCGTGGTCGCGAGGTCGATGCGGACGATGCCGTGCGCCGGCACCGCTACGCCGCGCAGCTCCGGCGCGTCGACCACGCCGTCCTGGCCGACCAGCGTCGCGTCAACCACCGCGGGGCCGGCGTCCGGGTTGACCAGCTCGAGCAGCGAGCTGTGCCGGGCTCCGGCGCCGACGCCCGTGAACCACTGGTCGGTGGCGGGCTGGCGGCACGGCGCCGCGGCCAGCGGGCTGAGGGATACGCCGCCCACCAGGCCAGGGGCAAGGGCGTCCTCGCCGACGGCCACCACCGGCCCGTCGCCCGGAACGGTCGTGATCGTGCGCGGGGCGAGGTCGGCCGTGGTCTCGGCCTCGTCCTTGCCCATCCGGACGGCGACCGGGCCGCTCGCGTCGGTGGTCGTGCTGAGCGAGGCGGGCGCGCCCCCGGGACAGACGATGGTCGCTCGGGTCAGGGCCGCACGCTCGGGCGGCTGGGTCGCGACCTCCTGCGAGCCCGGTCGCACCAGGAGCAGGGCACCCACCGTGAGCAACACGAGCAGCACCGCCAGCACCACGGTGGCGTCGGCGCCGCGGCTCACCGCGGCTGCCACCCGGCGGCCGGGGGCGGGAGTGCTCGACGGCTCGCTCATGAGCGCCTCCGGTTGGCAGTCGGTGCGCAGAGCACCAACACGCAGACGAGGGCGAGACCCTGGATGACGAGCAGCACGATCCGCAGCCAGGAGCGAGGCCCGTCGACCGCATCCGGGTCGAGCTCCCGGGCGACCTGCCACGCCCTGGTGCCGTGCTCCGCACTGGCCTGGGTCAGGCCTCCGGTCGCATCGAGCCCCGCCGCGACGGTGGCGTCAGCCGGGGCCGGGAGGACGACGTACTCGACACCGAAGCCGGCGAGCGCCGTGACGGCGTCCGCGTTCGGCCGGGAGGCGAGCTCCCTCACCACTCCCGTGAGCTCGTGGTCCTCCGAGCTGAGCGCCAGGACCTCGTCCTCGCCGAGGGTGATCCCGTCGCCGCGCTGGATGCTGTAGCTGAGACCGTCGTCGGTGCTGCCGCGGACCACCAGAATGCCCCGCTCCGGTGCGGTCATCGCCCGTTGCACCATGTAGGCCGGGATGTCGGAGTCGACGGCGTCGAGCGGGTCGTCCTGGCCGACGCCGAACCACACCACACCCGCCAGTGGGATCACGGCCGCCGCTACCCCGGCGGTGATCACGGCCCAGCCGGGCGAGCCGCCGCGCACTGCTCCGAGGATCCCCAGCACGACCGCGACCACGAGCGCTGCTTGGAGCACGACCAGCAGGGAGCCGAGGCCGGCCGGCACCTCGACGGCCGCGAGCGACAGCGAGACGCGGCCCACGACTGCGGCCACCACCGCCGCGACAGCGGCGACGACCCAGCAGACCAGCACCGGTATCCGGCTGAGGCGCGGCACCAGCGCCAGCACGGCCAGCGCGAGCAGCAGGCAGCCCACCCAGCCGGGCGCACCGTCACTCGCGATCCGTCCGGTGAGGAGGCCGATGTCGTCGATCCGTGCGGCGGGCAAGCCGGCCGGTGTCGAGCAGGAGGCCTTCGCCTGCGCCGGTGAGCACGGCCGGCAGCCACCACGGCAGGAGGAGCAGCGGCACCAGGCCGATGGCAGCAGCGGGTGGTCCCCAGACCGACCGCTCGCGGATCGCCTCGGGCACGATCGCGGCCGCCGACGCGACGACCGCCAGGGCGACGAACAGGGCGAACACCCACGCCATCGGCGCGAACGCCGCGATCAGCGCGAGCAGGACACCGCAGCGCCACGCCGCGCGCCACCGCCGGTCGGCATCGGGGTCGGCGAAGCCCAGCGCGGCGTGCGCGAACCACGGCAGAGCCATGGCCACGACCACCATGCCGAGGCGGCCCTCGCCCCAGGCGCCGGACACCACCGGCACCAGTGCGTACGCCGTGCTCCCGATCAGCAACAGCCAGCGCGGAGCGCCGAGCGGGCTCACCAGCCGGCCCGGCCACGCGCAGGAACCGCCAGGCGCCCCACAGCGCCAGTGGCACAGCCAGGACCAGCAGGGCGGACACCGTCGCGGTGGCACCGATGACGGAGCCGACGAGAGCGAGCGGCAGAAGGTAGGGGGGAGCCGGCACGTCGGTGCCGCTGCCGAGCTGGTGCCACGACTCGAGGTGCAACCGCCACCAGTCGCCGACCCCGCCGGGGACCGGCGAGAGCCCGGCGCCGGTGACCTCGCCGTACGCCGGCCGGGCCAGGATCAGGGCGGCGATCACGAACAACGCCAGCAGCACGGCCACCGGGTTGGTCACGAACCTGGCGACCGCGCCGGTGTCCTCGAAGTCCTCTTCGCTGTCAGGGTTGTCGAGGTCGCTGGTGTCGGCGGTAACCCGGCGCGCGGCCATCGACGACGGGTCGAGCTCGGCAGCAGCAGCGCGGCGACGCTCCGCCACGTCGGCCGCCTGGTCGGTGACGGCCGACAGCAGGTCGCCCACCACGTCGAGGCCGTGGCGGTAGGGCAGCCAGGGCGGGGCGAGCAGGCTCCGCACCCGCTCCGCCACGGCCGGGTCGGTGGACCTCGTGCGCTTCCGTGCTCGACGGGCAGCCAGGACCTGGCCGGGCTTCGAGTAGATGGAGACCAGCGCGGCGAGATCGTCCAACGCCTCGCCGGGCGAGCGGACCAGGAAGTAGCCGATCATCCGGAGCAGCGTCCCCATCGCCAGCCGCACCAGCTGGAACGGCAGGTAGCGCCCCGACGAGTTCGCGAGCAGCGTGTAGAGCGCGGCGCGGCGCTCCTGGTAGTGCGTGTGCCGCCCGGTCAGTGGCGTCCGGCGTACGCCGCGATGGGCCGCCTCGGCATGGAACACCACCGCCGCGGGCGCCACCAGCGTGGTGTGTCCGGCGGCCGCGACCCGCCAGCCGAAGTCGACGTCGTTGCCGAAGATCGGCAGCTGCTCGTCGAACCCACCGAGCTCCTCGAGCAGGCCGCGGCGGACGAGCATGCCGGCGGTGTTGACGGCGAGGACCGCTCGGATCTCGTCGTGCTGTCCCTGGTCGTACTCCCCGCGCTCGAGTCCGATCTCGCGGGTGCCGGTGCCCGTGATCGTGACGCCGACCTCGAGCAGCCGTCGCAGCGAGGGCCACTCGCGCAGCTTCGGCCCGATGACTTCCGCCTCTGGGTGGTCGGCCGCGGCCGCGAGCAGGGCGGCGAGCGCACCGGGGTCGGGGTTGGTGTCGTCGTGGAGCAGCCAGACCCACTCGGGCGGGTGCGGCAGCGCCGCCAGCCGGGTGAGACCCAGCTGCACAGCAGCCGGGAACGTGGTCGAGACCGGTGCGTTCACCGGCTCACCGAAAGCGGCCGCCAGCAGGTCGGCGCTCTCGTCGCGGCTCCCCGTGTCCACGGCGACGACCCTGGTCAGCGGCGAGGTCTGGGCCCGGATCCCCTCGATGACCGCGGGCAGCCAGCGGGCGCCGTCGTGGCTGACCAGCAGCGCGGCGACGGATCCGTGGCGCGGACTGGGGAAGGGAGGACTCGGGCACGATCCGCAGCCTAAGCGGGGTGCAGCCACGAGAACGCCCGTAAATGCGAGGAACCCCGGCGCTAGGCCGGGGTCCTCCTCGAGACTTGTTCCTAGACGGCGCGCTTCTTGAGCTTGCGGCGCTCTCGCTCGGAGAGGCCACCCCAGATCCCGAACCGCTCGTCGTTCATCAGTGCCGACTCCAGACAGTCGTCGCGCACCTCACACGTGAGACAGACCTTCTTGGCCTCTCTCGTGGACCCACCCTTTTCCGGAAAGAACGCCTCCGGGTCGGTCTGCGCGCAGAGCGCGCGGTCCTGCCAACCCGCATCTTCGGCGTCCGGTTCGAGAAGGAAGAGTTCTCTCATCGGTCAACGCCCCTTTCGACCCTGTGTATCTCTCGACCCCTGCTGTGCCCCACGGCCAGTGTCGATAAACTGCTAACAACACTGAGGGAATTACATGCCTGTCGTTCACCGGATGTCAAGCCCCGATCTGGTATAGGCCCTACCACCTGCCTGCGGGTCGTGTACGCGGAACGGGCAGAGTACGTCGCATGTCTGCACCCAAGATCCCGCCCGGTGGCTCCGCCGCCTCACCGTCCTGTCCGGCGGTATGGGCGGTGCCCGCTTCCTCCAGGGCCTGCGCCAGGGCATCGCAGCGGGCATCCTCCCGGGCGTGGCACAGGACGCCGAGATCACGGTGATCGCGAACACCGCGGACGACCTCTGGGTGCACGGCCTCAAGGTCTGTCCCGACCTGGACACCGTGATGTACACGCTCGGCGACGGCATCGACCCCGAGCGGGGCTGGGGCCGCCGCGACGAGACCTGGAGCGTGAAGGAGGAGCTGGCGGCGTACGGCGTGGAGCCGACCTGGTTCGGACTCGGAGACCGCGACGTGGCCACCCACCTGGTGCGCACGCAGATGCTCGACGCCGGCTATCCGCTCTCCCAGGTGACCGAGGCGCTCTGCCAGAGGTGGCAGCCAGGGGTGACGTTGCTGCCGATGACCGACGACCGGGTGGAGACCCACGTGGCCGTCGCGGACGCCGAGTCGCCCAGCGGCCGACGGGTGGTCCACTTCCAGGAGTACTGGGTCAAGCTGCGCGCCGAGGTGCCGGCCGAGGCCGTGGTGTTCGTCGGTCTCGACGACTCCGCACCGGGACCCGGGGTCATCGACGCCATCACCGACGCCGACCTCGTGATCCTGCCGCCGTCGAACCCGGTCGTGTCGGTGGGCACGATCCTCGGCGTTCCGCGGGTGCGGGAGGCGGTCGCCGCCACCAAGGCGCCGGTGGTCGGCCTCTCCCCCATCGTCGGTGGCACCCATGTGCGCGGCATGGCCCAGCAGATGCTGACCTCGATCGGCGTCGAGGTCAGCGCGGCCGGCGTCGGCCTGCACTACGGCGCGCGTAGCCAGGGCGGTCTCCTCGACGGCTGGCTGGTCGACGAGCAGGACGCCGACGCGCTGCCCGCATGCACGAAGGAGGGCTCGCCGCGGCCGCCGTACCGCTGATGATGACCGACCACGGCGCCACCGCAGCGATGGCGGCGGCGGCGATCGAGCTGGTCGCATCGTGAGAGCCACAGGGGGTGTCCGCGTTCGCGCCGGACGGCGTCCCCGAGGTGCGGGCGGGCGACGACCTCGCCGCCCTGCTGCTCGCGCTGGTCGAGCTGGCCGACGGCGACATCGTGGTCGTGACGAGCAAGGTGGTCAGCAAGGCGGAGGGACGGGTGGTTGAGGGCACCAGGGACGAGCTGCTTCCGGGCGAGACGGTGCGGCTGGTCGCCCGCCGCGGCCCGACCAGCATCGTGCGCAACCGGCAGGGTCTGACGATGGCGGCCGCCGGCATCGACGAGTCGAACGTCGAGAAGGGGTTCTCCGTGCTGCTGCCCGACGACCCCGACTGCTCCGCACGGACGCTTCGCGCCGCGGTCGCCGATCGCACCGGCCGCAACGTCGGCGTCGTCGTCACCGACACCGCCGGCAGGGCGTGGCGCGAGGGTCAGACCGACATCGCGATCGGCGCCGCGGGGCTGACCGTCCTCGAGGAGTACGTCGGCCGCCTCGACGCGCACGGCAACGAGCTCGCTGTGACCGCGCCGGCCGTCGCCGACGAGATCGCGGGGCTGGCCGAGCTCGCAGCCGGCAAGCTGACGGCCCGGCCGTTCGTGGTGGTCCGGGGACGGGCCGACCTGGTGCTGCCAGCGGGTGAGGACGGCCCCGGCGCCGCCTCCCTGATCCGCGCTGAGGGCGGCGACATGTTCGGCTTCGGCTCTCGCGAGGCGGTGGTCCGCGCCGTCGCGGGCCGGGTGGCCGACCGGCCACCGTTCGGGAGTCCGGCGGGGGCGGACGAGCTCGCGGAGGCGATCGCCTCGGCGACGGGCCTGCCCGCCGTGGTCGTCGCCCACGACCTCGTCACCTGCGCCAGCGACCGTCTCGACGCCGTCGAGGTCCTGGCCTTCGCGCACGGCTGGGAGGTCGATGCGGGCGAAAGTCCCGGCGATCTCTCGTTGCGACCGATCGGTACGTAGACTCTGCGCGGACCTGCGTGTCCCCCCATGCCAATCGATCGTCTCCGCCTGCCTACCCGAGGAATGCCGAACCGTGGCCAAGCCCGCCAAGACCGAACGCCAGAGGGTCATCGACGAGATCCGTAAGAAGGAGAAGAGCGCCAACAAGCGCCAGGGATATCTCATCGTCGGCGTCTGCGTAGTGATCGCTGTTCTGATCATCGGCGCCGCGGTCTACCGCCCCCTCAAGGACTCGCTCGACATGCGCTCCTACAACGGCAAGGCGCTCTCCGACATCGGCGCACCCGCTTCCGCGTGCGAGAAGATCACCACGAAGCCGGCCAATGGCAACCAGCAGCACGTGCCCGACGGCACCCAGGTGGACTACAAGGACGCGCCGCCGGCCTTCGGCGCCCACTGGAACAACGCCACCGCCCCCGCGACCATGTCGCGCAAGGTGTGGAAGGGCGACCGGCCGGAGCTCGAGGTCCTGGTGCACAACCTCGAGCACGGCTACACCATCGTCTGGTACGACGAGACCATCGCCGACGACGGCGAGGCGATGACCGAGCTCGAGGCCGTCGGCAAGAAGTTCCCCGGCACCACCAACCTGCGCTACAAGTTCTACGCCGCGCCGTGGACCGACGACGACGTCAAGGGGGTCGGCGCGTTCCCCAAGGGCGAGCACATCGCCTTCACGCACTGGTCGGCCGGCGGGGCCGGCGAGACCGACCCCACGAAGCAGAAGGGCATCTGGCAGTACTGCTCGGAGTTCAGTGGGGAGGCCCTCGACGACTTCATGATCGAGTACCCCTACTTCGACTCCCCCGAGCCCAACGCCATGTCGGTGCAGGACCAGTAGTCCGCACCACTAGGTGAGGTCGTGGCGCCCCTGATCCTTCAGAGCGGCGACGATTTCCTTGACCTGCTGGGCCCGCGCGCTGGTGGTGACCAGGAGGGCGTCGGGGGTGTCGACCACGACGATGTCGTCGAGCCCGACCACGGCGATGGTCTTGCCGCCTGCCGCGACGACGAGGCCGGTGCTGTCGATCGCGCGGACCAGGTCGGATTCCCCGAGCACGCTGAGCCCATCCCGTCGTCCCCTTCGGGATCCGCGGCCTCGAGGATCGTGGCCAGCGAGTCGAAGTCACCGATGTCGTCCCAGCCGAACGATGCCGGCACGGTCACGACCCGGCCGGCTGCCGCAGCCGGCTCGGCGACCGCGTGGTCGAGCGCAATCTTCGGCAGCGTCGGCCAGAGCTCCTCGAGGCGCGACGGCTCGGCCACGATCTCGCGCAGCGTGGCGGTGAAGTCGGGATCGGACTCGGCCAACAGCTCGAGCAGGACCCTGGGGCGCACCACGAACATGCCGGCGTTCCAGCGATAGCGGCCGCTGGCGACGTACTCGGTGGCGACCTCGGCAGACGGCTTCTCGACGAACTCGCGCACGGCGGAGACGCCCGGGTGGTCCGAGAGCTCGTCACCGAGGTGGATGTAGCCGAACGCCGACGACGGGAAGGTCGGGTCGATGCCGATCGTCACCAGCCAGTCGTCCCGTGCGGCCGCGACCGCCGTACGCACCGCTTCGCCGAAGCGCTCCGGATCGGCGATGACGTGGTCGGCCGCGAACGACCCCATCACGACATCGGGGTGCTCCAGCTCTAGCAGTGCGGCGGCGAAGCCGATCGCGGCCATCGAGTCGCGCGCCGACGGCTCGGTGACGATGGACTCGTCGTCCACGTCGGGCAGCTGGTTCCCACACCGCGTCGCGGTGGGCACGACCGGTCACCACCAGGAAGCGGTCGTCGACGAGCGGGGCCAGCCGGTCGTAGGTGTCCTGGAGCAGCGACTGGCCGCTTCCGGTCAGGTCGTGGAGGAACTTCGGCGACGAGGAGCGGGAGAGGGGCCAGAGCCGGGTGCCGGCGCCCCCGGCGGGGACCACGGCCCAGAAGTTGTCGATGGAGGACACGGGCCCGGAGCCTAGTTGGGGGCGGTCTAACCTTGACGGGCCGGAGGCCTCTTCGGCTCACCTGTCGCCGGATCGGAGCTGCCGTGTTCGCTCGAGTCGCCGTGTGGGAGCCCATGCCTGACGACGATCGCCAGTGGGTCATCGATGCCGCGAAGGCCGTTCCAGGAGTTCTGGGCGCCTACCACCTGATCGACCCAGCGACCGGCAACGGAATGTCCATCGCGCTCTTCGACGATGACGTTGACGTTGTCCAGGTCAAGGCCGCGATCGCCGAGAAGGCGCAGGAGATCGGCTGGTACGACACACCCCGCCCTGCTCCTCTCTCCGAAACCATCTACCAGGTCCTTCGGAGCGGCTGAGGCGCTAGCCGATCCCGGTCCCGGTCGGGCCCGCTCGTCGTGTCGTATCCAGACCCGCTCCTTCGTAGTGATGTCAAAGGCGCGGCACCACAGTCGCGCACCTAGAAGCGAAACTAGGAGGAACCATGTCCTGGTCCGTGCTGGATATGTCGGTCTCGGTCGACGGCTTCGTCGCCGACGTACACGACTACCTCGGCGGTGAGGATGGCGAGCGGCTCCACGCGTGGGCAGACTCACCGGATGCGTCGCGACCGATCAAGCAGTTCGAGGACGAATGGAACGCTGCCGGCGCGATCCTCGCCGGCCGTCGGACTGCGGAACTCATGGATCACTGGGGCGGCTCACACGGCGGGCTTCCCATCTTTGTGCCCAGCCACCGCCCGCCACCACCAGCTGGCCGCTGGGGCTACGCTTGGTCACGTATGTCTCTGACGGCATCGAGAGCGCAATGCAACAGGCGAAAACTGCCGCCGGCGACAAGGACGTCCAAGTCCGCGGAGCCAACGTCGCACAGCGAGCCCTCGAGGCCGGAGTCCTCGACGAAATCCAGATCCACCAGATCCCTGTCCTGCTAGGCGAAGGCCGCCGCCTCTTCGACGTTCTACCCACGCTCATCGAACTCGACATCCGCGAGGTAGTCGACACCCCCGAGGCGACCCACATCCGCTACCGAGTCCATCACTGAGTCGGGGGCGACAGGCGGCGGTAAGACGCGGCCAGGAACAACGCGGTTGTTTGGTCGCACATAGCTCACGCAATCCACCGCAAAGACCCCGTGCCCCCGCGCACCGCGCCCCACAGTGGGCGGAAGGACTCCCTTCCTGCCACCGTCGGTGACACAGATCTAAAACGGGGCGCGAAGAAGCTTGACCACGCCCTTGCGCCGTTCCGCACCTTGACATATAATCGAACATATGTTCCCATCGGCATTTGACGTGGCAACCCACACCGGGCTTGTTGGCGTGCTGCGTGATGTCGATGCCGGCCCCGACGACCGCGCGATGGTCGAACAGCTCGAGCGCCTCGAGCGGATCAAGGCGGCCGCAGCGGCGGCGCAGGTGCGGATCACAGCCGCGTTCGACGACGACCGCGAGGGCCACTCGGACGCCAGCATCGGTGCCGAGGTCGGGCTGGCGCGCCACGAGAGCCCGCACCGCGGTCGCGGCCTCCTGGGCCTTGCCCGAGCACTCGTCGATGACCTGCCCCAGACACTCGCGGCGCTGGAGCGCGGCGACATCAACGAGCACCGGGCCCAGATCATCGCCGAGGAGACCCGCGACCTGACCCGTCCCGACCGGATGGCCGTCGACAGGGAGCTGCTCGGTCGTGATGGCGGCGCTCGGCAACCGCGCAGCTTCGCCTCGCCGCACAACGGATCGTGATGCGGATCGACGAAGCAGGAGCAGTACGCCGGTGCGAGCGCGCCCGCACCCGTCGCCGCGTCACCGGACGTCGCCTACCCGACGGCATGGCCAGATCAGCGCGATCGTCTCCGACCTCCACTACGCCGCGATCATGACCTCGCTCCATGAGCGCGCCGCCACCGAGATCGCCAGCGGAGTGGCCGAGCGACCGCAGCCGTAGTCAGCTGATCGCCGACATCTTCGTCGAACGCCTTACTGGGCAGACCATGGCCGCAGCCGTGCCGGTCAACCTCAACTTGTGAGTCAGCGCCGAGACGCTGTTCGGCGACGGCGACGAGCCGGCCGAGGTGGTCGGCCAGGGCCCGATCCCCGCCTCGGTCGCGCGCACCCTGGCCCACGCCTCACCCGAGCAACAGACAAAGCTCCGCCGGCTCTTCCGCTTTGACGACACCGACCGCTTGGTCGCGATGGAAGCCACCACCCGCGGGTTCACCGGCCTCCTGGCCAGCTTCGTCAAGATCCGCGACCAGGTCTGCCGCACGCCCTATTGCAACGCGCCCATCAAGCACCTCGACCACCCGGACGCAGTCGCCCGAGGCGGCGGCACCACCGAGCTCAACAGCCAAGGACTCTGCGAAGCCTGCAACTACGTCAAGGAAAGGTCCGGCTGGCGACATCGCGTCATCTCCGACCCGCTCGAGCAACACACCGTCGAGATCACGACCCCCACCGGCCACCAGATCCAGTCTCGCGCACCCGACCCACCCCGCGGTGGCAAACGATGGCGCGAAACCCAACCAGGCTTCTGGACGCTCATCGCCTGACCACGAATACGCTCAGGCCATGCAGCGATCGTCCGCGAGGAGGTTCTGGCGCGTAGCCAACCCGGTGGTTCGACCATTGGCGGGCCGCACGCCGTGGTGGGTGCTCCTCGAGACCACAGGACGCACGTCGGGTCTGAAGGACAGGTGCCGCTGGCCCGTGGCCCGGTCGACGGCGACACGGCCTGGTTGATCGTGTGCACGGGCTGCACTCGGCTGCTCGGAGCAGATCGCCCAGGAATCGTGGCCGAGATCTCTGCTGCCCTCGCCCGCCAGCGTATGGGCATCCAGGAAATGAGCACCGATGTCCGTGAAGCGCCGATGTCTGGGGGACAGCTCTTCGAGGCGCAGGCGGTGCTCGAGGCGCCGCCGGCAACCAGCCTGGATGATTGCGGTCGCTGCTCGAGGCCATCGCCGACGAGCTGATGGTGGAGATCAGCCTGTCGGACGTCGAGAATCCGGTGACCACCTTCGCGGACATGCTGTCGGCCCAGCTCAAGGTCGATCCGGGCCGGCCGCTGGTCACGTTCTACGACGACGCGACGGGAGAGCGGGTCGAGCTGTCGGTGACGACGTACGCCAACTGGGTCGCGAAGGCCGCGTCCCTCCTCGTCGAGGAGCACGACCTCGAACGCGGCGACTCGTTGCGGATCGACCTGCCGGCGCACTGGCTCGGCACGGTGTTCCTGGGCGCGGCCTGGATGGCGGGGCTCACCGTCACCGATGGCGACGCACCCGACGCGGTGGTCTGTGGGCCGGACGAGCTGCCGACCTGGGCCGAGCGAGCCGAGGAGCTGCCGGTGCTGGCGTGCTCCTTGCTGCCGATGGGCGTGCGGTTCGCGGAGCCGGTGCCGACCGACGTACACGACGTCGGCATCGACATCTGGTCGCAACCCGACTCGTTCATCCCCTGGGATCCTGCCGTCGCCGACGACCTGGCCTACGACCTCGGCGGCGAGGCCGTGACCCACGGACAGCTGTGGACAGCGGCCGCCGTCGGGAGTCTCATCACCGACGGCGGCCGCCTCCTCTCGGAGACGAACCCGGCTTCCCCACCGGGGATCGCCACCTTCTCGGAGCCGCTAGCTCGCGGCGGCTCACTCATCCTGGTCGTCCAGGCCGAGGGGGAGCGCATCGACGCCACGTACGCCGCCGAGCGAGCCACCGCTCGCTTCCCTGCCTGACAACCCGGACGTCTCTCCTCCTGTCACCCGGCCAGGTCGTACCCGGCGAAGCCTTCGCCCAGCAGTGTCGGAGTCCCGAACCCGGTGGCGGTCGCCTCCACCAGGTAGAGGGCCTTGGTGCTGCGGGACCGGAGGACCAGATCGCTGTGACCGGTCAGCTGGACGTCGCTGATCCCGATCACCCAGTCCGAGGTCTTGGTGTCGAGCGACAGCATCTTGTAGCCGGTCAGCCCTCCGGGACCGTTGCCCGAGAAGACCGCCATCGCACCGTTCTTCCGGAAGATCGTGTCCGGGGCTCCGTCGGCGTCCCACAACCCAACCGGGATCTGCTTGGTCGCGGTGACGTTGCCGTACGCGACATAGCTGGGACGTAGTCCGGTGGTGCCGAGACCCGGATAGATCCGCATGTCGCCGTCGGCCGCCTTGCCCATCAGGTCCGGCCAACCGTCGCCGGTCATGTCACCCACGGCCGCCAGCAGCTTCACCGTCTTGAAGCCCGGGGCGACCAGCACGGGTCCGGTGAACTTGCCGTCGGCCTGGCCCAGGTAGGCATAGAGGTAGCCGCTGACCTTGTTGCGGAAGATCACGTCGCCGTAGCCGTTGCGGTCCCAGTCGCCGGCGTTCATGACTCGGTTCGCCGTGGTGAGGTCCATGCCGGCGTCGATGGGCGTGCCGGCCTTGTACGAGCCATCGGTCTTGGTCTGGATCGGGATCACGAAGCCCCGGCCGTCGCTGCTGCGCCGAGCGATCAGGTCGGGCAGCGGGCCGGCGCCGAGGTTGGACTCCAGCTGGCGGCCGGCCCACCCCTTCTGAGCCGCACCGGCGAGCTGGCGGATCTCGGGGATCTTGGCGTAGAGGTACTTACCCGGACACGCGGTGGCCGCGGCGTCGCGGTGGCCGTTGATCGCCTGGAAGTAGCGCTTGGTGACGTACTGCTTGGTGGACGTCGCGGTCACGCCGTGCAGCGACAGCTTCCAGGCGAACAGGGCGGCGTACGCCTCGATCATCGCCTGCGTCGGCTGCACGAGATCGAAGTTGCCGATGGCCGACATCGCGAACGAGTCGTCGTTGTAGCCCAAGGTGTGCGCACCCACGACGGGCCGGTCGACGCCGCCGTAGCGGCCCTCCCAGATCCGGCCGAAGCGGTCGACCAGGAAGTTGTAGCCGACGTCGCTCCAGCCGCGCGACTTGGTGTGGTACGCGTAGATGCTGCGCAGGATGCCCGGCACCTCTTCGCGCGTGTAGTCGTTGGCGTTGACCGTGTGGTGCACGAAGCCGGCGTGCACCTCGAAGTAGTGCAGCGACCCCTTGTCGCGCATGTTCTCGTCGGCGCCCCACTGGGCCCGCGAGTAGATCACGGGCTTCGGGGTGTACGTCGCTGCCGAGAGGTCGAGGTCACCTGGTGCGCTGGGCGACCTCACCCGGGACCGGGACCAGCCCGCCGTCGTCCGCGTCCTTCGCGCCGGTGTCGAGCGCCGGGCCCTCCATGGAGGTGCGCGTCGGCTCCCCCGGGTCGATCACGGCGAGCTTCAGGTCCGGCGGCGCGGCGCGCTCGGTGTTGATCTGCACCTGGACCTGGTCGACCTCGCCGACCAGCAGCTCGTCGGTGCCGGGACGGGCGTGCTTCGCTTCATCGCTGCCGGGGTCCGGCCCGTGCTCCGCGTGGTAGGCGATCGGCATCCAGCCCGACCACGTGCCACCGGTCACGCATCCGAACCTTGACGCCGATCTGGTCCTCGGCGAGCTTCTGCCCGTGCGCCCAGGTGACGCCGACGGTGCCGTAGCCGGTCACCGGCTGCGGCACGCTGGTGATGGTGCTGCCGCCACCCGGTGCGACGGCGGTCTTCGCCATCAGACTGCCCGGCGCCACCCTGGCGTTGGCCGGGGCGGTCAGCGGGTACTCCTTCACGAGGGCGTCGACCGGTCCGTCAGGGACCAGCGACTCCTTCTCCGTGGCGCGGGCGTAGGCCGCGAACGCCAACGGCACGTCGGCGGGGCGGGCCGCTCCGGTCGGCCCGGTGACCACGTCGAGGGAGACGATGTTGGCGGCGGGTGTCAGCGCGGCCAGGATCAGGCCGAGCGCCAGCAGCTGCTGGCACACGGTGACGAACCGTGCCTTGCGGACAGTGTTCTGAGACATGATTCGGCTGCTCCAGGTGTGGGGGAAGAGTCACACGCGTAGCAACTTTCACATGCGCCCCACCAGCCCGGGAAGGGAACCTGAGTAACTACAAGCTTGTAATTGCCAGTCGACACGCCGACGGCTTCGAGATTTGTCAAGAGGGGTGCGCCGAGCAACCTCAGATGTCGGCGCCCAGCTCGTCGTCCGTCGGCTCCTCGTCGGTGTCGCTGTCCGGGTCGTTGTCGGACGCGTCGTCGTACTTGAGGAAGCGGATGCCCTCGTCGACGTCGCCGTCGAAGGCCAGCTTGCCCTTGTCGAGCACGAGCACCCGGTCGCACATCTTGCGCACGGACCCGGCGGCGTGGCTGACGTAGAAGAGCGTGTGCCCTCCGTCGCGGATCTCCTGCATCTTCTCCATGCACTTCTTCTTGAAGGGCCGGTCACCGACCGCGAGCACCTCGTCGGCCAAGAAGATGTCGGAGTCGACGTGGATGGCGACCGCGAAGCCGAGCCGGGCGAACATGCCGCTGGAGTAGTTGCCGACCGGCGTCTCCAGGAACTTGCCCTTGATCTCGCTGAAGTCGACGATCGCGTCGAACTTGCGGTTCGTCTCCGCCTCGCTCATGCCGAGGATGGCGGCGTTGAGGTAGATGTTCTCCCGGCCGGAGAGCTGCGGATGGAAGCCGGCGCCGGTCGCGATCAGGCCCGGCGATCCGGCCGCGGGTCAGGATGGTGCCGCTGTCGGGTCGCATCACGCCGTTGATCATCTTCAGCAACGTGCTCTTGCCGGAGCCGTTGAGCCCCATCAGGCCGATGGACTCCCCCTCCTTCACGGTGAACGAGACGTCGTCGACCGCCGGGAAGGTGTCACTGATGTCGCGGCCCTTGAGCATCGCGACGCTGACCTGCTTGAACGTGCGTTGGTAGCGGAGCGTGAACTCCTTGGTCGCGTGCTCGACGCGGATCGACTCGGTCACGACAGCCGCTCCGGGATCTTGTTCTCGAACTTCGTGAACACCAGCTGCGCGAGCACCAGGATCACCAGCGCGGCACCCAGGGCGATGAACCCCCGGGTGAACAGGTGGTCGGGCAGGTCGGTCAGCCGCCGCTCCTGCGGGTCCGCGCAGGTGCCCGTCCAGAACGCTCGCTGCATCAGCAGCACGGCGTCCGCGATCGGGTTGGCGAGGTACAGCTCCGTGTGACCGCTGAACCGCGTGGCCACCAGCGTGTAGGGGTAGATCATCGGCACGCCGAAGCGCACGAAGTTGGTCAGGATGTTGACGAAGCTGGAGAAGTCGCGGAAGAACACGTTGGCGACGCTGAAGAGAAGTGCGAGCGACGTGCCCAGCACCATGATGATCGCCAGCGCGAGCACCATCGCCGCCATGCCTGCCGGGTCGGGGGCCCAGCCGTAGAAGAGGCAGACCACGGTGAGGATCACCAGCTGGGGTCCGACGTGGAACAGCGAGACCAGCATCGAGGCAACCGGGAACATCTCCCGCGGCATCGCCATCCGCCGGACCAGGGCCTTGTTGCGAACGATCGACCGGGTGCCCGCGTTGAAGGTCTCGGTGAAGAAGTGCACGATCACCAACGCGGAGAAGACGTGGACGGCGAAGTTCTCGGACCCGCGACCGATGATCTTCTGCATCACGAACCAGTAGATGAACAGCTGCGACAGCGGGTTGATGTAGGACCAGATCAAGCCGAGGAACGAGCCGGAGTAGCGGACGCTGATCTCGCGGCGCACCAGGAGCCGCAGCAGGTAGCGACGGCGGAAGACCTCGAGCAGACCCTGGTCCGCCGAGGGTGACTTCAGCGGCGCGACCTCGTCGCGCGGGTCAGCGACCTCAGTCATCGGTCCAGGGCTCGAACGTCTTCTCCCACGCCTCGGGCGAGGTCACCTCGCCGAGCTTGGCGCGGTACTCCTCGGCGAGCCGCGGCCACTCCCGTCGGAACCGCTCGTGGATCTCGAAGGTCTTCTTCGCCAGGTCGCGGAACTTCTCCGAGTCGCGCTGGTAGAACGCGGCCGAGGTGCCGTCCCTCATCGAGACGATGGCGGAGTCGTAGCTGGCCAGGCGGTACCACTTGGCGTCCATGGCCGGGATCTCGATCTCGGGGTGGTCCTTCGCCATCGGCCGCGGCGACTTGAGCTGCCGGAGGGGCGCCAGGGCCGCGGTGATCAGCTGCGAGCGACGGCTGGGGACCTCGACGATGCTCTTTCCCTTCCGCGGCGGCTTCTTGCGCCGGATCGAGGGAAAGACGTCGGGGTCGGCCTGGAGCTGCGCGTCGGTGAACTGCTTGCGGAAGGCATTCACCTCGGCCAGCTTGGTCGGAAGCACCTCGTGCAGGTGGTCCGGGCCGGAGAGGACGTCGAGCATCGCCTGGTGCCGGATCTCGACGGTGGAGTACTGCATCGAGACCAGGTGGGCGATCTGGTGGTTGCGGTTCTCGAAGAGCAGTCGTCCGCCCTTCGGGTACGACGAGTGCAGCAGCGCCGCGACGAACCGGTTGCGGACGTGGAAGTAGGCCTGCCAGTCGAGGGCGTCGTTCTTGTCGGTCCACGGCACGTGCCAGACGGCGGCGCCAGGGAACGTCACCGTCGGGTAGCCGGCCTCCTTGGCGCGCAGGCCGTACTCGGAGTCGTCCCACTTGATGAAGAGCGGCAGGGACAGGCCGATCTCCTCCAGCACCTGGCGGGGGATCAGGCACATGAACCAGCCGTTGAAGTCGACGTCGACGCGCTTGTGCAGCCAGCGGCTCGAGCGCAGGTTGCGCGCGGCGAGGTCCCAGTCCGGGAACGTGTCGAGCGGCGACATCCACCAGAACCGCCAGGGATGCACGATCTCGCCGAAGCTGTGCAGCCGCGAGCGTGAGTAGATGCTGAACATGTGGCCGCCGACGATCGTCGGGCGGCGGGCCAGGTCACCGAACGTGATCGCCCGGATGATGCCTTCCGGCTCGCAGACCACGTCGTCGTCCATCATCATCGCGTAGGTCGCGGTGCCCTTGCGGACCGACTCGAGCTGTCCGCGGGCGTAGCCGCCGGAGCCGCCGAGGTTGCCCTGCTCGATCATCCGCAGCTGGGAGCCGAGCGCCGCCTCGGCCTTCGCGAACTCCGGTGAGTCGACCACCTTCTGGGTGCCCTGCTCCATCACGAAGACGGTGTCGAGGTAGGGGCGGAGGTCGTCGTCATCGCCGATCTGGCCGATCAGCTTGGCGCAGAAGTCGGGCCGGTTCATCGTGGTGATGGCCAGGTCGACGGTGCCGTGCGCCGCGCGATCCTCGGGCACCTCGGCCGTCCACTCCGCCGTCTCCACGACTGTGTCGTCGTCGCCGGCGATCACGTCGTACCAGTACCAGCCGCCGTCGACGAAGGGCTTCAGCGTCAGGTCGAAGGTGAACGTGGCTGAGCTCTGCTCGCCGGTCGTCGCCGAGTCGACCCGCTGGGACTCGCCATTGGCCATCGACTTGTAGACCAGGACCGTCGCTCCGGAACCGCGCACCGCGATCGTGAGCGTGACCTCGGTGACGATCGACCAGCGCCGCCAGTAGCTCGCGGGGAACGCGTTGAAGTAGGTGCCGAACGACATCTTCTCGCCCGACCGCACGCGCAGCGCCGTGCGCGACTCGATCTGGTCGGGGTGGATGGAGGCACCGGTCGACGTCGGCTGCCGGATGGCGGCGTTGTTGAGCTCCTTGGCCGCTCGGTTGCCGCCGACCTGGTACTTGTCGGCGTCGAGCCGGGACTCCTCCGCGTCGACGTAGAGCGCGAGCACGTCGAAGTCGCGGTCCACCGGCATGATCTGCCGCATCAGCAGTCTCTGCGTCATTCGTCCACTCCTCCGCTCTGCAGCGGCGCTCCGTCGGCGAAGTGCGGCTGCAGCTTGTTCTCGAACATCGACAACGCCGAGCCGATCGCCATGTGCATGTCGAGGTACTTGTAGGTGCCGAGGCGGCCGCCGAAGAGCACCATCGGCTCCTTCTTGGCCAGCTCCCGGTACTTCAGCAGCTTCTCGCGATCCTCGGCGGTGTTGATCGGGTAGTACGGCTCGTCGTCGTCCTCGGCGAACCGTGAGTACTCGTGGACGATCACCGTCTTGCCGGGCAGATGGGTCTTCACCCGCTCGGGGTGGAAGTGCTTGAACTCGATGATCCGGGTGAACGGCACTTCCTGGTCGTTGTAGTTGACCACGCCGGTGCCCTGGAAGTCGTCGACGTCCTCGACCGACTCCTTCAGGTCGACGGTGCGCCAGGAGAGGCGCCCCTCGGAGTTGCCGAAGTACTCGTCCACGGGACCCGTGTAGACGATCGGCACCTTGCCCTTGAACTCGTCCTGACGGAATTGATCGGTGTTGGCGAAGTAGTCGGTGTTGAGCCGGACCTCGATGTTGGGGTGGTCGGCCATCTTGGTCAGCCACGCCGTGTAGCCGTCGGTGGGCAGACCTTCGTAGGTGTCGCTGAACCAGCCGTTCTCGAACGTGTAGCGGACCGGGAGGCGCGTGATGATGTCGGCGCTGAGCTCCGTGGGGTCGGTCTGCCACTGCTTCGCCGTGTAGCCCCTGATGAACGCCTCGTAGAGGGGGCGGCCGATCAGGCTGATCCCCTTCTCCTCGAGGTTGGTGGCGTCCTCGGTGGCGATCTCGCTGGACTGCTCCGCGATCAGCGCGCGGGCCTCTTCCGGCGTGTGGCTCTTGCCGAAGAACTGGTTGATCAGCCCGAGGTTCATCGGCAGGGAGTAGACCTGGCCCTGGTACTTGCCGAAGACGCGGTGCTTGTAGCTGGTGAACGTGGTGAACCGGTTGACGTACTCCCAGACCTTCTCGTTGGAGGTGTGGAAGAGGTGTGCGCCGTACTTGTGGACCTCGACGTTGGTCTCGGGGTTGCGCTCGCTGTAGGCGTTGCCGCCCAGGTGGTGGCGCCGGTCGAGCACGAGCACCTTCAGACCGAGCTCGTTGGCGCAGCGCTCGGCAATGGTGAGGCCGAAGAATCCGGCGCCGACGACGACAAGATCTGGGGAGGACACGATGGATCAGTCTACGGATCGAGACGGGAGCGACCGCATTCCCCGCGCGTCGCGCATGGCCCGGATCACATTCCTCGCCTCCGGCCGTCCGCCCCGCACCGGACTCAGCAGCACGACTGTCGCCGTGATCAGCCACGGCTTGAGCCGCACGAGTGCGTTCTCGCCGTACCTGAGGTGCACCGCGAACAGGTTGCGGTACATGTAGTAGCCCTTCCAGCCCACCAGGTCGTACTGCTGGTCGAAGTCGAGCTGGCGGACCAGGACGGCATCGCGGATGGCCCAGATGCGGTGGCCGGCCTGACGGGCTCGGACCGCGAAGTCGACGTCGTCGTAGAAGATGAAGTACGACGGGTCCGGCAGCCCGATCTCGTCGATCACCTCGCGGCGGACCAGGAAACCCTCGAACGCGATGGCCTCGATCTCGACCCGCTCCGGCATCGCTGCGCGGGTGCCGTAGGTGGTCTCGACCATCTTGGTCTTGGGCTTGATGGCGAGCGGGTTGGACAGGTCGAAGCTGATCGCCGACTTCTCGACCAGTGCGCCCGCCGTGTCCTCCCGCACGGCCATCAGACAGGCTTCGTCCTGCGCCATCAGAATGCTGAGGCAGTCGGAGGCGGGCACCACGTCGTCGTCCATCAGCCAGATCCGGTCGTAGCCCTGCTCGTAGGCCGCCTTCATCCCGCGGTGGAAGCCGCCGGCGCCGCCGACGTTGTCGTGGCTGCGGACGACCTGGAGTCCGGGTAACGCGCTCCGCGCGAGCACGTCTGCGGTGTGGTCGGTGCTGGCGTTGTCGATCACGATCACGGCATCGGGTGCCCGGTCGAGGGCGGCCAGGCCGTCGAGCATCCGGGCCAGCAGGTCTGCGCGGTTGTAGGTCACGACGACCACCGCGACGCTCTCTGTCCCCGTCACTGCAGGTACTTCCGGTGGCCGGTGAAGTCGCCGCGCAGCCCGGCGTACATGGCCCGGAAGCTGATCACGATGCGTCGCGGCCGCGGCTTGGTGAAGAGGTAGAACCAGACGGTCTTCACGACGAAGGCCAACGCCTGCGGCCAGCCTCGGTACTCGCGGAGGTTGAGCAGGTTGTTGCGGGCCATGCAGTAGTGCTTGAGGTCGCTCGGGCTGTGGTTGTACGTCGTCCGCCCGAACATCATCGGCGTGCCGAGGTCGCCAACACTGGGGTGGAGCACCCGCGCCTCGACCACCGTCGCGATCCGGCCGCCCTCCCGCTCCGCGCGGAGCCGGTACTCGTGGTCATCACCCCAGATGAAGAACTCCTCGCGCGGAAGGCCGATCCGCTCGACCAGGTCGCGGGTCACCAGCACGCCGTTGAACGGAATCACGACGTCGCGGATCAGCCCGTCGACGGCGGCGGCCGCGACATCGTCCATCCGGTGCACGACCTTGGTGCCGCCGGGGAGGCGGATCGGGAAGACCAGGCGGTCGGGCTGCGCCTCGTCGACCACGACCGGGCCCCAGAAGTCGAACTCGCCGCGACGTTCGAGCAGGGTCCCCAGACAGTCGGGGTCGGGCAGCCCGTCGTCGTCCATCAGCCAGGCCAGGTCGGCGCCGAGCTCCATCGCCCAGGCGAGCCCGTCGTGGAATCCGCCCGCGCCCCCGCGGTTCTCCGCCAGGGTGCGGTGGGTGACTCCGGCACTCGCCAGCCACTCCCCGGTGCCGTCGGTGGACGCGTTGTCGATGACCAGGACCGCGTCGACCTCGGCCACCTCGCGCAGCCGGGTGACCAGCCCCTGCAGCAGAGGCAGGCGGTTGAACGTCACCACCACCGCCACCACCCGCACGCCGGACACCCTACGGGGCGTTCATCTGCTGGTCGTGGGACCCGGCTACGTTGGGGAGGTGGACACCGAGGCGATCCTGGCGCTGCTCAGGAACGTCGCGGACGAGGTGATCAACCCGCGGTTCCGGACCCTCGGCGAGAGCCAGATCGAGGAGAAGAACCCCGGCGACCTGGTGACCGTGGCCGACCACGAGGCCGAGGTGCTCATCACCGAGGCCCTGTTGGCGGCGTACCCGGAGGCTGTCGTGCTCGGCGAGGAGGCCTTCGCCTCCGACCCCGCCCTGCTGGAGAAGTACGCCGAGGCCGAGCACGGTTTCACCGTCGACCCGGTCGACGGCACCAAGAACTTCGTGCACGGGTCGAAGGACCACGCGGTGATGGTCGCCGAGGTGCGCGGCCCGGACGTGACCCGCGCGTGGATCTGGCAGCCGCAGCACCGCCTCGGCTACACCGCCGAGCTCGGCGTCGGCGCCTGGGTCAACGGCGAGCGGCTGAACCGGCGGCCGCCGTCTCGTGAGCAGCGCGAGTGGCGGGGCGTCACCAGCCGCCGCAAGTGGCTCGGCCGCGAGCTGGGCGGGCTGCGTCCGCTCGAGCTGACCTGGGTCTGCTGCGGCGTCGACTACCCGCACCTGGTCGCCGGCCATGCCGACTTCGTGGTCTACGGCCAGGACAACCCGTGGGACCACGCGCCGGGATCGCTCATCCTGCGCGAGGCCGGGGCCTACCTCGGCACGCTCGACGGGCAGCCCTACGACCCGCGCCGGGCGGGCGCCGGGCTGCTGGCAGCCGCCGACCGCGCGACGTACGACGTCGTGCTGGAGCACTTCAACTCCTGACCCCGCCGAGTCGGCGCAAACTCGGGCTTCATATCGGCCGAGTCGGCGCATCCCCGGCCGCTGAGAGCCGACTCGCGCTGTTTGAACCCCGACTTTGCGCCGGGTCAGCAGGCGGTGCCGAGGTCCTCGGCGTCGTTGGCGGCGTAGCCCTCGTCGCGGGAGCCGATCGATCCACCCGTGACGGTGTCGGGGTTCTTCTTCTTGGTCTTGGCCGGCGCCGCATTGCCCTCGGCCTCGTCGATCGCGTCGGACACCATGTCCTGGATCTCCGAGACGTCCGGGTCGGCGGGGTTGATCACCGGCGGCACCAGAGAGAGCGTGGAGATCTTCTGGTCACGGGCCTTGAGCGCGAGCGACATGAACGTGTCGAACTCGGACGCCGGCAGGTTGGTGGAGATCAGCTCGGTCGAGGCCTTCGCGATCGCTTCGAAGTTGGCAACCGCCTGCTGCGGGCTGACCTGCTGCAGCATCGCGTTCATCACGCACTTCTGCCGCGCCATCCGCGAGTAGTCGTCGGAACCTTCGCGGGCCCGGGCGTACCAGAGGGTCTCGAAGCCGTCGAGCTTCTTGGTGCCGGGCTCGATGTAGTCGTAGACGTCGGAGCCGAGGCCGCCGACGGGGATCCGGTCTCGCACCGTGAGGGTGATTCCGCCGACCGCGTCGACCAGGCTCTTGAAGCCCTCGAGGTTGACCATCGCCCAGTAGTTGATCCGCAGGCCCGTGACGCCCTCGATCGCCATGATCGTGGCGTCGACGCCCGGATGCTTGGAGCCGGGGAACAGCTCGGTGTTGTCGCCCGCCCACGTGCTGACGCCGTTGAGGTAGCAGCCCTCGCAGTCGAACCCGTCGGGGAACTTCTTGTCCATGACCGTGCCCTCGCGGAACGGCACGTCCTCCATGTTGCGCGGGAGGCTGATCAGCACGGTGCGCCCGGTCTCGGCGTCGATCGAGGCGACCGTCATCGAGTCGGGACGCAGCCCCCAACGGCCGGCACCGGAGTCACCGCCCATCAGCAGCACGTTGAAGCGGCCATGGTGCGCGCCGGTGACCTCGCCGTCGCCGGACAGGGTCACGATCAGGTCGCGCTGCACCGCGGCCAGGTGGGCACCGAAGAGCAGGGACCCGACGACCGTCAGGCAGAGGACGCCGTTGACGCTGATGATCGCCCGGCGGTGACCGAGACCCAGGGTCAGTGGCTGGCCGAGACGCCAGGCGTCGACGAACAGGAACGCCCAGCCGACCGCGGCCGCCATCAGGGCCAGCCGGAGCAGGAGCAGGAGTGAGGTGTTGAACCCGAGCCAGAAGACGAGGTCGCGGTGCACGGCGATCGACAGCAGGGTGATGGCGAGCAGCCCGAGCAGGCCGATCCAGATCCGCAGGGCGATCCGGCCGACCCGACGGTTGCCGGCCACCAGCTGCGCGGACCCGGGCGCGACCAGGGTCATCGCCATCAGGGACAGCGCGCGGCGGAACCGCACTCTGGCGGCTCGCTCGGACACGGGAGGCATCAGCGCCCTTTCTGCTGGGGAAGGAGCAGGGGCTCGGGCCAGTATCACCAGTCACACGCGTCACATCGTGGAACGACGCGCCGAGATCAGCCAGCGTCGCTGTCGCGCCCCGAGTCGATCTCCTGCTTCTTTGCCAGCCGATGGGCCCGCCTGATCTCCGCCTCACGCGTCCGGCGTACCTCTTCCGGTGACTCCGGCAGCAGCGGCGGCACCGGCCGTGGCAGGCCCTCGAGGTCGACGGCCACGAACACGAAGTACGCCGACGCGACGTGCAGCGGCACCGAGGACGGGTCGTTCCACGGCTGCGTCTCGACGCGTACGCCGATCTCCATCGACGAGCGGCCGGCCCAGTTGACCTGGCCCATGGTGCGGACGATGTCGCCCACGTGCACCGGCTCCAGGAAGGCCATCTCGTCGAGAGCGGCCGTCACGGCCGGACCCGCGCCGTGTCGCTGGGCGACCGCGCCGGCGGTCGAGTCGGCGAGCTTGACGATCTCGCCACCGTGGATGTTTCCGAGGAGGTTCGCCTCCCTGGCCGACATCATGATCGCCAGGGACACCCGGCTGTAGGAGGGCGCGTGGCCGGGCAGATCGGTCATGCCCCGCACGGTAGCGTCAGCGGCATGGCAGATCGTCCGGGACGCGGCGGTCCCGACGACGGGCCCGACTTCAACTGGCTCTATGGCGGGAGGGGTCAGCCGGCCGACGACAACCCCGACGCCACCCGCGCCATCCCCCGCCAGCCCCGGCCCGACGAGGAGGGCACCCGGGTGATGAGCACCCAGCCCCGCGAGCCATCCCGCCCCACGCCGCCGCCGATCGCCCCGCCTCCCAGGACTGCCTACCCGGACGACGACAGCGGTGGGGGCAGCCGGTTCCGGCGGCCCAGGTTCTGGGTCAAGACCGTGGCGGTGCTGCTCGGACTGTGGCTGATCTACACGATCGCCGTGCCGTTCTTCGCGTGGTCGAAGGGCGACCCCATCGAGTTCGCGCCCGAGGGTGACCGTCCCGCGCACCAGCCCGGCACGACGTACCTCATGGTCGGCAACGACTCCCGGGCCAACCTCAGCAAGGAGGAGCGGGAGAAGTTCAACACCGGCAACCCCAGCACCAACCTGACCGACACGATCATGCTGCTGCACACCGGCGACGGGCCGAACCTGCTGTTGTCGATCCCTCGTGACTCGCTGGTCGACATGCCTGGCTTCGGCACCAGCAAGATCAACTCGGCCTACGCCCGGGGCGGGCCGGAGCTGTTGACCAAGGTCATCGAGGGCGAGACCGGGATCCGGGTCGACGAGTACGTCGAGATCGGGCTCGGCGGGGTCGCGGGCGTCGTCGACGCGATCGGCGGCATCGAGGTCTGCCCCCGCAAGAAGATGGTCGACCCCTTGGCGGGCCTGCGGATCAAGAAGGGCTGCCAGGAGGTCGACGGCGAGGTGGCGCTGGCCTACTCCCGGTCGCGCCACGCCTCCAACCTCGGCGACCTCGACCGCGTACGCCGACAGCGCGAGGTCGTCGCCGCCATCGGATCCAAGGTGATGTCTCCGTGGACCGTCCTCAACCCGGTGCGCTGGTGGAACCTCAACAGCTCGGTGCCCGATTTCTTCGGCTTCGGAGAAGGCACCGGCAAGATCGACGCCGCCAAGTGGGCGCTGGCGATGACCAGGGTCGATGGCGACAACGGCCTGACCTGCACGATGCCGGTGACCAGCCCCTCGGCCGAGGTGTGGGACATGGAGCGGGCCGGGCCGATGTTCGAGGCGATCATCGAGGACCGGACCGACGACGTGACCAAGGCGCAGTGCACGCCACACGGCGTGGTGGAAGGCAGCTGACGACGTGAGCTACGAGACCCTGCTGTGGGACGTCGACGACGACGGCATCGCGACGCTCACCCTGCACCGGCCCGACGCGCTCAACGCCTTCGACGTGACCATGGCCCGCGAGCTCGAGCAGGTCTTCCTCGCCGATGCCCGCGACGACGCGGTCCGGGCGGTGGTGGTCACCGGGTCCGGTCGAGCTTTCTGTGCCGGCATGGACCTGTCCGCCGACGGCAATGTGTTCGGCCTCGACGAGTCGGTCACGCCGACGCCGGAGGAGCTGCGCGAGCACCTCACCGAGGCGCCCTATCACGACGGCGTCCGCGACACCGGAGGTCGCGTGACCCTCGCGATCCACGCCCTGCCCAAGCCCGTGGTCGCGGCGATCAACGGGCCCGCGGTCGGCATCGGCGCCACCATGACGCTGGCCATGGACCTGCGGCTGGCGTCGACCAGCGCGCGGATCGGCTTCGTCTTCGGCCGACTCGGCATCGTGCCGGAAGCCTGCTCCACCTGGTTCCTGCCGCGGATCGTCGGCATCCAGCAAGCGCTCGAATGGGTTTACTCCGCCGAGATCCTCACCGCCCAGGCGGCCTACGACGGCGGCCTGCTGCGCTCGCTGCACGAGCCCGACGACCTGCTGCCGGCGGCGTACGACCTGGTCCGCTCGTTCGTGGTCGGCCGCTCGCCAGTCGCCCTCGGCCTGGCCAAGCGGCTGCTCTATCGCAACGTTGCCGCGGCCGAGCCACTCGAGGCGCACCTGTCGGACTCGCTGGCGATGTTCTACACCTCGATCGGTGACGGCAAGGAGGGCGTGGCGGCGTTCCTCGAGAAGCGGGCGCCGGAGTTCACCGGCAAGGCATCCGAGCTGCCGCGGATCTTCTAGTCGAGCTAGGCAGCAAGGATGCGGCGCAGCTTGAGCAGGATGCTCGACAGCAACCGCGAGACCTGCTCCTGGGTGACCCCCACCTCGGCGCCGATCTGCGACTGGGTGCAGTTGGCGAAGTAGCGCAGCTCGATGATCCTGCGGTCGCGCTCGTCGAGCGCGATCATCAGCGGCACCAGGGCGAGACGCGCCTCGGCGGTTGCGAAGGCAGGGTCGAGGTCGCCCATCCGGTCGACGGGCGCCTCGTCGTCGGTGTCGGGTCGGGGTGCGTCGAGGGAGGCGGGCGCGAAGCATCCGGTAGCCGCCTGGGCCGCGAGCACGAGCGCGATGGTCACGTCGAGGTGTAGTGCGATCTCGGCGGCACGCGGCGTCCGCCCGTAGGTCTGCGCCAGGTCGGACTCGGCGTTGCTGACCCGGGTCTGGATCTCCTGCACCGACCGGGGTGGACGAACGGCCCAGCCGGCGTCGCGGAAGTAGCGCCGGATCTCGCCGCGCACTGTCGGTACGGCGAAGCTCAGGAAGTCCTCGCCGAGGCCGGCGTCGTAGGCGCGGACCGCTTTCACGAGTCCGAGGTAGGCGACCTGGTCGATGTCCTCCGCGGCAATACCCCGACCGTGGTAGCGGCGGGCGACGTCCCTGGCGACCCGCATGTTGATCCGGATCACCTCGTCCTCGTGGCGATGGCGGGTCACCCCGCGGGCCGCCCTGGCGAGCTGCAGCAGGCGGGCGGTCTCGGCGCGGCGGTGGGGCTCGGACAGCGCGGGGGCCGGGCGCGACGCCTCGCGCGCAAGCAATGGTCTACTGCCCATGCCGAACACCTCCGAGGGGGCTTTCCGTGTTCGCAATACGACGTCTTAGGTCCCGATCGTCGCACGCGTCACGCAGGCCCCACAGAAAACCAACGAGAGTGTTCAGGGAACGTTACAAAGGCCCGGGGCCGCCGAAGTGGGGGGACATCGGCGACCCCGGCCCATTCCGCCGTACCCCTGGCGCAGCGGAGTATGCAACCCGCTCTTAATTTTTTTCCGGGGTCAGAGCTCGGACTGGATGCCGGCCAGGAGCTGGCGAGCCATCACGATCCGCTGGACCTGGTTGGTGCCCTCGTAGATCTGGGTGATCTTGGCGTCGCGCATCATCCGCTCGACGGGGTAGTCGCGGGTGTAGCCGTAGCCGCCGAGGATCTGGACGGCGTTGACGGTCACCTCCATGGCGACGTCGGAGGCGAAGCACTTGGCCGCGGCGCCGAAGAAGGTGAGATCGCGGTCGTTGCGCTCGGAGCGGCCGGCGGCGGCGTAGGTGAGCTGGCGGGCGGCCTCGATCTTCATGCCCATGTCGGCGAGCATGAACTGCAGTCCCTGGAAGTCGGCGATCGGCTTGCCGAACTGCTTGCGCTCCTGCGCATAGCCCAGCGCGAAGTCCAATGCCCCTTGGGCAACGCCGAGGGCCTGGGCGGCGATGGTGACCCTCGTGTGGTCGAGAGTGCGCATCGCGATCTCGAAGCCTTCCCCCTCGTTGCCGATGATCCGGTCGGCGGGGATCCGGACGTTGTCGAGGTAGACCTCGCGGGTCGGTGAGCCCTTGATGCCGAGCTTCTTCTCGGGCGCACCGAACGAGACGCCCTGGTCGGACTTCTCCACCACGAACGCGGTGATCCCCTTGGTGCGCTTCTCGGGATCGGTCACCGCAAGCACGGTGTAGTACTCGCTGACGCCGGCGTTGGTGATCCATCGCTTCACACCGTTGAGCACCCACTCGTCGCCGTCGCGCACAGCGTGGGTCTTCATGCTGGCGGCGTCCGAGCCGGCCTCGGGCTCCGAGAGGGCGTAGGAGAAGCCGCCCTCGCCAGCGGCCAGCTTGGTCAGGTACTTCTTCTTGATCTCCTCGCCACCCCCGAGCAGCACGGGCAGCGAACCCAGCTTGTTGACCGCGGGGATCAGGGAGGCCGACATGCAGGCGCGGGCGACCTCCTCGATCACCAGCACCGTCGCCAGCGCATCGGCGCCGGCGCCGCCGTACTCCTCCGGCACGTGCGGCGCGTGGAAGTCGGCAGCCAGCAGTGCTGCCGCGGCCTCATCCGGGTAGCGACCCTGCTCGTCGACGTCGGCCGCGAACGGCGCCACCTTCGCATCGCAGACCGCGCGCACCGCCTCGCGGATCGCCTGGTGCTCCTCTGTCATTGCGAACATCGGAAAGTCGCTACCCATGGGTCACATCCTAGATTTGGTCGCATGACCGACTGGCAGGACCCCGAGTCCGTGCGCTTCATGCTGGACGACTGCGACACGTGGGCAGTGGTGGGCCTCTCCGGGACGCTGGACCGGACGGCGTACCGGATCGCCCGCGTCCTGCAGCACCGAGGCAAGCGGATCGTCCCGATCCACCCGGATGCCCCTACGGTGCTGGGCGAACAGGGCTACGCGACCCTGGCCGACGTGCCGTTCCCGATCGACGTGGTCGATGTCTTCCGACGCTCAGAGGCTGCGGGCGAGTTCGCCGACCAGGCGGTCGCCGTGGGCGCGCGGGCCGTGTGGTTCCAGCTCGGCGTGATCGACGAGGACGCCTTCGACCGCACCATCGCCGCCGGGGTGCCGATGGTGATGGACACCTGCCCGGCCATCGAGTGGGCGAGTCGCTGACCCGCCACTGGACGGTGAGTCGTACTGGGTCTGTCCTGGAGGGCAGGTGGTCGGCACCTGAGGTGGAGGCGTGGCCCGCCCACGCTTCCTAGCGTCGTGGTCATGACGATCCTCATCTCCGACCCTCGGGTCTCCGCGGTGCCGGTCATCGAGTGCTCAGAGCCCTTGGTGCGGCTCGAGCCGGCCCTGTCCCCCACCCGCGAGCTGGTCCGCTCCGGTCTCGCCGAGCGGCTCCGGGCCGCGCATCTCGCACTGCCGCCCGGGATCGGGTTGCGCGTGGTCGAGGGCCATCGCTCGGTGGCTGCCCAGCGCTGGATCATCGCGGCGTACGCCGCCGAGGTCTGCGCCGCACGACCCGGCATCTCCGAGTCCGATCTCACCGCGCTGACCAGCAGGTTCGTCTCACCCGTTGCGGTGGCCCCGCACGTCGCAGGCGCGGCCGTCGACCTGACCCTCGTTGACGCCTGCGGCGACGAGCTCGACCTGGGCACGCCGATCGACGCGACGCCTGAGCAGAGCGACGGGCGGTGCTACTTCGCCGCCGACGGCATCGGTGCCGACGCCCGGGCGCACCGCGAGCTGCTGGCACAGGTCTTGTCCGGCGCCGGCCTGGTCAACTACCCGACCGAGTGGTGGCACTGGAGCTTCGGCGACCGCTACTGGGCGCTGCTCACCGGTGCCGAGGGCGCGCTCTACGGGCCGGTGCACCTCGAGGAGGCGGCATGACCGCCGTCGCGCACGTGCAACCCCGGGTCGGCCACGGACCGCGACTCCACATCGACCAGGCGGCCATTGCCGCCAACACCCGGCTCTTCGCCGCCACGACACCCGGAGCACTGATGGCCGTGGTGAAGGCCGACGGCTTCGGACACGGCGCGGTCGACGTCGCACGTACGGCCCTCGCCAACGGCGCATCCTGGCTCGGCGTGACCAGCATCGACGAGGCACTGGCGCTGCGCCGCGCGAAGCTGCGGGTGCCGACGCTCAGCTGGCTCAACCACCTCGACGCCGACTTCGGCGCCGCGATCGCCAGCGGCATCGACCTCGCCGTACCGAGCCGCGACCACCTGGAGGCGATCACCCGCTCGGGCATCGGCGCGCGCATCCACCTGCAGCTCGACACGGGCATGGCGCGCGACGGCGCAGCACCGGAGGACTGGGCCGGCCTCTGCCGGATGGCTCGCCGGGCCGAGCGCTCCGGAGCCGTGCGGGTGGTCGGGGTGATGGGCCATCTCGCCTGCGCCGACGAGCCCGACGACCCCGACAACTCGATCGGTCGCGCCCGCTTCAGCTGGGGCGTTGACCGGGCCCGCGAGGCGGGGCTCCGCCCACCCCTGCGCCACCTGGCCGCCACCGCAGCCACCCTGACCGACCCGCTGAGCCACCACACCCTTTGCCGGATCGGCGGCGGGCTCGTCGGCATCGACCAGTCGCACACCACGGAGCTCCAGCCGGCGATGACCCTCACCGCCCCGGTAGTGGGCGTGCGCCGGGTGCGCCCGGGCACCTCGGTGGGCTACGGACACTCGTGGTCCGCGGCTCGCCGGACGCACCTCGCGCTGCTGCCTCTCGGGTACGCCGACGGACTGCCGCGCGCCACTGGCGGCCGCGCAGAGGTACTGCTCCGGGGACGGCGCTGCTCGATCGTCGGACGGATCTCGATGGACCAGGTGGTCGTCGACGTCGGCGACGACCCGCCGACGCTCGGCGAGACGGCGGTCGTCTTCGGTCCCGGTCGCGCCGGCGAAGCGACCGTGTCGGAGTGGGCGGCGTGGGCCGACACCATCGAGCACGAGATCGTCACCGGCATCGGTGCCCGGGTGGGCCGATGAGGCGCGACGATCGGACCAGGGTGGCCGTGATCGGCGGCGGCGCCAACTGCGAGCACGATGTGTCGCTGGCCTCCGCCGCCGCCATCTGCTCGGCACTCGATCCGCACACCTACGACGTGGTGGCGCTGACCATCGACCGACAGGGCGTCTGGCACGACCGCGGCGGCCGACCGATCGGGCTGACCGGCGCGAGTCACGTGCTGCGCAGCTGCGATGCCGCGATCCCGGCTGTGCACGGCCCGCAGGGCGAGGACGGCACTCTCGCCGCTTTGTGCGAGCTTGCCGGGCTGCCCTACGTCGGCTCCGGCGTCGGCGCGGGCGCGATCGCGATGGACAAGTGGGTCACCAAGCTCGTCGCCAACGCGCTCGGTATCGCCACCGTGCCGGGCGTGCTGCTCACGGCGGCCAGCGCGCCGGCGTACTCCTGGACCCACCCGGTGGTGGTCAAGCCGGTGACCGCGGGCTCCAGCCAGGGCGTCTCACTGGTCCGGGATCCAGCCGAGCTCGGGCCCGCGCTCGACCTGGCCCTGGCCATCGACAGCCGGATCCTGGTGGAGGACCTCGTGGTCGGCCGCGAGATCGACATCGCGGTGCTGCGTCGCCCCGGCGGCGAGCGCCTCGTGTCCTCGGCGATCGAGGTGGTGGTCGACGGCATCTTCGACTACGACACCAAGTACGGCGGCGTCGTACCCGACTTCCGGCTCCCGGCTCCACTGGCCGACGCCGACACCAAGGAGGTCGCGGACGCGGCGGTGGCGATCTTCGACGCGCTGGACTGTGCCGGCGTGGCCCGGGTGGACTTCTTCCTGACCGACGACGGGTGGCTGCTCAACGAGGTGAACACGATGCCCGGTTTCACCGAGTCGTCGCAGGCTCCGAGGATGTTCGCCGCCGCTGGGCTGTCGTTCCCCGAGCTGCTGGACCTGCTGGTCCAGGACGCCCTGCAGACGTATCGGTCCCGCTGCGCGTGATTCCATTGCGGACATGAACGAGCGGCTGCACGAGTGGGCCCTCGAGCTGTACTTCGTCGGCGCCGTCTTCTCGGTCGGCGTGATCGAGTTTGCGCGGGCCGGCGGCTACTACCGGCAGCTGCCCTATCTGGTGGTGTTCGGCGGGATGCTGCTGACGGTTGCGCTCGCGCGCAAGGCGCCGGGCACCGCGCTGGCGGTGGTCTGGTTCGTGGGCGCCTTCCAGGTCGCCTACGGCGTCAACATCCTGCTGGTGGAGCTGGCCGTGGCGTACGCGGCCTTCGCGGTGGCCCGCTGGGGCAGCACGGTCGTAGTGGTTCTCAGCGCACTCTCGATGCCCGTAGCCGCCGGGATCGGCGCCACCTACGCCGACTACTACCGGCTGGAGCCCCTCATCCGGCTGGTCGGCTACGACCAGCTGTCGCGGTTCGGCAACTACCCGTGGGCGGTGCTGTCCGGTTTGCTCGGTGTCGCCGTGCTCGGAGTGCCGTGGCTGGCGGGGCTGACCCTGCGCTTCCGCGACCGGGCTCGCGAGTCGCGGGCGTCGCAGGTCGCCGCCGAGGAAGAAGCGGCTCGGGCCGAGGTGGCCGCCGAGCAGTCCCGCGAGATCGCCGAGCTGCGGGAGGACCAGGCGCGGCTGGCTCGCGACGTGCACGACGTCGTCGGCCACTCGCTGGCGGTGATCCTGGCCCAGGCCGAGTCGGCGCAGTACCTGGAGGACGCCGACACCGAGAAGCTCAAGCAGACCATGGAGAACATCGCGACCTCGGCCCGCTCGTCGCTGCAGGACGTCCGTCACGTGCTGACACCGAGCACCGCTGAACAGGTCCGTCCGGGCAGCCTCGAGGCACTTGTCGCCGGCGTGAACGAGAGTGGGCACGAGGTCGTGTCGACCGAGGTCGGCACCGCGCAGCCGCTTCCGCCGGAGCTCGAGGTCGTCGCCTACCGCGTGCTCCAGGAGATGCTGACCAACGCCATCAAGCACGGCCGCCGCGACGAGCCCGTGTTCGTCGAGCGACACTGGGAGGGCGAGCTGCGGATCGAGGTGCGCAACATGATCGACACCGACGGCGAGGACGCCGAGTCCTCCCCGGGACAGGGTCTCGAGGGCATGCGCCGCCGGCTGGAGTCGGTCGGCGGGCGGCTCGACGTACGCCGTCGCGAGGAGTCGGGTGGTGCCACGTTCACGGCCACGGCGTGGGTGCCGGTGCGGTCCCGATGAGCCAACCGGTGGCCCAGCCGAAGATGGAGCCGATCCGGGTCCTCCTGGTCGACGACCAGGATCTCTTCCGCGAAGGCGTGAAGGTGATCGTCGACGCGCAGGACGGCATGACCGTGGTCGGGTCGGCCGGCGACGGCCGAGAGGCGGTCCGGCTGGTCGACGAGCTCTCCCCCGATGTGGTGCTGATGGACATCCGGATGCCGGAGCTCGACGGCGTCGAGGCGACCCGGCAGATCTTCTCGCCCGACCGGGTCGCGCGCCGCAAGCAGGCGGTGCGCGTGATCGTGCTGACGACGTTCAACCTCGACGACCGCGCGGCCACCGCGATCCGGCACGGCGCGAGCGGCTTCCTGCTCAAGGACACCACCCCCACTCTGCTGCGCGATGCGATCCGAACCGTCCACGCCGGCAACGCCGTGCTCGCCCCGGCCGACCTGTCCACGCTGCTCGAGGGGCAGTTCCGCGAGCAGGCAGCCACCCCGACGGCGTACCTCTCCCTCACCGACAAGGAGCGCGAGGTCTTCACCTCGGTGGCCAAGGGCCTCTCCAACCTCGAGATCGCGGCCCAGGTGTTCGCGAGCGAGTCGACCGTGAAGACCCATGTCGGCGCCATCCTGCGCAAGCTGAGCCTGCGCGACCGCGTGCAGATCGTGGTCTTCGCCCATGAGCACGGTCTCGTCGCGCGATGAGTTCGGCCCGACCGCCGGGTCTGCAGGTGCATGGACGTACTCATGGACGGCCTCGCCTTCGGCGAGTCCCCGCGTTGGCACGACGGCAAGGCGTGGGTCTCCGACTGGGGTGCCGGGCGCATCTACTCCGTTTCGGCTGACGGCACTGCAACGGTCGAGGCGGAGGTCGCCTCGTTCCCGCTGTGCTTCGACTTCCTCCCCGACGGCCGGCTGCTGATCGTCTCATCGGCCGACCGAGCGGTGTTGGTTCGGGAGACCGACGGGAGCCTGACGACGTACGCCGACCTCGAACCGGCCGCTACGACACCGTGGAACGACGTCGTCGTCGATGATCGAGGCAACGCCTACGTCAACAACATCGGTTTCGACTTCGGAAATGGTGACAGCGGAGAGGGCGAGTTCGCCCCGGGCATCGTCGTCCTGGCCCGTTCAGACGGCTCCGTGACAGAGGTCGCCGACGGACTCGCCTTCCCCAACGGGATGGCCGTCACCGCGGACGGCGCGACGCTGATCGTCGGCGAGTCCTATGCCGAGCAGCTGACCGCCTTCGACATCGGCTCCGACGGCACCCTCTCGGGTCGCCGCGTCTGGGCCCCCATGCCCGGCGACCACCCGGACGGGATCTGCGTCGACGCCGACGGAGCCGTTTGGTACGCCGACGTCGGCAACCGGCACTGCGTCCGCGTCGCCGAGGACGGCGAGGTGCTGGACACGGTCGAGTTCGACCGCGGCGCGTTCGCCTGCGTGCTCAGCCGCGAACCCGACCCGCGGCTCTTCGTCGTGGGGCAGGACTGGGGCGGGCCCGACGCCGTCGGCGGCGCAACCGGCGTACTCGCCGCGTTCGCGGCACCGGCTCCCGGAGCCGGCCACCCCTGACCTGGGATTTCGGGATAGTCCCTGACGAATGGACCCGGAAATCGCCCTTTCGAGGGTCCAATCGTCAGGGACTACCCCACCACTGAGCTCAGAGGGCGATGACGATCCCGACCAGAGTGATCAGCACAGCCACGGCCAGCGCGCCGAGCTCGGGCCAGGCGAGGTCGTGGCGTACGTCGCGGGCGAGGGCGTCCTGCTGGTCCGACAAGCCCTTGATGCCGAGCCGGTCGCGGTGGTCGGCGGCGGCGACGCGGATCCGACCCTCGACGAAGTCGGGATACGACCGCGCCGCGAGTGCCACGAGATCGGGACCCTCGTCGACGAGCCCTCCGCCGGCGAGGTCGCGCCGCTTGGGGCGCAGGGTCTGTCGCAGGGAGCGGCTGATCACCGGTGACACGTAGCGTCGGTCGCCGGCCCGGATGACGAGGACCCGGCGCACGGCCACCTCTTCGATGGCGCCGAGCGGCACGGCCTGGGTGACGAACATGTTGCGCAGCACCAGCTTGTCGTCGGCGATCTGCACCCCCGGTCGGAGCACGGCGGCCCAGGTCAGCACGCCGACCACGGCCAGCAGGCCGACACCCCACATCGGGTAGCCCTCGATCGCCCCGAGCGTCATCAGCACCAGCACAGCCGCCAGCCCGAGCACGCCGACGACGCGCCCGTTGGTCGGCTGGAACTTCTCGATGCCCTCCGCGGCCACGCCACCTCCCGTGAGATTGCCGCCGTGCTGGACCTCAACCCTATGCTGGCGGGTATGCCTGCTTCTCCCACAGCGGAGGCAACCTTCTCCGACGTCACCCGCTCCGAAGCGACGCTGCGTCGCTTCCTGCACGGGCTGCCCGGCGTCGACCAGGTCGGGTGCGAGGCCCGGGCCGCCAGCCTCGGTACGCGGTCGATCAAGACCACGGCCAAGGCGTACGCGCTCGACCTCGCGATCCGAATGGTCGACCTGACCACGCTCGAGGGCGCCGACACCCCCGGCAAGGTGCGCGCCCTCGCCGCCAAGGCGATGCGGCCCGACCCGGCCGACCCGAGCTGTCCCGCCACCGCCGCGGTCTGCGTCTACCCCGACATGGTCGGCCACGCCAAGCAGGTGCTGGGCACCAGCGGCGTCAACGTGGCCGCGGTCGCCACCGCTTTCCCGAGCGGACGCGCGGCGCTCGACATCAAGCTCGCCGACACCAAGGACGCCGTCGACGCAGGCGCCGACGAGATCGACATGGTGATCGACCGGGGCGCGTTCCTGGCCGGCCACTACCTGCAGGTCTTCGACGAGATCGTTGCGGTGCGCGAGGCCTGCGGGAGCGCGCACCTCAAGGTGATCTTCGAGACCGGCGAGCTCCAGACCTACGACAACGTACGCCGCGCCAGCTGGCTCGCGATGATGGCCGGAGGCCACTTCATCAAGACCTCGACGGGCAAGGTCCAGCCGGCCGCCACCCTGCCGGTCACGATGATCATGCTGGAGGCGGTCCGCGACTTCCGCGAGGCCACCGGGCAGATGATCGGGGTGAAGCCGGCCGGCGGCATCCGCACCAGCAAGGACGCCATCAAGTACCTCGTGATGGTCAACGAGGTGGCCGGCCCCGACTGGCTCGACCCGGACTGGTTCCGGTTCGGCGCCTCGACGCTGCTCAACGAGCTCCTCATGCAGCGCACCAAGATGACCACCGGCCGCTACTCCGGTCCCGACTACTTCACGCTGGACTGATCCCGATGACGAATGTTTTCGAGTACGCCCCCGCCCCCGAGTCGCGCAGCATCGTCGACATCAAGCCGTCCTACGGGCTGTTCATCAACGGTGAGTTCGTCGACGGCCACGGCCGGTCGTTCAAGACGATCAGCCCGTCGACCGAAGAGGTGCTGGCCGAGGTCGCCGAGGCCGACGACGCCGACGTCGACGCCGCCGTGAAGGCCGCCCGCCGCGCCTACACCCGGGTCTGGTCGAAGATGCCGGGCAAGGAGCGGGCCAAGTACCTCTACCGGATCGCCCGGATCATCCAGGAGCGCGGCCGCGAGCTCGCCGTGCTCGAGTCGCTCGACAACGGCAAGCCGATCAAGGAGTCGCGCGACGTCGACATCCCGATCGTCGCCGCCCACTTCTTCTACTACGCCGGCTGGGCCGACAAGCTCGAGCACGCCGGCTACGGCACGACCCCGCTCGGCGTCGCCGGCCAGATCATCCCCTGGAACTTCCCGCTGCTGATGCTGGCCTGGAAGATCGCGCCGGCTCTGGCGTGCGGCAACACGGTGGTGCTGAAGCCGGCCGAGACCACGCCGCTGACCGCACTGCTCTTTGCCGAGATCTGCCAGCAGGCTGACCTGCCGCCGGGCGTCGTCAACATCATCACCGGCGCCGGCGGCACCGGGCAGGCCCTGGTCGAGCACCCGGACGTCGACAAGGTCGCGTTCACCGGATCCACCGATGTCGGCAAGGCCATCGCCCGGGCCGTGGCCGGCAGCGACAAGAAGGTCACCCTCGAGCTCGGCGGCAAGGCCGCCAACATCGTCTTCGACGACGCCCCCCTCGACCAGGCCGTCGAGGGCATCGTCAACGGCATCTTCTTCAACCAGGGTCACGTCTGCTGCGCCGGCTCCCGCCTGCTGGTGCAGGAGTCGATCTCCGATGAGCTGCTGGCCCGCCTCAAGCGCCGGATGGCCACGCTGCGGATCGGTGACCCCCTCGACAAGAACACCGACATCGGCGCGATCAACTCTGCCGAGCAGCTGGCCCGGATCCGCGAGCTCTCCGACATCGGCGAGGCCGAGGGCGCAGGCCGCTGGTCGCCTCCGTGCGAGCTGCCGCAGCACGGGTTCTGGTTCCCGCCCACGATCTTCACCGGCGTCTCCCAGGCCCACCGGATCGCCCGCGAGGAGATCTTCGGACCGGTGCTCTCGGTGCTGACGTTCCGGACGCCGTCCGAGGCGGTCGAGAAGGCCAACAACACGCCGTACGGGCTGTCCGCAGGTGTGTGGACCGACAAGGGCTCGCGAATCCTGAAGATCGCCAACCAGCTGCGGGCCGGTGTCATCTGGGCCAACACGTTCAACAAGTTCGACCCGACCAGCCCCTTCGGCGGCTACAAGGAGTCGGGCTACGGCCGGGAGGGCGGCCGGCACGGACTCGCCGCCTACCTGAAGGGTGGCGAGCGATGAGCCGCGTCGACGTACGCAAGACCTACAAGCTGTTCATCGGAGGCGACTTCCCCCGCTCGGAGTCCGGCCACTCCTACGTCGTGGACGACTCGAAGGGGAAGTTCGTGGCGAACGCCGCCCTCGCCTCCCGCAAGGACGCGCGCGACGCCGTCGTCGCCGCCCGCAAGGCGTTCGGCGGCTGGTCCGGCAAGACGGCCTACAACCGGGCCCAGATCCTCTACCGCGTCGCCGAGATCATGGAGGACCGTCGGCCCCAGTTCGTCGAGGCGGTCCGTCAGTCCGAAGGGTCGACTGCCGCCCGCGCCAACGCCACCGTCGACGAGTCCATCGACCGCCTGGTCTGGTACGCCGGCTGGGCCGACAAGCTGACCCAGGTCGTCGGCAACGCCAACCCGGTCGCGGGCCCGTTCTTCAACCTCTCCACCCCCGAGCCGACCGGGGTGGTCGCCGTGCTCGCACCGCAGGAGTCGTCGCTGCTCGGCCTGGTCAGCGTCGTCACTCCCGTCGTGGTCACCGGCAACACGGCGGTCGTGGTCTCGTCCTACCGGCGCCCGCTGCCGGCCGTGACCTTCGCCGAGGTGCTCGCGACCTCCGACGTGCCGGGCGGCGTCGTCAACATCCTCACCGGCTCGGCCGCGACCATCGCCCCCTGGCTGGCGGCGCACATGGACGTCAACGCGATCGACCTGGTGGGCATCGCGGGAGACGCTGAACAGGCCACCGACCTCGAGGTGGCGGCGGCCGACAATCTCAAGCGGGTCCGGCGCGCGCCCGGCGCGGAGCCGGACTGGGGTCTCGAACCCGGCCTCGACTCGATGACCGCGTTCCTCGAGACCAAGACCGTGTGGCACCCCATCGGAGTGTGAACGCCCAAGTCATCGTCCTGGCCGGCCCGTCCGGAGCGGGCAAGTCTCGCCTGGCCGAGCGGATCGGGCTGCCGGTGCTCCGGCTCGACGACTTCTACAAGTCCGCGGGGGACAGCACGCTCCCCGTGATCGAGCACGGCAGCAACGCGGGGATCGTCGACTGGGATCACCCCGACTCCTGGCTGCCCGACGATGCCATGGAGGCGCTGCGCGAGCTGTGCGCCCTGGGCAGCGCCGACGTGCCGATCTACGACATCGCACATGACGGCCGCACCGGCCACCGGGTGCTCGAGCTCGAGGGGCAGCCGCTGTTCGTGGCCGAGGGCATCTTCGCGCAGGAGATCGTGCCCGCCTGCCGAGAGGCCGGCCTGCTCGCCGCGGCCTACTGCGTGCGCCAGCATCGTCTCGTGACCTTCTGGCGGCGGCTCACCCGCGATCTGCGCGAGCACCGCAAGCCGCCGCTCGTGCTGGTCCGCCGCGGGCTCGCGCTGATGCGGGACCAGCGTCGGGTGGTCGACCACGCGGTGGTTCTCGGCTGCGAGCCGGTCACGCCCGACCAGGCGCTGAAGCAGGTCTCCAGCCCTGCAGGCGAGGACCCGTGGCTGAGCAGCTGGCCGGGCTCAAGCAGCCCGACCCGCGGTCGTGCGGGCCGTCCAGCCTGGTCGCAGCGCGGATGCTGCTCGACCCGGCGTACGCCGCCACGGTCACGCGCGCCAACTTCGACGACGAGGTCCTCGCCCTGCACCGACAGGTCACCCGATCGATCGATGCCCGCGGCGCCCTGCAGCTCCCGTGGCCACGTGCCTTCGGCACCCCGCCATGGGCGGTAGCCCATCAGCTGTCGACCATCGACGCCGAGCGCTCCTACTCCGCCCGCCTGGTGCTCAACCGGTCCCGTGCGTACGACCGGTTGGCCGGGGCCGACGCCCCGTCGGTACTTTTCGTCGGCAGCCGGCTGCTCCCCCGCCACGTCGTACTGGTGATCGAGGGCTCGCCAACGTCGCTGCGGATCTACGAGCCGAGCAAGGGAGCGCTGGTGACCGTGACCCGCGAGGCGTTCCTCACTGCCCGGCTCGGCTTGGCCGGATGGCCCAAGCCCTGGTTCACTGTGACGCCATGTCACGCCTGATCCGCGCCCTTGCCTGCATCGTCGCCGCCACCGCCTTTCTCGCGGTACCCGTGTCGGCGTCGGCCTCCTCCGCGGTGCTGTTCGAGTACGGCGACCAGAGCCGCGGCGTGCGCATCGTCCAGGCCCGGCTCCGCCAGATCGAGTTCTACGAGGGCGACGTCACCGGCAGCTTCGACGACAAGACCCGCAAGGCGGTGCGGAAGTTCCAGAAGGACCAGGACCTCCCCGTCAACGGCGTCGTCGACCGGACCACCCTGCAGACCCTGGTGAGCCTGACCAAGACTCCGACCCGGGCCGAGCTGACCAACCAGCCCCCGCCACCCGACGACCTCGACCGCCGGTGCCTGACCGGCCGCGTGATGTGCGTCGACAAGACAACCAGCAGTCTCCGATGGGTGGTCGACGGCAGGGTCAGGGTCACGCTCGCGGCTCGCTTCGGCGGTCCGTCGACGCCGACCCGCGAGGGCGCGTTCAGGGTCTTCCGCAAGAGCCGCGACCACGTGTCGAGCATCTTCCACACGCCGATGCCCTTCGCCATGTTCTTCTCCGGCGGCCAGGCCGTGCACTACTCACCCGACTTCGCCGCCAACGGCTACAACGGGGCCTCGCACGGCTGCGTGAACATCCGGGACAGAGCGGCGATCGCGCGGCTGTTCGACATCGTGCGGATCGGCACACCGGTCATCGTCTACCGGAGCTAGTCCCCCAGCGCGACGTACCCCGGCTTGATCACGCCGTCGATGATCGCCAACCGCTCGTCGAACGGCAGGAACGCCGACTTCATGGCGTTGATCGTGAACCAGCGCAGGTCGCTCAAGCCATAGCCGAAGGCTTCGACCAGCGCCGTCATCTCGGCCGTCATCGAGGTCTGGCTCATCAGCCGGTTGTCGGTGTTGACGGTGACCCGGAACCGCAGCTTGGTGAGGAGACCGATCGGGTGCTCCGCGATGGAGTCGGCGGCTCCCGTCTGGAGGTTGGAGGCGGGACACAGCTCCAGCGGGATCCGCTTGTCGCGCACGTAGTTGGCGAGGCCGCCCATGGTCACCGAGCCGTCGTCCGCGACCGTGATGTCGTCGATGATCCGCACGCCGTGGCCGAGCCGGTCGGCGCCGCACCACTGGATCGCCTGCCAGATGGAGGGGAGGCCGAACGCCTCGCCGGCGTGGATGGTGAAGTGGGAGTTCTCGCGCTGGAGGTACTCGAACGCGTCGAGGTGCCGGGTCGGGGGGTAACCTGCCTCCGCGCCAGCGATGTCGAAGCCGGCGACGCCGCGGTCGCGCCAGGCGACGGACAGCTGGGCGATCTCCATCGACCGCGCCTGGTGACGCATGGCGGTGAGCAGCTGACGGACGACGATCCGGTCGCCGGCAGCGGCGGTGCCCTCGTCGAAGCCCTGCTGCACGGCAGCGACGACCTCGTCCAGTGACAGCCCGGTCGACACGTGCTGCTCTGGGGCGTAGCGGATCTCCGCGTACACGACGCCGTCCGCCGCGAGGTCCTCGACGCACTCACGCGCCACCCGGGTCAGGGCCGGCGCGGTCTGCATCACGGCGACGGTGTGGTCGAACGTCTCGAGATAACGCTCCAGGGACCCCGAGTCGGCCGACTCGGCGAACCAGGCCCCCAACGACTCCGCGTCGGCCGCCGGAAGCTGGTGCCCGATCTCTCCGGCAAGCTCGATGATCGTCGCCGGACGCAGTCCCCCGTCCAGGTGGTCGTGGAGCAAGACCTTCGGAGCCTGCCGGATCTGGTCGGGCGTGGGGGCGGTAGGTTCCATCCCGATATCCAACCACTCACCCCCAGCCTCAGGAGGCAACGGGATGCGCACCTTCGCGACGTACGACGACGTTGCCGCGGCACACGGCGAGGAGCTCGGCGTCAGCGACTGGCTGCTGATCGACCAGGAGCGGATCGACCAGTTCGCGGAGGCCACCGGCGATCACCAGTGGATCCACGTGGACCCGGAGCGAGCGGCAGCCGGACCCTTCGGCGCCACCATCGCCCACGGTTTTCTGACCCTGTCGATGATCCCGGTGCTCAGCACCGAGGTGTTCAGCCTGGAGACGCCCGGACCGCGGCTCAACTACGGCCTCAACAAGGTCCGGTTCCCCAACCCTGTGCGGGTCGGCGGCCGGATCCGGCTGCGCGTCACCATGGGTGAGGTGACCGAGGTGCCTGCCGGACGACAACTCACGCTGCGGCACACGATCGAGATCGAGAACGAGGACAAGCCGGCCTGCGTCGCCGAGAGCGTCGTACTGCTCCTGGCCTGACCGCCGAAGTGCGCCAAATCCCCACCGAAGTGCGGGAAATGGTGAAGCGAGATGTCACGCGTGGACCCACCACTTTGCGCACTTCGAACCACCACTTCGCGCACTTCGGGCCTGTTTTCAGCCGACGCGGTCGATGACCAACGGCTCCGGTTCGTACGCCGCGCCGTCGGCCGAGATGTCGTAGGCACCCTCGAGCGACGCCAGTGCCCGGTCGAACCGCGCGGGTTCGTCGGTGAGCAGCGTGAAGAGCGGGTCGCCGGCGGTCACCGAGTCGCCCGGGCGGGCGTGCCAGACGACACCGGCGCCCGCCTGCACGGGGTCCTCCTTGCGGGCGCGTCCGGCGCCCAGCCGCCAAGCGGCCAGGCCGACCGCCATCGCGTCGAGCCGGGTCAGTACGCCGGATGACGGGACGGTCACGACCTGCGACTCCTTGGCCTGCGGGAGCGGCGCGTCGGGATCTCCGTCCTGGGCGCGGATCATCGCCTTCCAGGCGTCCATGGCCGAGCCGTCGGCGAGCTTGTCGGCGGGGTCGACGTCGTCGCGGCCGGCGCCGGCGAGCATCTCGCGAGCCAGCGCGAGGGTCAGCTCGACCACGTCGGCCGGACCGCCGCCGGCGAGCACCTCGACCGACTCGGCCACCTCGACGCCGTTGCCGGCAGTCAGGCCGAGCGGGGTGCTCATGTCGGTGAGCAGGGCGACGGTGTGGACGCCGGCGTCGGCGCCGAGGCCGACCATCACCTCGGCGAGCTCGCGGGCGCGGGCGACGTCCTTCATGAACGCCCCGGTGCCGACCTTCACGTCCAGCACCAGCGACCCGGTGCCCTCCGCGATCTTCTTGCTCATGATCGACGACGCGATCAGGGGGATCGCCTCGACGGTGCCGGTGACGTCGCGCAGCGCGTAGAGCTTCTTGTCGGCCGGCGCCAGCTCGTCTCCGGCGGCGCACACCACGGCGCCCACGGACTCCAGCTGCGCGAACATCTCCTCGTTGGACAGCGCCGCCCGCCAGCCGGGGATCGACTCGAGCTTGTCCAGGGTGCCGCCGGTGTGGCCGAGGCCGCGACCGGACAGCTGGGGTACGGCGACGCCGCAGGCCGCCACGAGCGGCGCCAGCGGCAGCGTGATCTTGTCGCCGACACCCCCGGTCGAGTGCTTGTCGGCGGTCGGGCGCGACAGCGACGAGAAGTCCATCCGCTCCCCGGACGCGATCATGGCGCCGGTCCAGCGGGAGATCTCGCGGCGGCTCATCCCGTTGAGCAGGATCGCCATCGCGAGTGACGCCATCTGCTCGTCGGCGACCTCGCCGCGCGTGTAGGCGTCGATCACCCAGTCGACCTGGCTGTCGCTGAGCTCGCCACCGTCGCGCTTGGCGATGATCACCTCGACCGCGTCGTGCGTCGTCATCCGTTACCTCCGACGAGCACCCTACGGAAGCCCCTCAGCACGAACGTGCCGCGGGTCTCCGGCTCGCCCGCGAGGGTCAAGCCGGGGTGCCGGTCGAACAGCGCAGCAAGCGACTCGGCGAGCTCCATCCGGGCCAGGGGCGCCCCGAGGCAGAAGTGGAGACCGACCCCGAACGCCACGTGCGGGTTGGGATCGCGGTCCAGCCGCATCTCGTCCGGCGCCTCGAACGCAGCGGGGTCACGGTTGGCCGATCCCACCAGTACGGCGACCTTGTGGCCGGGCGCGACGGTCACTCCCCCGACCTCGACGGTCTCGGTCGCCGTGCGCTCGAACAGCTGCAGCGCCGAGTCGAACCGGAGCATCTCCTCGACCGCGGCCGGCACGTCGGGGCCGGGTCGTTGGCCGCGGCGCAGCATGGCGGCGAGCCCGTTGCCGAACACGTTGACGGAGGCCTCGTGTCCGGCGTTGAGCAGCAGCACTACGGAGGCGACCATCTCGTCCTCCTTCAGTCCTCCCTCGTTCGTCAGGTCGCTGATCAGATCGTCGGCGGGTCGTGCCCGCCGCTCGTGCACCAGCTCGCGGACCAGCCCGGCGAACTCGCCAGCGGCCGTCACCGCAGCCTCGACGACGGCGTCGGATGGGGCTGTCTCGTACATCCGCACGATCGCCTGCGACCAGTGGCGGAGGTCGTCGACGTGCGACGTCGGCACCCCGAGCAGCTCGGCGATCACGAGCACCGGGAGCGGCTCGGCGTACGCGCCGATGACGTCGAACTCCGCGCCGGACACCTCGTCGAGCAGCTCCGCCGCGATCTCCCGCACCCGCGGCCGCAGCCGCTCCACGTGTCCCCGGTTGAAGGCCGCCGTCACCGGGCGTCGCAGTCGCGCGTGCTCCGGCGGCTCGTTCTCCATCATCTGGTTGCGGTGGAGCAGGTTGAACGGCTCGAGGTAGTCGATCGGCTCCTTGTCGCGCCAGAGCCGGCCGAGCCGGCGGTCGCGCTGCACCGCGCTCACCTCCGCGTGGCCGAAGACCAGCCAGCGGGCGGTCGGCTCGTGCCACGCAACGGGGTGGGCAGCTCGTTCGGCCGCGAAGAACGGATACGGGTCGGCGATGACCTCCGCGGCCGTCAGGTCAAGCGAGGTCGTCGGGACCGAAGGCATCCGGCAGCACCTCGTCCATCCGCTTCACGCCCGACACGGTCATCAGCTGCAGGTCGGGTCCGCCGTTCTCGAACAGCAGCTGCCGGCACCTCCCGCACGGCATGATCACCGCGCCGTCGCCGTTGACGCACACGAAGTGGGTCAGCCGCCCGCCGCCGGTGATGTGCAGCTGGGAGACCACGCCGCACTCGGCACACAGCGCTACGCCGTACGCCGCGTTCTCGACGTTGCAGCCCGTGACCAGCCGGCCGTCGTCGACGAGCGCGGCTGCCCCGACCGGGAACTCTGAGTACGGCGCGTAGGCGTGACCCATCGCCGCGACCGCCTCGGCCTGGAGCGCGTCCCAGTCGACTTCCTCGTCGCCCACTAGCCGGCGCTGCCCTTCCGGTAGATCTGCCCGTCTGCGGCGGGCATTCGTAGTCGTTGCGATGCGAAGGCCAAGACCAGCAGCGTGATCACGTAAGGCGTCATCCGGGTGAAGTCGCCCGGCACCTCGTCGATCGCGAAGTAGAGCGCACCGATCAGGGCTCCGATGCCGACGATGACGGCACCGGCGACGCTCTGGCCCGTGCGCACCTGCCAGACACCCGCGGCCAGCGCGAGCACGGCCAGCGCGAGCAGGAGCGCGTGCACCGACGTGCCGCCCTGCCGCAGACCCAGCGTCTCGGTGTAGCCGAACAGGCCGGACCCCGCGAGCAGCCCGCCTGGTCGCCAGTTGCCGAAGATCATCGCGGCCAGGCCGATGTAGCCACGGCCGCCCGTCTGCCCGTCGCGGTAGTTGCTGGACGCGACCATGGCCAGGAAACCACCCGCCAGCCCGGCCAGGCCGCCGGAGATCAGGACCGCGGCGAACTTGTAGCGCAGCACCTTCACGCCCAGGGACTCCGCGGCGCTGGGGCTCTCTCCCACCGAGCGCAGCCGCAAGCCGAACGACGTCCGCCACAGCACGTAGTAGGTCAGCACGAGCAGCAGCAGCGCGATGAGCACCAACGTGGACATGTTGGTGACCAAGGCCCTCAGCACCGATGCCAGGTCGGCGACGAAGAACGTGCCGGTGTCCTCGATCTCCCTCAGCCCATCGCTGAGTGGCTCGATCGTGATCGTTGGTACGTCGGGAATCTTGGGCGACTGGGTCTGGCCGCCGCCGGGGAGCCCGACGAACGTCAGCGACGCGAGGTACTGGACCGAGCCGAGCGCGATGATGTTGATCGCGACGCCGGAGATGATGTGGTCGACGCCGAACGTGACGGTGGCGATCGCGTGGATCAGGCCCCCCAGCATGCCCATGGCGATCGCGCCGGCGACGCCGGCCCAGGCGCCGTAGTGGTAGCCGAAGTAGCCGGCCCCCCACGTGCCGAGGATCATCATCCCCTCGAGGCCGATGTTGACCACGCCGGCCCGCTCCGACCACAGGCCGCCGAGGCCGGCCAGCATGATCGGGACGATCGCGATCATGGTCGCCATCACCGTGCCGGACGAGGTCAGGTCCTGGGCGTCGGTGACGATGCGCAGCAGCGACAGCAGCAGCATCGCTCCCAGCAGGGCAGCCAGGATCCACCAGCGGGGCAGACGACGGGCGGGCTTCGCGGCCGGCATCGAGCCCTGGACGGCGGCGGGGACACTCATGCCGGGACCTCCTTCGGCTCATCGGAGGCTGGTTGTTCGAGGGCTCTGGCGACCGCCTGTTGCTCGATGCGGACGCCGTAGCGTCGGACGACCTCGTAGCTGATCACGACCGTGAGCACGATCGTGCCCTGGGTGATGGCGACGATGTCGGGCGAGACGCCGACCAGGATCTGCAACGGGTTGGAGCGCTCGTCGAGGAACGCGAAGAGGAGGGCGCCGATAGCGATGCCGATCGGGTGGTTGCGGCCCAGCAGCGCGATCGCGATGCCGGCGAAGCCGAGACCGGACTGGAACGTCGAGCCGTAGGAGTACGCCGAGCCGAACAGGATCGGCAGTCCCACCAGGCCGGCGACACCACCAGAGATGAGCATCGCGCCGACGGTCATCTTCTTGACGCTGATGCCACTGGCCACCGCGGCGGTGGTGGACAGCCCCGTGGCGCGCAGGTCGAAGCCGAACCGCGTCTTGTTGAGCACGAACCAGAACGCGAACCCGGCAGCGATGGCGATGAACACGAACCCGTAGACGTCGGTGCCCGGCCCGTCGCCGATCGAGAAGCTCGGGATCCGGCTGCCTTCGGGGATCTCCTTGGTGCCGATGTTGTTGCTGCCCTCCACGCGGACCGATGCCTTGCGGAGCAGGTAGGCAACGAGCGAGGTCGCGATCAGGTTGAGCATGATCGTCGAGATCACCTCGCTGACGCCGCGGGTCGCCCGCAGCAGCCCGGCGATGCCCGCCCAGGCTGCGCCGCACAGGATCGCGGCAAGGATGGCCAGCAGGGTGTTGAGGTAGCCGGGAAGCCAGGCTTCGCCGGCGACGACGGCGGCAACGAAGGCTCCGACGCGGTACTGGCCGTCGACGCCGATGTTGAACAGGTTCATCCGGAAGCCGATCGCGACCGCGAGCCCGGACAGGTAGAGGACCGACGCGTTGTTGATGATGTTGGTGAGGTTGCGGGTCTCCGGCCACGACAGGATCTGGCTCCAGACCTCGCCCACCGGGTCACCGGCGACGATGAGGACCAGGCTGGTGATCGCGAACGCCATCACCAGGGCCAGGACCGGGGCGCCGATGCCCAGCAGGAGCTTGGTCAAGCGGGGGTTCATGCCGCTCCTCCCGCTCCGGTCATCGCCGAGCCGAGCTGCTCCGGCGTCACGTCGCCCGGGTCGAAGGTGCCCACGAGCCGACCGCGCAGGATCACCTCGATGGTGTCGGACAGACCGATCAGCTCATCGAGGTCGGCGGAGATGAGCAGCACTGCGAGTCCCTTCCGGCGGGCGTCCTTGATGTGGTCCCAGATCGCGGCCTGGGCGCCGACGTCGACGCCGCGGGTCGGGTGGGCGGCGATGAGCAGGATCGGGTCGCTGCTCATCTCGCGGCCGACGATCAGCTTCTGCTGGTTGCCGCCCGACAGCGCCCGGGCGAGTACGTCGGGGCCCGGGGTACGGACGTCGTACTGCTCGATGATCCGCTGGGTGTCGGCCCGGGCGGCCCTCTTGTCGATCAGCCCGTGCTTGACGCTGGGCGGACGGCCCTGGTGACCGAGGATCCGGTTCTCCCAGAGCGGCGAGTCCAGCAGCAGCCCGTGGCGGTGGCGGTCCTCAGGTATGTAGCCGATGCCCGACTCCCGCCGTTCGCGGGTCGAGAGGTGCGAGAGGTCGGTGCCGCTGAGCTCGAGGTTGCCGGTGGAGCCGGGCCGCATGCCCATGATCGCCTCGACCAGCTCCGCCTGCCCGTTGCCCTCGACCCCGGCGATGCCCAGGACCTCCCCCTTGTGGATCTGGAAGGAGATGTCGTCGAGCAGCGGCCGGCCATCCGGGCTCGGGAGCCCGAGGTGCTCCACCGACAGCAGCACCTGGTCGGTCACGGTGGACGTCTCGGTGCTGGGCGAGGGGAGCTCCGAGCCGACCATCAGCTCGGCCAGCTGGCGGGCCGTGACGCTCTTCGGCTCGACCGTCTTCACGGTCGTGCCCCGGCGGATCACCGTGATCTCATCGGCGACCGAGAGCACCTCATCGAGCTTGTGGGAGATGAAGATGACCGAGAGACCCTCTTCCTTGAGCCCGCGCAGGTTGGTGAAGAGCTCGTCGACCTCGTGCGGCACCAGGACCGCCGTCGGCTCGTCGAGGATGATGATGCTGGCGCCGCGGTAGAGCACCTTGAGGATCTCGACCCGCTGCCGGGCGCCTACGCCGAGCTCCTCGACCATGCGGTCCGGCTCGATGTCGAGGCCGTAGGAGTCGGAGATCCGCTTGATCTCGGCGCGAGCCTTGCCACCGATCCCGTGCAGCTTCTCCGCGCCCAGGACGACGTTCTCCAGCACGGAGAGGTTGTCGGCCAGCATGAAGTGCTGGAAGACCATCCCGACGCCGTGACTGATCGCGTCGGCCGGGGAGTGCAGGGTGACCTGCTCGCCGCCGATCTCGATCGTGCCCGAGTCGGGAGGCTGGACGCCGTAGAGGATCTTCATCAGCGTCGACTTGCCGGCGCCGTTCTCACCCACGATCGCGTGGATGGTGCCGCGCCTGACGTCGATGTTGACGTCGTCGTTGGCGATGACGCCCGGGAACCGCTTGCCGATCCCGCGCAGGCGGACGGCGATCGACCCCTGGTCCGCGGGGGCTGGTGCTGGTGGAGAGCTGGACACGTCGTTGGGACCTCTCTCGGGGGACGAACGGGAGGGCTGCGGCGAAGGCTACTCGGTGGGCTCAGCCGAAATATGCCGAACAGGGCCCCCGGCGCGCTAGGTGCGCGCCCGGGACCCTGTTCGATGCTGCGTGTCGCTGGTCAGCTCTCAGGGGTGGTCGGAACCGTGATCTCCCCGTCGATGATCTGCTGCTTGTAGCCGTCGAGATCGCCGACGATGTCGTCGATGAAACCGCCACTGGTGGAGTAGCCAACACCGTCGACCGAGAGGTCGTAGGTGGTGACACCGGTCGGGAAGGTGCCGTCGTTGACCTCGGTCAGGTAGTTGTAGACCGCGACGTTCACGTTCTTGAGCATCGAGGTCAGGATGACGTCCTGGACCGACGGGTCGGCGGTGTTGTACTGGTCGGAGTCGACCCCGATCGCCCATGCGCCAGCCTCGGCGGCAGCCTCGAACACGCCGCCGCCGGAGCCGCCGGCGGCGTGGTAGACGATGTCCGCCCCGCCGTCGTACATGCCCTGCGCCGCCGTCTTGCCCTTGGCCGGGTCACCGAAACCGGAGAAGTCCGGAACCTGGGTGAGGTAGGTCGAGTCAATCTGGATGTCCGGGTTCACGGTCTCGGCACCCGCGATGTAGCCCGCCTCGAACTTCTGGATGAGCGGGGTCTCGACGCCGCCGATGAAGCCGATGTGGCCGGCCTCGGACTTGAGTGCCGCTGCCGCGCCGACCAGGAACGAGCCCTGCTCCTCGGCGAAGACCAGGCTGGCGACGTTCGGGACGTCGACCAGGCTGGAGTCATCGATCACGGCGAAGTGGACGTCGGGGTATTCGGCGGCCACCTTGCCGACCGACGCTGCGTAGGCGAAGCCCACGGCGATGATCGGGTCGTAGCCGGCGTCCGCGAAGGTGCGCAGGCGCTCCTCGCGAGCGGTCTCGGCCTCGCCGTCCTCGGCCTCGGACTCCTCGGCTTCGATGCCGAACTCTTCCTTGGCCTGGTCCAGACCGGCCGCGGCCGAGTCGTTGAAGGACTGGTCGCCGCGTCCACCGACGTCGTACGCCATTCCGACCTTGATGTCAGATGAGGGGGTGTCGCCACCGCCTCCGTTGTCGTCGCCACTGCCGCCGTCGTCGTCACCACACGCGGTGACCGCGAGGGAGAGGATGCCGGCCGTGAGCAGTGCTGCGAACTTGGTACTGCGTCGCAAGACGCCTCCTTGGTTGCTGTGGACGCCCCCGAGGAGGCGTGAGACCAGAGCAGCACAGTAGGCCCTACAGCACCTGCCGAAGGTCCCGTGACGAAGTTGTTACCTTCCGGCGATGCCGAGCGCGCGCACGGCGACACCGGCGAGAACGCGGGCCCCGATCCCGATGGCGCGCTCGTCGACCACGAGGTTGCCCTGGTGGAGGTCGTACGTCGGGCCCGCGGGCCGACGGGTGCCGAGCCGGGCCATGGCGCCCGGGACCTGCTCGAGGTACCAGCCGTAGTCCTCCCCGCCCAGGCTCTGCGGCACGGTGACCTGGCCGTGCACGCCGAGGGTGTCGTGGACCGCCGCAGCCACCACCGCGTTGCTCGCGGGGTCGTTGACCACGGGCGGCACGCCGCGCTGGTAGTCGACGAACGCGGTGACGCCGTAGGGCCGCACGATCTCGAGGATCGCCTCTCGGATGATGGGCTCGCACTCCGCCCAGGCCACGGCGTCGAGGATCCGCACCGTGCCCGCGACCAGGCCGCGGTCCGGGATCACGTTGGGCGCGGCGCCGGCCTGCACGATGCCCCACACCACGCTGACCCCGGCGCGCGGATCCATCCTCCGGCTGATCACCGCGGGCAGCTCGGTGGTCACCTTGGCGAGGGCGAAGGTGAGGTCGCCCGTCAGATGCGGTCGGGACGTATGGCCGCCGGTGCCCTCGAGGCGGACCTCGAGCCGGTCCGCCGCGCTGGTCAGTGCTCCGGCGCGGAGGCCGACGCGGCCCACGTCGACGCCGGGGTCGCAGTGCAGCGCGAAGATCCGGTCGACGCCGTCGAGCACGTCGTTGGCGATCATGTGCACGGCACCGCCGGGCATCACCTCTTCGGCGGGCTGGAAGATGAGCCGGACGCCGCCCGGCAGCTCGCCTTGCTCGTGCACCTCGGCCAGCGCGAGAGCGGCGCCGACCAGGGCGGTCGTGTGGACGTCGTGGCCGCAGGCGTGCGCCACCCCCGCGGTCCGGCTCGCCCAGGGCTCACCGGTCAGCTCCTCGACCGGCAGCGCGTCCATGTCGGCGCGCAGCGCCACGAGACGGTCGCTGTCGCCGAGGTCCGCGATGAGGCCGGTCTCCGTCAGGCGCCGGACCCGCCATCCCGCCTGCTCGACCCTCGCCGCAGCCAGCGCCGTGGTCCGGGCCTCCGCCCACGAGAGCTCGGGGTGCTGATGGATGTCTCGGCGCAGCTCGACCAGCTCCGCGTCGTGCTTCTCGACGACGCCGGCGATGATCTGGGAGGCGGCAGAGGGCTGATGAGACATCAGCCGAAGGCTAGCGGTCACTCCCTCAAGTTCGCCGGGGTCCCCGCGGCCCAGGCACGCACATCGCTGCGTTGGAGTCGGTCGAAGTAGGTCGACTACGACTTCCCTCCTCCGCCTTGCGCTGCACGCACCTGGACCACGGCTACCCGCGACGAACTTTCGGTCATGACCGCCAGTTCACCGGCGCGGCGGGATTTACATCCGGAGTCGGGAGGAATAGAACTGGGACAACTGCAGAAACCGAATGGACCGCCGATGGATGCCCGAGCCGACCGGGCTCACGCAGTCCCGGCCGGCCCGCAAACCCGGGCGACCAGCACTGGTCGCCCGGGTCTTCACTTGCCCCGCCTCCCGCGCAAACGGTGGATCTCCTCCTCGAGGACAAGCACGCGGCCGATGCCGGCCAGGTTGAGGCCTTCTGCCAGCAGTTCGCGGATCCGGTGCAGGCGCTCGATGTCGCTCTGGCTGTAACGGCGACTGCCGCCCGAGCTGCGGTCGGGGTCGACCAGTCCGCGGCGTTCGTAGACGCGCAGGTTCTGGATCTCCATCGAGACCATCTCCGCCGCCACGGAGATGGCGTACACCCCACGGGTTCGCTCGCTCATCCAAAAATCCTAGCCGGAAGACTTGACCCACAGTAACTCGTCGAATACAACATTCCTATAACCGTCAATATAGATAAGAGGACGCACCCCGCGTCCATCGACAAGGAGAACCAGGAGGACAGTGATGTTCATTCGCTCCAGCGACCCGTTCCGTGACTTCGACCGCCTGACCGCACACCTGCTCGGCACCACCAACCGTCCTGCGGTGATGCCGATGGACGCCTGGCGTGAGGGCGACCGCTTCGTCATCGAGCTCGACCTGCCCGGCGTCAACCGGGACTCGATCGACCTCGATGTCGAGCGCAACGTGCTGACGATCCGCGCCGAGCGGGTAGCCCGCAACGGCGACTGGGAGGCCCTGGCCGCCGAGCGACCACGAGGTGCCTTCAGCCGCCAGCTCGTGCTCGGCGACAACCTCGACCTCGACCAGGTCGAGGCCGCATACGACGAGGGCGTGCTCCGCCTGGTCGTTCCGGTGGCCGAGAAGGCCAAGCCACGCAAGATCGAGATCGGGTCGACCGCTCCGAGCAACGAGCCGTCGCAGATCGGGGCCTAGAAGGCCAGACCCGGCCGGGACTCACGCAGCCCCCGGCCGGGTCTTCGACTTCAGGTCAGCGGGTGATCCGCACCAGGTGGCCGTCCGGAGGACCGTCCTCACCGGGAAGCACGTTGACCGTCGCGAACAGGCCCTTCCTGGTCAGCTCGAGGTCGCCGGGCAGCATCACCTTCACGAAGGGATGCGCGGTCGCGTGCCCGGCCTTGGCCACGCTGATCGAGCCGGCGAACAGCTGGGAGACGTAGATGTCGCCGTTCTTGGCCACGGCGAGTCCGGTGGCGCTGACCAGGCCCGTGACGGCCTTGGCGACCTTGCCGTTGCGCGGGTTCACGCGGTAGACGCGTCCGTTCGCTCCCGCACTGCCGTCCTCAGGTCCACCGGGGAGAGAGGTCACGTAGAGCATCCCGTCGGGACCCTGCTCGATGTCGGTCGGAACCGGCTCGAAGCCGTACTTGTGACCGGCTACGCACGCGGGGAAGCCGAAGGCCTCCGCATTCTCGGCGCTGATCTTGACCCAGGTCGGCGGCAGGACGGCCGCAGTGCTGACCTTGCCCCGTCGGCCGACGGCGAAGATGGCGTTGGCCGCCGCGTCCGCGACGTACGTCGTGCGACCGACCGTCAGGGTGGAGTAGGGGTGGGTCTCGACGATGCCCTTGTAGGACGCCGGACCCATCTGCTCGGGCACCTGTGCGGCGCACGCGTCGGAGAGGCCGCGGAAGCCATAGGTGTTCTTCTTGTCAGGGTTGTTCTTCTTCTCGAAGGTGCCGAGGTTGGCGATCGGATACGGGGCACCGTGCCGCCCCAGGGCCATGAGCACGCCGCGACGCTGGAACTTGCTGAGCGCGAAGCGCACGATGCCGCGGGACTCGGAGACAGCACCGACCTCGAAGCCGTCCGTGTTGGCGTAGATGACCTCTGGCTCCTGGCCCGGCTTCTGGCGGGTGAGCAGGCTCGCGAAGTTCTGGGTGAAGTAGCGGGTGCCATCAGCTGCGACGGCGAGGCTGAGTGGGCCGACCAGTCCGGTGGCGAGGGTGGTCACGTGCGGCTTGGCCGCGGCTTCTGCGTTGGCCTGGACCGAGGTCACGGCGCCGACTCCGGCGCCGACGAGGGCGAGGGTCGCCACAGAAGAGATGAGCTGGGGGCGGAGGGACATCGCGTGCCTTTCGGTTTCCGAGACGGGTAGTAACAGAGCATCATGCTCGCTCGAAGGTCCCGTCCGCAGGAGTTCGATGTCCCGAGTGGCCCAGGACACTTTCCCGGGTCTGGGCCCGGGTCAGTCGCGGTCGTCGTACGCCGCGAGGATGCGGTCGGCGGCCACGGTGGCGGGCAGATCGCCGCTCAGGACCTCGGCCCGGATCCGGTCACGGATCTCCCGCACGGAGGCGGACTGGCGCAGCCGCTGGTCGAGCTCGTCGCGGACCAGGGCCCAGGTGAAGTCGAGCTGCTGCTCGGCGCGCTTGCGGGCCAGGCCCTGCTCGCCGAGATGGTTGCGGTGGTCGAGCACCCGCTTCCACAGGTCGTCGATGCCGATGTCGTGCAGCGCGGAGCAGGTGACGACCGGCGGCGCCCACTCGGTCGTGGCGCGCACCAGGCGCAGCGCGCCGGCCAGGTCGCGCGCGGCCGCGCGGGCCTCCTGCTCGCGGTCGCCGTCGGCCTTGTTGACCGCGATCACGTCGGCGATCTCGAGGATGCCCTTCTTGATGCCCTGCAGCTGGTCGCCGGTGCGGGCCAGGGTCAGGAACAGGAAGGTGTCGACCATGCCGGCCACGGTGACCTCCGACTGCCCGACGCCGACGGTCTCGACCAGCACCACGTCGTAGCCGGCAGCCTCGAGCACGGCCATTGCCTGCACCGTCGCGCGGGCGACGCCACCGAGCGTCCCCGCCGACGGGCTGGGTCGGATGTAGGCGTGCGGGTCGGCAGCCAGCTTCAGCATCCGGGTCTTGTCGCCCAGCACCGAGCCGCGGGTCCGGATGCTCGAGGGGTCGACGGTGAGCACCCCGACCTGGAGCCCCTCGGCGGTGAGCCGGGTGCCGAGCGCCTCGATGAACGTGGACTTGCCGACCCCGGGCACGCCGCTGATCCCGACCCGGACGGTCGTCCGGTGGTCGAGCTTGTCGAGACCCAGCAGCAGCTCACGCGCCGCCTCGCGGTGCTCGGGCTTGGTCGACTCGACCAGCGTGATCGCCTGCGAGACGGCGGCACGACGGCCTACGCGGACGCCCTCGACGAGCGCGGCGGAGTCGACCATCAGTGACCGAGCTGCTCCCGCAGCTTCGCGAGAAGGTCGAGGGCGGACTCGGCGATCACGGTCCCGGGCTGGAAGACCGCGGCGGCACCCATCTCCTTCAGCGTCGGTACGTCGTCGGGCGGGATCACGCCGCCGATCACGGTCATGATGTCCGGCCGTCCCTGCTCCTCGAGGGCCTTCTTCAGCGCGGGCAGCAGCGCGAGGTGGCCGGCGGCCAGCGACGAGACGCCGACGATGTGCACGTCGGCGTCCACCGCCTGCTGGGCGACCTCCTCGGGCGTGGAGAACAACGGGCCCACGTCGACGTCGAAGCCCATGTCGGCGAACGCGGAGACGACGACCTTCTGCCCGCGGTCGTGGCCGTCCTGGCCCATCTTCGCGACCAGGATGCGCGGCCGGCGGCCCTCGGCTTCCTCGAACTCGTCGGTCGCGTCGCGCACCTGCTGCACGAGCGTGCTGCCCGATGCGGCGGACTCGTCCCTGAACACGCCGCTGATCGTACGGATCACCGCCTGGTGCCGCCCGTAGACCTTCTCCAGCGCGTCCGAGATCTCTCCGACGGTCGCCTTGGCGCGTGCCGCGTCGACGGCGAGGGCGAGGAGGTTGCCGTCGAGCGAGCCCTTGCTGGCCCCCCGCTCGGCGGAGTTGGTCAGCGCCTCGAGCGAACGGCGTACGTCGTCGTCGTTGCGCTCCGCGCGCAGCCGCTCCAGCTTGGCCATCTGCTGGCGGTAGACGTCGTCGTTGTCGACCCGGAGCACGTCGAGCGGGTCCTCGGCATCGAGCCGGTAGGTGTTGACGCCGATCAGCTTCTGCGCGCCGGAGTCGATCCGCGCCTGCGTGCGGGCGGCGGCCTCCTCGATGCGCATCTTCGGGATGCCCTGCTCGATCGCCTGGGTCATGCCGCCGGCGGCCTCGGCCTCCTGGATGTGGCCCCAGGCCCGCTCGGCCAGGTCGTGGGTCAGCCGCTCGACGTAGTAGGAGCCGCCCCACGGGTCGATGGTGCCGGTGGTGCCGCTCTCATGCTGCAGCAGGAGCTGGGTGTTGCGGGCGATCCGGGCCGAGAAGTCGGTCGGCAGCGCGATCGCCTCGTCGAGGGCATTGGTGTGGAGCGACTGGGTGTGCCCCTGGGTGGAGGCCATCGCCTCGATGCAGGTGCGGCCGACGTTGTTGAAGACGTCTTGCGCCGTCAGCGACCAGCCACTCGTCTGGCTGTGCGTGCGGAGCGAGAGCGACTTGGGGTTCTGCGGGTTGAAGTCACGCACCAGCCGGGCCCAGATGGCCCGGGCGGCGCGCATCTTGGCGATCTCCATGAAGAAGTTCATGCCGATCGCCCAGAAGAAGGAGAGCCGGGGCGCGAACTTGTCGATGTCGAGGCCGGCGTCGATTCCGGCCCGGAGGTACTCGACGCCGTCGGCCAGCGTGTAGGCGAGCTCGAGGTCGTTGGTCGCCCCGGCTTCCTGGATGTGATAGCCGGAGATCGAGATCGAGTTGAAGCGCGGCATCTTCTCGGCGGTGTAGCTGAAGATGTCGGAGATGATCCGCATGCTCGGTGCCGGCGGGTAGATGTAGGTGTTGCGGACCATGAACTCCTTGAGGATGTCGTTCTGGATCGTCCCCGCGAGCTGCTCCGGCTTCACCCCCTGCTCCTCGGCCGCCGCGATGTAGAGCGCCAACACCGGCAGCACCGCGCCGTTCATGGTCATCGACACCGACATCTCGTCGAGCGGGATGCCGTCGAACAGCGTGCGCGCGTCGTAGATCGAGTCGATCGCGACCCCCGCCATGCCGACGTCGCCGCGCACCCGCGGGTGGTCGGAGTCGTAGCCGCGGTGGGTGGCCAGGTCGAAGGCGACGCTGAGGCCCTTCTGGCCCGCGGCCAGGTTGCGCCGGTAGAACGCGTTGGACTCCTCGGCGGTCGAGAAGCCGGCGTACTGCCGGATCGTCCAGGGCTGGGTGGTGTACATCGTCGGGTAGGGCCCGCGCAGGAACGGGCTCAGGCCCGGCCAGGTGTCGAGGGCATCCAGGCCCTTGAGGTGCTCGGGTCCGTAGATCGGCAGGATGTCGATGCCCTCCGGCGCGGGCCAACTGTCGGCCGATGCCGGTGGTTGAGGTGCGAGCTTGCGAGCCTCGAAACCACTCTCGGAGAGCGGCAGTCCGGCAAAGCTCTTCGGGACGCTCATGCCAGCTTCTCTCTGGTCCGGGTCAGGAAGTCCAGGGCATCGACGCCCATCGCGCAGGAGTCGTCGACGTCGTCGCGATGCAAAATTTCAGGGCGCCAGCGATGACCACGTGCTCGACTCCGGCCTGGCGCAGGGCGGCGATCGCCTCGCTCCCCCACTCGGCGTACGTGGCGTCGGCGCCGGCCAGGCAGGCGACCAACTGGCCGTCGTACGCCGCCAGCAGGTCCTCGACTCCGGCCGTGGCACCGGCAGCCTGGACGGCGATGCCGCCCGCCGCGAAGAGGTTGGTCGCGAAGGTGCCACGAGCAGTGTGGGCCGCCACGGTGCCGAGGGTCGCCAGGAAGACAGGAGAGGTCGCGGGCTCGTCGCGCAAGGCCTCGAAGCTGGCGCCGTAGGCACGGACACCGACGAACTCGTCGTCCGGCTCACGCTCGGGCAGGATCTCGGCGAGGTCGGGGAACTCCGTGACGCCGGTGATCGGCCGCTTGCGCTTGGCGACCTCCTTCTCGCGAGCCCCTGCCACCGCAGCAACCCGCTCGTGGAACGCCTCGGGGCCGTCGGACTCGATCCGGCCGAGCTCGTCCCACGCGGCCACGGCGAGGTCGTCGGTGAGCTTCTCGACGGCGTAGGAGCCACCCGCCGGATCTGCGACCTTGGCGACGTGGGACTCCCACATCAGCAGCGGAGAGGTGTTGCGGGCGATCCGACGCCCGAGGGTCTCGGGCCGGCCGAGCGGGCTGTCGAACGGCAGCACGGTGACCGCGTCCGCTCCACCGACGCCGGCAGCAAACGCCGCGACCGTGGTGCGGAGCATGTTCACGTAGGGGTCGTACCTGCTCATCATCGGGCGACTGGTGATCGCGTGCTGCCGCTGCGCGGTCGCTTCGGCGCCGCTCAGCTCGAGCACCCGCGACCAGAGCCGGCGCGCCGCGCGCAGCTTGGCGATCTGCGGGAACTGCTCGTCGGTGACGGCGTAGCGGAACTCCATCAGGCCGGCCGCCTCGTCGACGGTGAACCCGGCCGCCGTGAGCTCGCGGAGGTACGTCGCGCCGACGGCCATCGACCAGCCCAGCTCCTGCACGTCGGATGCGCCCTGGTCGTGCACGACCGTCGCGTCGACAACCACGCCGAGCACGCCGGCGTCCTGCGCCAGCCGGGCCACCTCGACCAGGCTCGCGTCGCGTCCGCCGAGGTTCGTGCCGGGCGCCGCGGGGGTGTCGCCGAGGACGTCGAGGAAGGCCTCGGCCACCTGGACCTGGTCGTCGCCACCATCGAGCACGACCGTCGCCAGGTCGAGCAGCACGTCGTTGAGCACAGCCGAGAGATCAGTGTCGCCGTCGACCCGCAGCCACAGCGAGGTGACCCCGCCGTTGAGGTCGACGAGCACCTCCTCGTTGTCGGGGGCGGCGTGCAGCGCGCGTACGTCCCAGTCGCCGGCGCGGGTCGGCCGCCCCTCGGTGTGCAGGCCGTCCAGCAGGTCCGGGGTGCCGAGCGGCGCGACGTCGATCTGGTCGAGCGTGGTCCTGGTCAGCTTCTCCCAGACGAGCGCGTCGGCGTCGTCATCGGTCATCCGCGTCGCCTTGCGCAGGACGGCGGCGGTGGCTGCCTCCCAGTCCGAGCGCGTGTAGCGATCCTCGGGGGAGGCGAGCTGGAGCGACCCCTGCTCGGGCTCCAGCTCGGTGGGCTCGGCGAGCCCGCCTTCGACGCTGCCGTCAACGCTCATGGTGCGCACCCTAGAAGGGTGCGGAGCCCGTCTCCACCGACTGTGACTTTTTGGACGGGGGCCGGGCACCGGCCAGCGCGACCATTGCCTAGCCAGGTGATGCACTCCACACTGCCCTAGGGGGTGCAATCCGAAGGAGCTCGAGGTGGACAAGCCGGTCGAAGCAGTCACGAAACTGGTCAACGAAACAGCCCGCCGCCCGTGGCACAAGCTGCCTTCGTTGGCGCTGCAGCTCGCCAACCTCTCGAGGCTGCGCGACGAGCTGCGCGAGCACAACCTCTTCGAGGTCGACGGCGCTCGGCCCCCGACCGACCTGGGCGAACCCACCGACGAGGCACGCCGGGCGCGCACGGTCGACGGCAGCTTCAACGACCTGTCCGACCCGGCGATGGGCATGGCGGGCACCGCGTTCGGGCGCAACGTGCCGCTGCGGATGACGACGCCCCGCCCGCCGACAGGAAGCCCGAGCCCGCGTGACATCTCGAACCTGCTGCTGGCGCGCGGTGAGTTCGCGCCGGCGGGGATCATCAACACACTGGCGGCTGCCTGGCTGCAGTTCATGAACCACACCTGGTTCTTCCACGAGCGCGGGCCGGCGGACTCCTACTTCGAGGTGCCGCTGCCGCCCGGCGACAGCTGGCCCGAGAAGCAGATGCGCATCCGCAAGACGCCGGTGATGCCTGGTCACGACCGTGAGGGCGTCGGCGGCGCCGCGCCGGCGTACTGGAACACCGAGACGCACTGGTGGGACGGGTCGCAGATCTACGGCACCGGCCGCGACAAGCAGGACGCGCTCCGCATCTACGTCGACGGCAAGATCAAGGTCGACGAGGCCGGGCGGCTGCTGCCCAGCACCGAGACCGAGGGCGTCGACCACACCGGGTTCAACGAGAACTGGTGGGCGGGCCTGGCGCTGTTCCACACGGCATTCACACGCGAGCACAACTCCATCTGCGATGCGGTGAAGAAGGCCCATCCGGAGCTCGACGACCAGCGGCTCTTCGAGATCGCCGTGCTCGTGAACTCCGCGCTGATGGCCAAGATCCACACGGTCGACTGGACGCGCACCATCCTGCGGCACCCGGCGTTGCAGATCGGCATGAACGCCAACTGGTGGGGCGTCCAGGGCGAGAAGACCCAGAAGCTGATCGGTCGCCTCACGACCAGCGAGGCGATCAGCGGTGTGGCCGGCTCGACAGCGGCGCACCACGCAGCGCCGTTCGCGCTGACCGAGGAGTTCGTGTCGGTCTACCGGATGCACCCGTTGATCCCCGACGACTTCGACTTCTACTCGCTCGAGGACAACGCGCTGCGCGAGCAGCGCACGCTGACCGAGATCCAAGGTCGCGACACCCGAGCGTTCATGGACCGGCTGGGCATCGAGGACCTCTGGTACTCGCTCGGCATGGCCGACGCCGGCGCCGTACAGCTGCACAACTACCCGAACACGCTGCGTCAGCTCGAGCGGATCGACGGTGAGCTGGTCGACCTGGCGACGCTCGACATCCTGCGCGACCGCGAGCGCGGCATCCCGCGCTACAACGACTTCCGCGAGGCGCTGCGGATGCCGCGGATGCGCACGTTCGACGAGCTCACCCACAACAAGCAGTGGGCCAAGGAGATCGCTGATCTCTACCGCGGAGACATCGACGCGGTGGACCCGATGGTCGGGATGTACGCAGAGCAGCCGCCGAAGGGCTTCGGCTTCTCCGACACAGCCTTCCGGGTGTTCGTCCTGATGGCCTCGCGCCGGATCAAGTCCGACCGCTTCTTCACCGAGGACTTCCGCCCGGAGGTCTACACCAGGGTCGGCTTCGACTGGGTGCAGGAGACGACGATGAAGGACGTCCTGCTGCGGCACTATCCAGAGCTGGCACCAGCCCTGGCGAACGTCGATCTGGTCTTCGCACCGTGGCCGAAGGTAGGCGACCCCGCGGCGTCGAAGCCCAACCCGATCCAGTCCCTCGTCACCACCATCCGGGACTACCTTCCGTGACGACGGCGTTCAAGAGCGCCAACCCGTTGGAGAGCGCGCGGTTCAGCGCGCAGATCGCGGTACCCAACGTGCTGCTGGGGCTGTTTCGGCGGCGCACCCTGCCGACCAAGGCCGCCGCTCTGATCGGCCTGGACGCGGCGGCGTACCAGCTGATGGAGGGGTTGGCCTCGAAGTACGGGCCCGACCCGTTCTGGGTGAAGGTCGTCACCGATGACACGTTGATCGTGCATCACCCGGACGACATCCGCTGGGTGCTCGAAGGGTCACCGAAGGACTTCGCCTCCGATCCCGACGCGAAGCGCAAGGGGATGGCGGCGTTCCAGCCCGACGCCCTCACGATCTCGCGTGCTGACCTCTGGCGGCAGCGGCGCGACTTCGCCGAGGCCGTGCTCGAGACCGGCAAGCCGCTGCACGGGTTGGCCCGCGAGTTCGTGGCTCTCGCCGTCGAGGAGGCCGATGCGCTGATCGCGACCGCCGCGCCCGTCGACTGGGAGACGTTCCACCTGTGCGTCCAACGGATGACGCGATGCGTGGTCTTCGGTCGTGGCGCCGCCGACGACACGGACCTCACCGAACAGCTCGGTCGGCTGATGGACGCGGCCAACGGAATGCCTGGCAAGCCCGCGGACGGCTACGAGGACTTCGTCGCGCACATCCAGCGCTACCTCGATGATCCCGAGAAGGGCAGCCTGGCGTCGCTGATCGTCACCGCCCCGGACGCGCCCGGCGGAGCCGCGGGCCAGACCGTGCACTGGCTCTTCGCGATGGGAGACACCCTGGCAGCCAATGCGTTCCGGACGCTGGCGGTGCTCGCCACCCACCCGGACGACCGGGAGCGCGTCGTGGAGTCGGTCGCGGATGTGGACCTCCTCGAGCCCGCCGCTGTCGCCGGGCTCGACCACCTTGCGGGCTGCCTGCAGGAGGCGATGCGGCTCTGGCCCACCACGCCCATGTTCGGTCGGGTCGCGCTGGTCGACGTACAGGGTGCACGCGGGGTAGTGGTCCCGGCTGGCACGCCAGTGCTGATCGTCAACGCGTTCAACCACCGCAACCGAGACCGCGTGCCCTACGCCGACGCGTTCACCCCCACCGCCTGGACCGAGGGCGACGCCGCCGACAACTGGCTGTTCAACTTCTTCAGCCACGGCCCCCAGGGCTGCCCGGGGGCCGGGCTCTCGATCCTGCTCGCGCAGGCGCTCCTCGGCCGGCTGCTGGCGACGGGCGAGGTCGGCATGTCCGGACCCAAGCTCGACCCTGCGAAACCCCTCCCCTACGCGCTCGACATCACCGGGCTCTCGATCACGCTCAGCTGACAACCATCCGGGACGCTCATCTCGTTGAACCGTCGAAGGAGGCCAGATGAGCGACACCGGCGGCGGTCCCACGTTCGAGGAGTTCGTAGCCTCGCGCGGTCGTGACCTGTGGCGCAGCGCCTGGTTGCTGACCGGCGATGCCCACAAGGCCGAGGACCTGGTGCAAGCCGCGCTGCTGAAGTGCTGGCCGCGGTGGTCGTCGATCGCCAACGATGGCGCGGTCGAGGCCTACGTGCGGCGGGCCATGGTCACGACGTACACGGACTGGTGGCGGCGCAAGTGGCGCTCGGAGCTGCCGACGAAGACGCTGCCGGAGGGCATCGACACCGCGGCGTACGCCGTCGAAGAGCGCCAGGACGCCCTGGTGGCGCTGGCGGCGCTGCCCCGCGGACAGCGGGCGGTGCTGGTGCTCCGGTTCTACGACGACCTCACGGTGGCCCAGACCGCCGAGATCCTCGGCGTCACCGAGGGCACGGTCAAGAGCCAGACCTCACGGGCGCTGGACGCACTGCGCGCCTCCCCGATGATGAAGGAACAGGCATGAGCACTCCCCATATGAATGAGGGGCAGCTGCGCGACGTACTCGCGCGAGTGGTCCCCGAAGCCCCCGACAGCGTCGCGGATCCGTCCCTTGTGATCCGGGCGGCGCGAACCCGCCGTCGCGCCCGGGTGATCCTTGCCGGCGGCGCGGTGGCCGTGGTGGCCGTCGCAAGTGTGCTGGGAGGCCGCGCCCTGATGGACGACGACTCGTCACCGCAGGTGGTCGACGAGCCGTCGATCTCGGCCGATCCCTATGCCGAGCTGCCCTGCCCGAACGCCTTGCCCGAGAACGGCCCCATGCCCGATCTGGGAGAGGTGTCGGCCATCCGCTACTGCGCGGCCGGCTTCAACGGCTTCTCGGCGCAGCCCGGCCCTCCGGACGCCCTGGTCTACGGCGTCGACGACTTCGAGTCGCTGCTCTCGGCCAGCCCCGACGCCGATCCCGCTCGCTGTGCCGCGATCGACATCATCCCGAGCGACAGCCGACTCGCCTACCAGCTCGAGGACGGCACGATCGCGTTCACGCCGGTGACCATGTGCACGGACGTCGTCGTCGGCGACCGCACGGTCGACGGCGCCGAGCTGGGCCAGGTCTTCTTCGCGGCCCTCGACTCGCAGCGCTACGAGCTCGACTACTCCCTGGAGCCTCAGGAGATCGACCTGAACTGCCAGACGCCGGCATCCAGCGGCCCAGCCCAACCCGGCCGGGAGCGACTCATCGCCGTTAACGTCTGCCCAGCGGACGACCCTGAGTCGCTCGGGGGAAGCCTTGCTGCTGGGTTGGATGACCCGATCGAGGATGCCTGGGCGAAGGCGACCTCCCTGGACGACTCGGAGTCCTGCTCGAAGTCCGACCCCACGCCGTCGCTCGTGGCAATGACTGACCGCGGAGACGTCATCCGACTGGAGGGGAGTCCTTGCGGCTACCTGCTCTTCTACGGCTGGGAGACCGACCAACCGCCGTACCAGGTGCCGTTCGACGCGACCGGACTCAGCGCGAGCTGAGGGTCACTCGGACGCCGAGCGCGACCAGGACCGTGCCGGCGATCGCGTCGAGGCGGCGCCGGATCCTGGACCGCCGGAAGAACGCTCCGGCGCGGCCGACGCCGTACGCCAGGGTCAGGTAGAACACGAGCTCGATGGCCACCTGGACCAGGGCGAGGCCTGCGGTGGTGGCGAACAGTGGCCGGTCGGCCGGCACGAACTGTGGGTAGAAGGCGACCATGAAGATCGCCGCCTTCGGGTTCGCCAGCTGGACGACGGTCCCCTCGGCGAACCGCTTCCACCAGCCGCGCCCCACCGAGGTAGAGCAGCACCGCCGCACCGCCGACCTTCAGCACCACGAACGCCGGGGTCGACACCGCCACCAGGGCCGCGAAGCCGGCCGCGGCGGCGAGGGCCCAGAGATAGAGCCCGAGCTCCAGCCCGAGGATCGTCGCCCGACGGGCTAGACCTGTGTGCGCCGTCATAACCGTGGCCGCGCGCCGAGGTCTATAACGAGCCATGGCCACACTGGGGCTAGCGCCGCTCTCCCAGCTCCCGGTTCCCCCCGAGGTGCCGATGTCGCTGCGCGAAAAGCTGCGGGTAGCCAAGGCCTTCCACACAGAGGCCGTCACCGTGCGGAACGCGGGCGGTCGGGTGTGCGCGATGTCCATCGGCCCTCGATGGCTGGTCCCGAGGTTCGTCGTAGTGGCCTCCCCGAGCGGGGCGCACGACGTACTCGCGGCAACGTCCCAGTCCATCGACAAGGGCGCGGACGCCCACATCCAGTTCCGGTTGCTGCTGGGAAAGAGCCTGTTCAGCATGTCGAACGCGGAGTGGAAGCCCCGGCGCCGCACCCTGCAGCCGATCTTCACCAAGAAGCATGTGGCAACCTTCGCGCGGCACATGTCGGTTTCGGCCGATCTTCTCGCCGCCGACTGGCTGACCGCAGGGCGCGTCGACCTCGATCAGGACGCGCGCCGACTCACCATGCGAGTGCTGAGCCGATCCGTGCTCGGCGGTGACCTCGGCGATCGGGCGACTGGCCTCGGTCCCGACCTGAATGTGGTGCTGTCTGCGGTAACGCAGCGGGTGACCAGTCCGGTCCGGAGTCCGTTCTGGTTGAAGACTCCGGCGCGGCGCCGGGCCCTCCGCGCGCGGGACTCCATCCACGCGGTGCTGGACGATGCGGTCGCGAGAACACGTCGCGGGGAGTCCACCGACCCTGAGCTGATCCAGCTGCTGCTGGACACCCGCGACCCGGAGACCGGCGCGGGCCTGACCGCGGAGCAGGTGCGCGACGAGCTGTTCACGTTCTTCCTCGCCGGGCACGACACGACCGCGACGACGATCACCTATGCCCTGTGGGCGCTGGGCCACCGGCTCGACCTGCAAGCCCGCGTCGCAGAGGAGGCCCGGGCACTCGGCAACCACGCTGCGACCGCGGCCGACCTCCCGTCGCTGCCCTACACCGCCCAGGTCGTGCACGAGGCGCTCCGGCTGTGCCCACCAGCCCCGTTGGTGGTCAGGTTGGCGAGGTCCGATATCGCGGTCGGAGACTACCGAGTCCCAGCCGGCACGAACCTCGTCGTCAGCATGTATGCGATGCACCGCGACCCCGAGATCTGGGGAGAGGACGCGGAGGTCTTCGACCCTGACCGGTTCTCCCCGCACAGGAGCGAGGGCCGCGATCGGTGGGCCTTCCTACCGTTCGGCGCCGGACCCCGTTCCTGCATCGGCGACCACTTCGCAATGCTCGAGGCGACGATCGCCCTCGCCACCCTGCTCCGGACGGTCGAGGTGGAGTCACTCGAGGACGAGTTCCCCCTCGCGCTCCCCTTCACGATGACCGCCGGGGGGCCGATCCCCGCCGTCGTACGCCGACGCGAGCCCTGAGCCACGCCTACTGCGCGGCTCCGCCCGACCAATCCGGCAGCTGCTGAAGCGACCAGCCGTTGCCGTCGGGGTCGCTGAAGTAGACGAACCTGCCCCACTGCTGGTCATCGACCTCACTGACCTCGATGCCGCGCTTGGTGAGCGCGGCGCGCGCCTCATCGGCGTCCGCAACCACCATCTGCATGTTGTCGAGCGACCCGGGCGCCATGCCGGTCAGGCCCTTGCCAACGGTGATCGAGCAGCCCGATCCGGGCGGAGTCAGCTGCACGAACCTGACCTCCTCGCTCACCGTGTGGTCGTGGTCCAGCACGAACCCCGCCTGCACATAGAAGTCCCTCGCCCGGTCGACGTCGGTCACGGGCACGGCCACCAGCTCCAGTTTCATGTCCATGCGGACACCCTAGGAACTATTCAGGTCAATGCCAGACCTGAATTACGCCGGACTCAGTCGCCACCGCACGCAACGCCGTCACCGTCGGCGTCCAGGCCGTGCGGGTCGGAACCGGTCACCGTGACCGGACCGGTGTCGGCGCAGTCGAGGTCCGGCGGGTACGACGGGATGCAGGGCGAGTAGCCGGGCGCACCGTCGTTGCCGCTCGGCACGTCCGCCAACGGCACCGGTGCACAGCTCACGTTCAGAGTCGACCTGTCCTTCCTGACGTAGCTCCGCTGACGGGGATGCTCGTCGTACCCGTCCCGGGAGTCGTAGCGGGCGATTGCCAGGCCGCTGCCGATCATCCGGAGCCCTGCGTCAGTGCTGCCCACACCCACGTACCTGAGCAGCCGGCCATACCGATCCCTATCGTCGACCGGTGCGGTGAGCATCACCCGCTTGCCGGCTGCCAGACGAGTCAGCAGCTGCGTGGCGCGCTCGGCACCGCGCACTCCGTTCTCGGGCGCATCGATGCCGACCAGCCGGACCGAGTCGCCGTTGCGCAGCAGGAGCGTGTCGCCGGCGGTCACGGAGCGCACCAGGTAGGTCTTCGGAGTGCGTGGGGCTTCCACGGCGTCGTTGATGGCGGATGCGCTGGGGGTCGGTTCATCGACCGACAGCGCGGCGACCGCCACAACCACCATGCCCGCGAAGTGCGCGAAGTGGTTTGTCGAGATGTCGCAGCTCGACCCTCCACATCCCGCACTTGGGCGGGGATTTCGCGCACTTCGGGCTGAGTGCCACCCGTCAGGCAGGAACCATCGGCCGGATGTTCTGGTTGCCGGCGAACACGTTGCGGGGGTCGTACTCGCCCTTGATCTGGGCGAGGCGGTCGTACTTCGCGGAGCCGAAGGCCGCCTTGATCCGGTCGTCGCCCTCGTCGCCGATGAAGTTGAGGTAGACGCCACCGGTCGTGAAGGGTGCGTTGGCCTTCCGGTAGTTGCGGACCCATTCGATGTTCGCCTCGTCGTCGGCGGCGTTGTCCCAGGTCGCGAACGGGTGGGTCACCCAGCGGGCAGCACGCTGGCTCATCGGTGTGGCGTCCTCGTCGATCCGCGCCAAGGCGCCGCCCCACGGGAGCAGCAGGTGCTGGGTCATGGGCGAGGGCCGGCGCGCGCCGCCGTCGATGAACACGTCCAGCGCCTCGTCCGGGAAGGAGTCGTGGTAGTCGGCGCTCCAGTACTGACGGAAGCCTGGGGGGTCGTCGATCATCGACTGCAACGCGGCGTACGGCATCGGGCCGACCAGATCCACCTCCGGCCCCAGGTCTCGCATCACCTGGACCAGGTCCGCGCCGGTTGCGTCGTCGCCGTTCCAGCAAAAGATGACACCAACGACGGGCTGGCCCTGCAGGTGAGGCGGCACGAACTCTTCCGGCGGGCCGCTGAGCATGGCCAGCCCCGAGCCCAGCTCCTCGGGCGAGTTGTCGGCCCAGTCGCGGAAGGCTCGGGAGATCTCCGGTGCCCGGTCGGCAGCCCAGAGCATCAACCCGCCCAGGATCATCGGGCCGACCGGATGCAGCTGGAACTCCAGCGCCGTGACCACACCGAAGTTGCCCCCACCGCCCTTGCTGGCCCAGAGCAGGTCCTGGTTCTGGGTCTCGTCGGCGCGGACCTCGCGGCCGTCGGCGGTCACCAGCTCGACCGCCAGCAGGTTGTCGCAGCTGAGGCCGTGCTGGCGCTCCAGCCAGCCCGAGCCACCGCCGAGCGTCAGGCCCGAGACGCCGGTCGTGGACACCCGCCCGCCGGTCGTGGCCAGACCGTGCGCCTGTGCGGCAGCGTCGAACTCCCCCCACGTGCACCCGCCCCCGACTCGCGCCCGCCGAGCCGATGCATCGATCTCGATGCCCTTCATCGGTCGTACGTCGATGACCAGCCCGTCGTCGTTGCTGGACTGACCCGCCACGGAATGACCGCCCGATCGCACGGCTACCTGCAGCGCGTCGTCCTTGGCCCGCTCCAGCGCCACCTTGACGTCCGCCGGAGTCTCGCAACCCGCGATCAGCCGCGGCCTCTTGTCGATCATCGCGTTGAACAGCTCACGCCGCTCGTCGTACTCGGCTTCTCCGGGCTCGATCCACTTCATCTCGCGCTGCCTCCTGATCGGGATTCCTCGCGGAGTTACGTTCCTCCGAGGTCGAACCCTTGGCAATGCGTCGGGCTTACGGATCGATGACGCGGGGCATGCGGGCTAGACCGGCTCTCGGCCTTCGTAGTCCTTGCTGCGGATGCCGATCTTGTTGCCGAGCCACACGAGCGGGTCGTACTTCTTGTCCGCGACGCGCTCCTTCATCGGGATGATCGCGTTGTCGGTGATCTTGATGCCTTCGGGGCAGACCTCGGTGCAGCACTTGGTGATGTTGCACATCCCGAGGCCGGCCGCGCCCTGCGCCAGCTCACGTCGGTCATGCGTGTCGAGCGGGTGCATGTCCAGCTCGGCGTAGCGCAGGAAGAAGCGTGGTCCGGCGAAGGCCGGCTTGTTGTCCTCGTGGTCGCGGACGACGTGGCAGGTGTTCTGGCACAGGAAGCACTCGATGCACTTGCGGAACTCCTGGCCGCGCTCGACGTCCATCTGCGCCATCCGCCGCTTGCCGTCGGCGTCGCGCGGCGGCGGCTGGAACGACGGCAGCTCCTTGGCCTTCTCGTAGTTGAACGAGACGTCGGTGACCAGGTCGCGGATCACGGGGAACGACCGCATCGGGGTCACCGTGATCGTCTCGTCCGTGGCGAAGTCGGAGAGCCGAGTCATGCAGAGCAGCCGGGGCTTGCCGTTGATCTCGGCACTGCACGAGCCGCACTTGCCGGCCTTGCAGTTCCAGCGGATCGCGAGGTCGCCGGCCTGGGTGGCCTGCACCCGGTGGAGGGCGTCGAGCACGACTTCACCCTCGGAGACCTCGACGGTGTGGTCAGCGAGCTCGCCGCCCTGGTCGTCGCCGCGCCAGATCCGCATCTTCAGGTCGTAGCTGCTCACTTGGACTCCTCGAAGTACTTCTTGAGCTCGTCGGGCATCACCGGCAGCGGCTTCTCGTGGAGCTCGACACCGGTGCCGTCTGAGGTGAGGTTGACGACGAGGTTCTTGGTGCCCCACTCCGGGTTCGGCCCCGGGAAGTCGTCGCGGGTGTGACCGCCGCGCGACTCCTGCCGGGCGAGCGCTGCCTTCGCAATGGCCTCGCTGACGATGAGCATGTTGCGCAGGTCGATCGCGAGGTGCCAGCCCGGGTTGTACTGCCGGTGGCCCTCAACCTTCATCGACTTGGCGCGCACCTTGAACGCCTCGATCTCGGTCAGTGACCGGTCGAGCTCCTCGGCGGTGCGGATGATGCCGACCAGGTCGTTCATCGACTCCTGGAGGTCGGACTGGATCGTGTAGGGGTTCTCGCCGCCCTCGACCTCGAACGGTGCCAGCGCACTGCGCTCGGCCGCCTTCACGTCCGCGTCGTCGACCTTGGGGCGGTTGGCCCCCAGCGAGCTCGTGTACGCCGTCGCCGCCTCGCCCGCTCGCTTGCCGAAGACGAGCAGGTCGCCGAGGGAGTTGCCGCCGAGTCGGTTGGACCCGTGCATGCCGCCGCTGCACTCGCCGACGGCGTACAGGCCCTTCACCGAGCTCTCCTGGGTGTCGGCGTCCACCTCGACCCCACCCATGACGTAGTGGCAGGTGGGGCCGATCTCCATCGGCTCGGCGGTGATGTCGACGTCGGCCAGCTCCTTGAACTGGTGGTACATCGAGGGCAGCCGCTTGCGGATGAACTCCGGCGAGCGCCGCGAGGCGATGTCGAGGTAGATGCCACCGTGGGGCGTGCCGCGGCCGGCCTTGATCTCGGAGTTGATCGCCCGGGCGACCTCGTCGCGGGGCAGCAGCTCGGGAGGACGACGGTTGTTCTTCTTGTCGTCGTACCAGCGGTCGGCCTCCTCGATCGAGTCCGCCGTCTCTGCTTTGAAGAACTCCGGGATGTAGTCGAACATGAACCGCTTGCCCTCGGAGTTCTTCAGGATCCCGCCGTCACCGCGTACCGACTCGGTGACCAGCAGCCCCTTCACCGACGGCGGCCAGACCATGCCGGTCGGGTGGAACTGCACGAACTCCATGTTGATCAGGGAGGCGCCCGCGCGCATCGCGAGGGCGTGGCCGTCGCCGGTGTACTCCCACGAGTTCGACGTGACCTTGAACGACTTGCCGATGCCGCCGGTGGCGAGGATGACGCTGGGCGCGTCGAACAGGATGAAGCGGCCGGTCTCGCGCCAGTAGCCGAAGGCACCGGAGATCTTGTCTCCGTCCTTCATCACGTCGGTGATCGTGCACTCCATGAACACGTCGATGCCGAGCTGTACGGCGCGCTGCTGCAGCGTGCGGATCATCTCGAGCCCGGTGCGGTCGCCGACGTGGGCGAGGCGGGCGTATCGGTGGCCGCCGAAGTCGCGCTGGCTGATCAGCCCGTCGTCGGTGCGGTCGAAGAGGGCGCCCCAGTCCTCGAGCTCCATCACCCGCTCCGGCGCCTCCTGGGCGTGCAGCTGGGCCATCCGCCAGTTGTTGAGCATCTTCCCGCCGCGCATGGTGTCGCGGAAGTGCACCTCCCAGTTGTCCTCGGGCCAGCGGTTGCCCATGGCCGCGGCGATGCCGCCCTCGGCCATCACGGTGTGCGCCTTGCCGAGCAGCGACTTGCAGACCAGGGCAGTCTTGGCGCCCGCGTCCTGGGCGGCGATCGCCGCGCGCAGGCCGGCACCGCCGGCACCGATCACCACCACGTCGTACTGGTGGCGCTCCATGCCGCCTTCGGCCGAGCCCGACATCTCGTTGCCCGTCATGGGGTGACGGTCAGCGGTGGTCATCAGAAGAACCTCACGTCGTTGATCACGTCGGCCGCCAGCAGCCAGATGTAGAGGTCAACCAGGGCGACGGAGAACAGGGAGTACCACGCGTACTTGCCGTGGCTGGTGTTGAGCTTGGAGACCCAGGTCCACAGCCTGTAGCGGATCGGGTGCTTGGAGAAGTGCCGGAGCCGCCCGCCGACGGTGTGGCGACAGGAGTGGCACGAGAGCGTGTAGAGCCAGATGAAGATGACGTTGATCAGCATCAGCAGGGTGCCAAGACCCATGTGGATGCCGTCGGACTCGCCCTCGGCCGGGCCGAACGCGAGGAACACGTCGTAGGTGAGGATCACCCCGACGACGACCGCGGCGTACCAGAACCAGCGGTGCAGGTTCTGGATGATCAGCGGGAAGCGGGTCTCACCGGAGTAGGACTTGTGCGGCTCCGGAACCGCGCATGCCGGCGGGGAGAACCAGAAAGCCCGGTAGTAGGACTTGCGGTAGTAGTAGCAGGTCATCCGGAAGCCGAGCGGGAAGATCAGCACGATCAGCGCCGCCGACAGCGGGAACCCGCCGAACGGCTGCCCGAAGTCGGACGAACCCTCCACGCAGTCGCCGAGGCACGGCGAGTAGAACGGCGACAGGTACGGCTCCGTGAAGTAGTACTTGTCCATGAACGCACGCAGCGTGGCGTAGACGACGAACGACGAGAACACCAAGAACGTGGCTAGCGGCGCGAGCCACCACCGGTCCGTCCTGAGCGTCTTCTCCTCGATCTGCGCCCGGGTCGGGCCGTGCACACCTGTGGTCATACCTCTCCCACTCAAAAGGGCAGTCAAAAGGGCCTAGCGCCGCGAAGTCGTGCTGAGTCTGCACATTGAAGGCCGGATAGGAAAATAGACGTCCCCGCCGCGCAGGTCGCGATGTTCACGTGTCGGACACCTCGAGGTGGCAGTCGGGTCGGGTGGGAACGCGACCCTGTGAGCATGAAGATCGCACTGGTGACCGAGACCTTCTTCCCGGCCGTCGACGGCACCACGACCACGCTCAAGGCAGTCGCCGACGGCCTTGTCGACGCAGGTCACGAGGTTCTGATCGTCGCTCCGGCACCTGGCCTCTCGAGCTATCGCGGGTCCGTCGTGGTCCGGGTCCAGCCGCTCGACCCGGTGAGTGCGCAGGTGCGCTCGGGGCTCGAGGACTTCGGCCCCGACGTGATTCATGTCACCTCGCCCGGCACCGTTGGTCGCAAGGCGCTCAAGTGGGCTCGCCGCAACGAGGTGCCCACGGTGGTCGTCGAGCAGTCGCCGGTGCTCGACCTCACCGCCGACTACTGGCGCGCGAAGGTGGCCGACCGCGCCGACCGGCTACTGGTCACGTCGCGCTGGATGCAGGAGCGGGTCGCCGAGTTCGGTGTCGACGCCGAGCTGTGGACGCCTGGCGTCGACACGGCCGCATTCACTCCCGCCCTGCGCGACCAGTGGCTGCACGACCGGTGGGCCCGCAAGCACTCGGCCGATGGCGAGCGCGTCGTGGTCGGCTACGTCGGGAGCCTGCACAAGCGGCACGGCGTACGCCGCCTCGCGGAGCTGGCCACGATGCCGGCGGTCCGTGCGGTCGTGATCGGGGACGGGCCGCAGCGCGGCTGGCTCGAGAGCCGCTTGCCCGGGGCCAAGCTCACCGGCGAGCTGCAGACCGGAGACCTCACCGTCGCGCTGCCAACGCTGGACGTGCTCGTCCACCCGGGCGAGCACGAGACCTGCTGCCACGTGCTGCGCGAGGCCGCGGCCAGCGGCGTACCGGTCGTCGCACCCCGCGCGGGCGGCGCGCCCGACGTGGTCCGACACCTGGAGACCGGGCTGCTCTACGACCCGGCCGACCCGAAGTCGTTCCGCCGAGCGGTCGAGTCGGTCGTCGCCGACCGCCACCGCGCCCTGCTGGGCCAGCGCGCCCGCGAGCTGTCCACGCGCTCCTGGCACGAAGCGGTCGGCGAGCTGTCCGAGATCGTCCGCGGTCTGGCCGGCGTACCCGCCTGACATTTCTCACAGTGCTCCTGCCGTCCATGACCGGGCGAGCACCGGTAGCGTGAGCGTCTGTGGCACAAGCGACCGGGCCCCAGCCTCACCACCACCATCCGATTCAGCGGCAAACGCTGATCAAGGGATCACGCGCCGCCCGCAACACGATCGCCCTGAAGATGCTGATGGCCGTGAGCGGCATCATCTTCATCGGCTTCGTGCTCGGGCACATGTACGGCAACCTCAAGGCCTTCGCCGGCCACGACTCGTTCAACGAGTACGCCCATCACCTGCGCGTGTTCGGCGAGCCGATCCTGCCTCACGAGGGCTTCCTCTGGATCCTGCGGGTCGGCCTGCTCGCGGCGCTCATCGTGCACATCGCCTGCGCGTTCACGCTGTGGCGCCGGGCGGGTCAGGCGCGCACCGTGAAGTACGTCGTGAAGAAGAACAACAGCTCGACGTTCTCCTCGCACTGGATGCGATGGGGCGGCGTGACGCTGCTGGTCTTCATCGTGTGGCACCTGCTCAACTTCACCATCGGCAAGGTGAACCCGCAGGGCGGGAAGACCGATGACCCCTACAACCTCCTGGTCGACACGTTCGACCTGTGGTGGATGACGCTCATCTACCTCGCGGCCATGGTGGCGCTGGGCCTGCACCTGCGCCACGGGGTGTGGAGCGCGGCGCAGACCCTCGGCCTGACCAACAACGCCAAGGCCCGCCGCAACGCCAACATGCTCGGCTACGGGTTCGCCGTCCTGATCGCGGGTGGTTTCTCGCTCGTTCCGATCTTCGTCGTCGCCGGCGTCATCGAGAAGTGAGGTCCTGACATGACCGACATGCCCGACACCACCAGCGCGTTCGACCCGTCGCACACCGTGTCGCACAACGAGACGTTCGACGACGCCGCGGGCTACTACGTCGACGGCGAGCCGCTCGCCGACACCAAGGCGCCCTCGGGTCCGCTCGAAGAGCGCTGGGGAACCCGGCAGTTCGAGGCCCGGATCGCCAACCCGGCCAACCGGCGCCGGCTCTCGGTGATCGTGGTCGGCACCGGCCTGGCCGGCGCTTCGGCCGCCGCCACCCTCGGCGAGGCCGGCTACGTCGTGAAGTCGTTCTGCTACCAGGACTCGCCGCGCCGCGCGCACTCGATCGCGGCCCAGGGCGGTATCAACGCCGCCAAGAACTACAAGGGCGACGGCGACTCCATCCACCGACTCTTCTACGACACGATCAAGGGCGGCGACTACCGCTCCCGCGAGTCCAACGTCTACCGGCTGGCGCAGGTCAGCCTCAACATCATCGACCAGTGCGTGGCCCAGGGCGTTCCGTTCGCGCGTGAGTACGGCGGCCTCCTCGACAACCGTTCCTTCGGCGGGGTACAGGTCTCGCGCACGTTCTACGCGCGCGGCCAGACCGGGCAGCAGCTGCTCATCGGCGCCTACCAGGCGCTCGAGCGGCAGGTCGCGGCCGGCACCGTGAAGTGCTACACGCGACACGAGATGCTCGAGCTGATCGTCGTAGACGGACGGGCCCGCGGCATCATCGTGCGCGACCTGGTCACCGGCGAGATCGAGACCTACTTCGCCGACGTCGTGGTGCTCGCTTCCGGCGGCTACGGAAACGTGTTCTTCCTGTCGACGAACGCCATGGGCAGCAACGTGACGGCGACCTGGCGGGCACACCGCAAGGGCGCCTACATGGCCAACCCCTGCTACACGCAGATCCACCCCACGTGCATCCCGGTGACCGGTACCCACCAGTCCAAGCTGACGCTGATGTCGGAGTCGCTGCGCAACGACGGCCGGATCTGGGTGCCGAAGAACAAGTCCGACTGCGACAAGGACCCACGGGAGATCGCCGAAGAGGACCGCGACTACTACCTGGAGCGGATCTACCCGGCGTTCGGCAACCTGGTCCCGCGCGACATCGCGTCCCGGCAGGCGAAGAACGTCTGCGACGAAGGTCGTGGCGTCGGGCCCGCGGTCGACGGCGTACGCCGCGGGGTCTACCTCGACTTCGCCGAGGCGACCGAGCGGCTCGGCCGCGACGCCATCGAGGAGAAGTACGGCAACCTCTTCGACATGTACGCCCGGATCACGGGCGAGGACCCCTACACGGTGCCGATGCGGATCTACCCCGCCGTTCACTACGTGATGGGCGGCCTCTGGGTCGACTACGACCTGCAGTCGACGATCCCCGGGCTGTTCGTCACCGGCGAGGCCAACTTCTCCGATCACGGCGCAAACCGGCTGGGGGCGTCGGCGTTGATGCAAGGCTTGGCCGACGGCTACTTCGTGCTGCCCAACACGATCCGCGACTACCTCGCCGAGGGTCCCTTCGACAAGATCGCCGAGGACGACCCAGCGGTGGTGGAGGCGCAGGAGTCGGTCCGGCAGCGGGTCGAGAAGTTCCTGACCACCAACGGCACCCGCAGCGTCGACTCCTACCACCGCGAGCTCGGCCACATCATGTGGGAGTACTGCGGGATGGAGCGCACGGCCGAGGGCCTGCGCAAGGCGATCGACCTGATCCGCTCGCTCCGCGACGACTTCTGGCGCAACGTCAAGGTGCTCGGTGCCGCGGAGACCATGAACCAGTCCCTGGAACGCGCCGGTCGGGTGGCCGACTTCTTCGAGCTCGGCGAGCTGATGTGCATCGACGCGCTCAACCGGCGCGAGTCGTGCGGCGGCCACTTCCGGGCCGAGTCGCAGACCGAGGAGGGCGAGGCGCTCCGCCACGACGAGCAGTACGCCTACGTTGCGGCGTGGGAGTGGGCCGGCGAGGACGGCACTCCCGTGATGCACAAGGAAAACCTCGAGTACGAGTTCACCGAGATGAAGCAGAGGTCGTACAAGTGAAGGTGACGCTGAACATCTGGCGCCAGCCGGATGCCACCAGCACGGGCTCGATGCACACCTACGAGCTCGACGAGGTCTCGGAGGACATGTCCTTCCTGGAGATGCTCGACGTACTCAACGAGGAGCTCAACGCCAACGGCGAAGAGCCGATCGCGTTCGACTCCGACTGCCGCGAGGGCATCTGCGGCATGTGCGGGCTGATGATCAACGGCGAGGCCCACGGTCCCGAGGTCACCACCACCTGCCAGCTCCACATGCGGTCGTTCGAGGACGGCGACACGATCACCATCGAGCCCTGGCGGGCCGCCGCGTTCCCGGTGATCAAGGACCTGTGCGTCGACCGCGGCGCGTTCGACCGGATCATCCAGCAGGGCGGCTACATCTCGGTCAACACCGGTGCCGCCCCCGACGCCCACGCCACGCCGGTGCCGAAGGACAAGGCGGACCGCGCCTTCGACGCCGCCACCTGCATCGGCTGCGGTGCCTGCGTCGCCGCCTGCCCCAACGGCTCCGCATCGCTGTTCCTCGGCGCGAAGGTCACCCACCTCGGCGAGCTGCCGCAGGGCCAGGCGGAGCGCGACTCCCGCGTGGTCAGCATGGTCGGCCAGCACGACCACGAGGGCTTCGGAGGCTGCACCAACATCGGCGAGTGCACTGCCGCGTGCCCCAAGGAGATCCCGCTCGACGTGATCTCCCGCCTCAACTGGGATCTCCACGCCGCCCTCCGCCACGGCCAC
>CAVWCT010000004.1:0-65632 GCA_963753565.1 uncultured Actinomycetota bacterium
CTCGGGCGCCATCCGGAGCGCCTTCTTCGCGGCGTCGTAGCCGCCGCGAGCCTCGTAGGCCGCCAACGTCCAGCTGCGTTCCACGTCCCAGTCGTCGGTGAGGACCGGGGTGAGGGTGTCGCTCACGACTCCTCCTGCTTGGTCTCGGACTCGGCGCGGCTCGTGTCGGCCTGCTCGACGGCCTCGGTCTTGGAGTCGGCTCCGGCGCCGAGCGCCTCGGGCTTGGCGCCGTCGGGCGCGGTCCAGCCGCGCTCGCGCGCGATCTTCAGGCCCACCAGGCTGGCGTGACCGGCGGCGGGGCCCTCGTCGGCAAGCCCGTCGGGGAAGCCGGCGAGCACGCGCTCGGCCTCGCGCCAGGTGCACAGCTTCGGTCCGCGGGTGGAGTGGACCTCTGTGCCGGCCCGCAGGTCGTCGACCAGCTGGGTCGCCGAGGCCGGCGTCATGTTGTCCATGAACTCCCAGTTGACCATCATCACCGGGGCGTAGTCGCAGGCCGCGTTGCACTCGACGTGCTCGAGGGTGATCTTTCCGTCCTCGGTGGTCTCGTCGTTGCCGACCTCGAGGTGCTCCTTGAGCCGCTCGAAGATCAGGTCGCCACCCATCACTGCGCAGAGCGTGTTGGTGCAGACGCCGACGTGGTAGTCGCCGACCGGCTTGCGCTTGTACATGGTGTAGAACGTCGCGACGCCGCTCACCTCGGCGGCGGTGATGTCGAGGATGTCGGCACACGCCTCGATGCCCTCCGGCGTGATCCGGCCGGAGACCGACTGCACTAGGTGCAGCATCGGCAGCAGCCCGGAGCGCTTCTCCGGGTAGCGGGCCGCGATGTCGCGCAGCTCCTGCAGCGTGGCTACGTCGAGGGTCCCCTCAGCGGTCGAGCTCAACGGTCGACACCTCCCATCACCGGGTCGATCGACGCGATGGCGACGATCACGTCGGCCACCATGCCGCCCTCACTCATCACGCTGGTCGCCTGCAGGTTGGTGAACGACGGGTCGCGGAAGTGGGCGCGGAACGGGCGGGTGCCGCCGTCGGAGACGACGTGGGCACCGAGCTCGCCGCGGGGACTCTCGATCGGCACGTAGGCCTGGCCCGTCGGCACCCGGAAGCCTTCGGTGACCAGCTTGAAGTGGTGGATCAGCGCCTCCATCGACTCACCCATGATGTGGCGGATGTGGTCGAGGCTGTTGCCCATGCCGTCGCTGCCGATGGAGAGCTGGCTGGGCCAGGCGATCTTCTTGTCGGCGACCATCACCGGCGCGCCCTCGAGGCCACCGAGTCGGTCGGCGCACTGCTCGACGATCTTCAGCGACTCCCACATCTCTCCGAGCCGGACCCGGAAGCGCCCGTAGGAGTCGCAGGTGTCCCAGGTCTGTACGTCGAAGTCGTAGTCCTCGTAGCCGGAGTACGGCTGACTCTTGCGCAGGTCCCACGGGTAGCCGGTGCTGCGCAGCACCGGACCAGTGAGGCCGAGCGCCATGCAGCCCTCGAGCTCGAGGTGGCCGACGCCATCGAGGCGGGCCTTGAAGATCGGGTTGGCGTTGCACAGGGCGGCGTACTCAGGCAGGCGCTTCTTCATCAGCGCGATGAAGGCACGGATCTCGTCGAGGGCACCGGGCGGCAGGTCCTGGGCAACCCCGCCGGGACGGATGAACGCGTGGTTCATGCGCAGGCCGGTGATCAGCTCGAACAGGTCGAGCACCAGCTCACGCTCGCGGAAGCCGATCGTCATCACGGTCAGCGCACCGATCTCCATGCCGCCCGTGGCGATCGCCACCAGGTGGGAGGAGATGCGGTTGAGCTCCATCATGAGCACCCGCATGACGTTGGCCTTCTCGGGGATGTCGTCCTCGATGTCGAGCAACCGCTCGACGCCCAGGGCGTAGGTCTCCTCGTTGAAGAAGGGGCTCAGGTAGTCCATCCGGGTGCAGAACGTGGTGCCCTGCACCCAGGTGCGGTACTCCATGTTCTTCTCGATGCCGGTGTGGAGATAGCCGATGCCGCACCGGGCCTCGGTGACGGTCTCGCCCTCGAGCTCGAGGATCAGGCGGAGCACGCCGTGGGTGGACGGGTGCTGCGGACCCATGTTGACCACGATCCGCTCCTCGCCCTCCTCGGCGAGTCCCTCCAGGATCTGGTCCCAGTCCTGGCCGGTGACGGTGAAGACCTTGCCCTCGGTGGTGCCGGAGGTGCCGGCGTAGATGTCTTCGGACGTGCTCATCAGTTGTAGGACCTCCGCTCGTCGGGCGGCGGGATGCTGCCGCCCTTGTACTCGACGGGGATGCCCCCGAGCGGGTAGTCCTTCCGCTGGGGGTGGCCCGGCCAGTCGTCGGGCATGAGGATCCGCGTCAACGAGGGGTGGCCGTCGAAGATGATCCCGAACATGTCGTAGGTCTCGCGCTCGTGCCAGTCATTGGTCGGGTAGACCGGGACCAGCGACGGGACGTGGGGGTCGGCGTCGGGCATGGAGACCTCAAGCCGGATCCGGCGGTTGTAGGTCATCGAGAGCAGGTGGTAGACCGCGTGCAGCTCGGCGCCCTTGTCGTCGGGGTAGTGGACGCCGCTGACGCCCGAGCAGAACTCGAAGCGCGTCCGCGGGTCGTCGCGCAGCAGCTGACCGACGGCGAGCAGGTCCTCGCGGCGGACGTGGAACGTGATCTCGCCGCGGTGGATGACGACGCCGCCGATGTTGACGGCCGCCTCGAGCGCGTCGGCCACCTCGTCGTACCAGCCGCCGAAGGGACGCTGCGCGGCACCGGGGTAGACGATCGGCTGGACCAGTCCGCCGTAGCCACTCGTGTCGCCGGTGCCCTTGGCGCCGAACATTCCGGTGCGCTGGCCGACCTGCTGGACCTCGGGGTCGGTCGTGGCCGGTGCGTTTTCCGGCGACTGCTCGACGGCTGGCTGGTCGGGACCCTTGGCATCGGTCACCGCAGGAGGCCCTTCATCTCAGAGGTCGGGAGAGCCTTCAGGGCGGAGGTCTCGAGCTCCACGATCTCGGCGGCGCGGTTGGCGCCGAGCTTGGCGTGCTGGACCTGGTCGTGCAGCTTGAGGATCGCGTCGATCAGCATCTCCGGGCGCGGCGGGCAGCCAGGGAGGTACATGTCGACGGGTACGACGTGGTCGACGCCCTGCACGATCGCGTAGTTGTTGAACATGCCGCCGCTGCTCGCGCAGACGCCCATCGCGAGCACCCACTTGGGGTCGGGCATCTGGTCGTAGATCTGGCGCAGCACCGGCGCCATCTTCTGGCTGACCCGACCGGCAACGATCATCAGGTCGGCCTGGCGCGGGCTGGCCCGGAACACCTCCATGCCGAACCGGGCGAGGTCGTACTTCGGGCCACCGGAGGTCATCATCTCGATCGCGCAGCAGGCGAGCCCGAAGGTCGCCGGCCAGAAGCTGGCCTTGCGCATGTAGCCGGAGAGGCCCTCGACGGTGCTGAGCAGTACGCCGCTCGGCAGCTTGTCTTCTATGCCCACGCGTATCCCTCAGTCCCAGTCCAGGCCGCCGCGGCGCCATACATAGGCGTACGCGACGAAGACCGTTGCGATGAAGATGACCATCTCGACCAGACCGAAGTAGCGCATCGCGTCGAAGTGCACGGCCCACGGGTACAAGAAGATGATCTCGATGTCGAAGATGATGAAGAGCATCGCGGTGATGTAGTACTTCACCGGGAACCGGCCGCCGCCGACCGGCTGCGGCGTGGGCTCGATGCCGCACTCGTAGGAATCGAGCTTGGCCCGGTTGTAGCGCTTCGGGCCGACCAGGAGGCTGGTGGCGAGCGAGCCGAGCACGAAGATCGTGGCCAGCCCCGTCAGGAAGAGAACCGGTGTGTAGAGCTCCATCCTGGCTTCCTCCTCAGCACTCGGAACGACGCCTCGGCCCGGCCACGCGGAACGACGATTGTGACTTTGTGAAGTGAATCACTAGGGGCGCGCGGGCCCATACTGCCACTCCTCAGCCCGCCCGTCACACCTGGGGGGATTCGGGCCGAAATGGCCTCTCACCTGGCCAATTAAGGCACCAGTTCGTTGCCTAAATGAAGCCGCAGGTCAGGCCTTCACTGCGCGGTGCAGGGCCACGATGCCGCCGGAGAGGTTGCGCCACTCCGGTGCGTGCCAGCCGGCCGTCTCGACCAGGTCGGCGAGCCCCTGCTGGTCGGGCCAGGCCCGGATCGACTCGGCCAGGTAGACGTAGGCATCCGGCGACGACGACACCGCACGCGCGACAGGGGGGAGGGCGCGCATGAGGTACTCGATGTAGACCGTGCGGAACGGCGACCAGGTCGGGTGGCTGAACTCGCAGACGACGAGTCGTCCACCCTGCTTGGTCACCCGCAGGAGCTCGCACAAGCCGGCGAGCGGGTCGACGATGTTGCGCAGCCCGAACGAGATCGTGACCGCGTCGAAGGTCTCGTCGGCGAACGGCAGCTGGGTGCCGTCGCCTGCGGTGAAGGGCAGATCGGGCTTTGCCTGCTTGCCGACGCGGAGCATGCCGAGGGAGAAGTCGCACGGCACCACGAGCGCGCCGCGGTCTGCGAAGGGCTGGCTGGAGGTGCCGGTGCCCGCCGCGAGATCGAGCACCCGCTCGCCGTACTGCGGGTCGACGGCCTCGATGACGTCGTGCCGCCATCGCCGGTCCTGGCCCAGGGAGAGCACGTCGTTGGTGACGTCGTAGCGGCGCGCGACCGCGTCGAACATCCGACGTACGTCGGTCGGTTGCTTGTCGAGGTCTGCGCGGGCCACGGCCGAACCTTACGACTGCGTCCGGTCACGGGTTGATCACGGGATAGCAAGGAGCCGCCGCGGGAGCAACTAAACGGGGCGTTGCTGCGTCACCTTGGTGTCAGAAAGTCCGCACAACAAGGAAGAACCCATGAAGATCGCTCGTCGTCTGGCGCTCACCGTCGTGATCGCCGCCCTCGTCTCCGCCGTCGCGTACGGCGCCGTGTGGGGCCTGCGCTCGGCCGACAGGTCGTCAAGCGACCCAGGAGGCGAGTCCACCCAGGCCGGGCCGGCCGTGCTCGACCCGGAGCTGGAGCCCAGCGAGACCACGACCCCGACGCCGACCGTCGAGCCCGAGCCCACCGAGACACCGGACCCGACTCCGACCGATGAGCCCGATCCCGAGACGCAGCCCGGGGAGACCCTGCTCGGCCCCGGTGACGAGGGTGACCGGGTGCGGAGGGTCCAGGCCAGGCTGCGCCAGATCGACTGGTTCCAGGGTGATGTCACCGGCGTCTATGCCGACGACACCACCGAGGCCGTGCGCGGCTTCCAGGCCAAGCGCGGGTTCCCGGTGACCGGCGAGGTCGACCAACGGACTCTCGACCGCCTGCACTCCATGACCACCGAGCCCACCGAGCAAGAGCTGGCAAACGAGGCTCCGTCGACCAACGTCAACGTGCCTGGAGCTCTGGACCCGCGCTGCACGACCGGCCGAGTGGTGTGCATCGACAAGTCGAGCAGCACCCTGCGCTGGGTGGTGGACGGTGAGGTACGCCAGAGCGTCGACGTGCGCTTCGGCGGCACGGCCACGCCGACCCGCGAGGGCGTCTTCAGCGTCTACCTGAAGAGCCGCGACCACGTCTCCACGCTCTACGACAGCTCGATGCCGTTCGCCATGTTCTTCTCGGGTGGCCAGGCCGTGCACTACTCGTCGGACTTCGCCGCCGTCGGCTACAACGGTGCGTCCCACGGTTGCGTCAACGTGCGCGACTACGACGGCGTGGCCTGGCTGTTCGACCACGTGGTCGTCGGCGACAAGGTCGTCGTCTACTGGTCCTAGTCCGTCACGGACTCGAGGATCTCGACGGCGTCGTCGGCGGTGACTCCACGACCGTTGAGCCAGTAGGTGCGGCCCTCGTCCTCGAGCTGGCACTGGACGCCGATCGGGTCCTCGTCGGGCAGCTCGTCGCCCTTGGTGACCAGCGTGCCCCAGGCCAGCTGGCAGACGGTGTCGCCGTCGCGCACGAGCTCGAAGGGTCCGCGCTCGAGGCCGAGGAGTCCCGGGTCGGCCTGCGGCCCACTGGGCGCGAACGGGCCGGCGGCCTCCTCGAGGACCGTGATCGTGACCTGGCGGTCGCCGCCGTCGGCCTGGTAGCTGCGCACCGTCGCCGACGTGTCGAGCACCTCCCCGAGAATGTCCTCGGCGCTGTCCACCAGCTCGCTGCTCGGATCGGCTCGGAAGCCGCCCGAGAGCTCGTCGGGCAGCTCCACGTCGCTGTCGGTCGCCCGCTCGATCCACAGCGCGACGACGATCACGGCCGCGACGAAGAGCAGGCCCAGCGCGATCGCAACGACGGAGGAACGTTTGCTCATGGTGCGTGAGACTAGTGGTCACAAAGTGAGGAATCCCACCGACCGGCGTACCGCGATGTGGCTGTCGCTACGCTCGAACGCGTGACGACTGGCGCCATCCCGGCTGACGACCCCACGCCGGGGACTCTGGTCGTCCGGACCGTCCCCCTCGACCTCGAGGCCGCGACCGCCTTGGTCGACCTGCTCCCGACAGAGCAGCCCGTGGCGTGGGTACGCCGCGGCGACGGCCTGGTCGGGTGGGGGGTGGCGGCGTCTGTCCGGACCAATGGACCGACCCGCTTCGCTGACGCCGACAAGTGGTGGAGCGAGACCGCCTCCCGGGCCGTGGTGCGCGACGAGGTCGCCGAGCCGGGCACCGGCCTGATCTGCTTCGGCAGCTTCGGGTTCGCCGACGAGCCCGGCGACTCCGAGCTGCTGGTGCCCCAGGTCGTCGTGGGCCGGCGCGGCGACTCCGCCTGGCTCACCACCGTCTCGGTCGGCGGCCTCGACCTACCGCCACTCGAGATCACGACCGTTGCCGCGCCGACCAGCCCCGCCGGCGTCAGCTTCGCCGACGGCGCCCTCAACGGCGAGGAGTGGATGTCCGTCGTCGCCGACGCCGTGTCGCGGATCAACGCCGGTGACCTGGAGAAGGTTGTCCTCGCCCGCGACCTGGTGGCCACCACCGACCAACCGCTGGACGTCCGGTGGCCGCTGCGCAGGCTGTCGACGACCTATCCGATGTGCTGGACGTTCTACGTTGCCGGACTGTTCGGTGCGACGCCCGAGCTGCTGGTGCGTCGTGAGCGCGGCCTGGTCACCTCCCGCGTCTTGGCCGGCACCATCCGGCGCACGGGCGACGACGAGCGCGACCTGGCTCTCGCCGCGACCCTTGCCCGCAGCTCGAAGGACCTCGAGGAGCACGAGTACGCCGTGCGCTCGGTCGCCGACGCGCTCGAGCCGCACTGCTCGTCGATGAACGTGCCCGAGGCGCCGTTCGTCCTCCACCTGCCCAACGTCATGCACCTCGCGACCGACGTGGCCGGCGTGGTCCATGACGCGGCCACCGTCTCCTCGCTCCAGCTCGCGGCCGCGCTGCATCCCTCAGCCGCAGTCGGCGGCACCCCCACGCCCTCCGCTCAGGCACTGATCACCGAGCTCGAGGGCATGGACCGCGGGCGCTACGCGGCACCCGTCGGCTGGATGGACGCCGAGGGCGACGGCGAGTGGGGCATCGCGCTGCGCTCGGCGGCCGTCGAAGGCGACACGGTGCGCCTCTTCGCGGGCTGCGGCATCGTCGCCGACTCCGACCCCGAGGCGGAGCTGGCCGAGGCGCAGGCGAAGTTCGTGCCCGTGCGCGACTCGCTTTCCGGGGGCTGACGGCGGGATGGATCCCAGCCGAGGCTGGGATCCCTGACGTTCTGGGCCGTTGCGACGCCCTGGAACGTCGGGGAGAGGCCCGGAAGGTCTGGGTCACATGCCCTTGCGCTCGTCCTTATTGAACGATATTCAAGAGGCATGACTTACCAGGCGATCATCGTCGGCACCGGCTTCGGCGGCATGGGTGCCGCCATCCAGCTGAAGCGGCTCGGCATCAACGACTTCGTGATGCTCGACCGCGAGGACGACCTGGGCGGCACCTGGCATGTCAACCGCTATCCGGGCCTCGCCGTCGACATCGCCAGCGTCACCTACTCCTACTCCTTCGAGCCCAATCCCTACTGGGCGCACTGGTACGCGAGAGGGCCCGAGCTCAAGCAGTACGCCGAGCACGTGGCCGACAAGTACGACCTGCGCCAGCACATGCGGTTCAACTCTGCGGTCGAGGGCGCCCGCTGGGACGAGGACGACCAGGTGTGGGAGGTTGCCGTCGCAGGTGGCGAGACCGTCCGGGGCAGCTACCTGATCACCGCGACCGGCTTCCTCTCCCAGCCCAAGCTGCCCGACATCGAGGGCGTCGGTGACTTCGCCGGCGAGGTGATCCACACCGCCAAGTGGGACGACAACGCCGACCTCGACGGCAAGCGGGTCGCGATCATCGGCACCGGAGCCACCGCCGTACAGCTCATCCCGAAGCTGGCGAAGCGCGCCGCGCACCTGACGGTCTTCCAGCGCACCCCGATCTGGGTCACGCCCAAGCTGGACTTCAAGATGCCGCGGGCGGTGCAGACGCTGTTTGCGAAGGCGCCGGTGACCCAGAAGGTCGCGCGCACGGCCAACACCGCCCTGCTCGAGGCGATGATGGTGACCGCGGTGGTCCACTACAAGCAGGGCAAGGTCTTCAACGCCATCGCCGCGCGGATCGCCAAGCGTCACCTGCACGACCAGATCAAGGACCCGGCGATGCGCGAGGCGCTCACGCCGGACTACTCGTTCGGCTGCAAGCGGCCGACGTTCAGCAACAGCTACTACCCGTCGTTCAACCGCGACAACGTCGAGCTCGAGACGACGTCCATCGAGCGGATCACGCCGACCGGCATCGTCACGACCGACGGCCGCGAGACCGAGGTCGACGTGCTCGTGCTGGCCACCGGCTTCGACATGTGGGACGCCAACTTCCCTGCCATCTCGGTGATCGGTCGTGAGGGCAAGGACCTCGGCAAGTTCTGGCGCTCGACCCGCTTCCAGGCCTACCAGGGCATCGCCATCCCCGGCTTCCCCAACCTGCTCAGCCTGGCCTCGCCGTACTCCTACTCTGGCCTGTCCTTCTTCACCACCATCGAGGGCCAGATGAAGCACATCGACCGGCTGCTGACCGAGGTACGCCGTCGCGGGGCGACCACGTTCGAGGTCAAGGACCCGGCGAACGAGGAGTTCCTCGGCTGGGTCACCGAGCGGCTCGAGGACTCGGTCTTCAACCTGGGCTCGTGCGCGACCGCGCGCAGCTACTACTTCAACCAGCACGGCGAGGCCGCGCTGCTGCGGCCCAGCTCGACCATCAACACCCATCGCGAGGCCGCGAGCTTCCCGGTCGAGGACTACGCCTACGCCTGAGCGCTAGCTGTACCCGGCCATCAGGTTGGTAGCCGGGTACAGCTAGAGGTCGGCGCCGTCGTGGCGCCGGATGTACTGCATTCCTTCCTTGGGCAGGAAGGCGTTCATCTGGGTCTCCAGCAGGCCGTGGCCGAACTCGGAGTAGACGCGGTCGTGGATGGCCAGGTTGCGGGGGGCCTTGACGGTCCGCGCGAACTCGATCGCGTCCTGCGAGCGGAGCCACGGCGCCGAGCACGGCAGGCACAGGACGTCGATGTCCTTGCCGGGCGCAGTGAGTGAGTCGCCCGGGTGGTAGACGCGATGCTCACCGAGGGTCACCAGGTAGCCGCTGTTGTCGATCCGGTCGAACTCGGGATGGATGACGGCGTGCCGCTCCCCCACCACCCGCACGGGGACGCCGACGTCGATGCTGTCCCCCGGCCGCACGACCGTCACCCGCTCGGCGAGGTCCGGGGCCTCCTCGCGAAGAGCGTCGGCCACCGCCTTGATCGTCCAGATCGGCGCGTCGGTCGCGCGCAGGTTGTCGTGGTTGAGGTGGTCGGGGTGCTGGTGCGTGATCAGTACGGCGCCCGCTCCGTCGACGGCCTCCGGCTCGGTGAACACTCCGGGATCGACGACGACCACGGCGCCGTCGTACTCCATCCGGACACAGGCATGGCCGAACTTCGTGATCCGCATGGTGCCAAGATAATGGCCAGACGATGACCCGCTTCGATCTCGCCGACCCCGCATTCGACGTCACCTCACCCGCCGTACACGCGGCCCGCGAGGAGAGCTGGTACGTCGAGACCAACTGGGGCTGGGCGGTGCTCCGGCATGCCGAGGTGTCGGAGCTGCTGCGCGACCGGCGGTTCCGGCAGGGCAACGCCCGCTGGCCCGCGCAGAACGGCATCCACTCCGGGCTGTTCTCCGACTGGTGGCAGGAGACCTTGCTGTCCCTGGAGGGCGACGACCACTTGCGGATCCGCCGACTGCTGATGCCGGCGTTCCGCAACAAGACCATCGCGGCGATGCGGCCGCAGTTCCAGGCGCTGGCCGATGAGCTGGTCGACGCGTTCGCGCCGCGCGGCACCGTGGAGTTCATCAGCGAGTTCGCGGAACCGTATGCCGCCCGGATCATCTGCGCGCTCCTCGGACTGCCCGACGAGAGCTGGCAGCAGGTGGCGCACTGGGCCGACGACCTCGGGGCGTCGTTCTCGATCGACGTCGGCAACCAGGTGCCACGCATCGAGGCCGCCCTCGACGGCCTGCGTGGCTATCTCGAGGAAGTGATCGCCGATCGCCAGGCCCACCCGCGCGACGACCTGGTCACCACCCTGGTGCAAGCGACCGACGACGGAGACCGGCTGTCCCGGCACGAGCTGAGCGTCGCGCTGGTGTTCCTGGCCTTCGCCGGGATGGAGACCACGCGCAACCAGCTCGGCCTGGCTCTGCAGACCCTGCTGCAGCACCCCGACCAGTGGCGTCGGCTGGGCGAGCAGCCACATCTCGGCGCCAATGCCGTCGAGGAGGTGATGCGGGTGAACCCCACGGTGACCTGGGTGACCCGGGAGGCACTCGCGGACGTCCACTTCCACGGCCTGCACATCCCCAAGGGCGGCATCGTGCAGATGCTCTCGCACGCGGCCGGCACCGACCCGCGGGCCGTGCCCGACCCGACCTTCGACATCCGCGAGGTCCGCACTCCCCACCACGGGTTCGGTGCCGGAGTGCACCACTGCCTCGGACACTTCGTCGCGCGCACCGACATGGCGGTTGCCCTGCCGCTGCTGGCGGCACGGATGCCCGACGCCGTACCCGATGGACCCGGCGAGTGGCTTCCGGTGTCCGGCAACACGGGTGCCGTGAAGTTCCCGATCAGGTTCACGCCGTCGGGACCGGTCGCGTGACGGCGTACGAGCTGAGCGCGTACATCCTCGAGCACGACTACCGGTTCTCCGGCTGGGCGAAGACCGTGGTCGACCTGCCGGCCGAGCCGACACGCGAGGAGGCCGAGCGCCTGCTCTGGGGGCCGGCCGACGACGAGGTCATCACGTGGCATCCCGACGCGAGTCGCGAGCACCTCCGCATCGAGTTCGTGAACGTGACCGTCACGCTCGCCGAGGGAAACCCCTAGGCGGTCTGGTGGTGCACGTAGCACCAGCGCCAGTCCTCGCCGGGCTCGGCGGACTGCATGACCGGGTGGGTCGTCTCGTGGAAGTGCCCGGTGGCGTGTTGTGCAGGTGAGGAGTCGCAGCAGGCGACCAGGCCGCACACCAGGCACTGCCGCAGCGCCACCCACCGGGCGCCATCGGCCACGCACTGGGCGCAGACCGGGTTTGGGGCCGTCTCGACGACCGGGTACGCCGCCAGGTGGTCGCACTCCACACCCGCCGGCCGAGTCACGCGGTTGGCCCGGAGATTCTCGCGCTCCTCGGTCGCCCGGTCGAGCATCGACTCCTCGACGTCCAGCATCGCCAGCACGTCGCTGACCACCTCCGACGGGACGGTGCCCCCGCTGCGGATCTCGAGAATCCGGCCGCGCTCGGCCTCGATCATGGCCAGCCGGATCCGCGCGTAGAGATCGCTGGGCGACTCCTCGTCGGCGGTCGTGCCGAGCCGTTCCCAGGCCGCGAAGTTGCGCTGGTTGATCCGCTGCTTGATCAGGTCGACGACGCCGTGGTGGTCCTCGTACTCCAGCTGCTCGAGCGCGTGGTGGCCCGCCTTCGAGGCCTGCTGCAGCAGCGTTGCCCGGGCCAGCGCGTCGTCCATGGGGTCGGGCGAAGGCACCTGCAGCCGCCGTGCGATCCACGGAAGGCTCAGTCCCTGGATCAGCAGAGTGCCGGCCACGACCGTGAACGCGATCAGCAGGAGCACTTCGCGGTGCTCGGTGCCCTTCTCCGGGATCACGAACGCCGCTGCCAGCGTCACCACACCCCGCATGCCGGCCCAGCCGAGCAGGAACGTGTAGGTCCACGGTGGCGACTTGCCCGTCAGTGGATCGGGACCGGGGCGAACGAGGAGATAGCGGACCGGGAACACCCAGGCCAACCTCAGCGCGATCACGGCCACCAGCGTGAGAGCGCAGACCGCCACGATCCGGGCGGTGGAGAGGTCGCTCTTCCCCACGTCGGCGAGCAGCCACTCGGCCTGGAGCCCGATCAGCAGGAAGACCGCGTTCTCGAGGATGAAGGCGATCGTGCGCCAGTTGGTGCGCTCGGCGATCCGCGACTGCGCGTCCTGGAGGATCGGCGACTTGTGACCGAGCAGGAGGCCGGCGATGACCACGGCGATCACGCCCGATGCCTCGACCTTCTCGGCCGAGATGTAGGCCGCAAAGGGCACGACCAGCGAGATGCCGACGTCCATCAGCGGGTCGGTGACCCGCTTGCGGAGCCACGCCACGACGATGAAGAAGGAGATGCCGATCAGCAGGCCGCCACCAGCCGCCCGTATGAAATCGACGCCGACGTCGACCGCGGTGACGCTCGCGCCCGCAGCGGCGATGGCGGTGCGCAGCGCGACCAGGGCGGTCGCGTCGTTGAGCAGCGACTCACCTTCGAGGATCGTGACGATCCGTCGTGGCAGCCCGATCCGGCGTCCGACCGCGGTGGCCGCTACCGCATCGGGCGGCGCGACGACGGCGCCGATGGCGATCGCGGCGGGCCAGCCCAGCCCGGGTAGCAGCGAGTGCACGAGCACGCCGACCCCGGCCGTGGTGAAGACGACCAAGCCGACCGAGAGCAGCAGGATCGGCCGCCGGTTGGCGTTGAAGTCGACCAGTGAGGTCTGGATCGCCACGGAGTAGAGCAGCGGCGGCAGGAGACCGAGAAGCACCACCTCCTCGTGGAGGTGCACCTCCGGCATCCCTGGGATGTACGACGCGCCGATGCCGGCGACCACGAGCACCAGGGGCGCCGGGATGTCGAGGCGGCCGGCGACGGCGGTGACCACCAGGACGCTCGCGACCAGGGCGACCAGGAACACAGCGACGTCCACGCCCGCCATTCTCCCCGACGGACGACGAACCCGTTAAGCGCGTTCAGCAGCGACCCACAGCATCGGGTCACCCCAGCCGAGCTCGTCCAGGCCCAGGCGCATCAGGGCCAGGGACACCAGCGTGCGGCGATGGGCCGCGAAGGTCAGCACGTGCGCGATCATCCCGCCGTAGGTGAACACGGCGGCTGGTTCGCAGGTGGCGTCGACGAACGTGTCGTCGAGCCGGCCGGCGGCCACGACCGAGCGCACGTGGGCGAGGTAGGTGGGACCCTCCTCCGCAAGTCGCTGGCGCATCGACGTCAGGGACTCGTGCTCCTCGACCGACCAGTCGTAGTCGCGGGTCGCCATGGCGGCGTTCCACATGCCCATCTGGCCCACCAGCCGCGACAAGACCCGGCGGATCGTCTCTTCGTCGTCGTCGGCGTTGATTCCGAGCGGCTCGTCGAGCTGGGCATCGGGGAGTCGCTCCGCGACGCGCACCAGCTCGCCGGTGAGCCAGACGTGGTGCTCGACCATCTTGGTGAGGAGATCCATGGCGGTGACCTTGTCTCGTGCGGGCAGTCGCAGGCTGCCGGGTGGGTGGAAGTGGACGCCGCTCGGCGCCTCGATCTGGATGTGTCCGGGCTTGCGACGCCAGGCCGCGGGGCCGGCGCCGTACGCCTTGGTGAAGGCCCGGGTGAACGCCTCGTGGGATCCGTAGCCAGCCTCGACGGCGATGTCGAGCAGCGGCGCGGTCGTCGTGATCATTCGGTACGCCGCCCGTTCGAGCAGCACCCGGCGCCGGAAGGCTCGCGGTGGCTCGCCGGCGACCGACTTGATCATCCGGTCGAAGTGGAAGCGCGAGAAGTGGAGCCGCGCCGCCCACTCCTCTCCCGACACTGCACTGATCTCTGGGCCTACCTCGCTCTCGTCGAGTGCGTCGCTGAGGTGCTCGACGAAGTCGGCGAAGGTGTCGGTCGCGGTCATGCCAGGATCCTCAACCCTGGCCTGGTTTCCCGACTTGATCGCCCTTGCCGAGCACCGACAGCAAACCGGCGGCGAAGGCCACCAGCCGGTCCGGGTCGAACCGCTCCGGGGCCTCGAGCAGCAGCCGCCCGAAGTGCTCGAGCACGCCGATCAGCGCGTGGGAGGCGATCTCGACGTCGATCGTCGGACCACCGCGCAGCTCGATGCCGACGGCGAGCAGCTCGGCGAGCTGCCCGCGGATCCGTTCGCGGTCGGCGTCGATCCGGTCCCGAACCGCCTGCGGGGTGCCGTGGGGTGCCAGCAGGATCGGTCGCCAGGTGAGCTGGTCGTTGCTCACGCGTTCGATCAGGGCGCGCAGGGCGTTCAGCAGGAAGGCGTCCGGGTCGTCGGCGTCGAGATGGTCGGGCAGCACCTCCGCCAGCTGCGTCAGGGCCCGGGCCTGCTGGCGGTCCAGCAGTGCTCCGAGCAGCTCGTTGAGGTCGGCGTAGGCGCCGTAGACGACGGGCCGGGTCACGCCGGCCTCGCGGGCGATCGCGTCGACCGTGATCCCGGCGTAGCCCTCGCGCACGATCACCTGGATCGCGGCGTCCAGCAGCTGCTCCCGGCGTACGTCGAGCGGCACCCGCGCGGCGTACGGCCTCCTCTTGCTCACCACGACACCTTACGGCCAGATCTTCCAATTACTACACCACTGTAGTAATTTGTCCGCATGAGCCTTCGCAAGCAGCGCGAGATCACCCCGCACGAGGACTACGGCTTCTTCGGTCCGGACTCGATGACGTGGAAGGTGTGGGGCTACTCCACCTCCGCGACGATCGGGTTCCAGCGCGCCGTCACGGTCGAGGAGCTGGACCCGGCCCTGATCGCCTCGGTCGACAAGACCCAGGACATCTTCGTCCGGCCGCGCACCCGCTACGACCGCACGCTGCGCTACTTCTCGATGGTGGCCTTCGGGTCCAGCCGCGAGACCGCGAAGGTCGCCGACATCCTGGTGAAGATCCACTCGAAGGCCGTCGGCATCGAGCCGCTGTCCGGCAACAAGTACGACGCCAACGACCCCCACAGCCAGCTGTGGATCCACATGACGGCCTGGCACTCGATCCTCTACGCCTATGAGCGCTACGGGCCTGGCCGGCTCTCGCAGGCCGAGGAGGAGCAGTACTGGGCGGAGTGCGCGATCGGCGCCGAGCTGCAGACCTGCGACCCGGCCGACGTGCCGCGCACCCGCGAGGGCGTGCGCGACTACTTCGAGTACATGCGGCCGAAGCTCGCCGGCAGCGAAGCCGCGCAGAAGGCCATGGACCACCTGCTCAACGCGCACGTGATGCTCCCCGAGATGCCGCTCCTGATGCGTCCCGGTGCCTGGGTGGCCAGCAAGGTGCTCCGCTACGGCACCATCGCCACGATGCCCATGTGGATGCGACGGATGGGCGGCCTGCGCCAGCCTCGGATCGTGGACGTGCTGATCCGGCCGGCCCTCCAGATCTCTTTCCGGGTGATCGAGAGCAGCGCCCGGCTCAAGCTGGCCATGCTGCGCCTGATCTCGCCGATGACCTTGCCGGTGGTCGAGCCGATCGTGCGGGGCACCCCGCCGACCAACCACGAGGTGGTGACGCCCGCGCAGGCGCGCGCCCGCTACGGCTACGACCGGCCGCGCGACGCCCACCTCGAGCTGCGGGCCAAGCAGGCCCAGCGGGTCTTCGGCGAGGGCGTCGAGCCCAGCAACGAGGGCCTCATCGAGTCCGAGCCGGTTCTGGGCGCGTTGGCCTAGCCGCTAGGACGACATTGGCCTCGTCCAGAGGACGAGGCCAATGCGCTCAGGGCCGGACCTGGGGGAGCTCCTTCACTGGTAGAAGTACGGGTCGAGCACGTTCACCCGGGTGATCGAGTCGATCGGCAAGCCGGTCTTGTCGGCGGCTCGTCGGATCGCCTCGGCATCCGGGCCGTCATAGATGCAGAAGGTCTTGGTCTTCTCCTGGTTGACGTACGAGTGCACCCAGGTGACTCCGACCTCGGCGTTGCGCTCGACCACGCCGAGGCAGGTCTCCACACCGTCAGCGGTCATCGGGATGTGCAGTCCGTCAACGAAGGTGCGTTCGATCATGAAGCGGGCCATTGGCCTGTCCTCCTCGCCGGTTCGCGGACCGAACCGTTGCGGCGAACCTAGGGACGCGACCACTCGCCGGGGATCGGTAGTCAGTGCCTAGGTTCGTCGTCTGCCTGCCCAACTTGCGCGGCCTCAGCTCGGGTGCTGACGCCGAGCTTGGCGAGGATCGCGGACACGTGGTGGTGCACAGTGCGTTCCGAGAGCACCAGCTCGGCTGCGATCTGCGCGTTGCTCCTCCGCTCGCGCAGCAGACCCAATACCTGGTGCTCGCGGTTGGTCAGCCCGAACTCATGGGAAGAGGTGGTCGCGCGGGGGCCACGCACGCCCATCGCCAGCAGCCGCCTGCCGGGCAATTGCCGCAGCTGGGGCCGCGCCCAGGCGATCGAACATCCTCAGTGCCGCTCGCAGATTGGCTTCGTTTCCGTCGAGCAAGGTGATGCCAGCTTCGTACGGGCAACCGAGTCCCTGCCAGTACGTGGCCGCCTCTTCCAGCGCCGCAGTCAGCGCATGTGCGTAGGGGCCGGTCGAATCAGGAGCCGGGCAGGACCGATCAGCACGTCGGATCCACCACACGATCTCGGAGGCAACCCGGTCGCCGCGCTCGGTCGCGGCCACAGCGGCAGCCCCGAGCTCGGCCAAGAGGTCGGCTAGACAGCCGTCGAGCCACGCCCGCTCGGCCTCGACCAGCAGTGCCGGGTCCCGGCGTTGGGGCTCGTCCAACTCATTTGCCAGAGCGCGCAGCTCGCTCACCTCTGAGGCTGAGGAGACTCCGGCCCGGAGCCTGACCAGCACCAGCGGGAGGGACGAGACGAACCGGTGTACGCGAGAGGTTCCGGACTGTGCCAGCAGGAGGGAGGCTTCCTGTTCGACGTGATCCCACCGACCGCGATGTACGTCGCTGAGCAGCCTGCTCGCCTCGAGGTAGATCCGTTGCACCTCGACCTCGTGCTCCTCGCAGTGCGCGATCGCCTGATCGAGGTGACGGTCGAGGAGGGTGTAGTCCCGGGCCCAGACCGCCATGAAGACCAGGTTCACGTAGGCGCGGGCACTGTGGTCGTCGAGAGCTGCCGCTCGGGCGAGATCGAGACTTTCCTCGACCATCGCGATCCCCTCGGCATTCCCCTGGCTGGTGAGGCTGGTGCCGATGTTGTTCAAGGCATGGATCCGGGTCTCGTCGTCACCAACCGCCGAAGCCATGGCGAGTGCGCGGTTGCCGCGGTCGACCGCTGCCGAGTAGTCGCCCTGGAGCATCGCCACCTGGGAGAGCGTGCTCCACGCCATCGCCAGCGCCGGACTCGGACCGAGGCTTTCGAGGACCTCGACTGCGCGCCATGCGAACCCCTCCGCGTCGACGGTCCGCCCGGCGTACCAGGAGAGCCGGGCCAACGAACGCAGGTCCTTGCCGGAGGCAGCGACGTCGCCGACGTTTTCGTGATGGTCGAGGGCCGCTCGGCGCGCGAGGATCGCCTCGTCCAGCTCTCCCGTCAGATACAGCTCGAAGGAGAGCGCGGCCTGCAGCTCGGCCCGCTGGTCGGGCGCTGCGTTCGATGCGAACCTGAGCGCACGGCGGTACTGCTGGGCGGCTTCGCGATGCGCGCCGAGCGCGGCGGCCCGGACAGCGGCTGCAGGTGCATAGCTGAGCACCGCATCGGGGTCGGCTGCCTGCTCCGCATGCTCGGCCAACGCCGGGAGAATGTCGGAGCTCACCTGACGGGCAAGCAGGCGGAGGGTTTGCGCGTGCAGAGCGACCCGGGCTGCTGGAGGGATGCTCGCGACCAGGGCTTGCCTGGCGAGCTCGTGTCGGAACTCGAACGACGGCGGACTGAACCGAAGCAGTCCCGCACCCACACACTCGTCGATGGCAACTGCCGTGACGTCAGCGAGCTCGAGCAACACGCTTACCTCGAAGCGGGCTCCGAGAACAGCGGCGGAGGTCAGCGCGTGCCGTGCTTCCGCGGAGAGCGCGGCGGTTCGCGCCAGCACGGCATCGGCCACCTTGGCAGGCACGTTGAGGCCGCCGGCCGCGAGCACCTCTGTGGCAAAGAACGCGTTGCCGCCCGTCCGCGCGTGCAGCTCCGCGGAATCGAAGGCTGTGCCGTCGGCGAGCTCGCCGATCTCGTCGAGCGACAACGGGCCGACACCGAGTCGAACGACTCCGGGCAACCTGCCGATCTCGCCGATCCACCTCTGGTTGGCGTGCGCGCCGGCCACCTCGTCGTCCCGGATGGTCGCCAGGACCAGCAGCCGGGTGGTGTCGACGCGCCGTGCGAGGAAGGTCGCCAGGTCCAGGGTGAGCGCATCGGCCCAATGCAGGTCCTCGAGCACGAGCACTCGTATCTGTGCCGTACTCGTCGCGGCCGCGAGCACCGCGTCGAATAGGCCAACGCGTTGTCCGGAGTCGAGCAGGCAGCTGACGTCGGGTCCCAGACGGCCGGCCATGTCTGCCAGGGGACCGCCAGGTCGCGGCGTCGAGAGCGGGTCACACCAGCCGGTCAGCACCTCAGCGGTTCCAGCCACACGATCGGTGAAGTGCCGTAGCAGGGCCGACTTGCCTGCTCCGGCCTCACCGGCGATCAGCACCAACCGACCGCTGCCTCCCCTGGCCGTTGCCAGCGCGTCGAGCAGCACCGCTTGCTCCTCGACGCGCCCGACCAGGGATGCCACGCGTCCCATCATGGGGGACCGAACCGGTATCAGGGTGTTGCCGCCGGCCCGAACAAGAGAGCGTGCCGGTCGCACGCATAGTCGGGCGGGTCATCGTCGGCGACCCGGATCGCGACGGTGGCCGGCTCCCGGCACCACTCGCACACCGGCATGCCGGCTGCGTCGCCGATCCGGACGCGCTGCCTTCGCCGCTACGGGCTTGACCGTCTTCATGTGGATCAACCTGAACTTGTGCTGCACCTCGGACCATGAGCGGGCTCACAGGTATAGACACGGCGGCCGGCCACTTGAGTGCCGACGCGAGCCTGATACGTCGGAAACGTCGTGTGTATCACGGCGCGCAGCGGGCTGAATCACTGTCGGTGGTGCCGTCTAGCGTCGGGACAGCTTGTGGGTGGCGTGCCATGTCGGTTGAGTCAGGGGTGCAGCGCGCGGATCCGGGCGTCGAGCTCACGGCGGTTGTCGCGGCGCACCGGCACCTCGATCACCTCGATCCCACCGTTGGGGTTGGCCAGGGCCTGCTCGAGCTCGGGCAGGCTGCCGGCCCGCCAGTGGGGGGTGCCCGTGGCGGCGCAGAGGCTGGCGAGGTCGACCCCGTGCGGGGTACCGAAGAGCGCGTCGAAGCGATCCGCATGCTCCTCCGCACCCTGCTCCAGCACGGAGAAGATGGAGCCACCGTCGTCGTTGACGACCACGATCGTCAGGTCCGGGCGCGGCTCGGTCGGCCCGAGCACGAGCCCGTTGCTGTCGTGCAGGAACGTCACGTCGCCCATCAGCGCCAGCGCCCGCGACGAACCGGCGCGGCCTAGCGCGGCTCCGATCGCCGACGAGATGGTGCCGTCGATGCCGGACAGGCCGCGGTTGGCGATCACCTTGCGCCGCTCGCCGACCGGGTAAGGCAGCGCCATCAGGTCCAGGTCTCGGATCGGGCTGGATGCCCCCACGACCAGCAAACCGTCCGGTGGGAGTGAGCGGCTGACGGTGCTGACGGCGGCGTACGGCGTGAGGTCGGGTTCGTCGGCCAACAGGCGGTCGAGCCGGCCCGACACCTCGCGGTCGGCGTCCCGCCACGACTCGAGCCAGGCCGGATCGTCGGGAGAGTCGGGCGGCCCGGGCACCATCCTCGTGGCAGGGAACGGCCGGCCGGTCCACACACCGGCCGCGGGTGCGGCCAGCACCTCGACGTCGTCGCGCGCCAGCAGCCGCATGACCGGGCGGGACAGCGTCGGGTGCCCGAAGACGACGACGCGCTCGATGCTGCGGCCCAGGTCGGTGTCGAGCAGGAGGCGGTAGCAGCGCAGGGCGTTCGCGCCGGTGCGGGCACCGCTGGTGGGCTCGGCGAAGAGCGGCCAGCCGCCTGCCTGGGCCATCAGTCGCGCGGGGGGGCCGGCGTCGTCGCCGGCGACCACGACCGTGCGCGGACCCAGTGGCACGGAGGTGCGCTCGGCTGTTTCCGGGACTCGGTGGTCGTGCTTGTCGAGACCCTTCGGGACCCAGCGGTCGTCGGGCACCAGCGGGTCGTCGAGCTGCACGTTGAGGTGGAGCGGACCCTCGGCGCCACCCCACAGCACCCAGTCGGCAGGGGTCAGGTCGATCGTCTGCACCAGGGGCCCGAAGATGCCGACCTGGTCGGTGGTCTGGTTGGCGCCGGTGCCACGCATCCGGGCCGGGCGGTCGGCGGTGACGACCACGAGAGGGAGCCCGGCGTGTGCCGCCTCAAGCACCGCTGGGTGCAGGTTGGCGGCGGCGGTACCCGACGTGCAGATCACCGCTGCGTGGGCCCCTACCTTGGTCAGCCCGAGCGCGAGGAACCCGGCCGTCCGCTCGTCGATCCGGGTGTGCAGCCTGACCAGTCCGGCCCGGGCGGCGTCGTACGCCGCGAACGACAGTGGGGCGTTGCGTGAGCCGGGCGCGACCACGACCTCGGTGACGCCCGCTTCGATCAGGGAGGTCACCACCGAGCGGGCGAGCTCGGCCGACGGGGTAGTCACAAGGAGCGATCCTGCCGCAGCGCGCGCACCTCGGCGAGGCGGGCCTCCCAGTGCGCGACCCGGTCCGGCGAGGCGGCCAACCGCTCGAGCGCCGACTCGTCGACCACCGGACGGCGCACCGGCAGCATCCCGTCGATCGGGAGCAACGGCTCGGTGACGGGGTCGTCGGTGAGCAGCTGAACCGTCGCCAGGCCGCAGGCGAACGGCAGCTCGGGCAGGGCCGCGGCCAGGGCGACGCCGGCCGCGATGCCCACCGACGTCTCCAGTGCCGACGACACCACGACTGGCAGGCCGATGTCCTCCGCGATCCGCAGGCAGGCGCGGACCCCGCCCAGCGGCTGCACCTTGAGCACCGCCACGTCGGCGGCCTCGAGATCGCGCACCCGATAGGGGTCGGCCGCGCGGCGGATCGACTCGTCGGCCGCGATCGGTACGTCGACAGCACGGCGCACCAGCGCCAGCTCCTCCACGCTCGCGCAGGGCTGTTCGACGTACTCCAGTCCGCCGGCCGCGCGTTCCAGCAGCGCGATCGCGCGGATCGCCTCGCCGACCGACCATCCCCCGTTGGCATCGATGCGCACCGCACCGCTCGGACCGAGCGCGTATCGAACCGCCTCGAGGCGGGCCTGGGCGTCGGCCATCGACTGTCCGGGCTCGGCCACCTTCACCTTGGCGGTGCGGCAGCCGCCATCGCGCACGATCTCGACCGCTCGCTCGGGTCCGACCGCCGGCACGGTCACGTTGACCGGCACGGAGTCGCGCACCGGGTCGGGCCAGTCCCCTGCCGCCGCCTCCTCCGCGCAGCGCAGCCATGGCTCAGCCTCGGCGGCGTCGTACTCGAGGAACGGGCTCCACTCCCCCCAGCCGGCTTCACCGCGCAGCAGCACCCCTTCGCGCACGGTGATGCCACGGAAGCGGGTCCGCATCGGGACCGACCAGACCTTCACGCGAGCTCCCGCAGCGCGAGCCGGTCGGGCTTGCCGTTGCCCAGCATCGGGATCGCGTCGAGCACGACCACCTGTCGCGGCGCCCACGACCGCGGCCGGGCCTCGGCCACCCAGTCGCGGGCCGCATCCAGAGACATCGTGCCGACCACGAAGGCCACCACCCGGTTGCCCCACTCCCCATCCGGTACGCCGACCACCTCGGCCGCGGCCACGCCCGGATGTTCGCGCAGCCGGGCCGCGACCGCCGGGCCGGGCACGTTGACGCCGCCGGTCACGATCATGTCGTCGAGCCGCCCGAGCACCGAGAGCCGGCCGTCCTCGTCCATCCGCCCGGCATCGGCGGTGAGGAACCAGCCGTCGACCAGGGTCGCCGCGGTCAGGGCCGGGTCGCTGGCGTACTCGTCGAACAGCGTTGGCCCGGCGATCCGGATCCGGCCGCCGGCGTCGGTCGCCACGGCCACTCCGTCGAGCGGGAGCCCTTCGTAGACGCAGCCGCCGGCGGTCTCAGCCGAGCCGTACGTCGCGACCACCCGCACGCCGACATCGGCCGCCCGCCCACGCAGCGCCGGGTCGATCGGGCCGCCGCCGAGCAGCACCGTGTGCGCACGCCGCAGGGCGGCCGCGTCGTCGGGAGTGTCCAGCAGCCGCTGCAGCTGGGTCGGCACCAGCGAGACGAACCAGCCGTCGTCTCCGGGCCACTCCTCGACGGGATCGGAGCCGGCAACCAGGGAGCGGACCACGACCTGCACCCCGGCCACGTAGGTCGGCTCGAGCTTGAGCACCCACTGCCCCGTCGCACCGAGCCGGCGCTCCGTTGCGGCGACCGAGGCCAGCACCGCGGCGCGCGAGAGCACTACGCGCTTGGGTGCGCCCGTGGATCCCGAGGTCTCGACGCAGAGCCGCACGTCGTCGGGCCCGTCGAGCCAGCCACGCAGCTGCTCCACCACCTCAGCAGGCGCGCCACGAGGGCTCAGCAAAACCACGCGACGAACGCTACTGCGCGGGAGAGAATGCACGGGATGGCCTTGCGACTCTCTCGGATGCTCCCGCCCACGCCGCTGGCGCGGAAGCTGTCGGTCCAGTCCGTGCTCTTCGCCATCGGTGAGGGCACGTTCCTCACCGGGAGCGCGGTCTTCTTCACCCAGATCGTCGGCCTGAGCGCCGCGCAGGTCGGCCTCGGCCTGACCGTCGCCGGCGTCGTCTCGTTCTTCTTCGCGGTGCCGCTCGGCAAGCTCGCCGACCGGCTCGGCCCCAAGCGGATGTGGGCGATGGGCGCGTTCGGCGGAGCCAGCGTGTACGCCGTATGGCCGTTCATCGACGGGTTCGCGGCCTTCCTCGCGGTGATGGTCGTGCACCAGATCATCGAGACGGCCGGGTGGTCCGGCCGCGGCGCCTACACGCTCGACGTCTTCCCACGCGAGGAGCGCGTGCAGTCGCAGGCGTTCATGCGCGCCGCCCTCAACATCGGCTTCACCCTGGGTGCGCTGATCGGTGGCATCGCCCTGGCCTTCAACAACGACGACATCGTGCGCGCCGTGCCGTGGCTGACCGGCGCGATCCTCGCGGCCAACGCCCTCTACATCACCCGGTTGCCCGACGCCGAACACGACCGGGCGCCTGCAGCCCCCGACCAGCTGGTCAACGCGGGAGCCCTGCGCAACAAGGGATTCCTGCTCCTCAGTGCGTGCGACGGGGTGCTCGGCACCAACCAGGTCCTGCTCAACATCGTGATCCCGCTGTGGCTGGTCGAGGAGACCGATGCGCCGCGGGTGCTGCTGGCCTGGCTGTTCGGCACCAACACCGTGATGGCGGTCTGCCTCCAGGTCGCTGCCGCGCGCGGCGTCGACTCCGTCGATCGGTCACTGCGCGCGTCCCGGATCAGCGCGGTCTTCTTCGTGGCCTCGTGCGGGATCGTGCTGGTCACCCACGACACCATCGGCTGGGTCACGATCTGTCTGGTCTGGCTCGGCCATGTGACTGTCACCGGCGCCGAGCTGTTCCAGTCCGCCGGGCATTGGGGCTTCATGTCCGAGCTGTCGGATCCGCAACGGCGCGGCGAGTACCAAGGGGCGTCCCAGCTCGGCGGCACGGCCGGCAGCGTCTGGGCGCCGGCCTTGTTCACGTTCCTCGCCATGACCTGGGGCACACCGGGCTGGATCACGATCGCCGCGATCGTCGTGATCGCGACCCTGGCCATGGGTCCCGCGGCGCGTGCCGCGGAGCGCTACCTGGCGAAGGACACCGCAACGCTGCCTGCTTGACTGCCTCCTTGTGGCAACCCCCGCACAATGGCTGGCCGGCGCCCGGCCGCGCACCCTTCCCGCAGCCGTCGCCCCCGTGCTCGCCGGCACCGGCGTGGCGGCGTACGCCGACGAGTGGGTGTGGTGGAAGGCGTTGCTCGCCCTCGTCGTCAGCCTGGCACTGCAGGTGGCGGTCAACTACGCCAACGACTACTCCGACGGGATCCGCGGCACCGACGACGTGCGGGTCGGCCCGATGCGGCTGGTCGGCTCGGGAGCGGCGGCGCCGGGCGCGGTGAAGCGGGCCGCGTTCCTCGCGTTCGGCGTTGCCGGAGTCGCGGGGCTGACGCTCGCCGCGACCACGGCCTGGTGGCTGGTTGCGGTCGGGCTGGTCTGCGTGGTCGCGGCGTGGCACTACACCGGCGGTTCGAAGCCTTACGGCTACCTGGGCCTCGGCGAGGTCATGGTTTTCGTGTTCTTCGGGCTGGTGGCCGTGATCGGCACGACCTACGTCCAGACCGAGTCGTGGGAGTGGCCCGCGCTGTATGCCGGCGTCGGCATCGGCGCGCTCGCCTGCGCGATCCTGGTGACCAACAACCTGCGCGACATCCCCACCGACACGGTCGCCGGCAAGCGCACCCTCGCCGTCCGCCTCGGCGACCAGCGGACCCGCTACCTCTACCTCCTGCTCGTGCTCGCGGCCGTGGCTGCAGTCGTCGCTGTCGCGGTCGCCACGACCTCGTGCGTCCTGGTGGGACTCGGCTTCCTGCTCGTGGCCGTGCCGGCTGCCCGGACCGTGCTCCGCGGCGCCACCGGTCCGGGGCTGATCCCGGTGCTGCAACAGACGGGCCTGGCCGAGCTGGCCTGGGCGGTCCTCGTGACCGCGGCTCTGTTCGCCTGCAGCTGACCGACCCCGACGTACGCTCGAAGAATGTTGACGATTCTGATCATCCTGGCCGTGATCGCGGCCGGCTTCGTCGCCTGGCGGATGCGCGCGTCGCTGCTTGCCAAGGTGCTCGGTCAGGACACGAGCCGGATCGACCGGCAGCTCAACCGCCGGAAGCGTTAGTCCGCGTCCTCCTTGGACCGCATTTCCTCGATCTTGGTCGTGGCGCGGCGGGCGCGCTCGTCGACGCGGCGCGCGAAGGCCTCCCGCTGCGGGTTGAGGATGAAGTAGGAGCCCAGGCCGCTGACCACGAACCCGATCACGACCACCCACACCACGGGCACCTCGTCACTCACCACGGCCCAGATGGCGTAGACGATGGCGGCTGAACCGAGGAAGAGCGCGATCCGTAGGAGGGTGTAGGTCCAGAATTCCTTCACGGGTTCGAGGGTACGCATCACCACCGGCGCTCTACATTGGAGGGGTGTTGAGGTTCCTGCTCGTAGTGATCGTGTTCGCGGTCGCGACGTACTTTCTGGTCCGGCTCATGCAGGAACGCGGCCTGACCCCTCAGCAGAAGCCGCGGCCCAAGCCGAAGCGCCGGCCGAGCACGCCGCCCAGGATCGTGGCGCCCGACGATGACGAGGACTTCCTCCGCGACCTCGACCGCAAACGGCTCAACCCGGAGGACCCGGACGGCCCCAAGGGCTAAGCGCACGCACGCGCCGAAAGCCCCGGCCAAATCTGTCTGGCCGGGGTGTGGGGCGGGGTGGTCAAACCGGATGCGTGCCGCGGTGGTCGCGGATCAGCTGGAGTCCGTTGGGTGTAGTCCACAGGTAGGTGCCGCGGTCGAGCACGACGTAGTTCCACCCTGAGTGGGTCTTGGCGCGGTGGTGGCGTCTGCATAGCGGCGCGGTGTTGCAGGAGCAGGTCGTGCCGCCGTTGGCGTGCGCGATCGAGTGGTCGCAGTCGCAGCGGTGCGCAGGTCTGGTGCAGTAGGGGTGCACGCAGTGGAGGTCGACCAGGACGTTCTGTTCCTTGAGCCGGCCGGGCGCCTCGTAGGCCTCGACGTGGATGTGCTCGGTCAGATCGATGACCGGCTTGACCACGACCTGGGCGGCACTCGCGCACCATTCCTTGATCTGTTCGACGCTGATCGGGGTCCGGGTGTTGCCGCACCGGCCCACCACTGACCATTCGGAGATGTGCGCGTAGAGCACCACCGATCGTCCGCCGGGTTGGTCGGTGTCGAGGGCGAGCTGGCGCCGGGCCAGATCACCCAGGGCGATGGAACGGCGGACGTCCAACGGCTCAGTCGACCCGAGGTCGGCCTGCTGCTGCGCGCCCAGCCTGAGGGCCTCCTCGAGATCGAGGGCGTCGGCGAGATCCACTTCTGCGTCGATGTGGACGGTGCCATCGAAGGTGACCTCGTCCACGCGGACATCGACGTGCCGCCGCTCAGCTGCCTCACGTCGCTTGGCTTCGGCGGTTTCGGGGTCGAACCGCACGGTTGCTTCCTCGACCAGGCGTTCCAGCTGCGCCCACGAACACGAGTGCGCCACAGGAGCCAGGTGACGGTCAACGTGGGCGGCGCCAGCCATCGGGAGGGACATGGCGTGGTCGGCGATCCGGCCGGCCCGCCACACCGGCAGGTCACCAGCGACCACACGTGCCCAGAGGCGTGGCAGGCGGTAGCGCAGCTCGAGTGCCCGACCCAGATAGCTGTTGCCGGCGTCAGTCGACATCCCGCGCGCGGCGGCGTACTCCATCGCCGCGAACTCCGACACCAACGGCGCACCGTCACCGGCCAGCGGGATCGGGCGGTCACCGAAGAACCCGTGGTTGGCGTGGTCCTGGTCGGGCTCGACCACGTGCAGCACCGCCCACTCGATGGTGGTCTGGAGGATCCGGATCTCGGCCGCGTCCCGGTCGGCCTGGTGACCACGCAGCCCATCGAGCACGGCAGCGGCGGTGCTGCTCATGGTCTCGGTTGCGGTTGCGGTCATAGAAGAATCCAAGCACTCGCCACCGACAGTGATGGCCCGGTTTCGGGGGTTATCCACCGACCTTCAGATCACGGACCGAGAACGAGTTTCCCGCTCTACTACAGGGGTTTCGAGGCTCGTCGCTGGCGCTCCTCGCACCTCAACCACCGTCTGGTTCGGGCCCGCGCTTGCGCGGGCGGCGGCTTGCCGCCGCCCCGTGCGCCGCACAGCGGATCGATCGAGGCTCGCAGTCAAGGACGCCGAAGGCGCCGAAGGGAATCCTTGACGGCGAGAATCGATCCGCTACGCGCGCGGGCCCGGCTGAACCTCAACCAAGGCGGGCGCCGAGGCGTAGGAGTGCTGGCTGGCGCTGGAGAAGTAGTTGATCCCGATGAAGTTGAACCACAGCGTGGCGACTCCGAGAAGGGCGAGGAGGGCGGCGTTGCGGCCCTTCCAGCCGGCCGTGGCGCGGGCGTGCAGGTAGGCGGCGTAGACCACCCAGGTGATGAACGCCCAGACCTCCTTCGGGTCCCAGTTCCAGTACGACGACCACGCCTCGTGCGCCCAGATCGGGCCGGTGATCAGCACCGCGAAGGTCCAGACCGGGAACGCGAACGCGTGGATCCGGTAGGAGATCCGGTCGAGCACCTCGAGTGGGGGCACCCGCGAGAGCGGGCCGGTCGTCGTCTCGGGCTTGCGCAGCTTCAAGAGGTACATCGCGGACAGCAGCCCGCCCAGAGTGAACCCGCCGGTGGCGATGATCGCGGAGACCACGTGGATCACCAGCCAGTAGGAGTCGAGCGCCTCGGGCAGTGGGGCGACCTCGTCGTGCAGCCAGATCACCGCGACCATCAGGAAGGTGAGCACGAAGCCGACGACCAGCGGTGAGATCCAGTCGAGCTTGTAGCGGCGGTAGAGCACGAGGTACATCAGCGTCACCACGAAGGTGCCGGAGATCGTGAACTCGTACATGTTGCCCCAGGGCACCCGGTTGGGGTCTGCGGACATGCCCCGGCCGACGAGCGCCACCAGGTGGACCGAGCCCGCCAGCAGCGTCAGCAGCAGCCCGAGGCGACCGAGGAAAGCCACCCGCTGCGCCGGGTCTGCTGGCGCGCGCCCTCCGGTCGCGACGATGACGGACCCGCCGTCGGCGGCGGCCTCCGACTCGGCAGCAGCCGGCGTGCGCATCGACGCCCACTCGGCGATGTGCGTCAGCAGGGCCAGGAAGTAGACGACTCCCGCAGCCGCGACGGCCTGGTCGCTCAGCAGTCCCCAGTCGGCGTCGGTCACTGTCGCTCCTTCAGCTTCACTACGAGCTCCGCAAGTACGTCGGTCACGTCGCCTCCGCCGGAGCGGTCCAGCGCGGCGACGTCCACCATTGTGACCTCTCCTTCTCGACGGGCGCGCACCCATACCCGCCGCGGCCGGATGAAGAGCGACCCGAGGAGCCCGAGCAGGGCGAGAACGACTCCCCCGAGGGCGATCAGCTTGCCGGGCGACTTGCTGATCTGGATCCGCACCCAGGGCTCGACGCCCTCGAAGGTCACCGACCCGAGCCCGTCCGGGAGCTCAGTCGTCTCCCCTGGCGTGATGTCCAACCGGAACGGCTTGCCGTCGGACTCGACCTGGTCGGCCTTCGACTTGTCGAGGACGTAGACCGACTGCGACGGCCCGGAGTCCATGTTGAGGTCGCCGGCGTAGACGAGCAGCGAGAGCAGCGGGTTGTTGTCGTCGCCCATCAGCGTGGCCGGGTCGCCGTCTTCCGTCATGTAGAACGTCGGGTAGAAGAGCCCCTCGAGCCCGATCCCGGCGGGCTGCGCGTCCGCGGCCTTCACCACGCCGAAGGACAGGAAGCTTGCGTCCTGCGGCAGGAAGATGGCCGGTCCCGAGTAGGCGATGTCGCCGTTGCCGTCGCGGACCGTGATCACCGGTGCGTAACCGTGGCCGACCAGGAACAGCTCGGTGCCGCCGATCGTCAACGGGTGGTTGACGCGCAGGTCGTAGCTCCGCTGCTTCCCGTCGGTGCCCTCCTGGTAGCGCAGGCTCGCGTTGAACTTGCGCGCCATGCCGGCCCGGGGACCGTCGGTCAGCCACTCCACGTCGAAGTTCTCGACGTCGAAGGAGAAGTTGTCCATGTCGTCGATCGAGAAGAGCCGGCCCGGCGCGAAGTCGTCGTACTGGTTCGGGTTGTTGCCGAAGCCGCCGCCCTCGACCACGATCACGGCGCCCTTGTAGCCGAACAGCCCGCCCATCGCGAAGCCGACCAGGACGACCAGCACGGACAGGTGGAAGACCAGGTTGCCGACCTCGCGCAGGTAGCCGCGCTCTGCGCTGACCGCACCGTCGCCCTCGTCGTCGCGCAGGCGGTGACCCCGCTTCAGCACCATCCGCGCCTTCGCGAGCACCTCGTCGACCGGCTCGGAGGTCTGGTACGACGCGTGGTCCGGGAGCCGGGTCAGGTTCCGCGGCGCGACAGGAGGCTGCGCCCGGATGCCGCGCCAGTAGTGGAACGTGCGCGGCACGATGCACCCGACGAGCGAGAGCACGAGCAGGATGTAGATCGCGGAGAACCATGCGGAGTCGTAGACCGAGAAGAGATCCAGCCGCTCGTAGATCGGCGTGAGCGTCGGGTGGTCCTCCTTCCAGCGGGAGGTGCCGAGCGCGTCCACTCCCACCTGCGGGATCACCGAGCCCGGGATCGCCGCGAGGGCGAGCACCAGCAGCAGGATCAGCGCGGTCCGCATCGAGGTCAGCTGGCGCCAGCCCCACCGCACCAGCTCGCGCGCGGTGAGCTCGCCGGCCCTCCGCTCGGGGGGCGCGTCCGTCTCGCTCATACGCCCACCGTGGTCGAGTTGATGACGTTGGTCTGCAGCCAGGTGACCACCCAGTCCCACCAGCCCGAGACGAGCAGGACGCCCACGACGACCAGCAGCAGCCCGCCGAGCCGCATCACGAACTGCTGGTGGCGGCGTACGAACGACATCGCCCCGAGAGCCCGGCGGTAGGCGAGTCCCGCCGCGATGAACGGGAGCCCCAGGCCGAACGCGTAGAACCCGGCCAGTACGGCGCTGCGGGTCACCGTCGCCTCGTTGAACGACAGCGTGGTGATCGCGGTCAGGGTCGGGCCGATGCAGGGCGTCCAGCCGAGGCCGAAGAGGAAGCCGAGCACCGGAGCGGCGCCGAGACCCACTGCCGGGACCGCGTGCACCCGCCACTCCCGCTGGAGGAACGGGACCAGGCCGGCGAAGACCAGCCCGAGCACGATGGTCAGGGATCCCAGCACCACGGTGATCGTGCGCCGCTCGTCGACCAGCCACTGGCCCGACGGCACCCGAGAGGGCGCCCAGGGTCACGAAGACCACCGCGAAGCCGAGCACGAACAGCACCGAACCGAGCAGCATCCGGCCGCGGCGGGTCTCGGCCTCACCGCTGGCGAGGTCTGCACCGGACAGGCCGGTCGCATAGGACAGGTAGCCCGGCAGCAGCGGGATCACGCAGGGTGAGAAGAACGAGACGAGGCCCGCGACCAGGGCCACCGGGATGGCCAGCGGCATCGATCCGGAGAGTGCCTGGTCCTGGAACCACTCACCCATCTGCGTTGCCCGTGGCCCCGGAGGCCACCTCTTCTACGACGTCGACCAGCGTCAGCCGGGACGGGAGCTTGCCGATGATGCTGGCCGCGATCCTGCCTTCCGCGTCGAGCACCACGAACGCCGGGACCGTGTAGGGAGACAGGGAGCCGGTGAACACCTTCAGCGCCTGGCCGTCGTTGCCGTCGATCGAGGGGTACGCGACGTCCTTCTCCCGCTCGTAGAGCTGGGCCGCGCTGACGTTGTCGCGTACGTCGATGCCTACGAACTCGGCCGTGCCCGCCAGGTCCTCCGCGGCCCCGTTGACGTCGGGCTGCTCGGCCCGGCACTCCACGCACCAGGCGCCCCAGACCACGATCACGAGCGGCTTGCCGCGGTAGTCCGCGAGCGAGATCTCGTTGCCGTCGAGGTCGTCGGCGCGCAGCGCGACCGGCGACTCCCGGTCGTCGACCGCGAGCGTGCTGACCCGCCCCTCGTCGGTCGTGTAGCCCTTGTCGCCGGACTCGGGCAGGCCCGAACAGCCGCTGAGGACAGCGACCACGAGGGTGAGCACGACGAGCCGGCGCAGCATCAGGGGCGCTTCTCCTCGGGTGCGCCGCCGGCCGAGAAGGGCGCCTTCTTGTCGCCCTTGGGGATCAGGTCACCGGCGGGCTCGCTGTAGGAGACCTGAGTGATCCGGTCGCCCACGAAGTGCAACGACGTCAGCGAGCACAGCGTGCACTGCCGTTTGCGCGGGTCGTGCAGGAACGACCGGCCCTCGACGTGCAGGCGCGTCGTCCAGATCGGCAGCTGGTGGGAGACGATCACCGCCTCATGACCCTGTGCCGCTTCGCGGGCGTCGTGGACCGCGGCCATCATCCGGCCGACGATCTCCTTGTAGGGCTCTCCCCACGACGGCTTGAACGGGTTCCAGAGGTGACGCCAGGTCGCGGGGTTCTTCAGAGCGTTACGGCCCGCTCCGAACTGCGCACCCTCGAACTTGTTGCTCGACTCGATCACGCGCTTGTCGAGTGTGACCTCGAGCCCGCGCGCGAGCGCCAGCGGCTCCGCCGTCTCCTGTGCGCGCTCCAGCGGCGAGCTGCGCAGGTGGGTGATGTCGCGGTCCTGGATCGCGGTGGCAACCTTCTCGGCCATCTGCTTGCCGAGCTCGGACAGGTGGAACCCGTCGCGCCGCCCGTAGAGGACGCCATCTGGGTTGTGCACCTCGCCGTGCCGGATCAGATGGACGACGGTGTCGGGGGTCTGGCTCATTGCTCTCTTTCTTCGTTGTCGATCGCTGTCGCCGCGGCCGTGGCTCCCGCCGGCAACGCGTCCAGCACCGCCTGCACGGCCCGGTCGTCGTGGGCCGACGACAGGAACCAGGCCTCGTACGCCGATGGCGGCAGGTAGACGCCGGCCGCGAGCAGGGCGTTGAAGAAGGCGGCGTACGCCGTCACGTCGGTGCGGGTGGCGGACTCGAAGTCGCGCACCGGGCCGGCTGCCGGGTCGCAGAAGAACACCGAGAACATCGTGCCGGCCGCGGAAATCAGGTGCGGCACCCCGGCAGCGGTCAGCGCCTCGGCCGTTGCGGCCTTGATGACGTCGCCGGCGGTACCGATGTGGGCGTAGACGTCGTCGGTGGCGAGCCGGAGCGTGGTCAGGCCGGCCGTGGTGGCGACGGGGTTACCGGACAGGGTTCCCGCCTGGTAGACCGGCCCCTCCGGCGAGAGGTGCGCCATCACGTCGGCGCGGCCACCGAAGGCCGCGGCCGGGAACCCGCCGCCCATCACCTTGCCGAAGGTCATCAGGTCGGGGGCCCACCCCTCGAGCGCGCCGTCGAGCCCCCACTGGCCCTGCGCCGAGGCGCGGAACCCGGTCATCACCTCGTCGGAGACGAACAGCGCGCCGTGTCGGGCGCAGATCTCGGCCAGGAACCCGTTGAAGCCGGGCTCGGGCGGCACCACGCCCATGTTGCCCGGCGCCGCCTCGGTGATCAGGCACGCGATCCGGTCGCCGTGCTCGGCGAAGGCGGCCTCGACCGCGGACCGGTCGTTGTAGGGCAGCACCAGCGTCAGCGCCGTCGACGACGCGGGCACACCCGGGGTGCCCGGCACGGCGAACGTGAGCAGCCCGGACCCTCCCGAAGCAAGCAGCGCGTCGACATGGCCGTGGTAGCAGCCGGCGAACTTGACCACCACGTCGCGCCCCGTGAAGCCACGGGCCAGACGGATCGCCGACATGGTCGCCTCGGTGCCGGACGACACGAGCCGCACCTTCTCCGCCGGCGTACGGGCGACGATCTCCTCGGCGAGCTCGACCTCCGGCTCGGTCGGAGTGCCGTACGACGTGCCGCGTGCGACCGCTGCCAGCACCGCAGCCTGCACCTCGGGGTGGGCGTGGCCGAGCAGCATCGGTCCCCACGAGCAGACCAGGTCGACGTAGTCGTTGCCGTCGACGTCGGTCAGCCACGCACCGCGAGCGGACCGGACGAAGCGTGGGGTGCCGCCGACCGCGGCGAAGGCGCGTACGGGCGAGTTGACCCCGCCCGGCGTAACGGCGAGGGCCCGGTCGAAGAGCGCGCGCGAGGCGGGCACCGGACTGGTCACCGGCTCATTGTCCCCGAGGCCCCAGAGGGTGCTCGCCCTGCCCCCGCAGCCGCCCCCGTAGCATTGCTGCCAGAGCGCTGACGCGCGTAACTTCGCTGTGTCAGACTTCGTTGGCAGATGAATGGCGCGCGGGAGGGACACTGCGCGGTACGCACCGCAAGGCAGCGCACAGGGAGAGCAGATGTCGACCAAGCAGTTCGGTCGTTGGCAGAAGGCCGCGGCGATTGTGCCGCTTGCCCTGCTCTCAGCTGCCTGGACCGCGAGCCTCGCGGGCACCGGCGTCACCGCTGCGGTGGTCGCCGAGTCTCCGCAGGAGGACCCGCTGCCCGAAGGCGCCACGGTCCCCAGTGAGGCGATCGAGGCTCCGGCCAGCGTATCCACGGGAGACGGTCTCGGTCTGGGCGTTGCGGGCGACACCCAGCAGATCGTGGCCAGCTCCTCGACCAACGGCATCCCCGCCGCCGCCCTGGCCGCCTACCAGCGCGCCGAGAGCGTGATCAACTCCGCCGACGAGTTCTGCAACCTCAGCTGGCAGCTGATCGCGGCCATCGGCCGGGTCGAGTCCAACCACGGACGGTTCGGCGGCAACGCCCTCGACGACGACGGCATCTCCCAGCCGGGCATCTACGGCGTCGCCCTCGACGGCAGCAACAACACGTCGGTCATCCGCGACACCGACGCCGGGCAGTTCGACAACGACCTCGTCTTCGACCACGCCGTCGGACCGATGCAGTTCATCCCCTCCACCTGGTCCGTGGTCGGCGTCGACGCCGACGGCGACGGGCAGCGCAACCCACAGGACATCGACGACGCCGCCCTCGGCACCGCCGTCTACCTCTGCTCCGGCGACGACGACCTCTCCACCACCGCCGGACAGCGCTCCGCCGTCTACCGCTACAACCACTCCCAGGCCTACGTCGACCTCGTCCTCGCCATCATGGAGGCCTACCTCGACGGCGACTTCACCTCGATCCCCAACAACACCTCCGCCGCGGGCCTGCTGTTCCCCGAGCCGCACCAAGGCAGTGGCAACGGCAACGGCGACTCGCGGGGCACCCCGAGTGCCAACAGCGGCGGCCAGCCGTTCAACCCCGGCGAGACGCAGGGACCCGGCGACGGAGAGACCCCCGGCGGTGACGACCCCGACGGCGAGGAAGAGGAGCCGGAGACCCCACTGCCCAGCTTCGTGCCCGACATCACGCTGCCGCCTCTCCCGAGCATCGGCGTTCCACCCGTCGACGACCTGCTCACGCTGACCCAGGCGACTCTGCAGTGCACCCTCGACGGCTTCAACGAGCTGCTCGAGCCGGGCAAGTTCCAGCAGTGCATCGATGACTACATGAACCCGAAAGAACCGGATTCAGCGAGCTAGCAACCGGGCGGCCTCGGCGGCCCAGTAGGTGAGGATCACGTCCGCGCCCGCGCGGCGGATCGAGGTCAGCGTCTCGAGGATCGCCGACTCGCGATCGATCCAGCCGTGAGCCGCGGCGGCCTCCACCATGGAGTACTCGCCCGAGATGTTGTAGGCCGCCACCGGTACGTCCACCGCGTCGCGCACCTGGCGCACCACGTCGAGGTAACCCAGCGCCGGCTTCACCATCACGATGTCGGCGCCCTGCTCGATGTCGAGCAGCGCCTCTCGGACGCCCTCGCGGGCATTGGCGGGGTCTTGCTGGTAGGTACGGCGATCGCCCTCGAGCGAGGAAGCCACGGCTTCGCGGAACGGTCCGAAGAACGCGGAGGCGTACTTCGCCGAGTAGGCGAGGATCGCGACGTCGGTGTGCCCGGCACCGTCGAGGGCGGTCCGGATCGCCGCCACCTGGCCGTCCATCATCCCGCTGGGTCCGACCATGTGGACGCCGGCGGCGGCGTGGGCCAGAGCCATGTCGGCGTACACCGCGAGCGTTGCGTCGTTGTCGACCCGGCCGTCGGCGGTGAGCACCCCGCAGTGGCCGTGGTCGGTGAACTCATCGATGCACAGGTCGCTCATCACGGTGAGCGCATCGCCCACCTCGGCGACCACGTCGGCGATCGCGACGTTGAGGATGCCGGCTGGGTCGAGCGCCTGCGAGCCGGTGGCGTCCTTGTGCTCAGGGATGCCGAACAGCATCACCCCGCCCAGCCCGAGGTCGGCGGCCTCGCTGACCGCCTTGCGCAGGGAATCGCGGGTGTGCTGGACGACGCCGGGCATCGACGCGATGGGGTGGGGATCGTCGATCCCCTCACGGACGAAGAGCGGCAGCACCAGCTGCCGCGCCTCGACCGAGGTCTCGGCGACCATCCGTCGAAGGCCAGGCGTGGTCCGCAGCCGGCGCGGCCGGATCTGCGGACCCACCACCTCGTCGGTCATCGCGAAGAGCTGGCCTTCCTGCGTCCGGTCGGCTTGCGGTCGGACGGCTTGGTGACCGGCTCGCCGGCTTCCAGCATCGCGAGCCGGCGGGTGCCGCCGAAGTCGGCGAGGGCGTTGACCAGCTCGTCGACGTCCGGCTTCGAGGCCAGTACGTCGACCCGCAGGCCGTGCTCCTCGGCCGTCTTGGCGGTGGCCGGCCCGATCACGGCGATCACCGTGGACGGGTGCGGCTTGCCGGCGATGCCGACCAGGTTGCGGACCGTCGAGGACGAGGTGAACACCACCGCGTCGAACCGGCCGCTCTTGATCGCGTCGCGGGTCGGCGCCGGCGGCGGGGTTGCCCGCACGGTGCGGTAGGCCGTCACGTCGTCGCACTCCCAGCCGAGGTCGATCAGACCGGCCACGAGGTTCTCGGTGGCGATGTCGGCGCGGGGCAGGAAGACCCGGTTGATCGGGTCGAGCACCTCGTCGTACTCAGGCCAGTCGGCCAGCAGACCAGCGGCCGACTGCTCGCCCGAGGGCATCAGGTCGGCCCGAAGACCCCAGGCCGCGATGGCCGCAGCGGTCTTGTCGCCGACGGCCGCGATCTTCAGGCCGGAGAAGGCGCGGGCATCGAGGCCGTACTCCTCGAACTTCTCGCGCACCGCCTTGACGGCGTTGACCGAGGTGAACGCGATCCATTCGTAACGGCCCTCGACCAGGCCGCGTACGGCCTTGTCCATCTGGAGCGGGTTGCGCGGGGGCTCGACCGAGATCGTCGGGACCTCCTCGGGCACCGCGCCGAAACCCCGCAGGCGGGTCGACAGGGAGGGGGCCTGGTCCTTGGTGCGGGGCACCAGCACCCGCCAGCCGAACAGCGGCTTGGTCTCGAACCACGACAGCGTCTCGCGGAGATCGACGACCTTGCCGACCACGGTGATCGCCGGCGGCGAGATCCGGGCCGCGCGGGCGTCGGCCGCGATGTGCTCCAGGGTCGAGACGACCGTGGCCTGCTCGGTGGTCGTGCCGACCCGGGTCATCGCGACCGAGGTCTCGGGCGACCGCCCGGCGGCGATGAGGTCCTTCGCGATGTCGCCGATCATGCCGACGGCCGAGAGCAGCACCAGCGTGCGGTCGTCGGCGTACTGCTTCCAGTCGATCTTGTCGCCACAGGTGACAACTGAGATCTCGCGGTGATCCTTGGTGGTCAGGGGGATGCCGGCGTACGCCGGGACGGCGCCGACCGACGAGACGCCGGGCACGATCTCGAAGCCGATGCCGGCCTTGGCGACGGCCTGCGCCTCCTCGGGGCCGGAGGCGTAGAGGAACGGGTCACCGGCCATCAGCCGGACCACCCGCAGCCCCCGCTTGGCCTGGCGGACCACGACCTTGGCGCGGGCGGCGTGGGTGAGCGGCTGCCCGTCGAGGCCGAATCCGCCGTCGACCAGCTCGGGACCGGGGGTCTCGACCGGCTCGACGTCGCCAGATGGATCGCTTTCGTCGCTCTCGTCCACCGGCTGGGGCGTCGGAAGCCCGAGCAGGGTGCGTACGAGCTGGTCGTGCTCGGGGGACTCGGTCACGATGACGTCGGCCTGCTTGATCAGGTCGACGGCACGCACCGTCAGGAGGTCCGGGTCTCCGGGTCCGCTGCCCACGAACGAGACCCATGCGCGGGCTGCCTTCTCGGCGGCCCGTCCAGTGGTCGTGGTCGTCTTGCCTCGCGTCATGCGTTCTGCACCTTTGCTTGTTCTGCTGCCTGAACTGTTGCCTGTGCCGTGTGTGCAACTTCTAGCTGTCCTGCTCCGTCGGCGAGCATGTCGCTCGCCAGCCGGTTGCCGAGCCCGGTCGCGTCGCCCGGATCGCCGGAGGCCGACATCCGCACCGAGAGCTGGCCGTCACGCGATAGCGCTACCGCCCGCACCCAGAGCTCGTCGCCGTCCTCACCCTCGACCACCTCTGCCAGTGCCCCGACCGGAGCCGAGCACCCACCTTCGAGAGTGGCGAGCACGGCCCGCTCCGCCTCGACCGCGACCCGCGTGCGCGGGTCGTCGAGCGCCGCGAGCTCGGTGGCGAGCGTGCCGTCGGCACACTCCACCGCCAGCGCGCCTTGTCCGGGCGCCGGCAGCATCTGCAGTGGGTCGAGCACCTCGGTGGCCTCCTCGATCCGCCCCAGTCGGGCCAGGCCCGCCCGGGCAAGCACGACGGCGTCGTAGTCGCCCGCGTGGACCTTCCCGATTCGGGTGTCGACGTTGCCACGAACTGGCACCACGTCCAAACCGAGGCCGAGGGCGTGCAGCTGGGCTTCGCGTCGCGGCGACCCGGTGCCGACCCTGCTGCCGACCGGCAGCTCGCCGAGCGTCAGCCCGTCGCGAGCCACGACGACGTCGCGCGGGTCCTCGCGAGTGGGTACGGCGGCCAGGTGGATGCCGTCGGCCGCAGCCGTGGGCAGGTCCTTGAGCGAGTGGACAGCAAGGTCGACCCGTCCGTCGAGGAGCGCTTCGCGCAGCGCGCTGACGAAGACGCCGGTGCCACCGATCTGCTCGAGGGAGGCGCCGGACGCCTGGGTCCGGTCGCCCTCGGTGGTGATCTCGACCAGCTCCGTGTCGCGGCCGAGACGGTCGCGAACGAGGGCGGCCACCAGCTCGGCCTGCGTCGTCGCGAGCCGGGAGCCACGGGTACCTATGCGGAGTGCAGTCACGGGAGCCGTCATGTCAGGCCCTCCGGACGGGTGACGGCCTCGACGGCGTCGGGGTCGAGGGCGAACAGCTCCGCGAGCGCGGTGGCATAGGAGACGGCACCCTGCTCGTTGGCGAGCTCCTTGACGCGGACGGTTGGCTCGTGGAGCAGCTTGTCGGCGACGCGGCGAACCGTGTGGAGCACCTCGGCGCGGGCGCTCTCGTCGAGCTCGGGCAGGCGTCCGTCGAGCCGGGCCATCTCGGCGTCGACCACGGAGGTGGCCATCGTGCGCAGGGCGACCACGGTCGGAGTGACGCTGGCCTGGCGGCGGGCAGCCAGGAACGCCGCCACCTCCTCGCTGACGATGCGCCGGACCTCGACGACCTCGCGACCGGCGTCGGAGTCGTGCAGCGCCTCGGCCAGGTGGGCCAGGCCGATCAGCGTGACGCCGGGCAGGTTCGCAACAGAGGGGTCGACGTCGTGCGGCAGCGCCAGGTCGATCACGGCGAGCGGCCGGCCGTCGGTCCGCGCGGCCGCGAGCAGATCACGGGAGACGAGCACTCCGCTGGCGCCGGTGCAGGTGATCAGCACCTCGGCCTTCGCCAACTCGGTGGGCAGGTCGGCCATCTCAGCCGGGCGGGCGCCGTACTCGTCGGCGAGACGGTCGGCCCGGCCGGAGGTGCGGTTGACCACGACCACTTCGGAGGCGCCGAGCCGGGAGACGGTGGCCGTCGCGAGGCCGGCCATGGCACCCGCGCCGATCACGACGACGTACTTGCCGGCAACGCTGCCGGAGCGTTCGAGCCCGGCGGTGACCAGCGACGGGGCCACCTGGTCGATGCCGGTCTCGGCGCGCGAGCGCTTGCCGACGCGCAGCGCCTGTTGGAACAGCACGTTGAGGGCGGGCCCGACGGTGCCGAGCTCCTGGCCGCGGCGCAGAGCCTCGCGGGTCTGGCCGAGGATCTGGCCCTCGCCGACCGCCATCGAGTCGAGGCCTGCTGCCACCTGGAAGAGATGGGAGACGGCGCCGTCGTCGTAGTGGACGTAGAGGTGCTGCAGCATCGTCTCGGTCGACAGCTCGGCCCGCTCGACGAGGAGTCGCGACAGCTCCTCGACGCTGCCGTGGAAGCGGTCGACCTCGGTGTAGATCTCGACCCGGTTGCAGGTAGAGATGACCGTGGCCTCGACCACGTGCTCGGAGGCGGCGGCCGCGGTGACCAGCTTCTGCACGCCGTCGTCGTCGAGCGCGACCTGCTCGAGCAGGGCCACCGGCGCGGAGTTGTGGGAGATGCCCACCACGAGGACGCTCATGCTGTGCCCGTCTGGAGGTCGGCCTGAGCCTTGCGCTGCTCGTGGTAGGCGAGGATCTGCAGCTCGATGGAGAGGTCGACCTTGCGCACGTCGACGCCGTGGGGAACGTTGATCACGCTGGGCGCGAAGTTGAGGATGCTGGTGATGCCGCAACCAACCATCCGGTCGGCGACGTCCTGCGCGGCGAGCGCGGGCGTGGCGATCACGCCGATCGCGACGTCCTGGTCGCGGACGATCTGCTCGAGCTCGTCGAAGGGGCGCACCGCGACCCCGGCGACCAGCTCGTCGGTGCGGCTCGGATCGGCGTCGAGCAGGGCGACGACCCGGAAGCCGCGGCTGCGGAAGCCGCTGTAGTTGGCGAGGGCGTGCCCGAGGTTGCCGATGCCGACGATGACCACGGGCCAGTCCTGGGTCACGCCGATCTCGCGGGCGATCTGGTAGCGCAGGTAGTCGACGTCGTAGCCGACCCCGCGGGTGCCGTAGCTGCCGAGGTAGGAGAGGTCCTTGCGGAGCTTTGCGCTGTTGACGCCCGCGGCCGCGGCGAGGTCCTCGCTGGAGCACGTGCGAGTGCCGTCGTCGGCCAGGGTGGTCAACGCCCGCAGGTAGACGGGCAGGCGGGCGACCGTGGCCTCGGGAATGTCCCGGGCGTTGTCGCTCGAACTCCGTGCGGTCACTGCTCTACTTTCCAGCCGGACGCCGGGCGGAGGCGAACGGCCTGATCACTGTAGAAGTTTGTGAACGCGAGAACAAAACGGGAACGGGGCGGTCCGGCTGGCGGACTAGCACATGTGAGATGTCACACGGCCTTCGGGGTGGGTTCCCCGCCGCTGCTTCATCAAGGTATGTCGCCGAACCGGCGCTTCCCACGGGTTGCTCACCATGGGAAGTGGCGGTTCGTCTGCATACCGTGATGAAGCGTCAACCGCCCAGCGCCGCCCGCAGTCGCTGCTCGTCGACCCGCCAGAAGTCGTGCTGACGGCCGTCGACGAAGGTCACCGGGATTTCCTCGCCGAAGCGGTGCTGCAGGTCGGGGTCATCATCGATGGAGACCTCGGCGTACGACTCCCCCAGCTCCGCGCAGACTCGCTCCACGACCAGCCGCGCCTCGTCGCAGAGGTGGCAGCCCGGGCGGGTGTAGAACGTGATCCGGGGATCGGGCACCGAGCTCACTCCAGGATGCCGAGTGCCCGCCGGCGCTCGATGCCTCGCAGCCGGCCCTTCTGCACCTTGCCAGTCACAGTGAGCGGCAGCTCGTCGACGACGACGATGCGGGTGGGCAGCTTGAAGCGGGCCAGCCGCTCCTCGCAGTGGGCGCGTACGCCGTCCTCCACGGCTGCGGGGTCTGCGCCAGTGGCCACGACGTAGGCGACGACCGCCTCGCCGCTCTCGTCGTCGGCGACGCCGATCACCGCGACGTCGGTGACGCCTGCGACCTCGCTGATCACGTCCTCGACCTCGACGGGGTAGACGTTGAAGCCCGAGACGATGATCAGCTCCTTGAGACGGTCGACCAGGAACAGGTCTCCCGACACGTCGAGGAAGCCGACATCGCCGGTCGACCACCAGCCCTCGTCGTCAGGACCGTCGGCTCCGTCCGGCCAGTAACCACTGAACAGGTTGGCGCCGCGGATCTGGATCTCGCCGGGGTCATCGCCCTCGAAGGTCTTGCCGGTGGCGTCCACGAGCCGGATCTCGATGCCCTCGAGCGCCGCACCGACCGAGCCGTTCTGCAGCGTCTTCGAACGCAGCGTGCTGGTCACGACCGGCGCCGCCTCGGTCAGGCCGTAGCCCTGGTGGATCGCGATGCCGGTGCGCTCGGTGAACTCCACGATCACGTCGGTCGGCAGCGGGGCCGAGCCGGAGAGGATCAGCCGCACCGGCCCGAGGCGTTCCTCGAGCTGGTCCACCGACCTCCAGGAGCCGAAGACCGGCGGGGCCACCGGCACCACGCTGCACGCCTCGTCCTCGATCAGGTCGAGGGTGCCCTGCGGGTCGAAGCGCTCGGCCAGGACCAGCTTGGCCCGGTGCCGGATCACGCCACCCAGTACTGCGTTGAGGCCGTAGACGTGAAACATCGGGAGTACGCCGAGCACGACGTCGTCGCCATGCATCATCGGCGGCTCCACGGCCGCGACCTGCTCGATGTTGGCGAGCAGTGCCCGGTGGGTCAGCATCGCTGCCCGGGGCCGGCCCGACGTGCCGCTGGTGTAGAGCAGCACGGCCAGCTTCTCGGGGTCCTGCAGGGGCGATGCCGGGCGGGCACTTTCGAACCGCAGCTGGTCGTAGGAGCTCTCGCCTGGCAGCAGCGTGGTGCCGATGGCGACCACCCGCACCTGGGCGGCCCGCTCGAGCAGGTCGGCGTCGATCTCGCCGTACTCGCCGGCGAGGGCGCGGCGCAGGATGTCCACCGCCTCACGGATGCCGGTCACGGTGTCAGCGTCGGCCACGACCATCCGTGCACCCGAGTCGGCGATCATCCGGGCCAGCTCGCCAGGGGTCGACTTCGGGTTGACGGGTACGGCGACGGCCTGGGCGCGCAGCACGGCGAGGTAGGTCGTCACGAACTCGAGCCGGTTGCCGGCCGCGATCAGTACGCGGTAGCCCGCCACGATGCCGGCGGCGCCGAGGCCGGTGGCCAGCCGCCCGACCTCGTCGTCGAGCTCGGACCAGGTCAAGCTGCGACCGCCCGCCTCGACCAGTGCCAGCTTCTCCGGACTCTCCTGTGCGGCCTCGGTGACAAGTGCGGCGAGGTCGCGCAGGCCGGAGGGCATGAAGGGGATCCTACGCAGCGCCGGCGAGGCTAAACGTGTGCTTGTGGATCTTCGTGACGGTCGCTTCTACGAGCCGCGGAGCCCAACTACTGTGGCCACATGACCCCGCCCGCCGACCGACGACCGCGGCTCGACCTGCGGCAGCGGTCGACGATGGCCGGCGAGGCAGCGGCCGCAGCGGCCGAGGTGGAGACGGCCCTGGACACCCCGGCGGACCCGACGGTGGCGGCGTTCTTCGACGTCGACAACACGGTGATGCAGGGGGCCAGCATCTTCCACCTGGCCCGCGGCCTGCACCGCCGGAAGTTCTTCACGACCCGCGACATCCTGGGCGCGGTGTGGATGCAGGCCTACTTCCGCGTCGTCGGCGTCGAGGACCCCGACCACATCGCCGAGACCCGCAACTCCGCACTGAGCTTCATCGCCGGACACACCGTCACCGAGCTCGAGGAGCTCGGTGAGGAGATCTTCGACGAGGCCATGGCGCACCGGATCTGGCCGGGCACCCGGGCCCTGGCGCAGCTGCACCTCGACCAGGGCCAACGGGTCTGGCTGGTCACCGCAGCCCCCATCGAGATCGCGCGAATCATCGCCCGCCGCCTCGGCCTCACCGGTGCGATGGGCACGGTCTCGGAGCACGTCGACGGCGTCTACACCGGCAAGCTGGTCGGCGACATGTTGCACGGACCGGCCAAGGCCGAAGCGGTCAAGGCGTTGGCGGCTCGCGAGGGTCTCGACCTGGCCGCCTGTTCGGCGTACTCCGACTCGGCCAACGACCTTCCCATGCTCGGGCTGGTGGGTGACCCGTGCGCGATCAACCCCGACGCGAAGCTGCGCGCCCACGCGAAAGCCGAGGGTTGGCGGATCCGCGACTACCGCACCGGACGCAAGGCGGCGCGGGTCGGGCTCGTCGTCGGGGCGCTGGCAGGGGCAGCTAGCGGCACCGTCGCCGCCGGAATCGCCCTAAGAGGCCGACGCAACTGAGTGGGCTAGACGCTGGACTAGACCAATGCAGTGATCTCGCGTACACAGGACGTTCGGGCAACGTACGATGCGGTTGCTCGCCCGGAGGGGGCCCGTGGGAGGGAATACAGGCATGGCGTGGGAGCGCAGCGAGGTGGCACGGGGGCTCACGAGCCTCCGTCACGCTGTTGCGTCCCTGCTTGCCCCCGGCATCGGCCCCCAGCCCCTGCTGGCAACCGCTGACGGGTCGCTCGGCAACCCGAAAGCACGCCCCGGGATCCTGTTTTCCGAGGCGGTTGCCGACGGCGATCGGGTCACGCCCGGTGGCCCCGACGGCTACGGCGATGCCGACCTGGCCACGTCATCCGAGGACTCCGAAGAGGATCGCACCCGGCTGATCGCGCTCGTCGAGCTCGCCCGCAAGGGTGACTCGGAGGCGTTCGGCCTGCTCTACGACCACTACCAGGGTGCGGTCTACCGCTTCCTCTTCTACCGCACCCGGTCCCAGACCCTGGCCGAGGATCTCGCGTCGGAGACGTTCTTCCGGGCGCTGCGGAGCATGACCAACTTCCGTTGGCAGGGCAAGGACTTCGGCGCCTGGCTGATGACCATCGCCCGCAACCTCGCCACCGATCACTTCAAGGCCGGCCGCACCCGCCTGGAGATGACCACCGAGGACATGGGTCAGCACGACGACAGCACGGAGGGCCCGGAGTCCCTGGTGCTGGCCAGCCTGACCAACGAGATGCTGCTCCAGGCGCTGACCGAGCTTCCGGACGAGCAGCGCGACTGCCTGGTCATGCGCTTCCTGCAGGGCATGAGCATCGCCGAGACCGCCGCCGTGCTCGGCCGCAGCGACGGCGCCGTGAAGCAGCTCCAGCTGCGCGGCGTCCGCAACCTCGCCAAGCTGATGCCCGAAGGGATCAGGAGCTGATGCCCGGGCTGCGAAGGACCGTCGACAGCGTGGCGCGGAGCACACGTTTCGGGCGCGTCACAGGCGTAACCATCGGCCCCCGCCGTTCGTTGGTCCGGATGTCAACATCAGTACACCCAGCAACATCCATCTCGGCAGGACGGCAGCAATGATCACCGGGTTCGCAGCGCGACGACGCGCAGAGGAGTTCAACTCCCTCGTTGAGAACTCCTCGCGCGACGAGCTGCTGGCCGCTCAGTACGCCGACTCCCTCGAGCTGATCGGGGCCCTGCGGTCGACGACACCGGCCGCGCCGCGTCCCGAGTTCGTCTCCGACCTGCGCCGCCAGCTGATGGTCGAGGCCGCGACCCTCCTGACCCCGACCGCCGCACGCCTGACCATCACCCCGCGACGCAACCCGCGCGAGCGCCGGATCGCGATCGCGATCGGCGGATTCGCCGTGGTGAGCGCGACGACGTCGATGGCCATGGCCGCCCAGACCGCCCTGCCGGGCGACACCCTCTACCCCCTCAAGAGGGCCCTCGAGAACGCCAGCACCACGATCCAGATCGACGAGGACGACAAGGGCGCCAGCCTGCTGGACCACGCGGCCGGTCGTCTCGACGAGGTCAATGAGCTGACCCGGCAGAGTGACGACGCCAACCCGCAGGTCGTCGCCGACACCCTGCACGCCTTCGCCGATCAGGCGTCCTCGGCCTCCGACCTGATGATTGCGGCCTACACCGACAGCGGCCAGCAGTCCGACATCGAGGAGCTCCGCACGTTCACCGCGCAGAGCATGGAGGTCCTCAACAACCTCGAGACCTTGGTGCCCGACACGGCCCGTGCCGCCCTGATCGAGGCCGCCCAGGTGATCACGCAGATCGACACCGTGGCCATCCGGCTCTGCCCGAGCTGTGGCAGCGGGGTCGCCGAGGTGCCGGAGTTCGCGGCCACCTCCGCGGTCGAGGACGTCCTCGCAGACCTGGGCAGCGCCCTGGCCGCGTCGGCCGCTGTCCCCGATGTCGGGTTCTCCATCATCGCGGGCGTACCCGGTGTTGCCGGCGTGCCTGAGGGCAAGGGCCCCCGCCACATTCAGAACGCCGGCGGGCCCGACGATCCCGCCATCGAGCTTCCCGACCCCGGCACCGACGGCAACGACGGCGGGGGCAACGGCGGCAACGGCCCCGACGGCAGGGGCGACGGAGTGATCCGACAGATCACCGACCAGCTCACCGGCGGCGGCTCCGCGCCCGACCAGGACCAGTCCGGCGTGGCCGACCTGCTCGGTAACCCCGTCGACAACCTGACCGGCGGGCTGCTCGGCAACTGACCCGTCTTGGTCGGTGCAGGTCGATCAGCGGAAGACGGACTGCCGCTTCATCAGCAGCGAGTAGAGCGTCTGCTGGATCGTCTCGCGCACCTGGTCGGTGACGTCGAAGACCAGCATGGGGTCGTCCGCGGCACCCTCGTCGTAGTCGTCGGTGCGGATCGGCTCGCCGAACTCCAGCAGCCACTTCGACGGCAGCGGCACCAGCCCGAGCGGCCCCAGCAGCGGGAAGAACGGCGTGATCGGGATGTAGGGAACGCCCAGCAGGCGCGCCAATGAAGGGATGTTGCCGACCAGGGGATAGATCTCCTCTGCCCCCACCACCGCCAGCGGCACGATCGGCACTCCGGTGCGGAGCGCCGCCGACACGAAACCGCCCCGGCCGAAGCGCTGCAGCTTGTAGCGGTCGGCGTACGGCTTGCCGATGCCCTTGAAGCCCTCGGGCCAGACGCCGACCAGCTCGCCGCCGCGGAGCATCCGCTCGGCGTCCTCGTTGCAGGCCAGGGTCGCGCCACCCTTGCGGGCCAGCGCGCTGACGAGCGGCATCCGGAACACCAGGTCGGCGCCCAGCGGACGCAGGTTGCGGCCGGTGTGATCGTGGATCGAGACCATCGTCATCAGGCCGTCGACAGGGATCGTGCCGGAGTGGTTGGAGACGACCAGGGCGCCGCCCTCGGCCGGGATGTTCTCGGCCCCGCGGACGTCGACCCGGAACCACTTCTCGGCGATCGGGCGCAGCGCGGCCATGAAGAACAGCTGCGTGACCTCCTCGTCGAAGCCGTACTCGTCGACGCGGTAGTCACCGGTGACCCGGCGGCGGAGGAACGCCAGGAACGCCGCCAGCTGCGGCTCCCACTGGTCGCCGAAGACCTCCATCGCGGCGTGCTGGAACGCGGCAAGCAGCTCACCGGCCGGGATCCCGCCCCGCGGCAACCGCTCGCGGCTGGTCACGGGCGCCCGCGGCGTCGCTCTGCTCCTTGACCTCCGGAGAGGGCTTCGCGACCTCTTCCACCACGGCCTCGGGCTCCGGCTCGGCCTTGACAGGCTGCGCGGGCCGGCTGGGCGGCTTGTTGGGGACCAGGTCGCGGGCCGCGGAGGACGGCTGCTTGCCGGTGCCCCGGCCAGGACGGCCGCGGGTGCCGATCGGGATGATCTCGGCGTCACCCACGGTCGGCACCTCCAGTAGTCACGGACACGAGACCGGAGGTCTCGTCGGCAGGGCTGCTCGGCAGCCGCTGGGCGATCGAGGCCAGCACCTTGTCGGCGCGACCGCCGGTGGGCACCAGGTGGGACCCGAAGTCGGCGAACGCCTCCTCGGTCGTGTAGCGCGGCTCGAACCCGAGCTCGGCCCGCATCCGGGTGGTGTCGACGCCACGACCGTAGGTCAGCAACGCCAGCTGCTCTGGTGAGAAGTCGGCGACCCGGGCCGAGCGGAGGATCGAGCCGACGCTGCCGACCGCGAAGGCGGGCAGGGGGACGATCGGCCGCTGCAGCCGGCGTACGGCCTGCGAGAGCATCAGGACGCCGTCGCCGGCGATGTTGAAGGTGCCAGGGCGTTCGGTGACCACGGAGTGATGAAGCACGTCGAAGAGGTCGTCCTCGTGCAGGAACTGCATCCGGGCGTCGAACCCGAGCACCATCGGGATGACCGGCAGCCGGAAATACGACGTGAGCGGGCTGGTCACGTGGGCGCCGATCACGTTGGCGCAGCGCAGCAGGGTCACCCGGCAGTCGGGGCGGCGGCGGGCGAAGCCACGCACGTAGCCCTCGATCTCCGCGACGTCCTTGGCGTAGCCGGAGCGAGGGGGCCGGCGCGGCTCCATGTCCTCGGTGAACATCGCCGGGTCGGCGCTGCTGGCGCCGTAGACGGTGGTGGTCGACTTGACCACGAGGTGCTGGACGCTGGGCGCCTTCTGGCAGGCGGCCAGGAGCTGCATCGTCCCGATGACGTTGAGCTCCTTCATGGTGTTGCGTCCGCCGGCGGTGCCGGGCGTGGCGATCACACTCATGTGGACGACCGTGTCGACGTCCTCCTTGGCGATCACCTTGGCGATCACCGGGTTGCGGATGTCGGCACGCACGAACGAAACGTCGCCGATGTCGCCGCGCGGCGGGACCACGTCGACGCCGATGACGCGGCTGATGGTGGGGTCGGCTGCGAGCGAGCGCGCGAACCTCCGGCCGAGGTCTCGGGAGACCCCGGTGACGAGGACGACCCGGCCAGCCTTGCCGGTGCTGCCGCTACTCATGGGCGTGCCCTGGCCCGACGAGGGTTACTTGCCGAGCTTGCGACGCTGAACGCGCGTCTTCTTGAGCAACTTGCGGTGCTTCTTCTTGGCCATTCGCTTGCGCCGCTTCTTGATGACAGAACCCACAGGTACCTCGCCAAACCTCTCCAACACGCTGAGCCCTCCGGAGAACCCGGAGGACTGCCCCAGCCTAACGGCCGAGCGGCGACGAGGAGAATCAAGCGAGGGTGAGGTCCACCATAAGGAACCCGGCCGGCAACTCAGCCAGCGTTGTAGAAGCTCTTCCTGAGGTACTCGTTCACGTCCTCCTCGAGGACGCGGAAGGACCGGCCGACCCGCAGGGCGGGCAGCTCGCCGCCGTGGACGAGGCGGTAGACGGTCATCTTGGACACACGCATCATCGAGGCAACCTCGGCAATGGTGAGAAATTTGGACTCCGAGAGGTCGCCCGGCTGGTTCGGGGTCATGAAGAGCACCATTCTCTCTGCGCCACACGCCACCGGCTTCCCCACCGGTGGTCAGACGGGCACTTCGGTGAGAATAGGGCCTGGAGTGACGCGTGGGGAAGGGGTTGCTTAGTGAAACTTCTGGGGCCCCGGCGTGTCGGCTTGACCTGAGCGCCGTCAGGGGAGCGGGTCCAGGCCGTGCATCGGGAAGCTGGCCATCCTGGTCGCGTGCACCGCCCGGTCCAGCCAGGTGTCCGGGTCGTAGCCCTCCTGCCACGGTCGGTACGTCGGGTCGCGGCCGTCCGTGAGCCGCTCCGGAGCGGTCCGGCCGAGCGTGGACGCGACGTGCTCGCGCCAGACGCCCGGGGTCTCGGTGGCCGGGTCGAGCGGTCGGCCGGCAACGGCGGCCAGGAGATGGGTCCAGGCTCGTGGGACGACGCTGACGAGTGCGTAGCCGCCGCCGCCGGTGACGACCCACCGGCCGCCCGCCACCTCGTGCGCGAGGTCGTGCAGGGCGAGGTAGGCGGCGCGCTGGCCGTCGACGCTGAGCATGAGGTGGGCCAGCGGGTCGTCGGCGTGCGAGTCGCAGCCGTGCTGGGTCACCAGCACGTCGGGTGCGAACTCCCGCACCAGGTCGGGTACGACGGCATGGAACGCGCGCAGCCACCCCCCGTCGCTCGTGCCCGGCGGGAGCGCCACGTTCACGGCGCTGCCCTGGGCGTCCGGCCCACCGATGTCCTCCGGGAAGCCGGTGCCCGGGAAGAGGAACTGGCCGGACTCGTGCAGCGAGATGGTCAGCACCCGAGGGTCGTCGTAGAAGATCGCCTCGACGCCGTCACCGTGGTGCACGTCGACGTCGACGTACGCGACCCGCTCGGCGCCCTGGTCGAGAAGCCACTGGATGCCGATGGCTACGTCGTTGTAGATGCAGAACCCGCTGGCTCGGTCGCGCATCGCGTGGTGCAGGCCACCCGCGATGTTGGCGCTGTGCAGAGACTCACCGCTCCACACCTGCCGGAAGGCCTCGTAGCTGGCGCCGACCACGTGCGCCGCGGCCTCGTGCATGCCGAGGAAGACCGGGTTGTCGTCGGTGCCGAGCCCGAGGTGCTCCTCCCCCGGACCGGGGCTCCGACCCATCCGGGTGACTGCTTCGATCAGCCGGGCGTCGTGCACCGTGGCGATCAGCTCGTCGTCCGCGATCGGCGCGTCCACCATGCGTAGCTGGTCGGGGCCGGCGCCCACGAGGCCGAGGTGGCCGGCCAGCCGCATCGTCAGGTCGACCCGGATCGGTGCCATCGGGTGCTGGGGCCCGAAGTTGTACTCGGTGAGCCGGGAGTCGAAGACCACCGTGCTCGGCCCGCTGCAGGTCATGAACGGCAAACCTACTCGGCGCTCAGTGTTCGCGGACGAACCCCGCGACCACCCGGCCCAGCTCCTCGCCCGCATCCTCCTGCAGGAAGTGCCCGGCTTCGTGCAGCACCGGGTGCTCCAGGCCGGCGGCGCCGGGGACGATCTGCTGCAGGATCGGGGCCATCGCACCGGAGATCGGGTCGCCGTCGCTGAAGGCGGTGAGGAACGGCTTGTCCCAGCGGCCGAGCACGTCCCAGGCCGCGCGGTTGGCCTCCGTCGCAGGGTTGTCGGGCCGGGTCGGCACCAGGGTCGGCATCACCTTGGGGCCGGCCTTCGAAGCCTCGTCCGGGAACGGCGCGTCGTACGCCGCCCGGTCCGTGGCACCGAGCCCGCGCACGCAGCCCGCCTCGACGAACCGGCCGATGTCGAGCGTCTCCGCCGACTCGACGGCGTTGTGGAACATCCACCAGATCTCCGGCATGTCGTGGTCGCCGGTGGGCAGGCCCGTATTGGCGGCGACCACGCGAGTGAACCGGTCCGGGTGCTCGGCCACCAGCCGCAGCCCGATCAGCCCGCCCCAGTCCTGGCCGACCAGCGTGACGTCGCGCAGGTCGAGGTGGCCGAACACGAGCGCCCGCATCCACTCGACGTGCCGCGCGTAGGAGTGGTCCTGCGTCTGATGCGGCTTGTCGGACCGGCCGAACCCGACCATGTCCGGAGCGATCGCGCGGATGCCGTCGGCGGTGAGTACGTCGATCACGTGGCGGTAGAGATAGGACCACGTCGGCTCCCCGTGCAGGAGGAGCACCACCGGCCCGTCAGCCGGTCCCGCATCGACGTACGCCATCCGCAGCGAGCCGCCGTCGCCGTCCGGCACCTCGGCGTACGCCGGCTCCCACGGGAAGCCGGTCAGGCCGGCGAAGCGCTCGTCGGGAGTGCGGTAGACGTCCAAGGTCAGGAGCCCTCGGCCAGCTCGCGGGAGCGGTCTCGGGCGGCCTCCATGGCCGCGAGGAACGCGGCGCGGACCTTGTGGATCTCGAGCTCGCGCAGGGCGGAGGCGGTGGTGCCACCCGGCGACGTCACCTGTTCGCGCAGCACGGTCGGGTGGGTGCCGGTCTCGCGCAGCATCTTGGCCGAGCCGACCAGGGTCTGGATCACCAGCTCGGTGGCGGTGGTCCGCGGCAGTCCGAGGTGAACGCCGGCCTCGATCATCGACTCCACCACGAAGAAGATGTACGCCGGCCCGGAGCCGGAGATCGCGGTGACGGCGTCCTGCTGCCGCTCGGGGATGCGGACGACGCGTCCGACCGAACCCATCAGCGACTCTGCCTCCGCGAGGTGCGCCTCGTCGCAGTGCGATCCGGGCGAGATCGCCGCCATGCCCTCGTCGACCAGCGCCGGCGTGTTGGGCATGACGCGGACCACGGCCACTCCGTCGGGCACCCGCGACTCGATGAAGGCTGTGGTGATGCCGGCAGCGAGCGAGACCACGAGCTGTCCTGCGCGCAGCGCGGGGGCGATCTCGTCGAGCAGGTCACCCATGTCCTGGGGCTTCACGACGAGGGCCAGGGTGTCGGCCTTGGTGGCCGCCTCGACGTTGGAGACCACGGCGACGCCGTACCGCTCCTCGAGCTCGGCGGCGCGCTCCACGCGCTTCTCGCCGACCAGGAGCTGGTCGACCCGACGGCCGGCGCGCACGAGCCCGGAGAGCAGGGTCTCCCCCATCACTCCGGCGCCGAGGATCGCTGTTTGCTTCACCCGCAAAGGATGACAGGTCCCGCTCTAAGATGCCTGCGTGAAACCTCGGATCTTCCTCGGCTCGTCCGGCCAGCAGGCAACGCTGCTCGACTCACTGACCCGCGGTCTCGCGGAGATCGCCGACGTGGAGCCCTGGACCACGACGTTCAATCCTGGGACCTCGACGCTCCAGCGGCTCGTCGACCTCACCCACGAGGTGGACTTCGCGGCGTTCATCTTCGCCGCTGACGACTGGACGTCTCACGGCGAGGCGCCGGGCCAGGCATCTCCGCGCGACAACGTGGTCTTCGAGGCCGGTCTGTTCGGCGGAGTGCTCGGCATGCGGCGGACGTTCATCCTGCACGCCGACGGCGCGAAGCTGCCGACGGACCTGCTGGGCCTGACCTGTGTGAGGTACGCCGAGACGACTCCGGCGGAGATCGAGGAGATCAACCAGAAGCTGCGCACCGCGATCGAGGCCGAGGGCCGGCTGGCCCAGATCGAGGGGCAGTGGTGGCAGCACTCGCTGACCGCGCGCAGCGATGACGAGCCCTCGGCCATCAGCCTGCTGCGGATCTCGCGCGACCGCCAGGGCGGGCTGAAGCTGACCGGAGCCGCCTGGGGGGAGGACGGCACGCTGACCTCGCGCTACGCGAGCGAGGCGGCCAGGGAGCTGCGAGACCCGTCCGGCATCTTCTACTTCCACAACGGTGAGCGGCCCCGCCACCCGGGCGCGCCGCAGTTCGAGGGCACCGGAGAGATCCGGCTCGAGTCCGTCGACCGGGCCACCGGCTACTGGGTCACGCGGTCGCCCACTGACCCATTGCTCAACATCCGAACCTCGGGCGTCTACCTGCGCGCGGAGCCCGAGGACGCCCAGGTCATGGACGGCAGCGACCAGGTTCGTCGCGTCGAGCTGATCGCGGCGAAGCTCGCGGACTGGCGCATCATCGCCAACTCGTGACGGCTACTTCTTGGAGATCAGCGACCTGAGGAAGAAGGACAGGTTCTGCGGGCGCTCGGCGAGCCTGCGCATGAGGTAGCCGTACCACTCCTGGCCGTAGGGCAGGTAGACCCGGACGGTCTCGCCGGCGGCGACCAACCGGCGCTGCTCCTCGGGCCGGATGCCGTAGAGCATCTGGAACTCATAGGACCCCTGGGGCCGCCCGTAGCGGCTCGACAGCGACGAGGCGATCTCGATCATCCGCGGGTCGTGGCTGGCGATCATCGGGTAGCCCTGGCCCGCCAGCAGCACCTTGAGGCAGCGCACGTAGGACTTGTCCACGTCGATCCGGTCCTGGAAGGCGACGTGGTCGGGCTCGCTGTAGGCGCCCTTGCACAGCCGCACCCGCGATCCCTCGTAGGCCAGGGCCCGGCAGTCGGCCTCGGTGCGATGGAGGTAGGACTGCAGCACCGCACCGGTCTCCGGGAAGTCTTTGCGGAGGTCGCGGAGGATCGACAGCGTCGAGTCGGTGGTGGTGTGGTCCTCCATGTCGATGGTGACCGTGGTGCCGGCGTTGCGGGCGGCGCGACAGATGGTGCGGGCGTTCTCGAGGGCGATCTTGTGGCCGCTGTCGGGCAACGCCTGGCCGATGGCCGAGAGCTTGACCGACACCTCGGCGTAGCCGGTCAGCCCCTTGAGAGAGAGCTCCCGCAGCAGCTCCGTGTACGCCGTCACGGTTGCCTCGGCCTGGTCGGCGTCGAGCGTGTCCTCACCCAGGAAGTCGAGGGTGGTCCGGAGCCCGTCGTCGAACAGGACGGCTGTCGCCTGGACCGCCGACTCGGTGGTCTCGCCCGGCACGTAGCTGCGCACGATGCCGGCCGAGACAGGCATGCTGCTGACCAGCTTCTTGACGGTCTGGCTGCGGGCCAGGAGGAGAAGGGGTTGGCGCAGCAACGACATGGTCAGAGGCTACGACGAACCCCTGTCCTGACGGGCATCAGGGCGTACGCCGTTGCAGGGTCGCTGCACCCAGCGCGACCGCGGCCACGACGAACGCCGCGACGATCCCGATGTCGCCCCAGACCTCGCTCGTGCCGCTCGATTGGGTCAGGTGCTGCATGGCGTCGACGGCGTACGACAGCGGCAGCACGTCGGAGATCGTGCCGAGCACGTCGGGCATGGCGTCGCGGGGCACGAGAAGGCCGCACAGCAGGATCTGCGGCACCACCAGGGCCGGCATGAACTGCACCGCCTGGAACTCCGTCTGCGCGAAGGCCGAGACGAACAGTCCGAGCGTCGCGCCGAGCACGGCGTCGACGATCGCGACCACGGTGAGCAGCCAGACCGGGCCCTCCAGGTCGAGATCGAGCAGGCCGACGCTGACCCCGACCGCCAGGACCGACTGCACTGCCGCGATCAGAGCGAAGGCCAGCGCGTAGCCGAGCAGGAAGTCGAGCTTGCCGGTTGGCATCGCGAGCAGGCGCTCGAGCGTGCCGCTGGAGCGCTCACGCAGGGTGGTCACGCTGGTCACCAGGAACATCACGATGAACGGGAAGATCGCCAGCAGCGCCGGCCCGATCCGGTCGAACACCGGCCCGGTGTCCTCGAACATCCACCACAGAAGTGAGATCAGCAGGCAGGGCAGCACCAGCAGCATGACCAGCGTGCGGTGGTCGCGGCGGATCTGGGTCAGCACGCGACCCGTGACGGCGGCGGTGATCCGGATGCTCATGCCGCGGCCTCCACGAGAGCCAGGAACGCACCCTCGATGTCGTCGATGCCCGTGCGTTCCTTCAGCGTCTGCGGGCTCTCCTGGAAGAGCAGCCGGCCCTCGCGCATCAGGAGCAGGCGGTCGCAGCGCTCGGCCTCGTCCATCACGTGGCTCGACACGATCACGACGGCACCGTCGGCGGCCAGGCGGTGGAAGAGGTCCCAGAGGTCGCGGCGCAGCACCGGGTCGAGTCCGACCGTCGGCTCGTCGAGGATCAGCACGTCCGGCGTCTTCAGCAGCGCTGCGGCGAGGCTGGCTCGGGAGCGTTGTCCACCGGAGAGGTTGCGCACCACGGCGTCGCGGTGGCTGTCGAGGTCGACGGCGGCGATGGCGCGGTCGACCGCGCCGGGGTCGGCGTCGAGTACTCGGGCGAAGAAGCGGAGGTTCTCGCTGACGCTGAGGTCGTCGTACACGCTCGGCGCCTGAGTGACGTAGCCGATCCGGTCGCGCAGGCCCTTGCTGCCGGCCGGCTCACCAAGAATGGTGACGGTGCCGCCGGCCACCTTCTGCACGCCGACCAGGGCTCGCAGGAGCGTCGACTTGCCGCAGCCGGACGGCCCGAGGAGCCCCGTCACCTCGCCCGAGGACACCTCGAGATCGAAGTCGTCGAGCACGGTCCGGCTCCCCCGGACGACCGTCAATCCGGTCACCTCGACCGCTTTATTCATCATACGATGAATTATGCCCTTTCACGCCGAAGTGCGCAATGTGGTGGGCCGAAGTGCGCGATGTTGCTGGTCCAGATGACGCACGTGGACCCTCCACTTCGGGCACTTCGGCGGGAACTTTCGCGCACTTCGGCGGGAACTTCGCGCACTTCGGCGGGGATCAAGGCAGCGGGCCCGACAGATAGCCCTGGATGACCGGCGCGTACGTCGCCACGACCTGGTCGGCCGGCATCGACGCGAGCGGCTCGACGACGAGCACGTAGCGCATCACGACCAGCCCGACGAGCTGCGAGCCGACGTGGGCCATCCGCCGCTCGGGCTGGTCGAGGCCGAGGGCCGTGCCGAGCGGGCCGAACACCATCTTCTGGAACCCGTCGCGCAACAGCTGCTGCCCACCGGGGTCGACGATCCCGCGCACCAGCGCGAGCAGCGGCAGGCGGGACTCCTCGTCGCCCCAGACGGTGACGAAGATCCGCATCAGCCGCTCACCGGCTCCGTCGACTCCACCCTCGATGACCGGCGCCATGGCCTGCCGCGGGTCGACCTTGACCTCGAGCGCCTCCAGGAACAGGTCGTCCTTGGAACCGAAGTAGTGGTGCACCAACGCGGGGTCGACCCCGGCGTCCGAGGCGACCGCGCGCACCGACGTGCCGGCGTAGCCCTGGGCGGCGAAGCGCTCGCGGGCGGCGCCCAGGATCGCGGCCCGGGTGTCGGGCGCCCCCGGCCGCCGGCCGCGCCGCGGCGTGACGGTCATGGCGTGGTGGCGAAGAAGTGCTCGCGCGCGAACTCCAGCGACTCACGGAGGTCGGCCTCGCGCTCCTCCTTGGTGTTGCAGCGCCTGGTGTTGATCTCCACCACGATCTCGCCGGCGAACCCGACCCGCGCCAGGTGCCTCAGGAAGATGTCGGCACCCGTCGCGCCCCGGCCGGGCACGAGGTGCTCGTCCTTGGCGGATCCGGAGCCGTCGGTCAGGTGGATGTGGCGCAGGCGGTCGCCGAGCCGCTCGGCCATCGCCACCGGGTCGTCGGCCGCGATCGCCGCATGCGAGAGGTCGATGGTGGTGTTGGCGTAGGGCTCCTCCGATGGGTCCCAGCCGGGGGCGTACATCTTCGCGCCGCGACGCGACGACGCCCGCCAGGGATACATGTTCTCGACGGCGAACGCGATACCGGTGGAGTTCTCCAGGGCGGCGATGCCGTTGACGAAGTCGCGGGCGTAGTCGCGCTGCCACCGGAACGGTGGGTGTACGACGACCACCTCGGCACCCACGGCCGAGGCCATCTCCGCAGAGCGCTCGAGCTTGCCCCAGGGCTCGGTGCCCCAGACCCGCTGGGTGAACAGCAGGCACGGCGCGTGGATCGCGCTGATCGGCATCGCGTGGTGGTCGGAGAGCTGCTTGACGGCGTTGGTCTGCTGCGACAGAGCGTCGATGCCGACCATCACCTCGACGGCGTCGTAGCCGACGCTCGACGCGTAGGTGAAGGCATGCGCGGTCGACTCGGGGTAGACCGAGGAGCTCGAGAGACCGATCCGGGTCACCATGTGCTCAGTCCTCGTCGCGCACGCTGAGCTTGTCGATCCGCTCGAGGATGACGCCTTCGCGCAGGGCCCACGGGCAGATCTCGAGCTCCTCGAGGTCGAAGATGTCCATGCAGGCCTCGGCGACCAGGGCGCCGGGCACGATCTGATGGGTCCGGCTCGGAGAGACCCCCGGCAGGTCGGCGAGCTCGTCGAAGCTCATCGCCACCAGCTTCGGGATCCAGTCCCGGAGCTCGCTCAGCACCAGGGTGCGCGGCACCAGCGCGCCATCGCCCGACGGGGCGGCACCGCAGATCCGGGCGAGCGAGCGGAACGTCTTGGACGTTGCGGCCGCGCGGTCCGGGCTTCCGCCGCGCAGCAGGTTGCCGGCGTCGCGGGCGATCTCGGCGCGGATCCGCTTGCGGATCTTCCGCAGCCCGGCCTCGTCCGGCGGCTCGTCGAAGGAGGAGCGCGCCAGCCGGGCGGCACCCAGCGGCAGCGACCAGGCGGTGTCGGGACGCTCGTTGGTGCCACCGGCGATCTCCAGGGAGCCGCCGCCGATGTCGAAGACGGCGAGCCGTCCGGCAGACCACCCGAACCAACGGCGTACGGCGAGGAAGGTGAGCCGCGCCTCGTCCTCACCCGTCAACACCTCCATGTCGACACCGGTGCGCTTGCGCACGTCCTTCAGCAGGCGGTCGGAGTTGCCGGCATCGCGCACCGCCGAGGTCGCGAACGGCAGCATGTCCTCGCAACCCTTGTCCTCGGCGACCAGCAATGCCTCGGCCACGAAGGCGACCAGGGCGTCGGCGCCGGCCTGGGTCACGTCGCCGTCAGCGTCGAGGTGCTCGGCCAGCCGCAGCGGCTGCTTGTGCGAGAACGCCGGCAGGGGAGCCGCTCCGTCGTGGGCGTCCACCACCAGCAAATGGCCGGTGTTGGAGCCGATGTCGAGGACGCCGAGGCGCATGAGTCCAACCTACCCGGCTGGCCGTACCCTTTATCGCATGCCCGAAGTCGACTTGGTGTTTCCGCGCGCCTTCGTGGAGTTCGTGAACCCGGCGGACGACAGCGAGGTGATGCGCTGCGACCTCACCTGGCTGACCTCGAGCTACACGTGCATCTTCGGGCAGGGCTGCCAGGGCATCTACGCCGACTCACCGGACACCGGCTGCTGCACACTCGGCGCCCACTTCGCCGACAAGGCCGACGAGAAGCGGGTGGCGGGGTTCGTCGACCAGCTGACCCCGGAGCAGTGGCAGTTCCACCCGGGACGCCCGGTCAAGAAGAAGGACTGGATCGAGACCGACGACGAGGGCGAGCGCAAGACGCTGGCGATCGAGGTCGACGGCCAGCGTGGCTGCGTGTTCCACAACCGCAACGACTTCCCGACCGGTGCCGGCTGCGCCCTGCACGGCCTCGCTCTGGAGCAGGGCCGCAACCCATTGGAGACCAAGCCGGACGTGTGCTGGCAGCTGCCGATCCGGCGTACGTTCCGCAACGTGAAGCGGCAGGACGGCACCACCTACACGGAGGTCTCGATCGGCGAGTACGACCGGCGCGGCTGGGGCGCCGGCGGCCACGACCTCGACTGGTACTGCTCCGGCAACACCGAGGCACATGTCGCCGTCGAGCCGGTCTACGTAACCCACGAAGCCGAGCTCACCGCACTCATGGGAGAGGCGGCGTACGCCGAGCTGGTGCGTCACTGCGACGCCCACGTCCGGTCCCGATCGGCCCTCGCCCTGCACCCCGCGGACCCGAGTTAAAGGTCGCTTCAACTATTCAATTCGGGGCGCAACGTCTCGATGTCGAGAGAAAATGACCCCGCTGTCCCGGGGCTCATCGGGGTTGTCGAGAATGTCTGACATGCGCCTTGACCATCTCTCTTTCGCAGCAGGACCGGATGGTCTCGTCAGCACCGCCCAGCGCATCGGGGGACTGCTCGGCCGAGACTTCACCGACGGCGGCGTGCACCCGCGCTTCGGGACCCGCAACATGATCCTGCCCCTTGCCGGACACACGTATCTCGAGATCGTCGAGGTGCTCGACCACCCGGCTTCCGACAAGGCTCCGTTCGGCCAGGCCGTGCGCGCTCGCTCGGCAGCAGGTGGCGGCTGGCTGGGCTGGGTTGTCGCTGTCGACGACATCAGCGTGGTCGAGGCCCGGCTCGGCCGCGAGGCCGCGACCGGCAGCCGGCACCGCCCCGACGGCACCGAGCTGCGCTGGCAGCAGATCGGCATCAACGGGCTGATCGCCGACCCCCAGCTGCCGTTCTTCATCCAGTGGGAGGGCCCGGCCGAGCTGCACCCGTCCTCGGGCGCCGACGGCACGTTCTCCCTTGCCTGCCTGGAGATAGCGGGTGACCCGCACCGGGTCAGCGAGTGGCTCGGCGAGACCGTCGAGGCGCCGCTCGAGGACGTCAAGGTCGAGTGGGTCGCACCCCACGGCACGCCCGGCGTGATCGCGGTCCAGGTCCAGACACCTGACGGGCTCGTACGCATCTGAGCCGCCCGCTCACCGGGGCCGTTCCGAGCCCCAACATCTGGAAGACGCCGGAGACCTACGAGGTCGAGAACCGCGCCGCCGATCCAGACGGACGGCTGTGGTCGGCGATGGAGTCCCTGGTCTCGTGGGCCGACCGGGCCGTGCTCGACCTCGGCTGCGGCACCGGCTTCCACCTCCCGCGCTTCGCCGAGACAGCCGCGTCGGTGGTCGGCGTCGACCCGCACCCCGACCTGTTGGCCCTCGCCGGACGGCGTACTCGATCGCTCGGCAACGTCGACGTCGCGGCCGGCACGGCCCAGTCGGTGCCGCTGCCGGACCGCACGGTCGATGTCGTCCACGCCCGCTGGGCCTACTTCTTCGGACCCGGCTGCGAACCCGGCCTGGCCGAGCTCGGCCGGGTCGTCCGACGCGGCGGCTCCGCGCTCGTGATCGACAACGACGGGTCGCGCTCGACGTTCGGCGCCTGGTTCAGGCGCGGCTACCCGCACCTGCCGTCGCCCACCGAGATCGAACGGTTCTGGGCGACCCGCGGGTGGACCAGGACGCCGGTGGAGATGGGTTGGCGGTTCGGGTCGCGGGCCGACCTGGAGGCCGTGGTCCGGATCGAGTTCAAGCCGAAGGTGGCCGAGGAGATCCTGCGTCACCACGAAGGCCTCGAGGTCGACTATGCCGTCAACATCTGGTCGAAGGTCTTCTGACGTCAGCTGGTGTCGCGGACCGCGAGCGTCGGGGTCAGCATCACGCCGGGCCCGACGGTGGTCGGGGTAGCCAGCAGCCCCTCCAGCGCCTTGACGATCTCCACCGCAGCGAGCTCGAGCGGCTGCCGGATCGAGGTGAGACCGGGCTGCACCACCTGCGCCACCTGGGAGTCGTCGAAGCCGATGACGGAGATATCGTGGCCCGCGCTGAGTCCGCGGTCGGCGAGAGTGTGCAGCACGCCCATGGCGAGGGTGTCCGAGGCGCACACGAACGCGGACGGCTGCGCCTCGTCGAGGAGTACGGCGCTGGCCTCGCGGCCGCTGTGCACGGTGTCCTCGACCCGGCTGGCCATGCCGGTGGTCGACAGCCCGCGCGCCTTCATCGCCCTGCTCCAGCCGGCCCGACGGTCCTCACCGATCCAGGCGTCCTTGCGCCAGCCGATCCACGCGACCCGCTGGTGACCCTTGTCGAGCAGATGGTGGGTGGCGATCTCGGTGCCGGCCGCGCCGTCGACGTCGACCCACGGATGGGTCGCCGCCGGGTCGTCCCAGGGCCGGCCGAAGGCGACGAACGGCGCGCGCCGCTCCCGCAGCCAGGCAGCCTGCGGGTTGCCGAGATAGGTGTCGGTGACCACGAAGGCGTCGACCGCGGTGGAGCGGAGCAGGTCGTCGTAGCCGGTGAGTGGGTCCTGGGCATCGCCGGCGAAGAGCAGCACGTGGTAGCCGGCCTCGCGTGACGTCTCCACCAGGGAGTGGACGAACCGGTCCATGGCGGCGTTGGCCGTGAACTCCTGGACGGGGCTCATCCGCAGCCCGATCAGGTGCGAGGCGCGGGTCCGGAGGTTGCGGGCGGCCCGGTTGGGCACGTAGCCGAGCTCGGCGATCGCCAGCTGCACCCGCGACAACGTGTCGGAGCGCAGCAGGTCGGGGTTGTTGACCGCGTTGGAGACGGTCTGGCGCGAGACACCGGCGCGCTCCGCGACGTCGGCGAGGGTGGGCGCCGGAGCCGACAGCCTGCCCATGCCGTACCTCCCCTCGTCGCCGTTCAGCACGCCCCTGGATCGTTCCAATCGCCAAGCATAACGGCGTGCGTCGTGGCGTCATCCCAGTGTCGGCGCCGCCACCTAGCCTCTGGCCATGGCCACGCTCTCCAAGACCAGCAAGCCCGCTCGTCCCGCTTACCGGTGCTCCGAGTGCGGGTGGGAGGCGGCCAAGTGGGTCGGCCGCTGCGGCGAGTGCCAGGCCTGGGGCTCGGTGGCCGAGACCGCGGCGCCGACGATGCGTGCCACCGCGACCCCGGTGACCACACCGGCCGTGCCGATCGGGCAGGTCTCGGTCGAGGAGTCCCGGTCGCGCAGCTGCGGTGTTCCCGAGCTCGACAGGGTGCTCGGCGGCGGGCTGGTGCCGGGGGCAGCGATCCTGCTTGCCGGTGAGCCCGGGGTCGGCAAGAGCACGCTGCTCCTCGAGGTGGCCTCGCAGACCGCTCGCCGCCGTCACCGCACCCTCTACGTCACCGGCGAGGAGTCCGCCAGCCAGGTGCGGCTGCGCGCCGATCGCACCGACGGCGTGCACGACGAGCTGTTCCTGGCCGCGGAGACCGACCTCGGGGCGATCCTCACCCACATCGAGGAGGTCCGGCCGACCCTGCTGGTCGTCGACTCGATCCAGACCATCGGCGCCCCGGGCATCGAGGGCGTGCCGGGCGGCGTCACTCAGGTCAAGGAGGTCGCGGCCGCGCTGATCCGGGTTGCCAAGACCCGCAACATCACGACCGTGATCGTCGGCCACGTGACCAAGGACGGGTCGATCGCCGGGCCCCGGGTGCTGGAGCACCTCGTCGACGTGGTGCTCCACTTCGAGGGCGACCGCAACTCCCGCTTCCGGATGCTGCGAGCGATCAAGAACCGCTTCGGCCCCGTCGACGAGGTCGGCTGCTTCGACCTCGCCGCCGAGGGCATCACCACCGTGGTGGACCCCACGGGACTGTTCGTCGAAAACCACCACGGTCGGGTGGCCGGCACCTGTGTCGCGGTCACCATGGAAGGGCGACGGCCGATGCTGGCCGAGGTGCAGGCCCTGGTCACCCCCTCACCTCTCGAGCGCCCGCGGCGTACGACGTCCGGGCTCGACTCCAACCGCATCGCGATGGTCCTGGCCGTCCTCCAACAGCACGCCGGCCTCCGCCTCCACGGCCACGACGTCTTCGCCTCGACCGTCGGCGGCGCCAAGCTGTCCGACCCCGCGACCGATCTGCCGGTGGCGATCGCGCTGGCCTCGGCCACGTTCGTGAGTCCGCTGCCGGAAGGCGTGGTGGCGATGGGTGAGCTCGGGCTGGCCGGTGAGCTGCGCCGGGTCCGCGACCTGCCGCAGCGGATCGCCGAGGCCGCCCGGCTCGGCTTCCAGATGGCGATCGTCCCGGCGGCTCCTGGCGATCGCGGCGTCCGTTCGGAACGCACCGACCGACAGATCGACGGCATGCGGGTGGTCGAGGCTCCCGACGTGGTGTCCGCACTCCGGTTGCTCAACCTCGTCCAGCGGACCAAGCACGCGCTCGAAGTCGTAGAGGAGCACTAGACTCACCCTCGCCCGAACGACCGAAGATCTAGGGAGGACCGTGCCAGGCCCCGACCGCACCGAGGAGGCTCTGCGTCTCCGCGAGACCCTGGCCTCCATCGCTCCCGGCACCGCGCTACGGGACGGCCTCGAACGGATCCTCCGCGGGCGCACCGGCGCCCTGATCGTGCTCGGCAGCGACAAGGTGGTCGAGTCGATCGCCACCGGCGGCTTCACCCTCGACGTCCCGTTCACCGCCACCGGCCTGCGCGAGCTGGCGAAGATGGACGGCGGCATCATCGTCGACAGCGACATCACCCGGATCAGCCGGGCCGCCGTACACCTGATGCCCGACCACACCATTCCGTCGGAGGAGACCGGCACCCGCCACCGCACGGCTGAGCGAGTCGCCAAGCAGACCGGCTTCCCGGTGATCTCGGTGTCGCAGTCGATGCAGATCATCGCCGCCTACGTCGGCGAGACCCGACACGTGCTCGAGGACTCCGCCCAGATCCTGTCCCGCGCCAACCAGGCGCTGGCCACCCTCGAGCGCTACAAGCAGCGGCTAGACGAGGTCTCAAGCACCCTGTCCGCGCTGGAGATCGAGGACCTGGTCACCGTGCGCGATGTGGCCGTGGTCGCCCAGCGACTGGAGATGGTCACCCGGATCGCTCGGGAGATCGAGGACTACGTGCTCGAGCTCGGCACCGACGGACGACTGCTCTCGCTGCAGCTCGAAGAGCTGATCACCGGCGTCGAGGACGAGCGCGAGCTGGTGATCCGCGACTACGTACCGACGGGAGGCCGCCGCAAGTCGCCCGAGGCCTTGCTGGCCAGGCTCGAGGCCCTCTCGGCAACCGAGCTGGTCGATCCGGCGGCTGCCGCCCGGGCGCTCGGCATCGGGACTGGCGACCACCTCGACGGTGCGGTCACTCCCCGCGGCTTCAGGCTGCTGGCCAAGGTGCAGCGCCTGCCCTCTCCGGTCGTCGATCGGCTGGTCGAGCACTTCGGGACGATGCAGAAGCTGCTGTCGGCCGGCGTCGAGGATCTCCAGGCCGTCGACGGGGTCGGGGAGCTGCGGGCCCGCAGCGTCCGCGAGGGGCTGACCCGACTGGCCGAGTCCACGATCTTGGAGCGCTACGTCTAGACCGTAGAACGACAGGTAGCGATTGACATTCGATAGATACCGACCGATACTCGATACATGTTGTCGGAACGGAGAGCGGTCGCGCCGCTCAGGGCCTTCCTCGTGCTGCTGTTCGGGATCCTGGTCGTGTTCCAGACCCTGTCGCTGCCCGGCCAGTTCAGATACATGGCGGAGGAGTCACCCGAGGACGCGCACCTTCGGTGGCCGGCGACCGTGGTGTCGGTGTTCCTGGTGCTGTGCGTCCAGGTGGTCGTGGTGTCCACCTGGAAGCTGCTCACCCTGGTCAAGGACGACCGCATCTTCACCGAGGCCTCACTGGCGTGGGTGGACGCGATCGTGTGGGCCATCGCCGCCGGTTGGGTGGTGCTCGTTGGCGTGTTCCTCTACATCGGCTTCAACGCCGATGACCCTGGGGCACCGATGCTGTTCTTCCTGCTGACAACGGGAGTCACCGTGCTGGGCCTCCTGATGATCGTGATGCGCGCCCTGCTGCGGCAGGCGACCGCACTGCGTACCGACCTGGAGTCGGTGATCTGATGCCGATCATGGTGCGCATCGATGTCGAGCTGGCCAGGCGTCGGATGAGCGTCGGCGAGTTCGCCGAGCGGGTCGGGCTCACGCCGGCGAACATCGCGGTGCTGAAGAACGGGCGCGCCAAGGCGGTGCGGTTCAGCACCCTCGAAGCCATGTGCCGCGTGCTCGACTGCCAGCCCGGCGACCTGCTCGAGTGGGTCCCGGCGGAGGAGAACGCCTAGTTCTCGCGACCCGGGTTCTGGTTCTGGTTCTGGTTCTTATTCTTGTTCGGCTTCGGCGTCTCGGTGATCACCTCGGGCGTCGGCGCCGCGAGCCGGAACTGCACGTCGGCCGCCGGCTCGCCACCCAGGGCAGCAGCAGCCACGTGGTAGTAGCCGGGCAGGGCCCACCCCGTCATCCGAGTGCAGCCCGTGTCGGACCGGCGACCGTTCCAGATCACTCCCACCTTCGTGGTGTAGTCCTGGCGAACGACGACGTCCTTGACCGGGACCGACCGCGGGCACTGGCGGCTGGCCCAGATGTCGTCGCTCCCGGAGGTCACCTTCAGCGTCACGTGCATCGAGGACACCTGCCACGTGCACGCCTCCGCGACGCGGGTGCGCAGCTCGAGCACGATCAGCACGTCACGTCCGGCGACAGCCTGCTCGACCACCGGCTCGACCAGGATGTCGCCCTCGGTGCAGGCGCCGGTCGGCGCGGGCAGCGGCGTGCTCGTCGGGGTCGCGGGTGGCTTGTTCCTCTTCTTGCCAGGGCCGCGAGTGGGGTCATCGCTCGGCGACGACAGCGGGGTGCCGGCCACCTGCGCGGCGCGGTCGTCGGGGTCGCCGCCGGAGCCGTCGCTTCCCCCACGCAGCACTCCGGCGATCATTACGACCATCGTTGCGGCCAGGCCCAGGACGAAGAGCCGACGCCGCCAGTACACCGCTGGCGACAGCGGCCCGCGGGTCATCGACGTCATGTGCGAACGCTAGTCAGCGGGGACCTCCAGATGGGGGTGCCACTCCGTGCGAGGGTGGGGCCCGTGGAGCTGCAGGAGCGCATCCTCGACTGGTACGCGGACCACGCCCGGGACCTGCCGTGGCGCGGCGCCGCTGCCTCACCGTGGTCGGTGATGGTCTCCGAGTTCATGCTCCAGCAGACGCCCGTTGCCCGCGTGCTGCCGGTCCACGAAGCCTGGCTGGAGCGTTGGCCGACCCCCGCGAGCCTGGCTTCCGAGAGCACCGGCGAGGCAGTGCGGATGTGGGGGCGGCTGGGCTACCCGAGGCGCGCGCTGCGCCTGCACGCCGCGGCGGTGGCCATCACCGAGCACCACGGCGGCGAGGTGCCGTCGTCGTACGACGACCTGATCGCACTGCCCGGCGTCGGCGACTACACGGCTGCCGCGATCGCGAGCTTTGCCTACGGCCGCCGGCACGTCGTGCTCGACACGAACGTCCGGCGGGTGCTGGCCAGGATGGTCTCGGGAGTGGAGTTCCCGTCGCGATCGGTGACCGCGGCCGAGAGGGCGCAGGCCGCCGAGCTGGTGCCCGACGACGACACGACGGCGGCTAGCTGGGCGGTTGCGGTGATGGAGCTCGGCGCTCTCGTCTGCACCGCCGCGAAGCCGCAGTGCACTCGCTGTCCGGTCGCCGAGCTGTGCGGTTGGCGGCTGGCCGGCCATCCGGCATACGACGGCCCGCCGCGGGTCGCGCAGACCTGGGCCGGCACCGACCGCCAGTGCCGGGGTCGGCTGCTCGGCGTGCTGCGCGACGCGGACGGGCCCGTGCATCGCAGCCGCCTGGACGCGGTCTGGTCCGACGAGCCCCAACGAGTGAGGTGCCTGGCCAGCCTCGTGGTCGACCGGCTGGTGGTGCAGGTGACCAACGCGACCTACGCGCTGCCCTGACTCTCATCGGCAGCTCCGGCCGTCGCCGCCAACAGCTCGGGAGGCAGCTGCCACCCGGCCTTGGCCGTGTCCGCCAGGGCGCCGTCCAGCCTCTCGA
>CAVWCT010000005.1:0-227810 GCA_963753565.1 uncultured Actinomycetota bacterium
ACGGGGAGCCCGTGAAGGCATCGCTCGGATACGCGGCGCTGAGCGTCGGCGCGGCGTCGTGCCTGCTCGGCATCATCACCTTGGTGGTCGGCGTGACCACCGCGAACTCGCGGGCCGATCGCGGTCGGTCGCCGGTACGTGATCGGCATCTTCGCGGCCGCATTGGCTGCCACGGGCGGACGATGGAGTGGGCGCTCAACACCCACGATTACTCGCTCAAGTACGTAGCCGACAACGTCGCCGACGCCGCCCGCTGACTGTTCACGATCACCGCGTTGTGTCTGGGGAGGACACGATGGATCAGTCTACGGATCGAGATGGGAGCGACCGCATTCCCCGCGCGTCGCGCATGGCTCGGATCACATTTCGGGCCTCGGCCCGCCCGCCGCGCAGCGGGCTGAGCAGGACGACGATCGCCGTGATCAGCCAGGGCTTGAAGCGCACCGAGCGCGTTGTCGCCGTACCTGAGGTGCACCGCGAACAGGTTGCGGTACATGAAGTAGCCCTTCCAGCTCTCCAGGGCGTACTGCTGGTCGAAGTCGAGCTGGCGGACCAGCACGGCGTCGCGGACGGCCCAGATCCGGAAGCCGGCCCGGCGGGCCCGGACGGCGAAGTCGACGTCGTCGTAGAAGATGAAGTACGACGGGTCCGGCAGCCCGATCTCCTCGATCACTTCGCGGCGGACGCTGAGAAACCCCTCGAATGCGACGGCCTCGAGCTCGACCAGCTCCGGCATCGCCATTCGGGTGCCGTAGGTGGTCTCGACCATCTCGGTCTTGGGCTTGATCGCGAGCGGGTTGGAGAGGTTGAAGCTGATCGCCGACTTCTCCACCAAGGCGCCCGGAGGTGTCCTCGCGGACGGCCATCAGGCAGGGCTCGTCCTGCGCCATCAGCACGCTGAGGCAGTCGGTGGCGGGCACGACGTCGTCGTCCATCAGCCAGATCCGGTCGAAGCCCTGCTCGTAGGCGGCCTTCACCCCGAGGTGGAAGCCGCCGGGACCGCCGAGGTTGTCGTCGGTCCGTGATCTACCTGAAGTCCGGGCAGGGTGCTCTCCGACAGCCCGCCCGCGCGGTGTGGTCGGAGCTGGCGTTGTCGACCACGATCACCGCGTCCGGCGTTCGATCGAGCGCGGAGACGCCCTGCAGCATCCGCGCCAGCAGGTCAGCCCGGTTGTAGGTCACCACCACGCTGATCGCGACGCTCTCCACCTTCTCGGGGGCAGTCACTGAGAGGTACCTCCGGTGACCGGTGAAGTCGCCTCGCAGCCCGGCGTACATGGCCCGGAAGCTCATCGCGATGCGCCGCGGCCGTGGCCTGGTGAAGAGGTAGAACCAGACCGTCTTCACGACGAAGGCCAGCGCCTGCGGCCAGCCGCGGTACTCGCGGAGGTTGAGCAGGTTGTTGCGTGCCATGCAGTAGTGCTTGAGGTCGCTCGGGCTGTGGTTGTACGTCGTCCGGCCGAACATCATCGGGGTGCCCAGGTCGCCGACGCTGGGATGCAGTACCCGCGCACTCCACTACCGTCGCGACCCGGCCGCCGGCCTTTTGCTCGGCGCGGAGGCGGTACTCGTGGTCGTCGCCCCAGATGAAGAACTCCTCGCGCGGCAGCCCGATCCGCTCGACCAGCTCGCGGGTCACCAGCACGCCGTTGAACGGGATCACGACGTCACGGATCAGCCCCTCGTCGGCGACGGCCGCGACATCGTCCAGCCGGTGCACGACCTTGGTGCCCACCGGGTAGGCGGATCGGGAAGACCAACCGGCTGGGGTCCGCCTCGTCCACCACGACCGGGCCCCAGAAGTCGAACTCGTCGCGACGCGCGAGCAGGATGCCGAGGCAGTCCCGGTCGGGCAGCCCGTCGTCGTCCATGAGCCAAGCGAGGTCGGTGCCGAGCTCCATCGCCCAGGCGAGCCCGTCGTGGAAGCCGCCCGCACCGCCGCGGTTCTCGGCCAGCGTGCGGTGGCGCGAGGCCGACCTGCGAGCCACTCGCCGGTGCCGTCGGCAGAGGCGTTGTCGATCACCACGATCTCGTCGACCTCGGCCTCCTCCCGGAGCCGGGCGACCAGACCCTGCAGCAGAGGCAGGCGGTTGAACGTCACCACCACCGCCACCACCCGCACGCCGGACACCCTAACGGCACGTTGGGACGTGGACACCGAGGCGATCCTGGCGCTGCTCAGGGACGTCGCGGACGAGGTCATCAACCCGCGCTTCCAGACCCGCGACAAGCCAGATCGAGGAGAAGAACCCCGGCGACCTGGTCACCGTGGCCGACCACGAGGCCGAGGTGCTGATCACCGAGGCCCTGCTGAGGGCCTACCCGGACGCCGTGGTGCTGGGCGAGGAGGCCTTCGCGTCCGACCCCGCACTGCTGGAGAAGTACGCCGCGGCCGAGCACGGCTTCACCGTCGACCCCGTCGACGGCACCAAGAACTTCGTGCACGGGTCGAAGGACCACGCGGTGATGGTGGCCGAGGTGCACGGGCCCGACGTGACCCGCGCATGGATCTGGCAGCCGCAGCACCGCCTCGGCTACACGGCCGAGCTCGGCGTCGGCGCCTGGGTCAACGGCGAGCGGTTGAACCGCCGGCCGCCGTCTCGGGTGCAGCGCGAGTGGCGCGGCGTCACCAGCCGGCGCAAGTGGCTGGGTCGCGAGCTCGGCGGGCTGCGCCCGCTCGAGCTCACCTGGGTCTGCTGCGGCGTCGACTACCCGCATTTGGTCGCGGGCCACGCGGACTTCATCGTCTACGGCCAGGACAACCCCTGGGACCACGCCCCGGGGTCGCTTATCCTGCGCGAGTCCGGTGCCTACCTCGGCACGCTCGACGGCCACGCCTACGACCCGCGCCGGGCCGGCTCCGGGCTGGTGGCGGCCGCCGACCGCTCGACGTACGACACCGTGCTGGCGCGGTTCAACTCCTGATTTTCGCGAGATCAGCAGGCGGTGCCGAGGTCCTCGGCGTCGTTGGCGGCGTAGCCCTCGTCGCGGGAGCCGATCGAGCCGCCGGTGACCGTGTCGGGGTTCTTCTTCTTCGTCTTGGCCGGCGCCGCGTTGCCCTCGGCCTGGTCGATCGCGTCGGACACCATGTCCTGGATCTCCGAGATGTCCGGGTCGGCGGGGTTGATCACCGGCGGCACCAGGGAGAGCGTGGAGATCTTCTGGTCGCGGGCCTTGAGCGCGAGCGACATGAACGTGTCGAACTCGGACGCCGGCAGGTTGGTCGAGATCAGCTGGGTCGAGGCCTTCGCGATCGCCTCGAAGTTGGCGACCGCCTGTTGCGGGCTGACCTGCTGCAGCATCGCGTTCAGCACGCACTTCTGCCGGGCCATCCGCGAGTAGTCGTCGGAGCCTTCGCGGGCCCGGGCGTACCAGAGGGTCTCGAAGCCGTCGAGCTTCTTGGTGCCGGGCTCGATGTAGTCGTAGACGTCGGAGCCGAGGCCGCCGACGGGAATCCGGTCGCGCACCGTCAGGGTGATCCCGCCGACCGCGTCGACGAGGCTCTTGAAGCCCTCGAGGTTGACCATCGCCCAGTAGTTGATGCGCAGGCCGGTGACCCCCTCGATCGCCATGATCGTGGCATCGACGCCCGGATGGTTAGAGCCTGGGAACAGGTCGGTGTGGTCTCCCGCCCAGGTGCTGACTCCGTTGATGTAGCAACCGTCGCAGTCGAACCCGTCCGGGAACTGCTTGTCCATCACCGTGCCCTTGCGGAACGGCACGTCCTCCATGTTGCGCGGCAGGCTGATCAGCACGGTGCGTCCCGTGTCCTCGTCGATCGAGGCGACGGTCATCGAGTCGGGTCGCAGCCCCCAACGGCCGGCCCCGGAGTCGCCGCCCATCAGCAGCACGTTGAAGCGGCCGTCGTGCGCGCCGGTGACCTCGCCGTCGCCGGACAGGGTGACGATCAGGTCGCGCTGCACCGCGGCCAGGTGCGCGCCGAACAGCAGGGAGCCGACCACGGTCAGGCACAGGACGCCGTTGACGCTGATGATCGCCCGGCGGTGGCCGAGCCCCAGGGTCAGCGGCTGGCCGAGGCGCCAGGCGTCGACGAACAGAAATGCCCAGCCGACCGCGGCGGCCATCAGGGCAAGCCGCAGCAGGAGCAGCAGCGAGGTGTTGAACCCCAGCCAGAAGACCAGGTCGCGGTGCACCGCGACCGACACCATCGTGATCGCGAGCAGCCCGAGCAGCCCGATCCAGATCCGCAGGGCGATCCGGCCGACCCGGCGGTTGCCGGCCACCAGCTGCGCCGACCCCGGCGCGACCAGGGTCATCGCCATCAGGGACAGCGCGCGGCGGAACCGCACTCTGGCGGCGCGCTCCGTCACTCTTGGGGACACGGGAGGCATCAGCGCCCTTTCTGCTGGGGAAGGAGCAGGGGCTCGGGCCAGTATCACCAGTCACACGCGTCACATCGTGGAACGACGCGCCGAAGTCAGGCGGTGTCGCTGCCGCGCCCCGAGTCGATCTCCTGCTTCTTGGCCAGCCGGTGGGCCCGCCTGATCTCCGCCTCGCGGGTCCGACGTACCTCTTCCGGCGACTCCGGCAGCAGCGGCGGCAGGGCTCGTGGCTGGCCCTCGACGTCGACGGCTACGAACACGAAGTACGCCGACGCGACGTGCAGCGGCACCGAGGACGGATCGTTCCACGGCTGCGTCTCGACGCGTACGCCGATCTCCATCGACGATCGTCCGGCCCAGTTGACCTGGCCCATGGTGCGGACGATGTCGCCGACATGCACCGGCTCCAGGAACGCCATCTCGTCGAGGGCGGCAGTCACGGCCGGGCCCGCGCTGTGTCGCTGGGCGACCGCGCCGGCGGTCGAGTCGGCGAGCTTGACGATCTCGCCACCGTGGATGTTTCCGAGGAGGTTCGCCTCCCTGGCCGTCATCACGACCCCGAGGGACACCCGGCTGTAGGAGGGCGCGTGGCCGGGGAGATCGGTCATGCCCCGCACGGTAGCGTCACCGCCATGGCAGATCGTCCGGGACGCGGCGGTCCCGACGACGGGCCCGACGACGGGCCCGACTTCAACTGGCTCTACGGCGGCCGTGGCCAGCCGGCCGACGACAACCCCGACGCCACCCGCGCCATCCCCCGCCAGCCCCGCCCCGACGAGGAGGGCACCCGGGTGATGAGCGCCCAGCCCCGTGAGCCATCCCGCCCGACGCCGCCACCGATCGCCCCGCCTCCCGGCCCGGCCTACCCGGACGACGGCGGTGGTGGTGGCAGCCGGTTCCGGCGGCCGAGGTTCTGGGTCAAGTCGATCGCGGTGTTGCTCGGGCTGTGGCTCATCTACACCATCGCCGTGCCGTTCTTCGCGTGGTCGAAGGGCGACCCCATCGAGTTCGTGCCCGGTGGTGACCGTCCCGGTCGCCAGCCCGGCACGACGTACCTCATGGTCGGCAACGACTCCCGGGCCAACCTGAGCAAGGAGGAGCGGGAGAAGTTCAACACCGGCAACCCCAGCACCAACCTGACCGACACGATCATGCTGCTGCACACCGGCGACGGCCCCAACCTGCTGCTGTCGATCCCGCGTGACTCGCTGGTCGACATGCCGGGCTTCGGCACCAGCAAGATCAACTCGGCCTACGCCCGGGGTGGGCCGGAGCTGCTGACCGAGGTCGTCGAGAACGAGACCGGGATCCGGGTCGACGAGTACGTCGAGATCGGGCTCGGCGGTGTCGCCGGCGTCGTCGACGCGATCGGCGGCATCGAGGTCTGTCCCCGCAAGAAGATGGTCGACCCGTTGGCGGGCCTGCGGATCAAGAAGGGCTGCCAGGAGGTCGACGGCGAGGTGGCGCTGGCGTACTCCCGGTCGCGCCATGCCTCCAACCTCGGCGACCTCGACCGCGTACGCCGCCAGCGCGAGGTCGTCGCCGCCATCGGGTCCAAGGTGATGTCTCCGTGGACGGTGCTCAACCCGGTGCGCTGGTGGAACCTCAACAGCTCGGTGCCCGACTTCTTCGGCTTCGGCGAGGGCACCGGCAAGATCGACGCCGCCAAGTGGGCGTTCGCCATGACCAGAGTCGACGGCGACAACGGCCTTACCTGCACGATGCCGGTGACCAGCCCGTCGGCCGAGGTGTGGGACATGGAGCGGGCCGGTCCGATGTTCGAGGCGATCATCGAGGACCGAACCGACGACGTGACCAAGGCGCAGTGCACACCGCACGGCGTGGTGGAAGGAAGCTAGTGACCTACGAGACGCTGCAGTGGGACGTCGACGACGACGGCATCGCGACCCTCACCCTGCACCGGCCCGACGCCCTCAACGCGTTCAACCTGACCATGGCCCGCGAGCTCGAGCAGGTCTTCCTCACCGATGCCCGCGACGACGCCGTGCGCGCGGTGGTGGTCACCGGCTCCGGCCGAGCCTTCTGCGCCGGGATGGACCTGTCGGCCGAGGGCAACGTGTTCGGCCTCGACGAGTCGGTCACGCCCACGCCCGAGGACCTGCGCGAGCACCTCACCGAGGCGCCCTACCACGACGGCGTCCGCGACACCGGCGGCCGTGTGACGCTCGCGATCCACGCCCTGCCCAAGCCCGTGGTCGCCGCGATCAACGGGCCCGCAGTCGGCATCGGCGCCACCATGACGCTGGCCATGGACCTGCGGCTGGCGTCGACCAGCGCCCGGATCGGCTTCGTCTTCGGCCGGCTCGGCATCGTGCCCGAGGCCTGCTCCACGTGGTTCCTGCCGCGGATCGTCGGCATCCAGCAGGCGCTCGAGTGGGTCTACTCCGCCGAGATCCTCACCGCCCAGGCGGCGTACGACGGCGGCCTGGTGCGCTCGCTGCACGAGCCCGACGACCTGCTGCCGGCGGCGTACGACCTGGTCCGCTCGTTCGTGGTCGGCCGCTCACCCGTCGCCCTCGGCCTGGCCAAGCGGATGCTCTACCGCAACGTGCGCCGCGGCCGAGCCGCTCGAGGCACACCTGTCCGAGTCGCTCGCGATGTTCTACACCTCGATCGGCGACGGCAAGGAGGGCGTGGCGGCGTTCCTCGAGAAGCGGGCGCCGGAGTTCACCGGCAAGGCATCAGAGCTGCCGCGGGTCTTCTAGTCGGGCTAGGCCGCGAGCTGCGGCGCAGCTTGAGCAGGATGCTCGACAGCAGCCGCGAGACCTGCTCCTGGGTGACCCCCACCTCGGCGCCGATCTGCGACTGGGTGCAGTTGGCGAAGTAGCGCAGCTCGATGATCTTGTCGGTCGCGCGCGTCGAGCGCGCTCATCAGCGGCTACCAGCGCGAGGCGGGCCTCGGTGGAGGCGAAGGCGGGGTCGAGGTCGCCCATCCGGTCGAGCGGGCGCCTCGTGGTCGGTGTCGGGACGCGGCGCGTCAAGCGAGGCGGGCGTGAAGCACCCGGTGGCCGCCTGGGCGGCGAGCACGAGCGCAATGGTCACGTCGAGGTGCACGCGCGATCTCGCCGGCCCGCGGCGTCCGCCCGTAGGTCTGGGCCAGGTCCGACTCGGCGTTGTGACCCGGGTCTGGATCTCCTGCACCGACCGGGGCGGGCGAACGGCCCAGCCGGCGTCGCGGAAGTAACGCCGGATCTCGCCACGCAGCGTCGGGACGGCGTAGCTCAGGAAGTCGTCGCCCAGGCCGGCGTCGTAGGCGCGGACCGCCTTCACGAGTCCGAGGTAGGCGACCTGGTCGATGTCCTCCGCGGCGATGCCGCGGCCGTGGTAGCGGCGGGCGACGTCGCTGGCGACCCGCATGTTGAGCCGGATGACCTCGTCCTCGTAGCGATGACGGGCGACCCCGCGGGCGGCCCTCGCCAGCAGCAACAGGCGGGCGGTCTCGGCACGGCGGTGGGGCTCGGACTTCGCAGTGTCTGACGGCGCAGGGATAGTGCCGGCACCTCGCGCGCGAGCGCTTGTCCACTGCCCATGCCGAACACCTCCGAGGGGGCGCTTCCGGGTTCGCAATACGACGTCTTAGGTGTCCGAATCGTCGCATGCGTCACGCAAGCCCCACACGAAAACAACGAGAGTGTTCGTGGAACGTTACAAAGTCCGGGGCCGCCGAAGCGGGGGGAAATCGGCGACCCCGGCCCATGTCCGCTCGTACCCCTGCGCGAGCCGTCTATGCGACCCGCTCTTAATTTTCTTGCGGGTCAGAGGTCGGACTGGATGCCGGCGAGGAGCTGGCGGGCCATCACGATCCGCTGGACCTGGTTGGTGCCTTCGTAGATCTGGGTGATCTTGGCGTCGCGCATCATCCGCTCGACGGGGTAGTCGCGGGTGTAGCCGTAGCCGCCGAGGATCTGGACGGCGTTGACGGTCACCTCCATGGCGACGTCGGAGGCGAAGCACTTGGCGGCGGCGCCGAAGAACGTGAGGTCGGGGTCGTTGCGCTCGGAGCGGCCGGCGGCGGCGTAGGTGAGCTGGCGGGCGGCCTCGATCTTCATGCCCATGTCGGCGAGCATGAACTGCAGTCCCTGGAAGTCGGCGATCGGCTTGCCGAACTGCTTGCGCTCCTGGGCGTAGCCCAGCGCGTAGTCGAGCGCGCCCTGGGCGACGCCGAGGGCCTGGGCGGCGATGGTGACCCGGGTGTGGTCCAGGGTGCGCATCGCGATCTCGAAGCCCTCCCCCTCCGCCCCGATGATCCGGTCGGCCGGGGATCCGGACGTTGTCGAGGTAGACCTCACGGGTCGGCGAGCCCTTGATGCCGAGCTTCTTCTCCGGCGCCCCGAACGAGACGCCCTGATCGGACTTCTCCACCACGAACGCCGTGATCCCCTTCGCCCGCTTCTCCGGGATCGGTCACGGCCAGCACCGTGTAGAACTCGCTCACCCCGGCGTTGGTGATCCACCGCTTCACGCCGTTGAGCACCCACTCGTCGCCGTCGCGCTCGGCCCGGGTCTTCATGCTCGCGGCGTCCGAACCGGCCTCGGGCTCCGAGAGCGCGTAGGAGAACCCGCCCTCGCCCGCCGCCAGCTTGGTGAGGTACTTCTTCTTGATCTCCTCACCGCCCCCGAGCAGGACCGGAAGCGAACCCAGCTTGTTGACCGCCGGGATCAGCGACGCCGACATGCACGCCCGCGCGACCTCCTCGATCACCAGCACCGTGGCCAGCGCGTCGGCACCCGCGCCGCCGTACTCCTCCGGCACGTGGGGTGCGTGGAAGTCCGCCGCCAACAACGCGGCGGCCGCCTCCTCGGGATAGCGACCCTGCTCGTCGACATCGGCCGCGAACGGCGCCACCTTCGCGTCGCAGACCGCCCGGACCGCCTCCCGGATCGCCTGGTGCTCCTCGGAAAGTCCGAACAACGGGAAGTCACTCATCGCTTGGGGCTCCGTTCACTCTTCTTGTCGTGTTCATTCGTCGTCAGGCCGCGTAGGTGTAGAAGCCGCGGCCGGACTTCCGGCCGAGCAGGCCTGCGTCGACCATCCGGGCGAGCAGCGGGCGGCGGCGCGTACAGGGGCTCCTTGAACTCCTCGTACAGCGACTCCGCCACGGCCTTCGTCGTGTCGAGCCCGATCAGATCGGCGAGCGCCAACGGGCCCTGCGGGATGGGCCGCACCCAGCACCAGGCCGCGGTCGATGTCCTCGGCCGTGGCGAAGCCCGACTCGAGCATCCGGATCGCCGAGAGCACGAACGGGATCAGCAGCGCGTTGACCACGAAACCGGCCCGGTCCTGGCAGTCGATGGCCTGCTTGCCGAGCGACCCCGACACGAAGGCGCGTGCCCGCTCGGTGGTTTCCGGTGCCGTCATCAGGCTCGGCACCAGCTCGACCAGGTTGAGCACCGGCACCGGGTTGAAGAAGTGGATGCCCATCACCTGCTGCGGACGTTGGGTCACCACGCCGAGCTTCATGATCGGGATCGAGGAGGTGTTGGACGCCAGGATCGCGTCGGGCGAGGTCACGATCTCGTCCAGCTGGCGGAACAGCTCGGTCTTGGCCGCCTCGTCCTCGACGATCGCCTCGACCACCAGCTCACGGTCGGCCAGGGCGTCGAGGTCGGTCACGACCCGGACGCGGGCCAGCACGTCGGCGGCGGAGTCCACCTTGCCGCGCTCCTCGGCGCGCCGCAGCGACCGCTCGAGCCGGGCCGCGCCCTTGGCGGCGGCCGCCGGGTTGGCCTCGACGACGATCACGTCCAGCTCCGCGCGGGCACACACCTCCGCGATCCCGCGCCCATCAGGCCGAACCCGACCACGCCTACCCGACTCAGGTCGCTCATTTGTCCTCCTGGTACTCGATTCCGAATGTATGGTACCTAGTACCAACCGGAAGGAGAAATCCGATGCCCCAGCCCGCCGAGCGACTGCGCCAGGCCGCGTTCGAGCTGTTCGAGCGTCAGGGGTACGACGCCACCACGGTCGACCAGATCGCCGAGCTGGCCGGCGTCGGCCGGACCACGTTCTTCCGGTTGTTCCGGTCGAAGGAGGACGTGATCTTCCCCGACCACACCGAGGTGCTGACCCGGGTGCGCGCCCGCCTCGGCCACCGCCACCGTCGACGTCGACGCCGACCGCGGTCACCGAGGCCGCCCGGCTGGTGCTCGACCGCTATCTCGACGAGGGCGAGCTCGCTCGCAGCAGGTACCGGCTGACCCGGTCCATCCCGGCGTTGCGCGCCCGCGAGATCGGGCAGATGCAGCAGTACCAGCAGGAGTTCCGCGAGTTCGTGCGTGGCTGGACCGGCGAGGAACCCGGCCACGACCTGCGGGCAGAGCTGTTGGCCTCCGCCATCGTGGTGGCTCACAACCACGTGCTTCGTCGCTGGTTGCGTGGGCAGACGGAGGCACCCGGAGGTCGAGTTCGACGAAGCCATGAGCCTGGTGACCTCCCTGCACACGCCACACCAGCGAGGCCGGCGGGGCCACGGTCCTGGTCATCGAGAGCGCCCACGACGCGCAGGCGGTCGCCGGCCTGGTCCGGCAGGCACTGGCCGAGGCAGGTTTGGCCGCGACCTAGGTTGGGTGCCATGACCGACTGGCAGGAGCCCGAGTCCGTGACGCTTGATGCTCGAGGACTGCGAGACCTGGGCCGTGGTGGGGCTGTCGGGCGACCCCGACCGGACGGCGTACCGGATCGCGCAGGTGCTTCAGCATCGCGGCAAGCGGATCGTCCCGATCCACCCGGACGCACCCACGGTGCTGGGCGAGCAGGGGTACGCGACCCTCGCCGACGTGCCGTTCCCGATCGACGTGGTCGACGTCTTCCGGCGCTCGGATGCTGCCGGCGAGTTCGCCGACCAGGCGGTCGCCGTCGGCGCCAAGGGCGGTGTGGTTGCAGCTCGGCGTGATCGACGAGGCCGCCTTCGAGCGCACCGTCGCGGCGGGGGTGCCGATGGTGATGGACACCTGCCCGGCCATCGAGTGGGCCGGGCCGCTGACCCACCACGGGTCGGATCGGGTCTGTCCTGGAGGCCAGCTGGTCGGCACCTGAGGTGGAGGCGTGGCGGCCCGCGCTTCCTAGCGTCGTGGTCATGACGATCCTCATCTCCGACCCGCGGGTCTCCGCGGTGCCGGTCATCGAGTGCTCGGAGCCGCTCGTGCGGCTCGAGCCGGCCCTGTCGCCGACCCGCGCAGCTGGTGCGCTCCGGCCTGGCCGAGCGGCTCCGGGCCGCGCACCTCGCCCTGCCGCCCGGGATCGGGCTGCGCGTCGTCGAGGGCCACCGGTCGGTCGCGGCCCAGCGTGCGATCATCACGGCGTACGCCGCCGAGGTCTGCGCCGCACGACCGGGCATCTCCGACTCGCGAGCTCGCCGTGCTCACCAGCCGGTTCGTCGCGCCGGTCGAGGTGGCCCCGCACGTCGCGGGTGCGGCGGTCGACCTGACCCTGGTCGACGCCTGCGGCGACGAGCTCGACCTGGGCACTCCGATCGACGCGACGCCGGAGCAGAGCGACGGGCGCTGCTACTTCGCCGCCGACGGCATCGGCGCCGACGCGCGGGCACACCGCGAGCTGCTGGCGCAGGTGCTGTGCGACGCCGGCCTGGTCAACTACCCGACCGAGTGGTGGCACTGGAGCTTCGGCGACCGCTACTGGGCCCTGGTCAGCGGTGCCGAGCGCGCGCTCTACGGGCCGGTGCACCTCGCGGAGGCGGCATGAGCGCCGTGGCCCACGTGCAGCCCCGGGTCGGCCACGGACCGCGACTGCACATCGACCTTGCGGCGATCGCCGCCAACACCCGGCTGTTCGCCGCCACGACACCCGGCGCGCTCATGGCCGTGGTGAAGGCCGATGGCTTCGGGCACGGCGCGGCCGAGGTCGCGCGTACGGCGCTGGCCAACGGCGCCTCCTGGCTCGGCGTGACCAGCATCGACGAGGCCCTCGCCCTGCGCCGCGCCGGGCTGCGGGTGCCGACGCTCAGCTGGCTCAACCCGCTCGATGCCGACTTCGGCGCCGCGATCGCCAGCGGCATCGACCTTGCCGTGCCCAGCCGCGACCACCTCGAGGCGATCACCCGCTCGGGCATCGGCGCCCGCGTCCACCTGCAGCTCGACACGGGCATGGCGCGCGACGGCGCCGCCCCGGAGGACTGGGCCGGACTGTGCCGGATGGCCCGCCGAGCCGAGCGGGCCGGACCGGTGCGAGTGGTCGGGGTGATGGGCCACCTCGGCGTGCGCCGACGAGCCCGACGACCCCGACAACTCCTCGGTCGCGCCCGCTTCAGCTGGGGGGTGGACCGGGCCCGCGAGGCCGGGCTGCGGCCGCCGCTGCGGCACCTCGCCGCCACCGCGGCCACCCTCACCGACCCGCTGAGCCACCACACGCTGAGCCGGGTCGGCGCCGGGCTGGTCGGCATCGACCCGTCGCACACCACGGAGCTCCGGCCTGCGATGACCCTGACCGCCCCGGTGGTGGGCGTCCGGCGGGTGCGGCCGGGCACGTCGGTGGGCTACGGACACTCGTGGTCGCGGCCCGGCGGACGCACCTGGCCCTGCTCCCCCTCGGGTACGCCGACGGGCTGCCGCGCGCTACCGTGGCCGCGCCGAGGTGCTGCTCGCGCGGACGGCGCTGGCCGATCGTCGGACGGATCTCGATGGACCAGGTGGTCGTCGACGTCGGTGACGACCCGGCCCTCCCGGGCGAGACGGCCGTCGTCTTCGGCCCGGGCCGTGCGGCGAGCCGACCGTGGCCGAGTGGGCGGCCTGGGCCGACACCATCGAGCACGAGATCGTCACCGGCATCGGTGCCCGGGTGGGCCGATGAGGCGCGACGAGCGGACTCCGGGTAGCCGTGATCGGTGGGGGCGCCAACTGCGAGCACGACGTGTCGCTGGCCTCCGCCGCCGCCGATCGGCGCGGCGCTCGATCCCCACAGCTACGACGTGGTGGCGCTGACCATCGACCGCGGGGGCGTGTGGCACGACCGGGGTGGCCGTCCGATCGGCCTGACCGGCGCGAGCCATGTGCTGCGCAGCTGCGACGTCGGCGATCCCGGCCGTGCACGGGCCGCTCGGCGAGGACGGCACCCTCGCCGCGCTGTGCGAGCTGGCCGGCCTGCCCTACGTGGGGTCGGCGTCGGCGCCGGCGCGATCGCCATGGACAAGTGGGTGACCAAGCTCGTCGCCGAGGCGCTCGGGATCGCCACCGTGCCGGGCGTCCTGCTGACCGCGGCCAGCGCGCCGGCGTACTCCTGGACCCATCCGGTGGTGGTCAAGCCGGTTGCGCGGGCTCCAGCCGCGGCGTCTCTCTGGTCCGGGATCCCGACGAGCTCGGACCCGCGCTCGACGTGGCCCTGGCCATGGACAGCCGCATCCTGGTCGAGGACCTCGTGGTCGGCCGCGAGATCGACATCGCGGTGCTGCGCCGCCCCGACGGCGAGCGACTGGTGTCGTCGGCGATCGAGGTGGTCGTCGACGGCATCTTCGACTACGACACCAAGTACGGCGGCGCGGTGCCCGACTTCCGGCTCCCGGCTCCGCTGGCCGACGCGGCCGCCAAGGAGGTCGCGGACGCGGCGGTCGCGATCTTCGATGCACTGGGTTGTGCCGGCGTGGCTCGCGTGGACTTCTTCCTGACCGAGGACCGGTGGCTGCTCAACGAGGTGAACACCATGCCCGGCTTCACCGAGTCGTCGCAGGCGCCGAGGATGTTCGCGGCGGCAGGGCTGGGCTCCCCGAGCTCCTGGACCTGCTGGTCCAGGACGCCGTCCAATCCCGTCCGCGGCGCTGCGCGTGATTCCATTGCGGACATGAACGAGCGGCTGCACGAGTGGGCCCTCGAGATGTACTTCGTCGGCGCCGTCTTCTCGGTCGGCGTGATCGAGTTTGCGCGGGCCGGCGGCTACTACCGGCAGCTGCCCTATCTGGTGGTGTTCGGCGGGATGCTGCTGACGGTCGCCCTGGCGCGCAAGGCGCCGGGCACCGCACTGGCCGTCGTCTGGTCGTGGGCGCGTTCCAGGTCGCCTATGGCGTCAACATCATGCTCGTGGAGCTGGCCGTGGCGTACGCCGCGTTCGCGGTGGCTCGCTGGGGAAGCACGTTCGTGGTTGTCCTCAGCGGTCTCTCGATGCCCATCGCGGCGGTGATCGGCGCCCTCTATGCCGACTTCTACCGACTCGAGCCGCTCATCCGGCTGGTGGGCTACGACCAGCTGGCCAGGTTCGGCGACTACCCATGGGCGGCGCTCTCCGCGTTGCTCGGCGTCGCCGTGCTCGGGGTGCCGTGGCTGGCGGGGCTGACGTTCCGCTTCCGCGATCGCGCGCGCGACTCGAAGGTGTCGCAGGTGGCCGCGGAGCAGGAGGCGGCCCGGGCCGAGGTGGAGGCCGAGCAGTCCCGCGAGATCGCCCAGCTGCGGGAGGACCAGGCGCGGCTGGCCCGCGACGTACACGATGTGGTCGGCCACTCGCTGGCGGTGATCCTCGCCCAGGCCGAGTCGGCGCAGTACCTCGAGGACGCCGACACCGAAAAGCTCAAGCAGACCATGGAGAACATCGCGACGTCGGCCCGCTCGTCCCTCCAGGACGTCCGCCACGTGCTGACTCCGAGCGCCGCGGAGCAGGTCCGTCCGGGCAGCCTCGAGGCATTGGTCGCCGGCGTGAACGAGAGCGGGCACGAGGTCGTGTCGACCGAGGTCGGCGCGGCGCAACCCCTCCCCCCTGAGCTCGAGGTCGTCGCCTACCGCGTGCTCCAGGAGATGCTGACCAACGCCATCAAGCACGGTCGGCGCGACGAGCCCGTGTTCGTCGAGCGACACTGGGAGGGTGAGCTGCGGATCGAGGTGCGCAACATGATCGACACCGACACTCCTACCAACACTGGGGACGCCGAGTCCTCCCCCGGTCAGGGACTGGAGGGCATGCGACGCCGGCTGGAGTCGGTCGGCGGGCGGCTCGACGTACGCCGTCGCGAGGAGTCGGGCGGTGCCACGTTCACGGCCACGGCCTGGGTGCCGGTGCGGTCGCGATGAGCCCATCGTTGGCAGAGCCGATCCGGGTCCTCCTGGTCGACGACCAGGATCTCTTCCGCGAGGGCGTGAAGGTGATCGTCGACGCCCAGGACGGCATGACCGTCGTCGGCTCGGCCGGCGACGGCCGCGAGGCGGTCCGGCTGGTCGACGAGCTCTCCCCAGACGTGGTGCTGATGGACATCCGGATGCCGGAGCTCGACGGCGTCGAGGCGACCCGTCAGATCTTCTCGCCCGACCGGGTCGCGCGCCGCAAGCAGGCTGTGCGAGTGATCGTGTTGACCACGTTCAACCTCGACGACCGCGCGGCCACCGCCATCCGGCACGGTGCGAGCGGCTTCCTGCTCAAGGACACCACGCCGACGATGCTGCGCGACGCGATCCGCACCGTCCATGCCGGCAACGCCGTGCTCGCCCCGACCGACCTGTCCAGCTTGCTCGAGGGGCAGTTCCGCGAGCAGGTGCCCACCCCGACGGCGTACCTCTCCCTCACCGACAAGGAGCGCGAGGTCTTCACCTCGGTGGCCAAGGGCCTCTCCAACCTCGAGATCGCGGCCCAGGTGTTCGCCAGCGAGTCGACCGTGAAGACCCATGTCGGCGCCATCCTGCGCAAGCTCGAGCCTGCGCGACCGGGTGCAGATCGTGGTCTTCGCCCACGAACACGGCCTCGTGGCTCGCTGAGTTCTGCCCCGCACCCCTCAGCCAGCGAGCCAGGTGAGGATCTGCTCGGCGGCCTCGCGCGGCGACACGTCTGTGTTGTCCAGTCGCAGGTGCCGGTGGCGGGCCAGCACCTGGTCGGCAGGGGTCGAGCTAGCGGCGCTTGTATTCAGTAAGTGCTGCTCCAGCTCGCGAACATTGCCGTCGGACCATTCGAGGTCGCGCTTGGACTTCTTCGCGTCAAGCCGGGCCTCCGAGCGATTGCGCTCGAGCCTGGTCTCGAGGCCGGCGTACAGCTCAACGAACGCCACCTCGCCGCCGGCGTCTAGGTAGGGCGCGATGTACCTGCCCACGGTCTCCGCGTCTGACGCCAGCTCGACACCCCAGACGAAGGTGAGTACCAGGTAGGTCCCACTCGCTGCCGCCTCCTCCACAACCCGGATCCGGAACTCTTCCAGCAACGTGTTGAAGGCCGGAGTGCCGTAGTCGAAGACGTCGAGCAGTGGCTCGATCGCGGCGTGATTGTGAAAGAGCCGGAAGCTGCTTCGGCGCGCGATCTCGCGACCCACCGTCATCTTGCCCACGGCGGGCGGACCAAAGATCACCAGGAGTCGCACAGTGCTCATCGTCCCGCCTGGTCGACCCGGCGACGAGGCATTTGTTGTCGCAAGCGCGCCGCTGCCCCCGGCCATGGCGTTCCTGGCCGGGGTGTGGGGCGGGGTGGTCAAACGGGATGGGTGCCGCGGTGGTCGCGGATGAGCTGGAGTCCGTTGGGTGTGGTCCAGAGGTAGGTGCCGCGGTCGAGGACGACGTAGTTCCAGGCGGAGTGGGTTTTGGCGCGGTGATGCCGCCTGCATAGGGGCGCGGTGTTGCCGGAACAGGTCGTCCCGCCCTCGGCGCGAGCGGTGACGTGGTCGCAGTCGCAGCGTTGGGCGGGTCTGGTGCAGTAGGGGTGCACGCAGTGGACGTCGACCAGGGTGTTCTGTTCCTTGAGCCGGTCCGGTGCTTCGTAGGCCTCTACGTGGATGTGCTCATTGAGGTCGATCACCGGCTTCACGATCACGGTCGTTCCCGGGTTGCTGCACCATTGCTTGATCTGCTCGACCGAGATCGGCGTCCGGGTGTTGCCACACCGGCCCACGGTCTCGGTGCCGTTGACGGCGTCTTGGGAGATATGGACGTTGAGGTCCACTCCCCGCCCCGGCTCGCTGTCCTCGAACCCGAACGCGAGCTGGCGGCGGGCGAGGTCACCGAGCGCGACGGAGCGGCGGACGTCCAACGGCTCAGTCGACCCCAAGTCGGCCTGCTGCTTCGCACCCAGCCGTAGCGCTTCCTCGACGTCGAGAGCGTCGGCCAGGTCGACCTCGGCGTCGATCCGGACCCTGCCGTCGAAGGAGACCTGGTCGATGAGAACGTCGACGTGACGCGACTCGGCTGCCTGACGGCGCTTAGCCTCAGCGGCGTCGGGGTCGAACCGGACCAGGGCCGCTTCGACGGTGCGCTCCATCTGCGCCCAGGAACAGGAGTGAGCGACCGGAGCGAGGTACCGGTCCACATACGCGGCACCCGCTTCGGGGAGGGAGATGGTGTGGTCGGCGATCCGACCGGCCCGCCACACCGGGAGCTTCCCGCTCATCACCCGGTCCCAGAGACGTGGGAGGCGGTAGCGCAGCTCCAACGCACGTCCGAGGTACGCCTTCCCGGCGTCGGTGGACATGCCCAGGACGGCTGCGTACTCCATCGCCGCGAACTCCGAGACCAACGGCGCACCCTCGCCGGCCAGCGGCAGACCGCGGTCGCCGATGGCTTGGCCGTAGTTGGCGTACCAGTCATCGGGCTCGACCTCGTTGAGCACCGCCCAGTCGATCGTGGCTTTCGCCAGCGCGATCTCGGCCGCATCCCGGTCGGCCTTGTGGCCGCGCAGCACTCCGAGCGCCTCGGCCGTGGTGGCCGTACGGGTCTCGGTTGCGGTGCTGGTCATAGAAGAATCCAAGCACTCGACCACCGACAGTCATGGCCTGTTTTCACGCTCAAATCGTGCTCTGTTGAAAACTTTCTGAAGAAATTTTCGAACAATTTTCGCGATTGAGACCGAGTGGTCTCGATACGCTCGCTGGCGCTCGCTACTCGACCAACGAACGCGAGCCGACCACAGGTCGGCGTCGTCCCGATAGGCGCAAATTCACGGCCGGAGACGGGCCTGTCAAGGGCGCGAAGCGGCGAAGCGAACCCTTGACAGGGCCGTCGGAGGCCGCACAATCGCGCCTTCGGGAGGACGACGACCAACCGCAGGGCCCGCGCTTGCGCGGGCGGCGGCGTGCCGCCGCCCCGTGCGCCGCCAAGCGGATCGATCGAGGCTCGCAGTCAAGGACGCCGAAGGCGCCGCAGGGAATCCTTGACGGCGAGTATCGATCCGCTACGCGCGCGGGCCCGCCTGAACCCCAACCACGAACCACCGTTCCCAAGTCAGCCCTAGTGGTTTCGGGCCCGCGCATTGCGCGGGCGGTGGCGTGCCGCCGCCCCGTGCGCCGCCAAGCGGATCGATCGAGGCTCGCAGTCAAGGACGCCGAAGGCGCCGCAGGGAATCCTTGACGGCGAGAATCGATCCGCTACGCGCGCGGGCCCGCCTGGACCCCAGCCAGCACGCAGCTCAGAGGGCCAGCACGACCCCGACAAGGGTGACCAGGACAGCCACCGCCAGCGCGCCGAGCTCGGGCCAGGCAAGTTCACGGTGTACGTCTCCCGCGAGGGCGTCCTGCTGGTCCGACCAACCCTTGATGCCGAGACGGTCGCGATGGTCGGCGGCGGCGACGCGGATCCGGCCTTCGACAAAGTCGGGGTAGGACCGGGCCGCAAGGGCGACGAGGTCGGGGCCCTCGTCGGTCAGGCCGCCGCCGGCGAGGTCCCGTCGCTTCGGGCGCAGGGTCTGTCGCAGCGAGCGGCTGATCACCGGCGACACGTAGCGTCGGTCGCCCGCCCGGATGGCGAGGACTCGGCGTACGGCGACCTCTTCGATGGCGCCGAGCGGCACGGCCAGGGTGACGAACATGTTGCGCAGCACCAGCTTGTCGTCGGCGATCTGCACCCCGGGACGTAGCACTGCTGCCCAGGTCAACACGCCGACCACGGCGAGCAGGCCGATGCCCCAGATCGGGTAGCCCTCGATCGCGCCGAGCGTCATCAGCACCAGCACGGCCGCCAGCCCGAGCACGCCGACCACGCGCCCGTTGGTCGGCTGGAACTTCTCGACGCTCTCCGCGGCCACGTCACCTCCCGTGAGATTGCCGCCGTGCTGGACCTCAACCCTATGCTGGCGGGTATGCCTGCTTCTCCCACAGCGGAGGCAACCTTCTCCGACGTCACCCGCTCCGAGGCGACCCTGCGCCGCTTCCTGCACGGGCTTCCCGGCGTCGACCAGGTCGGGTGCGAGGCCCGGGCCGCCAGCCTCGGCACGCGGTCCATCAAGACCACGGCCAAGGCGTACGCGCTCGACCTCGCGATCCGGATGGTCGACCTGACCACGCTCGAGGGCGCGGACACCCCCGGCAAGGTGCGCGCCCTCGCCGCCAAGGCGATGCGACCCGACCCCGCCGACCCGAACTGCCCCGCCACCGCCGCGGTCTGCGTCTACCCCGACATGGTCGGGCACGCGAAGCAGGTGCTGGGCTCCAGCGGCGTCAACGTGGCCGCGGTCGCCACCGCCTTCCCGAGCGGCCGCGCGGCGCTCGACATCAAGCTCGCCGACACCAAGGACGCCGTCGAGGCCGGCGCCGACGAGATCGACATGGTGATCGACCGGGGCGCGTTCCTGGCCGGCCACTACCTGCAGGTCTTCGACGAGATCGTCGCCGTGCGCGAAGCCTGTGGCGAGGCGCACCTGAAGGTGATCTTCGAGACCGGCGAGCTCCAGACCTACGACAACGTACGCCGCGCCAGCTGGCTGGCGATGATGGCCGGCGGCCACTTCATCAAGACCTCCACCGGCAAGGTCCAGCCGGCCGCCACCCTCCCGGTCACGATGATCATGCTGGAGGCGGTGCGCGACTTCCGTGAGGCCACGGGCCAGATGATCGGCGTGAAGCCGGCCGGCGGCATCCGCACCAGCAAGGACGCCATCAAGTACCTCGTGATGGTCAACGAGGTGGCCGGCCCCGACTGGCTCGACCCGGACTGGTTCCGGTTCGGCGCCTCAACGCTGCTCAACGAGCTCCTCATGCAGCGCACCAAGATGACCACCGGCCGCTACTCCGGTCCCGACTACTTCACGCTGGACTGATCGCCATGACAGAATGTGTTCGAGTACGCCCCCGCTCCCGAGTCGCGCAGCATCGTCGACATCAAGCCGTCGTACGGGCTGTTCATCAACGGTGAGTTCGTGGACGGCCACGGCCGGTCGTTCAAGACGATCAGCCCGTCGACCGAGGAAGTGCTGGCCGAGGTCGCCGAGGCGGATGACGCCGACGTCGACGCCGCGGTCAAGGCCGCCCGCCGCGCCTACACCCGGGTCTGGTCGAAGATGCCGGGCAAGGAGCGCGCCAAGTACCTCTACCGGATCGCCCGGATCATCCAGGAGCGCGGCCGCGAGCTCGCCGTGCTCGAGTCGCTCGACAACGGCAAGCCGATCAAGGAGTCCCGCGACGTCGACATCCCGATCGTCGCCGCCCACTTCTTCTACTACGCCGGCTGGGCCGACAAGCTCGAGCACGCCGGCTACGGCACCACCCCGCTCGGCGTCGCCGGCCAGATCATCCCTTGGAACTTCCCGCTGCTGATGCTGGCCTGGAAGATCGCGCCGGCGCTGGCGTGCGGCAACACGGTGGTGCTGAAACCGGCCGAGACCACGCCGCTGACCGCACTGCTCTTCGCCGAGATCTGCCAACAGGCCGACCTGCCTCCGGGCGTCGTCAACATCATCACCGGCGCCGGCGGCACGGGGCAGGCCCTGGTCGAGCACCCGGACGTCGACAAGGTCGCGTTCACCGGTTCCACCGACGTCGGCAAGGCCATCGCCCGGGCCGTGGCCGGCAGCGACAAGAAGGTCACCCTCGAGCTCGGCGGCAAGGCCGCCAACATCGTGTTCGACGACGCCCCGCTCGACCAGGCGGTCGAGGGCATCGTCAACGGCATCTTCTTCAACCAGGGCCACGTCTGCTGCGCCGGCTCGCGGCTGCTGGTGCAGGAGTCGATCTCCGAGGAGCTGCTGGCCCGGCTCAAGCGCCGGATGGCGACGTTGCGGATCGGCGACCCGCTCGACAAGAACACCGACATCGGCGCGATCAACTCCGCCGAGCAGCTGGCCCGGATCCGCGAGCTCTCCGACATCGGCGAGGCCGAGGGCGCCGGCCGCTGGTCGCCGCCGTGCGAGCTGCCGCAGCACGGGTTCTGGTTCCCGCCGACGATCTTCACCGGCGTCTCCCAGGCCCACCGGATCGCGCGCGAGGAGATCTTCGGGCCGGTGCTCTCGGTGCTGACCTTCCGGACGCCGTCCGAGGCGGTCGAGAAGGCCAACAACACGCCGTACGGCCTGTCCGCCGGCGTCTGGACCGACAAGGGCTCGCGGATCCTGAAGATCGCCAACCAGCTGCGGGCCGGTGTCATCTGGGCCAACACGTTCAACAAGTTCGACCCGACCAGCCCGTTCGGCGGCTACAAGGAGTCGGGCTACGGCCGAGAGGGCGGCCGGCACGGACTGGCCGCCTACCTGAAGGGTGGCGAACGATGAGCAGGGTCGACGTACGCAAGACCTACAAGCTGTTCATCGGCGGCGACTTCCCGCGCTCCGAGTCCGGCCACTCCTACGTCGTGGACGACTCGAAGGGGAAGTTCGTGGCGAACGCCGCCCTCGCCTCCCGCAAGGACGCGCGCGACGCCGTGGTTGCCGCCCGCAAGGCGTTCGGCGGCTGGTCCGGCAAGACGGCCTACAACCGCGCGCAGATCCTCTACCGGGTCGCCGAGATCATGGAGGACCGCCGGCCGCAGTTCGTCGAGGCCGTCCGTCAGTCCGAGGGGTCGACCGCCGCCCGCGCCAGCGCGACCGTCGACGAGTCGATCGACCGCCTCGTCTGGTACGCCGGCTGGGCCGACAAGCTCACCCAGGTGGTCGGCAACGCCAACCCGGTCGCCGGACCGTTCTTCAACCTCTCCACTCCCGAGCCGACCGGTGTGGTCGCCGTACTCGCCCCGCAGGAGTCGTCGCTGCTCGGCCTGATCAGCGTGATAGCTCCGGTCGTGGTCACGGGCAACACGGTGGTCGTGGTCTCGTCCTACCGGCGCCCGCTGCCGGCCGTGACCTTCGCCGAAGTGCTCGCCACGTCCGACGTACCGGGCGGCGTGGTCAACATCCTCACCGGCTCGGCCGCCACGATCGCCCCCTGGCTGGCTGCGCACATGGACGTCAACGCGATCGATCTCGTCGGCATCGCTGGCGACGCCGAGCAGGCCACGGAGCTCGAGGTCGCGGCCGCCGACAACCTCAAGCGGGTACGCCGCGCTCCCGGCGCGGAGCCCGAGTGGGGCCTCGAGCCCGGCATCGACTCGATGACCGCGTTCCTCGAGACCAAGACCGTGTGGCACCCCATCGGAGTGTGAACGCCCAAGTCATCGTCCTGGCCGGCCCGTCCGGAGCGGGCAAGTCTCGCCTCGCCGAGCGGATCGGGCTGCCGGTCCTCCGGCTCGACGACTTCTACAAGTCGGCCGGAGACCCCACCCTCCCCCTGATCGAGCACGGCGCCAACGCGGGCCTGGTCGACTGGGACCACCCGGACTCGTGGCTGCCCGACGACGCCATCGAGGCGCTGCGCGAGCTGTGCGCCCTCGGCAGCGCCGACGTGCCGATCTACGAGATCGCGAACGACGGCCGAACCGGACATCGCGTACTCGAGCTCGAGGGCCAGCCGTTGTTCGTGGCCGAGGGCATCTTCGCCCAGGAGATCGTGCCCGCCTGCCGAGAAGCCGGCCTGCTCGCGGCGGCCTACTGCGTGCGCCAGCATCGGATGGTGACGTTCTGGCGCCGGCTCACGCGCGACCTGCGCGAGCACCGAAAGCCGCCGCTCGTGCTGGTACGCCGCGGGCTCGCGCTGATGCGTGACCAGCGGCGCGTGGTCGACCACGCCGTGAGCCTCGGGTGCGATCCGGTCACGCCGGACCAGGCGCTCGCGCAGGTCTCCGCACTTCAGGCGAGGGCCCGTGGCTGAGCAGCTGGTCGGGCTCAAGCAACCCGACCAGCGCTCGTGCGGGCCGTCCAGCCTGGTCGCGGCCCGGATGCTGCTCGAGCCGGCGTACGCCGCCACGGTCACGCGCGACAACTTCGACGACGAGGTGCTTGCCTTGCACCGTCAGGTCACCCGGTCGATCGATGCCCGCGGCGCCCTGCAGCTCCCCTGGCCGCGTGCCATCGGCACCCCGCCCTGGGCGGTCGCCCACCAGCTCTCGGCCATCGACGCCGAACGCTCCTACTCGGCCCGCCTGGTGATCAGGCGCGCCCGCGCGTTCGACCGGCTGGCAGAGGCCGACGCCCCGTCGGTGCTCTACGTCGGCAGCCGAATGCTCCCCCGCCACGTCGTACTCGTGGTCGAGGGCTCGGAGGCGTCGCTGCGGATCTACGAACCGAGCAAGGGCGTGCTGGTCTCGGTGACCCGCGAGGCGTTCCTCGCCGCGCGCCTCGCTTTGGCCGGATGGCTGGCCGGTGGCCAAGCCCTGGTTCACTGTGACGCCATGGTCACCCCTGATCCGCACTCTGGCCTGCATCGTCGCCGCCGCTTTCCTCGCCGTACCCGTGTCGGCATCGGCGTCCTCCACGGTGCTGTTCGAGTACGGCGACCAGAGCAAGGGCGTGCGCATCGTCCAGGCCCGGCTCCGCCAAATCGACTGGTACGACGGCAACGTGACCGGCAGCTTCGACGACAAGACCCGCAAAGCGGTGCGGAAGTTCCAGAAGCAGCAGGTGCTGCTGGTCACCGGGGCCGTCGATCGGCCCACCTTGCGGACCCTGGTGAGCCTCACCAAGACTCCGACTCGTTGGGAGCTCACCAACCAGCCCCCGCCGCCCGGCGATCTCGACCGCCGGTGTCTGACCGGCCGGGTGATGTGCGTCGACAAGACGACCAGCAGCCTCCGCTGGGTCGTCGACGGCAGGGTCAGGGTCACCCTCGCTGCCCGCTTCGGCGGTCCGTCGACACCGACCCGCGAGGGCGCATTCAGCGTCTTCCGCAAGAGCCGCGACCACGTCTCGAGCATCTTCCACACGCCGATGCCCTTCGCCATGTTCTTCTCCGGCGGCCAAGCCGTGCACTACTCGCCCGACTTCGCGGCCGTCGGCTACAACGGCGCCTCGCACGGCTGCGTGAACATCCGGGACAAGCGAGCGATCGCGCGCCTGTTCGACATCGTGCAGATCGGCACCCCGGTCATCGTCTACCGGAGCTGACCTGGACGTTCCCGGCTTTTGTGGGGCAGGTCAGGACACAATGGACCCGATGGACGACATGGCCGTGCTGAGCAAGTCGATCGAACCTGCCGTCCTTGGAGGGCGCATCCGCCGCGCCCGCCTGGCCGCGGGACTGACCCAGGCCGAACTCGCGTCGGGCGTGGCGTCGACCGCGTACGTGTCGCGCATCGAGGCCGGTCAGCGCCGCCCCGACCTGAAGCTGCTGCGGGCCCTCGCCGAGCGGCTGGACGCCACGCCGGAGGAACTCCTGATCGGGGTGTCCCGGGCCCGGCGCGCGGAGCTCCAGCTGGCGCTCGACTACGCCGAGCTCGCGCTTGTCTCGGGTGACTCTGCGGAGGCCCTCACCTCGGCTCAGCACCTTCTGGCTGACGCTTTCGATGTGGATGCGCCGGACATCATCCTCGGGGCACGGCGGATCCACGCGCTGGCGATGGAGGCATCGGGTCGCTTCGACCAGGCGATCGACGAGCTGGAGCAGCTCGTCGACGACGAGGCAGCCGCCGAGGGTCCGCCCCAGCTGCAGATCGCGCTCTGCCGTTGCTACCGCGAGTCCGGCGACCTGGCCAGCGCGGTCGAGATCGGCGAGCGTTCGCTCCACCAGCTCACCGAGCGGGGCCTGCTGGGAGTCGACGACACCGTTCAGCTGACGGTCACTCTGGCCGCCGCCTACTTCGAGCGTGGGGACACCAGCCGCGCCATCCGGCTCTGTCGCCAGGCGATCACTGCCGCGGAAAAGACCGGCACCCCCCTCGCGAAGGGGTCCGCCTACTGGAACGCCAGCGTCATGGAGTCGAAGGAAGGTGACGCGGACACGGCCCTCGCCCTGGCCCGCAAGGCGCTCGGCCACCTGACCAGCGCCAGCGACGGCCGCAACCTGGGTCGCCTGCGCACCCAGCTCGGGATCCTGCAGCTTCGCACCGATCCGCCGCTGCCCCAAGAGGCACTCGAGACCTTGACCATGGCCCGCCGAGAGATGGACTGGGCGAGTGCCAGCCCGGCCGACAAGGCCGACAACCAGCTCGCCCAGGGTCGCGCCTCCTTCCTGATGGGGGCCACCGCCGAAGCAGCTGACCAGGCCGAGCAGGCTTTGCAGCTCGCCGGACCGGACCTGCCCTTCGTGGTCGCTGACGCCAGGGTGCTCCAGGGCCAGGTGGCCGCGAGTGCCGGCGATCTGCGCGGGGCCGTGGCGGCGTACCAGGAGGCCGTCGCGACGCTGACCGCCGTCGGGTCGGACCGACGAGCCGCGCAGCTGTGGTTCGACCTCGGTGAGGTCTGGGACGCCCTCGGTCGGCAGGAAGAAGCGCGAGACGCCTACCGACGGGCCGCGGCCTCCACGGGTCTCCAGCAGAGCCGTGGCGGGGAGCTGGTCCAGCCCCCCACCTCAGCTACCGAGGCTTAGCAGCACCACCTGTCACCGGCGGTGACGCGGGCGTGATCTGCGGGGTCGGCTGTTGCCGCCGCGCCTGTGAGCGTCGCAGCGAGCAGAGTCGCGACCACGAGCAGGGCCTTGAGTGGGCGGGTCATTGCGGGTTCCTCCTGTCGGCACGCCGAACTGACGTGTTGCCAAGAGGCAGTAACATTTTGGCAAGTCCCGCGTCACCTTTGGCTGCTCAAGGGGCGGACTCCCGATCGGGTCTGGGCCGCCAAACACTGCGGAATCGGGATGTTTGCCCAGGTGAGAGCCCTCGTAAGGCAATTCCAGAGGCGCGAGCAAAGATTTGCCACGAATTGACAATCAATTGTCCACCCGCGACGCTCAGGGGGCCGTACATCGTCTCCAAGGGCAGGTTTTCGAGTCCTGGGGCGAGGCGGACCAGGGGGAGGACTGTTGACGGTGCGGGAGCACCCCTGGTGGGGCGCGGGGCAAGACGAGCTGTGGCGTGACTTCAAGCGCAGCGGCGACCAAGCCGCCCGGGATCGTCTTGTTCTCGCGTTCGCCCCCTTGGTGCGAGAGGTGGCGGTGAGCACGCGGCGCGGCCTGCCGGCGTTCGTCGACCTGGGCGACCTGCTGTCAGACGGCTACGTCGGGCTGATGGACGCGGTCGAGAAGTTCGAGCCACAGCGCGGCTGCGAGTTCCGGGCCTACGCAGTCCCTCGGATCAAGGGCGCGATCATCGACGGCCTGCGCGCCGCGGACTGGGTGCCCAGGTCGGTACGACGGACGGCGCGCGCCCTCGCCACGGCCGCGAGCGACGCCGAACATCGGCTCGGCCGTACGCCCCACGAAGGGGAGCTCGCTGCACAGCTGGGCGTTCCGATGGCTCGACTCAAAGCGATCAGGGCCCAGAACAGCTATGCCAAGCTGGTGAGCCTCGACGCCGAGCTCGACGACCGGACGAAACCGCCGTCGTACGACGAAGACGACGGCGGCCAAGGCAACGGGGTGCGCGACGCCGTGCGTCAGCTTCCCGGCAGGGAGCAATGGGTCATCGGGCTGTCCTACTGGGGACACCTCACCCTGACCGAGATCGGTCAGGTGCTGGGGGTCAGCGAGTCCCGGGTCTGCCAGCTGCGAAGCCGGGCGACGGCAGCGTTGCGTCTGTCCCTCGCGCCCGCGTCATGACGCGCGCGCTCGTCAGGCTCCCCGCGCGAGGTACCCGGGCTTGATCACGCCGTCGATGATCGCCAGCCGCTCGTCGAACGGCAGGAACGCCGACTTCATGGCGTTGATCGTGAACCACCGCAAATCACTCAGGCCGTAGCCGAAGGCCTCGACGAGCGCGGTCATCTCCGAGGTCATCGAGGTCTGGCTCATCAGCCGGTTGTCGGTGTTGACGGTGACCCGGAACCGCAGCTTGGTGAGCAGGCCGATCGGGTGCTCCGCGATCGAGTCGGCGGCGCCCGTCTGGAGGTTGGAGGCCGGACACAGCTCGAGCGGGATCCGCTTGTCGCGCACGTAGTTGGCGAGCCCGCCCATGGTCACCGAGCCGTCGTCGGCGACCGTGATGTCGTCGATGATCCGGACGCCGTGGCCGAGCCGGTCGGCGCCGCACCACTGGATCGCCTGCCAGATCGAAGGGAGGCCGAACGCCTCGCCGGCGTGGATGGTGAAGTGGGAGTTCTCGCGCTGGAGGTACTCGAACGCGTCGAGGTGCCGGGTCGGGGGGTAGCCCGCCTCCGCGCCCGCGATGTCGAAGCCCGCGACCCCGCGGTCGCGCCAGGCGACAGACGAGCTGGGCGATCTCCATCGACCGCGCCTGGTGGCGCATGGCGGTGAGCAGCTGGCGGACGACGACCCGGCCGCCCGCAGCCGCCGTGCCCTCGTCGAACCCCTGCTGTACGGCGGCCACCACCTCGTCCAGCGACAGCCCCGTCGACACGTGCTGCTCGGGGGCGTAGCGGATCTCGGCGTACACGACACCGTCCGCCGCGAGGTCCTCGACGCACTCCCGTGCCACCCGCGCCAGGGCCGGAGCGGTCTGCATCACGGCGACGGTGTGGTCGAACGTCTCGAGGTAGCGCTCCAGGGATCCCGAGTCGGCCGAGTCCGCGAACCAGCGCTCCCAACGACTCCGCGTCCGCCGCCGGGAGCTGGTGCCCGATCTCCGCGGCGAGCTCGATGATCGTCGCCGGACGCAGGCCGCCGTCGAGGTGGTCGTGGAGCAAGACCTTCGGAGCCTGCCGGATCTGCTCACGCGTGGGGGCGGTAGGTTCCATCCCGATATCCAACCACCCACCCCCAGCCCCAGGAGGCAACGGGATGCGCACCTTCGCGACGTTCGACGAGATTGCCGCGGCCCACGGCGAGGAGCTCGGCGTCAGCGACTGGCTGCTCATCGACCAGGAGCGGATCGACCAGTTCGCGGAGGCCACCGGCGACCACCAGTGGATCCACGTCGACGCCGAGCGCGCCGCCGAAGGCCCCTTCGGCACGACCATCGCGCACGGCTTCCTGACCCTGTCGATGCTCCCCGTGCTCGGCTCCCAGGTGTTCAGCCTCGAGACACCCGGACCGCGACTCAACTACGGCGTCAACAAGGTCCGCTTCCCCAACCCGGTCCGGGTCGACAGCCGGATCCGACTGCGCGTGACCATGGGTGAGGTGACCGACGTGCCCGCCGGCCGTCAGCTCACGCTGCGGCACACCATCGAGATCGAAGGCCAGGACAAGCCGGCCTGCGTCGCCGAGAGCGTCGTACTCCTCCTCGCCTGACCGCCGAAGTGCGCCAAATCCCGGCCGAAGTGCGGGAAATGGTGGGTCGAGATGTCACACCTGAACCCACCACTTCGCGCACTTCGGACCACCACTTCGCGCACTTCGGGCGTACGTCAGCCCACCCGGTCGATCAGCAACGGGTTGTGCGTGTACGCCGCGGCGTCGGCGATGTCGTAGCCGCCCTCCAGCGAGGCCAGCGCCCGGTCGAACCGAGCGGGTTCGTCGGTGAGCAGCGTGAACAGCGGGTCGCCCGCGGTGACCGAGTCGCCCGGCCGGGCGTGCCAGACGACGCCGGCGCCCGCCTGCACGGGATCCTCCTTGCGGGCGCGGCCGGCGCCCAGCCGCCAGGCGGCCAGGCCGACCGCCATCGCGTCGAGCCGGGTCAGCACCCCTGACGACGGGACGGCCACGATGTGCGACTCCCTGGCCTGCGGCAGTGGCGCTTCGGGGTCGCCGTCCTGGGCGCGGATCATCGCCTTCCAGGCGTCCATCGCCGAACCGTCGGCGAGCTTGTCGGCGGGATCGACGTCGTCGCGGCCGGCGCCGGCGAGCATCTCCCGTGCCAGCGCGAGGGTCAGCTCGACCACATCGGCCGGGCCTCCCCCGGCGAGCACCTCAACCGACTCGGCCACCTCGACGCCGTTGCCGGCAGTCAGGCCGAGTGGGGTGCTCATGTCGGTGAGCAGGGCGACCGTGTGCACTCCGGCGTCGGTGCCGAGACCGACCATCACCTCGGCGAGCTCGCGCGCTCGGGCGACGTCCTTCATGAACGCCCCGGTGCCGACCTTCACGTCCAGCACCAGCGACCCGGTGCCTTCTGCGATCTTCTTGCTCATGATCGACGACGCGATCAGGGGGATCGCCTCGACGGTGCCGGTGACATCGCGCAGTGCGTAGAGCTTCTTGTCGGCGGGCGCCAGCTCGTCGCCGGCGGCGCAGACCACGGCGCCCACGGACTCGAGCTGCGCGAACATCTCCTCGTTGGACAGCGCCGCGCGCCAGCCGGGGATCGACTCGAGCTTGTCGAGCGTGCCGCCGGTGTGGCCGAGGCCGCGCCCCGACAGCTGGGGTACGGCGACACCGCACGCCGCGACCAGCGGCGCGAGCGGCAGCGTGATCTTGTCGCCCACTCCTCCGGTGGAGTGCTTGTCGGCGGTCGGACGCGACAGCGACGAGAAGTCCATCCGCTCCCCGGACGCGATCATGGCGCCGGTCCAGCGAGCGATCTCGCGGCGGCTCATGCCGTTGAGCAGGATCGCCATCGCGAGCGACGACATCTGCTCGTCGGCGACCTCGCCGCGCGTGTAGGCGTCGATCACCCAGTCGACCTGGCTGTCGCTCAGCTCGCCACCGTCACGCTTGGCAATGATCACCTCGACCGCATCGTGCGTCGTCATCCGCTCACCTCCGACGAGCACCCTACGGAAACCCCTCAGCACGAACGTGCCGCGGGTCTCCGGCTCGCCAGCGAGGGTCAGTCCGGGGTGGCGGTCCCACAGCGCCGCGAGCGACTCGGCGAGCTCCATCCGCGCCAGCGGCGCTCCCAGGCAGAAGTGGACGCCGACCCCGAACGCCACGTGCGGGTTGGGGTCGCGGTCCAGCCGCATCTCGTCCGGCGCCTCGAAGGCAGCGGGGTCGCGGTTCGCCGATCCCAGGAGTACGGCGACCTTCTGGCCGGGCTCGACCGTCACTCCCCCGACCTCGACCGTGTCGGTCGCCGTCCGCTCGAACAGCTGCAGCGCCGAGTCGAACCGCAGCATCTCCTCGACCGCGGCCGGCACATCGGCGCCGAGCCGTCGGCCGCGGCGCAGCATGGCCACCAGCCCGTTGCCGAAGACGTTGACGGAGGCCTCGTGTCCGGCGTTGAGCAGCAGCACCACGGAGGCGACCATCTCGTCCTCGGTCAGCCCTCCCTCGTTGGTCAGGTCGCTGATGAGATCGTCGGCCGGTCGCGCCCGCCGCTCGTGCACCAGCTCCCGGACCAGCCCGGCGAAGTCGCCGGCCGCGGTCACCGCCGCCGCGACGACCTCGTCGGACGGTGCCGTCTCGTACATCCGCACGATCGCCTGCGACCAGTGCCGGAGGTCGTCGACGTGAGCTGTCGGCACTCCGAGCAGCTCGGCGATCACGAGCACCGGGAGCGGCTCGGCGTAGGCGCCGATGACGTCGAACTCCGCGCCGGCCACCTCGTCGAGCAGCTCCGCCGCGATCTCCCGCACCCGCGGCCGCAGCCGCTCCACGTGTCCCCGGTTGAAGGCCGCCGTCACCGGGCGTCGCAGCCGCGCGTGGTCCGGCGGCTCGTTCTCCATCATCTGGTTGCGGTGGAGCAGGTTGAACGGCTCCAGGTAGTCGGCCGGCTCCTTGTCGCGCCACAGTCGGCCCAGCCGGCGGTCGCGCTGCACCGCGCTCACCTCCGCGTGGCCGAAGACCAGCCAGCGATCGGTCGGCCCGTGCCACGCGACGGGGTGGACAGAGCGTTCGGCCGCGAAGAAGGGGTACGGGTCGTCGACGACCTCCGCGGCCGACAGGTCAAGCGAGGTCGTCGGGACCGAAGGCATCCGGCAGCACCTCGTCCATCCGCTTCACACCCGACACCGTCATCAGCAACATGTCGGGTCCGCCGTTCTCGAACAGGAGCTGGCGGCACCTGCCGCACGGCATGATCACCGCGCCGTCGCCGTTGACGCACACGAAGTGGGTCAGCCGCCCACCGCCGGTGATGTGGAGCTGGGAGACCACCCCACACTCGGCGCAGAGCGCCACGCCGTACGCCGCGTTCTCGACGTTGCAGCCGGTGACCAGCCGACCGTCGTCGACGAGGGCGGCCGCCCCGACCGGGAACTTCGAGTACGGCGCGTACGCGTGCCCCATCGCCGCGACCGCCTCGGCCTGGAGCGCGGCCCAATCGACGTCCTCGTCGCCCATCTAGCCGACGCTGCCCTTCCGGTAGATCTGCCCGTCCGCCGCGGGCATTCGTAGTCGTTGCGATGCGAAGGCCAGCACCAGCAGCGTGATGACGTACGGCGTCATGGTGGAGAAGTCGTTGGGCACCTCGTCGATCGCGAAGTAGAGCGCACCGAGCAATGCCCCCAACCCGACGATGACCGAGCCGGAGACGCTCTGCCCGCTCCGCACCTGCCAGACGCCGGCAGCCAGGGCGAGCACAGCTAGCGCGAGCAGCAGCGCGTGCACCGAGTCGCCTCCCTGCCGAAGCCCCAGGGTCTCGGTGTAGCCGAAGAGACCGGAGCCGGCGAGCAGCCCGCCCGGTCTCCAGTTGCCGAAGATCATGGCCGCCAGGCCGATGTAGCCACGCCCGCCGGTCTGGCCGTCGCGGTAGTTGCTCGACGCCACCATGGCGAGGACGCCGCCAGCGAGGCCGGCCAGGCCACCGGAGATCAGCACCGCCGCGAACTTGTAGCGCAGCACCTTCACACCGAGCGACTCCGCGGCACTGGGGCTCTCGCCGACCGACCGGAGCCGCAGGCCGAAGACGTGCGCCACAGGGCGTAGTAGCTCCCGACGACCAGCAGGAGGGCGAGCAGGACCAGGGCCGACAAGTTGGTGACCAGGGCGCCCAGCACCGCCGCGAGGTCGGAAACGAAGAACAGGTTCGAGTCCTCGATCTCTCGAAGTCCGTCGCTGAGTGGTCCGATCGTGATCGTCTGCACGTCCGGGATCTTCGGCGACTGGGTCGAACCGCCGCCCGGCAGGTCGGCGAAGGTCAGCGAGGCGAGGTACTGGACCGCGCCGAGCGCGATGATGTTGATCGCGACGCCGGAGATGATGTGGTCGACGCCGAAGCTGACAGTGGCGATCGCGTGGATCAGGCCGCCCATCATCCCCATCAGGATCGCGCCGCCGACTCCGGCCCAGGCGCCGTAGTGGTAGCCGAAGTACGCCGGCCCCCCAGGTGCCGAGGATCATCATCCCCTCGAGACCGATGTTGACGACGCCCGCGCGCTCCGACCACAGGCCGCCGAGACCGGCGAGCAGGATCGGGACGGTCGCGATGAGCGTCGCCTGCAGCGTGCCCCACGAGGTCAGGTCGTCGGCGCCGGTGAAGATGCGCAGCAGCGAGATCGAGCAGCATCGCGGCAGCACCAGGGCGACGATGATCCACCACCGCGGCAGCCGGCGCTTGGCGGGCGCGGGTGGGCCGAGGCGGCGACCCCGGTGGCAACGGCGGGGACGCTCATGCCACGACCTCCTTCTGCTCGTCGAGGCGCACGGGCGACCTGCTGCTGCTCGATGCGGACGCCGTAGCGGCGGACCACCTCGTAGGCTGATGACGACCGTCAGCACGATCACGCCCTGGGTGATCGCGACGATGTCGGGCGAGACCCCGACCAGGATCTGCAGCGGGTTGGACTGCTCGTCGAGGAATGCGAACAGCAGCGCGCCGAGCGCGATGCCGACGGGGTGGTTGCGGCCGAGCAGCGCGATCGCGATGCCGGCGAAGCCCAGCCCGGACTGGAACGTCGAGCCGTAGTCGTAGGCGTCGCCGAACAGGATCGGCAGGCCGACCAGGCCGGCCGAGCGCTCCGGAGAGCAGCATCGCGGCCACGTCATCTTCTTGACGTTGATGCCGCTCGCGACCGCTGCGGTGGTCGGAGCGGCCGGTGGCGCGGAGGTCGAAGCCGAACCGGGTCTTGTTGAGCACGAACCAGAACAGGAAACCGAAGAACGCCGCGATGATGAGGAAGCCGTAGAGCTCGGTGTCGGGCGGGTCGCCGAACGGGAGGGCAGGGATCCGGCTGCCCTCCGGGACTCCTTGGTGCCGATGTCGTTGCTGCCCTCCACGCGGACCGCGACCTTGCGCAGAGGTAGGCGACGAGGCCCGTCGCGATGGCGTTGAGCATGATCGTCGAGATGACCTCGCTGACCCCGCGGGTCGCCCGCAGCATGCCGGCGATGCCGGCCCACACCGCGCCGACGGCCATGGCGCGAGGATGGCCAGCGCGGTGTTGAGGTAGCCCGGGAGCCAGCGCCTCGCCCGCCACGACCGCGGCGGTGAAGGCGGCGACGCGGTACTGCCCGTCGACGCCGATGTTGAAGAGGTTCATCCGGAAGCCGATCGCCACCGCGAGGCCGGAGAGGTAGAGCACCGTCGCGTTGTTGATGATGTTCGCGACGTTGCGCGTCCTCGGGCAACGCGAGGATCTGCCCCAGACCTCGCCCACCGGGTCACCGGCGACGATCAGCACCAGGCTGGTGATCACGAACGCGGCACCAGCGCGAGGACGGAGCCGCGAGGTCCGAGGACCAGCGCGGGTCATGCGTGGGGCTCATGCCTCGTCCACCCGCTCCCGTCATGGCCGAGCCGAGCTGCTCGGGCGTCACGTCGTTGGGATCGAACGAGCCGACGAAATGGCCCCGCAGGATCGACCTCGATCCGGTCGGAGAGGCCGATCAGCTCGTCGAGGTCGGCCGAGATCAGCAGCACGGCGAGGCCCTCGCGTCGGGCGCGTCTTGATGTGGGTCCAGATCGCGGCCTGGGCCCCGACGTCGACGCCGCGGGTCGGGTGGGCGGCGATCAGCAGGATCGGGTGCGCCGCTCATCTCGCGGCCGACGATCAGCTTCTGCTGGTTGCCGCCGGAGAGCGCCCGGGCGAGTACGTCGGGCCCGGGCGTGCGGACGTCGTAGCTCCTCGATGATCCGCTGGGTGTCGGCGCGTGCGGCGCGCGCGGTCGATCAGGCCGCGCTGGACGCTGGGCGGCCGCGTCTGGTGGCCGAGGATGCGGTTCTCCCACAGCGGCGCGTCGAGCAGGAGGCCGTGGCGGTGCCGGTCCTCGGGGATGTAGCCGATGCCGGCCTCGCGGCGGTCGCGGGTCGACAGCGGGGAGAGGTCCTGCCCGCCGAGCACGATCGTGCCGGTGGCGCCGGGGCGCATGCCCATGATCGCCTCGACCAGCTCCGCCTGGCCGTTGCCTTCGACGCCGGCGATGCCGAGCACCTCGCCCCGGTGGATGCGGAACGTGATGCCGTCGAGCAGCGGGCGGCCGTCCGGCGCTCGGCAGCGCCAGGTCGCTCGACCGACAGCAGGACGTCCTCGGTCACGGTCGAGGTCTCGGTGCTCGGGTGAGGGCAGCTCGGAGCCGACCATCAGCTCGGCCAGCTGGCGGGCGCAGACCTCCTCGGGGTGCGACCGTCTTGACCGTCGTGCCTCGGCGGATCACGGTGATCTCGTCGGCGACCGAGAGCACCTCGTCGAGCTTGTGGGAGATGAAGATGACGCTGAGGCCCTTCGGCCTTGAGCCCGCGCAGGTTGCCGAACAGCTCGTCGACCTCCTGCGGCACCAGGACGGCCGTCGGCTCGTCGAGGATGATGATGCGCGGCGCCGCGGTAGAGCACCTTGAGGATCTCGACCCGCTGGCGCGCGCCGACGCCGAGCTCCTCGACCAGGCGATCGGGCTCGATGCCGAGACCGTAGGCGTCGGAGATCCGCTGATCTCGGCGCGCGCGGCGCCGCCGATGCCGTGCAGCTTCTCGGCGCCGAGGACGACGTTCTCGAGGACGGTGAGGTTGTCGGCCAGCATGAAGTGCTGGAAGACCATGCCGACGCCGTGGCGATCGCGTCGGCCGGCGAGCGCAGGGTGACCTGCTCGCCGTTGATCTCGATGGTGCCCGAGTCGGGCGGCTGGACGCCGTAGAGGATCTTCATCAGCGTCGACTTGCCGGCGCCGTTCTCGCCGACGATCGCGTGGATGGTGCCGCGCTGTGACGTCGATGTTGACGTCGTCGTTGGCGATGACGCCGGGGAAGCGCTTGCCGATGCCCCGGAGGCGAACGGCGATCGACCGCGGGTCGACGTCGGGGGCCGGTGCTGGGTGCGGGGCTGGTCACGCGGTGCACCTCTCTCGGGGACGGGACGGGAGGGCGCGCCGAAGGCTACTCGCCGGAGGCGCGCCGGAAGCCGACAGGGCCCCCGGCACGCTTGTGCGCGCCCGGGACCTGTACGATGCTGGTTCTGGTCAGCGATCAGGGAGTGGTCGGAACCGTGATGTCGCCGTCGATGATCTGCTGCTTGTAGTCGTCGAGGTCGCCGACGATGTCGTCGACGAACCCACCACTGGTGGAGTAGCCGACACCGTCGACCGCGAGGTCGTAGGTGGTGACGCCGGTCGGGAAGGTGCCGTCGTTGACGCGGTCAGGTAGTCGTAGACCGCGACGTTCACGTTCTTGAGCATCGAGGTCAGGATGACGTCCTGGACCGACGGGTCGGCGGTTTCGTACTGGTCGGAGTCGACACCGATCGCCCATGCTCGCCAGCCTCGGAGGCAGCCTCGAAGACGCCGCCGCCGGAGCCACCAGCAGCGTGGTAGACGATGTCCGCGCCGCCGTCGTACATGCCCTGCGCCGCCGTCTTGCCCTTGGCCGGGTCAGCGAAGCCGGAGAAGTCCGGCGACCTGGGTCAGGTAGGTCGACGTCGATCTGCGATGTCGGGGTTGACCGCCTCGGCGCCCGCGATGTAGCCCGCCTCGAACTTCTGGATCAGCGGAGTCTCGACGCCACCGACGAAGCCGATGTGACCGGCCTCGGTCTTCAGTGCCGCGGCCGCGCCGACCAGGAACGAGCCCTGCTCCTCGGCGAAGACCAGGTTGGCGATGTTCGTCGCCGTCGACGAGGCTTCGTCGTCGATGATCGCGAAGTTCACGTCGGGGTACTCGGCTGCCGACCTTGCCGACCGAAGCGGAGTAGGCGAAGCCCACGGCGATGATCGGGTTGTAGCCGGCGTCGGCGAAGGTGCGCAGGCGCTCCTCGCGAGCCGTCTCGGCCTCGCCGTCCTCGGCCTCGGACTCCTCGGCATCCATGCCGAACTCCTCCGACGGCCTGGTCGAGACCGGCCGCGGCCGAGTCGTTGAACGACTGGTCGCCACGTCCACCGACGTCGTACGCCATTCCGACCTTGATGTCCGAGAGGGGGTGTCGCCACCGCCTCCGTTGTCGTCACCGCTGTCGCCGTCGTCGTCGCCGCACGCGGTGGCCGCGAGGGAGAGAATTCCGGCAGTGAGCAGTGCTGCGAGCTTCGTACTGCGTCGCAAGACGCCTCCTTGGTTGCTATGGACGCCCCCCGAGGAGGCGCGAGACCAGATCAGCACCCTAGGCCCTCCACCGCGTGCCGAAGGTCCCGTGACGAGTTGTTACCTTCCGGCGATCCCCAGGGCCCGCACCGCCACATCGGCGAGGACCCGGGCGCCGATCCCGATCGCGCGCTCGTCGACGACGAGGTTGCCCTGGTGGAGGTCGTACGTCGGGCCGGCCGGGCGTGCGGGTGCCGAGGCGGGCCATCGCGCCCGGGACGTGCTCGAGGTACCAGCCGTAGTCCTCCCCGCCCAGGCTCTGCGGCACGGTGACCTGGCCGTGCACGCCGAGCGTGTCGTGGACCGCGGCGGCGACCCGGCGTTGCTCGCCGGGTCGTTGACCACGGGCGGCACGCCCCGCTGGTAGTCGACGAACGCGGTGACGCCGTAGGGCCGCACGATCTCGAGGATCGCCTCGCGGATGATCGGCTCGCACTCCGCCCAGGCCACGGCGTCGAGGATCCGCACGGTGCCCGCGACCCGGCCGCGGTCAGGGATCACGTTGTGCGCGGCGCCGGCGCGCACGATGCCCCACACGACGCTGACCCCGGCTCGCGGGTCGATCCTCCGGCTGATCACGGCGGGCAGCTCGGTGGTCACCTTGGCCAGGGCGAAGGTGAGGTCGCCGGTGAGGTGCGGGCGGGACGTGTGCCCGCCCGTGCCCTCGAGGCGGACGTCGAGCGGGTCGGCGGCGCTGGTGAGCGCTCCCGCGCCGGAGACCGATCCGGCCGACGTCGACGCCCGGGTCGCAGTGGAGCGCGAAGATCCGGTCGACGCCGTCGAGCACGTCGTTGGCGATCATGTGCACCGCACCGCCGGGCATGACCTCCTCGGCGGGCTGGAAGATCAGGCGTACGCCGCCCGGCAGCTCCCCCTGCTCGTGCACCTCGGCGAGCGCGAGAGCGGCGCCGACCAGGGCGGTCGTGTGGACGTCGTGTCCGCAGGCGTGGGCGACGCCGGGGTCAGGCTGGCCCAGGGCTCGCCGGTGAGCTCGTCACGGGCAGCGCGTCCATGTCGGCGCGCAGGGCCACGAGCCGGTCGCTGTCGCCGAGGTCGGCGACGAGGCCGGTCTCTGCGAGGCGCCGGACCCGCCATCCCGCCTGCTCGACCCGGCCGCGGCCAGCGCGGTGGTCCGGGTCTCCGCCCAGGACAGCTCCGGGTGCGCGTGGAGGTCGCGGCGCAGCTCGACCAGCTCGGCGCCGTACTTCTCGACGACGCCGGCGATGATGTCGGAGGCGGCAGAGGGCTGATGGACATCCCTCGAAGGTTAGTTGACCGCGCGGTGGGATTTACATCCGGAGTCGGGAGGAATAGAACAGTCATAACTGCAGCCATAGAGATCGACAGCCGATGGATGCCTGAGCCGACCGGGCTCACGCAGCCCCGGCCGGCCCGCAAACCCGGGCGACCGCCATTGGTCGCCCGGGTCTTCACTTGCCCCGCCTCTCGCGCAGGCGGTGGACCTCCTCTTCGAGGACAAGCACGCGGCGGATGCCGGCCAAGTTGAGACCTTCAGCCAGCAGCTCGCGGATCCGATGCAGGCGCTCGATGTCGCTCTGGCTGTAACGGCGGCTGCCGCCCGAGCTGCGATCGGGGTCGACCAGGCCGCGGCGTTCGTAGACGCGCAGGTTCTGGATCTCCATGGAGACCATCTCCGCGGCCACGGAGATGGCGTAGACGCCACGGGTTCGCTCGCTCATCGAAGAAATTCTAGCGCGGAGGACTTGACCAGAAGTGACTCGTTGATTACAACATTCCTATAACCGTCAATACAGGTATGGACGCGCCCCGCGACCACCGACACGAGAAGCAGGAGGACAGTGATGTTCATTCGTTCCAGCGACCCGTTCCGCGACTTCGACCGCCTGACCGCTCAGCTGCTCGGCACCACCAACCGCCCTGCGGTGATGCCGATGGACGCCTGGCGAGAGGGCGATCGATTCGTCATCGAGCTCGATCTGCCGGGCGTGAACCGCGACTCGATCGATCTCGACGTCGAGCGCAATGTGCTGACGATCCGGCAGAGCGCGTGGCCCGAAACGGCGACTGGGAGGCTTTGGCCGCCGAGCGCCCACGTGGTGCCTTCAGCCGCCAGCTCGTCCTCGGCGACAACCTCGACCTCGACCAGATCGAGGCCGCCTACGACGACGGCGTGCTCCGCTTGATCGTGCCTGTCGCCGAGAAGGCGAAGCCGCGCAAGATCGAGATCGGCTCTGTCGGCGCCGAAGGAGACGGCGCAGATCGAGGCCTGAGCCGGCCGGACTTACGCAGCTCCGGACGGCCCAACGACCCGGGCGACCAGCACTGGTCGCCCGGGTCCTTTGACTCAGCGGCGTACGCGCACGACCTCGCCGAGCGGTGCCGTGTCCTCGCCCGGCAGGGCGTTGACGGTGGCCCACATGCCCCGGCTGGTCAGCTCGACGTCGGCCGGCAGTGGTGCGACGAGGAACGTGTGCGGCTTCGATCTGCCCCGGGCATGGTCCGGCTGATCCGGCCGCCGAAGAGCTCGGCAACGAAGATGTCCCCGTTGCCGGCGACCGCGAGACCCGTCGCCGAACCCAGTCCGTCCACGACCTTCTTCGACCTTGCCGGTGTGCGGGTTGACGCGGTAGACCCGGCCGTTGGCGCCCAGGCTCGGGTCCTCGGGACCGCCGGGGAGCGTGCTCACGTAGAGAGAAACCGTCGGGGCCCTGCTCGACGTCGGTCGGCACCGGCTCGAACCCGTAGCGCTCCCCGCCCACGCACTCCGGCATCCCGAGGTGCTCGGCAGCCGACGCCGTGATCTTCACCGTCGTCGGCGGAAGCACGGCAACGGTGCTGATCCGGCCCGAGCGCGAGATGCCGAAGATGGCGTTGGCCGCGGCGTCCGCGATGTACGTCGTGCGGCCGACCTGGAGGGACGCATAGGGGTGCGTCTCGACGAGGCCCTTGTAGGTAGGCGGTCCGAAATCCGGAGGCAGCTGCTCGGCGCAGCTGTCGGAGAGATTCTTGAAGCCATAGGTCTGGTTGCCGTCGACGTTGTGCTTCTTCTCGAAGACACCGAGGTTGGCGATGGGGAACGTATTGCCCTTGCGTCCCAGGCCCACGATCACGCCACGACGCCCGTTCTTGCTGAGGGCGAAGCGCACGTGGCCGCGGTGCACGGAGACGGCGCCCACCTCGAAGCCGTCCTTGTTGCCGTAGATGACCTCGGGCTTCTCGCCCGGCGTCAGCCTCATCAGCAGGCCGGCGAAGTTCTGGCTGAAGTAGATCGTGCCGTCCGACGCGACGGCCAGGCTGAGCGGGCTGATCAGGTCGGAGGCCAGGGTCTGGGCCTTCGGCTTGGCCGCGGAGCGGCGTTGGCCTGACCGGTCGTGACGGCGCCGAATCCGGCGCCGACCAGGGCGAGGGTCGCCACGGAGGAGATGAGCTTGGAGCGGAGGGACATCGCATACCTTTCGGTTTCCGAGACGTTGGTATTAACCCCGCATCATGCTCGCCGGACGTCCCGTCCGCAGGAGGTAGATGTCCCGAACTGTACCGGGACATTTCCCGATCAGTCCCGCTCGTCGTACGCCGCGAGGATCCGGTCGGCGGCGATGGTGGCGGGCAGGTCCCGGCCAGGACCTCGGAGCGGATCTCGGTCGCGGATCGCGCGGACACCGGGCGAGTGGCGGAGCCGCTGGTCGAGCTCGTCGCGGACCAGGGCCCAGGTGAAGTCGAGCTGCTGGTCGGCGCGCTTGCGGGCCAGGCCCTCCTCGCCGAGGTGGTCGCGGTGCTCGAGCACCCGCGTCCACAGGTCGTCGACGCCGACGTCGTTGAGCGCGGAGCAGGTGACGACCGGCGGCGCCCACTCGCCCTTGGCGCGCACCAGCCGGAGCGCGCCGGCCAGCTCGCGGGCCGCCGAGCGGGCCTCCTGCTCGCGGTCGCCGTCGGCCTTGTTGACCGCGATCACGTCGGCGATCTCCAGGATGCCCTTCTTGATGCCCTGCAGCTGGTCGCCGGTGCGGGCCAGGGTGAGGAACAGGAACGTGTCGACCATCCCGGCCACGGTGACCTCCGACTGCCCGACGCCGACCGTCTCGACCAGCACCACGTCGTAGCCCGCCGCCTCGAGCACCGCCATCGCCTGCACGGTCGCGCGGGCGACGCCGCCGAGCGTGCCCGCGGACGGGGTGGGCCGGATGTAGGCGTGCGGGTCGGCTGGCGAGCTTCGCCATGCGGGTCTTGTCGCCGAGCACCGAGCCGCCGGTGCGGATGCTGGAGGGGTCGACCGCGAGCACGCCGACCTGGTGCCCGTCGGCGGTGAGCCGCGTGCCGAGCGCCTCGATGAACGTCGACTTGCCGACCCCCGGCACTCCGGAGATCCCGACCCGGACCGCTCGTCCCGTGCTCGACGTCGAGCCCGGGCAGCAGCTCGCGCGCCGCCTCGCGGTGCTGCGGGCTTGGACGACTCGACCAGCGTGATCGCCCGCGAGACGGCGGCCCGCTGGCCTCGCGGATGCCTTCGACGAGGGCGGATGACGACGGGTTTCGAAAGCTCACCGCTCTCGGACCTCGACATCTCGTGGCCCAGCTGCTCCCGCAGCTTCGCGAGCAGGTCGAGGGCGGACTCGGCGATGACGGTGCCGGGCAGGAACACCGCGGCGGCACCCATCTCCTTCAGCGTCGGTACGTCGTCGGGTGGGATCACGCCGCCGATCACGGTCATGATGTCGGGCCGGCCCTGCTCCTCGAGCGCCTTCTTCAGCGCCGGGCAGCAGGGCGAGGTGGCCGGCGGCCAGCGACGAGACCCCGACGATGTGCACGTCGGCGTCGACCGCCTGCTGGGCGACCTCCTCGGGTGTGGAGAACAGCGGGCCCACGTCGACGTCGAAGCCCATGTCGGCGAAGGCCGAGACGACGACCTTCTGCCCGCGGTCGTGGCCGTCCTGGCCCATCTTCGCGACCAGGATCCGCGGCCGGCGGCCCTCGGCCTCCTCGAACTCGTCGGTCGCGGCGCGCACCTGCTGCACGAGCGTGTCTCCCGATGCGGCCGACTCGTCCCTGAACACGCCGCTGATCGTACGGATCACTGCCTGGTGCCGCCCGTAGACCTTCTCCAGCGCGTCGGAGATCTCGCCGACGGTGGCCTTGGCGCGGGCCGCGTCGACGGCGAGGGCGAGCAGGTTGCCGTCGAGCGAGCCCTTGCTGGCCCCCCGCTCGGCGGAGTTGGTCAGCGCCTCGAGCGCAGCGGCGTACGTCGTCGTCGTTGCGCTCGGCGCGCAGTCGCTCGAGCTTGGCCATCTGCTGGCGGTAGACGTCGTCGTTGTCGACCCGGAGCACGTCGAGCGGATCCTCGGCGTCGAGCCGGTAGGTGTTGACCCCGATCACCTTCTGGGCACCGGAGTCGATCCGCGCCTGGGTGCGGGCCGCCGCCTCCTCGATCCGCATCTTCGGGATGCCCTGCTCGATCGCCTGGGCCATGCCGCCAGCTTCCTCGGCCTCCTGGATGTGGGCCCAGGCGCGCTCGGCGAGGTCGTGGGTGAGCCGCTCGACGTAGTAGGAGCCGCCCCACGGGTCGATGGTGCCGGTGGTGCCGCTCTCCTGCTGCAGCAGCAGCTGGGTGTTGCGGGCGATCCGGGCCGAGAAGTCGGTCGGCAGCGCGATCGCCTCGTCGAGGGCGTTGGTGTGCAGCGACTGGGTGTGGCCCTGGGTCGAGGCCATCGCCTCGATGCAGGTGCGGCCGACGTTGTTGAAGACGTCCTGCGCGGTCAGCGACCAGCCGCTGGTCTGGCTGTGGGTGCGCAGCGACAGCGACTTGGGGTTCTGCGGGTCGAAGTGGCGCACCAGCCGGGCCCAGATCGCGCGGGCGGCCCGCATCTTGGCGATCTCCATGAAGAAGTTCATGCCGATCGCCCAGAAGAACGACAGCCGGGGCGCGAACTTGTCGATGTCGAGGCCGGCGTCGAGACCGGCCCGGAGGTACTCGACGCCGTCGGCCAGCGTGTAGGCGAGCTCGAGGTCGGCGGTCGCTCCGGCTTCCTGGATGTGGTAGCCGGAGATCGAGATCGAGTTGAAGCGCGGCATCCTTCTCGGCGGTGTAGCTGAAGATGTCGGAGATGATCCGCATGCTCGGCGCGGGCGGGTAGATGTAGGTGTTGCGGACCATGAACTCCTTGAGGATGTCGTTCTGGATGGTCCCCGCGAGCTGCTCCGGCTTCACCCCCTGCTCCTCGGCCGCCGCGATGTAGAGCGCCAGCACCGGCAGCACCGCGCCGTTCATGGTCATGGACACCGACATCTCGTCGAGCGGAATGCCGTCGAAGAGCGTGCGCGCGTCGTAGATCGAGTCGATCGCGACTCCGGCCATGCCGACGTCGCCGCGCACGCGCGGGTGGTCCGAGTCGTAGCCGCGGTGGGTGGCCAGGTCGAAGGCGACACTCAGCCCCTTCTGCCCCGCGGCCAGGTTGCGCCGGTAGAACGCGTTGGACTCCTCCGCCGTCGAGAACCCGGCGTACTGCCGGATCGTCCAGGGCTGGGTGGTGTACATCGTCGGATACGGCCCGCGCAGGAACGGGCTCAGCCCGGGCCACGTGTCGAGTGCATCCAGCCGCTCGAGGTGCTCGGGTCCGTAGATCGGCAGGATGTCGATGCCCTCGGGGCTGTGCCAGCTCTCGGCCGCCGACGGTTGAGGTGCGAGCCGGCGAGCCTCGAAACCACTCTCGCTCAGCGGCAGGTCCGGCGAAGCTCTTCGGGACGCTCATGCCAGCTTCTCTCTGGTCCGGGTCAGGAAGTCCAAGGCGTCGATGCCCATCGCGCAGGAGTCGTCGACGTCGTCGCGGGCCTTGCCCGCGACGATCACGTGCCGAGCCCCGGCCTCCCGCAAGCCGGCGATCGGCCTCGCTGCCCCACTCGGCGTACGTCGCGTCGGCGCCGGCCAGGCACACGACCAACTGGTTGTCGTACGCCGCCAGCAGCTCCGTCGACTCCGGCCGTGGCCCCGGCGGGCTCGACGGCGATGCCGCCGGCCGCGAAGAGGTTGGTCGCGAAGGTGGCTCGAGCCGTGTGGGCGGAGACCGGGCCGAGGGTCGCCAGGAAGACCGGCGCCGTGGCGGGGTCGTCGCGCAGGGCTTCGAAGCTGGCGCCATAGGCGCGGACGCCGGCGAACTCGTCGTCGGCCTCGCGCTCGGGGAGGGTCTCGGCGAGGTTGGGGAACTCGGTCAGTCCGGTGATCGGTCGCTTGCGCTTGGCGACGTCCTTCTCGCGAGCCGCCACCACCGCGGCGACGCGCTCGTGGAACGCATCGAGCCCGTCGGACTCGATCCGGCCGAGCTCGTCCCACGCGGCCACGGCCAGATCGTCGGTGAGCTTCTCGACGGCGTAGGAGCCACCCGCCGGATCCGCGACCTTGGCGACGTGGGACTCCCACATCAGCAGCGGGGAGGTGTTGCGCGCGATCCGGCGGCCGAGCGTCTCGGGCCGGCCGAGCGGGCTGTCGAACGGGAGCACGGTGACCGCGTCCGCCCCGCCCACGCCGGCTGCGAACGCGGCGACGGTGGTGCGGAGCATGTTCACGTACGGGTCGTACTTGCTCATCATCGGGCGGCTGGTCACGGCGTGCTGGCGCTGAGGGGTCGCGTCGGCGCCGCTCAGCTCGAGCACCCGCGCCCAGAGCCGGCGCGCAGCGCGCAGCTTGGCGATCTGCGGGAACTGCTCGTCCGTGACGGCGTAGCGGAACTCCATCAGCCCGGCCGCCTCGTCCACGGTGAACCCGGCCTCGGTGAGCTCGCGGAGGTACGCCGCCCCGACCGCCATCGAGTAGCCGAGCTCCTGGACGTCGGATGCGCCCTGGTCGTGAGCCACCGTCGCGTCGACGACCACTCCGAGTACGCCGGCGTCCTGGGCCAGCCGGGCCACCTCGACCAGGTTCGCGTCGCGGCCGCCGAGGTTGGTGCCGGGTGCAGCGGGGGTGTCGCCGAGGACGTCGAGGAAGGCCTCGGCCGCCTCGACCTGGGCGTCACCGGCGTCGATCACGACGGCAGCGAGGTCGAGCAGCACCTCGTTGAGCACGGCCGAGAAGTCGGTGTCGCCGTCGACCCGGAGCCAGAGCGAGGTGACGCCGCCGTTGAGGTCGAGGATCACTTCCTCGTGGTCGGGCCCGGCGTGCAGGGCCCGGACGTCCCAGTCCCCGCTGCGGGTCGGCCGTCCGGCCGTGTGCAGCCCCTCCAGCAGGTCCGCGGTGCCGAGCGGGCGCGACGTCGATCTGGTCGAGCGTGGTCCGGGTCAGCTTGTCCCACACCAGCGCGTCGGCGTCGTCGTCGGCCATCCGCTTCGCCTTGCGCAGGACGGCGGCGGTCGCTGCCTCCCAGTCGGCGCGCGCGTAGCGGTCCTCCGGCGAGGCAAGGTGCAGCGACCCCTGCTCGGGCTCCAGCTCGGTGGGCTCGGCGAGCCCGCCTTCGACGCTGCCGTCAACGCTCATGCTGCGCACCCTAGAAGGGTGCGGAGCCCGTCTCCACCCAGTGTGACTTTTTGGACGGGGGCCAGTCGCCGGCCAGCGCGACCATTGCCTAGCCAGGTGATGCACTCCACACTGCCCTAGGGGGTGCGATCCGAAGGAGCTCGAGGTGGACAAGCCGGTCGAAGCGGTCACGAAACTGGTCAACGAAACAGCGCGCCGCCCGTGGCACAAGCTGCCGTCGTTGGCGCTCCAGCTGGCCAACCTCTCGCGGCTGCGCGACGAGCTTCGCGACCACAACCTCTTCGAGGTCGACGGCGCGCGGCCGCCGACCGATCTGGGCGAGCCGACGGACGAGGTACGCCGGGCCCGGACCGTCGACGGCAGCTTCAACGACCTGTCCGACCCGGCCATGGGCATGGCGGGGACCGCGTTCGGGCGCAACGTGCCGTTGCGGATGACGACGCCCCGTCCGCCGACGGGGAGCCCGAGCCCGCGGGACATCTCGAACCTGCTGCTGGCGCGCGGCGAGTTCGCGCCGGCGGGGATCATCAACACGCTGGCGGCTGCCTGGCTGCAGTTCATGAACCACACCTGGTTCTTCCACGAGCGCGGGCCGGCGGACTCCTACTTCGAGGTGCCGCTGCCGCCGGGTGACAGCTGGCCCGAGAAGCAGATGCGGATCCGCAAGACCCCGGTGATGCCGGGTCACGATCGCGAAGGCGTCGGCGGCGCTGCACCGGCGTACTGGAACACCGAGACGCACTGGTGGGACGGGTCGCAGATCTACGGCACCGGCCGCGACAAGCAGGCCGCGCTCCGCACCTACGTCGACGGCAAGATCAAGGTCGACGAAGCTGGACGACTGCTGCCCAGCACCGAGACCGAGGGGGTCGACCACACCGGGTTCAACGAGAACTGGTGGGCCGGCCTGGCGCTCTTCCACACGGCGTTCACGCGTGAGCACAACTCCATCTGCGACACCCTGAAGAAGGCCCATCCGGAGCTCGACGACCAGCGCCTCTTCGAGATCGCCGTCCTGGTCAACTCCGCGCTGATGGCCAAGATCCACACGGTCGACTGGACGCGCACCATCCTGCGGCACCCGGCGCTCCAGATCGGCATGAACGCCAACTGGTGGGGCGTCCAGGGTGAGAAGACCCAGAAGCTCCTCGGCCGCCTCACGAGCAGCGAGGCGATCAGCGGCGTGGCGGGCTCGACGGCGGCGCACCACGCGGCGCCGTTCGCGCTGACCGAGGAGTTCGTGTCCGTCTACCGGATGCACCCGTTGATCCCCGACGACTTCGACTTCTACTCGCTGGAGGACAACGCGCTGCGCGAGCAGCGCACGCTGACCGAGATCCAGGGGCGCGACACCCGAGCGTTCATGGACCGCCTGGGGATCGAGGACCTCTGGTACTCGCTCGGCATGGCCGACGCCGGCGCCGTACAGCTGCACAACTACCCGAACACGCTGCGTCAGCTGGAACGCATCGACGGAGAGCTCGTCGACCTCGCGACGCTCGACATCCTGCGCGACCGCGAGCGCGGCATCCCGCGCTACAACGACTTCCGCGAGGCGCTGCGGATGCCGCGGATGCGCACGTTCGACGAGCTCACCCCCAACAAGCAGTGGGCCAAGGAGATCGCGGATCTCTACCACGGAGACATCGACGCGGTGGACCCGATGGTCGGGATGTACGCCGAGCAACCGCCGAAGGGCTTCGGCTTCTCCGACACGGCGTTCCGGGTGTTCGTCCTGATGGCGTCCCGCCGGATCAAGTCGGACCGCTTCTTCACCGAGGACTTCCGCCCGGAGGTCTACACCAAGGTCGGCTTCGACTGGGTGCAGGAGACGACGATGAAGGACGTCCTGCTGCGCCACTATCCCGAGCTGGCTCCGGCCCTGGCGAACGTCGACCTGGTCTTCGCTCCGTGGCCGAAGGTGGGCGACCCCGCAGCGTCCAAGCCCAACCCGATCCAGTCGCTCGTCACCACCGTGCGGGACTACCTTCCGTGACGACGGCGTTCAAGAGCGCCAACCCGGTCGAGAGCGCGCGCTTCAGCGCGCAGATCGCGGTGCCCAACGTGATCCTCGGGCTGTTTCGGCGGCGCACCCTGCCGACCAAGGCCGCCGCGCTGATCGGCCTGGACGCGGCGGCGTACGCGCTGATGGAGGGGCTGGCCTCGAAGTACGGTCCCGACCCGTTCTGGGTCAAGGTCGTCACGGATGACACCTTGATCGTGCATCACCCCGACGACATCCGGTGGGTGCTCGAAGGGTCGCCGGCGGACTTCGCCTCCGACCCCGACGCCAAACGCAAGGGGATGGCGGCGTTCCAACCGGACGCGCTGACGATCTCGCGTGGCGACGTCTGGCGGCAGCGACGCGACTTCGCCGAGGCCGTGCTCGACACCGGCAAGCCGCTGCACGGGTTGGCCCGCGAGTTCGTGGCCCTCGCCGTCGAGGAGGCCGATGCGCTGGTCTCGACCGCGGCACCTGTCGACTGGGAGACGTTCAACCTCTGCGTCCAGCGGATGACGCGCTGCGTGGTCTTCGGCCGAGGGGCCGCGGACGACACCGACCTCACCGAACAGCTGGGCCGGCTGATGGACGCCGCCAACGGCATGCCGGGCAAGCCTGCCGACGGCTACGACGACTTCGTCGCGCACATCCAGCGCTACCTCGACGATCCCGAGGAGGGCAGCCTGGCGTCGTTGATCGCCGGCGCCCCGGATGCGCCCGGAGGTGCTGCGGGCCAGACCGTGCACTGGCTGTTCGCGATGGGCGACACCCTGGCCGCCAACGCGTTCCGGACCCTCGCGGTGCTGGCCACCCATCCGGACGACCGGACGCGCGTCGTGGACTCGGTCGCGGGCGCCGACCTCCTCGACCCGGCCGTCGTCGCCGGACTCGACCACCTCGCCGGCTGCGTTCAGGAGGCGATGCGGCTCTGGCCGACCACGCCGATGTTCGGTCGGGTCGCGCTCGTCGACGTACACGGTGCACGTGGCGTCGTGGTCCCTGCCGGCACGCCGGTGCTGATCGTCAACTCGTTCAACCACCGCAACCGAGACCGCGTGCCCTACGCCGACGCGTTCACCCCCACCGCATGGACGGAGGGCGACGCAGCCGACAACTGGCTGTTCAACTTCTTCAGCCACGGCCCCCAGGGCTGCCCAGGGGCGGGCTTGTCGATCCTGCTCGCGCAGGCCCTCCTCGGCCGGTTGCTGGCGTCCGCCGACCTCGGCCTGTCCGGCCCCAAGCTCGATCCCGCGAAGCCACTCCCCCACGCGCTCGACATCACGGGGCTTTCGGTCACGCTCAGCTGACAACCATCCGGGACGCTCATCTCGTTGAATGGTCGAAGGAGGCCAGATGAGCAACGCCGGCGGCGGTCCCACGTTCGAGGACTTCGTAGCCTCGCGCGGTCGTGACCTGTGGCGCAGCGCCTGGCTGCTCACAGGTGACGCCCACAAGGCCGAGGACCTGGTGCAGGCGGCGCTGCTGAAGTGCTGGCCGCGGTGGTCGTCGATCGCCAACGACGGCGCCGTCGAGGCCTATGTGCGGCGGGCGATGGTGACGACCTACACCGACTGGTGGCGGCGCAAGTGGCGCTCGGAGCTGCCGACGGAGACCCTGCCGGAGGGCATCGACACCGCGGCGTACGCCGTGGAGGAGCGTCAGGACGCCCTGGTGGCGCTGGCGGCTCTCCCCCGCGGGCAGCGGGCCGTGCTGGTGCTCCGGTTCTACGACGACCTCACCGTGGCCCAGACCGCCGAGATCCTCGGCGTCACCGAGGGCACGGTCAAGAGCCAGACCTCACGGGCGCTGGACGCACTGCGCGCCTCCCCGATGATGAAGGAGCAGACATGAGCACTCCCCATATGGATGAGGGGCAGCTGCGCGACGTACTCGCGCGAGTAGTCCCCGAAGCCCCCGACAGCGTCGCCGACGCGGCCCCGGTCATCCGAGCGGCGCGGGTACGGCGCCGCGCGCGGGTGGTCCTCGCCGGTGGCGCGGTGGCCGTGGTGGCCGTCGCTGGTGTGCTGGGAGGCCGGGCCCTGGTGGACGACGACTCCTCACCGCAGGTCGTGGACGAGCCGTCGCTCTCGGCCGATCCCTATACCGAGCTGCCCTGCCCCGAGGTGCTGCCCGAGAACGGCCCCATGCCCGATCTGCGCGAGGTGACCGCCATTCGCTACTGCGCGGCCGGCCTCAACGGCTTCCCGGCGCAGCCGGGCCCGCCGGACGCACTGGTCTACGGCGTCGACGACTTCGAGGCCATTCTCTCGGCCACCCCCGACGCCGATCCCGCCCGCTGTGCCGCGATCGACATCATCCCGAGCGACAGCCGGCTCGCCTACCAGCTCGCGGACGGCTCGGTCGCGTTCACACCGGTGACCATGTGCACGGACGTCGTGGTCGGCGAGCGCACGGTCGACGGCGCCGAGCTGGGGCAGAACTTCTTCGCCGCCCTCGACTCGCAGCGCTACGAACTCGACTACTCCATGGAGCCACTGGAGATCGACCTGAACTGCCAGACACCGGCGTCCAGCGGCCCCGCCCAACCCGGTCGGGAGCAACTCATCGCCGTCGCGGTCTGCCCGGCGGACGACCCTGAGTCACCAGGCGGAGCACTGGCCTCGGCGTCAGTTGAACAGGTCGAAGACGCCTGGGCGGAGGCGACTTCCCTGGACGACTCGGAGTCCTGCTCGAAGGTCGACCCGACGCTGTCGCTCGTGGCCCTGACGGATCGCGGCGACGTGATCCGACTGGAGGGGAGTCCCTGCGGCTACCTGCTCTTCTACGGCTGGGAGACCAATCAGCCGCCGTACCAGATCCCGTTCGACGTGACCGGGCTCAGCGGGAGCTGACGGCCACTCGGACGCCGAGCGCGACCAGGACCGTGCCCGCGATCGCGTCGAGCCGGCGGCGGATCTTGGACCGGCGGAAGAACGCTCCCGCGCGCCCGACGCCGTACGCCAGGGTCAGGTAGAAGACGAGCTCGATGGCCACCTGCACCAGGGCGAGGCCGGCGGTGGTCGCGAACAACGGCCGGTCGGCCGGCACGAACTGCGGGTAGAAGGCGACCATGAAGATCGCCGCCTTCGGGTTCGCCAGCTGTACGACGGTCCCCTCGGCGAACCGCTTCCACCAGCCGCGCCCGGCCGGCTCGTCGAGCGTCTCTTCGTGGCCGCCGCCACGCCAGGCCGAGCGCCAGGCGCGCACGCCGAGGTAGAGCAGCACCGCCGCACCGACCACCTTGAGCACCACGAACGCCGTCGACGAGACCGCGACCAGCGCCGCGAACCCCGCCGCCGCGGCGAGGGCCCAGAGGTAGAGCCCGAACTCCAGTCCGAGGATCGTCGGCACCGCGCCCCGCCAGCCTCCGGCGGCGGCACGCTGGAAGATCAGCGCCATCGCCGGACCAGGCGAGGCGGAGATCAGCAGCACGGCTACCACGAAGGCCGGCAGGAGTGCGATCAGGTCCACCCAAGGATTGTCTCAGGAGGGGCTAGACCTGTGGGCGCCGTCATACCCGATGCCGCGCGCCCAGGTCTATAACGAGCCATGGCCACACTGGGGCTCGCACCGATCTCCCAGCTCCCGGTTCCCCCCGAGGTGCCGATGTCGCTACGCGAAAAGCTGCGCGTGGCCAAGGCGCCTCACACAGGGTCGGTAGATGTGCGGGACGCCGGCGGTCAGGTATGCGGGATATCGGTCGGCCCTCGCTGGCTGTTCCCGAGGTTCGTGATGGTCACCTCCCCGAGCGGGGCGCACGACGTACTCGCGGCGACATCGTCGTCCATCGACAAGGGCGCGGACGTCCACATCCAGTTCCGGATGCTGCTGGGAAAGAGCCTGTTCAGCATGTCGAACAGGGAGTGGAAGCCTCGGCGCCGCACCCTGCAACCGATCTTCACCAAGAAGCACGTGGCCACCTTCGCGCGACACATGTCGGTGTCGGCTGATCTTCTCGCCACCGACTGGGTGGCCGCCGGGCAGGTCGACCTCGACCGGGACGCACGTCAGCTCACCCTGCGAGTGCTGAGCCGATCCGTGCTCGGCGGCGATCTGGGCGACCGGGCCACTGGCCTCGGACCCCACCTGAACGTGGTGCTGTCTGCGGTGATGAGCCGGGCGACCAGTCCGGTCAAGAGCCCGTTCTGGCTGAAGACCCCGGCCCGGCGCCGGGCCTTCCGCGCCCGCGGCGCGATCTACGCCGCGCTGGACGATGCGGTCGAGAGGACTCGTCGCGGCGAGTCCACCGACCCCGAGCTGATCCAGCTGCTGCTGGACACCCGCGATCCGGAGAGTGGCGTGGGCCTGACCGCGGAGCAGATCCGCGACGAGCTGTTCACGTTCTTCCTCGCCGGGCATGACACGACGGCGACGACCATTACCTACGCCCTGTGGGCGCTGGGCCGCCGGCCCGACCTGCAGGCCCGCGTCGCAGACGAGGCCCGAGCACTCGGTGACCGCGCTCCGACGGCAGCCGACCTCCCCGCGCTGCCCTACACCGCCCAGGTCGTGCACGAGGCGCTCCGGCTGTGCCCACCCGCCCCGATGGTGGGCAGGTTGGCGAGGTCGGATGTCGCCGTCGCCGGCTACCGGATCTCGGCCGGCACGAACCTCGTCGTGAGCATGTACGCCATGCACCGCGATCCCGACATCTGGGGCGAGGACGCGGAGCTCTTCGACCCCGACCGGTTCTCCCCGGAGCGGAGCGTGGGCCGCGACCGGTGGGCCTTCATACCCTTCGGCGCGGGCCCCCGCTCCTGCATCGGCGACCACTTCGCCATGCTCGAGGCGACGGTTGCCCTCGCGACCCTGCTGCGGACCGTCGAGGTGGAGTCACTCGAGGACGAGTTCCCGCTCGCGCTCCCCTTCACGATGACCGCCGGTGGGCCGATCCCTGCCGTCGTACGTCGCCGCGAGCCGTGAGCGTGCCGGACTACTCCGCTGCTCCGCTCGACCATTCCGGCAGCTGCTGCAGCGACCAGCCGTTGCCGTCGGGGTCACTGAAGTAGACGAACCGGCCCCACGGCTGGTCGTCGACGTCACTGACCTCGATGCCGCGCTTGCTCAGCTCGGCATGCGCGTCGTCGGCGTTCGCGACCACCATCTGCATGTTGTCGAGCGACCCCGGCTCCATGCCGGTCACTCCCTTGCCGACCGTGATCGAGCAGCCCGACCCGGGCGGGGTCAGCTGCACGAACCTGACCTCCTCGCTCACCGTGTGGTCGTGGTCCAGCACGAACCCCGCCTGCACGTAGAAGTCCCTCGCCCGGTCGACATCGGTCACGGGCACGGCCACCAGCTCCAGTTTCATGTCCATGCGGACACCCTAGGAACAATTCAGGTCAGTGCCAGGCCTGAATTACGCAGGACTCAGTCGCCACCGCAAGCGGCGCCGTCACGCGGGCGCGCACCTCACGTTCGGGGTCGACCTGTCCAGCCTGACGTAGCTCCGTTGGCGGGAATGGTGGTCGTACCCGTCCCGCGAGTCGTAACGGGCGATCGCCAGACCGCTGCCGATCATCCGGAGCCCGGCATCGGTGTCGCCGATGTCGACGTACCGGAGAATCCGGTCGTACCGGTCGCGATCGTCCACGGGCGCGGTGAGGGTCACGCGCTTCCCGCCTACCAGGCGCGTCAGCAGCTGCGTGGCGCGCTCGGCTCCACACACGCCGTTCTCGGGCGCGTCGATGCCGACGAGGCGGACGGAGTCGCCGTTGCGCAGCAAGAGGGTGTCTCCGTCGGTCACGGACCGCACGACGTAGGTCTTCGGCGGTTGCGGGGCGGCGGCCACCACATCGTTCGTGGCGGATGCGCTCGGTGCCGGTTCGTCGACCGAAAGTGCGGCGATCGCCACGACCACCACGATGCCGCCCACGAGCCAACCCAGCCACGACTTCGCGGCGTGGTAGGCGGATGTGGTCACGATTCATTGACGCACTCAGAAACGATCGCGTCAGGGGTACGCCGGAAGATCACCCGAACGGACACGCCGTGCACACGCACGGTGGCCTACCGCCGAAGTGCGGGAAATGACCCGCGAAGTGCGCGAAGTGGTTTGTCGAGATGTCGCACCTCGACCCGCCATATCCCGCACTTGGGCGGGGATTTCGCGCACTTCGGGGTGCGTGCCACTTGTCAGGCGGGCACCATCGGCCGGATGTTCTGATTGCCCGCGAACACGTTGCCGGGGTCGTACTCGGCCTTGATCTGGGCGAGGCGGTCGTACTTCTCGGGACCGAAGGCCGCCTTGATCCGCTCGTCGCCCTCGTCGCCGATGAAGTTGAGGTAGACGCCGCCGGTGGTGAACGGGGCGTTCGCCTTCCGGTAGTCGCGCACCCAGCCGATGTTGGCGTCGTCGTCGGCCGCGTTCTCCCAGGTCGCGAACGGGTGGGACACCCAGGTGGCGCCGCGCTGGCCCAACGGCGTGGAGTCCGGGTCGATCTCCCCCAGCACGCCACCACCCCACGGCAGCAGAAGGTGCTGGGTCAGCAGTGACGGCCTGCTGGCGCCGGCGGCGAGGAACACGTCGAGCGCCTCGTCGGGGAAGGAGTCGTGGTAGTCGGCGCTCCAGTACTGCCGGAGACCCGGAGGGTCGTCGAGCATCGAGTTGAACGCGGCGTACGGCATCGGGCCGACGAGGTCGACCTCCGGACCGAGGTCGCGGATCGGCGCGACGAGGTCGGCACCGGCCGCGTCGCCGCCGGTCCAGCAGACCGCGACACCAACGCAGGGCTGACCCTGGAGATGAGCCGGGACGAACTCCTCGGGAGGACCCGTGAGCACCACGAACGCCGTGCCCAGCTCTTTGGGAGAGGCGTCCGCCCAGTCACGGAAGACACGGGAGACCTCGGGTCCCCGGTCGGCCGACCAGATCAGCAGACCCCCATAGATCATGGGTCCCACGGGGTGGAGCTGGAACTCGAGCGCGGTGACCACGCCGAAGTTGCCGCCGCCGCCCTTGCTGGCCCAGAGGAGGTCCTGGTGCTGGGTCTCGTCGGCCCGGATCTCGCGGCCGTCGGCGGTCACCAGCTCGACGGCCAGCAGGTTGTCGCAGCTGAGGCCGAACTGGCGCTCCAGCCAGCCGGAGCCGCCGCCGAGGGTCAGCCCGGCGACGCCGGTTGTGGACACCCGGCCCCCGGTGGTCGCGAGCCCGTGCTCCGCCGTCGCGGCGTCGAACTCGCCCCATGTGCAGCCGCCACCGACCCGCGCCCGCCGAGCCGCAGCGTCGATCTCGATGCCCTTCATCGGGCGTACGTCGATGACCAGCCCGTCGTCGTTGCTGGACGCACCCGCCACCGAGTGGCCGCCGGACCGTACGGCGACCGCCAGCGAGTCCTGCTGGGCGCGCTCGAGTGCGGCGCGTACGTCGTCCGCGTGTTCACACGCCGCGATCAACCGCGGCCTCTTGTCGATCATCGCGTTGAAGAGCTCACGACGCTCGTCGTACTCCGCCTGTCCGGGCTCGATCCACTTCATCTCGCACAGCCTCCTGGTCGGGTTTCCCTCGGAGGATTACGTTCCTCCGGAGCCCGAACCAGTGGCAATGCGTTGGGCTTACGGATCCATGACGCGAGGCAAGCGGGCTAGACCGGCTCGAGGAGGAACTCCTCGACGCGAGACCGGTATCTTTCGGGCTCCTCGAAGGACGTGAAGTGCCCGGCTCCTTCGACTATCGCGACCGTGGCGTTTGCACCAGTCGCCGCCAGGCGAACCGCGCATTCCTCACCAAACGTCACGTCCAGCTCCCCAGAAACCACGAGCGTCGGGGCGGTCACCTTCGCCAGCGCGACGGTCGGATCGGTGGTCGACCATTCGTGTTCGATGAACCAGGTGATCGCGGGCCAGTACCACGCCTCACTAAGCATCCTGGCGTGCGCCTGTCCTGCGGCATCCCAACGGGCAAAGTGCACGGGCAGTTCGAGCCCGGCGATGCGTTCCTTCTCCATCCAGTTGGGGATCCCGTCGAGGATCAGCCGCTGCACCCGATCGGGATGGACGGCGGCATAGGCGACAGCCACGAGGCCGCCGAACGAATGACCGAGCAGGTCCATGCGGTTCAGACCGATCGCGTCACGGAACGCCTCGAGGTCGGCGACGTAGTCCGCGACCCCGTGCCGGCCATTTCGTGGCGGCTCCGAGTCGCCGGCGCCCCGCCAGTCCGGTCGGATCAGCAACCGGCGGCGATCCAACCCGCCCAGGTCACCGAGCGTCGCTCCCGGGAGCCCCGGGCCACCCGGGACGCACACGAGCGGCTCCCCGCTGCCCAACGGCACGTAGCTGGTCTGCCGGCCGTCCAGCATCACGGGTACGCGGTCCGCATCGGTCATGGCGTCAGACGGGCTCGCGGCCCTCGTAGTCCTTGCTGCGAATGCCGATCTTGCTGCCGAGCCACACGAGCGGGTCGTACTTCTTGTCGGCGACGCGCTCCTTCATCGGGATGATCGCGTTGTCGGTGATCTTGATGCCCTCGGGACAGACCTCGGTGCAGCACTTGGTGATGTTGCACATCCCGAGGCCGGCCGCGCCCTGCGCCAGCTCACGCCGGTCGTGGGTGTCGAGCGGGTGCATGTCGAGCTCGGCGTAGCGCAGGAAGAAGCGCGGTCCGGCAAAGGCCGGCTTGTTGTCCTCGTGGTCGCGGACGACGTGGCAGGTGTTCTGGCACAGGAAGCACTCGATGCACTTGCGGAACTCCTGGCCGCGCTCGACGTCCATCTGCGCCATCCGCCGCTTGCCGTCGGCGTCGCGCGGCGGCGGCTGGAACGACGGCAGCTCCTTGGCCTTCTCGTAGTTGAACGAGACGTCGGTGACCAGGTCGCGGATCACGGGGAACGACCGCATCGGCGTGACCGTGATCGTCTCGTCCGTGGCGAAGTCGGAGAGCCGGGTCATGCAGAGGAGCCGCGGCTTGCCGTTGATCTCGGCGCTGCACGACCCGCACTTGCCGGCCTTGCAGTTCCAGCGGATCGCGAGGTCGCCGGCCTGGGTTGCCTGCACGCGGTGCAGGGCGTCGAGCACGACCTCGCCCTCGGACACCTCGACCGTGTGGTCAGCGAGTTCGCCGCCCGACTCGTCGCCGCGCCAGATCCGCATCTTCAGGTCGTAGCTGCTCACTTGGACTCCTCGAAGTACTTCTTGAGCTCGTCGGGCATCACGGGCAGCGGCTTCTCGTGGAGCTCCACTCCGCTGCCGTCGGCGGTGAGGTTGACGACGAGGTTCTTGGTGCCCCACTCCGGGTTCGGCCCTGGGAAGTCGTCGCGGGTGTGACCGCCGCGGGACTCCTGGCGAGCGAGGGCCGCCTTCGCGATCGCCTCGCTGACGATGAGCATGTTGCGCAGGTCGATCGCGAGGTGCCAGCCCGGGTTGTACTGGCGGTGGCCCTCCACCTTCATCGACTTCGCGCGCACCTTGAACGCCTCGATCTCGGTCAGCGACTGCTCGAGCTCCTCGGCGGTGCGGATGATGCCGACCAGGTCGTTCATCGACTCCTGGAGGTCGGACTGGATCGTGTAGGGGTTCTCCCCGCCTTCGACCTCGAACGGCGCCAGGGCGCTGTGCTCGGCCGCCTTCACGTCCGCGTCGTCGACCTTGGGCCGGTTGTCGCCCAGCGAGTTCGTGTACGCCGTCGCGGCCTCGCCGGCGCGCTTGCCGAAGACCAGCAGGTCGCCGAGCGAGTTGCCGCCGAGCCGGTTGGACCCGTGCATGCCGCCGCTGCACTCGCCGACGGCGTACAGGCCCTTCACCGAGCTCTCCTGGGTGTCGGCGTCCACCTCGACGCCGCCCATGACGTAGTGGCAGGTGGGGCCGATCTCCATCGGCTCAGCAGTGATGTCGACGTCCGCCAGCTCCTTGAACTGGTGGTACATCGACGGCAGCCGCTTGCGGATGAACTCCGGCGAGCGCCGCGAGGCGATGTCGAGGTAGATGCCTCCGTGGGGCGTGCCGCGGCCGGCCTTGATCTCGGAGTTGATCGCCCGGGCGACCTCGTCGCGGGGCAGCAGCTCGGGGGGACGCCGGTTGTTCTTCTTGTCGTCGTACCAGCGGTCGGCCTCCTCGATGGAGTCCGCCGTCTCCGCTTTGAAGAACTCCGGGATGTAGTCGAACATGAACCGCTTGCCCTCGGAGTTCTTGAGGATGCCGCCGTCGCCGCGCACCGACTCCGTGACCAGCAGCCCCTTCACCGACGGCGGCCAGACCATGCCGGTCGGGTGGAACTGCACGAACTCCATGTTGATCAGCGAGGCACCGGCGCGCATCGCGAGCGCGTGGCCGTCGCCGGTGTACTCCCACGAGTTCGACGTGACCTTGAACGACTTGCCGATGCCGCCGGTGGCGAGGATGACGCTGGGCGCGTCGAAGAGGATGAAGCGGCCGGTCTCGCGCCAGTAGCCGAAGGCGCCGGAGATCTTGTCTCCGTCCTTCATCACGTCGGTGATCGTGCACTCCATGAAGACGTCGATGCCGAGCTGTACGGCGCGCTGCTGCAGGGTGCGGATCATCTCGAGCCCGGTGCGGTCGCCGACGTGGGCGAGGCGGGCGTACTTGTGGCCGCCGAAGTCGCGCTGGCTGATCAGCCCGTCGTCGGTGCGGTCGAAGAGGGCGCCCCAGTCCTCGAGCTCCATCACCCGCTCCGGCGCCTCCTGCGCGTGCAGCTGCGCCATCCGCCAGTTGTTGAGCATCTTCCCGCCACGCATCGTGTCGCGGAAGTGCACCTCCCAGTTGTCCTCGGGCCAGCGGTTGCCCATGGCCGCGGCGATGCCGCCTTCGGCCATCACGGTGTGCGCCTTGCCGAGCAGCGACTTGCAGACCAGGGCGGTCTTCGCGCCCGCGTCCTGGGCGGCGATCGCCGCGCGCAGGCCGGCGCCACCGGCACCGATCACCACCACGTCGTACTGGTGGCGCTCCATGCCGCCTTCGGCCGAGCCCGACATCTCGTTGCCCGTCATGGGGTGACGGTCAGCCGGGACTGGTGGAGCTCATCAGAAGAACCTCACGTCGTTGATCACGTCGGCCGCCAGCAGCCAGATGTAGAGGTCAACCAGGGCGACGGAGAACAGGGAGTACCACGCGTACTTGCCGTGGCTGGTGTTGAGCTTGGAGACCCAGGTCCACAGCTTGTAGCGGATCGGGTGCTTGGAGAAGTGCCGCAGCCGCCCGCCGACGGTGTGGCGGCACGAGTGGCACGACAGCGTGTAGAGCCAGATGAAGATGACGTTGATCAGCATCAGCAGGGTGCCGAGACCCATGTGGATGCCGTCGGACTCGCCCTCGGCCGGGCCGAACGCGAGGAACACGTCGTAGGTGAGGATCACGCCGACGACGACGGCGGCGTACCAGAACCAGCGGTGCAGGTTCTGGATGATCAGCGGGAAGCGGGTCTCGCCGGAGTAGGACTTGTGCGGCTCCGGCACTGCGCACGCGGGCGGGGAGAACCAGAAGGCCCGGTAGTAGGACTTGCGGTAGTAGTAGCAGGTCATCCGGAAGCCGAGCGGGAAGATCAGCACGATCAGCGCCGCCGACAGCGGGAACCCGCCGAACGGCTGCCCGAAGTCGGAGGAGCCCTCCACGCAGTCGCCCAGGCACGGCGAGTAGAACGGCGACAGGTACGGCTCCGTGAAGTAGTACTTGTCCATGAACGCCCGCAGCGTGGCGTAGACGACGAACGACGAGAACACCAGGAACGTGGCGAGCGGCGCGAGCCACCACCGGTCCGTCCTGAGCGTCTTCTCCTCGATCTGCGCCCGGGTCGGGCCGTGCACACCTGTGGTCATACTTCTCCCAGTCAAAAGTGCCCAGTCAAAAGGGCTAGCGCCGCGAAGTCGTGCTGAGTCTGCACATTGAGGGCCGGATAGGAAAATAGACGTCCCCGCGTCGCAGGTCGCGATGTTCACGTGTCGGACACCTCGAGGTGGCAGTCGGGTCGGGTGGGAACGCGACCCTGCGAGCATGAGGATCGCACTGGTGACCGAGACCTTCTTCCCGGCCGTCGACGGCACCACGACCACGCTCAAGGCAGTCGCCGACGGCCTTGTCGACGCAGGTCACGAGGTTCTGATCGTCGCTCCGGCACCTGGCCTCTCGAGCTATCGCGGGTCCGTCGTGGTCCGCGTCCAGCCGCTCGACCCGGTGGGTGCTCAGGTGCGTTCGGGGCTCGAGGACTTCCGCCCCGACGTGATTCATGTCACCTCGCCCGGAACCGTTGGTCGCAAGGCTCTCAAGTGGGCTCGCCGCAACGACGTGCCGACGGTGGTCGTCGAGCAGTCGCCCGTACTCGACCTCACCGCCGACTACTGGCGCGCGAAGGTCGCCGACCGCGCCGACCGGCTCCTGGTCACCTCGCGCTGGATGCAGGAGCGGGTCGCCGAGTTCGGTGTCGACGCCGAGCTGTGGACCCCCGGCGTCGACACCGCCGCGTTCACTCCCGCGCTGCGCGACCAGTGGCTGCACGACCGGTGGGCCCGCAAGCACTCGGCCGACGGCGAGCGCGTCGTGGTCGGCTACGTCGGGAGCCTGCACAAGCGTCACGGCGTACGCCGTCTCGCGGAGCTGGCCTCGATGCCCGGCATCCGGCCGGTCGTCATCGGAGACGGGCCGCAGCGCGGCTGGCTCGAGAGCCGGCTGCCCGGGAGCCAAGCTCACCGGCGAGCTCCAGACCGGCGACCTGACCGTCGCACTGCCGACCCTCGACGTGCTGGTCCACCCCGGAGAGCACGAGACCTGCTGCCACGTGCTGCGCGAGGCCGCGGCCAGCGGCGTACCGGTTGTCGCGCCGCGCGCCGGCGGAGCGCCCGACGTCGTTCGTCACCTGGAGACCGGGCTGCTCTACGACCCGGCCGACCCGAAGGTCGTTCCGGCGAGCCGTCGAGTCGGTCGTCGCCGACCGCCACCGCGCCCTGCTGGGCCAGCGCGCCCGCGAGCTGTCCACGCGCTCCTGGCCCGACGCGGTCGGCGAGCTGGCCCTGATCGTCAGCGAGCTGGCCGGCGTACCCGCCTGACATTTCTCACACGGCTCCCGGCGTCCATCACCCGCCGAGCACCGGTAGCGTGAGCGTCTGTGGCACAAGCGACCGGGCACCAGCCTGACCACCATCACCCGATTCAGCAGCAAACGCTGATCAAGGGATCACGCGCACTCCGCAACACGATCGCCCTGAAGATGCTGATGGCCGTCAGCGGCATCATCTTCATCGCCTTCGTGCTCGGGCACATGTACGGCAACCTCAAGGCCTTCGCCGGCCACGACTCGTTCAACGAGTACGCCCATCACCTGCGCGTGTTCGGCGAGCCGATCCTCCCGCACGAGGGCTTCCTCTGGATCCTGCGGGTCGGCCTGCATTGTCGCGCTCTTCGTGCACATCGCCTGCGCCGTGACGCTGTGGCGCCGGGCGGGCCGGGCGCGCACCGTGAAGTACGTCGTGAAGAAGAACAGCAGCTCGACGTTCTCCTCGCACTGGATGCGATGGGGCGGGGTGACCCTGCTGGTCTTCATCGTCTGGCACCTGCTCAACTTCACGATCGGCAAGGTGAACCCGCAGGGCGGGAAGACCGATGACCCCTACAACCTCCTGGTCGACACGTTCGACCTGTGGTGGATGACGCTCATCTACCTCGCGGCCATGGTGGCGCTGGGCCTGCACCTGCGTCACGGGGTGTGGAGCGCGGCCCAGACCCTCGGCCTGACCAACAACGCCAAGGCCCGCCGCAACGCCAACATGCTCGGCTACGGGTTCGCCGTCCTGATCGCGGGTGGCTTCTCGCTCGTCCCGATCTTCGTCGTCGCCGGCGTCATCGAGAAGTGAGGTCGTGACATGACCGACATGCCCGACACCACCAACACGTTCGACCCGTCGCACACCGTGTCCGCACAACGAGACGTTCGACGACGCCGCGGGCTACTACGTCGACGGCGACCCGCTCGCCGACACCAAGGCGCCCTCGGGTCCGATCGAAGAGCGCTGGGGCACCCGGCAGTTCGAGGCCCGGATCGCCAACCCCGCCAACCGGCGCCGGCTCTCGGTGATCGTGGTCGGCACCGGCCTGGCCGGCGCCTCGGCCGCCGCCACCCTCGGCGAGGCCGGCTACGTCGTGAAGTCGTTCTGCTACCAGGACTCGCCGCGCCGCGCACACTCGATCGCGGCCCAGGGCGGCATCAACGCCGCCAAGAACTACAAGGGCGACGGCGACTCCATCCACCGGCTCTTCTACGACACGATCAAGGGCGGCGACTACCGCTCGCGCGAGTCCAACGTCTACCGGCTGGCGCAGGTCAGCCTCAACATCATCGACCAGTGCGTGGCCCAGGGCGTGCCGTTCGCGCGTGAGTACGGCGGCCTCCTCGACAACCGCTCCTTCGGCGGCGTGCAGGTCTCGCGCACGTTCTACGCCCGCGGCCAGACCGGGCAGCAGCTGCTGATCGGCGCCTACCAGGCCCTCGAGCGGCAGGTCGCCGCCGGCACCGTGAAGTGCTACACGCGACACGAGATGCTCGAGCTGATCGTCGTCGACGGACGGGCCCGCGGCATCATCGTGCGCGACCTGGTCACCGGCGAGATCGAGACCTACTTCGCCGACGTCGTGGTGCTCGCCTCCGGCGGCTACGGCAACGTCTTCTTCCTGTCGACCAACGCCATGGGCAGCAACGTGACGGCGACCTGGCGGGCGCACCGCAAGGGCGCCTACATGGCCAACCCCTGCTACACGCAGATCCACCCCACCTGCATCCCGGTGACCGGTACCCACCAGTCGAAGCTGACCCTGATGTCGGAGTCGCTGCGCAACGACGGCCGGATCTGGGTGCCGAAGAACAAGTCCGACTGCGACAAGGACCCGCGGGACATCCCCGAGGAGGACCGCGACTACTACCTGGAGCGGATCTACCCGGCGTTCGGCAACCTGGTCCCGCGCGACATCGCCTCCCGGCAGGCCAAGAACGTCTGCGACGAGGGCCGTGGCGTCGGGCCCGCGGTCGACGGCGTACGCCGCGGGGTCTACCTCGACTTCGCCGAGGCGACCGAGCGGCTCGGCCGCGACGCGATCGAGGAGAAGTACGGCAACCTCTTCGACATGTACGCCCGGATCACGGGCGAGGACCCCTACACGGTGCCGATGCGGATCTACCCCGCCGTGCACTACGTGATGGGCGGCCTCTGGGTCGACTACGACCTGCAGTCGACGATCCCCGGGCTGTTCGTCACCGGCGAGGCCAACTTCTCCGACCACGGCGCCAACCGGCTGGGCGCGTCGGCGCTGATGCAGGGACTGGCCGACGGCTACTTCGTGCTGCCCAACACGATCCGCGACTACCTCGCCGAGGGGCCCTTCGACAAGATCGCCGAGGACGACCCGGCGGTGGTGGAGGCGCAGGAGTCGGTGCGGCAGCGGGTCGAGAAGTTCCTGACCACCAACGGCACCCGCAGCGTCGACTCCTACCACCGCGAGCTCGGCCACATCATGTGGGAGTACTGCGGGATGGAGCGCACCGCCGAGGGCCTGCGCAAGGCGATCGACCTGATCCGCTCGCTCCGCGACGACTTCTGGCGCAACGTCAAGGTGCTCGGCGCCGCGGAGACCATGAACCAGTCCCTGGAGCGGGCCGGCCGGGTGGCCGACTTCTTCGAGCTCGGCGAGCTGATGTGCATCGACGCGCTCAACCGGCGCGAGTCGTGCGGCGGCCACTTCCGGGCCGAGTCGCAGACCGAGGAGGGCGAGGCGCTGCGCCACGACGAGCAGTACGCCTACGTGGCGGCCTGGGAGTGGGCCGGCGAGGACGGCACTCCCGTGATGCACAAGGAAAACCTCGAGTACGAGTTCACCGAGATGAAGCAGAGGTCGTACAAGTGAAGGTGACGCTGAACATCTGGCGCCAGCCGGATGCCACCAGCACGGGCTCGATGCACACCTACGAGCTCGACGAGGTCTCGGAGGACATGTCCTTCCTGGAGATGCTCGACGTACTCAACGAGGAGCTCAACGCCAAGGGCGAGGAGCCGATCGCGTTCGACTCCGACTGCCGCGAGGGCATCTGCGGCATGTGCGGGCTGATGATCAACGGCGAGGCCCACGGCCCCGAGGTCACCACCACCTGCCAGCTGCACATGCGGTCGTTCCAGGACGGCGACACGATCACCATCGAGCCGTGGCGGGCCGCCGCGTTCCCGGTGATCAAGGACCTGTGCGTCGACCGCGGCGCCTTCGACCGGATCATCCAGCAGGGCGGCTACATCTCGGTCAACACCGGTGCCGCGCCCGACGCCCACGCCACGCCGGTGCCGAAGGACAAGGCGGACCGCGCCTTCGACGCCGCCACCTGCATCGGCTGCGGTGCCTGCGTCGCCGCCTGCCCCAACGGCTCCGCGTCGCTGTTCCTCGGCGCGAAGGTCACCCACCTCGGCGAGCTGCCGCAGGGCCAGGCCGAGCGCGACACCCGCGTGGTCAACATGGTCGGCCAGCACGACCACGAGGGCTTCGGCGGCTGCACCAACATCGGCGAGTGCACGGCCGCCTGCCCCAAGGAGATCCCGCTCGACGTGATCTCCCGCCTCAACTGGGACCTCCACGCCGCCCTCCGCCACGGCCACTAGCCGCCGAGCGCGCCTAGGGGCTTTGGCCGCTCGCGCGCCGGACGACTGGCCGACTCGCGATCCGGGCGACTTCGCCGACTGGCCGCGCTGCACCATGCGCCGAGCGACACCGCGCGCCGGCCGACCCACTCCCTTCGTCGATCGGTACGCCGTCGGCGCGAGGTCGGCTCGGGAGAGGGCACGCCCTCGGGACGCCTGCACGCGGGCTCGTCGCCCCGGCTCGCTGCACGGAGGGCCGGGCGGCGGCGGTCGTGTAGGCCCAGGAGGCGGCGTACAGGACGACGCGGGAGAAGTAGTTGATCCAGACCAGCAGGATCAGCGCGATGCCGAACGCCTGGAACGCCGGCTGCCCCTCGGTCAGGGAGAGCAGCACGCTCGACAGCTGCTTGAGCACCTCGAAGCCGATCGCTCCGAAGAGCGCGCCGGACCACAGCGATCGACTCGGTACGTCGGGGGCGCCGAGCAGGCGGAACATCGCGTAGAAGAGCACCGTGGAGGCAACGAGTCCGACCAGCGCCCCGAGCAGCCGTCAGGACCCAGCCGAGCTCGGCGTCCAGCCCCACCAGGTCGAGCAGCTCCTCGGAGAAGCCGGTGACGCCGCCGGAGACACCAACGCTCAGCACCAGCACCAGGCCGACGAGGGCGAGGGTGATCAGGTCGCGGAGCTTGCCGATCACGAAGCTCGGCTGCGCGTAGGCCGGCTTCTCGAAGACGACGAAGAGCGCGTCGCGCATGGCCGACAGCCAGCCCAGCCCGGAGTAGAGAACGCCCACCAGGCCGATCACCCCGACGGCGCCGGCCGCGTCCTGGATGTCGGCCAGGGAGATCTCGTTGGCGCCGTCGCCGACGATGCCCGGCAGGACAGTCTCGATCGCGTCGAGCAGCGCATCCTGCGCGTCGGGGAAAACGTTGGCGACCCAGCCGACAGCGAAGAACGCCAGCGCCATGATCGGGAAGAACGAGAGGAAGCCGAAGTAGGTGATCGCGCCGGCCTGCTGGCCGCCCTTGACCTCGCTGTAGTGCTTCTGCATCCGCAGCAGGTGGTCGAGGAACGGGTGCCGCTCCCGAAGTCGTGCCAGCCGCTCTTCATCCGAGCGGGAAGCTCCTGGTCGGTTGCCAGCCGAGCTCGGAGTCATGCACGTAGAGGTGGAAGTCGGCTGACGTCGAACTCGCACTCGAAGCCCGCCAGGCCCTCGAACGCCAGGTCGAGCTGGTCGTCCGGCAGGTGGTGGGCGACCGTCACGTGCGGGTGGTAGGGGAACGCGAGCTCGGTCGCCAGCGGGCCGCGGCGTACGACGTCCGCGAGCTGCTCGCACTGGGAGATCCCCTCCACCAGGCTGACGAAGACCACCGGTGAGACCGGGCGGAACGTGCCGGTGCCGCGCAGGTGAACGCAGAAGGGCTGAGCATGGCGGCCGCCGACTCGCAGGTGGGCCTCGATCGCCGCGAGCTCACCCGGCACCTCGGTCGGTGGGACCAGCGTGATGTGGGTGGGGATCATCGAGGCGGTGTCGTCGCCGACGGACGTCCGGTAGTTCTGCAGCTCGCTGGCCCAGGGCTCCGGGATCGCGACTGCCACCCCAATCGTCGGCACCCGGAGAACCCTAGTGCCCCGGTGCCGGTAGGCCGCGGGCACATCTACCTGGACCCGGTCGACGCCTTGCGCCTGTGCGACCACCAGCACCGACGCGCCCGGCTTCGAGACCACCCGCCCGCCGGTCACCTGGACGGCGTACCCCTCGCCGTAGACGAGCCGCGGCACCGAGATCTCGGTGCGCGTCGCCGGTATCGAACCGGCCTGGTCCGCCCGCGCGGTCCACCGACCAGGAGGTGCTGAAACGCTTCGAGCCCGGGTCGTACGCCGAGTCGAGCGGCGTGCCGGAAACGGCCAGCGGATGCGGCACGACGAGAGCGCGCATCTTGGCCCAGTCGACGTTGCTTCCGCGCGGCGCCTTGGCCGGGTCGAACACCAGCGCCTGGGTGGCTCCGGGCCCCGTCGTGGTGGGGTCGGCGCAGCCGCAGTAGGCCCAGTACTGCCAGCCGGTGAGCGCCCGCTCCGCCCGGTCGACCATGTCGCGCAGGGTCGGCTGGTGCGTGGTGGCTCCGAACTCGGTGAGCAGAGGGGCGTCGCCGGTGCGGCGCACGTGCGCGGCGGTGTTGGTCCACACCAGGCCGTCGAACGTGTTGCAGGCCAGCTCGGACACCTCGTCGGCCGGGATGGGCACCTCGGCGGTCAGGCAGTAGTCGTGGAACGAGAAGCCGAGTCGTTGGCCCGACGGGCGGACGCTCGTCTGCACGCCGTTGTTGAACAGCACGTTCGGCTCGTAGAAGACCGCGGTGCGCTGGTCGACCTTGCGGATCGCGTCGATGTTGCGCTGCGTGAAGCGCTCGAGCTTGGCATCGAAGGCAGGGCAGCCGAGCGGGATGCAGAGCGCATACCCGGTGCCGGGCCAGGGCTCGTTGAACAGGTCGACGCCGAGGATCGCCGGGACGTCGCGGAAGTACGCCGCGGTGTGCGCCCACGCGGCGGCGTAGCGGTCCTGGAGGCCGATGCCTCCTGGGCCGTCGGCGTTGCGCCAGAAGTTGTCGAAAGCCAGGTTGAGGGCCGCCATGGCGAAGTAGTTGAACGGGAAGCCGAGCTGGGGCTGGGCGGGCAGGCCACCGTCCTGGACCGCCCAGTCGGGCGCACCCTCGCCCTGGAAGCGCTCGTTGTAGAGGTCCTGGTGGAAGTCGAGCATCGTCCAGATGCCTTCGTCGGCAAGGATCCGCGCGGTGCGGGCGATCCGCGCGAGGTAGCGGTCGTCGTACTTCCCCGGACGCGGCTCGACCGCCTTCCAGATCAGCCCGAGCCGGACGGTGCGGAACCCGTTGCGGGCCAGGAACCTGGCATCGTCGCGACCGAACCCGATCTTGTCCGGGGCGTAGGGCGCGCGCTTGTAGACCATGTTGACGCCGTGCAGGATCAGCGCCCGCCCCTGTCGGTCCAGGATCCAGCGGTCGACCGGAACTGCGCGGCTGCCGTCCGGACGGCCGGCGTCGTCGGCACTGGACGATGGAGGGGGTCAGCAGGCCGCCGAGCAGCACCAGGGCCGCAAACACAAGACGCATGCCACGCCAACGACCACGGCTCGGGCGCGTTATCCCTACGTCGGCTCCGTGGCCGGCCGGCGGCGCGTGTGGAGCGTCGCGGAGGCGACGATGATCAGGAACCCGGCGATCGAGAGCGCCACGCCCACGAGTGCAGGGGCGCGGTAGCCGTGCCCGGCCGCGATGACCAGGCCGCCCAGCCAGGCACCGAGTGCGTTGGCCACGTTGAGGCTCGCGTGGTTCATGGCCGCGCCGAGGGTCTGCGCGTCGCCCGCGACGTCCATCAGCCGCAGCTGGAGGTTCACCACGAGCACCGAGCCGAGGAAGGTGATCAAGAACGCGATCGGCAACAGCGCGAGGCCGTGGGGCGCAAGCAGCCAGAACCCGAGCAGCGCGACGCCCATGCCGCCGGATCCGATGAGCAGGGACCGGAAGACCGACCAGTCGGCGAGCTCACCGGCCGCCCAGGTGCCGGCCACCATGCCGAGGCCGAAGACCAGGAGGAAGACGGGCACCGCGCCTTCGCCCAAACCACCCACCTCCGTCACCGTGGGCGCGATGTAGGAGAAGACAGCGAACATGCCGCCGAAGCCGATCGCGCCCGCGAGCAGGGTGAGCCACACCTGGGGCTTGGCGAACGCCGCCATCTCGCGCCGGCCCGTGGCCTCGCGGTCACCGGGCAACGACGGCACGAACGCGACGATCATGGCCGCGGTCAGCACCGAGAGCCCGGTGACGCTCCAGAACGCCGAACGCCAGCCGAGCTCCTGGCCGAGCCACGTGGCGGCAGGAACGCCGATCACGTTGGCCACGGAGAGGCCCAGCATCACCAGCGCGACGGCCCGGCCCTTGCGACCCGGTTGCGCCAGGCTGGCCGCGACCAGCGAGGCGACGCCGAAGTAGCCCCCGTGCGGCAGGCCGTCGAGGAAGCGGGCGATGGTGAGCAGCTCGAAGCTGGTCGCCAGCGCGCTGAGCGCGTTGAACACGCCGTACGCCGCCATCAGCACCAGGAGCAGCCCGCGCCGCGGCCACCTGGCCCCGAAGAACGCCAGCACCGGGGCTCCCACGACCACACCGACGGCGTACGCCGAGATCAGGTGGCCGGCCGTCGGGATGGACACACCCACACCGTCCGCGACCTGCGGCAGCAGCCCCATGGTCACGAACTCGGTGGTCCCGATCGCGAATCCGCCCATGGCCAGCGCGAGCACCGCCAGCCCGAAGTGGCTGGCGCGCACCGGCGTCTTCTGGGCAGGGGTGGTCGTCGTCATGGGCACTCATCGTCCAACGGCGCGGCCTCGAGGACCTATTCCGCGCCAGTGGGTTTCACAGTGAGGCGATCGCCTCGTTGAAGGTGGTCGAGGGGCGCATGACCGGGATGACCTTGTCGGCGTCGGGCTTGTAGTAGCCGCCGATGTCCACCGGTGATCCCTGCACCGCTGCCAGCTCGGAGACGACGGCGTCCTCGCTGCCACGCAGGCGCTCCGCCAGGGCCTTGAAGTCGGCCGCCAGCTCTGCGTCCTCGGACTGCGCGGCCAGCTCCTCGGCCCAGTAGAGGGCGAGGTAGAAGTGCGAGCCGCGGTTGTCGATGCCGCCGAGCTTGCGGGTCGGCGACTTGTCCTCGTTGAGGAACGTGCCGGTCGCGCGGTCGAGGGTGTCGGCCAGCACCTGGGCGCGCTTGTTGTCGGTCGACTGCGCAAGGTGCTCGAAGCTCGCGGCCAGAGCGAAGAACTCGCCGAGGCTGTCCCAGCGCAGGTAGTTCTCCTTGACCAGCTGCTGCACGTGCTTGGGCGCCGAGCCTCCCGCGCCGGTCTCGAACAGGCCGCCACCGGCCATCAGCGGTACGACCGACAGCATCTTGGCCGAGGTGCCGAGCTCGAGGATCGGGAAGAGGTCGGTGTTGTAGTCGCGCAGCACGTTGCCGGTCACCGAGATGGTGTCCTCGCCCTTGCGGATCCGCTGGAACGAGTACGCCGTCGCGTCGGCCGGCGACATGATCTCGATGGAGAGCCCGTCGGTGTCGTGTTCAGCGAGGTACCCCTTCACGAGGCCGATGAGGGTGGCGTCGTGGGCGCGCGTCTCGTCGAGCCAGAACACTGCGGGGGTGTTGCTGAGGCGGGCCCGGCTCACGGCGAGCTTGACCCAGTCGCGGATCGGCGCGTCCTTGGTCTGGCAGGCGCGCCAGATGTCGCCCGGCTCGACCGAGTGCTCGATCAGGGTCGTGCCCGAACCGTCCACGACGCGCACGGTCCCAGCGGATGGGACCTCGAACGTCTTGTCGTGGGAGCCGTACTCCTCCGCGGCCTGGGCCATCAGCCCGACGTTGGGCACCGAGCCCATCGTGGCCGGGTCGACGGCGCCGTTGGCGCGGCAGTCATCGATGACGACCTGGTAGACGCTGGCGTAGGACGAGTCGGGGATGACCGCGAGCGTGTCGTCCTCTTCGCCCTGCGGTCCCCACATGTGACCCGAGGTCCGGATCATGGCCGGCATCGAGGCGTCGATGATGACGTCGGACGGCACGTGCAGGTTGGTGATGCCCTTGTCCGAGTCGACCATCGCCATCCGCGGGCCGTCGGCCAGCCCCTGCGTGACCGCGGCGCGGACCGCCTCGCCGTCGGGCAGGGCGTCGGCGGCGTTGAGCAGCGCGCCGAGCCCGTCGTTGGGCGAGATGCCCGCCTCGGTCAGCTGGGCGCCGTACTGCTCGAAGAGCGTCGGGAAGAACGCCTGCACGGCGTGCCCGAAGATGATCGGGTCCGACACCTTCATCATGGTGGCCTTGAGGTGCACCGAGAAGAGCACGTCGTCGGCCTTGGCCCGGGCGATCTGCTCGGTCAGGAACCGGCGCAGCGCCGCGACGCTCAGGAACGTGCCGTCGACGACCTCGCCCGCCAGCACCGGCACCTCGGCCTTCAACACGGTGACCGTGCCGTCGGTGGCGACGTGCTCGATGCGCAGGGTGTCGTCGGCTCCGATCACGACCGTCTTCTCGTTGGAGCGGAAGTCGTGCTCGCCCATGGTCGCGACGTTGGTCTTCGAGTCGGAGGACCAGGCACCCATCCGGTGCGGGTGGGCCTTGGCGTAGGCCTTGACCGACGTGGGCGCGCGCCGGTCGGAGTTGCCCTGCCGCAGCACCGGGTTGACCGCCGAGCCCTTGACCTTGTCGTAGCGGGCGCGCGCGTCCTTCTCCTCGTCGGTCTGCGGGTCGTCAGGAAGGTCGGGAAGGTCGTAGCCCTCCTCCTGGAGCTCCTTGATGGCCGCCTTGAGCTGCGGCGTGGACGCCGAGACGTTGGGCAGCTTGATGATGTTGGCTTCGGGCTTCTTCGCGAGCTCACCCAGCTCGGCGAGCGCGTCGTCCTGCCGCTGCGCGTCGGTCAGCCGGTCCGGGAACTGGGCGATGATCCGCCCCGCCAGCGAGATGTCGCGGGTCTCGACCGCCACTCCGGCCTTGGCGGCGTACGCCTCGATGATCGGCAGGAACGAGTACGTCGCCAGCAGCGGCGCCTCGTCGGTGAGGGTGTAGATGATCCGGGACTGGTCTGCATTGGCCATGGTCGGGCGCACTCCTGAGGCTGTGACTTTTGCGGGGAAAGTTCCTTGACGTCAAGATACCTGACCCGATTTTCGAGCGGCGGACGCGGCCAGCCTTGCACCCTCGCAGGGGTGCGGCAACGGGCAGGTTTGGGACTAGGCTGCACGGGCACTCGTGTTGTCGGCATCCCACTACGAGGAGTTCACGGACATGACAGAAGCTGCAGCGCCGGCCCCGGCGCCGACCCTCGCCCAGAAGCTCTCGGCAGAAGCGCTCGGCACGTTCGTGCTGATCGTCTTCGGCGTTGGCGCCGCCGTCCAGTCCGGCGACTACGCCGCCACCGGCCTCGCGTTCGGTATTGCGATCGTGGCCATGGTCTACGCCTTCGGCCGGGTCTCCGGCGGCCACTTCAACCCTGCCGTCTCGGTCGGTGCCGCCCTTGGCGGCCGCATCTCGTGGCGCGAGGCAGGGGCCTACTCCGCCGCCCAGATCGCTGGTGGCCTGGTCGGCGGAATCCTGCTCGTGATCATGGCGATCGCCGCCGACACCGGCGCGGAGTTCGGTGACGACGTGTTCGGCGCCAACGGCTTCGGCGACCGTGGCGGCTACGAGGTCGGTGGTGCACTCATCATCGAGATCGTGATGACCTTCATCTTCTTGCTGGTCATCCTGGCCGTGACCGACATCCGCAACGAGCACCCGTCGCTGGCGCCGCTGGCGATCGGACTCACGCTCGCCGCGATCCACTTCGCGTCGATGTTCGCGACCGGCACCTCGGTCAACCCGGCCCGGTCGCTGAGCGTCGTGTTCTTCTCCGGTGGCGATGCCATCGCACAGATCTGGCTGTTCCTGCTGGCACCACTCGTCGGCGCCGCACTGGCCGGCATCGCCTACCCGGCGCTCTTCGGCCACGGCACCGAGCCGGTGGCAGGCTCGGGCCTCAACTTCGGTGGCGGCGCTCCCGCGGCGGTGCCCGGCTACGGCGCTCCCGACGCCTACCAGCAGCAGTGGAACCAGCCGCAGGCGCAGGCCCCGGCGACCGGTCAGTGGGCCCAGCCGCAGCAGCAGGCCTGGGCGGATCCGGCGGCGCAGCAGGCGGCCCCGCCGGTGCAGGCGCAACCCGCGGAGCAGCAGGTGGCCCAGCCGCAGCCCACGCAGCAGATCGAGCAGCCGATCATCCAGGACGGGTGGCAGTGGGACCCGCAGGCCCAGCAGTGGATCCCGGCCCAGCAGCAGCCCCCGGCACCGGGCGGCGAGCAGACGCAGGTCCGCCCGCCAGGCCAGTAGCGGAAGAAGCGTTCAGGACTGAGGCTCGTCGTACGCGACGAGCCTCAGTTCTATTTGCCCGCGTCGCCTGCTTCGCTCAGCACCAGTCCGGTGTCCCGCTCGTAGTGGCGGACCACTTCATCGCCCGCCACGGTCGTGGTCTCGATGACCAGCTCGTCGTCGAGACCCTTGATCACCGAACGCTGGCCGGCCTCGCCGTCGACGCCCATCTCGGCGTAGCCATCGCCGACCCGGGGCTGGTCGAGCATCGCGATGCCGGCTTCGGCGCCGTCCTCGCCTGCCTTCCACTCCCCCTCGCGGCCGAACCACCAGACGTTGCCGTCGGTGTCCTGGGCGTAGTAGTCGGCCGGGCCCGTCGAGGTGACGGCGGTGGTGGCCACCCCTGCGATCGTCGGGCCCTTCTCCGCTGAAAACACAATGTCGGCGTTGCCGTCGTTGTAGGTCCACACGGCGCCGGGCGCCAGCGGCAGCCACCGGTTGTCGATCGTCGTCACGAAGTCGTCGGGGTCGGGGGTGGGGGTGGGGATCACCAGCTCATCGACACCGGCCGGCGGACTCGAGTCGGTGTAGGAGCTGCAGCCCGCGGTGAGAAGGACGGCCGCACCGGCGGCGAGCACGCGTCGTACTCTCGCGCCGCGACCCATGGGCACATGCTCTCCTACGCGCTGCTAAGTTCGGCCGCGACCCTCCTCAGACACCTCCCCGTTCAATGAATCAGACTAGGAGTCCTCGTGAGCTCTCCGTTGAAGGTCGCCGTCACCGGTGCCGCCGGCCAGATCGGCTACAGCCTCCTCTTCCGCCTCGCGAGCGGCTCGCTGCTCGGCGACCGACCGATCGAGCTCCGCCTGCTGGAGATCACGCCGGCGCTGAAGACGCTCGAGGGCGTCGTCATGGAGCTCGACGACTGCGCGTTCCCTAACCTGGCTGCGATCGAGACCGGGGACGACGCCGAGACGATCTTCGATGGCGTCAACCTCGCCCTCCTCGTGGGTGCCCGCCCGCGCGGCCCGGGGATGGAGCGGGGCGACCTTCTGTCCGCCAACGGTGCGATCTTCACGGCCCAGGGCAAGGCCCTCAACGCGGTCGCCGCCGACGACGTACGCATTGGCGTGACCGGCAACCCCGCCAACACCAACGCCCTGATCGCGATGAACAACGCCCCGGACATCCCGAAGGAGCGGTTCTCCGCGCTGACCCGCCTCGACCACAACCGGGCCATCTCGCAGCTCGCGGCGAAGACGGGCTCCCCCGTGACCGACATCAAGAAGATGACGATCTGGGGCAACCACTCGGCGACGCAGTACCCCGACCTGTTCCACGCCGAGATCGGCGGTCGCAACGCGGCCGAGGTTGTCGGCGACCAGGCCTGGATCGAGAACGACTTCATCCCCACCGTCGCCAAGCGCGGCGCCGCGATCATCGAGGCCCGCGGCTCGTCCTCGGCAGCCTCTGCGGCATCGGCCACGGTCGACGCCGCCCACGACTGGCTGTTCGGCAGCCCCGACGGTGACTGGGTGTCGATGGCGGTCGTCTCCGACGGCTCCTACGGAGTGCCCGAGGGCCTCATCTCGTCGTTCCCCGTCACCACCAAGGACGGCAACTGGGAGATCGTCCAGGGCCTCGACATCGACGACTTCTCCCGCAGCCGGATCGACGCGTCAGTGGCCGAGCTCGACGACGAGCGGTCCGCCGTCACCGAGCTCGGCCTCATCTGAGCGATCGGCTCGATCACTCGCCCGTCGACGGGTCGATCCCGGCCGAGACGCGGCTGATCGAGTTGACCGGGAAGCCGCCGGCGGTGCCGTGCTCGCGGACCGCCGCCTCGTCCTCGGCCATGTAGACGCAGTAGATCTTGTCGTCGGTGACGAAGCTCTGCAGCCACTTCGCCCGGCCGCCCATGTCGGCAAGCACGGAGTTGGACTTGTTCGAGATCGCGTGCAGCTCGTCGGCAGACAGCTGGCCGGCGCCGGGGAGCTCGCGTTCGATGACGTACTTCGGCATTTCTTCTCCTCAGGTTGTGGCTCCCAAGCGGAACCGTTGACGGAGAAGCTACGAGCCCAGGCGACCCTGCCTCATCGGGCGGGAGACCCAATCGTGCCGGCTCAGGCGTGGGTCGTTCGACCCATCAGGCCGTGGTCGTAGGCGTACGCCGTCGCCGCGGCCCGCGAGCTGCTCCCGGTCTTGGCAAAGATGTTGGAGAGATGTCGGGCGACCGTCTTCGGGCTCAGGAACAGCTGGTCTGCGATCTCCTTGTTGCTCTGGCCCGAGGCCAGCAGCCGGATCACCTCGACCTCACGCGCCGTCAGGCCGGCCGGCGACGCGGCTTCGTCCAGAACGCCTAGCCGCTCGAAGCACGCGCGCGCAGAAGCCTCCTCGCGAGCGGCCGCGTCGTCGTCGCCGCAAGAGGCGTAGCAATGCGCGAGCAACAGGCGCGTGCGAGCCGCTTCGAACGGTACGTCGAGCTGGTTCCACTCGTTGAAGGCCATCCGCAGCATGCCCAACGCCTCGACGGCGCGACCGCGCTGGGAGAGCACCGCCCCCTGGCAACGGTGGGCCTCGGCGATGATCCCAGGGCTGTCGAAGTCGCGGGCGATCTCCGCCAGTCGATTGGCGGCATGCTCGGCCAGGTCGATCTCTCCGGCCGTCGAGAGCGATCTCGCACTGGGCAGCCAGGAGCGGCGCCTGCTCGAGGCGACTGCCGCCGCTCGAGGCGAGCATCAGGGCGATGGACGCTGAGGCGTCGGTGGTGCGTCCCTGCGCCATGCGGAGCAGGGCTAGGCCGGGCTGTGGGTCGCGTCCGTGCTCGTGTGCCTGGTGGTAGGCCTGATCGGCGCCGGCGAGGTCACCGCGTACGCGACGTACCTCGCCGACCTCGTAGTAGGCGTCGGCGACGGCGAACACGTCGATGCCGACCATGTCCTCGCACGCGCCCAGGGCCTCGCGCTCGGCCTCATCCCAGGAGCCCTGGATGCGCTGTACCTGGGCTCGGTGGATACGGCAGATCCCGGGGTACACGGAAGCCAGCGGCAGCGGATCCGACCAGCGCCGAGTCGCCTCGGTCCACTCCGAGGCGCGCCGCAGGTCCTGCAGCTCGTTGCACGCGTCCATGAGTCCGCAGTAGATCGAGCCGGTGAACAGGGGCGTCAGCTCGTCGGAGAGTGCGGCGAGCATTGCCTCGTCCAACAGAGCCAGTCCCTCGGCGACTCGGGCCTGCTTGATCCGGACGCGGCCCTCGAAGAAGACGCCGAGTGCCGACAGCGTCGGGTCGTCGTAGCGCCGCCCGAGGTACTGCAGCCGCTCCGCCGAAGCCTCCGCGGCCGCCAGGTCCGTGCCGGTCAGCGCCGCTGTTCCGAGATAGAGCGGATAGCCGTGGGCCGCGCATTCGGGAAGGTCCTCGAGGATCCGCTCCGCCCTCCGGACCCAGCCTGCGCTCTGAGCAGCATCACCCACCAGCCGGGTGTGGATCGAGAGGTTCACCGCGCACAGCACCGCCGCCGCGCGCTCATCGGCGTCGAGGTGCTGCCGGAACGCTTCGGTGTAGAGCTTGATCGACTCATCCATCCGGCCCAGCCACCAAGCGGATTCGGCCATGCCCTCAACGGTCCGGGCGTCGCGGGGAGACAAGCCTGCGTAGGCGTCGTAGGCGGCAGGCCAGTCCTTGGCGCGACGCAGTTCATCGGCGTCCTCGCTCGCACTCATGCCAGATCCCCTTTCGCCCGGATTCTTGCACCGGACGGAGCGGATCGCAGGGAACTGCCGCTACCCGCTAACCAGGTGCCGCAGGTGCGCGACGAAGCCCGGGTTGGTCAGCGCCCACGGTCCTCGAGCGGCCCGGACGAGGCGCAACGCCTCGTCCGGTGAGTGGCCCAGGCGAATGAGGGCCGCGGCCACGACCACACCCGAGCGGTTGAGACCGCCCGAGCAGCGGACCAGCACCCGGCGCTCGTCGCGCACCGCATCGGCCACTGCTCCGCCGAGCTCGTCCACCCGAGCGGCTGCGCCGTCGTCCAGCACCGCGTCGGCCAGCCTGGCTACGACGTGCTCTACGCCGGTCGGCGGACCGTAGCCCTTCCTCGAAACCAGGCTGACCACGAGGTCGAACTCGTCCCCGACCACGCACGCGCTCGGCGAACCGGACAGGACGTCGTGGCCACCCATGAAGAGCCCGGGGACGACCTCGTTCCAGGGGTCGGCACACAGCGGCATCCGCGTCGACCGACCGGTGCCGGAGCACGCAGCGCAGTCGACCATCGCCTCTGCTTCGGCGTAGCACTCATGGCACAGCACCTCGTCATCCTTCCAGCCGCTATGCCGGTGGCCCGGGGATGTCGCCGGCCAGGAAGATCAGCGCCGCACCCATGGCGGCCAGGATCGCCACGTCGACCAGCCGATGGCGTACGGCGAGCATGCCGGCGTCGCGTTGCGGCAGCACCAGGCGGAGGACCGCGGCGGCGACCAGGGCCAGGCCGACGATGCGGACGCCGAGGCGCCAGTCGTCGATGTACGCCGCGACGATGCCGACGGCCATAGCGGCGAGGATCAGCAGGTAGAAGGCGCCGCCGATCGTCGAGGGGTAGCGGCGCTCCTCTGGGAGGGGCGGCTCTTCGACGGGCGTGCCCTCGTCCGGCTCGGCCTCGTTCACAGTCAGGACTGGCCACGTCCCCGGCCGAGGCTCGGCCATCGACACGATGTTGGAGAGCAGCATGGCGCGGGTCATCGGGCCGACACCGCCGGGGTTGGGCGAGACCCAGCCGGCGGTCTCCCACACCTCGGGGGCGACGTCGCCGGCGAGCTTGCCGTCGACGCGGGAGACGCCGACGTCGAGCACGGCGGCGCCGGGCTTGACCATGTCGCCGCGTGATGATGCCGGGTACGCCGGCGGCGGCGACGACACGTCCGCGCTGCGCGTGTGGGCGGCGAGGTCGCGGGTGCCGGTGTGGCAGAGGGTGACGGTGGAGTTCTCGCTGCGGCGGGTGAGCAGCAGCCCCATCGGGCGACCGACGGTCAGGCCGCGGCCGACCACGACCACCTCGGCGCCGTTGAGCTCGACACCGTGACGGCGGAGCAGCTCGATGCAGCCGATCGGCGTACACGGGAGAGGTCCGGCCTCGCCGAGCACCAGCTTGCCGAGGTTGACCGGATGCAGGCCGTCGACGTCCTTGTCGGGGTCGACGCGGGAGAGCAGCGCGTACTCGTCGAGCCCCGTCGGCTGCTGGACGATGAAACCGGTGCAGGCGGGGTCGGCGTTGAGCTCGTCGATCCGGGCCTCGACCTCGGCCTGGGTCGCGGTGGCCGGCAGGTCGACCCGGATCGAGGCTCGATGCCGATCTCGGCGGAGTCCTTGTGCTTGGCGTTGACGTACCAGTGCGAGCCGGGGTCGTCGCCGACCAGCACCGTGCCCAGACCCGGGTGGATCCCCTGCGCGTCGAGGGCGGCGACCCGCTCCTTCAGCTCCGACTTGATCGTCTTCAGCGTGGCGGTGCCGTCGAGGGTCTGCGCAGTCACGACGGGAAGTGTGTCAGACCCCGTTCAAGCTCAGTCCCGCCAGACTCAGTCATCCAATATGGGCAGGCTGAGCGTCGAGGGGTAGACCTTGTTGGTCTGGATCCCGTAGACGCCCAGGAGCAGGTCGAGCAGCTTCATCGGGGGCGGCAGCAGATGGGGCAGGTCGCCGGTCTGCACGAGCACCCGCAGCCGGTGGCCGGCCGGCACCGTCGTGTACGCCGACCGCAGCTCGACGTCGTACGCCGTCACCTGGCCGGGGACGATCGGCTGCTCCGCCGCCTTGGTGTGTGGGTGGTAGGGCAGCTGGTAGACGCCACCGACCCCGGGCCAGCTCTTGGCCGGGTCGATGGCCCGGGCCGAGCCCAGCAGCGCGCCCGCGGTGATGTCGATGATCTTCCCGTCGGGCGCCACGTCCTGGAGCGTGACCACGAACATCGCCTCGGGTCGGGTCGAGGTCGCCTGCAGCCGCAGCCCGACCGGTCCGGCGAGCGCATCGTGCTCGGTCAGCGGGGCGGTGTCGAAGTGGGCGTCGCCGGGCTGCGGCATCGAGAGCAGGCCGTACTGGCGGCACCCCTCGTAGACGTCACGGAAGATGCCCGCACCCCACTGGTTCAGCGAGCGCTGGCACGAGAGGGAGATGCCCTTCCAGGCCACGGCGGTTGCGCCAGTGGTGTTCGTCGGAAGCGCCGGGGCGAGGCCCGACTTGGGCTGGAGGTGGTACGCCGTCGGGGTGACACTGGCGTCCGGGTAGCCGCTGAGGTCGTAGGTCGCCACCGGCCGTGTCGACGATGTGCAGCGGCTCGGCGGTGTCGGTGATGCCGGTGTCGAGCCCCTTCAGCCAGTGGTCGAACCACTGCAGCTCGATCCGGTCCAGGTCGAGCCCGGCGCCCGGCATTGCCGTGATCCCACGGACCGGTGAGCAGCTGGTAGCGGGGCGTCACGGACTGGCCGGGCGCCATCGGCTCCCAGACAGAGCGACCCGACCAGGCGTTCTGCAGGCCGCTGTAGAGCAGCGGCTCGCCGCGCTGGAAGACGTCGTACTGGCCGCCGACGATGTACGCCGGCACGCCGTTGTCCACGACCTTCTGCAGCACCCGCTGCGGCGCCCGCTCCTGCCAGTAGGGACCGTCGTAGACGCGGCCCTGCTGGAACAGCGCGTCGAGGCCGGTCGTCAGCTCGAACGGGATCCCGGCCAGGCCGTGCTGGATCGAGAGCATCAGCGCGTCCCACGGATCGGTGGGCCGCTCGGCTGCGGGAGTGAACGTGCGCAGTCCGAAGTAGCCGGCGATCAGCCCGAGGCTCGACTCCATGTTGACGATGCCGCCGGCGACGAACAGGTCGCGGTAGGGGTCGGAGGCGGTGACGATCGGGAAGATCGCCTTGAGAGGAGAGTCGGGACCGACCTCGGCGGCGGTGAAGACCTGGTCGATGCCGAGGTAGGACCCGCCGAGCGTGCCGACGTTGCCGTTGCTGCCGGGAAGATCGGCCACCCACTCCACCAGCTCGGCGCCGTCCTTCGCCTCCTGCTCGCCGAACAGCATCGACTGGCCCTGCGAGCCACCGGTGCCGGCCACGTCGACCACGACACCGATGTAGCCGCGATGGACGAGGTAGAGGTTGACCGCGCCGACTCCGGTCTGGCTGACGCTCTTGCCGTACGGCGTCTGCACCAGGATCACCGGGAACTCACCGGCTGCGGGCTCGGTGGTGCCGAGCACGGTCGGCGTGTAGATCGCCGCGCGCAGCACCCGGCCGTCCGCCATCTCGACGGGCACGTCCTTGGTGACCACGTGGCCGTAGAGCTCCGGGCCGGGCGCCCACGGATCTTCGGCGATGGCGGCCGGGGTGGGTACGGCCAGCAGTGCCGCGAGCACGGCTCCGACGGCGAGACCGAGAGTGACGCGGCGGGCCATGCGAGCTCCTGGGGTGACTGCCGAGAACCTGTTACCCCGAGTTAACGGAACTCAATGTGCGAAGTGACGGGTCCCGGTGAAGTACATCGTCACGCCGGCCGCCTCGGCGGCGGCGACGGTCAGCTCGTCGCGCACCGAGCCGCCCGGCTGCACGATCGCGGCCACGCCGGCGTCGATCAGGATCTGGGGCCCGTCCTCGAACGGGAAGAACGCGTCGGAGGCTGCGACCGCACCCTTCGACCGCTCCCCCGCGCGCTGCACGGCGAGCTTGCAGGAGTCGACACGGTTGACCTGACCCATGCCGACGCCGACGGAGGCGCCGTGCTTGGCCAGCAGGATCGCGTTGGACTTCACGGCGCGGCAGGCCTTCCAGGCGAACGCCAGGTCGGCCAGCACCTCGGGCCCGGCCGGCGCCCCGGTGGCCAGCGTCCACGCCGAAGGGTCGTCGCCGGGTGCGTCGACCAGGTCGCGCAGCTGCATCAGCAGGCCGCCCGAGATCGGGCGGATCTCGGCCCCGCCTCGAGCGGTCGGCGGGCAGACGAGCAGCCGGACGTTCTTCTTGGCGGACAGGATCTCCACCGCGCCATCGTCGTAGCCGGGCGCGACCACGACCTCGGTGAAGATCTCCGCCACCTGGGTCGCCATTGCCGCTGACACGGGCACGTTGGTGGCGATCACGCCGCCGAACGCGGAGACCGGGTCGCACTCGTGCGCCTTGCGGTGCGCCTCGGCGACATCGGCACCGATCGCGATCCCGCACGGGTTGGCGTGCTTGATGATCGCCACTGCGGGCTCGTCGAAGTCGTACGCCGCCCGGCGGGCCGCATCGGCGTCGACGTAGTTGTTGTAGGACATCTCCTTGCCGTGCAGCTGGGTCGCCTGCGCCAGCCCGGGCGTGAAGTTGTTGAGATAGAGAGCCGCGCTCTGGTGGGGGTTCTCCCCGTAGCGGAGCACCGATGCCTTGTCCCAGGTGCCGCCGACCCAGGCCGGGAAGCCCGTGCCGTCGCTGGAGTCGGTCAGCACGCTGCCCATCCACGACGCCACCGCCACGTCGTAGGTCGCCGTGTGCACGAACGCCTCGGCGGCCAGGGCCTTGCGCTGGTCGAGGGTGAAGCCGCCCGCGGCCACAGCGGCGAGCACCTCGGGGTAGCGAGCCGGCGAGGTGACGATGGCGACCGACGGGTGGTTCTTGGCGGCGGCCCGCACCATCGACGGCCCGCCGATGTCGATCTGCTCGACGCACTCGTCGGGCGAGGCGCCCGACATCACCGTGTGCGTGAACGGGTAGAGGTTGGACACCACCAGGTCGAACGGCTCGATGCCGAGGTCGGCCAGCTGCCGCACGTGGGAGTCGAGGCGACGGTCGGCCAGGATGCCCGCGTGCACGGCGGGGTGCAGGGTCTTCACGCGACCGTCGAGAGCCTCGGGAAACCCGGTGAGGTCCTCCACCTTGGTCACCGGCAGGCCGAGTCCCTCGATCAGGGCAGCAGAGCCACCCGTGGAGACCAGCGCTACGCCGGCGTCGTGGAGGCCACGGACCAGCTCCTCGAGGCCGGTCTTGTCGTAGACCGACACCAGGGCGCGGCGGATGGCGCTGCGCCCATTGTCTGGGAGGTCACTCATGTCCGAATCGGACCTTTCTGTCGGTGATGGTGAAGCCCTCGCGGACCATCCGACCCACGGCGTCGACCAGCATCCGCCGCTCGGCGACCTTGATCCGCTCGTGGAGGGACTCGGCCGTGTCGTCGTCCTCGACGGGCACCGCCGTCTGCGCCACGATCGGCCCGGTGTCGACGCCCTCGTCGACCACGAAGAGGGTGGCGCCACTGACCTTCACGCCGTGGGCGATCGCCTCCGCGGGTCCGTGCATGCCCGGGAACGACGGCGACAGGGCCGGGTGGGTGTTGACGATCCGCCCGCCGAAGCGCGACTGGAACTCCGGCCCGACCAGCTTCATGAAGCCGGCGAGCACGAGGAGGTCGGGCTCGAAGTTGGCGACGGTCTCGGCCATGGCCCGGTCCCAGTGCTCGCGGGTCGTGAAGTCCTTGACCCGCTTCACGAACGTGGGCACGCCGGCCTGCTCGGCCCGCTCGAGGCCCTGGACGCCGTCACGGTCGGCGCCGACGGCGACCACCGAGGCGCCGTAGGCGGGATCGACGCAGGCGTCGAGCAGCGCCTGGAGGTTGGTGCCACTGCCCGACACGAGCACGACGAGGCGCGCGTTCTCGGCGGTGGGCACGCCCGCAGTCTAGGAGGAGCTGAGCTGCTCGCTCTCGTCGGTCTCGAGCGCCGTCCGGCGCTGCCACCAGGTCATCGCCACCCCACCCAACAAGCCGCCGATGCCGAACGCGGTGACCGCCTGCAGGAGTACGTCGCCGACCAGTGGATGGACGTCGCGCATCCGGCCGGGACCGACCGCGCCACCGGCCACGGCGGCCATCGCGGCAAAGGCCACGCCGGCCACGATCCCGCCGGCGCAGCCGCGCAACGGGCCCTCGTCCCAGCGCAGGGTCGGGAAGCTCCGCTGCACGTTGACCGCTGCGAGCAGGGCCACCAGGGCCGGGAGCCCGACCAGCCAGGCGGTCCACGTCGGCGCCGGTCCGCTGTCGGGCAGGGCGGCCAGCAGCGGGAACATCGGCAGCGCACCGAGGACCGCAGCCTGCGGGGTGACCAGCGTTCCGGTGCCGACGGTGAAGCCCGGCCCGAGCAGGTAGGAACCGGAGAAGGCGACCGCGTTGGGCAGTAGCAACGCCGCCAGCACGACGAACAGCACGGTGTCGCCGGCGTCGGCGTCGAGCTGGGACATGATGTTGGCCGCCGTGTCGAAGTCCACGACCAGCGAGACGGCGAACGCCACGAACGACACCACGAGCCACCAGGTCACGACGACGCGGGTCAGGGTGAGGGCCGCCCGCACGGACAGTGGCACCAGCGCGAGCCAGATCGCGGCCCGGCCGGATCCGACCGCGATCGCCGGCAACCCGACGCCGACACTCAGGGCCAGCGACCAGCCGACCACACCGGCAGTGCTCGGGTCGGTGGCCTGGGTCGCGGCGACGCTGGTCACGAGCACCCCGGTGACGACGTAGCCGAGAGCGAACAGCCCGACCGCGGTCGGCACCGTCCAGTCGCGCTCGCCGTCGGAGAGCCCGGCCGCGTCCGGCCCGTGGCCGGAGATGGAGTCGCCGACCCGCTGACCGATCCGCCAGACCGCCCAGGCGCAGACCAGGGTGACGCCGAGAGGCATCGCCGTGATCGCTACACCGTCGACGTGCACTCCGGAGCCGTGGCCGAGCAGCCAGCCGAGGGCGCCGGTGCGCAGGCCGTCGCGAGGGGCACCGTGGGCGCCCCCATCGGTGAGGAACCAGCCGACCACGCCGAGGGCGAGAAAGACGACCAGCGTCGAGGAAGCCGCTGTGGCGCCTCCGACGAACGCCAGCGGCACCAGCGGACGGCGGTGGCCAAGATCGTGCTCAGTATCGTCGTGGGTGTCGCCGGGTGCCCGGGTCCTAGGCGACGGCAGCAGCGAAGTCATGGCCACTGCATCATCGCCCGGGAGCGCGGGGTGTTCGGTCATTCTGCGCAGCGTGTCCCCCTCGCGTACCGTTGGGGGCTGCCATGAGGGACCCCGAACTCTTCGACACGTTCTACAAGGACGCCCGCGAGCGCCTGCTGCTGCAGACCTACGCGCTGACCGGCGACCTGGCGGCCTCGCGCGCCGCCGTACGCGACTCCTTCATCGTGGCCTGGCACCACTGGCGGAAGGTCTCGGCTCTCGACGACCCGGAGGAGTCGGTGCGCCCGCAGGCCTGGCGTCACGCCCAACGCCGGCACACCGCGCGCCTCGGGCATCGCGACAGGGACACCGACCCCGAGGTCAGGGCCACCCTCGACGCCCTCGCCAAGCTGCCCGTCACGCAGCGCCGCGCCCTGCTGCTCACCCAGCTGGCCACGGTCACGATGCCGCTGATGGCTCGCGAGATCGGCCTGCCGCAGGACGACGCCGAGCGCGAGCTGCAGGCGGCAGTCACCGAGTTCTCGCTGCAGCGCGACGTGCCCGCCTCCGAGATCCGCTCGGTGTTCGAGCCGATGCTCGCCGTGGTCGCCGACGCTCGCTGGCCGCGGGGCTCCATCATCCGTCGCGCGGGCTCCGCCCGGCGGCGTACCCACACCACGGTCGGGGCCGTCGCCGCCCTGGCGGCGGTGATCGTCACCGGCTCGATGGTCACCGATGCCGCCGGCGTACGCCCGACCCTCGACCGCGATCCGCCGGCGGCGGCCGCGCAGGAGCCCCTGCGCACCGGCTCGGCGGCGTCGCTGACGCCGTCGGTGATGGTGGGGCAGTCCCGGGTCGCGCAGGCCATAGGCGGCGCCGGTTGGTCGTCGGACACCACCAACAACTCCGACGGCAGCGGCCTGGTCATCCCGTGCCAGCAGGAGCGCTACGCCGACCCCGACGGCACGGCCGCGCTGGTCCGGACCTTCGAGGCCGAGGTGCCTCGCCGCGGACCCACCAGGTCGGCGACGCAGGCGACCGAGCTGTCGGGTTCGGCCCGCGCGGCGCGACGTACCTTCGCCACCACGCTCGGCTGGTACGCCGGCTGCCAGGTCGAGCGGGCCCAGCTGGTCTCGACCCGTCGCGTGCAGTCGGTCGGCGACCAGGCGATGCTCGTCGTCCTGCGCACCTGGGACGACCCGCTGACCACCATCACGGTCGGTGTCGCCCGCACCGGTCAGTACACGACAACCACTGTGACCAACGTGAGTGACGACGGCCGCCCCAACGTCGAGGGCAACACCAAGCTCCTCGCCTCCGCCGTGTCCGGGCTGTGCACGCTCCCCGAGGGCGGCGAGTGCGCCGGCAACCCGCGGGCGCGACTGGTGTCGCCGCTGCCTGTCGGCAAGGCACCGGCCATGCTCACCGAGGTCGACCTGCCGCCCGTCTCCACGATCGACCAGCCGTGGGTCGGTACGGAGCCACGCAAGGCCAACCGCAACCTCGCCGCGACCCGCTGTGACCAGGCGTCCTTCTCAGGGTCGTTCAAGAACGCCGAGTTCGCGGCCAACATGACCCGCACCTTCCTCATCCCCGAGGCATCGCTGCCCGACGAGTTCGGGCTCACCGAAACGGTGGCGACTCTGCCGCAGCGACGGGCCCGGTCCTTCGTGGAGGTCGTGCGACAGCGGCTGAGAGACTGCGAGGCCAAGGACGACGGCCTCGGCACCGAGGTCGACCAGGTGGCCAACATCGACGACGGCAACATCTCGCTGACGGCCTGGGAGCTGACGATCCAGGTGACCGACAAGCGGTCGGTGCGCTACACGATGGCGATCATGCGCCGCGGCACCGCCATCGGCCAGCTCGCGTTCGTGCCCACGGAGAAGGTGGAGATGTCACAGGGCGCGTTCGTCGACCTCGCCAAGCGGGCCCTGGATCGCCTGGTGGAGATGCCGAAACCCGACCAGCCCGACTGATCCGCAAACTTTCTGGCACTTGCGTGCAACCGAGTGGGCCGCCCAGGCGTCTCCCCGTCGACAGCACCACCAGCCGGGAGGAGGGCAGCCGATGAACGAGCGGGAGTTCGACGAGTTCTACACCGCTTCGTTTCGACGGCTCACCAACCAGGTCTACGCGATGATCGGCGACCGCGACGAGGCCCAAGAGTGCGTCCAGGAGGCCTTCGTGAAGGCCTGGGCGCACCGGCGCACGCTGGCCAAGGCCGAGCACCCGGAAGCCTGGGTGCGCACCACGGCCTACCGCCTCGCGGTCAGCCGCTGGCGGCGTACGTCGCGAAGCCGGAGGGCGCCCGACCGCGCCGTCGCTCTACCCACGAACGCTCCACCACCGAACGTCTCGCACGTTGCGCTGGTGGCAGCACTCAAGCAGCTGCCCGAGGCCCAGCGCCACGCGCTCGTGCTGCACCACATCGCCGACCTGCCCGTGCACGCCGTGGCGACCGAGGTCGGCGTACCCGAAGGCACCATCAAGGCTCGCCTCAGCCGCGGCCGCACCGCCCTCGCGGCCCTGCTGTCCGACGAGCCCGGAGGAGTGAGCCATGTCTGACCCCGACGAGCGCCTCTCCAGCTTCGACCCAGGACCATCCATGAACCCGCTGCCGCCTACCGAGGTACGCCGCCAGGGCGAGCGCCTCCGTCGCCGCAACACCGCCCTCGTCGTCGGTGGCGCCGTCGCGGCCGTGGTGCTCATCGCAACTCCCCTCGCCGTCTTCGCCAACCGAGACGACGACATCAAGCCCCAGCCGGCGGTTCCGGCGCTCGACACCTCAGTGCTGCTCACTGCCGACGAGGTGCCCGTACGGGACCGGCTCTCCCAGTGGCGCGAGGACGAGCAGCGAGGCCCGGTGCTGGCCTGCGCGCCCGATACCGGCGCGTCACTCGACGAGGCATCAGCAGTGCGTCGCGACTTCGACGCCGACATCGCCGGCGTTCCGGCCGGCGAGCTGCCCGCGTCGATCGTCCGCACGGAGGTGCTGGAGTTCGGCGACGACGCCGCGGCCCGTGACGCCTACGAGACCGCGGTGGCCTGGATCACCGAGTGCCCTGGCAGGGAAGGCGCCGCGAGCACGGACGCGACCGCAGTGTCCACGATCGACCTCGAGAGCGACGGGCAGGGCGAATGGCGTCCCCACGTCTTCTCTGCCCCCGAGTACTGCGGTGACGACTGCGACGCGGCGATGTTCGACCGGATGGGCGTTGCCCAGTTCGACGACCGGCTGGTCCTGGTCTCGCTGGCGGAGGTCGGCGGCCCACTCGAGCCGGCAGGCCTCGACGGCTCGATGGATCAGGTGTTCCAGGCCGCGGTCACCCGGGCCGGTGGCCAGATCACCGGAGGTGGGTCCTCCGGCTCGGAAAGCGGCGGACCCGAGCCCGAGGCGCTCGACTTCCCGCTAGACCTCGGGTTGCCGCAGTCCGACTCCGAGACCACGGTGGAGGGGCCGGACCCCGCTGCCGAGGGAGTCACGCTGCCGGAGGGCTACTGCGGCAGCGAGCACTGGCCGTCAGACGAGCTCGTGTCTCGCCTCGCGGTCAAGGTCAGCGGACCGGAGTACGGCCTCTGGCGCGAGCTGGTCACGTTCGAGGACGAAGGTAGGCCCGCGGCCATCGTGGCAAAGATCGCCGCCTCGGTCGATGCGTGTCCGACCGTGCCCGGCGACCAGCCCGCCAACGACATCACGTTCGTCTCCCACGACGTGGACTCGGGACCAGCGACCGCGACGTTCGCCTACACCTATCGCGAGGGCCTCGGCGGCGTCGTCTACCAGTTCGTTGCGGTCGGCCACGCCATCCTCGCCACGGCCCAGTACGGCGAGTGGTCGCCAGGGACAACCGGCCCCGGGGCCCGCCAGCTCAACAGCGAGAACAAGCAGCTGACCGCACTGATGTGCGAGTACACCGAGCCCGGCTGCTGAGTCAGGGTCGGGCCAGCACCGACGAAAGGCTGTTCGCGAGCCGGTCAGGATCGTCCAGCCACGGCAGGTGTCCGGCACCGTCCCAGAGCTCGAAGGAGCCCTGCGGCAGCGTTGCCGCGAGCTGCTGGGCGACGTCGGCTCCGCCGACAGGATCGTCGGTCCCGACGAGCACATGCACCGGCACCGTCACCTCGGCGAGCTCATCGGCCGTCATGTCGAGCGAGTCGTCGAAGCCCCCGAGAAACGAGCCGCAGGCACGGATCATCGCCGCGTCGTGGCGGAGCGTGTCGGTGTCGCGCTGCCATGCGAGCTCCCAGTCGAGCATCGGCGCGGGGATCCGGCCCTCGGTCAGGGCTCGTCGTTGCCCGAGCTGCCGGAGCCCCATCCGCGCTGACGCGGCGGTCGGCGGGAGCCTGAGCACCAGGCGGCCGAGGAGAGGAGCGCGAAGAACGGTGAAGAACGGCGGCGGCATCCAGCCGGGCACGAACGGCGGGCAGCCGGCGAGAAACACCGACCGGACCCGATCGGGCAGGGCCCGCGCCGAGCGAAGGGCCGCGTAGCCGCCCAGCGACGACCCGACCAGGCTCGTCTCGCTCAGGCCGAGGGCATCCAGGACATCCGCCGTGACCTGCTCGAGGTACCCCGGCAGGGCGGTGTGATCCGGCACCTCCGGCGGCGGCGAGCTCAGGCCGCACCCGGGACGATCGAGCAGGATCGCGCGGAAGCCGCGAAGAGCCGCGGCGACGTACGCCCAGGTCCCCGCGGCCATCGGCCCGCCGTGCAGGAAGAGCACCGGCTCCCCGGCTCCGGCTTCCAGCACCCGAGTGCGAACGCCCAGAGTCGGCAGCTCGAGCCATCGCTCCCGATGTTCCACGCCCGCGGCATCGAACAGCCGGCGCTCGGCCTCCCGGAACCGGTTCTCGTCCATGGCCAACAACCTTTCGACTCGGCATTCCGTTACGCGTAACGTAACACGTACTGATACCGTGTCAACCCATGGGCAGGCCAAAGGAGCATGACGAGGCAACTCGCGAGCGGCTGCGCGCCGCGGCCGAACGACTCTTCGAGGCGCACGGCCCCGCAGCAGTGTCCGTCCGCGCGGTAGCGGCGGAGGTCGGCACCACGACGCGCGCGGTCTACAGCCTGTTCGGCTCACAGGAGGGCCTCCTCGTGGACGCCCTCGCCCAGAGTGCCTACGAGATCCTCACCCGTGGAGTCTGCGACCAGCCCGAGACCGAGGACCCCGCGCAGGACTTGGTGGAGATGAGCGTCAATGTGTTCCGGAGGTTCGTCCTCGAGCACCCTGCGCTCTACCGGATCACGTTCCAGCGCGCCGTTCCGGACTTCACCCCCGGACCGGAGGTGCTGGCGGCGAGAGAGTCGGGGCTCAGCGCACTGACCGCGAAGGTGCGGCGCCTGGAGAGCGAGGGCGCGCTATCCGGACTCACCGTCGAGGAGGCGACGCTGGCCTTCCAGGCCATGTGCGAGGGGCTCGCCAACTTCGAGCTCCGCGGCGCGATCATGCGGATGTTTCCCGCCGACCGCGAAGAGGACGCCTGGCGGGTCGCCATGGGCGCCCTCGTCGCCGGCCTGACCCGCCGATAGACGACGAACCGGTCAGCCGTTGAGGATCTCCCGCATCAGCTCGGCGGTCTCGGACGGCGTCTTGCCGACCTTGACGCCGACGGCCTCGAGGGCTTCCTTCTTGGCGGCCGCGGTGCCCGAGGAGCCGGAGACGATGGCGCCGGCGTGGCCCATGGTCTTGCCCTCAGGAGCGGTGAAGCCGGCGACGTAGCCGACGACCGGCTTGGTCACGTGGTCCTTGATGTACGCCGCTGCCCGCTCCTCGGCGTCGCCCCCGATCTCGCCGATCATCACGATCGCCGTGGTGTCGGGGTCCGCCTCGAACGCGGCCAGCGCGTCGATGTGGGTCGTGCCGACGATCGGGTCACCGCCGATGCCGATGGCGGTCGAGAATCCGAAGTCACGCAGCTCGAACATCATCTGATAGGTCAACGTGCCCGACTTCGACACCAGGCCGATCGGGCCCTTGCCCGCGATCGTGTGCGGGGTGATGCCGGCCAGCGACTCCTCGGGCGTGATGATGCCCGGGCAGTTGGGGCCGATCATCCGGGTGGACTTGCCGTCCAGGTATGCGAACACCTCCGCGGAGTCCTGCACCGGCACGCCCTCGGTGATGACCACCAGCAGGCCGATGCCCGCGTCGATGGCCTCGATGCAGGCGTCCTTGGTGAAGGCGGGCGGCACGAAGACCACCGACACGTCGGCGCCGGTCTCGGCCATCGCCTCCTTCACGCTGCCGAAGACCGGGAGCTCCTTGCCCGCGAGCTCGACCGACGTACCGGCCTTGCGGGCGTTGACGCCGCCGACGATGTTGGAGCCGGCCTCGACCATGAGGGTGGTGTGCTTGGAGCCCATGCCACCGGTCATGCCCTGGACGATGATCTTGGAGTCCTTGTTCAGGTAAATAGACACTGTCTTGTCTTCCTCAGTCTCAGGCGCTGTATCAGGCGTTTGCGAGCTCGGCGGCCTTGTCGGCCGCGCCGTCCATGGTGTCGACGAGGGTCACCAGCGGGTGCTGAGCCTCGTTGAGGATGCGGCGACCCTCATCCACGTTGTTGCCGTCGAGACGTACGACGAGCGGCTTGGTCGCGTCGTCGCCGAGGATCTCGAGGGCACCGACGATGCCGTTCGCGACCTCGTCGCAGGCGGTGATCCCGCCGAACACGTTCACGAACACGCTCTTCACCTGCGGGTCGTGGAGGATCACGTCGAGGCCGTCGGCCATCACCTGGGCGTTGGCGCCGCCACCGATGTCCAGGAAGTTGGCCGGCGTGACGCCGCCGTGCTTCTCGCCGGCGTACGCCACCACGTCGAGGGTCGACATGACCAGGCCCGCGCCGTTGCCGATGATGCCAACGGCCCCGTCGAGCTTGACGTAGTTGAGGCCCTTGTCCTTGGCCTTGGACTCGAGCGCGTCGGCCTCTTCGCGGATCTCGAAGCCGGCGTGGTCCTCGTGCCGGAAGTCAGCGTTCTCATCGAGCGAGACCTTGCCGTCGAGCGCCTCGAGCACATCGCCCTCGAGCCGCGCGAGCGGGTTGACCTCGACCAGGGTGGCGTCCTCTTCCACGAAGACCTGCCACAGCTTCAGGACCATGTTGACGGCCTGATCGGTCAGCGCCTCCGGGAACTTGGCCTCCGCGACGATCGCGCGGGCCTTCTCCTCGTCGACTCCGGTGCCGGGGTTGATCGGGATCTTCTTGACGGCGTCCGGGTTGGTCTTAGCGACCTCCTCGATCTCGACGCCGCCCTCGACAGAGGCGATGCAGAGGTACTGGCGGTCGGCGCGATCGAGCAGGAAGGAGAAGTAGTACTCCTCCTCGATGCTCGCGGCCGGCGCGATCAGCACGCGGTTCACGGTCAGACCCTTGATCTGCATCCCGAGGATCGCGGTGGCGTGCTCCTCGGCTTCGTCGGGGGTCTTGGCCAGCTTGACGCCGCCGGCCTTGCCGCGGCCTCCGGCCTTGACCTGCGCCTTGACGACGACGACACCGAGCTGCTCGGCGGCCGCGCGTGCCTCGGCGGGCGTGGTGGCCACGATGCCGAGCGTCACAGGTACGTCATGTCTGGCGAAGAGCTCCTTCGCCTGAAACTCCATCAGATCCACTGATCCACCATGTCCTCTTCATGAGGGCGCAGGCCCGTGCGGCCGCGCCTCTAGCTCGGGGGTTCCCGCCGCACCTTAGTCCCGCCGGATGAGCACGACGAGAGGTGGACCCCCTGCTGGAACGCCGCAGCGTCAGGCCTGAGCCTCGGCGAAGTACGAGGCGACCCACTCGGTGATCTCGGTGGTGGCCGCGCCGGGTGTGAACACCTTGGCGACGCCGATCTCCTCCAGCAGCGGGATGTCCTCCTCCGGGATGATCCCCCCGCCGAAGATGACGATGTCGCTCGCGTCGCGTTCCTCGAGGAGCTCGACCAGCTTCTTGAAGAGCGTCATGTGCGCGCCGCTCAGCACCGAGAGGCCGATCAGGTCGGCGTCCTCCTGGATCGCGGTCTCCACGATCTGCTCCGGGGTCTGGTGCAGACCGGTGTAGACCACTTCGTGGCCGGCGTCGCGCAGGGCCCGCGCGACGATCTTCGCGCCGCGGTCGTGACCGTCGAGTCCGGGCTTGCCCACCACGATGCGGATCCGGGAGGAGCTGGTCGAGGTCACGCGCCCACACTATCTGGGGTAACTTCCGCCTCAGCGGGCAGTTGTGCACAATGTCCGAACCGGGATTTCGGAGACCGTGACCGATCCGTTACAGTCTTGGTTCGCCCGTTCCTGAGCTGGTAATCAGCAATCCACCGACTGGACACACCGGAGACTTCGTCAATGGGAAACCACCGAGGAGATAGACGCGGCCCTCGCCGCTCTCACTCGGTGACGCCCCGCAAAACGACGTACACCGGCCGTCGCGTAGCCGGCCGAGCCCCGGCCGACGAACTGGTTGAGGCCCCGCTTCCGGTGGCCGCGCCAGCGGTCATCTTCGAGGTCGAGGCCACCCATCACTTCAACGACCACGAGCCCACGGTCGAGCTCCCCCTCGAGAAGCACACGCCGGGCAAGCGAAGGGCGAGCCGCCACCACGGCGCGCGCGGGCCGCTGTTCAAGGGCCTGCCGTCCCCGCCCGTGCTCCTCGGTGTCGCGACCCTGGCCATCGCCGCCGGCGGCGCGATCTTCTCGGCCGGGCCACAGCTGGCCGGCCACGAGCCCACCTCGTTCCAGCAGGCGAGTGCCCTCAGCGGCTCCAGCGGTGCCGGCAGCGTGAGCGCCCTCTCCGACCGGGGCCGCCCCGTGTCCCGCGACTCGCAGCGTGACGCCCTCAGCGAGACGGCCAGCGCCGACCTGGTGGCCGAGGCCGAGCAGCAGGCCGAGCAGCGCGACGCCGCCCTCGGCAAGCTCGCCGACCTGGCCCAGACCCAGGCCACCAAGCTCGCCGAGAACCGTTGGGTGCTGCCGATCACGCCGGCGATCATCACGGCGACGTTCGGCGAATACGGCCTCTGGTCGAGCTACCACACCGGTCTGGACTTCAACGGCGACACCGGCGACCAGATCCACTCGATCGCCAACGGCGTGATCACCGAGACCGGCTACGACGGCTCCTACGGCAACAAGACCGTGCTCACGCTCGAGGACGGCACCGAGATCTGGTTCTGCCACCAGACCGAGATCTTCGTCGAGCCCGGCGAGACCGTCACGGCCGGTGAGGTGATCGGCACCGTCGGCACCACCGGCCACGTCACGGGTTCACACCTCCACGTCGAGGTCCGCCCCGGTGGCGGCGACCCGGTCGACCCGTACGCGGCGTTCGTCGTGCACGGCGTCACGCCGGGCTGAGTTCGCGAAGCTCGGCATTTCCGCCATGAACGGCGAACGTCGGTGCGTTTGCGTTTCACTTACGACGCCTCGATACGCCGTTCGCGACCTCGCTAGCTCGGTCGGCGACCGTCTACTCGACGACCAATGAAGCTCTGCTCACGGCTTCGCCGTGATCAGAGCTTCTCCACCGGCGCGTAGCGCAGCAGCAGGCGTTTGACGCCCTCCGAGCCGAAGTCGATCGAGGCAACGGTCTTGTCGCCCGAGCCCTCCATGGCCACCACGGTGCCCATGCCGAACGAGTCGTGCAGCACCCGGTCGCCGGGCTCCAGTGAGGGGATCTCGCGGGCCGGCTTCGCCTTGGCGGCCGCGTCGGCACGGGCGGCGGCGGCCGAGAAGTTGCGGCGGCCCGCCGAGGTCGGGTCGCCGAGGCGGGCAGCCGACCCGCTGGCCAGGTCGGGGCGGTTCCACATCGTCTGTGCCTCTTCGGTGCGGCGCCAGTCGACCAGGTCGACAGGCAGCTCGTCGAGGAAGCGTGAGGCGGGGTTGTGACTCGGGGCACCCCAGGCCGAGCGGATCACCGCCCGTGAGACATAGAGCCGCTCGCGGGCGCGGGTGACGCCGACGTAGGCGAGCCGCCGCTCCTCCTCGAGCTCGGCCGCGTCGCCGCCCATCGAGCGCGAGTGCGGGAAGATACCGTCTTCGAGGCCGGTCAGGAAGACCACCGGGAACTCCAGCCCCTTGGCCGTGTGGAGTGTCATCAGCGTGACCACGCCGGTGTCCTCGGGCCGGTCGGGGTCCGGCTCCTCGGGGATCTGGTCGGTGTCGGCGACCAGGGCGACCCGCTCCAGGAAGTCGCCGAGGCCGGGTGCGACCAGACCGGCCTCGACGTCGGAGGGGTCGGCCGACGGCCCCGCGGTCGGATCGTCGGAGAACTCGCGAGCCACCGCGACCAGCTCGCCGAGGTTCTCCACCCGCGTCTCGTCCTGGGGGTCATCGGAGGCCTCGAGCTCCTCGAGGTAGCCCGAGCGGGCCAGCGCGGACTCGAGGATCACGTCGGCCCGCTCGTCGGCCGCGACCATCGACTGCAGCTCCTCGACCATCGCGACGAAGCCCTTGATGTTGGCCAGCGAACGAGTGGCCAGCCCGGGCGCCTCGTCGGCTCGGCGCAACGCCTCCCAGAACGTGATCCGGTCTCGCTCGGCCAGGGCGTTGACGCACTCCACGGCCCGGTCGCCGATGCCGCGCTTCGGCACGTTGAGGATCCGCCGCAAGGAGACCTGGTCGTCGGGGTTGACCAGCATCCGCAGGTAGGCCAGCGCGTCGCGCACCTCGCGTCGCTCGTAGAAGCGCACACCGCCCACCACCTTGTAGGGCTGGCCGGTGCGGATGAACACCTCCTCGAACACTCGGCTCTGCGAGTTGGTCCGGTAGAAGATCGCCATGTCGCCGGCCTTGGCGCCGTCGTCGGTCAGCCGGTCGATCTCCTCCGAGACGAACCTGGCCTCGTCGCGCTCGTCGTCGCCGACGTAGCCGACGATCCGGGCGCCGTCACCGGCGTCGGACCACAGCTTCTTCGGTTTGCGGCCCTTGTTGTGGCCGATCACCGAGTTGGCGGCGTTGAGGATGGTCTGCGTCGAGCGGTAGTTCTGCTCGAGCAGGATCGAGGTCGCGTTGGGGAAGTCCTGCTCGAAGTCGAGGATGTTGCGGATGTTGGCGCCGCGGAACGCGTAGATCGACTGGTCGGCGTCACCGACCACCATCAGCTCGGCGGGCTCGACCCGCTCCTCCGGCTCATCCCCCGCGGCAGGGAGCTCCTCCATCTGCTCCGCGCACAGCTGGTGGATGAAGGCGTACTGCGCGTGGTTGGTGTCCTGGTATTCGTCGACCAGCACGTGGCGGAACCGCCGTCGGTAGGTCTCCCGCACCTCGGGGAAGGTCTGGAAGAGGTGGACGGTGCTCATGATCAGGTCGTCGAAGTCCAGTGCGTTGGCCTCGCGCAGCCGCCGCTGATAGAGGGTGTAGGCCGCGGAGTAGGACTCCTCGAAGCCGTTCTTCGCGTCGGCGGCCGCCTCCTCGGGGTCGCGCAGCTCGTTCTTGTGGTTGGAGACCCAGTGCAGGACCGCGCCGGGCTGGAAGCGCCGCGGGTCGAGGTCGAGGTCCTTGAGCACCAGCGTCATCAACCGCTTCTGGTCCTGCGCGTCGTAGATCGAGAAGTTGGACTTGAAACCGAACTTGTCGATCTCCTTGCGCAGGATCCGCACGCACGCCGAGTGGAACGTGCTGACCCACATGACCCGGGCCCGCCGACCCACCAGGACCTCGACCCGCTCCTTCATCTCGGCCGCTGCCTTGTTGGTGAAGGTGATCGCCAGGATCGAACCGGGATGGGCCTTGCGCTCGGAGATCAACCAGGCGATCCGCCGGGTGAGCACGCGGGTCTTGCCGGAGCCCGCTCCCGCAACGACGAGCAGGGGGGTTCCGGCGTGCCTCACCGCCGCCTGCTGCGGCTCGTTGAGCCCCTCGAGAAGCTCCTCGGCCGTGGGCCCGCGGCGGGTGGTGCGTGGCTCCTCCGGCGCCTCGAAATCGGGGAGGGGTAACGGCGTACTCATGCTGTCCCCAACCCTACGTCCCGCCACCCCCGGAGCAGGGCCGGGCGCGCGTCAGGCCGAGGCGTGGGCGGAGGACCAGAACACAGCCACGCAGACGTTGGCGACCGACAGCACCAGCAGGCCGAGCCACAGCCCGTTGGGGATCCGCTCCTTGCGGCTGTTGGCCATGACCAGGATCAGCAGCACGAGGCCGATCACGCCCTTGACGGCGATCTTGCCGTTGTCGACGTCCTGGTCGTCGGCCTGGAGCACCCCGACCAGGGCCAGGCCGGCCAGGAACGCCGTACCGACTCCGTCGCGCATGGCGCCGTTGACCTTCTTGTCCGCCTGACCGCCCTGGGCGAGCAGCCCTCCGATCAGGGCCGAGAAGCCGAGGATGTGGATGACCAGCAGGATCAGGCGCAGGGTTTCCATGCGGAGAAACCTAGCGTCACGGCCGCCCGAACTTGAGGGTGTAGCTGCCCGAGCCCGAGTAGGCCCGGACCACCCAGCGGTAGGTGCCCGCCGTGGCGTTGAGGGTGACGTTCTCCGTCGACGTCGTCCCCGCGCTGGAGGCGACCACGGTGTAGGACTTGCCGTTCTGGCGCTCCAGGTAGAGGTCGAAGTCCGTGCCGGCGGGTCCCGTCAGGCACCCGGTCAGCTTGCCGGACGAGCCCAGGGCGAACGACGTCGCGATCACCGTGCCGCCCGCAGTCACGCTTCCGGTAACGATCTCGTCGCAGTCACCGCCCGGCGGCGGAGGCGGAGGCGGCGGGGGCGGCGGTGGGGGCGGGGGTGGCGGAGGCGGAGGCGTCCCGCCAGAAAGGAGCGAGTAGAGCAACCGGTTGGGCGAACCACTTCCGGCCCCGGTGACCCTGCCCGTGGTCGCCCCGCTGGTGATCGCCGAGGTCACGGCCGCGGGCGATGCCGACGGGTTCCCCTGGAGATAGAGGGCCGCGACACCGGCAACGTGCGGGGATGCCATCGAGGTGCCGGAGATCGTGTTGAACGCATTGGTCGACCCGATCCACGCCGAGGTGATGTTGCTACCGGGTGCGAACAGGTCGACGCAGGTACCGAAGTTGGAGAACGACGAGCGCGCATCGGTGGTGGTGGTCGCAGCGGTGGTGATCGCCGAGGCCGCCCTGGCCGGCGACGAGTTGCAGGCGTTCGTGTTCTCGTTGCCTGCTGCCACCGCGACCGTGACGCCTGAGCTCGTCATCCGGGCCACCGCGGTGTCCATTGCCCGCGATGCCGGTGCGCCGAGGCTCATGTTGGCGACCGAGGGTCCGCTGGCGTTGGCGGCCACCCAGTCCATACCGGCGATCACGCCAGTAGTAGTGCCGAACCCGTCACAGGCGAGCACCCGGACCGGGATCAGCGTGACCTGCTTGGCGACCCCGTACGTCGAGCCGCCGACCGTGCCGGCGACGTGGGTTCCATGGCCGTTGCAGTCGGTGGTGCCGCCGCTGATCACGCTGAACCCGGGCGCCGTGCGACCAGTGAACTGGCTGTGCGTGGTGAGGATGCCGGTGTCGATGATGTAGGCGTCGACGCCGAAACCGGTTGCTGTGTAGGTGTACTGCCCGTTGAGGGGCAGGTTCCGCTGGTCAACCCGGTCCAGGCCCCACGTCGCGTTGTTCTGGGTGTCGGTGGCGGACACCGGCCGGTCCGGCTCGACGAACGCCACCGCGGGGTCCTGGCGTACTCGGCTGAGCTCAGCTGAGGACAGCTTCGCCGCGAAGGCGCGGAGCTCATGGAACTCGTCGGTGACCTGGGCGCCGTACCCGCGCGCGCGATCCGCGGCGGCATCGGTCGAGGCCGCGTCCTTCAGGACCACGACGTAGGTCCCCTTGGGCGCCGCGAGCCGGGGATCCTGGGGTGCCGAGGCGCCGGCCGCGGTTGCCGACAATGCGGCCGCGACAAGAGAAAGCACCACTGCACCGGTGCCGACGGATCGCTTCATGGGGTCTCCCGGTCATAGGCCGGCCCGCGCTCGGGACCTCCCCAGTCCCGCCGACTGTAGTGAGCGTAGGCGGTGGGCGCGCCCGGACGCAGGGAACGGAAGAACCTTGACTTTGGGGTGCGTCGAGGCTCAGCGGTCCAGCGCGCTGAAGTGCTGGTAGTCCTTCAGCGAGGTCCAGTCGCCGCCCCACGACCACCCGATCCGGGCGAACTGCGCCACCGCCAGGTCACCGTCGAACACCATCCCGGGCCGACGCCAGGACCGGTCGAGATAGCTGCCCGCCAGCTCCGGCAGCACCAGGCCCTCGCGGACGTAGGGGTTCACGAACGGGTTGAGGTCGATCGCCAGCCCATACGCGTGGGCGGACCACTGCGCCTGACCGATCGACGGCCGGCAGACGAACCCGACGGTGTCGTTGCCATCGCCGGTCGGGTGCGCCTCGACGTCGGCCGTGCCGGGCAGGCGCATCTCCTCGATCGGGTAGTCGCCGGCGTACAAGGCCCGGAAGACCGATACCACCCCGTGGGCTTCCGCTGCCGCCACGACGATCTCGCCGGTGTGCGCGGCGCCGTCGTAGCCGCGGAACGACACGGTCAGGTAGCGCAGGTCGTCGAGACCCACGGGGCAGCTCGGCGCCCACGTCGTCCCCATTCGCTCACGAATGGCGGGTGTGATCGGCCCGATCGTCGATCCGAACCTCTCACCCTCCGGGGGTGGCAGCAGGTCGATCGTCGGGTAGCGCCGGTCCCGAAGCGTCCTGGGCGTCGGCAGCGCCTCGCCGAACCCGTCGGGCCGCAAGGCAAGCGGCCTGGCGCCGAGCTCCCAGGTGGAGTACGCCGGATCGGGACTGCGCGTGGTCGGCACGGGTTCCTCCCGAAGCGGGCTCGGCCATGGGTCGGAGGACGGAGCGGTTGCGGAACAGCCGGCGAGGGCCACCGCCACCAGCACGACCAGGCGTTTCACAGCAGGCGTCGGTCGGAGGCCCATCGGGTCAGCTCGTGGCGCGACGAGAGCTGCAGCTTGCGCAGCACCGACGACATGTGGGTCTCCACGGTCTTGATGGAGATGAACAGCTCCTTGGCCACCTCCTTGTAGGCGTAGCCGCGGGCGATCAGCCGCATCACCTCGCGCTCGCGCTCGGTGAGCCGGTCGAGATCCTCGTCGACTGCGGCGACGTCGATGGAGCCCGCGAAGGCGTCCAGGACGAAACCGGCGAGCCGCGGGGAGAACACGGCGTCGCCCTCGGAGACCCGCCTGATCGCGGAGACCAGCTCGGGCCCGGTGATGGTCTTCGTGACGTAGCCGCGGGCTCCGCCGCGGATGGTGCCGATCACGTCCTCCGCGGCATCACTCACCGACAGCGCCAGGAACAGGGTGTCGGGTGACTGCGACCTCCGCATCACCTCGACCCCGCCGCCTCCCGGCAGGTGCACGTCGAGGAGTACGACGTCGGGCTGGTGCGTCGCGACCGCGGCCACCGCCTCGTCGACGTCGGCCGCCTCGGCCCTGACATCTACGACGCCGGCGCCGACCGTGTCCAGCTCGCCGCGCACCCCGCTGCGGAACATCGCGTGGTCGTCGACGATCACCACCGAGATGAGCTTCGGCTCGTTCACTTGGACTCCTCTCGGGGCAGGTGCAGACGTACCTCGGTGCCCTCGCCGATGGTGCTCCTGATCTCGGCGGACCCGCCGTGCCGCTGCATCCGGTCGATGATGCTGTTGCGGACCCCGTAGCGATCCTGCGGCGTGGCCTCGGGGTCGAACCCCCGGCCGCGGTCGCGCACGAAGACGTCGACGGCCTCCGCGCCGACCTCGGCGTAGACGTCGACACGAGAGGTGCCGGCGTGCTTGGCCGCGTTGGTCACCGCCTCGCGGGTGGCCGCAACGACCGGACGCAGCGACTCGACCATGTCGCAGTCGCCGACACTCACCACGTCGACCGAGATGCCGTGGCCGTCCTCGATCTCGGCCGCGACCCCGCGCAGCGCGCTCGCGACCGAGCTCTCGTCGGTGGACTCGCCGGCGAACAGCCACGAGCGCAGGTCGCGCTCCTGCGCCCTCGCCAGCCGCATGACGGTCGCGGCGTCGCCGGGGTTCTTCTGGATCAGGGCCAGCGTCTGCAGCACGGAGTCGTGGAGATGGGCGGCCACGTCGGCGCGCTCCTGGGTCCGCACCCGCTCCGCGCGCTCGGCGGTCAGGTCCGAGGCGAGCCGGAAGATCCACGGACCGACCACGATGGCGAGGCCAACGATCCCGAGCCCCCCGGCGATCAGTGCCGCCCGAGCGGTCTTCAGCGAGCCGTCGTCGAAGCCGACGATGAGGATCGCCGTCAGCAGCAGCGCGAACCCGGCCGCGACCCGCGCGTAGGCCTCCCAGCCGCCCCCGAAGATCATCCGCGCCGGGTTGACCCGCCCGCTGGTGTCGACCCAGCGCTGACGCTGCGCCTCGTCGGCTTGGCGCCACAGCAGCGCGATGCCGATCACCGCGATCACGACCGGCCAGAGCAGCGCGCCCTGGCCGAAGATCGCCTGCAGCAGGAAGATCACGCCGAGCCCGAGCACGCCGAGCGTGATCACCGGTCCCGCGTCGGTGAGCCGGCGGATCCGTCCGGGCCGCCGTCCGTCGCGGCGCGCGCTCTCGAGACCCGGCGCCTCGCGGTCGAACTGTCCTTCGGCCGGAAGCATCAACCACAGGCCGGCGTACAGCGCGGCACCGAGACCGCCGAGTCCGGTGGCGAGCACGAAGCCCACCCGCACCCAGAGCACCGGCAGGCCCAGGTGTCGGGCGAGCCCGGACGCCACGCCGCCGACGATCGGCTCGTGGATGTCTCGGTTGGCCCGGCGGTAGTAGTGCGGACCCTCGTGTGCGGGCGCGGTGCTCATGTACGTCAATCGTCACACAGTTGCGGGCCACTACCCATGAGGGCCGACCCCGGTCGGACCCTGACCCCTGGAGGGCCCTTTTCCCGCAGAACCAGGGTCGTCCCCGATGGTGCGGGACCCCGCGAGGCACCACTGTGGAGCCATGACCACGACACCCCCGGAAGCACCGACGGGACCTGCGGGCCCCGGCGGGCAAGGCCCCCGCGTCAGCGGCGAAGAGATGCGCGACCTCGGTCGCCTCCGCCGGACGACCTATGACAAGAAGGTCGCCGGCGTCGCCGGTGGCATCGCCCGCCACTTCGACATCGACCCGGTCATCGTCCGGGTCGCGTTCGTGGTCCTGGCGTTCTTCGGCGGGGCGGGGTTGATCGTGTACGGCGCTTGCTGGCTCCTGGTGCCCGACGACCTCAACGACACGAAGCTCCGGCTCGACGACCGCAGCCGCACCGTGGCCCTGATCCTGGTCGGCAGCTTGGCGGCCCTCGCCCTGCTGGGCGACTCGTGGGGTGGCTGGGACTTCCCGTGGCCGCTCTTCTTCATCGGGCTGATCGTCTTCATCGTGCTCAGTGCCCGCGGCCGACGTGAGCCCGCCCCCGTGCCGACCTACGGCCCGACGCCTGGTTACGTGGGACCCCCGGTCGCCCCGCCGAACTACGCCGCCGCCGTGCGCCGTGAGCGAAGCAACCCGCGCAAGCGTGGCCCGATCCTGTTCTGGTACACGATGGCGCTGGTTGCCCTCGCCCTCAGCACCCTCGGCATCGCCGACGCAGCCGGAGCCCACATCACAGACTCCGCCTACCCGGCCGTCGCCCTCGCCGTGATCGGCGTGATGCTGGTGGTCGGCACGTTCTACGGCCGGGCCGGCGGCCTGATCTTCGCCGGACTGGTTGCCACGCTCGCCACGGCCGGCGCTACCGCGGCCGGCGAGTGGGACACAGGGGCGATCGACGAGTCCCCTCGGACTGCCGCGATGGTCGACTCCACCTACGAGCTGACCGCAGGCGAGATCATCCTCGACCTCACCGACGTCGAGGACGTGGCGGCGCTGCACGGCCGCACGATCCACTTCGATGTGGACCTCGGACGCATCGAGGTCCTGCTGCCAGAGGGCCTGGACGCGGTGGTCGACGCCAACGTCGACGCAGCCGGCCACACCGAGCTGTTCGGCAGCTCCCGGGACGGCTCGGACGAGGCCAGCTATGCGGGCGCCGTCGGCGGTCCCTCCATCACCATCGACGCCGAGGTCACCTTCGGCGAGATCAAGATCGACAGCGCAGAGAGGGCCAACCGATGAGCGACACGACCATCCCCATGGAACACCCGACCGAGCAGGCCCCCGAGAGCGGCCGGCACCCGGTCAACGTCGGTCACCTCGTGATGGGGGTCGCCTTCCTGGGGATCACCTTCGTCTGGGCCCTGATCGCCAGTGACACCGTCGAGGGTTCCGACATCCGCTGGCTGCTGCCCATCCCGTGGGTGGCCGCCGGAGTCGCCGGCGTGCTCGCCAGCGTGCTGCCCGGCCGACGTAACCGGGTCGCGCAGCGCCAGACCGGCTGGGTCGCACCCGAGACCACCGACACCGCAACCGCCACCACGACCGACGAGACCGAGACTCCCGAGGAGAACCGATGACCACCGAAGCCCCTACCCGCAAGCAGCTGACCCGCAATCCCGACGACAAGCTGATCGGTGGCGTGTGCTCCGGGGTCGCCGACTACCTCGGCATGGACGTCACCCTGGTCCGGCTGCTCACCGTCGTCGGAGCGATCCTCGGCGTCGGCAGCCTCGTGGTCGCCTACGTCGTGGCCTGGATCCTGATGCCCGAGCGCCGCTGACCGGAGCTCACTTGGTGGTCCAGGGTCCGTTCATCGCGCCGCGGCTGGCGTCGTGCACCTCGGGCCACTGGCCGCCCGGAAGCCCGTTGGTGCCGTACGCCGCATCGAGGCCGTCCCAGTCGCCACCGGAGTCGATCTCCAGCTCGGCGACATAGGTGCCGAAGTCGGTGAGGATCGTGCTCGCGTTGCTGAGCACCTTGCCGATCAGCTTCACCGCGGGGCCCGCCTCGAAGGTCGGGGCGTTGCCGAGGTCGCCCAGGTCGCCGGCCACGCTGAGGAAGTCGGCGGTGGCCTGGGCCAGGTTGTCGATCTGCCCGATCCACGCGGTCACCAGGCGCTCGCTGCACTTGTCCATCAGGTCGGCGCCGGTGATCAGCTGCCGGCCCAGGCCGGTGACGGCGGCGGTCTGCTGGGTGTTGACCTCCATGAAGGCGAAGAACGCGCGTCCGTCCCAGCTCGCCCGAAGAATGCTCGCGGTGGAGCTGAGGTCGTTGGTGTGGAGGCCGAGGGTCCGGGCGGCGTCGCGGTAGTCGCTGGAGATCTCCGACATCTGCAGCGGGTCGCCGATCATGGCGCCGATCGCCTCGCGGATCCCGCCGACGGTGTTGTCCCACTTCTCCCGGACCTCTTGGCACGCGGCCTCGAACTTCTCCTCCAGCTCGTTGCCGGTGAGCCCGCCGATGATGCCGCCGGCGATGGTGCCGAGCGGGCCGAACAGCGATCCCGCGGCGGCGCCGCCGAGCATGCCCGCCTCGGTGAGGTGGTCGTTGACGAAGTTGGCCATCTGCTCGAGGAAGTCGCCGATGGCGCCGGCGAGCTTCTCCAGCTCGTCGTTGATCTGGGTCAGGAAGACCTCGGGATCCTTTGTCGGCGCGGCCATCAGTCCATCACTCTCTGGTAGTCGACGAAGTTCTCGCCCGTCGTCGTGTCGGTGTTGGAGAAGTCGTTGGCGACCTCGACGAGGCCGTTGGCTATGAGCCCCGTGATCACGTGGCCGTCCCACGCCGCGTCGCAGGCCTTGCGATTGAAGGCGTCGTGGAGCCGCCCGACGGTGTAGAGCACGTCGGCGGCGCCGAAGATGAACGGCAGACCCCATCCGCTCTCGCACTTGGTGCGGACGTCGACCATGTCCGTTGAGAGCTGGTCCCACTCGGTTGCGGCGTTGACGAGGTCCTGCGCCTGCACCGAGAAACCACCACCGGGAGCGAGCGGCTCACCGGCACCGGGAGGCAGGGTTGGCTCCTCCCACCGTCCGTCGCGGCCGTCTGAGGGTCCGGGGTCAGGAAGCATTGGTCTCTCCTTCTTCGTAGGCGGCGTTGAACGCCTCCTTCAGGGCGAACCGCAGCAGCTGCGGAGAGGTGGTGCACAGCCAGGCGGGATCGACCTCGATCTCGGCGAGGCCGTTGGTGCGCCGGATGCCCACCCGCAGCTCGTCGCCGCGGGAGGCGCCGCGGAAGACCCGGTCACGGCCGACCACCTCGAGGGTCCGCGGCCGCGCGGTGACGGGTCCACCCGGGCGGGTGATCGGCTCGGGCTCGGCGATCGTGGGCGCCACGATCCGGCGGCGGCCGGCCAGCAGGTCCTCCCCGCGGCGTACGGCCTCGATGTCGACGGGCCCGCGCTCGTTGGCGTTGGTGACCAGACGGGTGAGCTCGGCGCTGGCGTACGCCTCCTTCATCGTCCGGACCAGGCCAACCACCTTCCGGAGCCCGTCGTCGAGGCGCGCGAGGCGGACGTCGGTCACCCACCCGGTGGCGTCGATCCGCAGCGCGATCGCCTGCCGGATCAGGGCGCCCCACGTCCCGTGCTCGATGACGTACGTTGCGGCGCCGTAGCGCTGGCGCAGGTGCGCCAGGCGCCGGCGACCGGTCGGCGTCAGCTCTGTCTGCGTGATCATCCGCAATCTCCTCGAGTGGGTGTGCCCGCCTCCTCCCCGGCCCTCCCGGGAACAAACGCGGAATGACCGACGGATCCCGGTTTATTCGGACGGGGACCTGGGAAATGCCGGCCGGCAGCATGGTCGGATGGGGACATGGATCTTCCGAGCTTCGAGAGCCTTACCTCCCTCCCGGCGTCCGACCATCCCGAGCTGCTCGCCCCGTCGGTGGCGGCGGCCCTCGCGCTGTGGGCGCCGCGCGCCGAGGTGGCAGTGGTCGAGATCGACCCCGAGCTCGCCGACACCGCCGCGATGAGCGAGGCCTACGACGTACCGATGGCAGCCGGGGCCAACTGCGTCGTCGTGGCCGGCCGCCGCGACGGGCAGGAGCGGATCGCCGCGTGCGTGGTGCGCGCCGACACGCGCGCCGATGTCAACAACCGGGTGAAGCGGCTGCTCGACGTGCGCAAGGCGTCGTTCCTGGCGACGGACCGGGCCGTCGAGGAGTCCGCGATGGAGTACGGCGGGATCACCCCGCTCGGGCTCCCAGCCGACTGGCGGGTGCTGGTCGACGCCAAGGCGGTCGCGATCGACGTGGCGGTGATCGGCTCCGGGATCCGGCGCTCCAAGCTGCTGCTGCCCGGGCGGCTGCTCGCCGAGCTGCCGGGTGCCGAAGTCGTGGACGACCTTGCCGGCTGAAGGTAAGGATGGGCGGATGACCCGCACCGAGAGCGACGAGGAACAGGCCGACCGCAAGTTCGCCGACATACTGCAGGAGCTCCGTGTCATGCAGACCGGCGTGCAGCTCACCGCCGGATTCCTGCTGACCTTGCCCTTCCAACAACGCTTCGCAGACCTCGACGACGTGCAGCGGGGGACCTACCTGGTCCTGGTGGTGCTGGCAGGCGTGACCACCGCGGTGGTCCTCACACCGGTAGCGGTGCACCGGCGCCTCTCCGGCGAGCACGTCAAGTACCGGGTGGTGGAGGTGGCGCACCGCGTGGCGCGGATGGCGCTGGTCTTCGTCGCTCTACTCGTCGTAGGTTCCGTCTGGTTCATCCTCGACCTCGTGGTCGACCGGGGCGCGGCCATGGCCGGTGCGGCGGCGATGGCCTGCATCGCCATCCTGCTGCTCGTCGCCCTGCCGCTTCGTGTCCACGCGGATGCCTAGGTCGTACGCCGGGCTTCTGGCTCTGCTCGTCCTGCTCACCGGTTGTGGCGGCGACGACGACTCGGAGGAGGCGCCATCAGAGCCGGTGTCGTCGTCGACGGCGCTGACGACCCTGAGCCCACTGCCCTACCCCGAGGACCCCCCTCCGAGCGGGAAGCTGATCGCCGACATGCGGCAGTCGTCGATCGACGTATCCCTCGGCCGGATGCAGGTGTGGATCGACAACGACACCGCGAAGGACGTGACGCCGACCCGGATCGTCTACCGCGACCCACGCCTCGCGAAGCCGCTGACCGGCGGCAACCTCCGCACCGACCCCGCGCAGTCCGAGCGCGGCTACTACCTCTACCTGCCGGCCAAGCCGCCGTGCGGCAGCGGACCGGGCCAGGCCGAGAGCGGCACGCTCCAGGTTGCGTACGCCGGCCGAGTCGACCGGATCGCGGTCACCGACCCGACCGACGTGGTAGGACGGTTCCTCACCGTGCGCTGCGAGGAGCTGGCGATCGCCGAGGTGGCCGACCTCAGGTGGAGCGACGAGGTGCCCGACGACGGCTCGGGCGAGGGCGCGATCGGCACGCTCACGATGCTGATCACGCCGACCGGCGTCCCCGGGCACGAGCTGGTGATCGACCGGATCTCCGGTTCTCACCTCCTCAACTCGTCCGACGGGCCAGAGGCCTGGGAACCCGACCTGCACGTGGCCGGCGAGGACCCGCCCAGCCGCATCGACCTGCCGATGAAGCCCTCCCGCTGTGACGGGCACGCGTTCCTCGAGGGAGGTGGCGCCACGGCGTTCCGGGTGGCCTTCACGCTCGACGGCGAGTCCGGCCAGATCCTGCTGCGGATGAGCCCGGAGGGCATGGGCAACGCGCTCGGGTTCGCCAAGGCCTCCTGCGGGCTCGGCTAATTCGGTCGCTCCGAGGGGTCCCGGCTTCGTAGAGTGCCGCCAGTGCACCAACTGCCTCTCGACCACCCCGGGGTCGCCGACCACCGTTCACCCGGACGGTTCCTGTGGTGGTTGGCGCGGCAGCAGTGGCCGACCCTCGTGGGCGGGATGGCCTTCGGCATCATCTGGATGAGCAGCCAGGCCGTGATGCCCTTCGTGATCGGCCGCGCGATCGACCGCGGCGTCGCCGACCAGGACGGCAGGTCGCTCCTCTTCTACGCCGGGCTGATGTTCTCGATCGGCATGGTGCAGGCGGCCACCGGGATCATGCGCCACCGCTTCGCCGTGACGAACTGGCTGATCGCGGCCTACCGCACCGTGCAGCTGGTCGGACGGCAGACCACGCACCTCGGCGGCACGCTGGCGCGGAAGGTCTCGACCGGCGAGGTGGTCGCGATCGGCACCAGCGACATCTCGCACCTGGGCCAGGTGATGGACGTGTCGGCGCGCTTCTCCGGCGCCATCGTCTCCTTCCTGCTGGTTGCCGTGATCCTGCTGCAGACGTCGGTGACGCTCGGTCTGGTCGTGCTCATCGGCGTACCGGCGCTGATGCTGCTCGTCGGCCCGCTCCTCGCGCCGCTGCAGCTGCGCAGCGACCGCCAGCGCGCGTTGATGGGCGAGCTCTCCAACACGGCGAGCGACATCGTCGGCGGCCTTCGGGTCCTCCGCGGCATCGGGGGCGAGGACGTCTTCCACGAGCGCTACCGCCGCGAGTCGCAGGCCACCCGTCGAGCTGGGGTGGAGGTCGCCAAGCTGCAGTCGGTGCTGGACGCGCTGCAGGTCTTCCTGCCGGGTGTCTTCGTAGTCGTCATCGTGTGGCTCGGTGCCCGGTCCGCCGTCTCCGGTGACATCACCGCGGGCGAGCTGGTGGCCTTCTACGGCTACTCGGCTTTCCTGATGATCCCGCTGCGGACCGCCACCGAGTACGCCAACAAGCTGATCCGCGGCCGGGTCTCCGCCAAGCGGGTCTGCCGCGTGCTGTCCCTACAGGCCGACTGGACCGACCCCGAGCGCCCCGCGGCCTCCCCGCCGCCCGACTCCGAGCTGGTCGACGCCCGCACCGGGCTGCGGATCCGGCCCGGCACGATCACGGCCATCGTCAGCGAGCAGCCGGACGAGTCGGCCGCGCTGGCCGACCGGCTCGGCATGTGCGCTCCCGAGCCCGACGACGACGTCACCCTTGGCGGCACGCCGCTGACGGCCCTGACCCGCGAGGAGGTACGCCGCCGGATCGTCGTCTCGGACACGGGCGCGGCGCTCTTCTCCGGGCGGCTGGCCGACAGCCTCGACGTCACCGGGCAGCAGGAGAACGGAGCCCTCGACCGAGCAATGGACACCGCGTCGGCCGGTGACATCCTCGACCCGCTGCCCGAGGGTCTGGACACGATCGTGGCCGAGCGCGGCCGCACGTTCTCGGGCGGTCAGCGACAGCGCCTGGTGCTGGTCCGGGCGCTGACGACCGACCCCGAGATCCTGGTGCTGGTGGAGCCGACGTCCGCCGTCGACGCCCACACCGAGGCCCGGATCGCGACCCGGCTGCGGACCCATCGCGCCGGCCGGACCACGGTGGTCACGTCCAGCAGTCCGCTGATGCTCGACGCCGTCGACGAGGTCGCGTTCCTGCGCGACGGCCGGATCCTGGCCACCGGCACCCACACGGACCTCCTGTGCACCTCGCCCGTCTATCGCGCCGTCGTGACCCGCGAGGCCGACCTCGAGAGCGGTGTCGAGGTCGGATGAGCAACACGAGCCTGCCCGTCGCCGAGCTCCCTGCCCTGCGTGCCTACGTACGCCGGCTGGCGCGGCGGCACCCGCGGATGCTGTGGGGGGCCGTGGCACTCCACGGCCTGGCTGCGCTCGCCGCGCTGGCCGCGCCCCGACTGCTGGGCAACCTCGTCGAGTCGGTGGAGAAGGGCACGACGACCGGACACGTCGACCGGGTCATCCTGTTGCTGGCCGGGTTCCTGCTGCTGCAGACGGCGCTGACCCGCTACGCCCGCTACATCAGCCAGGTGCTCGGCGAGATCGTGCTGGCCGAGCTGCGTGAGGACTTCGTCGGCAATGCGCTCGCGCTGCCGGTAGGCGTCGTGGAGGCGGCCGGCTCCGGCGACCTGCTCACGCGGACCAACCGCGACGTCGAGCAGCTGGGCTGGTCCGTGCGGTGGGCCCTCCCCGAGTGGGCGATCGCGGTGGTCACCGCCGTGCTGACCTTCGCGGCCGCGCTGAGCGTCGGCTGGTGGGTCGCGCTCCCGTGCGTGCTCGGCATCCCGCCGCTGGTGATCGGGCTGCGCTGGTACCTGGCCCGGGCCAAAGCCGGCTACCTGCGCGAGAGCGCGTCGTACTCGCAGATCAACGCCACCCTGACCGAGACCGTCGAGGGCGCCCGGACGGTCGAGGCCCTGGGCATTGGGCAGGAGCGGCTCGAGGCGATCGACCGCGACATCAAGGGCTCCTACGACGCGGAGCGCTACACGCTCTACCTGCGCACGGTCTTCTTCCCGAGCATGGAGATCAGCTACCTGATCCCGACGGTGTGCACGCTGCTCTTCGGCGGCTACCTCTACGCCCAGGGGCAGGTCTCGCTCGGTGACGTCACGGCGGCCACGCTGTACGTGCAGATGCTGATCGACCCCGTCGACCGGATCATCTCGATCCTCGACGAGCTGCAGATGGGCGCCGCATCGCTGGCTCGACTGCTCGGCGTGGCGGAGGTGCCCGACGACCGCGAGATCTCAGGCGCCCAGCCGCTCAGCGAGAAGCTGCAGGCCGATGACGTCCGCTTCGCGTACGTCGAGGGCCGCGACGTACTCCACGGCATCGATCTCGATGTCGGCGTCGGCGAGCGGATCGCGATGGTCGGCCCGTCGGGCGCGGGCAAGTCGACGCTCGGCCGACTGCTCGCCGGCATCCACCCGCCGCGCACCGGTGCGGTCACGGTCGGCGGTGTCGGTCTGGTGGAACTGCCTCTCGGTGACCTGCGCGGCCACGTCGCACTGGTGACGCAGGAGCATCACGTCTTCGTCGGCACCATCCGCGAGAACCTCGCCCTCGCCGCACCTCCGGGCGCCGGCGAGGACGACATCCGGTCGGCGCTCGATGCCGTCGACGCCCTCGACTGGGTCGACAGCCTGCCCGACGGGCTGGACACCGTCGTCGGCTCCGGCGGGCGCTCGGTGACCGCCGCGCAGGCCCAGCAGGTCGCACTCGCGCGCCTGGTGCTGGCCGATCCGCACACGCTGGTGCTCGACGAGGCGACCTCGCTGATCGACCCGCGCGCAGCGCGTCACCTCGAGCGGTCACTGGCCGCCGTACTCCAGGGCCGCACCGTGATCGCGATCGCGCACCGGCTCTTCTCCGCCCACGACGCCGACCGCGTGGCCGTGGTGGAGGACGGCGTCATCTCCGAGTTCGGCTCACACGACGACCTGGTCGCCGCCGGCGGCTCCTACGCCAAGCTCTGGGACAGCTGGAACGGTAGACACTGACCACCATGATGAGAGACCCGAAGTCAGTGATCCAGGAGCTCACCCGCCGCAGCGACGCCGGGGACGAGTCCGTGCTCGACGAGCTGGTCACCGAGAACATGGTCAACCACGCTGCTGGTCCTCAGGGCCGCGACGGTTTGAAGCTGATCCTGTCGACGATCGCCGTCGACCTTGGCCCCGGCGTCACCGTTGACCAGCACCACCTCATCGCCGACGGCGAACTGGTTGCCCAGCATCTGACCCTGCGCGGATCCCACGTTTCCTCGACGATGCCTCTCCTGGCAGGCACTCGCCCGGCCGGCCAAGAGGTCAGCTGGACCTTCATCCACCTCTGGCGGGTCGTGGACGGGATGGTCGTCGAACATTGGGCCTGTCGCGACGACGTCGGACTCCTGCACCAGGTCGGCGCCTGGCCTCCACCTTCTCGGTGATCGAGGCCGTTAACCGCCGAAGTGCGCCAGATGCCGGCCGAAGTGTCGGAAATGGTGGTTCGAAGTGTTCATCTCAGCCCACCAGCTCGCGCACTTCGGGGCACCACCTCGCGCACTTCGGTGTCAGTGGTGGTCGAGGCCCGAGATCCGGACGCCGGAGTGCACCTTGTACTTGCGGTTGATCGAGATCAGTACGGCGGTGAAGGGCTCGAGCTGTCGGGCCAGGCGGAGCTTGCCGGCGTCGATGCCGGCGCGGCCCGTGACCGATGCGGCCAGCTCCATCGCGACCTCCTTGGCCTCCACGACGTCGCCCACCACCAGGACGTCCTCGTCGAGATAGTCCTCGTCGCTCCACAACCCGACCGCCGACACGTTGTGGAAGGCGCCGACGACCGTCGTCTCCGGCGCGATCCGCTGGGCCGACTCGGCGGCCGAGCCCTCGCCGCCGTCGATCACCTGACCGTGGGCACCGCGCTTGTCGAACGCGAGCGGGTTGACGCACGAGATGACCACCTTGCCGGCGAGCGGCAGCGTGGCTACCAGGTCGTCGTGCCCGTCGTACGGAACTGCGAGCAGGACCACGTCGGCGTCCGCACAAGCATCGGCGTTGGCCGCGCCGGTGACCTCGCCCGCACCGGACACGCCGGCCAGCCGCTCGGTCACCTCGGTGGCGACCGGCACCGCCTTCTCCGCGGCCCGGGAGCCGATGATCACCGAGTGCCCGTGCTTCGCGAAGCGGTAGCCCAGCCCCTTGCCCTGCGGGCCGGTTCCGCCCATCACGGCAATGCGGTACGTCGTCAAGGTTCTGCTCCTCATTGGGGAATCCGGGTCGGGTCAGCGATGATCTCAGAGGCGTGAGTTGTGCCTCGGGAATCACCACAGGTTGATATCTTCGAGCCAGCCAAGAGACGTAAGTGATGGGGAATGGGACAACAGTTCCGAGGGGATATCCAGGGGCTTCGGGCCATCGCGGTCCTGACGGTGATCGCCGGGCACGCGGGTGTCCCGTTCCTGCCCGGAGGCTTTGTCGGGGTCGACGTCTTCTTCGTCATCTCGGGCTATCTCATCTCCGGACTGCTGTTCCGCGAGGTCCTCGGCAACGGCCGCTTCTCGCTCGCGGCCTTCTGGGCCCGCCGCGCCCGGCGGATCCTTCCCGCAGCGACCGTGGTCACGGTGGTCACCGTCGTCGGCTCCATGGCCGTGCTCAGCCTGCTCGATGCTCGCCAGGTCGTGCTCGACGCACTCTGGTCGGCCGTCTTCGCCGCGAACTTCAACTTCGCACATCAGGACGTCGACTACTTCTCGCAGGGCAGTGCCGTCTCGCCGATGCAGCACTACTGGTCGCTCGCGGTCGAGGAGCAGTTCTACGTCGTCTGGCCGCTGCTCCTGCTGGTGTGCCTCGGCCTCGTCCGCCTGGCCCGTAGGGGCCGCCCCGACCAGCGCCGGCTCCCCCGCCGGACCGTCTTCGGGTTGCTGCTCGTGGTCACCACCGCTTCGTTCGTCTGGTCCGTCGCGCAGACCGCGGCGGAGCCGGCAGCGGCGTACTTCTCGACGTTCACCCGCGCGTGGGAGCTCGGCATCGGCGCGATGGTTGCGGTGCTCTCGCCGAAGCTCCTCGGTCGGATCGGCCTTCGCAGCGGATCCGTGCTGGGCGTGGTGGGCCTGGGCGCCATCGTGGCCGCCAGCCTGGGCTTCACGTCCGAGACACCGTTCCCCGGGTCCGCCGCGGCGCTGCCGGTCGTCGGTACGGCGCTGGTCCTCCTGGCGGGCGCCGGGCGGGTCGCACCGATCACCTGGCCGCTGCTCGACAACCCCGTGATGCGGCGGGTGGGCGACTGGTCCTACTCGCTCTACCTGTGGCACTGGCCCGCCCTGATCCTCACCGAGCGCGCCCTCGCGCGGTCGCTCACTCCGCTCGAGACGATCGCGGCTGTAGCGGGTGCGGTCGGCCTGTCGGTGCTCACCTATCGCTACGTCGAGACGCCGTTCCGCAGCGGCCGCCCGGCCCGGACCCTGCGGGTGCCGAGGGCCCTGATCCTCTATCCGGCCACGGCCTCGCTGGTGGCCTTGACCTGTGTCGGCGCCTGGCTGTGGACGGGCTACCAGGGTGGCGAGCACGGCGACAACCCGCCGATCGCGGTGGCCGTTTCGTCCGGCGACGAAAACAGTCATGCGGGCGCCGTAGAACTGGTGCGCGCATCGGTGGCTGCCGCCCTCAGGAACCAGGCCGTGCCGAGCGACCTGACGCCGAACCTGCTCGACATTCGCGAGAGCGTCGCAGACGTCGGCGACTGCGACTACACCGAGGACGTCCGGCTGCTCTGCCTTCGTGGCGACGAGGACGCCTCCCGCACGGTGATCGTGATCGGCGACTCCCATGCCCGGGCCTGGATCCCGGCCTTCGACGTGATCAGCGAAGACTCCGGTTGGCGGGCCTACTACCTGGTCAAGCCGCAGTGCACGGCCGCCCACGTCACCGTGGCTCCGCTCGGCGAAAATCGGCCCTTCACCGAGTGCGACGCCTTCCAGGACTGGGTGATCGACCAGGTCGACGCGATCGAGCCCGACCTCGTGGTGATCGCTTCCTCGCCGCCGGTCAACGGCGTCTACGACGGTGACCAGCGTTACGAAGACGTCGACGCCGTCGCCGATCTGCTGTCGGGTGGCTACCAGGACCTCTTCCGCGAGGTCGGCGCCTCCGCCGATCGAGTCGTGCTCCTGCGCGACGTACCCAAGCGCTCCGATGATCCCGGCACCTGCCTCAGCCAGGGCGACTCCTCTCTGCGGGAGTGCATGTTCGAGCCCGAGGAGCGGTCCAAGATCCTTGCCGACGTCGCCGTCGCCGCGGCCCGCGCGACCGGCACCGAGGTCGTCGACCCGACCCCCTGGATCTGCTTCCAGGGAGACTGCCCGGTCGTCGTCGGCGGCACTCTCTCCTACCGCGACACCGACCACCTCACCACCGAGTACGCCGCCAGCCTGGCCGACCCTCTCGGCACCGCGCTGGGCATGTTCGCCGACTAGGTCTCCCAGCCGGGTGCTGGCCCGGCCCTTGTAACGCGGCCCTTGTAACGCGGGGTTATCCCGTCTGCTGACCCGCTGCAACGGTGCGACCAGATGCGATAACCCGGCGTTACATGCCCAGGAGCGCGCCCAGCCGTCCGGCAAATGTCACACGGCCTTGCCATCGTGACAGTGAAGTTGTCACAGTGGGCGTGACGCACCCGCGACCGATCCCAGGGGAACACATGAAGCTGTCGATGCCGCTCGTCTACGCCGGCAACCCGCGCGAGACCGCCGACCAGGTAGCCAGTCTCGAGAAGGCCGGCCTGGACACGATCTGGGTGGCCGAGCCCTACGGCTTCGACGCCCCCACGCTGATGGGCTACCTCGCCGCGAAGACCGAGACGGTCGAGATCGGCGCGGCCATCCTCAACGTCTACTCCCGCACCCCCGGCGCGCTCCTGCAGACGGTGGCCGGCCTCGACAACGTCTCCGGCGGGCGCGCGGTGATCGGCCTCGGCGCGTCCGGCCCCCAGGTGATCGAGGGCTTTCACGGCGTGCCGTACGAGAAGCCGATCGCCCGCACCCGCGAGGTCATCGAGATCATCCGGATGGGCCTGCGCCACGAGCGGTTGACCAGCGACGGGATCTTCCAGATCCCGCTGCCGGCGGACCAGGGGCTCGGCCTCGGTAAACCGCTCAAGCTGCTCAACCGGCCCGAGCGCCCGGCCGTACCGCTCTGGGTCGCGGCGCTCGGCGACAAGAACGTCGAGATGACGGCCGAGGTGGCCGACGGCTGGCTGCCCTGGCTCTTCTACCCCGAGAAGGCCAACGAGGTCTGGGGCGACGCCCTGGCCAAGGGCAACGCCAAGCGCTCCGCCGACCTGGCCCCGCTCGAGGTCAACGCGGGCGGCCTGGTCGCGATCGGGGAGGACGTGAAGGGGATGCTCGACCTCATGCGCCCCGTCTATGCGCTGTACGTCGGCGGCATGGGCGCGCGCGGCAAGAACTTCTACAACGACCTGGCCTGCCAGTACGGCTACGAGAAGGAGGCCAAGGAGATCCAGGACCTCTACCTCGACGGCAACAAGCGCGACGCCGAGGCACTGGTCCCGATGGAGTGGCTCGAGGCCGGCAACCTGGTAGGCCCCGAGTCCTACGTCAAGGAGCGGATCGAAGCCTTCCGCGAGGCCGGCATCACCAACCTGTCGGTCTCCCCCGCCACCGAAGACCCCGCCGCGACCATCGCGCAGGTCAAGGAGTGGGTGAGCTGATCAGCGGGCCAGCGAGCGGGTGATCACGGCGTTAGCCGCACGCTGGAAACCGGTGACGACCGCTTCCAGGGTGAGCTGACGCAGCTTCGCCATCGTCTTCTCGAGGCGCTCTGCGTCCTCGGGCGAGTGCGCCTCGCGGCGGTACGGCTCGAGCACCTGGGTACGCAGGATCTCGGTGAGCTCTTCGGCCAACGCCTCCATATGCCGCCGGATCGACGTCTCGGCGGCGCCCATGCTGTCCTCGGGAATGTCGAGGTCGAGCAGGCCAACGCCCACCTGGAGGCTGGGCGTCGCGACGTAGCCCTCGTCGCTACGCTCGAGCGCGCCGAGCTTGACGAGGAGCCGGATGTGCTCGGGCGAAAGCTTGCGGCCGGCCTTCTTCTCGAGCTGGCGATGGGTCAGCTGCTCGGGTGGCCGGGGCGTCCACGAGGTCAGCATCGCGCGCTGCAGGGCGAGCTCCTCCACCGTCGCCCCGGTGGGCAGGCTGCCGAGGAAGCCCTCGATCGCCTGCAGCGTGAACCCGTGGTCCTGGAGCGCGCGGACCAGCTCGAGCCGGGCCCGGTGGGCGTCGTCGTAGTAGGCAACGCGGCCGCGCCGGACCGGCGCCGGGATCAGCCCGAGGCTGGCGTAGTAGCGGGTCGTCCGCACGGTCAGCCCCACCGCTGCCGACAGCTCGTCGATGGTCAGCAGGGACTCGGACATGACTGGCACAGTAGGGCTGTCACGCTCCAGCGGCAACGGCCGGCGACGTCTTGGTATTGTGACAGTGTCGCTGTCACAGTTGCGCTGACCGCAACCGATTCGGAGGAGCAGACCCATGCCCGACAGGCCCTCGATCTACGAGCAGGAGCACGAGGACTTCCGCAGGACCGTGCGCGCGTTCATGGAGAAGGAGGTCGTCCCCCACCACGATCAGTGGGAGAAGGACGGCCAGGTCAGCCGCGAGGTGTGGCTGCGGGCCGGTGAGCAGGGTTTGCTCTGCTTCGACGTCGACGAGCAGTACGGCGGCGCGGGCATCAAGGACTTCCGCTACAACGCGATCATCGCCGAGGAGATCACGAAGGTCGGCGCCAGCGGTATCGGCTTCCCCGTCCACACCGACGTGATCGTCCCCTACATCAGCAGCCTGGCGAACGAGGAGCAGAAGCAGCGCTGGCTGCCCGGCCTGGTCAGCGGCGAGCTGATCTCCGCGATCGCGATGACCGAGCCGGGTGCCGGCAGCGACCTGCAGGGCATCCGGACGACCGCGGTTGACAAGGGCGACCACTACGTCGTGAACGGCTCCAAGACCTTCATCAGCAACGGGATCATGTCCGACCTGGTGATCGTGGTCGCCCGCACCGACCCGGATGCCGGCCACCAGGGCATCAGCCTGCTGGTGGTCGAGGCCGGCATGGAAGGCTTCGAGCGGGGCCGCAACCTGGAGAAGGTCGGTCTGAAGGCCCAGGACACCTCCGAGCTGTTCTTCGACAACGTCGTGGTGCCGAAGGAGAACCTCCTCGGCGACGAGGGCTCCGGCTTCATCTCGCTGATGATGAACCTCCCGCAGGAACGGATCTCGATCGCCGCGATCGCCGTCGCTGCCTGTGAGCACGTGCTGGACCTGAGCCTCGCCTACGCCAAGGAGCGCGAGGCGTTCGGCAAGCCGATCGGCAAGTTCCAGCACAACCGGTTCCTGCTCGCCGAGATGGCGACCGAGGTCCACATCGCCCGGGTCTTCGTCAACGACTGCATCACGAAGCTCAACGCCGGCGAGGTCGACACCGCGCTGGCGTCGATGGCTAAGTGGTGGACGACCGAGCTCCAGGTCAAGCTCGTTGACCAAGGCGTGCAGCTGCATGGAGGCTACGGCTACATGATGGAGTACCCCATCGCGAAGGCCTATGTGGACAGCCGGATCCAGACCATCTACGGCGGCACGACCGAGATCCAGAAGGAGATCATCGGTCGTACGCTCGGCATCTGACCCATCTCGGCCCACCTCGACGAGGAGACAGCACATGACCGACGTACTCGCCAAGCGCGCCGAGATCGAGGAACAAGTGGCCGGCCGTACCTTGGCCGACGCCCTGGCCGAGACCGTGGAGAAGTACGGCGACCAGCCGGCGTACTCCGACAAGCACGACGTGCCCGACGGCGAGTCCTGGCGCACCCTGACCTGGACGGAGACCCGCGAGCTCGGACTCGACGTGGCTGCCGGCCTGATGGAGCTCGGCGTACGGGCGGGCGACCACGTGGCGATCATGGCCAGCAACCGCACCGAGCACGTCGTCGCCGACATCGGCATCGTGCACGCGGCGGCCACCCCCATGTCGATCTACAACACGCTTTCGGTCGAGCAGGTGGCCTTCATCGCCGCCCAGTCCGAGCCGACGGTGGCCATTCTCGAGAACGCCGACCACCTGACCCGGTGGACCACCGCGATCGACGCCTCGACCAGCCTGCTCAAGATCGTGGTCATCAACTCCGCGGATCTCCCCGCCGGGGACACGTTCATGACCTGGGCCGACCTGCTGGCCTCGGGTGCGGCCTACCGCGCGGCCCACGGCGACGAGGTCACGGCTCGCACCGCCGAGCTGAGCGCGGACGCGCCGGCCACGATCCTCTACACGTCCGGCACCACGGGCAGCCCGAAGGGCGTGGTGCTCAGCCACCACAACGTGATGTACGAAGCGGTCAGCACCCTCGAGGGCGCCGGCCTCGACGGTCCTCAGCGCCAGGTGAGCTACCTGCCGTTCGCGCACATCGCCGAGCGCACGCTGGGCATCTACGTCCCCGAGGTCATCGGCGGGCACGTGCACGTCATCGGCGACCCCGCCCAGCTCGTGGCCACGCTCGGCGAGGTGCACCCGACGTCGTTCTTCGGCGTGCCGCGCGTCTGGGAGAAGATCAAGACCGGCATCTCCGCCAAGCTGGCCGCTGATCCCGACCCCGCCAACGTCGAGATGGTCCAGAACTCCATGGCCGCGGGCCTCGCCTGGGTGGAGGCCCAGCAGCTAGGCGGCATGATGACACCGGAGATCGAGGCGGCGTACGCCCAGGCCGACGAGGCGATCCTGGGCTTCCTCAAGCTGTTGCTCGGGCTCGACCAGGTCAAGTGGGCGGCCTCCGCCGCCGCGCCGATGCCGCTGGAGGTCGCCAAGTTCATGGCCGGCCTCGGCATCAAGGTCTTCGACGTCTACGGCATGACCGAGACCTGCGGCGCGGTCACCGCCAACGGACCCGGCAACTTCAAGCTGGGCACCGTCGGCCGGGCGACGCCCGGCATGGAGGTCAGCCTCGCTGAGGACGGCGAGGTGCTGATCCGCGGCCCGGTCAACACCTCTGGCTACTACAAGGCCGAGGAGCAGACGCGGGAGCTGATCGACGAGGACGGGTGGGTGCACACCGGCGACATCGGCGCGATGGACGACGACGGCTTCGTCTCGATCGTGGACCGCAAGAAGGAGCTGATCATCACCTCCTCGGGCAAGAACATCGCTCCCTCCAACATCGAGAACTACCTCAAGGAGTCGCCGATCATCGGACACGCCATGGCCATCGGCGACGCGAAGCCGTACGTCGTCGCAGTGATGACGCTCGACGCCGAGATCGCGCCGCTCGTCGCCCAGCAGATGGGGGTGGAGTTCCAGGACCTCGCCGACCTCGCTCAGAAGCCGGCGATCCTGGCCATGGCTCAGGCTGCCGTCGACGCGGCCAACGAACGCCTCTCGCGCCCCGAACAGGTCAAGGCCTTCGAGCTCCTCCCCGTCGAGTGGACGGCCGAGAGCGACGAGCTCACCCCGACCCTCAAGCTCAAGCGCCGGGTCGTGAACCAGAAGTACGCCGACGTCCTGGAGCGCCTCTACAGCTGAGTTTCGCGCTCGGCTGACGACTGATCCCTAAATCACCGATGAACTTCCTGTAGAAACCTTGTCAGATAGGGGGAAACCCTGATGCGGACTGTCGGCGCCTACTGAAAGAGTTCCCCCATGCATCGTCAAATTGCCGGAAAGTTGACCGGCCGAACCACCAAATGGATCGTGCTCGCCTCCGTCATCGTGTTGACGGCCATCATGGGAGCCCTGGGCGGCAAGCTGGGGGACGTCAAGGACAACGAACAGTCGTCCTGGGTGCCCTCCTCGGCCGAATCCACTCGTGTGGCCGACCTGATCTCGGATGAGGTCAACCCCAACGAGATCCCGACCCTGGTGGCGTTCCACCGGCCGGGCGGCCTCTCCGAGGCCGACCTCGCGGCCATGGATGCGCAAGGGGCCGAGATCTCCAAGATCGACGGCATCACGGCGGAGGGCGTGCTGACGCCCAACGGCGCGAAGGCGCTCCAGGCGCAGGGCCTCAACGTGCCCGACCTGGTCTCCGCCGACGGTGAGGTCGCCTACATCTACTTCACGTTCGACCTCGGCAAGGACGGCTGGAACAAGATCCAGGATCCGGTCGAGGAGATCAAGGACATCACCGCCATGGACGGCGTGGACGTCTATGTCGGCGGCTTCGGCGGCCAGGCCTACGACTTCATCAGCTCGTTCGGCGAGTCCCACATCACCCTGCTGCTGATGACGTTCGGTGTCGTCATCCTGATCCTGCTCTTCACCTACCGCAGCCCGGTCCTGTGGATCCTCCCGATCCTCTGTGCCTTCATCGCCAACACGATGGCGGGAGGCGTGGTCTACCTCATGGCCAAGTACGCCGGGATGGTCGTCAACGACCAGAGCCAATACATCCTCAGCATCCTGGTGATCGGCGCGGGCACGGACTACGCGTTGCTGCTCGTGGCTCGATATCGAGAAGAGCTGCGGCGGCACGAGGACCGGCACGAGGCGATGGCGTTCGCCCTGCACCGGGCCGCGCCGGCCATCATCGCCAGCGCCGCGACCGTCGTGCTCGGCCTGCTCTGCCTCGCCTTCGCCGACCTCAACTCGACGGCCAGCCTCGGCCCGGTCCTCGCGGTCGGCGTCGCGGTCACGCTCTTCGTCATGGTCACGCTCCTGCCCGCGCTCCTCGTGATCTTCGGACGCTGGATCTTCTGGCCGGTGAAGCCCACCTTCGGCACGCCGGAGCCGACCCAGAAGGGCCTGTGGGCCCGCGTGGGCCAGCGGATCTCGGTCCGTCCGCGCACCGTATGGGTCGGCACGGCGGTCGTCCTGCTGGTCGCCTGCCTCGGCCTGTTCAAGCTCGACGCGAGCGGTCTCTCCACCGAGGACTCGTTCACCGAGGAGCTCAACTCGGTCACAGCCCAGAAGCTGCTGGCCAGCCACGACCTGGCCGACAACTCCAACACGATCCAGGTCGTGGCCAACGATGACCAGATCCAGGCCACGCGGGCCGCGATCGCCGACATCGACGGCCTCGGTGGCACGCCCACCGATCCGACCTCGCTGGGCGACGGGCGCAGCTACTACGAGGTGCCGATCCAGGTCGACCTGGCCTCCGATGCGGCGTTCCAGATCGTCGAGTCCGCGCGCGACGCGGTGCATGCCGTCGACGGCGCGGAGGCGTTGGTCGGCGGTGGCGCGGCGTTCTACCTCGACACCAAGACGGCCTCGATCCGGGACAACAAGGTGGTCATCCCGCTGGTCCTGATCGTGGTCCTGCTGATCCTGATCGTGCTGCTGCGGGCGCTCACGGCTCCGCTGATCCTGGTCGGGACGGTGATCCTGTCGTTCGGGGCCGCACTCGGACTGTCGTCGCTGATCTTCGACTACGTCTTCGACTTCGCCGGCTCGGATGCCGGGTTCCCGTTGTTCGCATTCGTGTTCCTGGTGGCCCTGGGCGTGGACTACAACATCTTCCTGATGACCCGGGTGCGGGAGGAGACAGCGCAACACGGCACCCGCAAGGGCTCGCTGATCGCGCTGTCCTCCACCGGTGGCGTGATCACCTCGGCAGGCCTGGTCCTGGCGTCGACGTTCCTCGTCCTGGCCTCACTCCCGTTCGTGTTCCTGGTGGAGCTGGGAGTGGCGGTCGCACTGGGCGTCCTGCTCGACACCATGATCGTGCGCTCCGTCCTGGTGACGGCGATCAACCTCGACCTCGGGGGCAAGATCTGGTGGCCGAGCAAGCTCGACGCCGGCGGTGACGACGCGACGCCTCCGACTGCTCCCGAAGAGGAGAAGGTGCTCGTCTAGCCGTTCTGACTAGAACGTGTTCCATCGTGTGGCCCCGGGAATCCCCCGGGGCCACACGCAGTTAGCCTGAATCACCATGCCTGACGCACCCACGCCCCAACAGGTACGCCGTGCGCTGGCGCGCGCCGAGCGGGGCGCGGCCCTGGATCTCGGCGAGGCGACTGCCCTCCTGGCCGCCACCGGTGACGATCTCGAGCGGCTCGCCACGGCCGCGGCGAAGGTGCGCGATGCCGGGCTGGTCGCCGCGGGGCGCTCCGGAGTGGTCACCTACTCGCCGAAGGTCTTCATCCCGGTCACCAAGCTCTGTCGCGACAAGTGCCACTACTGCACGTTCGTCGAGTCGCCCGGCCAGCTCAGGCGCGCCGGACACGCGATGTTCCTCTCCCCCGACGAGATCCTCGACATCGCCCGCCAGGGCGCCGAGCTCGGCTGCCTCGAGGCCCTCTTCACGCTCGGCGACCGCCCGGAGGACCGCTGGCCCGAGGCTCGCGAGTGGCTCGACGAGCAGGGCTACGACTCCACGCTGGCCTACGTCCGCGCCATGGCCGTGCGAGTGCTCGAGGAGACCGGCCTGCTGCCCCACCTCAACCCCGGCGTCATGTCGTGGGAGGAGCTCAACCGGCTCAAGCCGGTGTCCCCGTCGATGGGGATGATGCTCGAGACCACCTCGCGCCGGCTGTTCGAGACCAAGGGCGAGGCCCACTACGGCTCGCCCGACAAGGACCCCGAGACCCGGCTCCGCGTGCTCGAGGACGCCGGCCGGCTGTCGATCCCGTTCACCACCGGACTACTGGTGGGCATCGGCGAGACACTGACCGAGCGGGCCGAGACGATCTTCGCCCTGCGTGCCAACGCCAAGGCGTATGGCGCGGTGCAGGAGGTCATCGTCCAGAACTTCCGGGCCAAGCCCGACACGGCCATGCGCCACACCGACGACCTCGGCCTGGACGAATACCGGGCCGCGATCGCCGTCACCCGACTCGTGCTCGGACCCAAGGCCCGGGTCCAGGCGCCTCCCAACCTCGTGGATCTGGCCGAGTGCCGGGCGCTGCTCGAGGCCGGGGTCGACGACTGGGGCGGCGTATCCCCGCTGACGCCCGACCACGTGAACCCCGAGCGGCCGTGGCCCTCGCTCGAGCGGCTGCGCTCGATCACCGCCGAGTGCGGCTTCGAGCTCAAGGCCCGGCTCACCGTCCACCCCGAGTACGTCGTCGCGGGAGAGCCCTGGCTGGACCCACGGGTCTCCGCTCATGTGGCGGCACTGGCGGGCGACGACGGCCTGGCCGTGCCCGGCGTCCGACCCCGCGGCCTGCCGTGGCAGGAGCCGGACGGCGGCTTCGCCTCCGTCGGCCGCACGGACCTGCACGAGTCCGTTGACACCGAGGGGCGCACCGATGACCGGCGCTCCGACTTCGCCGGTGTGTACGGCGACTGGGACTCGGTCAAGGAAGCGGCCGAGATCACTGGTGGTTTCGAGGCTCGCAAGCTCGCACCTCGACCACCGTCAGAGGGCATCGCCGCCTTGAAGGCGGCCGAGCGCGACCCGGGCAACCTCTCCGACGAGCACGCGCTGACCCTGATGACCGCCGAGGGCGATCTCCTTCGCCAGGTGACCCGGCTGGCTGACGATCTCCGCCGCGAGACGGTCGGTGACGTGGTCACCTACGTGGTCAACCGCAACATCAACTTCACCAACGTCTGTTACGTCGGCTGCCGCTTCTGCGCTTTTGCGCAGCGCCGCACCGACGCCGACGCCTACTCCCTGTCGCTCGACGAGGTGGCCGACCGGGCCGCGGAGGCGTGGGACCTCGGCGCGACCGAGGTCTGCATGCAGGGCGGCATCGACCCGGAGCTGCCGGCCACGGCGTACTTCGACCTGGTCAGCGCGGTCAAGCAGCGGGTGCCGGACATGCACGTGCACGCGTTCAGCCCGATGGAGATCGTCAACGGCACGATGCGCACGGGGCTGTCGGTCGAGGACTTCCTGATCAAGGCCCGCGAGGCCGGCCTCGGCTCACTGCCCGGCACGGCGGCGGAGATCCTCGACGACGAGGTCCGCTGGGTGCTGACCAAGGGCAAGCTGCCGGCGAAGAGCTGGATCGAGATCGTCACCACCGCCCACAAGGTCGGGCTGCCGACCACCTCGACGATGATGTACGGCCACGTCGACAACCCGCGCCACTGGGTCGGGCACCTCCGAGTCCTGAGCAAGATCCAGGACGACTCATTGGAATCTGGGGGAAGTGGGTTCACCGAGTTCGTGCCGCTGCCGTTCGTGCACACCTCCTCCCCGATCTACCTCGCCGGCGTGGCCCGGCCCGGCCCGACCCTGCGCGACAACCTCGCGGTCCACGCGATGGCGCGGATCCTGCTGCACGGCCGGATCAAGAACATCCAGACCTCGTGGGTCAAGCTCGGCGTCGACGGCACCCGCGCGATGCTCCAGGCAGGGAGCAACGACGTCGGCGGCACGCTGATGGAGGAGACCATCTCGCGGATGGCCGGCTCCGAGCACGGGTCGGCCAAGACGGTGGCCGAGCTGATCGAGATCGGCGCCGGTATCGGCCGCCCGGTGCGGGAGCGGACCACTACGTACGGCGTGCCTGACACCCGCCGGAGTACGTTGCCTGCATGACGTCCAACGACTTCGACTCAGAGGACCAGCTCCAGCCTGAGGACTCGCTCGACGACGATGACCTGGTCGACGTGCTCGACCGGGGCATCTCGACCGCGGACCACTGGTCGGTGGGCGAAGGCTTCGGCAACACTCCGTTCGAGGAGGCGACCGGCGAGACGCTCGAGCAGCGAATGCGCCAGGAGGAGCCCGAGGCCGACCCGTACGCCGAGGACTCGGACGACGACCAGGACGAAGCCGACCCCGACCCCGAGACGGGGAGCCTGCGCGCGGGCCGCCTCGTCGACTCCGACGAGGGACTAGGCGAGGACCTCGAGAAGGACCTGGTCGGCCACGACGTCGGTATCGACGGAGCGGGGGCCTCCGCCGAAGAGGCCGCGATGCACGTCATCGACGACGACGAAACGGACTTCTAGCGCCAGGCTCAGAGCAGGTCGACCCACACCAGCCGATGGTCGGAGGTGGGGAACGGGAAGGCCCCGGTGAGGCGATAGAGCGGGCTGGTCGTGGTCGGCCAGAACACCGCCGAGTCGGCGATCGTCAGGTCCACCGAAGGCAGCACGTAGTCGGCCCGCAGGTTGCCGGGGTTGGTGTCGGCGAAGTCGGCTGTGTCGTAGACCGGATCCGACTGGTGGGTGGTGTTGATGCCCCCCTGGAGCGCGGTGGCCTCGGGGCCGCCGGCCGACGTGGGTGCGTTGCTGTCGTTGACCTTCGGGTGGTCCAGCAGCTGCTGGATGGCGCCTGGCACGGAGTCGCCGTCGAGCGGGTCGGAGTTCTGGTCGCCGGCGATCACGAAGGTCGACGAGGGTTCCAGCCCGCCCCAGCGGCCCCGGTCGTCGTAGATGTAGCTGGCCCGGTCACCACCCGAGATGTAGTCGGCCCAGAACCGGATCTCGTCGAAGTTGCGGGTGCCGTTGCGATCCTCCGGGCCGTCGAAGACGGGCGGGGTCGGGTGGGCGACCAGGAAGTGCACGGTCTCGCTCCCGATCTGGATCGGCAGGTCCCAGTGTGACTTCGAGGAGAGCCGGACGTCCTCGAGCTCGGCCGGTGAGTACCAGTCGGCCGGCGCGGGTGTGGCCGGGTTGTCGGGCAGCATCGCGTCTGGCATGTCGGCCCAACGGAACTTCTGGAACGTGCGGACCCGCTTGATGTTGATCGGGTACTTCGAGTAGACGACCATGCCGAACTGCCCGACGTACTCCCCGAAGCCGAAGGCGTCGTTGCCGCCGCCGATGGTGCCGTTGTTGTCGAGGTCGTGACCGCTCGGGATGCCGGTGTTGGAGGCCGCGACGAACGAGTAGGGGAAGTGGACGGGGGGCGCGCCGTTGTGACCGACCTCGAGGTAGTTGCGGCGGAACAGGCCGACGGCCGCCGGGTCGTAGTCGAACTCGTTGATCAGCACGACATCGGGATCGACCCGCTGGATCGTCTCCGCCACGTTGCGGGCCTGCACATTGTCCGGGGTGGACAAGTCCTCGACCAGCTGGCCGGCGCGGGTCCGGTTGAGCGAGGCGTTGAACGTGGCGAAGCGCACGGGGTCGGCGGCGTGCACCTGTTGACCGCGACCACCCGAGGCGGGCTGGGCGGTGAGGGTCAGGCCGAGGGTGACGACGGCGACTGCGACGGCTGCTATTGAGGGGGCGATGGACGGCGTACGACGCATGGTGACTCCCGAGATGAGGTCGTTGACGACCCCACGTTAGGCGCTCCCCCGCATACAAACGAGACCTGTAGGGCACCGGTGCAGATGTTCATCCTCTGGATCCTCGCCGTCATCCTGGTCATCGCCGGGATCTTCCAGCTCTTCAAGGGCCAGATGCTGTGGGGGATCGTGCTGATCATCGTCGGATTCGCCGTGGGCCCCGGCGGTTACAGCATCTTCCGCTAGCTCACCGAAAACGAGAACATGTTCTAGATTGGCCGGGTGCGCTTCTCCATCGTCACGGCCTTCCAGCCGACCGACCACCTCATCCCGCTCGCGATGGCGGCCGACGAGCTCGGCTACCACGCGATCTCCGTGCCCGACCATGTCGTCGACCTGGAGGAGCTGGAGACGCCCTATCCGTACACGCCGGACGGGAAGCGGCGCTGGGACCTGGATGCCGACTGGCCGGACACCTGGGTCCTGATCGGTGCGCTCGCGGCGCTGACGGCGCGGGTGCGGTTCTTCAACAGCATCTACGTGGCGGCGCTCCGCAGCCCCTTCCAGGTGGCCAAGTCGGTGGCCACGGCCGCCGTACTCTCCGGCAACCGGATCTCGCTCGGCGTCGGCATCGGTTGGTGCCGCGAGGAGTTCGAGCTGCTGGGTCAGGACTTCCACACTCGCGGCCGACGTACCGACGAGGGACTGGCGCTGATGAAGGCGCTCTGGGAGCCGGGGTGGACCGAGTTCGAGGGCGAGTTCTACTCGGCGCCACGGATGATGATGAACCCCTCACCCACCGCACCGGTGCCGATCTACGTCGGTGGTCTCTCCGAGATCGCGTTCCGGCGCGCGGCCCGGCACGACGGCTGGGTCGGCGACATCTACACGGTGGAGGACGCCTCCCGGCATGCGGCTCGGCTGCTCGAGATCCGCGAGGAGACCGGCGAGACCGGCGACTTCGCCATCATCACGGCACTCTCGGACGCGTTCCTTCCGGAGCACTTCGAGGCGGCCGAGGCTGCCGGCATCACCGAGACGTGGACGATGCCGTGGGCCTACTACCACGGCGTCGACGCGACGCTCGAGCAGAAGCTCGACGGGATGCAGCGGTTCGCGAGCGACGTGATCGAGCCGCTCGCCGTCAGCTGATCAGTCCCTGGCCGGCACTCTCCCGGCCGCCGCCGTGCACTTGATCGGCGGCGCCGCGACGAGCTCGCTCTCGACGCCGGTTGCGGGGTCCTTGGTCCAGATGCTGCAGCACTTGATGTTGTCGCCCCAGTAGAGCGCGCCACTGGTCGGGGTCGGCGGCGTGACGTCGAGCGGAGTGCCCGTCGGAGCCGAGTACAGGACCCTGCCGAAGTTCTGGTCGGCCGGCCATCCGCAGAAGATGTTGTCCCGGTCGCCGTCGTTGGGAACGGCGTCCACGACGGTGTTGAGTCCCTGCTCGCCGAAGACCTGGTTGATCCCAGGGCCCAGGTGGATGAGGTCGTCTCCCTCGTCGCCGGTGATCTGGTCGTTGCCGGGGCCGTCCCACAGCTGGTCGTTGCCGGGTCCGCCGTCCAGCTCGTCGTCGCCGTCTTCGCCCAGCACCTTGTCGTCGCCGTCCCCGCCGGAAACGTGGTCGTTGCCCGGGCCGCCGTACACGACGTCGACGCCGGGTTGACCGTCGACCGTGTCGTTGCCGTCCTGCCCGTAGCCGAAGTCGTCGCCACCACCGAGCCCGATCTTGTCGTTGCCGTCGCCGCCGAGGCCGGCGTCGTTGCCGGTCGCGCCGGAGATGACGTCGGCATCCGGGCCGCCGTTGCCCTTGTCGTTGCCGGAGGAGAGCTGGATGTTGTCGTCGCCGGAGCCGCCATCGACCGTGTCGTTGCCCGACTTTCCGGAGATCCGGTCGTTGCCGCCCCTGCCGTAGACGACGTCGTTGCCGGCCTTGGCGTTGATGACGTCGGCCTGCGGGGTGCCGTTGATCTTGTTGTTGCCGATGGTGCCGTTGATGTTCGCGCCGGACGCGAACGCCGGCATCAGGACCACCGTCGTCACGACGGCGCTGGCGGCCAGCCGCAGCCCGGACTGCTTCCTCGAGAAAGTCACGCGTCGAGTCTCACACCAAGGCGTCGGCCTCGCTGCGGAACCTCGTACCGACCGGTTTTCGGGACAGGCCCGCGGAAGGTCACTATCTTGCCAAGATGCTCCCTCACCCGAACCTGCGCGGACGATCCCTCCTCGCCGCCACTCTCGTGCTCTGCCTCGGCGCCACGTTGGGCCCGGCGACGGCCGCCGACAAGCCGCGTCCGGACCTGAAGGCGGCCAAGGGCAGCGTCTCGGCCGCCGCCGGCAACATCACCGGGAAGTTCACCGCGCGAAACGCCGGCAGGCGCACCGCGCCCGCCTCCTCCGCCTACGTCCAGGCACAATCAGGCGGCAAGTACCGAACCCTCACCGAGCTGCGCATCCTTCGCCTGGCCGCCGGCAAGAGCGCGCCGTACGCATTCAAGACCGCGACGCCGTCGTGGATGAAGGGCACCTACCCGATTCGCGTGTGTCTGGACGTGAAGAAGAAGGTCAAGGAAGTCAGCGAGGGCAACAACTGCCTGGCGCTCGGCAAGGTCACCATCGCCGGTCAACCCCCGATCGAACCGGGGCCGATCCCCTACACCCCCGACACCCGGTTCCTGCAGGGCACGCCCGCCTCGGGCTACTACGGCTGGGTCCCGGGCGGCTACGACGACTCGCACCAGACGCCGAGCGCGCTCTTCGTCTGGCTGCACGGCTGCGGCGGGCAGAGCCAGTACGACATCGACACCTTTCGCCCGGACCCGGCCAAGAGCTACGTCATGATCGCGCCCACGGGACGCGAAGGCGGGTGCTGGAATACCTCGCCCTCGGGGGCCGGCGACGACCAGCTGGTGCTGCACGCCATCCAGGACGTGGCCTCTCACTTCAACATCGACTCGGGCCGGATCGTGCTGGGCGGCTACTCGTCGGGCGGCGACCTGTCCTACCGACTGGCCTACAAGTACTCGCAGCTGATCGACGGGGTGCTCGTGGCCAACAGCTCTCCGTTCCGCGACACCGGACTCACCAGCACCCAGGCCCTGGCAGCTGCGACCACGAAGTTCCGAGTGGTGCACCTGGCACACACCGAGGACACGACGTACCCGCTCGCGACCGTTCAGTCCGAGCTCCAGATGCTCGTCGGCGCCGGCTTCACTGTTGAGGCCATCGAGCGCGCGGGGACGCACTACGACAACCCGGCCGCCGGCCTCCCGGGGACCGAGGCGGACATCAAGACCTACCTCTTGCCGAAGGTGGATCCCTAACCGGCGTTGCATAGGCTGGCAGTCATGTTCACCACACGTCGGCTGCACGCCCTGCTGACCACCGCAACCGTCACGGCCATCGCCGTCACGGCGTTCGTTACGAGCGTGCCTGCGGCCGAGGCGAAGCCGGCCTCGATCACCACGAGCTATGTGTGCGGATCGCCGTTCGGCAACCAGGTCGTCTCCGGGACGTCGACGGTGAATCTCCCGGCAAAGGTCAGGAGCGGGACGAAGCTGGCCGAACGCCCGGTACGGATCCGGATGGTGCTACCGGCCGCGATCGTGTCCGCCATGCGCGACATCCTCGGCATCACCGCCATCTCGGGCAAGGCGACCGGCGCGAGCTACACGGTGGGCAACAAGTTGGTGCCCCTGACCAACCTCGTGCTGCCCCGGACCCCCCTCCCAGCGCGGGGGCCGGTCACCCTCAACGCCACCGGCGTTGCCAAGGGCTTCCGGCTCACCAGGGCAGGCACGTACGCCGTGAAGGTCCCGACCAGCTTCCGGCTCTACGCCTACAACCAGGCCGGTCAGGCGATCCCCGGCTCCCCGCTCTCGTGCACGCTCGCCTCAGGGGCGCCCAGCAAGCTCGGCACGATCACTGTCGTCGACTAGTCGCTACTCCCACTCGATCGTGCCGGGCGGCTTCGAGGTGATGTCGACGGTGACCCGGTTGATCTCGCGGACCTCGTTGGTGATCCGGGTGGAGATCCGCTCCATCACGTCGTAGGGCAGACGGGCCCAGTCGGCGGTCATCGCGTCCTCGCTGGTCACCGGGCGGATCACGACCGGGTGTCCGTAGGTGCGGCCGTCGCCCTGTACGCCGACGGAGCGGACGTCGGCGAGCAGGACCACCGGCATCTGCCAGATGTCGCGGTCCAGGCCGGCGCGGGTCAGCTCCTCGCGGGCGATCGCGTCGGCCTCGCGCAGGATGTCGAGACGCTCGCGAGTGACCTCGCCGATGATCCGGATGCCGAGGCCCGGCCCGGGGAACGGCTGGCGCCAGACGATCTCTGGAGGTAGCCCGAGCTGCTCACCGACCAGACGCACCTCGTCCTTGAACAACGTGCGCAGCGGCTCGACCAGCTCGAACTCCAGGTCGTCGGGCAGCCCGCCCACGTTGTGGTGCGATTTGATGTTGGAGGTGCCGGCGCCGCCGCCGGACTCCACGACGTCGGGGTAGAGCGTGCCCTGCACCAGGAACGCGACCTTGTCACCGTCGGCTCCTCCGACGGCGTCGGCGAGCACCTCGGCCTCAGCGGCCTCGAAGACCCGGATGAACTCGCGGCCGATGATCTTCCGCTTCTCCTCCGGGTCGGAGACCCCCACGAGCGCGTCGAGGAACTGCTTCTCCGCGTCGACCACCTTCAGGGCGACACCGGTCGCGGCCACGAAGTCGCGCTCGACCTGCTCGGTCTCGCCGCGGCGCATCAGCCCGTGGTCGACGTAGACGCACGTCAGGCGATCGCCGATCGCGCGCTGGACGATGGCCGCGGCCACGGCCGAGTCGACGCCACCGGAGAGGCCGCAGATGGCCTGCCCGCGGTGACCGATCTGGGAGCGGATCGCCTCGATCTGCTCCTCGACGATGTTGACCATGGTCCAGGTCGGGCGACAGCCGGCGATGTGGAGCAGGAAGTGCTCGAGCACCTTCTGGCCGTGCTCGGTGTGCATCACCTCGGGGTGCCACTGGACGCCGGCCATCCGCCGCTCGAGCGACTCGAAGGCGGCCACCGGAGTGCCGGAGGTCGAGGCCAGCACCGCGAAGTCGGGCGGCGCCGCCGTCACCGAGTCTCCGTGCGACATCCAGACGGTGTGCGCGGTCGGGATGTCAGCCAGCAGCGTGCCTGGCTCGCTCACGGACACGGAGGTGCGGCCGTACTCGCGGGCACCGGTCTCGGCGACCTGCCCACCCATCCCCTGCGCCATCAGCTGGAAGCCGTAGCACATCCCGAACACCGGCACCTCGCCGTCGAACAGGGAGTTGTCGATGCCGGGCGCCCCATCGGCGTAGACCGACGACGGCCCGCCGGACAGGATGATCGCCTTCGGACTCTTGGCGAGCATCTCCGCGACAGGCATCGTGTGCGGCACGATCTCGGAGTAGACCCGGGCCTCGCGCACGCGCCGCGCGATCAGCTGCGCGTACTGCGCTCCGAAGTCGACGACGAGGACGAGATCGTGGTCCGACACGTGGGTCATTCAGTGGCCCTTCGACGGCGTACGGAGGAGACGCAATCGTATCGGTGCCGGGCCACCAGAAATGACATCAGGGCCCGGCCGGGGAGGGAGGGTGGCCGGGCCCTGATTATGTCCCGCAACTGATGGACTTGTTGCCTGGACGGGACCCGGTCCTTCGGGAGGGAGCATGAATTCGCCGGGTCCGACCTCTCAACGACCCCTAGAACAGCGGGTTACGGGATCCGTCAGAAACTTTCTACTGGTCTTCTCAGGCGTAAAACGTGCTCTCAGGACACTCCGACGATGGGCAGCCTGAGCGCCCCGACCGCACCGTCCGGGACGACCGGTGAGCTCGGCTCGACCGGCGCCAGCCGCGCATAGCTCTCGCCCAGGGCCGGCCGCGTGTCGACTTCCCCCTTGTTGGGCCAGAACGACATCGCGCGCTCCGCCTGGGCGGTGATCGTCAGCGAGGGGTTCACGCCGAGGTTGGCCGAGATCGCGGACCCGTCCACGACGTGCAGCCCGGGGTGCCCGTACATCCGCTGGTAGGGGTCGACGACACCCGTCTCTGGCGAGTCTCCGATCGTGCAGCCGCCGATGAAGTGTGCGGTGAGCGGGGCGTTGAGGGGTTCCCCGACGTTGCCGCCAGGCGTGCCACCCATGACGTCCGCCATCCGGCGCACGGCTTCGTAGGCGATCGGGATGTACGTCGGGTTCGGCTCGCCGTGACCCTGCTTCGAGCTCATCCGCCACCCGAACGGGGTCTTCTTGCCGACCGTCGTGATCGAGTTGTCGAGGGTCTGCATGACGAGGGCGATCACGGTGCGCTCGGACCAGTGCTTCATGTCGTAGAGGTCGATCACGTGCTTGCGCTGTGCCCACATCTCGCGCATCCACGTGCGCCAGCGGGGCTCGGTGCCGGTGTCGTCGGCCAGCACCGTCTGCATCATCGACATGAAGTTGCTGCCGCGGCCGTAGCGGACGGGCTCGATGTGGGTGTGCTCGTCGGGGTGCCACGACGAGGTGATCGCGACGCCCTCGGTGTAGTCGATGCTGAGGTCGGGAGCCAGCGCGCCGAGGATCGCTTCGGAGTTGGTGCGGGTCAGCACCCCGAGCCGGTCGGAGATCTGGGGCAGGTCGCCCTCGCCCTTCAGCTTGTGCAGCAGCTTCTGGGTGCCGAGCGCGGCCGCCGAGAACACGACCTGCTCGGCCGTGAACGTCTTGACCGCCGTACGCCGTGAGAGCTTGGCCTTGGTCCACCGGGTGTCCACCTGGTAGCCGCCACCGTCGAGCGGCACGACCCTGGTGACGGTCGTGAGCGGGTGGACCACGGTGCCGGCCTGCTCGGCCAGGTAGAGGTAGTTCTTGACCAAGGTGTTCTTGGAGTTGTGCCGGCAGCCGGTCATGCACTCGCCACAGTTGCGGCACGGGTTGCGGTCGGGACCGGCGCCGCCGAAGTAGGGGTCCGCGACCTCGTCCTCGGGCGTCTGGCCGGGGCCGCCAAAGAAGACGCCGACCGGAGTGGGGTGGAACGTGTCGCCCACGCCCATGTCGTCGGCCACCTGCTGCATGACCTCGTCGGCGGGCGTGCGGTGGGGGTACTCGACGACGCCGAGCATCCGCTTGGCCTGGTCGTAGTAGGGCGCCAGCTCGGCCTTCCAGTCGGTGATGTGCGACCAGGAAGGGTCCTTGTAGAACGCGTCGAGCGGCTCGTAGAGCGTGTTGGCGTAGACGAGCGAGCCGCCGCCGACGCCCGCACCGGCGACGATCATGCAGTCCTTGACCATGTCGATCCGCTGGATGCCGTAGCACCCTGCGGCCGGGGCGAAGAGGTACCTCTTGACGTCGAACGACGTGTCGGGGAGGTCCCCGTCCTCGAACCGCGCGCCCGCTTCGAGCACGCCCACCTTGTAGCCCTTCTCGGTCAGCCGCAGCGCGGTGACCGAGCCACCGAACCCCGAGCCGATGACGAGGACGTCGAAGTCGAATGTCTCGTGCTTGCCGGCCATATCAGGCCCTGCCCAGCTTCTTGAGGAGCTTCAGGTTGAGCGTCATCATCTTCGCGTAGGCCTGGTCGGACATCCCGAGCATCGGTGCGAACCGGATCAGCCGCTGGGTGCCCACCGACTGCGACTCGGTGTAGCGATGGATGCCCTCACTGCCCTGCCGGCGGCCCATCCCCGACTCGCGCATGCCGCCCATCGGCGAGTCGATGCTGGCGAACGTGGCGCCGAAGGCCTCGTTGATGTTGACGGTGCCGCACTTGACCAGGCGCGCGATGGTCCGCGCGCGGGCGCCGTCCTCGCTGTAGATCGAGGCGTTGAGGCCGTACTCGCCGTCATTGGCCCGCGAGATCGCGTCGGCCTCGTCGTGGAACCGGTAGAGCGAGATCACCGGCCCGAACGTCTCGTGGCCGAAGCAGGTCATGTCCGGAGTGACGCCCTCGAGGATGGTGGGCTCGAAGAAGTACGGGCCGAGGTCGGGCCGCGCCTTTCCGCCGGCGAGCACCCGGGCACCCTTGGCGACCGCGTCCTCGACGTGGGCGACCACCGTGTCGAGCTGGTCCTGCGAGATGAGCGTGCCCATGTCGTTGCCCCACTCGAGGCTGGCCCCCAGCGTCATCGCCTGGGTGCGGGCCACGAAGCGCTCCACGAACCGGTCATAGACCTGGTCGGCGACGAACATCCGTTCCATCGAGACGCAGAGCTGGCCGGCGTTCGAGAACGACGCGCGCACGGCTCCTTCGGCCGCCTTCTCGAGGTCGGCGTCGCGCAGGATCAGGATGGGGTTCTTGCCGCCGAGCTCCAGCGAGCAGCCGATCAGCCGCTCGGCGCACTGCCGGGCGATGATCTTGCCGGTGGCCGTGGATCCCGTGAAGCAGATGTAGTCGGACCGGTCGATGATCGGAGTGCCGAGCTCGCGACCCGGCCCGGCGACCACCTGCCACAGGTCCTTCGGGAAGCCGGCCTCGTCGAGCAGGCGCGCGCCGAGCAGCGCCGACAACATGGTCTGGGCGTCCGGCTTCGTGACTACGGCGTTGCCGGCCATCAAGGCAGGGAGGCCGTCGCAGAGCGCCATCGTGAACGGGTAGTTCCACGGCGAGATGATTCCGACGACACCCTTGGGCACCCGGTTGATCTCGACCCGGGTCAGGCCGGGTACGACGCCGAGCTTGCGCTGGGTGTCAAGGTGCTGGTGGGCGGTCCGCGCGTAGTAGCGCGCGGTCAGCGCGATGTGCAGCGGCTCGTCGAACGCGTGCTTGCGGGCCTTGCCCGACTCCAACACGATCAGGTCGATGATCTCGTCCTGACGCTCCAGCACCAGGTCGTGGAGGCGGAGCATGATCGCCGCGCGCTCGTCGAGCGTGGTCCGCGCCCAGGCCGCCTGGGCCACCCGGGCCCGCTTGAACGCCTCGGCCACGTCGGCCTCGCTGGACTGCGGGATGTGGGCCAGGGGTGCGCCGTTGAGCGGGCTGGCGACCTGGACGCTGGCCCCGCTGGTCGCGATCAGCCGCTCGGTCAACGCGGCGGCGTACTCGGGCTCCAGTGCGTACGACGCCCGAGGGTCGTGCTCCGGGTCGTGCGGGCCCTCGACAACGGGCCCGCCGGAGGGGACGGGGTTCTTGGCGCTCATGGATCGAGACTATGTGGTGCCCGTCTCTCTGCCTACCGTTTGGTAACCAGATGTGGTGCTTTACACATTCCCTTGCTTTGTCAAGCCTCCGACGGCGGCTGTGGCCGGCGCCAGCCTGCGGGCATGCTGCGGCAGATCCGGCTCATGGTCGGCGCGATGACGTGGACGCTCGGCAAGGTCGACCGACGCGCGGTGGCCGCGCTGGCTCAGCTCGGTAGCTCGGTGTAGATCGACTTGAGCTCGGTGTACTGGCTCAGACCCTCGGGGCCGAACTCGCGGCCGATGCCGGAGGACTTGTAGCCGCCGAACGGTGCCGCGAAGTCCATCGTGTAGGTGTTCACGCCGTAGGTGCCGGCCCGCACTCCGCGGGCCACCTCGAGGCCGGCCTCGGCATCGGAGGTCCAGACCGTGCCAGCGAGCCCGTACTCCGAGTCGTTGGCGATCCGGACGGCGTCCGCGACGTCGTCGTAGGGGATCACCGACAGCACCGGGCCGAAGATCTCCTCCTGGGCGATCCGCATGCCGTTGTCGACGCCCGCGAAAATCGTGGGCCGCACGTACCAGCCCTTGTCGAGTCCGTCGGGTCGGCCGTTGCCACCGAGTACGACGCGAGCGCCCTCCTCCTGGCCGAGCGCGATGTACTTCTCCACCCGCTCCTGCTGGCGCTGCGCGACCAGGGGGCCGATCTCCGTGGCCGGGTCCATCGGGTCGCCGACCTGCATGCCGCCGACGGTCTCGACGAGGGCACCGACCACTTCGTCGTAGCGGGCCCGGCTGGCCAGGATCCGGGTCTGCGCGACGCAGGCCTGGCCGGAGTTCATGAGGGAGGCGAACTTCAGGCCCTCCATGGTCTTCGCGAGGTCGGCGTCGTCGAGCACGATCGCGGCCGACTTGCCGCCGAGCTCAAGGCTGACCCGCTTCAGCTGCTCGCCGCAGATGGCGCCGATCTTCCGGCCGGCCGCCGTGGAGCCGGTGAAGGCGACCTTGTCGATGCCCGGGTGCGAGACGAGGTGCTCGCCGACCTCGCGGCCGGCGGCCACGATGTTGACCACGCCGGCCGGCACACCGGCCTCCTGGAGAATCTCCGCCATCAAGTAGGGGTCGAGCGGCGTCTCGGGCGCGGGCTTGACCACGATGGTGCAGCCGGACAGCAGCGCCGGGATCACCTTGGACATGATCGTGAACTGCGGCACGTTCCACGGCGGGATCGCGGCGACGACACCCACGGGCTCACGGCGTACGACGACCGGTGCACCGAGCGCACCGGCCCGGCTCTCCTCCCACGGGTAGTCGCGGGCGATCGCGAGAAACGCCTCGATCTGCATCCACGGCGCCGGTGACTGCGCCAGGTTGGAGAACGACGTGGGCGACCCCATCTCCAGCGTGATCACGTCGGCCATCTCGCCGAGGCGGGCGGCGTAGAGGCCCGAGAAGGCCTCGACCACCGCGATCCGCTCGGCCGGCGCCATCCGCGGCCACGGACCCTCGTCGAAGGCCCGGCGGGCGGCCGCGACCGCGGCGTCGATGTCGGCGATGCCGCCCTCGGGCACGGTGGCCACGACTTCCTCGGTGTGCGGCGAGACCACCTCCAGCAGCTCGCCGCCGGCCGGCACGGCCCAACCGCCGTCGATGAAGAACGCGTCGCGGTCAAAATTCATCTGGGTCTCCTATGTGTGAAGGTGGTTTCCAGGCTCGTCGCTGCGCTCCTCGCACCTCAACCACCGTCATGGGGCGAGAGTGAAGAAGTCGGCGAAGCCGCTGGGGTCGTGCCGGCCGATGGCGCCGTGCTCGAAGAGGCCCCAGCCCTCGGCTCCGTCGCAGACAGCGCGGCCGACGTGGTCGATCACGCCGAACATCACGCGGCCGTCGACGACGGGATCGGTCATGTCGTAGGTGACCCGTTCGGTGAAGTCCGGGCCCTTCCACTGGCCGTGGGTCCAGTCGGGGTCGCCGCCGTAGCCGCCGCCGACGTGGATCGGCACCGGCAGCAAGGACTCGACCTCGAGCTGGACCGGCTTGCCCTCGGGGGTCGTACACGTGATCGAGGCACCGGTCGGGATCCGGGTGCCGGATCCGTAGTGGATCTTGACCAGCGGCCAGCCCAGCTGCTCGACCCGGCCGTCCTTCCAGATCCGGGTGCAGTCGTTGAGCGCCCGCAGGCCGTCCGGTTCCTCCTGGATGATCAGGACGACGGAGAAGTCGTCGAAGGCCATCGGCACATAGAGCCACCACATACCTTCGAACTCCGGGTTCGCGGGCGCGCCGGCAGGCGGGGCCTCGCCGACAGGGCGGATGCCCCACGAGCGGTCCCGCGAGCCGATCCAGCGGTCCGGAGCCACGGCGATCTCGTCGCCGTCGACGACGATGGTTCCGGACCACGAGCCGAGCTGGGCGAACCGCTGTGCGTCGAGGGTGACCCGGGACCCAGCGCGCATGATGTGCGGCTGCTCGCGTACGACGGGGTACAGCCCGTCCCAGGTCAGGTCGGCGGCAATGCCCTCGGTCTCATCGAAGACGATCCGGAGCTTCTGGAGCGGCTCGACCACCTCGCAGCGGTAGGCGCCGATGTGCTGGTTGAGCCGGTCGTCGTCGATCGGGTCACCGAAGTGGACTGCGGTCTGGGTGTCGCCGCGGCGAACCAGGAAGAAGGCGTCCTTGGTGCCGAGGTTCGGGTAGTAGCCGTGCCCGAAGATGCAGAAGATGTCGCCGGTCCGGTCGTGGGCGTTGAAGTAGGAGCGGTCGTAGAAGTTGCGGTCGCTGCTCGCCGCCCAGGTGACCGGCAGCGGTGCCTGGTGGATCGGGTACTCGTCGAGCGGCCCGATGCCGCCTGCCCACTTGCTCATGAGCTCTGCCTCATGCGCCCGCCTCGCTCAGCAACCGGTCCATCAGGGGCTTGTGGTGGAACAGCGACTCGACGTCGTCGGGTGCCTCGATCTCGCCGAAGTGGACCTGCCGGGCGCCGGTGCGCATGAAGACGATGCACCACTGGACCGCGTTGTAGATGTGGTACCAGCGCAGGTCGCCGAGCTCCACACCGGTGATGGCGGTGTACGTCGCGCGGACGTCGTCCTCGCGCATGAAGTGCGGCATCCCCGGGAGCTCGAAGACGCCCGTGATGGTCTCGAAGACCTGGTGGGCGAAGACCAGCCACGACACGTCGAGCTCGCGCGGACCGAGGGTCGCCATCTCCCAGTCGAGGACGGCCACCGGCTCGAAGTCGCGGTAGATGACGTTGCCGATCCTGGAGTCGCCCCACGTCAGTACCGCTTCGTCGTTGTCGGGCACGTTCGCCTCGAGCCACGCGAGCGCCCGCTCGACCACGGGCGACCGCCCGATGTCGGGCACCGCGAACTCGTACCACTTGCGGACGTGCGCCACGTTGCGCGCCAGCACCGTGTCACCGGGCTGGTCGTGGTCGAGGAACGCGAACGTCGTGGCCGCGTCGGGGATGGCGTGCAGCCGGCTGATGACGTCGACGGTGGCGTCCTGCAGGCGCCGCTGGTCCTCGACCGACGCGTCGTGGAGCCAGTTGTCGCCGAAGTTGTAGGGCATCACGTCCTGCGGCACCACGCCGTCGACGCGGTCCATCAGGAAGAACGGCGTGCCGAGCACGTCGCCGGTCTCCTCCATCCACCGCACCGTCGGCACGGGTACGTCGGTGAGCTCGCCCGCGATCCGCATGGCGTCGTACTGGTCGCGCAGCTCGTAGCTCGCGAAGACCGGCACGTCCTCCTGGGCCGGCGCGACCCGGGCGACGTACTCACCAGAGCGCGGCTCGCCGTCGTCGGTCCACGCGGCGTCGAGCACGAGGGTCTCCGACGACATGCCGTTGGCGTCGATGCCGCTGAGCAGCGTGACCTTCGGGTCGGCACCGGCCGGAAGCTGGGTCGCCAGCCACGTGCTGAGGAGCGCGGGAAGCGTGGTCGAGTCGCGGCTCGACCGCTGGAGCTTGAGGTCGGTCGGTGGAGTGGCCTGGGTCACCTGGCCAGCATCAGTGGAACGTGTTCTAGTTGTCAACGACCCTTCGATGCGAAATGGGTATTGCGTCAAACAATGAACTGAGATTCACTACTTGTGTGGAAGCACCCTGGCGACCCGGCCACAACGGCGACGAGAACGACGAGCAGGTCGACTACGAGACGCTGACCTACCAGGTCACCGGACGCGTCGCCCGGATCACCTTCAACCGGCCCGAGCAGGGCAACGCGATCACGCGGGACACCCCGGTCGACCTCGCCCACGCCGTCGAACGCGCCGACCTCGACCCGCGGGTGCACGTCATCCTGCTGTCGGGCCGCGGCAAGGGGTTCTGCGGCGGCTACGACCTCACCGCGTTCGCCGAGGACCTGTCGAGCAGCGAGTCGGACTCGAGCGGCACCGTGCTCGACCCGGCCGTGCAGATGGCCAACCACGACCCGCGTCGCACGTGGGACCCGATGGTGGACTACGCCATGATGAGCCGCTTCAACCGCGGCTTCGCGAGCCTCCTCCATGCCGACAAGCCCACCGTGGTCAAGGTGCACGGCTTCTGCGTCGCGGGCGGCACCGACATCGCTTTGTACGCCGACCAGATCGTGATCGCCGCCGACGCAAAGATCGGCTACCCGCCGACCCGGGTCTGGGGCGTGCCGGCGGCGGGCATGTGGGCGCACCGCCTCGGCGACCAGCGGGCCAAGCGAATGCTGCTCACCGGCGACTCCCTCTCCGGCACCGAGGCCGCCGAGTGGGGACTCGCGATCGAGGCCCCGGCACCCGAGGACCTCGACGAGCGCACCGAGATCCTGGTGCAGCGGATCGCCGCGATGCCGCTCAACCAGCTGGTCATGGTCAAGCTCGCCCTCAACTCGGCGCTGATCAGTCAGGGCATCGCCAACAGCACCATGGTCTCGACGGTCTTCGACGGCATCTCCCGCCACACGACCGAGGGCTACGCCTTCCAGCAGCGGGCCGCCGAGGTCGGCTTCCGCCAAGCAGTCCGCGAACGCGACGCCGAGCCCTATGGCGACGCCGGCCCATCGACCAACAAGGGCTGACGGGGCTACCGACATGGCCTACCGACGGACCCAGGCGGTGCAGGATCGGCTCGACGCGACCCGCGCCCGGATCGTCGCGGCCGCGCACGCGCTGATCGCCGAGCGTGGCTACGCCGGCTGCTCGGTCGCGCTCGTTGCCGACGCCGCCGGGGTGGCCACCGGCAGCGTCTACCGCCACTTCCCCGACAAGGGCGCGCTCTTCGCCGAGGTCTTCCGCACGGCCACCCAGCGCGAGGTCGACGCAGTGGCGGAGGCCGGCTCGAAACCGGGTCCGATCGAGGAGCGCATCGCCCGCGCGGTCGAGACCTTCGCCGGGCGAGCCCTCAAGTCGCCGCGGCTCGCCTACGCGCTGATCGCCGAGCCGGTCGACCCGCAGGTCGAGACCGAGCGCCTCGTCTACCGTCGCGCCTACCGCGACATCTTCGCCCAGGTGATCGCGGACGCGGTCGACGCCGGCGATCTGCCACCGCAGGACCCCGAGGTCTCCGCGGCGGCCGTCGTGGGCGCCATGGCCGAGGCGCTCGTCGTACCACTGCACGCCGGTGTGGCCGCGCGTCGCACCGTCCCTGAGCTGTCCGCCTTCGTCGTCCGATCACTAGGAGCACGCCATGCCCACTCATGAAGTGACCAACCAGGTCCCGCCTCTCGTCGGACACGACACCGCACAGGACGCGGCGCTGCTCGCGGCCGTCGAGCGCGAAGGCGCCGCCTGGGCGCTCGACGACGTCCACGACCTTGGGCGCCTGGCCGGCACCCAGGAGGCACAGGACTGGGGCCGGATCGCGGAGAAGCACCCGCCGGTGCTCACCACCCACGACCGCTACGGCAACCGGATCGACGAGGTCGACTACATCCCGGCCTACCACTCGCTGATGGACACCGCCGTGTCCCGCGGGCTGCACGCGGCACCTTGGGCCGACGACCGTCCCGGCGCCCACGTGGCGCGCGCGGCGAAGTTCATGGTCTGGAACGTCGACGCCGGCCACGGCTGCCCGATCTCGATGACCTACGCCGTGGTGCCCGCGCTGCGCGCCAACCCCGAGCTGTCCGCCACCTACGAGCCGTTGCTGACCTCGACGACGTACGACCCCGGGCTGCGGGTGCCCACGACGAAAGCCGGGCTGATCGCCGGCATGTCGATGACCGAGAAGCAGGGCGGCTCCGACGTACGCACCAACACCACGCAGGCCACGCCGCAGCCCGACGGCAGCTACCGGCTGACCGGCCACAAGTGGTTCACGTCGGCTCCGATGTGCGACCTCTTCCTGGCGCTGGCCCAGGCGCCCGGCGGCCTGTCCTGCTTCCTGGTGCCGCGCGTGCTGCCCGACGGGTCGCGCAACGCGATGCACCTGATGCGGCTCAAGGACAAGCTCGGCAACAAGTCCAACGCCTCCTCCGAGATCGAGTACGACGGCGCGGTGGCGTGGCTGGTCGGCGAAGAGGGCCGCGGGGTGCGGACCATCGTCGAGATGGTCAACCAGACCCGGCTCGACTGCACCCTCGGCACCGCCGCCGGCATGCGCACCGCGACCGTGATCGCCGCCCACCACGCCCGGCACCGGAGCGCGTTCGGACGACACCTGGTCGACCAGCCGCTGATGCGCAACGTGCTGGCGGACCTCGCGATCGAGTCCGAAGCGGCGACGACGGTGGCGATGCGCCTGGCCGGTGCGACCGATCGCGCCGCCCGAGGCGATCTCGAAGAGGCGAGCTTCCGCCGCATGGGCCTCGCCGTCAGCAAGTACTGGGTCTGCAAGCGCGGCCCCGCCCACGCCGGCGAGGCCATGGAGTGCCTGGGCGGCAACGGCTACGTCGAGGAGTCCGGCATGCCGCGGATCTACCGCGAGCTGCCGCTGCTCTCGATCTGGGAGGGATCCGGCAACGTGGCCGCGCTGGACGCGCTGCGCGCGATGGCCCGCGAGCCCGAATCGGTGGAGCGGTTCTTCACCGAGGTCGAGCTCGCCGCCGGTGCCGACCACCGGCTCGACGACGCGGTCTCGCTCGTCAAGAAGGAGCTCTCGGACATGGACGAGGTGGAGCTGCGCGCGCGGCGGCTGGTCGAGCAGCTGGCGCTGGTGCTCCAGGGCTCGCTGCTCGTGCAACACGCACCTTCTGCTGTGGCCGACGCTTTCTGTGCCACCCGTCTCGCCCGCGACTGGGGCGGCGCGTTCGGCACCATGCCCAAGGGCCTCGACCTCGACGCGATCATCGAACGGGCCTACGTCGACGTGCCGTAGCGGTCGGAGGTTTCGAGGCGAGGAGCGCCAGCGACGAGCCTCGAACCCATCCATCCGAAGAATTTCTGGCCCGATCTGGTCCATCGTGTCCGTCAGGGACGATCCCGTTCGTCTCATGGGTGAGAGTCGGCACCAGGCCGGCCCGCCGCACGAGGAGACAACGACATGCCTCAGTACGCAGCCTTGATCTACAGCGCCGACATCGACCCCACCCTGCCCGAGAACGCCGCCGGCATGGAGGGCTACAACGAGTTCAGCGAGGCGGCCGCCGCCGTCCTCCGCGGAGGCTCCGCCCTCTACCCGACCAGCACCGCCACCACCGTGCGGGTCTCCGAGAAGGGCGGTGACGTGATGACGTCCGACGGCCCGTACGCCGAAACCAAGGAGGCCCTCACCGGCTTCTACCTGCTCGAGTGCGCCGACCTCGACGAGGCCATCGCCACGGCCGCGAAGATCCCGGCGGCCTGGAGCGGCGCGGTCGAGGTGCGGCCGATCATCGACTTCGGTGGCTGAACCAGCCTCCGACGACGACGCGCATCGCGCCCTGACCCTGCTGGTGCGGGAGTCGGGGCGCGACGTGCTCGCCACCCTGGCCCGTACGTGCGGCAGCCTCGCTCTCGCCGAGGACGCCGTACAGGACGCCCTGGTCCGTGCGCTCGACACCTGGCCGCGCGACGGCGTCCCCGCGAACCCCGTGGCCTGGCTGCGGCTGGTCGCCCGGCGACGGGTCATCGACCTCGTCCGCCGCGAGGCGGCCCGGACCGGCAAGGAGGAGAGCGCGGTGGACCCGACCACCTGGCTCGAGGACGAGCCGGACCCCGAGCCGAGCGTCGTCGACGACGACCTGCTCCGGCTGATCTTCACCTGCTGCCACCCGTCCCTGTCGCCCGAGACCCAGGTGGCGCTGTCGCTGCGCACGCTGTGCGGCTTCACCACCGCCGAGACCGCCCGCGCGCTGCTGGTGCCCGAGGCGACGATGAGCAAGCGGCTGACCCGGGCCAAGGAGAAGATCCGGCTGGCCCGCATCCCCTACCGGGTGCCGCCCGACCACGAGCTGCCCGACCGGTGGGCGTCGGTGCTCGCGACGACGTACTTGCTGTTCAACGAGGGCTACGCCGCCTCCGCCGGCCCCGACCTGGTGCGCACCGACCTGGTCGACGAAGCGGTGCGGCTGACGCGACTGCTGACGCGGCTGCAGCCAGACGACGCCGGGGCGCTCGGGCTGCTCGCCCTGATGCTCCTGCAGGACTCGCGCCGAGGGGCGCGCGCCACCGCTGACGGACGGGTCGTCCTGCTGCGCGACCAGGATCGCGGGCTCTGGGACGCCGCCCGCATCGCAGAGGCGGTGCCTCTGGTCGGTGAGGCGCTGCGGCGCAGCCCCGACGCGCCGGACCGCTACGTCGTGCAGGCAGCCATCGCCTCCTGCCACGCCTTTGCCACGACGTGGGAGGCGACCGACTGGGCGGCGATCGTGTCCTGGTACGACGTGCTGCTCTCGATCGACCCCGGACCCGTGGTGCGCCTCAACCGGGCCGCGGCCGTTGCCGAACGCGACGACGCGGCGACCGGTCTCGCGCTCGTCGACGAGATCGATGGGCTGGACCACTACCCGTTCTGGCACGCGACCCGCGCGGTGCTGCTCCGGCGGCTGGGCCGGACCGACGAGGCGGACGCCGCCGACCGGCGGGCGGTCGAGCTCCCGCTCAACGACGCCCAGCGGCGGTTCCTCGAGGCGTAGGACGCCTCAGCACCAGGGCCGCTCCTCGGCAGCCCGGACGGTCAGGCGCGTCGACTACGTCAGCGTCTGGTCCTGATGCACGTCTGGCTCCGTCGGCGACGCCTGACGATCCAGCCAGCTCCGCATCAGGCGTCCCGTCTGGTGTGGGTCGTCGAACATGGGGATGTGGCCGACTCCCGACAAGACGTGAGACTCAGCGTGGGGGACAGCGTGGTGCCACAAGGGCTGTTCGTTGATCATCGGCGTGAATCGGTCCAGCTCGCCCCACGCCACCATGAACGGCACTGTCACTTCAGGCTTCGAATCCATCCGATACGCAGAGAACCCTGAAAGCAGGTTGTCCCAGTCGCCGTTCGCGCTGTTCCTCCCGATCGCGATCGCCTGTCGGGCTGAGACCCGGTCGCCGTGCTCGAGCAATGCGCGCAGCGCGAGACGCCGCATCTGCGGACGTGAAAGGACGACTGGTGCGAGCAGACGTCGTAGCCACGAAAGATTGTTCAGCATCTCGAAGTGCTTCACGAGCCGCTGGGTCTGCTCCTCGTTCGAGCCTCCAGCGGGGCAGATGGCGAGCGCGCTGCGCGCCCTTCCCTCTCTCGCGACGCCCAGCGCCGCAAGGCCGCCCAGGGAGCAGCCGATGATGTGAGCCGACCGAAACCCTGCTCTGTCCATCTCCTCGACGACCCCGCGGGTCAGGGTGCCCAACGTGACGGGTCCTGCCAGCGAGGGCCCTCCGTCCCAGCCGGCCAGTGTCGGCGCGATGATCTCGAACCTGTCCAACAGGTACGGAAGCACGGGCTCCCACTTGCTCCACGGATTCGCGCCCATGTGCAGCAGGACCAACGGGTCCCCTGACCCGATGTGCAGCGTTCGCTGGCCGCTGCTGGTGACCTCGACAAACCGCTTGAGACCTACAGGCCGCAATTTCATCGCAGTATTGAACCAAAGACGTCGTACGTGGCGGACAACTTCTGGAAATCGGCGTCGTCCCACGGCGTCGCGTGGTTGCCAGCGGTCCGTGCCACGGGAGGTCCTGTGGGACCATCACTGCGTGGCCACCCGCCCGGCAACCATGCGACGCAGTCCTTCCGACGGCTGGGATTCGCCTCAGTTCCGTGACGGGACGTTCCACAGCTCTGAGCCCACCCACATCTTCGGGGGTCTGGAATGGGTGCCCTTCTGCATCGCGTGGTCGGCGCACCGCATCCGGCCCACTCCGAAGCTGAGCATCCCGGTGGAGGAGCCGTCTCTCGGAACAGCCGACGAGCTGGCGGTGACCTGGCTCGGCAACGCCAGCGTGCTGGTCGAGATCGACCACCATTGGATCCTGCTGGACCCGATCTTCGGGGAGCGACCGTCACCCCTTGCCCAGATAGGGCCGAAGCGGACCCATCCTTCCCCCGTCACGGTGAGCGGCCTACCGCAGCTCACCGCAGTCGTGATCTCACACGATCACTACGACCATCTCGATGGCCCCACGATCGCCGCGCTCGTCAGCCTCCAGGAGGTGCCCTTCGTCGTGCCGCTCGGCGTCGGCTCCCATCTCCGCCGATGGGGCGTCCCCGAACACCGGATCATCGAGCGCGACTGGGGAGGTGAGGTTCGGATGGGATCCCTGACCCTCACGTGTACAGAGGCGCGCCACTTCTCTGGTCGGTGGCTCGCGAGGAACAAGACCCTGTGGTCGTCGTGGATCCTTGCGAGCGACGACGGTCCACGCGTCTTCTTCGGCGGCGACTCGGGCTACACCGCCGCCTTCTCAGGCCTCGGTACCTCCTACGGCCCCTTCGACATCACCATGGTTCCCATCGGGGCCTATGACCATCGCTGGCCGGACGTCCACATGACCCCGGAGGAGGCGATCGAGACGCACCTCAACCTGCGGGGAGGCTTGATGGTCCCGATTCACTGGCTGACCTGGGACCTGGCTTTCCACAGCTGGGATGACCCCATCGAGCGCGCCGTGGTCGCAGCCGAGTCTCGCGAGGTGAACATGGCCCTCCCGCGGCCAGGCCAACGAGTCGACAGCGGGTGCGTCCCTACCGAGAAGTGGTGGCGGGCATCGGCAACCGGAGCCGGGGCGCGCTGAGACATCACGGCCTGAAGGGCGAATGATCCGGCCTGCACGCCGGATCGAGAACTGCTCGGCTACACGATGTCGGTGACCTGCACCCGGGCCTCGTCGGCCTCCTGGTCGGTGGGCTTCAGCTGCGACTGGCGCTCGGCCTCGACCCGCCGCAGGTAGTGGTCGACCTCCTCGTCGACCCGGCCGGCCGACCAGCCCAGCTCGGCGCCCATCAGCTGAGCGGCTGACGGCGCGGCGGAGACGCCGCGGTCGAAGGTCTCGATCGAGATCCGGGTACGCCTGGTGAGCACGTCGTCGAGGTGCCGGGCACCCTCGTGGGTGACGGCGTAGACGACCTCCGCGGCGAGGTAGTCCTCGGCGCCCACGAGGGGCAGGCCGAGCACGTTCCGCTCGCCGATCAGCGCGAGCAGCTCGTCGATCCGGCCGCCGTAGCGCCCGAGCAGGTGGTCGATCCGGGCCACGTGCAGGCCCGACCGGCGGGCCAGCAGCACCCGCTGGTTGGAGCGGGTCTCGAAACCGTCGGCACCCAGCAACGGCACCCGGTCGGTGATCGAGTCGCGGATGGTCAGGTTGACCGTGGTCTTGAGCGAGTGGGCGGCGGCGTCGACCGCGTCGCGGGCCATCACGCGGTACGTCGTCAGCTTGCCGCCGGCGATCATCACGAGCCCCGGCACCGGCGTGACCACGGTGTGCTCGCGCGAGATCCGCGAGGTCGGCTCCGACTCACCGGACAGCAGCGGCCGGAGCCCGGCGTACACACCCTCGACGTCGTCGTGGTCGAGCGGCTCGCGCAGGATCTTGTTGACGTGGTCGAGGATGTAGTCGATGTCGGCCTTGCTGGCTGCCGGGTGTGCCTTGTCGAGGTCCCACGGGGTGTCGGTGGTGCCGATGATCCAGTGCCTGCCCCACGGGATGACGAACAGGACCGACGTCTCGGTGCGGGCGATGAACCCGGCCTCCGATCGGATCCGGTCGCGCGGCACCACCAGGTGGATGCCCTTGCTGGCCTGGACGTGGAGGGCACCGCGACCGCCGACCATCTGCTGGATCTCGTCGGTCCAGACGCCGGCGGCGTTGACCACGACGCGCGCCCTCACCTCGAAGTCGCGTTCGTGCTCGAGGTCGCGGGCCCGGACGCCGACCACCCGCTCCCCTTCCTTGAGGAACCCGGTCACCTTCACCCGCGTCGCGACGTGCGCGCCATGACCGGCGGCTGTGCGCGCGATCGTCATCACCAATCGCGCGTCGTCGACCTGGCAGTCGTAGTAGAGGATCGCGCCGGCGATCGACTCGGCCTTGAAGTCGGGTGCGATCCGCGCGACCTGCCTCTTGAAGAGGTGACGATGGCGGGGGAGACCCATCTCGTACTTGCCGAGCATCGCCATCGCGTCGTAGAGGGCCAGCCCGGCGCCGACGTACGGCCTCTCCCAGACGCGGTGGGTCAGCGGATAGAGGAAGGGCACCGGCCGGACCAGGTGCGGTGCCAGCCGCGTGAGCAGCAGTCCGCGTTCCTGCAAGGCCTCGCGGACCAGGCCGAAGTCGAGCATCTCCAGGTAGCGCAGGCCGCCGTGGATCAGCTTGCTGCTGCGGCTGCTGGTGCCGCTGGCGAGGTCACGCTGTTCGAGCAGACCGGTGTTGAGCCCGCGGGTCACCGCATCGAGAGCCGTGCCCGCACCAACCACCCCGCCGCCGACCACCAGCACGTCGAGCTCGGTGTCGTCCGACATCGCCGCGATCGCGGCGTCGCGGGCGTCCGGGCCGAGCGCGGAGGGGTGTGCGGGTTGGCTCATGGTCGGATTCTTCCAGGGTCTGCGCGCAACCAACTCGATGCCCTGAGAGTCTTCTGTCTGTGAGGACACCCAAAGGACCGGCCCTGGGCGCGGCTTTGTTCCTCACAGGTACGGCGCTGGCGGGCCTCGTGGCACCGTCTCCCGACGCCGAGGCACCCGCCGCCCTACCCGAGATCGTCCTGCTAGCCGACAGCCTCCCGCAGGTGCAGCCCACTCCCAACCCGGCATCGGAGCCGCAACCCGCGGACGAAGCGGCGCCCCCGCGCCGGGCCACCGTCGTGATGGGCGGTGACCTGCTCTGGCACGACACCACCTGGGCCAGCGCCGCCGCGGACGCACCACCCGGCCGGCGCTACAACTTCGACCCGATGTTCGCCGCCCTGCGGCCGCTGATCGAGGGAGCCGACCTCGCGATCTGCCACGAGGAGGTGCCCTTCGCCGGTCCGGGCCAACCGCTCCAGAGCTATCCGGTCTTCGCTGCGCCACCACAGATCGCGCCCTGGATCGCCAGCATGGGCTGGGATGCGTGCACGACGGCGTCCAACCACGCCGTCGACCAGGGGTTCGACGGCCTGAAGCGCACCGCCGACCTGTTCGCGGCCAATGGTGTCGCACACGTGGGCACGTTCCGTTCGCAGCGTGAGCGCCGTACGCCGGTGATCCTGACCACCGACGAGGGCGTGCGCATCGGCATCGTCGCCGGCACGTTCAGCCTCAATGGCTTTGCGCTGCCGGAGGGCCGCCCGTGGTCCGTGTCGATGTGGGACGCCCCCAACCTGCTTGCCCAGGCGCACCGGGCTCGAGAGGCCGGCGCGGACATCGTGATCGTGCACTTCCACGGCGGCACCGAGTACGACCCGTTGCCCAACGCCGAACAGGTCGCCCTCGTCAAGGAGCTGACCGCGTCCCCCGACGTCGACCTGGTGCTCGGCGAGCACGCGCATGTCGTCCAGCCGATCACGCGGGTCAACGGCAAGTGGGTCGTCTACGGCATGGGCAACACGGTGGCCCAGCAGGAGATCTCCCGCCCCCGCACCTACGAGGGCATCACCGTGAAGTTCACCTTCACCGAGCGCCCCCAAAGCCGCCGCGGCTGGGTGGTCACGCAGGCGGCGTACGTCCCGACCTACTGGAACCACTACTCCCCCGGCCGACCGATCCGGATCCAGCGGGTCGTGCAGGCAATCGCCAGGGGCCGGGGCGACCTGGCCAGGCTCCGCGAGGCGCAGGCGGCGATCCGCGCGGCCGTCGGAGGCCTGGGCTACCCGCCGGGCCTGATCGAGCGCTGAGCCCTCATTCGGGGGCCGGCACCGGGGTGATCTCGGGCCCCGACGTCGACTCGATCACGACGGGCTCGATCACGGAGTCGAAGACCAACCCGTCGTGCGCGACGGTGTAGCCGCCGTACGCGGTGAGAGTGGTATCGCCGTAGTCGTCGATGCCGTAGGTGCCGAGCACCGACTCGCGGTCGCTGGTCTCGAAGAACGCCGACACCACCGCCGCGCGACCCTCGGCAGTCGCCTCCGCTGCCTCGCCGGCACGATCGATCGAGTCGAGGACGACGCTCATCGCCTCGTAGCCGTAGATGGCGTAGGGCTCGGGCGGTCGACCCTGCTCCTCCTCGAAGGCGGCGTAGAAGTCCTGGCCGGCGGCCGGGTACGACGTGGGGTCGAGGGTCGGGTTGGTGATGAACACGTTCTCGGCGACGCCGGGATCGAGCTGCTCGGTGAAGGCCAGCTCCGCGCATCCGTCGGGGAAGAACATCTTCATCCCGGGCACGTGGGCGGCAGCGGCGTTCGCGACCTCGGGAGCGCCGTTAGGGGTGATCGCCCCGAGGAAGAGGCAGTCCGGCGAAGCTGCCGGCAAGGCCTCGTCCTCGGCCTCCTCGCTGAGCTCCAGGTTGTCGATCACCGGGAGACCTGCCGCCATCGCACCCCGCTCGACATTGTTGGCGATGCCGGTCCCGTAGACCTCACCGTCGTGCAGGATGAACACGTCCGTACAGCCGCGGTCGCGCATGGCCGCGACCAGCGCGCCGGCCTGCACGTGGTCGGCCGGGACGACCCGCCCGTAGGTGCGCTCCCCGCTCGGGTAGTAGACGTGCGGCTCACCCTCCTCGGCACCGTCCGCGCGGGTCAGTCCGACGTAGGTGTTGGACGGCGACACCTGCAGGATCCCGGCCTCGTTGAGGATCGGGAGAGACATGACCGTCGCGCCCGAGTTGAACTCACCCAGGTAGGCGATGGTCTTCGGGTCGGCCGCCGCCTGCTCCGCGTTGGCGACCACCTGGCCCTCCTCCCAGAAACCGAGCTCGGGGTCCGCGTCGTCGAGCGAGACGTGCTTGATGTCGTAGCCACCGGCCCGCCCGTCGTGGTCCGCCAGCGCCATGTCGATCGCGAGGACGATGTCGTCTGACTGCGGCTTGGAGTCGCCCTGGAGCGGCAGGCTGGAGTAGACGGTCAGCTCGCCGCGGTCCTGCTCCTTCTGGGGTGGATCGGCGTCATCGTCGCTGCAGGCCACGAGGACCGAGCAGCAGAGCAGAGCGGCCACCAGCACCCCAGAGCTGGGAGAGCGTCGCATCTCGGACCACATGGCGGCCCCCTTCGGAGCGGTCCTCCCTGCTGCGACCTTAGTCCTGTTCGGACGACTCGTCGTCGCCTTCTATCTCCGCCGTTTGGTCCGCCTCGACCTGCGCCGACGGCTCATCCTCGATCTCCAGCGGCGGCCCCTCGAGGATGGCCTCGGGCAGGGCGTCGACCGCAAAGCCGGTGGCTGAGCCGGAGAGGGTGGCCAGCATCTGTCGCACGTTGGACAGCTGGGCGTTGATGCTGTCGCGGCGCTGGGTGGCCGCGGCAAGCTCCCGATCGGACTCGGTGCGGATCCGCTCGGCGGTGGTCCGCGCCTCGCTGACCAGGCTCTCGGCCCGCTCTTCGGCCTCCAGGACGATCCGGCGGGCCTGCGCCTCGGCCACCTCCTGCTCCTGCTGAGCGGCAGCCCGGCTCTCCTCGACCTGCCGGGCCATGGCGTCGAGCTGGGCCTGCGTGTTCGCCTGCTGGGCCTGGAACTCCGCGGTGGTGCGGTCGCGACGCTCGGCGAGGGTGGTCTCGAAGTCGGCGGCGGCCCGGGCGGCGTCGGCACGCTGCTGCTCGAAGACGGCCTCGCCCTCCTGCCGCAGCGCGGCCGCGTCGCGCTCTGCCGCGTCGCGCTCCTCATCGGCCGCGCGCCTGGCGTCGGCCAGGACCCGGTCGGCGGAGGCATCGGCATCCCGGCGGCGCTGCTCCGCGTACTGGTCGGCCTCGTCACGGACGGAGATCGCAGCCTGGTCGGCGAGCTTGCGGGCGTCCTCGACCTCGGCCTGCGCCAGGTCGCGCAGCTCCTTGGCCTCCTCGTCGGCGAGGGCCAGGATCTGCGCGACCCGCTGACCGAGGTGCGCGAACGTGGCGGGCTCGACGGGGCCGGCCTCAGTCGACGAGGCGGCCAGGGCCTGGGTCAGGCTGGCCTCGAGCTGGGCCGCCGTCCGCTCGGCCTCCTCTGCGCGTTGCTTGAACCCGGCGACCACCCGATCGACCTCTGCGGACGACACCTGGCCGTCGGCACTGGCCGCCTCGGCCGCGGTGGCGCGCTGCTTCAGGACCGAGATCACGCGATCTACCTCGGTGGGGTCGTATCCCCGCAGCACCACGCGGAACTGCTGGTCGGGCTGGTTCATGTTGGCTCCTCGTTGTGGTGCGCGGACTCGGAAACGGCCAGCGCCTCGATGACTCCGGACATCTGGGTGAGCTCGGTGGCGATGTCGTCGCGGCGGCGACGCAGGGCGTCGGACTCGGCTCGGGCATCGGCCAGGACCTGGCGCGCCTGGCTGCGTACGCGGTCGGCGTCGGCCTGGGCGTCGGTCAGGACCTGCGCGGCCTCCTCCCGGCTTCGGCGCAGCGCCTCCGCTCCTTCGCTGCGCATGGCCACGATCTCGTCGGCAACCAGGGCGCGGAGGTTGTGGGCATGGGCCTCGGACTCTGCCTTGCGGCGCTCGGCGCCTTCGGTCAGTCCGGCCGCCGCGGTCTCGGCCGCTTCGAGCATGAGCCGGCCCTCGGCCTCCGCCTGAGTCCGACGTTCGGCGGCCTCCTGCTCGGCTGCGGCCAGCGCAGCAGCAGCGGCGTTCCGCAGCTCGGAGGCCTCGCGTTCGGCCTCGGCCACATCGACGCGCAAGCGATCGGTCAGTCGAGAGAGAGTGCTCTGGATTCGCCGGCGGGAGTTGTTGAGATAGGCAACGGCGTCGCCGTGGCCGGCCCGCCGGATCGCCTGCGCCTCCAGGGCTGCGGTGTAGAGCACCGCATCGACCGTGCCCTTGGCCCACTCGGTCTGCTCGGCGGCTCGGCGCAGCTCGTCCTCTGCGTCTTCGCGTGCCTGCGACAGCAGTTGCTCGGCCTCCAGCCGGGCACGTCGTACGACGTCCTCCGCCTCGGCCAGGCCGGACCCTGCCTCCTTCTCCGCATCCACCCGCAGCTGAGCTGCCTCTCGTTCAGCCGCCTCCAGCAGCTCATCGGCCTCGGCCGCGGCCTCCCTCACCCGGGTCTCGGCGTCGGCAGCGGCCTGGGCGATCACGGTGGCTACCTCGTCGAGGGACTCTGTCTCGCGCTGCGTCGCGGCGGCCTGCGCGCGTTCGAGCAGCTGCGCGGCAGCGGCCTCGGCCTCGCTCCGGGTGCGGCCCGCATCCGCCTCGGCGCCGGCGCGCTCTTGTTCGGCCGCGGCTCGTACGCCGGACGCCTCACTCCGCGACTCCGCCAGCAACCGGTCGCGCGCGGCCTCGGCGGACCGCAGCAGCAGGCCGGCCTGGTCGCTCGCGTCCGCGACGATCGCCGTGGCTTCGCCCGATGCGTTGTCGAGGCGGCGCGCGGCCTCCTCGTGAACGCGCTCGGCCTCCTGGTGGAGCCGCCGCGTCTCGGCGGTCGCCCGCTCTGCGTCCTGCACGGCTTCTTGGCGAAGCTGGTCAGCGACTTCTTGGGCGCGCTGGAGGAGCGCTGCAGCCGCGCCCTCCGTGACCTCTGCAGCGCCGTCGGCCCGCTCCCGAGCGGGGACCTCCGAGTCCATCGCTCCCCATGGTGTCAGGTCGTCGAGAATTACTCGACGACGACCTCTACCCGCTGGAACTCCTTGAGGTCGGTGTAACCGGTGGTGGCCATCGACCGTTTGAGCGCGCCGATCAGGTTCATGGTGCCGTCGGCGACGCGAGACGGACCGAACAGGATCTCGGCGAGGGTGCCGACCTGCTCGAGCTCGACGCGCTGGCCGCGTGGCAGGTCGGCGTGGTGGGCCTCAGCTCCCCAGTGGAAGCCGTGTCCGGGCGCATCGGTGGCCCTCGCGAACGGCGAACCGACCATCACCGCGTCGGCACCGCAGGCGATGGCCTTCGCCAGGTCGCCGGACTTGCCGATGGAGCCATCGGCGATCACGTGCACGTAGCGGCCGCCGGACTCGTCGAGGTAGTCACGCCGGGCGGCGGCCACGTCGGCCACCGCTGAGGCCATCGGCACCGCGACGCCGAGCACGATCCGGGTGGTGTGGGCGGCACCGCCGCCGAACCCGACGAGGACGCCGGCCGCGCCGGTGCGCATCAGGTGCAGCGCGGCCTGGTGGGTCGCGCAACCACCCACGATCACGGGTACGTCGAGCTCGTAGATGAACTCCTTGAGGTTCAGCGGCTCGGCCTGCGAAGAGACGTGTTCGGCCGACACCGTGGTGCCGCGGATGACGAACATGTCGACGCCGGCATCGACCACGACCTTGGCGAACTCCTTGGTCCGCTGAGGTGACAGCGACCCGGCGACGGTGACGCCCGCGTCGCGGATCTCGCGGACCCGCTCGGTGATCAGCTCCGGCTTGATCGGCTCGGTGTAGATCTCCTGCATCCGCTGGGTCGCCTGGGTGCCGCGCAGCTCGGACACCTCGGCCAGCAGCGGGGTCGGGTCCTCGTAGCGCGTCCACAGCCCCTCGAGGTTGAGCACGCCGAGGCCGCCGTACTCACCGAGGGCGATCGCCGTCTTCGGCGACATCACCGAGTCCATCGGGGCCGCCAGCACCGGAAGCTCGAACCGGTAGGCGTCGATCTGCCAGTCGATGCTGACCTCTTCGGGATCCCGGGTACGCCGCGAGGGAACGATCGCGATGTCGTCGAAGGAGAACGCGCGACGGGCTCGCTTGGCCTGTCCGATCTGGATCTCGGTCACGGAAGAAGTGTTTCACGACCGGTGCCCCTGCCTACACTCTCGACGACATGATCGACCTGCCCGAACACCTCGCGCCCATCCTGTCGGGGCACCCTCATATCGACGTGCTCGGCAGCGAGGACCCGTGGCCGATCCCGGACGGATGGCTCGAGGAGACCCAGCAGCGGATCCGTCAGCTGGCGGAGGACCCGCGAACCCACACCACCGCCCCGCTCAGCGCGGACTACAAGCCCGGCACCTCGTGCGCGATTCCTCTGTTCTGGAACCTCGCCACCTACCTGCCGAGCTCGATCCCGCTCTGGTCCGGCACCGAGGTGCACCTGGGCGACACCCTCGTCGGGCCGTGGTACTCCGAGAGCTACGAGCCCGGGTCGCGCGTGATCACCTACTACTCCAACTCAGACCACAAGTGGTACCTCTACCTCGTCTGGCGGTTGCTCGAGGGCGACGCCGCGACGCGGCTCGCATCGATCGAGCTGACCATGAAGGCGATCGAGGTCCTCGACTCGGTCCCGCACTTCACGCAACGGGCCCGCACCCTGACCACCCTCTTCCAGCGCGCGCTCGACGATCCCGCCAGCCGCCGCGTCCACGAGACCGGCACCTGGGACGACCTGATCGAGCTGTGGCTCGGCATTGCGACCGACGCCGAGGCCGAGATCGTGCCCGAGGTGCGCGGGTGGACCAACCAGCTGGCCTGGTCCCTGGCCGGCTTCGACGCCGCGCACGCCCAGCTGACCGAGATGGTGAGCCGCGGACAGACCGCCGACGAGGTGATCGCGTCGATGGCCATCTTCGACGGAGTGGACGAGCTCCCGGCGGGTCTCGCCGCCGCTGCGGGCACCGGGCGGTTCATGACCATCAACGACGCGGTGGAGCGGCTCCGGCCCGGCTTCGACGCTGACGACTGGTTGGGCGACAACCGCGGTTGGCTGGCTCGCGCCATGGTGACCGGCGAGATCGACGCCGTACGACTGTGGCTGGCGATGGCCACCCAGGTCGCGCTGCTCAACGTCGGGCTGCCCGACTTCAACACGACGACCCGATGCCCCGACCGGTTCGGCTACTACACCGACCTGCGCAGCATCTTCCAGGCACCGGCCAAGGTCGCCAACCCTCTTGCTGAGCGGTTGGCCGAGCGCGCCGCCCGCCGCAAGGCGGCAGCGGCCGCCACGTCACCCGACGGCGAGGTCCCCTACGGCCAGCCGGTCGCGCTCCGTGAGGGCGGGGATGAGGAGCTCGACCTCCTCATTCCCGAGGTCGAGATCGGCGACCCGATGGCCGAGCTCGACGAGCTGATCGGGCTGGCGCCGATCAAGGAGCAGGTACGCCGCCTGGTTGCCGAGCTCAGGGCCGAGCGGATGCGGATCGCGGCCGGCATGCCGGTCTCCGACCGGTCGCGGCACATGGTGTTCCTGGGCAACCCGGGCACGGCCAAGACCACCGTGGCCCGGCTGTTGGCGCGCATCTACGCACAGCTCGAGGTGCTCTCCAACGGCCACCTGGTCGAGGTGACCCGCACCGACCTGATCGGCGAGTACATCGGCCAGACCGCACCGCGCACGACGGCGAAGTTCAACCAAGCAACGGGTGGCGTGCTCTTCATCGACGAGGCGTACTCGCTCATCCCGCCCGACTCCGGCAAGGACTTCGGCCACGAAGCGGTGTCGACGCTGCTCAAGCTGATGGAGGACCACCGCGACGAGGTGGTGGTGATCGTGGCCGGCTACCCGCGCGAGATGCAACGGTTCCTCGAATCCAACACCGGCCTGGCCTCTCGCTTCCCGAAGACCCTGAACTTCGCGGACTACGACGTCGACGAGCTGGTCGCGATCTTCCAGCTGATCGCCACCCAGGCCGGCTTCAGCGTCGCCCCCGACGTTGCCGACGGGCTCCGATCGCTGGTGCCGTCGCCGCGTCCCGTCGGGTTCGGCAACGGCCGCTTCGTCCGCAACGTGTTCGAGGAGGCCGTGTCGCGGCAGGCGATGCGGCTGGTGGAGGCGTCCGAACCGACCCCCGAACAGATCCGGTCGCTGCTGCGCTCCGACCTGCCCGACCAACCGCCGCCGGACAAGCCGGCGCCGGGCACCGGGCTCTATCTATAGGGCCCCGTCACCCGTTCGGTCCGCAGTACGTCGGCCAGCCGCGTCGGCGCCTGCCCGGACGCCATGCTCAGCGGCGTCGTGTCCAAGGCCAGCGCGGCTCGCGCCTGGCGGCCGAGCTCCGGCTTCACCCGCCCGATCGTGGCCGCCATGAGCCGCAGGGCCGCGCGGGGCACGTGGGCCGGTGCCAGGGGGCGGCCGTCGGCGGCGGCCACCGCCTCCGCGAACTCGGTGAGCGTCATGTCCTCCGGTCCCCCGATCTCGAGCGTGGCGCCACGCGTGGTCGCATCGGCCACGCACCGCACGACGAGCTCGCCCACGTCGGCTGCCGCGACGAAGTTGATCGGGTTGGTGCCGCGGCCGAACACCCTCAACCGGCCGGAGCTCGTGGCCGACCCCCGGAGCACGCTCATCCACGTCTCCATGAACGCCGTGGCCCGAACGACCGTGGCCGGAAGGCCGGCACCGTGAAGGCGCTGCTCCGCCGAGTGTTTGGCGCGGACCAGCTCGAGCGGGCTGTCTGCGGATGCGCCGACGACGGACATCAGCACTACGTCGGCGCCCGCCCGACCGGCAGCGGCGAACAGCGCTGCGTTGCCATCCTCGTCAACCGTCTTCGGCGAGATGCCCCGGGGCCCGATGAACCCGTGCATCGCCGAAACGATGACGGTGACCCCGAGCATCGCCGGCACCAGGCTGTCCGGTTCGCGGACGTCGCCGGTCACCACATCAGCGACGCTCGCCAGGTGGGCCGCGTTGTCGAGATCTCGAGTGAGGACCCGTACGGCGTGTCCGTCCGCGGCCAGCCCGCGTACGACATGGCCGCCGAGCCGGCCGCTGCCACCCGCGACCAGGATCATGACGAGTCTCCGGGCGGTCGAACTTGGCGGCGTACGGTCGAGGACACGTCATCGCCTCCGGTCTCGACGGGTTCGAGGTAGAACCTGGCGGCAACGACCTCGTCACCCTTCACGTCGAAGACCACCACACCCGCGAGCCGATGGGGCGACCCGTCCCGCCTGGTCCCGTGGTGCGCCTGCTCGGTCCACACCCTGCTGCCGTTGACGGCTGAGCCGAGGAGCTTGATCTCGAGGTCTGTGATCGCCGCGAAGATCTGCTCCCAGTTGTTGCGGACCTGCTCGCGGCCGCGGAAGCTCCGAGCCGGATGAGCCGGGGTGTCGTTGACGTAGTCAACAGCGAAGCAGCTCAGGAGCGCCTCGAGGTCGCGGGAGTTTGCGGCCCGCACCAACCGCTGAACGACGGCGGTCGGCTCGGAGGTCCCCATCACCGGTGCCTCGATTCATTGCAGTATGCTGTATCGAATCATGGTCAACCCCGTCGGCCAGGAAGTCAAGCGTCGTCGCTACGACGCCAGCCGGCGCCGCGAGCGCGCAGCCGAGTCCCGGGTCCGGATCATCGAGTCGGCTCGACGGCTACTGCTCGCGGGCGGCTACGCAGCCACGACCATCAGTTCGATCGCGTCCGCCGCTGAGGTGTCCCCGGAGACGGTCTATCGACTATTCGGCGGTAAGCCGGGCCTCGTGCGCGCCATCTGCGAGCTCGCGCTCCAAGGAGTCGGTCCGGTCTCGGCCGAGGAACGGTCCGACGAGCTGCAGGCCCGCGCTGTCACGGCACGCGCCCTCGTCAACGACTGGGCTGCCTTCGTTGCCGAGGTCTCACCCCTGGTCTCGCCCGTCCTGATGCTGGTCCGGACGGCGGCCGCGCTCGACGACGACATGGCGGCGCTTCGCTCCGGGCTCGACGATGCCCGCCTCGCCCGGATGACACACAACGCCGAGGCCCTGCAGACGACTGGCGGCCTGCGACCAGGTGTGACGGTTGCCGATGCGGCGGAAGTGCTCTGGGCGGCCACCGCACCCGACTGGTACGACCTGCTTGTGGTCACGCGCGGCTGGACGATCCAGAAGTACGCAGAGTTCGTCGCGAGCTCGATCGCGGCTGCAATTCTTCAGCCCGAGTAGTTGGGCGCCTCGACGGTCATCTGCACGTCGTGGGGGTGGCTCTCCTTGAGGGACGCAGACGTGATCCGCACGAAGCGGCCCTTCTGCTGCAGCTCGGGGATGGTGCGCGCGCCGACGTAGAACATGGACTGGTTGAGCCCGCCGATGAGCTGGTGCGCGACCGCGGCGAGCGGGCCGCGGTAGGCGACCTGGCCCTCGATGCCCTCGGGGACGATCTTGTCGTCGCTGGTGACCTCGGCCTGGAAGTAGCGGTCCTTGGAGTAGGACTTCTTCCCGCGGCTCGACATGGCGCCCAGCGAGCCCATGCCGCGGTAGGTCTTGAACTGCTTGCCGCTGACGAAGATGGTCTCGCCCGGCGACTCCTCGCAGCCGGCGAGGAGCGAGCCGATCATCACGGTGTCGGCGCCGGCCACGATGGCCTTGGCGATGTCGCCGGACTGCTGGAGGCCGCCGTCGGCGATCACGGGTACGCCGGCGGGCGCGCACGCCAGCGACGCCTCGTAGACCGCCGTCACCTGCGGAACCCCGCAGCCGGTGATCACGCGGGTGGTGCAGATCGAGCCCGGCCCGAAGCCGACCTTCACGGCATCGGCGCCCGCGTCGACGAACGCCTGGGCACCCTCGCGGGTGGCGACGTTGCCGCCGATCACCTGGACGTGCCTGGTCGCGGGGTCGCTCTTCAGGCGCCGGACCATGTCGAGCAGCAGCGTGACGTGACCGTGAGCCGTGTCCGCGACCAGCACGTCGACACCGGCCTCGACCAGGGTCGTCGCCCGGTGCCACGCGTCGCCGAAGTAGCCCACCGCCGCGCCGACCATCAGCCGGCCGTGGGCGTCGTTGGACGCATGCGGGAACTGCTCGGACTTCACGAAGTCCTTGACGGTGATCAGCCCGCCGAGGTGCCCCTGCTCGTCGACCAGCGGGAGCCGCTCCCGCTTGTGCTTGCGCAGCAGCGCGGTCGCCGCGTCGCGGGAGATGCCGACCGGTCCGGTGATCAGCGGCATCGGCGTCATCACCTCGTCGACCTTGGTCGTGGACCACTCAGCGACGGGCGTGAACCGCAGGTCGCGGTTGGTGATGATGCCGAGCAGGAGCTGGTCCGCGTCGACCACCGGGAGTCCGGAGACGCGGTATTCCCCGCAGATCCGGTCGAGGTCCTCGAGCGTCGCATCGGGGCCGATCGTGACCGGGTTGGAGATGATGCCGGTCTGGGTCCGCTTCACCAGGTCGACCTGGTAGGCCTGGTCCTCGATGGACAGGTTGCGGTGGAGGACGCCGAGGCCGCCCTGGCGGGCCATCGCGATCGCCATCCGCGACTCCGTGACCGTGTCCATGGCTGCGCTGACGAGCGGCACCTTCAGGCTGATCTCGCGGGTGAGCCGCGAGGTGGTGTCGATTTCGTCGGGTGCAAGGTCGGAATGCCCCGGCAGCAGCAGGACGTCGTCGTAGGTCAGGCCGAGCGCTGCGAACTTGTCGGGGAGTTCCACGAGTCCATCTTAGGTGGCCCCGCGCAGCGACTGGAGCGTGCATGGAACCGCCGCGAGCGGGAAATATGTCTGTTTCGACCATTCGGCGCAAAAATGCAACGCGTGTTCTCTTTTGGGGCTACCGTCTCGCCTCGTAAGGGTCTGGTTCACGTCGTAGGGCACTTCGCGGTGTCCGCCTGCGGGACATTCGACCACCTGCCAAAAGGTGGAAGGGAACCGGGCCACCTGTGTATCGAAGGAGTGAGACCAATTAACAAGTCATCTATCGAGGGCACGATGAAGCGGTCGGCTGTTGTCGTCGCGCTCGCCGGCCTGCTCTTCGCAATGCTCGGGATCCTGGCCCCGGCCAGCTCCAACGCAGCTTCCTCCGACTCGGCTTCCAGCTCGGTCGTGTGCAAGCTCAAGGGCTTCCGCAAGGTCGTCTGCCCGACCGCCAAGCTCCGCGGCCCCCGCGGTCCTGCCGGTGCGCGCGGTCCTGCCGGTCCTGCCGGCCCCGCCGGCCCTGGTGGCTCCGCTGGCCCGACCGGCGTTTCGCCGTTCCGCTTCCTCGCCACGGGCGACAAGGACAACACCACGATCACCACCTTCACGGGTGCGGTCGCGGAGTCCAGCTGCTCCAACGGTGGTGGCTTCCTCGGTAACGCGCGTCTGCGCGGAACCGCTGGCGCCCAGAACGGTGTTGCCAGCATCGTCGACCTCAACTTCGGCACCTTCACGCCCAGCACGGGTACCACCAACCCGACGCCTGACTTCGACGCCGGCGACACCATCTCGCTGACGACGGCCATTGGCCTCTCCGGCCAGCAGTACGGCCTGGTCTACGGCTCCGAGGGTGGCACCCAGACGTCCACGGCTCACTACATGGCCTGGGACGCTTCGGGTACGTTCGCCTCTAGCTTCGACTGCGGGATCATCGGCACCGTTCAGATCAGCGCCTGATTCAGCACGACTAGCTAGAACCGTTTCACAGTAGAACCCGTCGACGGGGGCGGGGCGCATCACGCGCCCCGCCCCTGTCGCTGTGCTCAGGACCCCTCCTCTACTCTCGGCCACTGACCCCTGCTCACCTGCTCCCTGACCGGAAGACCCGATGACCCGACTGCTCCGCACCCTCCTCGCCCTGGCGCTGATCTCCGCGCTGGCCGCCTGCTCCGACGACGAGAAGGATCCCGACGCCGACCCCAGCAGCACGACTTCTGGGAGCGCGGCTCCGGACGTCTCGATCAGCACCGCCGACGCCGCAAAGGTCAAGGCCAGGATGCCCAAGGAACGGGTCCTGAAGCTCCTCGGCGAGCCGCTGCTGACCCAGGACCCCCAAGCGGACAACACCCAGGGCTGCATCTACTACGGCATCACGAACCAGACACCGGCCAACGTCTGGCAGTTCTGCTTCAACGACAAGGGCGTCAACCTCGTCCTGACCGCCCTCTCCCCCGGCCAACCCGCCGCACCCGAAGGGGCCAGCCAGGCCCGCGCCGCGCTGATCGGTCGAGCCGACTCCATCTGCCAGTCGCAAGACGGCTACCTGGCCACCATCACCGAGGACGTCAGCAAGGCCCTCACCAAGTTCAGCCAGGACCGCAGCGACGCCAACACCGCCGCCGTCGTCAACCAGATCGGACGCTTCATCAGCAACCTCGAAGAGACTCACGAGCAGCTCGCAGCCTTCAACCCGCCCGAGGACAACGCCGACTCCTTCACCACCTACGTCGACACGCTCGCTGACCAGATCGACGCTCTGACCGAGGCCAAGGACGCCATCGCCGAGGGCGACGTCGGCGCCTACGACGACCACGGCACCGAGTTCAACGACATCGGCCAGGACGCCATCGCCGCTGCGGAGAACTACGGGCTCAGCACCTGCTCCGCGCCCAACTGGGGATGATTCGCCCCGCGCGGACTCGTCCCCTATCACGCCCGAAGCCACCCTCCGACATCACCAAACCGGTGGTCTAGACCAACTGCGAGACAAATTCGAGACACCCCGGAAAAAGTGGGCGGAGGACCGGTTTTGCCGCTAGCGTCTCGCCCCAGCAAGGCTTGGTTCATGTCATGGGGCACTCTGTCGTGTCGTCTGCGGGACATCGACCACCTGACCAACAAGGTGGAAGGGAACCAGGCCTCAGCCAAAAAGGAGTGAGACCCATTATCACCAAGTCATCTATCGAGGGCACGATGAAGCGGTCGGCTGTTGTCGTCGCGCTCGCCGGCCTGCTCTTCGCAATGCTCGGGATCCTGGCCCCGGCCAGCTCCAACGCAGCTTCCTCCGACTCGGCTTCCAGCTCGGTCGTGTGCAAGCTCAAGGGCTTCCGCAAGGTCGTCTGCCCGACCGCCAAGCTCCGCGGCCCCCGCGGTCCTGCCGGTGCGGCCGGTCCTGCCGGTCCTGCCGGCCCCGCCGGCCCTGGTGGCTCCGCTGGCCCGACCGGCGTTTCGCCGTTCCGCTTCCTCGCCACGGGCGACAAGGACAACACCACGATCACCACCTTCACGGGTGCGGTCGCGGAGTCCAGCTGCTCCGGTGGCGGTGGCTTCCTCGGTAACGCGCGTCTGCGCGGAACCGCTGGCGCCCAGAACGGTGTGGCCAGCATCGTCGACCTCCAGAGCGGCAACTTCACGCCCAGCACGGGTACCACCAACCCGACGCCTGACTTCGACGCCGGAGACACCATCCAGCTCGCGACGGCCATCGGCCTCGCGGGTAACCAGTACGGCCTGGTGTACGGCTCCGAGGGTGGCACCCAGACGTCCACGGCTCACTACATGGCCTGGGACGCTTCGGGTACGTTCGCCTCTAGCTTCGACTGCGGGATCATCGGCACCGTTCAGATCAGCGCCTGATTCAGCACGACTAGCTAGAACCGTTTCACAGTAGAACCCGTCGACGGGGGCGGGGCGCATCACGCGCCCCGCCCCTGTCGCTGTGTTCAGGACCCGGGCCGTGTACAAACTCCCCATGGAACAGCACCGGCGAGTGGCCTGGGTCGCCGCCGGGTGCGTGGTCCTGGCGCGGCTCGTCGGCGTCCTCCTGCCGCTGCGCGCCGACGAGGCAGGCTTCCTCCTGGTCGCGCGGTCGTGGGACCCGCAGCCGGACAGCCTCTACGGGCACTTCTTCGTCGACCGGCCACCACTGCTGCTCGCGGTGGTCCGGGGCGTCGACCTGGTGGGGTCGCCCGAGCTGCTCCGGGTGGTCGGGGCGGCCTGGTTCGGCGTACTCGTCCTGGTCGCGGCTCGCGTCGGTCTCGAGATCGGAGGCCGCCGCGCAGCGACCTGGACCGCGGTGGTGGTCGCGGCCCTGCTCGTGAACCCCGTGATCGACGTGGTGGCGATCAAGGGCGAACAGCTCGGGATGCCCTTCGTGCTCCTCAGCGTGCTCTGCACCCTGATCACACTCCGGCGGGAGTCGGCCTGGCTGGCGTTGCTGGCCGGCCTCCTCGCCGGCATCGCGCCCGGCTTCAAGCAGAACCTCGTGGGCGGCCTGGTCTTCGCCGCCGTGGTGCTCGTGGGCGCCCGACTGGCCGGTCGGATCTCGACGAGGACGACGCTCCGGCTCGGCGGGGTCGGACTCGCCGGCGCCCTCGTGCCCCTCGCCCTGACGATCGCCTGGGCCGAGCTGGCTGGCGTCCGCCTGCACACGCTGTGGTACGCCACGTTCGGCTTCCGTACCGACGCCTCGTTGATCCTGGCGGACCAGGACGGCGGCCCGCGCACCGAGCGGGCCCTGCTCCTACTAGCCGTCGCCCTCGCTGCCGGGATCGCGCTGGTGATCGGTCTCTTCCTGAGCCACCTGCGCGAGGAGTGGTCGTCTGATCGGGTGCTGACGGCCGGCACCCTCGCGGTCGTCGTGGTCGACGTCGGTGCGCTGGTAGCCGGTGGCAGCTACTGGCGCGACTACCTGCACGCGCTGGTCCCCGGGGCGGCCCTCTGCATCGCCCAGCTCGCTCGACGGCACCCGGCCCACCGCCCCACCCGGTTGCTCGTGATCGGCGCGGTCGCGTCGTGCGCGGTGTCGCTGGTCGTCTGGGCCGTGATCACGGCCGCGGGCCTGGTGCCTTACACGGAGGCGCGCACTGGCGAGGCCTTGGCCGACGTGGCCGCGCCCGGCGACAGCCTGGTCGTCTACGGCGGGCGTGCGGACATCCAGTACGCCGCAGGGCTCCCGTCGCCGTACCGGCACCTGTGGAGCCTTCCCATGCGCACTCTCGACCCGGACCTCATCCAGCTCCGGAGTCTGGTCACCGGCGACCATCCACCGACCTGGATCGTGGAGTGGGTCGGATTCGAAACCTGGAACGCCGAGGCAGGCGCCGAGCTGCAGGCCGACGTCGAGGACCGCTACGTCGAGCACGGCCTCGGCTGCGACGACCGCCCGGTCTACCTCCTCCGCGGCGTCGACCGCCCCGAGCTCACCCCGAAATGCGACTGAGCTGCCGGGGCTGCAAATTCACTGGTTAGCCAGTGAAATACGCACTGGTCACAGGAAATCCCCCGTGCCCAGTGCGTATTTCACAGGTTGACCTGTGAAATGCGCTGACCCGCCAGGCCCACGAGCCCGACGGGTCAGCATATGGAGCGAGTGGATCAGTGGCCGTGGCCGTGCCCGTGGCCGGCAGCCGCTGCGGGCTCCTCGTCCTCGGGCTTCTCCACGATCAGCGTCTCGGTCGTCAGCAGCATGCCGGCGATCGAGGCGGCGTTGACCAGCGCGGAGCGGGTCACCTTGACCGGGTCGAGCACGCCCTGGGCGACCAGGTCGCCGTACTCCTCCGTGGCCGCGTTGTAGCCCTGGCCGAGGCCGAGCTCGCGAACCTTGGTCGTCACGACGTAGCCGTTGACACCGCCGTTCTCGGCGATCCAGCGCAGGGGCTCGTCGCACGCCTTGCGCACGATCCGCACACCAGCTGCCTCGTCGCCGGTCAGGCCGAGGTCCTTCTCCAGCACGGCGACCGCGTGGATGAGCGCGGAGCCACCGCCGGGGACGATGCCCTCTTCGATCGCGGCGCGGGTCGCGGAGACGGCGTCCTCGATGCGGTGCTTCTTCTCCTTCAGCTCCACCTCGGTGGCGGCGCCGACCTTGATCACGCACACGCCGCCGGCCAGCTTCGCGAGACGCTCCTGGAGCTTCTCGCGGTCCCAGTCGGAGTCGGTGTTCTCGATCTCGGCCTTGATCTGGTTGACCCGGCCTTCGACCGCGGCGGAGTCACCGGCGCCGTCGACGATCGTGGTGTCGTCCTTGGTGATCACGACGCGGCGAGCGGTGCCGAGCACCTCGAGGCCGACCTGGTCGAGCTTGAGCCCGACCTCGGGAGCGATGATCTCGGCCCCGGTCAGCGTCGCGATGTCCTGCATCATCGCCTTGCGACGGTCGCCGAAGGCGGGTGCCTTCACCGCAACCGCGTTGAAGGTGCCGCGGATCTTGTTGACCACGAGGGTCGAGAGGGCCTCGCCGTCGACGTCCTCGGCCAGGATGAACAGCGGCTTGCCGGACTGGATGACCTTCTCCAGCAGGGGCAGCAGGTCGGCGATCGCCGAGATCTTCCCCTGGTGGAGCAGGATGTAGGGGTCCTCGAGGACGGCCTCCATCCGCTCCGGGTCGGTCACGAAGTAGGCCGAGATGTAGCCCTTGTCGAACTGCATACCCTCGGTGAACTCCAGCTCGGTGCCCATGGTGTTGGACTCCTCGACGGTGATCACGCCGTCCTTGCCGACCTTGTCGAAGGCCTCTGCAAGCAGCTCGCCGATGTGGCTGTCGCGGCTCGAGATCGTGGCCACCGAGGCCATGTCCTCCTTGGAGTCGACCTCGCGGGCCGCCTCGAGCAACGCGGTGCTGACCGCCTCGGCGGCCGCGTCCATGCCGCGCTTGAGACCCATCGGGTTCACGCCGGCAGCGACGAAGCGCAGGCCCTCGTGGACCATCGCCTGGGCGAGCACGGTGGCCGTGGTGGTGCCGTCACCGGCAACGTCGTTGGTCTTGGTGGCCACCTCCTTGGTGAGCTGGGCACCGAGGTTCTCGAACGGGTCGTCCAGCTCGATCTCGCGAGCGACGGTCACGCCGTCGTTGGTGATCGTGGGCGCGCCCCACTTCTTGTCGAGGACGACGTAGCGGCCACGCGGGCCGAGCGTCACCTTGACCGCGTTGGCGAGGGCGTCCACGCCGCGCTCGAGGGCGCGCCGGGCGCCTTCGTCGAATTCCAGGATCTTGGGCATTGCTCTCCTCTAGAGGAAGTCGGTAAAGAGTTCGGGTCGTGTGCCTGAGCACCACCCAGGGGGCGGCCTCAGGCACACGACCCGGGAAATCAGGAAACGACAGCGAGCACGTCGCGTGCGGAAAGGATGAGCAGGTCGTCCCCGCCGTACTTGACCTCGGTGCCGCCGTACTTGCTGTAGATGACCTTGTCGCCGACGGCCACGTCCAGGGGGACGCGGTTGCCGTTGTCGTCGACCCGGCCGGGACCGATGGCCAGGACCTCGCCCTCCTGGGGCTTCTCCTTGGCGGTGTCGGGGATGACCAGGCCGGAAGCCGTGGTCTGCTCGGCGTCGAGGGGCTTGACGACGATGCGGTCCTCGAGAGGCTTGATGTTGACCGACACGATGTCGACCTCCACTTTCTCACTGTTGCTGATCAGTTGTCTGACTTGTCTGAGCTGCTGGAGGACGGGTGCCCTCCCACGTTGGGGCTTGCTGGAGGTACGCCGTCGCGGGGGTCGCACTTCTTCGCAAGCACTGGCACCCTCGGTATGAGAGTGCCAATACAGAAACTAGCACTCACCCCCAGCGAGTGCCAGCGGGGGTCCCGCTCGGGCCCTGACAGGATGGCGGGATGGACCTCGAAGCCTTCCGATGGCTGCTGACCGACGACGGCCAGCACCTGCTGGAGCGGGCCGTCGCGCTCTCGGGGACCGACGAGCTCCACGCCCAAGAGGAGCTGCGACGTACGGCGTCCGCCGAGCACGTCGCCGCCGCCCTGACCCAGGTCGGCCTGCGCGAGCGGGCGACCGCGAAGTTCGGGGCCGACGCGGTGCGGATGTACTTCACACCCGACGGGCTGGAGCAGGCCACGCGGGCCCGGGTCGCTGCGCACCGGGCCGCCCGGCTGGTGGCCTTCGAGACGAGCACCCTGATCGACCTCGGTTGCGGCATCGGCGGTGACCTGCTGGCTGCCAGCCGGGCCGGGCTGACCTGCGCCGCGGTCGACCTCGACCCGCTCCGAGTGGCCGTGGCCGAGGCGAACCTCGCGGCACTCGGCCTGCCGGGCGCGGTGGGGGTCGCCGATGCCACGCGCGTCGACCTCTCGCCGTTCGACGTCGTTTTCGCCGACCCGGCACGGCGCTCGGACCGGGGCCGTACGTTCCGGGTCGACGACTGGACGCCGCCCTGGACCTTCGTGGAGACATTGTTCGCCGGCGACGCGTGCGTGAAGGTCGCGCCGGGGATCCCGCACTCGCTGGTGCCGGACGGGGTCGAGGCGGAGTGGGTGAGCGACCAGGGCGAGGTGAAGGAGGCCGCACTCTGGTCGGGCTCCCTGGCGTCGGCCCAGCGGCGCGCGACCGTGATCGGCGAGGGCGGACTCGCGACGCTGACCGAGGACGACGACCCCGGAGCCGGCGTCCGAGAGGTCGGCGCGTTCATCTACGAGCCCGACGGCGCCGTGATCCGCGCCGGACTGGTCACTGCGGTGGCCGCCGGCGTCGATGGCGGCCTGGTCGACGAGCACATCGCCTACGTGACCTCCGACGGCTCGTTCCGGACCCCGTTCGCCCGCGGTTACGAGGTCCTGGCCCGACTGCCCTATCGGGAGAAGCCGCTCCGCGCGGCGCTCCGCGAACGCCAGGTCGGCCGGCTGACGATCAAGAAGCGGGGCGTCGACATCGTGCCCGAGGAGCTCCGTCGGCGACTTGCGCTCACCGGTGACGAAGAGGCCACGATCATCCTGACCCGCGTCAACGGGAAGGGCACCGCGCTGTTGGTCAACCCGTTCTGAGGGCTGCCTTCTCGGCGGCGATCGTGGTGTCGTCGCCGTGGCCCGTGTGGACGACGGTGTCGTCAGGCAGTGCGAACAACCGCGCGCGGATCGACTCGATGACCAAGTCGGCGTCGCTGTAGGAACGACCCGTCGCGCCCGGGCCGCCCTGGAAGAGCGTGTCGCCGGTGAAGACGCAGCCGAGGTCGGCGGCGTACAGGCAGACGGCGCCGGGGGCATGACCGGGGGTGTGCAGCACGGTGAGCGAGGTGCCGCCGACGTCGATGCTCATGCCGTCCGACAGGTCTACGTCCCAGAGCTCGTCGGTGTGGGTCAGCTCCCACAGTGGCCGGTCGGCAGGGTGCAGCAGGATCGGGGCAACGACCCGCTGGCGCAAGGCGGGGGCGACCCGGACATGGTCGTCGTGGGCGTGAGTGCAGACGATCGCCTTGACCTCCCGGTCTCCGACCACGGCCATGATGTCGTCGACGTCGTGTGGCGCATCGATCACGATGCACTCGGTGTCGTCGCCGATCACCCAGATGTTGTTGTCGACGTCGAAGGTCTCGCCGTCCAGGCTGAACGTCCCGCTCGAGACCCCGTGGTCGACCCGCGCCGTCAGAAGATCACCACGGACCGCAGTACGTCGCCAGCGTGCATCCGGTCGAACGCGGCCTCCACTCCGTCGAGCGGGATCTCCTCGGTCACGAACGCATCGAGGTCGAGACGTCCCTGCTGGTAGAGGTCGACGAGCATCGGGAAGTCGCGCGACGGCAGGCAGTCGCCGTACCAGCTGGACTTGAGGGCGCCGCCGCGTCCGAAGACGTCGATCAGCGGGAGGTCGGGGATCCGCATGTCCGGCGTCGGTACGCCGACCAGCACGACCGTGCCGGCGAGGTCGCGGGCGTAGAACGCCTGCTTCCAGGTCTCGGGCCGTCCGACGGCGTCGATCACCACGTCGGCGCCGAAGCCCCCGGTGACGGCCTGGATCGCCTCGACCGGGTCCGCCGAGGACGAGTCGACCGTGTGCGTCGCTCCCATCTTCTTCGCGGCCTCGAGCTTCTTGGCGTCGATGTCGACCGCGATGATCGGGCTGGCTCCCGCCAACGCCGACCCGGCGATCGCGGCCACTCCCACGCCGCCGCAGCCGATCACGGCCACCGAGGTGCCGCGAGTGACCGAGCCGGTGTTGATCGCGGCCCCGAGGCCGGCCATCACGCCGCACCCGAGCAGCCCGACAGCCGCCGCGCGGGCCGACGGATCGACCTTGGTGCACTGGCCCGCGGCCACCAGGGTCTTCTCGGCGAAGGCACCGATCCCGAGCGCCGGCGAGAGCTCGGTGCCGTCCTCGAGCGTCATCTTCTGAGTCGCGTTGAAGGTGGCGAAGCAGTACCACGGCTCGCCGCGGTCGCACGCCCGGCAGTCGCCGCACACCGCACGCCAGTTGAGGATCACGAAGTCACCGGGCGCGATCGCCGTGACCTCCGGGCCGACCGACTCGACCACACCGGCCGCCTCGTGCCCGAGCAGGAACGGGAAGTCGTCGTTGATCCCACCCTCGCGGTAGTGGAGGTCGGTATGGCACACACCGCACGCCTGCACCTTGACCACGGCCTCACCCGGGCCCGGATCGGGCACGTTGATCGTGGCTACCTCGACCGGTAGTCCCTTGCCCCGCGCGACTACTGCCTTGACCTGCTGACCCATGCCGAGACACTAGTCGTCGTCGGAGCCCTCTTTCGCGTCCTCGCTCGCGTCGTCCTGCTCATTGGACTCGTCGCCGCTCTCGGTCTCCTGGCTGATCACGTTGAAGTTCTCGTCGAGGTGTACGTCGACCTGGGTGCCGTCGTCCTTGGTGACCTCGACCTCGTAGGCACCTTCCTCGTCGTCCTTCTCGGTCTCGGTGACCTTGCCCTCTCCGACGGCCTCCAGGGCGGCGGCGCTGGCCCGCTCGATCTCCGTGTCGCTGGGTCCGGCTGCCGCGGTGGTGGCCCAGACCGTGCCTCCGACGCCGAGAACGGCGGCGGCGGCGATGGTCGGGATCACGATGCGCTTGCTGTGCAGTCTGCTGGTCATGTCTGTCTCCTGACGTCGATGTTTGCTGGTGACACCGAGGCTCGCAAGAGGTCGCTGAACCTCACCTGAACGTTGCTGAAGGCTCGATCACGCAGGCAGGGCCACGACGAACGAGGCGCCGCCGAGGCCGGACTCGGTCACGGTCGCCCTTCCGCCGTGGGTGCCCACGATCTCGTGCACGATCGCTAGCCCCAGCCCACTGCCGCCATCATCGCGCGAGCGAGCCTCGTCGAGCCTGACGAACCGCTCGAACACGCGCTCCCGCTCGGCAGTCGGTACGCCTTCACCGTCGTCGTCGACGCGCAACTGGACCCAGCCATCCGAGACGCCGAGATGCAGCTCGATCCGAGACCGGGCGTGCCGCGCGGCGTTCTCGACGAGGTTGCGCACGACCTGCGAGAGTGCTGCCGGGTCGCCGACCACCCGACCGGCGCTCACCCCCGAGACATCGACGGTCAGGCCCTCGCGACGCGCTCGGGCCGCCTCGTCGAGGGCGAGGTCGTCGAGATCCACCTCGCGCCGGTCCCGAACGCCGCGCTCATCGGTGCGCGTCAGCACCAGCATCTGCTCAACGATCCGTTGCATCCGGACCGACTCCTGAAGCACCGCGTCGGCCAGCTCACCCTCGGGTAGCGCCCCGGGATGCCTGCGCTCGACCTCGGCCGCCTGCCTGATGCTCGCGAGTGGAGACCGCAGCTCGTGCGAGGCGTCGGAGACGAACCTCTGCTGCCGATCACGGGAGACCTGGAGGCGCCCCAGCATCTCGTTCATGGTGAGTGCGAGGCGATGCAGCTCATCGCGACCGCTGGGCACGGGCACCCGTCGGTCGAGCCGCTCGTCGCTCATCGCCGCCACTTCGCGTCGGATCTGCTCGACCGGTCGAAGGGCACGACCCACCACGACCCAGGTGGTCGCGCCCACCACCAACAGCACAAACGGCAGGCCGATGGCGAGCAGCGGAACGAGCGCCCGCGTCGACTCGTCGACGTCCTCGAGCGAGGCCGCGACGCTGACGACGTAGCCGTCGCCGGAGTCCTCCGCGTCCACGACGTAACGCTGGTCGCTGCCCGGCAGCGTCACTTCGCCGTCCGAGGTCGGCAGCGGCTCGCTCAGCGTCAGCGAACTCAGCACCACCTCACCCGAGGCGTCGGTGATCTGCAGAACCGTGTCCGGCACCTCGTCGTCGTCACCGCCACCGATCGTGGCCGGAAGTCCCGACTTCTCGATCTGGTGCGCGAGCTCCTCGGCACGGTCCTCCGCCGCGGTCGTGAGCCCATCGGTCAACGATGCCCGCAGTAGCACCACGAGCAGCGCTGCGCCGGCCGACAGAGCGAGGGCGACGACCACGATCGCACCGACGGTGGTCCTGACTCGGACCGAGCTAGCCACCGTTGCTCGCCAAGCGATAGCCGGCGCCGCGCAGGGTCTGGATGGCGGCACGCTCGAACGGCCGGTCGATCTTGTTGCGCAGGTGGCCGACGTAGACCTCGACGATATTGGGGTCGCCGTCGAAGTCGACGTCCCAGACCGCGTCCAGGATCTGTCGCTTCGACAGCACGTCGCCGGGGTGGCGCATCAGGAATGCCAGTGTCGAGAACTCCCGCGCCGTAAGCTCGATCTCGGTCTTGCCTCGCCAGGCCTGCCGTGCCGCTGGATCGAGGCGCAGGTCGCCGGCTTCGAGAACGGTCGGGCGTTCCTTCGCCCCGCGTCGCGCGACCGCTCGCAGACGGGCAACCAGCACGGCGAAGGAGAAGGGCTTGGTCAGGTAGTCGTCGGCCCCCGTGTCGAGGCCCTCCACCTGGTCCCACTCGCCGTCCTTGGCGGTGAGCATGAGGATGGGCGTCCAGTTCCCCTCGGCGCGCAGCGTCTCGCACACCTGGTAGCCGTTGATGCCCGGCAGCATGAGATCCAGCACGATCGCGTCGTAGGTGTTCTCCCGCGACAGCCACAGCCCGTCGGTACCGTCGTGGGCGACGTCGACTGCGAAGCCCTCGGCTTCCAGCCCGACCCGCAGCGAGCCGGCCAGCCTCCGCTCGTCGTCGACCACCAGGACACGCATCTGTCGATTGTCGCTCTGGTCTGCTGAATCCCGCCTGAACGGAGGACAGTTGAGGCACAACTCCGACAACGAGGTGACCCGGGAGGTACCCATGGGCCTGCTCGATGCATTCAAGCGGATCAAGGACCCGGTCCGCGGCTCGGCGCAGATCGTGACGATGACCCAAGGGCCCGACCACGCCAGCTCGGCCAACTGCCGGATGCAGCTGGTGGTCTCCGTGCCCGGGCACCCGTCGTTTCCCGTCGACGACCAGTACCTGGTCAAGGTCAAGAAGTGGCCCAGCCCCGGCCAGACTCTCCCGATCGCGGCCTCGCAGTCGGACCCGACCAAGTTCAGGATCCTCTGGGACGAGATCGTGCCGTGGGACGAGCGCGGTGCCGCCCAGGCGCAGCAGCTTGCGGCGGCAATGAACCAGCAGCCGGTTCCACCGCCGGAGGGGCAGCCGCCAGCGGGCCAGGCCGGCGGCCCGACCGTGATGATCAACGGCCGCCCGGCGACCCCCGAGGAACTCAAGCAGTACGAGGTCATGACCGGCATGGACCTCGACGGCGACGGCTGGATCGCCGGTGGGGCCGCCGCTCCAGCCGGTGGGCTGCAGGCGATGATCGCCGGCGCGATGGGCCAACAGGGCTCGCCGGTGGACGATCGCGTCGCCGCCCTCGAACGGTTGGCCGCGCTCAAGGCGAGCGGTGCCCTCACCGAGGCGGAGTTCGCGGCCGAGAAGGCCCGCATCCTCGGCACCGGCTGATTGCAACCTTCCTCCGGGAGTCCGCGTCTAGGACACGTGAACGAAGGAGGTATGGCGATGCAGCTCGCCGCACGCCCCAGGCCCGAGACTGGGCGCATGGGTGCCAAGGCGCGTTCCAAGGACGACGAGTTCACGGCGTACCTCCATGCTCGCCAACCCAGCCTGCTGCGGACGGCGTACCTGCTGACCGGTGACCGCAACCAGGCCGAGGACGTCCTGCAGACGTCGCTGGCCAAGCTCTACCTGGCTTGGGACAAGGTCCGCGACCGCGACTCCGTCGACGCCTACGTACGCCGGATCATGGTCAACGAGAACAACTCGCTGTGGCGGCGCGGATGGAAGAAACGCGAGTTCGCCACGGACCTGCTTCCCGACCGCGAGGTCAGGGACGACTACGACGAAGGCACCAACGACGCGCTGTGGCAGGTGGTGCAGACCCTGCCGCCGAAGGCACGCGCTGTCGTCGTCCTCCGCTACTACGAGCAGCTGAGCGAGGCCGAGACCGCTGACGTGCTCGGCATCTCCGTCGGAACCGTGAAGAGCCAGTGCAGCAGAGCGCTCGCCGCCCTCCGCGACCGCGTCCCCGCCGACCTGAACCCCCGCCACCGGGAGGAGGACCGATGAACAACGACACCGACCCCTGGGAGTCCGAGATGAGCCGCGAGTTCGACAAGCGGGTCCGCGACCTCCACGAGGCCCCCCTGACTTTCGACAACGTGAAGGACAAAGCAATGACCATCCGACGCAACCGACGCATCGCCATCGCGGGCGGCATCCTCGCCGCCGCAGCGGTCATCGTCCCTGTCGCCGTACTGGCCGGCAACGGCCTCGGCGACTCCAAGGACACCATCGACCCGGTCGTCTCCCCGTCGCCCACGCGGGCGACGGACAGCAACGACCCGACGCCGCCGACCGAGGCGCCGGTCACCACCGTCGGCGTCGGCTACCTCGAGGGCTCGACCTGGCACCGCGCCGACGGGTCGACCGTCGGGCTGGACGAGACCTACTTCTCCGCGGTCGAGCTCGGCGACGAGCTGGTCGCAACCAACAACGACAACGGCAAGCTGACCGTCGACGTAATCGACGCCGACGGCAACGTCGCCGACTCGTTCAGGACCTTCTCCACCCCCGTTGCGAACGCCGACCACTCGACGGTCGCGTATGTCGCCGCCGACGGCTCCCTGATGACCCGCTGGGCAGACGGCGAGGTCGCGATGGGCGACGGGTTCGTCGACGGGGACTCGGTCGCCGCCATCACCGGCGGCCCGAACTGCTTCGAGGAGGTCGACGGCTGCGCGGTCTACGTCAACCACGGAGACGGCTCGGCGCCAGAGGTCATGGACTCTCACGGCATTCGCGACATCGTGACCAGCGACGCGCTCAAGATCAACGACGTCTCCACCTCCGGGCTGGTGGCCGCGCAGACCGACTCCACCTACACCGGCTCCTGCAGTGCGGTCGTCCGGGACCGTCGCATCAACGTCTTCGAGACGTGCCGGTCCACGCTGTTCGCCTTCTCGCCGGACAACGCCTGGATCACAGGTAGCGATGCCTACCTCGACGGCATCGGCCTCGGCTACGTCACGATCCTCGACGCCGCCACCGGCTACGAGCGGGTCCGCTACCAGCCGACAGAAGGGTTCGTGCGTGAATCGGTCTGGGAGGACGACACGCATCTGCTGGTCAACGCCTTTGAGAAGGGCGAGTGGAGGATCTACCGGGTCGGCCTCGACGGTGTGCAAAAGAAGGTGCTCGCCACCACCCAGGGCGACGACGCGACGCCGGGGTTCACCCTGGTCAACGGAAGGTGAGCGAGGCCATCACGTTGTCCACCAGCTCCTGACGCTCCGTGTCGGAGATGCTGGCGGCGAGTCGGAAGTTGACCGAGACCTGGCTGCCGTCGTGGATGGCGCCGAACTCGACGGCGTACTCGTTGTCGCTGATCTGGCCGGCGTAGTGGTACATCTCGATGCCTCCGATCTCCACCGGATCCTGGATGCTGGGTTTCTGGTCGTAGACGTTGTTGCGGATGCTGATCCGCGCCTGCTCCTGCAGTGACAACGCCTCGTTGACCGCGGGGGTGTTGCCGAGCGCGATCGACTGGATGCCGTCGCGCTCGAAGGCGAACCGCAGGTAGCTCAGGTCGGGAGGATCGGGCTGGAAGCCTGCGGGTACGCGGACAGAGACGTTGGAGAGCTCGAGCAGCTCGCCCGTCGCGGGTGGCACGGTCGCGCTCGACGTCACCGTCGGTTCGAGGGACGCCGTTGTCGACTGCTCGGTGGGCTGGTCGTCGGCATCACCCGTCGCATCGTCGCCACAGCTCGCGAGCGAGAGGACGGTGACTACGAGGAACGGCACGAACAACCCGAGACGACTGCGCACGACGGCCACCATAGCGACCGCAGAAATTCTGGTTTGGCCGCCCGGAAACCCGGGAAGACGGCCCTTATGATTCCCGACGTCGGAGCCGTGACCGGCATGCTGACCGACCTGGCCGTCTCGGCGCAGACCATCGACGACATCAAGGAGATCCTCGGCCGCAACATCGAGGACCTCGAGGCCAGGCCGCTCGACCGGACCTCGCAGAGCGCCTTCGGGCAGTCCTACTGGGGTGGCCAGCTGGGGCACCACACCAGCATCGCCGAGCGCCACGTGGTCGAGGCGATCAACGACCTGGTGGTCGGCCTGAGCGGCTACCGCGACAGCGTGGAGTGGGCATGGCGCCACTTCGAGGACACCGACGGCGGCGTGACCGGGTCCCTGACCGGCATCACCGTCCGGATCAACGAGGACACGTTCAACTCTGCGGTCGGTTGCGTCGACCAACCCGACCTCGGGACCAACCCCACCTGCGAGGCACCGACGGGAGAGAACTGATGTCCGACGGCCCCCAGCGTGCGCGCCTCGACCGGGTTCTCGACACCGCCGACACCACCAGCGTCTCCGGCGCAGGCAGCGAGTGGCGCCGTTGCTCGACCCTGCTCGCCGAGGTGGCCAAGGCCCTCGACGGGGCCGCCGAGATGGACGTGCGTGGCAGCACCGGCACCTCGATGAAGGGCGCGTTCACCCGGTCCGCCAAGTCAGTGCGCGAGAAGCTCGAACGGCTCGACCAGGGCCACGGCGCGCTGACCGATGCCCAAGCCGCCATCATCAGCGCCCGCCAGGAGCGGGTTGCCCTCGACGCCGACGCTCCCGGCATGACCGAGCCCGGTGCCTTCCAGCCCGACCCGGAGAAGACGTCCGAGGAGAACCAGACGGCACGTGGCCTGCACCAGGGCGCCGTCAACAGCTACTGGGACCGTTACGCGAAGCGAGAGGCCGAGGCCAGGCGGATCGCCGACGTCCTCGACACCAAGTACGCCGACTCCGTGGCGATCATGAAGAGCATCCACGGCGAGCCCGACCCCCAGCCTGCGGACACCGACGGCGGCCCCACGGGCACCCGCACCCCGGTCAGCGTCAGGCCCGGTACCCCGATCCTGCCTCCCGGATCGATCGACCCTCCGGGACACTGGGTCCCGCCGAACCCCTGGGACCCACCAGGTCCGACGGGCCCACGAGGACCGACCGACCCGCTGGACCCCCTGGACCCCTTCGACCCTCACCAGCCGTCGCGGCCCGGTCCCGGCCCTGGCGGACTCGTGACGGGCGGTCTCGTGGGAGGCGGCCTGGCGGCCGGCCTGACCAATGCCATCCGTGGCGGCCTCGCCATGCCCGGCCAGGCGATCCGACCCGGATCGATCCGGCCGATCGGCAGCACCTCGCGGGCGGCCGTTTCCGGGGCGCTCGGGCGCGGCGGAGCGATGGGAGGGGGCTCGCCCGGGAGCGGGCGCGGAGCGGCCGGACGGGGCGGGGCCAGCACGGGCCGCGGAGTTGGGGCGCCCGGCCAGGCCGGCCGTGGTCAGGGACGCGGCGCCGGCGCCCGTGGCGCGTCGCGCGGAGCCGGAAGCGGCGCGCGCGGCGCGGCTGGGGCAGGAGCTGGTGCAGGCGGCCGGCGCGGCACTGGCAAGGACGAGGAAGAAGCGAAGTCGCAGCGCGACCTCTTCGACGACGGCCAGGACTGGCTCGACGACGAGGAAGTGGCGTCCGGAGTGCTCGACTAGCCGAGCACCGTGGTGACCGGCAGGCTGCTGTCGGCCGCGAGCCCGAGATCCGACGGAGTGCGACCGCGAGCGACCATCTCGGCACCGAGAGCGGCGACCATGGCGCCGTTGTCGGTGCACAGGCCCGGACGCGGCACCCGCAGCCGGACGCCGACCTTGGCCGCACGCTCCTCCGCCATGTGACGCAGCCGTGAGTTCGCGGCGACCCCGCCGCCGATGAGCAGGTCCTCGATGCCGCCAGTGGCCGCGGCGTCCAGCGCCTTGCGCACCAGGACGTCGCACACGGCCTCCTGGAACGACGCGGCCACGTCGTTGACGGGAACGGGCTCGCCCGATAGTTCCCGAGCCTCGACCCAGCGGGCCACCGCCGTCTTCAGACCGGAGAACGAGAAGTCGAAGCGGTGCCGCTCGAGGTCGCGCCGCCCGGTGAGCCCTCTGGGGAAGTCGATGGCGACGCTGTTGCCGTCGCGCGCGACCCGATCGATGTGGGGACCACCGGGGAACGGCAGCCCGAGGAGTCGGGCCACCTTGTCGAAGGCCTCTCCCGCCGCATCGTCGATCGTGGCGCCCATGGGCTCCACTCCGCTGGTCACGTCCTCGATCCGCAGCAAGCTCGAGTGGCCCCCGCTGACCAGCAAGGCCAGGCAGGGCTCCGGCAGCGGGCCGTGCTCGAGCTGGTCGACGGCGACGTGCGCCGCCAGGTGGTTGACGCCGTAGATCGGCTTGTCGAGACCGATAGCCAAGGCCTTGGCTGCGGCCACGCCGACCAGCAGCGCACCGGCCAGGCCGGGACCGCTGGTCACCGCGATGGCATCCACGTCGTTGATGGTGATACCGGCGGTGCCACAGGCCCGCTCGATCGTCGGCACCATCGCCTGGAGGTGAGCCCGGCTGGCCACCTCGGGCACCACCCCGCCGAACCTGGCGTGCTCGTCGACGCTGCTCGCCACGGCGTCCGCCAGCAGGGTGTGCCCGCGCACGATGCCGACACCGGTCTCGTCACACGAGGTCTCGATGCCGAGGATCAGGGGGGCGTCGCTCACCCGACCATTGTGCCGTCGGCCCGTCTCACTCCCAGACCCGGACGTAGTCGACACTCATCGTCGCCGGCACCGTGGTGCTGGTCAGGTAGCTGTTCGCGCCCACACCGAGCATCTGGGTGAGCGCCAGGATGAACTTTCGCTGGAACGCCACGTTGCCCGAGGTGTTGACCAGGCACGACTTCCCGTTCACGAAGATCTGCAGCTTCGTGGCGGTCCACTCCAGTGCATAGGTGTTCCACACGCCACGCGGCGCGCTGCAGTTCCAGGCCGTGTTGAGTCCGGGCGTGGCCCCGAGGTTGTCGTTCCAGTTGTAGTGAAGGAACGGGATGGCCAGGGTCGGGAAATGCGAGTAGGTCTCGACGATGTCGATCTCGCCGGCCGCGGGCCACAGCGGCAGGCCCGTCTGGCGGTCGTCCGGCCACAGCCAGAAAGCCTCCTGGAGACCCGGCTTGGAGGTGGCCGTGTTCTTGATCCGCGCCTCGAACCGGCCGTACGCCTGGCTGAACAGGCGGTAGGTCATCACGCTCCCGGCTGTGAACACCGTCGGCGCGGTTCCCGCCACGGCACAGGCAACCGGGGCGGGCTCCTTGCGGAGCGTCAGCTGGAGTGCGCCGCCGGACAGCAAGACGTTGGCGGGGTTGTCGCGGTAGCAGGCGTAGGCGCCGGCCGGGTCGCCGCTCAGGAAGTTCGTCTGCGGCACCCACTTAGTGCGGTCCAGCTGGGATCCGTTGAAGTCGTCCGCGAACGTGCAGGCACGCCGGGTGCCGTCCACCTTCACCCGAGGGGTGCCGCAGGCATCGTTCGGGCCCGCGACCGGTGCCGGGGCTGCCTGGACTGCGAGCACGGTTCTCACGGGGCTCTTCAGGCGACCGACGACCGTTCGGTAGCGCTGGGAGGCCCCCGACGTCCGGACGACCGCCTGGTAGCGACCGTTCACCACCGGCACCCTCGACGCGGTCACCCAGCGGCCGCCGGCCCTGCGCTGCACCACGACGACGTGCCGGTCGCCGGACACCCGGCCGGCAAGTCGCACGGTGGTCTGGCTGATCCGGACCGGTGCGTCCAGGGTCAGCTCCTTCTTCTGCGCGGCGACGCCAGGCGTCATGACCATGGTCGCCAACAACAGGCTCCCGATGAATACAGCGATGCGGTGCACGATGACACTTCCCTCCCCTTGGCGAGGTGTGCCCCACAGCTGCGTCACGTAGCGCTGACAGCGCGACGTGAAGCTCTCCCTCATTGCTCCCAGGAGCGACTGTGCTTCAGATTTCCTGCGCGAGGAGCCGGTTGGCGGACATGCAACCGAACGCAGGACGCAATGACCCGAACGGGCTAGATCGGCCCTGACCGTTCGGCGACAGCAACGGAGCGCTCAGCGCCAGACACGGACGTAGTCGACGGTCATGGTCGCCGGGAGCGGGGCGCTGCCTTGGTAGCGGTTCGATCCGGTGCCGAGCATCTGGGTCAGTCCGATGATGTATTTCTTGCGGAAGGCCTCGGGACCGACCTCGTTGACGAGACAGGTCTTGCCGTTGACCAGGATCTCGATCCGGTGTGCGCTCCAGAGCAGGGTGTAGGTGTTGAACACCCCTCGCCTGGCCTCACAGTTCCGGGCGGTGTTGATCCCGGGTTGCGGGCCCAGGACGTCGTAGTGAAGGTAGGGGACAGCGAGGTCGGGGTGCTGTGAGTAGGTCTCAGCGATGTCGATCTCGCCACTCAGTGGCCAGGTGACCGTGCTGCTGTAGCGAACGTCCGGCCACAGCCAGAACGCCTCCTGCAGGCCGGGCTGGTCAGTCGCGGTGACCTTGAACCGTGCCTCGAACCGGCCGAAGGCCTGGCTGAACCGGTGGTAGGTGTTCACCCCGCCGGCCGTGTAAGGCGCGTCCGTCTTCTCGCGGTCGCCGCACCGCACCTCTTGCTCGACCTTCCGCACCGTGAGCCGGAGCGTTCCGCCGCCCACCGCGATGTTGTCCGGATGATCGCGAAGGCAAGCCTGGGCACCACCCTTGTGGCCGACGACCAGGGTCATCTCCGGCAACCACAGCTTCGGGTTCAGGGCGGCCGCATCGAAGTCGTCGACGAACGTGCAGGACCACCTCGGGCCACCTGGCTTGGGCGGTCGCTTGCCGCAGGCGTCCTGGGTCCTGGTCGGGGCGGCGGGCTGCAGGACGCGAATCTGGCTGTACGAGTTGCCGGCCCGCACCCGGAACCGCTGCAGCTTCGGCCGGGTCGGCACCGTCACCGCGAAGTCGTGGCCGTGCACGGGAACCCAACGCACCTTCACCCAATGGCCGTCGTTGCTGCGCTGCAGCACGACGTGGCCGGAGGAGTCCGAGACCCAGCCCCTGAAGAGAACCTGGCCGGGTCCGGCTGGGGCTGGGCGAGCCATCATCACTCGACGCTCAGTGCGGTCGGCGGCCCCAGCGTCGGAGGCAGGGCTCGCGGACGACGCGACGGGCGCGAGCAGGGAACCGACCAGACACATCACGACCAAGCTCAACCGCGCCACTACGTACCCCACGTCTCAAGTGAAAGGATTTCACAGCGGCCCGAACCGGTCACATCCCCCGATGTCGAAAGGGGAGTCTAGGGGGCGTCCTGGGGGTTCGTGCGGAGGTCTCGCCGCATCACGATCGCGGTCGTTCCGTCGCGGTAGTAGCGGACGCGGCGGTCGATCTCGACGAATCCGTGCGCGGCGTAGAACGCGAGCGCCGCCTCGTTGTTCTCCCTGACCTCGAGGAGCAGCCGGTCGGCGCGGCCGGCGCGGGCCCGGGTGGTGATCGCCTCGAGCAGGGAGGTCGCGATGCCGCTGCGCCGGTGGCTCGCGGTGACGGCGATCCGCTGTAGCTCCGCGATGTCGGCCACGATGCTGGCGACGGCGTAGCCGACCAGCTGCCGGTCTTCCTCCGCCACGACGTACTGCACTGTCGGCAGGCCGCCGCGGATCCCCTGCTCGACCAGCCAGGGCGACCAGGCGTCGTCACCGAGGCACTCGGCCTCCAGCCGGGCGACGCCGGCGATGTCGAGGTGGTCGGCCGCTCGGATCACGAGACTCGCTTGGGGGTGGTGGGGGCCATGACGTCGGGCCGGCGCAGGTACATCGGCTCGGGTGCGCAGAGCCCTGCCCGCTCGTCGGCGATGCAGCGTGCGAGCCAGCCGGCACTGGGGCGCGTCGGCCCGGTGCGGCTCGGGAAGTGGTCCGGATAGAGGATCGCGCCCTCCCCCACGGTCGGCAGCTTGGTGCCCAGCTCGGCCGGCTTGCCGACAACGGGGTCGGAGGTGCGCACCCCAGCGTCGTCGTACGTCGCCAGGTAGACCTCCTTGCGCCGCGCGTCGGTGGCGACCACGAAGTCGCCGGTGACGGCGCCCGTGGACGCCGCCTCGACGGCGAGCACGTCCAGCGAGCAGACGCCGTGGACGGGGATCTCGAGCACGAAGCCCAAGGTGCGGGCGGTGACCAAGCCGACTCGGAGTCCGGTGAACGGCCCGGGCCCGACCCCCACTCCGATCGCGGTCAGGTCCTGGCGGACGACGCCCACCTCGCGCATGACCGCATCAATCAGCGGGGCGAGCTGCTCGCCGTGCTTCATCGCCTGCGCGGAAACCTGCTCGGCCACCACGTCGGCGCCGTCATGCAGCGCGACGGCGACCGTCGGCGAGGAGGTGTCGAGGCAGAGCAGCACGTGACGAGGTTAAGTGACCGGCGTCAGTGGTCCTGCACCGACAGGCGAGCGAGATGGGCGTCGATCGGCGAGAGGCCGGTGAGGCTGGAGACCGGGTCCCACCAGGTGACCTCCCGCCCGACCCCGGGGTCGGGGGAGGGGACGTCATCGAGGGTGGTCCGGAAGAGGCCGACGAACTCGATGTCGCGGGCATGCCCGATCTGCACGGTCGCGATCCCGACGAAGGCGACGGCCTCGGGGAGCACCCGCGTCTCCTCGACCAGCCTGCGCTCGGCCGTACGCCGCGGAGTCTCACCCTCCGCGATGGCGCCACCCGGCAGCTCCCACTCGCCACTGCGTACGTTGCGCACCAGGAGGACACGGCCCTGGTGGCGGGCGGTCATCAGCGAGAGCCGCAACGGGATGGTCGGGTCGAGCCGGTCGAGCTCGTCCTCGGCACAGGGTCGGAAGTCGAGCAGCAGGGTCTCGTCCACCTTCTCGGCCAGCGGGGGCCGCTGGGTCGTGGGGACTTGCAGGTCGTGCCAGCGCGGACCGATCGGAGTCATCAGCACCCGACGCGGATCGAGGTCGTCGTGCTCGTCCTCGTGCGCAAGTGCCCGGATGATCCGGACCTCCAGCCGCGACTCCGACAGCCCCTCGGCCACTCCCTCGCCCCACTCGACAACGGTCACGGCATCATCGAGCGACGTGTCCAGGTCGAGGTCGTCGAGCTCGTGGATGCCGCCGAGGCGGTAGGCATCGACGTGCACGAGGTCGGGTCCCCCATTCAATGAAGGGTGGACGCGAGCGATCACGAAGGTCGGCGACGTCACGGCGCCGCGCACCTGCAGACCGGTACCGACCCCTTGGGTGAACGTGGTCTTGCCGGCCCCGAGCTCGCCGCTCAGCACGATCAGGTCGCCGGCGCGGAGCTCCTCGGCAAGGCCGGCTCCGAGCTCGCGCATGGCCTCCGCGTCGGGCACATCGAAGATGAAGGTGCGCAGCGGGCGCCGCAGCTCGACGTTCGGTCCCTCCCGCAGGATCTCCCGGAAACCCTGGCGCTCCCAGAACTGGATCGTGTTGGGCAGCTCCTCGCGGGCGACGACGGTCAGGTCCTGGTAGCCGTCGGCCGCCTCGACGGCGGCGTCGATCAGGGCCCGGGCCACGCCATGGCCCTGGTGCCCCGGGTCGACCCCGAAGCGACGCAGATACATCGTGGACCCGACCGGGTCGAGCACCAGGGCTCCGACGTCCTCCCCCTCGAAGGTGGCGATCAGCCCCCCGTGGTGCCCCAGCAGCGCCGCCAGCTGCGCCTCCGTCTCGCTCAGCGCGGCCGCCGGCGGGTCGAGCGGCGGGCGGGCCGCGAAGGCTGGCAGCACCACGGCGCGCATCTGCGCGGCGGACTCCGGGCCGACCGCGCGTACCTCGACCCGCGCCGGGAGGGTCACGCGGTACGCAGCCGATCGACGGCCGCGGTGATCAGCTGGTCGAGCTCGGCATTGACTCGGTCGTGCCGCTCCAGGATCACCATGTGGCCGGCGTCGTCACACTCCAGCAGCCGCGATCCTGGGATGCGCTCGTGGAGCTTGCGCGAGTGTCCGATCGAGGTGATCTTGTCGGCCGTGCCGCAGATGATCGAGGTCGGAACCCGGCCCAGGAGCTCGACATGGTCGTACTTGTCGAGGCTGCTGAAGCTCGGGAAGAAGTCGGCGACCACCTCGAAGGGTGTCGCCGAGAGCATGTCGTCGACGAACTCGACGTAGGACCGCGGCACCTCGTCTCCGAACGCGAACCGGTCGGTGGCGACGGTCGCGATCACCCGCCCGGCGCGGCGGGCGACGTCGACCGGGCGGGCGCCGCGGCGCAGGGTCTTGACCGCGCTGTGCGTGAACCGTCCGGTCAGCCGAGTGGGCAGCATCGGCAGCAGGATCCGGCTCGGGTCGAGGCCGCCGGCGGTGGTGGAGATGAGGCCGACGCCGATCACGCGGTCTCCGAACAGGTCAGGGAACTGCTCGGCCAGCGCGACGATGGTCATGCCGCCCATCGAGTGCCCGACCAGCACCACATGGCCGTCGGGGACGACAGCGTCGATCACGTTCTTGAGGTCGCGCGCCAGCTGGTCGATGTTGGAGTTCTCGCGGCTGGAGTTGCCTGAGCGGCCGTGGGAGCGCTGGTCGTAGTAGACGGTGCGGACCAGGCCGCGGTAGGCCGCCCGCTGGAAGTGCCAGCAGTCAAGGTTGAGGCAGAAGCCGTGGGCGAAGACCACGGTGACCTCGGGCTCGTCGAGCACCTTCGCCAGGCGTCGCTTCATGCCGCCCTCAGCGGGCTCGACCTCGTCGACCTCGACGTAGATGTCGACGCCGTCGTCGGCGACCACCGTGAGCGGTGTCGACCGCAGCGCGCCGAACTCGATGTGCTCGCCGGCGCGACGGTCGATCGCCCGCTGCTGCCGGACGATGCCGATCGCGGTGCCGGCTGCGGCGACGCCCAGGGCGCCTGCGACGGCACCAGCAACCCGGCGGCGCGCGGTCATTCGGGAGCCTCGCTGTCGACGTAGCTGCGGCGCATCCGTCCTCCGATCCGAGTCACGATCTCGTAGTTGATGGTGCCGCACGCCTCCGCCCAGTCCTGGGCGGTGGGTCCGCCGCCGGCTCCCGTGCCGAACAGCACCACCTCGTCGCCGGGCACGGCAGCGTCGCCGCCGAGGTCGACCACGATCTGGTCCATGGACACGCGGCCCCTGATCGGTCGCCGTTTGCCGCCGACCGCGACCTCGGCGGTGTTGCTCGCGTGGCGCGGCACGCCGTCGCCGTAGCCGGCCGGCACCAGGCCAACCGTGGTGGCGTGATCGGCGGTCCAGGTCCGGCCGTAGCCAACGGAGTCGCCGGCCTCGATCTCTTTCACGAGGGCCAGCCGGGCGCGGGCGGTCATCGCCGGGACGAGCCCGAGGTCGTCGGTGACGCCGGGCGCCGGGTCGAGCCCGTAGATCGCGATGCCGCAGCGCACGGCGTCGAGCCGGGAACTCGGGCGCAGGATGGCGGCGGCGGAGTTGGCGAGATGGCGGATCTCGGGGTGCAGCCCGGCCGAGTCCGCCAGGGCCAGTGCCTCGGCGAACGCCGCCTCCTGGGCGTCGTTGGCAGGGTTGGCCGGTTCGTCGCTCGCGGCGAAATGGGACCAGATGCCCGTGATCCGCCAGCTGCCCGCCGTCTCGCCGTCCTTGGCTCGTGCGAAGAGTTCGGTCCAGTGGTCGCGCGGGGCTCCGCCCCGGGAGAGACCTGTGTCGAGCTTGAGCTGGACCCGGGCGCCGCCGCCGGCGGCGGCGATCTCGTCGAGCTCGGCCACGGAGTACGCCGTCAGGTCGATGTCGGCGGCTATGCCGGCTGCGTAGTCCTCACCGGGCACGGTCAGCCAGCACAGCAGCCGCCCCGTGTCGCCGCCCGCGCGTAGTGCCAGTGCCTCGTCGAGGGTGGCCACCCCGATCCACTCGGCGCCGCCCTCGCGAGCGGCCCGCGCGGCCTCGAGCATGCCGTGGCCGTAGCCGTCCGCCTTGACCACCGCGATCAGCTGCACCGGTCGCTCGGCGGACACCAGGGTGCGGAGCAGGCGCACGTTGCCGCGGATGGCGCCCAGGTCGACCACGATCTCGGCGCGCGCGGTCGGGCTCATGGGCACCGATTCTTTCACCAGCGGTGCAGGAGACGCCTCACCACGTCGGGGAGGGCGTGGGCGAGGTCACCCGCCACGAGTGGGCCGACGCGCCCGGCAAGGGTCGCGGCGGCGCCGTGCAGCCACGAACCAACCGACGCCGCGTCGAACGGTGGGAGGCCCGCCGCGAGCAGCGCGCCGACCAGTCCACCGAGCACGTCGCCGGCCCCGGCGGTGGCCAGCCAGGGGGTGCCGGTCGTGGTCACCCGCACGAGTCCGCCGGGTTCGGCGACCAGGGTGTGGCGACCCTTGAGGAGCACCGTGGCGTCGTACGTCTCGGCGGCGTGGCGCGCGTGGTGGAGCTGGCGGGCCTCGACGGCCCCGCGCTCGACGCCGAGCATCCGGGCGAGCTCGCCGGCGTGGGGGGTGAGGACGGCCGGAACCCCGAGTGGGGCCGTGACGTGGGCCAGGGCGTCGGCATCGACTACGAGCGGGACGCCGTCGGCGACGGCCTCGGCGAGGTGGCCCTTGGCATCGTCGCCGCTGCCGGAACCGACCACCCAGGCCTGCACCCGCCCCTCGCCCACCACCTCGGGGTGAGCCTCGCGGACCCGATCGCCAACGGTGGGGTCCCCGACGTAGCGGACCATGCCGCACAGCCCGGTCGCGGCGCCGGCGACGCTGAGCACTGCCGCACCCGGGTAGGCGCTGGAACCGGCCCGGACCCCGACCACGCCGCGGGTGTACTTCTGGGCGTCTGAGGTGGGCCGCGGGAGGAGGCTCGCGACGTCGGCCGGCTGGAGCGCCTCCACCGGCGCGCTCGGCAGGTCGAGGCCGATGTCGACGAGGTGGACCGCTCCGCTGGCGGTCGCGGCGGGGTCGACCAGGTGCGCGATCTTGTGGGTGCCGAACGTGACCGTGACCGCGGCGGTGACGTGGGGTCCGTCCAGCTCGCCCGTGTCGACGTCGACGCCGGACGGGGTGTCGACGGCCACGATCGGGATGCCGGCTACCGCCGCCAGCGCCCGCTGAGCCTCGGGCCTGAGGCCCGGGCGTCCCCCGATCCCGACAATGCCGTCGATGACGACCTCGGGGCGTGGGTCCGCGATTGCGGGTCGTGTGCCTGAGCCCGCCTCTTGGGTCGGTGTCAGGCACACGACCCGACCACCGGCGCCCCGGAGAGCCTCCAGCCCGTCCTCATGAACCAAGTCCGACAGCAGCAATGCCTCAACGTGCACACCTCGCCGCGCCAGCACTGCACCGGCGTACAGCGCATCGCCACCGTTGTCGCCTGACCCGACCAGCAGCAGCACGCGCCGCCCGTACGCCGACCCGAGCAGGTCCAGCACCGCGTAGGCCAGGCCATGAGCAGCTCGCTGCATCAGGGCACCGTCAGGGAGTTCGGCCATCAGGGCCTCTTCGGCCGCCCGAACCTGTTCGACGGTGTGCGCGTACCTCACGATGCTCACGCTAGACCGCCGGAGTCGGGTCGTGTGCCCGAGCACTAGCCATGGAGCGTTCTCAGGCACACGACCCCGCCGCGGCTCGAGCGCCTGTGGACAAGCGATTTCAACGGCTTCCCATGGGCATGTTGACGTCATGAACCGGAAACTTGAACGCCTCATCGCCGGACAGGCCGGCATGGTCGCTCGCAGGCAACTGACACAGCACCAGGTCGACTGGGATGCCGTCGAGCACAACGTCCTCGCGCGGCGATGGGTTGTGCGGACCCCGCGGGTGGTCAGCACCGTCACCGGCACATTGACCGTCGAACAACGTCGCTGGCTGGGGGTGCTTCACGCCGGACCACACAGCATGCTGGGCGGCCTGACGGCAGGTGCCCAGCATGGACTTGTCGGCTGGGAGCGTGACGACATCACGGTGCTGGTCGATGACGAGCTCAGCTTCGAACCGGTCAACGGCGTTCGCTTCTTCCGATCCAGACGACCGTTCGACTTGATGATCAGCCCAAAGCCTGGGATCCCCCGATGTCAGCTTGAGCCCGCGTTGTTGTTGTGGGCCGCCTACAGCGCGGCACCACGCGCCGCCCATGGCGTCATCGCGGCGGCTGTCCAACAGCGCCTGACCACGCCCGAGCGGATGGTGCAGTGGGTCGACCAGCTGAACCCCCTGCGGCGCGCAAAGGCGTTCAAGCGCACACTGGGTGACATAGCCGGCGGCGCTCAGTCGGGATCGGAGCTCGATGTGCGCAGGATGTGCCGGCGGTTCTCCATTCGGCTGCCGGACCGGCAGATTCCGCGTGTCGATCGGGGTGGCAAGCGCCGGTGGACCGACTGCGAGTGGGAGCTCAGGGGTGGCATCACGTTGGTGCTGGAGGTCGACGGCTCCTTCCACGCCGAAGTCACGCAGTACGGGGCGGACGTCAAACGCGCTCGGCGAATCACGACGCCCACTAGGATCGTTGTCCGATGCACCGCCTACGAGCTCAGGCACGAACCGGAGGAAGTGGCGGTCGACCTCATCGCGCTCGGGTTGCCCGGTCGTGTGCCTGACACCGCCGCATAGAAGGGTGTCAGGCACACGACCCCGCCCCCGAGATTCGCTCACATGGGTTGTGTGCCTCAGGCCATGCAACGGAGCGTTCTCAGGCACACGACCCTGCCCAGCGAAAGAACGACGCTCAGGATTCCAGCACCACGACCGCCGACGCGATGCCGGCGTCGTGCGAGAGCGAGAGGTGGACGTGGTTGACGCCGAGCTCGTCGGCGCGCGCGAGCACGGTGCCGCGGATGGTGAACAGGGGGCGGCCCGAGTCCTCGGAGATCACCTCGGCGTCGTGCCAGTCCATGCCGTAGGGGGCGCCGAGGGCCTTGGCGATCGCCTCCTTGGCGGCGAAGCGGGCGGCCAGGGAGGTCAGTGGCAGCTTCGCCTCGGACGGTGTGAACAGCCGAGTCACCAGCGACGGGGTGCGCGCGATCGACTCGGCGAACCGCTCGATGTCCACCACGTCGATGCCGACGCCGATCACCACCATTGCAGCGTCACTCCACCGTGACGGACTTGGCCAGGTTGCGCGGCTGGTCGACGTCGTGGCCGAGCGCGGTGGCGAGCTCGCACGCGAACAGCTGCAGCGGCACGATCGCCACCAGCGGCTGGAGCAGCACCGGCACCTTGGGGAGCCGGATCAGGTGGTCGGCGTAGGGCTCGATCGAGGTGTCGCCCTCCTCGGCCAGGCAGATCGTCATCGCGCCCCGCGCCCGCACCTCCTGGATGCCGCTGATCATCTTGCCGTGCAGCTGGTCCCGCCCCTGAGGAGGTACGACGCACAGCACCGGCAGCCCCGGCTCGATCAGGGCGATCGGGCCGTGCTTGAGCTCGCCGGCAGCGAACCCCTCAGCGTGGAGGTAGGCGAGCTCCTTGAGCTTCAGCGCCCCCTCGAGGGCCACGGGGTAGCCGGCGTGCCGCCCGAGGAACAGCACCGACTTGGTCTCCGTGTGCGCCCGCGCCAGCTCGTAGACCTGGTCGGCACACCCCAGCACCGTCTCGATGTGGGCCGGCATCGCCTCGAGCTGCCGCACGATCTGGCCGATCTCGTCACCGAACCGGGTGCCCTTGATCTGCGCGACGTAGAGCGCGAGCAGGTAGCAGGCGACCAGCTGGGTCAGGAAGCCCTTGGTCGACGCGACTCCGATCTCGGGGCCGGCGTGGGTGTAGATGACCGCGTCGGACTCGCGCGGGATCGTCGAGCCGTTGGTGTTGCAGATCGCCAGCACCTTCGACCGCTGTGTGCGCGCGTGGCGGATCGCCTGCAGCGTGTCGGCGGTCTCTCCCGACTGGCTGATCGCGACGACCAGCGTTGAGTAGTCGAGGATCGGGTCGCGGTAGCGGAACTCCGAGGCCAGCTCGACCTCGACCGGCGTGCGGGTCCAGTGCTCGATCGCGTACTTCGCCACCATGCCGGCATAGAACGACGTGCCGCAGGCGATGATGATGATCTTGTCGATGTCGCGCAGCTCGTCGTCGGAGAGCCGCATCTCGTCGAGGTGCAGCAGCCCTTCCTTCGTACGCCGGCCCAGCAGCGAGTCCGCCACCGCGCGCGGCTGCTCGAAGATCTCCTTGCGCATGAACCAGTCGTGGCCGTCCTTCTCGGCGGCCGAGAGGTCCCAGTCGACGTGGTAGCGCCGGCCCTCCGCCGGCGTCCCGTCGAAGTTGCTGACCATCACCTCGTCGGCCGTGATCGTGACCACCTGGTCCTGACCCAGCTCGAGCGCCTCGCGGGTGTGCTCGATGAACGCGGAGACGTCGGACCCGAGGAAGTTCTCGCCCTCGCCGATGCCGACCACCAGTGGCGAGTTGCGTCGGGCCGCGACCACCCGGGTCGGGTCCTCGCCGTCCACCGCCACCAGCGTGAACGCGCCGTCGAGCTGCTGGCAGACGCGCTGCATGGCCGTGGTCAGGTCGATGCCAGAGAGCACCTGCAGCTCCAGCAGGTGGGCGGCGACCTCCGTGTCCGTCTCGGAGAGCAGCACGTGGTCGTCGGCCTCGATCCGGGCCCGGAGCTCGGCGAAGTTCTCGATGATGCCGTTGTGCACCAGCGCGACGCGGCGGCTGTTGCCGAGGTGGGGATGGGCGTTCACGTCGTTGGGCGCGCCGTGCGTTGCCCAGCGGGTGTGCCCGATCGCCGTGGTCGCGGCCGGCAGCGGCGCGTCGGCGATGGCCTTCTCGAGGTTGGCCAGCTTTCCGGCCCGCTTCTCGGTGGCGACCCCGCCGCCAGGACCCGTGATCACCAGCGCGATCCCGGCGGAGTCATAGCCGCGGTACTCCAGCCGCCGCAGCCCCTCGACGACCACGCCCTGGGCCTGCTGGGAGCCCACGTAACCGACGATGCCGCACATGCCCCAACTCTAGGCGTGATGGACTTCGGGACCGCCCAAGAGGGCGTACTGCAAGAATCGCTGCCATGTCCGGCGGCCATGGCAGCGACGACCGCGAGACATCTCCGTACATCGAGCTCGACCGGTCGGCCTGGGCAGCGCTCGCCCCACAGACCGAGAACCCCCTGTCAGCCGAGGAGATCCAGCGGCTGAGGGGCCTCGGCGACTCACTCGATCTCGACGAGGTGCAGGACGTCTACCTGCCGATCTCCCGCCTGCTCAGCCTGTACGTCGCGGCGGCCGGCGACCTGCACCGCTCGCAGGAGGACTTCCTGCATCGACGGACTCCACCGCGTACGCCGTTCGTGATCGGCCTGGCCGGCTCGGTCGCGGTCGGCAAGTCCACGACCGCTCGCGTGCTGCAGCAGATGCTCGCCCACTGGCCGGAGCACCCCAACGTCGCGCTCGTCACCACCGACGGCTTCCTCTACCCCAACGACGAGCTAGAGCGGCGCGGGCTGCTGCAGCGCAAGGGCTTCCCGGAGTCCTACGATCGCCGCGCGCTGCTGCGGTTCGTCGTGGACATCAAGTCAGGCAAGGACGAGGTCGAGGCGCCGACGTACTCACACCTCGTCTATGACGTCGTTCCCGACGAGAAGGTCGTGATCAAGCGGCCCGACATCGTGATCATCGAGGGCCTCAACGTGCTCCAGCCGGCGCGGGTCCGCGAGGACGGCCGCGCCGGGCTGACCCTCAGCGACTTCTTCGACTTCTCCGTCTTCGTCGACGCCGGCGCCGGCCACATCCGCGACTGGTACGTCGAGCGGTTCCAGCGCCTGCGCGAGACCGCCTTCCAGGATCCGGAGTCCTACTTCGCGAAGTACGCCTCGCTGAGCCACGACGAGGCGGTCGCCGAGGCGGAGCGCATCTGGGACACCATCAACGGGCCGAACCTGGCCGAGAACATCCTGCCGACCCGCTCGCGGGCGACCCTGGTGCTGCGCAAGGACCGCGACCACTCCGTCCGCTACGTGCGGCTGCGCAAGGTTTAGACCGCCCTTTCCATCTCCACGCACCGCTCGACGACCCGGAAACCCAGCCTCTCGTTGACGGCGTTCATCGGGGCGTTGACGTCGGCATTGCCGGTGATGATCCACTCGGCGTCCGGGAAGCGCTCCAGCAGGGCCTGCTGGTTCGCCACCTTCAGGGCGAGCCCGAGCCGGTGGCCCTGGTGCTCGGGCAGCACCAGGGTGCCGCTCTGGAAGACCCGGTGCGCGGCGGTCTCGTTGATGAACAGCTCGGTCATGCCGACCGGTTCGCCGGACTCGTCCAGAGCCATCGTGTAGAGGTCGCGTCGCCGGGCCTGGACGCCGCGCCGTTCGCGCTCGCGCACCCGAGCTGGTTCCCACACCTCGTCCTCGACGTCCATCTCACCGGTGGGCGCGAGCGAGAAGAACTTGGTGTTGAGCCGGCAGTAGCCCTCGATCAGCTCATCGGGCATCGGGTCCCAGGTGGTCACCAGCCGGTAGTCCTGGTGGTACGGCGCCGCCTCGGCCGCCAGCGCCGGCCAGCTGTCCTGGGTGGTCTGGAGGTCGGCGATCTTCATGCCGTCCTCGATCGCGACCAGGAACCCGTGGTGCCGCGCGAAGGCCAGGCCGGGGCTGTCGCCGTCGACCGGGGCGTACGCCTCGGTCGCGATCACGGTGCGGTCCCACGTACGCACCTGATCGAGGGCCCGCTCCAGGAGGAGGCTGCCGATCCCTTCGCGTCGCCGGTCCGGCAGGACGTAGACGATCGCCTCCGAGCGATGGAGGTTGTCGAGCCGCGGGGCACTGATCGACGACACCGCCACCATCCGGTCGCCGTCCCAGGCGCACAGGGCTGCCGCCTCGCTGTCGTTCGGTGGCTCGGCCAGGTAGGTGCGGGCCGCGGCCCACGCCAGCCAGGTGTTGTAGGGCCGCTCGGCGACGGACTCGCCCACGACCTCCCAGAACGTGCGGATCTGGGCGTCGTCCGCGCGGTCGAGGTCGCGGATCTCGATAGTGCTCACCCGATGAACGCTAGGGGCAGTGGCAAGCGGGTTTTCGCGCTAGAGCGCGAGCTGCGCCTTGACCACGCCGGCCAACCGGTCGGCGATGTCCTGGGCGAGCTCCTGCGTCGAGGCCTCGACCATCACGCGCACCAGCGCCTCGGTGCCGGAAGGGCGGAGCAGGATCCGGCCGGAGTCGCCGAGCGCGGCCTCTTCCTCGGCCAGGGCTGCGGCCAGTACGGCGTCCTCGTCGGTGCGGGACTTGTCGACGCCAGGCACGTTGACCAGCACCTGCGGGAGGCGGGTGACCACCCCAGCGAGCGACTGGAGGCTCTGCCCCTTGACCGCCATCCGCTCGAGCACGTGCAGCGCGGTGAGGATGCCGTCGCCGGTGGTGGCGTGCTCGCTCATGATCACGTGTCCGGACTGTTCGCCGCCCAGGGTGTAGCCGGAGACGCGCATCGCCTCGAGCACGTAGCGGTCGCCGACCTTGGTCTGGCGGACGCCCAGGCCCGCGGCCTTCATCGCCTTCACGAAACCGAGGTTGCTCATCACGGTGGCCACGACGGTGTCCTTCGCGAGCCGGCCGGTCTCGGCCATGCCGATCGCGAGCACCGCGAGGATCTGGTCGCCGTCGACGGCATAGCCCTCGTGGTCGACGGCCAGGCAGCGGTCGGCGTCGCCGTCGAGCGCGAACCCGGCGTCGGCTCCGTGCTCCAGGACCGCCCGCTGCAGCGGGCCGAGGTCGGTGGACCCGCACCCGTCGTTGATGTTGAGCCCGTCTGGCTCGATCCCGATCGCGATCACCTCGGCACCGGCCTTCGCCAACGCGAGCGGTCCGGCCTCGTAGGCGGCGCCGTGAGCACAATCGAGCACCACCTTCAGCCCGGCGAGGGGCTGGTCGATGGTGGAGACGAGGTGGTCGACGTACTCCTCGACCGGAGTGGCGTACGGCGTCACCCGGCCCACGTCACCGCCGACCGGTCGCTCCCACTCCTCGTGGAGGTGCTGCTCGATGACCTTCTCGACCGCGTCGTCGAGCTTGTGTCCACCGCGCCCCAGGAACTTGATGCCGTTGTCGGGCATCGGGTTGTGGGAGGCGCTGATGACCACGCCCAGGTCTGCCCCGAGGGCCTCGGTCAGGTAGGCAACGCCCGGTGTCGGCAGCACCCGGAGCCGGAGTACGTCGACACCGGCCGCGGCCAGGCCGGCGACCACGGCGTGCTCCAGGAACTGCCCGGAGATGCGGGTGTCGCGGCCCACGACCGCCAGCGGGCGGTGGCCCTCGAACTCACCACGGTCGGCCAGGACCCGGGCGGCGGCAACAGAAAGGTCCAGGGCCAGCTCTGCGGTCAGATGACCGTTCGCCAGGCCCCGGACCCCGTCCGTGCCGAAGATACGCGGCATTAGCGCTTGCTGAACTGAGGAGCCTTCCGAGCCTTCTTCAGACCGGCCTTCTTGCGCTCGATGACGCGGGCGTCACGCGTGAGCAGCCCGGCCTTCTTGAGCGAGGGGCGGTTGGTCTCTTCGTCGATCGAGTTGAGGCAGCGGGCCACGCCGAGGCGCAGGGCGCCGGCCTGACCGGTGATGCCACCGCCGTGGATGCGGGCGATGACGTCGAAGCGGCCCTCGAGCTGGAGGTTGGCGAACGGCTCGTTGACAACCTGCTGGTGCAGCTTGTTGGGGAAGTAGGAGTCGAGCGTGCGGCCGTTGACGGTCCACTCGCCGGTGCCGGGGACGATCCGCACGCGGGCGACGGCCTCCTTGCGACGGCCGGTGGCCGCGGCGGGCGCGATGACCGCGGGGCGCTCGGGCGCGTCCGGGGACGGAGCGCTCTCCGAGCTGTAGGCAAGGCCCTGCTCGTCGGCGACGTAGGCCTCGGCCTCAGCCTCGGTGGTCTCGGTCTCCTCGACCTCGGTGCTGCTCTCAACCACGGTGCTTCCTCAACTCTGTCTTCGTCGTCATCAGATGATTACTGGGAGATCTGCTTGATCTCGAACGGAACGGCCTGCTGGGCCGCGTGCGGGTGCTCCGGGCCGGCGTACACCTTGAGCTTGCTGAGCTGAGCGCGGCTCAGCTTGTTCTTCGGGAGCATGCCCCACACGGCCTTCTCGATGGCCTTGCGCGGGTCCTTCTCCAGGATCTCGCCGATCGGGGTGGACGACAGGCCGCCGGGGTAGCCGGAGTGGCGGTAGGCGAGCTTGGACGTCCGCTTGTCACCGGAGAGGTGGACCTTCTCGGCGTTGACGACGATCACGAAGTCGCCGGTGTCCATGTGCGGGGCGTAGATCGGCTTGTGCTTGCCGCGCAGCAGGTTGGCGGCCTCGACGGCGAGACGGCCGAGGACGACGTCCTCGGCATCGATGACGTGCCACACCCGCTGGATGTCCGCGGGCTTCGGGCTGTACGTGCGCACAGGAATCAGCCTTACTGGTTCGGTGTTGTCAGGTATTCGGGATCATGCAGATGGCCGCCCGCACGGAGCCAGTCACAAGGGACAGCTTCCGGGGCAGGCCGCGACAGAAAAGAATACGCGGGCGGCCGCGACACCGTCAAAACGGTGGACACCGGGTTAGCGCCCCAGCCAGTCCCGGTTTAGGTTGGAGGACGTGACCGACTCTCTCACCGTCCGTGACAACCGCACCGGACAGGAGTACGACGTCCCGATCTCCGACGGCACCATCAAGGCCGCCGATCTCGGGCAGATCAAGACCGACGACGAGCAGCCCGGGCTGGCCGTCTACGACCCCGGCTTCGTCAACACGGCTTCGTGCCGCAGCGCCGTCACCTACATCGACGGCGACAAGGGGATCCTCGAGTACCGCGGCTACCCCATCGACCAGCTGGCCGAGAAGTCCAACTTCCTCGAGGTCGCCTACCTCCTCAACCACGGCACCCTGCCCAGCAGGGCCGAGTACGACGCGTGGGTGCACGAGATCACCTATCACACGTTCGTGCACGAGAACGTGAAGTCGTTCATGGAGGGCTTCCGCTACGACGCGCACCCGATGGGGATGCTGATGGCGTCGGTCGGCGCCCTCTCGACGTTCTACCCGGACGCGCGCAACATCTCCGACGCCGACAACCGCCACATGCAGATCGTGCGGATGATCGCGAAGATGCCGACGCTGGGTGCCTGGTCGTTCCGCCACGCGCAGGGCAAGCCGTTCATCTATCCCGACAACGAGCTCGGCTACACCGCCAACTTCCTCTCGATGCTGTTCAAGATGAGCGAGCAGCGCTTCGAAGCCGACGAGCGCCTGGTGAAGGCCCTCGACGTGCTGTTCATCCTGCATGCCGACCACGAGCAGAACTGCTCGACCAACGCCGTCCGCTCGGTGGGCTCCTCGCAGGTCGACCCCTACTCCGCGGTGGCGGCGGGAGTGGGCGCGCTCTTCGGGCCGCTCCACGGCGGCGCCAACGAGGCCGTGCTCCGGATGCTGCGCCGGATCGGGACGAAGGAGAACATCCCGTCGTTCATCGAGGGCGTGAAGGCCGGCAACGAGAAGCTGATGGGCTTCGGACACCGCGTCTACAAGAACTTCGACCCGCGCGCGACGATCATCAAGAAGGCCTGCGACGACGTCTTCGAGGTCACCGGGGTCAACCCGCTCCTCGCGATCGCCAAGGAGCTCGAGAAGATCGCGCTCGAGGACGAGTACTTCATCAAGCGCAAGCTCTACCCCAACGTCGACTTCTACTCCGGCCTGATCTACGAGGCGTTCCAGTTCCCGCCCGAGATGTTCACGGTCCTCTTCGCCATCGGGCGCACGCCGGGCTGGCTGGCCCAGTGGCAGGAGCTGGTCCAGGACAAGGAGCAGAAGATCGCCCGGCCCAAGCAGATCTACACCGGCGACCGCGGTCTCGACTTCGTGCCGGCCTCGGAGCGGTGGGCGTAGCCCCTTAGCGAGCCGTCTGCTCGGTCATCAGTTGACGGCCCGGTCGCGGCCCACCCAGTACGGCGCCCGCAGGTCCTTCTTCAGGATCTTCCCGGTGGGGTTGCGGGGCAGCGGACCGGTGATGTCGACGGACTTCGGGCACTTGAAGTGGGCCAGGTGCTCGCGGCAGTAGGCGATCAGCTCGTCCTCGGTGACCGACTGGCCCTCGTTGAGCGACACGACCGCCTTGACCGACTCGCCCCAGGTGTCGTCCGGCACCCCGATGACCGCGACCTCCATCACCGCTGGGTGCTCGGCGAGCACGCGCTCGACCTCGGGTGAGTAGATGTTCTCGCCGCCACTGATGATCATGTCCTTGAGCCGGTCCTCGACGTAGAGGAACCCCTCGTCGTCGACCTTGCCCATGTCACCGCTGCGGAACCACCCGTCTTCGGTGATCACCTCGGCGGTCGCCTCCGGCCTGTTGAGGAAGCCCCTCATCAGCTGCGGTGTCTTCAGCCAGATCTCGCCGTGCTCGCCCACCGCCAGGTCCTCGAGCGTGGTCGGGTCGACGATCCGCAGCTGCACCCCGGGGATCGGCTGCCCGGCCGAGACCAGGCGCTCTGGGTGATCGGCGTCGCGGTGCGCCTCGGGCATCAGGTGGGTGGCGACACCGGCCACCTCGGTGAGGCCGTAGACCTGGATGAAGTCGGTGTCCGGCCACGCCTCCATCGCCGCGCGCAGCAGCGGCGGCGGCATCGGCGCGGCGCCGTACGTGTAGGTCTTGAGCCCCCCGAACAGCTTGATCGCGTCCGGTCCGCTCTGCAGCACCTGGGCGAGGACAGCGGGCACCAGGAAGGTCCGATTGGCACCCGAGATGATCGCGCCGGCCAGTGAGGCGCCGTCCGGCTCACGGGTCATGTAGCTCTCGACGCCGTCGTGGATGCCGAACAGCACGTACGACGAGCCGCCGACGTGGAAGAGAGGCATCGCCACCATCGACTTGTCGCCGGGCGAGAATCCCCAGCCGTCGTGGGCGTTGATGGTGTGCTGGACCATGTTGGTGTGGGTCAGCATCACGCCCTTGGGCCGGCCCGTGGTGCCCGAGGAGTACATCACCAGGCAGACGTCCTCTGGCGAGACGTCGTCGGGACGCGTGACCGGTGACGAAGCGGCCAGCCACGCTTCGTACTCGTCGCCGTCCGCCCCGTCCGGGGTCACCTCGATGATCTTCTCGACCTTGGTCAGCCGGTCGCGGATCTTGTCGATGGTCGGCATCAGCTCGGAGCCGACGAAGAGCACCTTCGCGCCGCTGTCGTTGACGGCGTAGTCGACCTCGTCGCCTGCCGAGCGCCAGTTGACGATCGCGTGCGCGGCGCCCAGCGACGCGGCGCCCAGGCTGGTCTCGACACAGGCCGGGATGGTTCTTGTCCAGGAAGGCCACCACGTCGCCGCGGCCGATCCCCAGCGCTTGGAGGCCGCCGGCATTACGGCGTACCCGGTCGTCCCATTGCGCCCAGGTCTAGGTGCGCGGGCCATAGGTGACGGCGTCGGCGTCCGGGGTGGCCACGGCCCAGTGGGCGATCCGGTCGTCGACGAACGTGGGCTCGGGCGCGCTGGTCTCGGTCACGCGCCCGATTGTGGCCGGTGCCACACCGGCGCACAACCGAGGTCCGTCAGCGCGTGTAGGTGAAGAGCACCATCCGAATTCCGGCGCGTCCACCAGTGGCACGGTCCGAGCACCGGACCTTGCCGGTGGCGCGGTAGTAGTGGCATCGGAAGTCGTTGGCTCGCGCGAACGTGCGGGCGGGGCCGGGGCCACGGGTCGCGGCCGCCAACCAGGCCGCGGCGACCGGCCTGGCGTCGGGGCAGCGGATGTTGCTGTTCACGATGTTGCGGATGGGCCCGATGTTCCCGCAACCGGGATGCGTGGCGTTGGCAGGAGCGATGACCCCAGCCCCGGTGAGCAAAGAGCCGGCGATGAGCACCGCCCCGAGTAGTACTCGAATGCTTCGTGAGCTTCCCATGTTCTGTCCTAACAGAGTGGTTCCCTCTCCTTTGGGCATCTTAGGGCTGGTACGGCGGCGCCGCACCCCATCCCCAAACTGGCACCCGCGCGTGTTCCACGACGTCGGGGGCCGCCCCGGAGTTGTGCATGGCCAACCGGGTACCCCATTCCAGGTAAGCCAATAGCGCCGAGCGGAACTCCGGGTCGTCCGGCAGCTCCGCATCATCGGCGCCGAGTGACATCAAGGTGACGAACTGTCGTCGCTGATCGGGCGTGATGCCGAGGTTGCGATGGTGGGCGAGCATCCGCTCGTAGCCGTCGAGCTCGTCGGTGTAGCGCGGAGGGCCGCCGAACACCTCACCCCACCAGAGCGTGACGTTCGCGCGATGCTCCTCGCTCACCCCACCCGGGAAGAGCGGGCCGAGCAGCTCGTCGCGCTCCACGCGGTCATAGAAGCAGTCGATCATCCGGCGCATCGCGGTGGCGCCGCCGGCCCATTCGTACAAGGTGGGTTCGTCCACGCGGACACGGTAGCCGTCCGTGCTACACGTGCCGTTCGAGCCGGCGTACGTCGTGGGAGAGCAGCGACAACAGGGCCGAGCCGCCCATCACCGCCGCCACGATCACCAGCCATCGGTCGAAGCCGACCGCCTCGGCGACCGGGCCGGTCAGCGCCAGTAGGACCGTGCCCGCCCGGAGGCCGTGGCGCGGGCGCGAGTTCTCGCCCAACGGCAAGCGGTGTCTCAGGATCGTCACAGGGTGGCTGGCGATGCTCGGTGACATGAGTGACTACCCGACCTTCCCGCCGCCCAGCTCTCCCCCGCCCACCTCGGCCGCCCCGGCGGCGATCCCGCCGCCGCGCGGACGCCGTGGCTTCGCGGCTGCGGTCGTGGCGGCGTCGCTCCTGGTCGGTGGCGGTGCCGGCATCGGTGGCGCGGCGGCCTACTCGGCCTTCAACGACGACGGCGGTAATTCGGGCAACGGGTCGTCACCGACCGCAACGTCGCAGGTCGCGTCGACGCCGGACCAGGCCGCCCCCGAGGGCAGTGTGGAGCAGGTCGCCCAGTCCGTGCTGCCCTCGGTGGTGAAGCTGGACGTCTCGGGCTCCGGAGGTCAGGGCTCGGGGTCGGGGATCATCCTCACCTCCGACGGCCAGATCCTCACCAACGACCACGTGGCGTCGCTGGCCGGCGAGGGTGGCGAGATCACGGTCTCCTTCAGCGACGGCAGCAAGACCACGGCGACGGTGCTCGGGCAGGACCCGCTCACGGACACCGCACTTGTGCAGGCCGAGGACGTCGACGGACTGACCCCGATCACGATCGGAAAGTCGAACAGCCTCGACGTCGGCGAGGAGGTCGTGGCCATCGGCTCCCCGTTCGGCCTCGACTCCACCGTGACCAGCGGCATCGTCAGCGCGCTCGACCGGCCGGTCGACGTCGGCTCGGACGGCCAGGGCAACAGCACGGTCTATCCCGCGATCCAGACAGACGCGGCGATCAACCCCGGCAACAGTGGCGGTCCGCTGGTGAACATGTCCGGCCAGCTGGTCGGCATCAACTCCTCCATCCAGTCCACGGGCTCGAGCTTGGGCGGCGAGGCCGGCTCGATCGGCCTCGGGTTCGCCATCCCGATCGACGAGGTGCTGCCGATCATCGACCAGATGAAGAACGGCGAGACCCCGACCCACGCCCGGCTCGGCATCACGGTCGGCGACGTGTCGCCGCAGACGGGTTCCGGCGCCGAGGTGACCGACGGCGCCCAGATCGAGGAGATCACCAACGGCTCCGCGGCGGGTTCCGCCGGTCTCGAGAGCGGTGACGTGATCACCAAGATCGACGACCACCTGGTCACCAGCTCCGACTCGCTGGTCGCGACCATCCGGTCCTACCGGCCGGGTGACGACGTCACGGTGACCTACGAGCGCGGCGGCGACGAGAAGACCGCCACGCTCACCCTCGACTCCGACGCGGAGTCGAGCAACGGCTAGGTGTGTCGCGGTCAGCCTGTCTTCTTCTCGAACTCCCCCAGGCGCTCGACCGGGACGAACCCGAGCCGCTCGTTGACCCCGATCATGTGGGCGTTGACCTCGGCGTTGAACGTGGTCAGCTGGGCGACGTCCGGCCGCTCCTGCTGGAGCAGCCGCAGGTTGGCGATCTTCACCGCCAGGCCGAGCCGGTGGCCACGATCGGCACGACGGACCAGCGTGCCCCACTGGTAAGCCCGGTCGGGCTCGTGGACGGTGGTCACCAGATCGGTGAAGGCCGCGATCCGGCCGGTCTCGTCGAGAGCGACGGTGACGTACTTGGTCCGGCCCTGCTTGACCAGCAGCGCCTCCTCCTCGCGCAGCGCGCCGACGTCGGGTGCTTCCGGCTCGATGGTCAGCTCGCCGGTAGGGGCCTCGGTCATCAGGCTGGCCCCGATGTCGGCGAAGTCGTCGACCAGGTCGTCGGGCGCGGACCCGACCCACGAGCGCATCGAGTACGCCGCAAGGTGCGGTGCCGCCTCGGCCGCCAGCTCGTCGAGCAGCTCGTCGGCGACGGGAAGCGAGAGCCGCCGCTGGATGTCGCCCAGCGCGAGCTCGTAGCCGTGGGCGCGGGCGAACTCGCGGCCCGACGCGCCGTCACCTTCCGGTCCCGCGGCATAGGGCCAGTAGGCCTCGCCGCCGAGCACCGACCGGCCCCGGTCGCGGGCGACCTGCTCGACATGCGCGAGCATCGCGGTCGCGTAGCCGCGCCGGCGGTGCCCGTCGATCGTGGTGATCGCGAGGCCGGCGCGGTCGAGGTTGTCGAGCATCGGCAGCGTGAGGAAGCCGGTCGTCACCACGACGCCATCCACCAAGCCGGACCAGCCCGCCCTCCACGTCCTTCGGCCATCGTCCTGCAGGAACGCGCGCAGCTCCTCGAGCTGCCAGATGGTCGCCGTCTTGCCGCGGTCGGTCTCCTCGGCGTCGTGGTAGGCACGCCACCACGGATCGAACGAGGTGGGGTCGAACGGGTCGACGTCCACGATCTCGAGGTCACTCATCGGACGCGCTCCACCCTTCCCTCGTCCCAGACCGGGCCGTCGGACTCGTAGACGTCACCGTCGGCGCCGTAGACCAGGAACCGGTCGAAGCCGCGCGCGAACCAGCGGTCGTGGGTCACCGCCACCACCGTGCCCTCGAACGCCTCGAGTCCGTCCTCCAGTGCCTCGGCGCTCTGCACGTCGAGGTTGTCGGTCGGCTCGTCGAGCAGCAGCAAGGTTGCGCCCGACAGCTCGAGCATCAGGATCTGGAAGCGCGCCTGCTGCCCGCCGCTGAGGCTCTCGAAGCGCTGCTCGGAGGCGTGCGCCAGCTCGTAGCGGTCGAGCACCCGGGCCGCCGCCTCGCGGCCCATCCCGTCGCGATGCTCGTCGCCCCGGTGCAGGATCTCGAGCAGGGTGCGGCCAACCAGCTCGGGATGCTCGTGGGTCTGCACGAACCAGCCCGGCCGCACGCGGGCGCCGAGCTTTGCCTTGCCGAGATGGGTGACCGGCTTGATGCGGGTGTCGCCCACCGGGCGGTGCTCCACGTCCGGGTCGCTGCCACCGGCGGCCAGCAGCCGCAGGAAGTGGGACTTGCCCGAGCCGTTGGAGCCGAGCACGGCCACCCGCTCGCCGTACCAGATCTCGAGGTCGAAGGGCTTCATCAAACCGGTCATCTCGAGGTCCTCGCAGACCACCGCGCGCTTGCCGGTGCGGCCGCCCTTGAGCCGCATCGTCACCTGCTGCTCGCGCGGCTGCTCGGTCGGCGGGCCGGCCTCCTCGAACTTGCGCAGCCGGGTCTGGGCTGCCTGGTAGCGGCTGGCCATGTCTGAGTTGTAGGCCGCCTTCTGCTTGTACATGAGCATCTGGGCGCGCAGCTTGGCGTGCTCTTCGTCCCAGCGCTTGCGGAGCTCCTCGAAGCGGGCGAAACGCTGCTTCCGCGCCTCGTGGTAGCTCGTGAACCCACCCGGATGGGTCCACACCAGGTTGCCGGCCGCACCGAGCTCGACGGTGACCACCCGGGTGGCCGTGTTGTCGAGCAGCTCGCGGTCGTGGCTGATGAAGAGGATCGTCTTGTCCGACTCCTTGATCCGTCCTTCGAGCCAGATCTTGCCCGGCACGTCGAGGAAGTTGTCGGGCTCGTCGAGCAGCAGCACCTCGTCGGGGCCGGCCAGGAGGTACTCCAGCACCAACCGCTTCTGCTCGCCTCCGCTGAGCGTCTTCAGCTCGCGGTACTTGGCGCGCTCGAACGGAACCCCGAGGCCCTTGATCGTGCAGACGTCCCAGGTGACCTCGAGGTCGTAGCCGCCGGCGTCGGCGTAGTCAGCCAGAGCCTCGGCGTAGCGCATCTGGGTCTTCTCGTCGTCGGTCTCCATCAGCGCGACCTCGCACCGGTCGACCTCGTTGGCCGCGGCTCGGACGCGTGGAGGGGAGACGCTGAGCAACAGGTCGGCCACCGTGGGCGTCTCGCCGAGATCGGCGCCGACCATCTGCCGCATCACCCCGAGCCCACCGGTGCGGGTCACCGCGCCCTCGTGTGGCAGCAGGTCGCCGGTGATGATCCTCAGCAGGGTGGTCTTGCCGGCCCCGTTGGCGCCCACCAGCGCGACCTTGGCACCTTCGCCGACGCGGAACGACACGTCGTCGAGCAGCACCCGCCCGTCCGGCAGCTCGTAGCGCACTCCCGCGACATCCACATGACCCACGACCGTTGATTGTCCGTCATCGACGATGCAGCCGCGACCCGATTAGGCAGCCGAGAAGCTCACTCCAGCTGTTCGATGATGAGTGTGGCCGCCACCGGCCGGGTACCGCCGGCAAGCGGCGTGATGGTGAGCGCGGGCGTGTTCCCCAGCGGGTTGTTCACCGTGATCACCGAATTGGCAGTAGTGGTCTGGACGAGTGCCTCGCCGGCTATCGCCGACGTGCCCGTTGCCCGTCCGACGACGGTATAGGCGAGCTCGACGCCGTTCAGCGTCACGACTAGCTGGCCCGCTTCGGTAACCGGCACGCTGAACGACACGCGATAGGTGCCGATGGTCGGTAGTCCGAACGTGTAGGGAGTGATTCGGACGATGGAGCCGCTGGTCGGTCCGTCCTGCGGGAACCAGACCGGCAGCCCGTCACCCACGGTGGACGCGTTGTCGCCCGGCATCAGGGCGAAGAACTCGGCGTACTCGGAGACCGCAGCCACGCCCGGCGCCCCGGTCGGACCGGTCACACCGGGGGTACCCATTGGTCCGGTCGGACCCACGGGCCCGACGGGGCCAGGAACGCCAGGAGCGCCGGGGGTTCCAGGAGCGCCAGGGGAACCGGGGGTGCCGTTGGCTCCCGTCGCTCCGGGCGGTCCGGCCGGCCCCATCGGACCGATGGGGCCAATGGCGCCAGGAGTTCCGGCAGCGCCGGTGGGTCCGGCAGGTCCGGCAGGGCCAACCGGCCCGGCCGGGCCCTGGGGCCCGACACTCCCGGCGGCACCCGTTGCTCCTGTTGCGCCGGTCGCGGGTGGCGCCGGTGGCGCCGGTGATGTTCCAGCTGACAGCGTGCTCGGCGCCGCCGCAGGAGAAGTTCGTGATCCGGACGGCGCCAGTGGAGTTGTTGACGCAGGCGTCGATCTGTCCTGGAGTGGCGGCGCTGCTCAGAGGGGCGCTCACGGCGAGTGCACTGAGCGACAGCAGGGAAGCAACAAACAGGCGTGACGAAGTGGTCATGATCGAGGGTAGCTGCGGGCCGAGGAGAACGAGGTCGGTTCGGAAATCAGGACCTTGGCGTCTTGATCTAGGCCCCTAGCCACACGATCGAGATCGACGCGACGACGTTTTGCTGCAACCCGCCGGCCAACACGTGCAGGGTGACGGTCGACGAGACGTTGCGGAGCTGGATGATGTCGCCGGCGGTCAGAGAGACGACGACCTGGCCGCTGTTCTGCTGGGTGCCCGCCCCTGAGCCGTAGATGCTGCCCGCGATCGGGAGACCATTCACGGTGAGCCCGAACTGGTTGGGTTCGATAGCGGACACGCTGAACCGGATCTCGTACTGACCACTGAGAGCAACCGCAATCTGGGAGGAGCCGGGGGTGTGGGTCACGCCGTTCAGCACGCCGTTGTTGGCGAAGGGCACACTATCCCCGGTGGGGATGAGCAGCAGGAGGCCCTCGCTGTAGATGTAGCTGGCGTGCGACGTGGCACCACTCGGACCGGTCGGACCGGTCGAACCGGTCGGCCCGGTCGGACCAACCGGGCCGGCCGGACCAGCCGGACCAACCGGACCTGCGGGTCCGGCGGGGCCCTGGGGGCCGATTCCTCCGGTCGCGCCGGTCGCGCCGGTGGCGCCGGTGGCGCCCGTCGCTCCGGTGGGGCCGGTGATGCTCCAGCTGACAGCGTGCTCGGCGCCGCCGCAGGCGAAGCTCGTGATCCGAACGGCGCCAGTGGAGTTGTTGACGCAGGCGTCGATCTGGCCCGGCGCCGCGGCCGCGCTCGTCAGTGGGGCGCTCACGGCCAGGGCACTGAGCGGCAACAGGGAGGCGACAGCTACGCGAGGAAAGGAGATCATGCTGAAAAAGGTAAAACAGCCAGCCGAGGAAAGCGCTCCGGTCCAGACCAGCGTGCCGAGACCTACCGGAGCACGCCGTACGGCGACCCCAGGAGGCCGAGCAGCTCCTGGGTGAGCGCATGACCTTCGAGCGACTGGTCGTCGTACTCCACTTCGACACCGCTGAGGACGCACTCGGAGTTGTAGATCCAGTACGTCGCTGCGGCGCGACTCAGGACGAACAGCTCGCCCTTGCCTCCCGCTGTGTCACGGCACGTGCCCGACGACGGTCCGGGGCTGGACGGTGACGCTTCGACGGCGGCAACCAACCGGGACTCGTCCTCGCCGAGCAGCTCGCGCTCGTCGTCGAGCAACCACGTGCCGCCGGACTCGCCGGCCCAGTCCAGCGCGTAGCGGCATAGGAAGGCTGAGTCCTCGGCGGGGTCGACCGTCAGGTCGTCCGTGGGTCCGAACTGCGTCGGGCAGGCGCCGCCCTCCGTCAGCGCATCGAGCGGCGCGTATGTGTGCAGCTCCCGCAGCTTGCCGGGCAGCGGCACCCAGGACTCGACGGACCCGAACCATCCCGGCGACAGCGCCCAGTACATGACGTCGCTGGTCAGCTCGCTGCACCTCGTCGCCGACGAACAGGCCGCGGTCGCCGCAGGCGGTCCCGGAGTACTGGACGTCGGCGCGTTCCCCGTCGACGGTCAGCACGACGTGCTCCCCGTCGGCGTTGGCGCAGTCGTTGGCAGCCTCCACCGCAGGTGCTGCCGCGATCGCCAGCTTCGCCGCTGCCGCGTCGTCTCCGACCAACCGCTCGCTCTGCTCGAGGTCGCCGTCAGCGGAGTAGCGACAGACGCTGACCTCGTCGTCCTCGACGGCGACGGGTGTCCCGTCGTCAACGGGTGGACACCCGTTGCCGTCGACGGAGTCCACCACCTGCACCGAGTCGATGATGTCCTGCACGGTTTCCTTGTCGCCGGCGTTGACCTGCACCACGGCGTCCTGGTCGTACCAGTAGCCGAGCCAGGAGCCCGGCGCATACTCGGTGTAGTCGCCCGCTTCGTACTTCCACACGTGCCCGCTCGGGTACGCCGGGTCGAAGGCCGAGGCGTCTCCGAAGGACACGCCGAAGCTGTTGGCCGGGTCGCACAGGATGAGAGCGACCACGCCGCCGGGGCGCTCCACGACGGGCTTCTCGGCCTGGCCGCCGGTGCACCACGCGGTGCGGCCGCCGTAGCCCCACGAGGTCGGCACCTCGATCTGGACGTCGTGCCAGGTCTCGATCCGGGTGTCGCTCGGCATGACCGGAGGATCCTCGGCCGTTTCGCCGCCTCCGGAGCCACCATCGTTCAGCGCCATCACTCCGACCGGCACGGCAACGGCGGCGATCACCGCGGCGGCCGCAACCGCGCCCGTCGTCCGCCGGCGCTGCCGCGAACGGCGGCGCGCCCCCTCGGCCAGCCCGGATACGTCGTCCGGAGCCCCTTCGGCGCCCGACGACAGCGCGTCGGTCAGCCTCGATTCGAAGTCGCTCATGACAGGTCCTCTCCCAGCTCGCGCCGGAGCGCGTCCAGGCCGCGCGAGACCCGCGACCTCACCGAGCCCTCGCGGACGCCCGTGAGCGCTGCGATCTCGGCGTACTCCAGTTGTTCGTAGTAGCGCAGGACGATCGCCGTCCGCTGCGCGTCGGGCAGCCGCCCGCAGGCGAGCCAGATGGCGTCCCGCTCGTCGTGAGCCAGGCCGCCAGCCTCCTCGGCCGGAGGCAGCACCACCTCGGCGGCCGGCGACTCGCGGCGACGCCACTTCCGCCACCACGAGGTGTGGGCGTTGATCACCATGCGACGTACGTAGGCGTCGACGTTGTCGACCCTGGAGATCCGGTCCCAGCGCGGCAGCGCGCGGGCGAGAGCGTCCTGTACGACGTCCTCGGCGTCCGACCGGTTGCCGGTCAGCGTGTAGGCAAGGCGCAACATCGCTGGGCCGCGCGCGGCGACCCAGCTGTCGAAGTCTGGAGTTGCCCGTGCCACCCGGCCCCTCTCGGTCGCGACCACTGTCTCCATGCACCCTGAACGCTCGAGGTGCGGATCGTGTTGCGACGCGCCCGGAGAGGGGCGTCGGGGGTCAGCCGATCAGCTTGGTCGCCAGCTTGCAGAAGTCGAAGCCCGGCCTGAGGGACGGGAAGCTGCCGCGGGGTGTCCTCACCACCTCGCGCGAGATCTCCTCACCGCCCGGCTTGCCGTCGCCGAGGGTGTCGAAGACCTGCTTGAAGACCACCTTGCCGTGGTCCGCCAGCACGATCTGCCGCCGACCGTTCCGGACGGTGAAGGGTCGGCCCTGGTCGACCTGGATGAACTCCCAGACGTCGCCCTCGACGTGCGTGGCCTTCTTCTCGGTGTAATGACCGTGGTTCGAGATGTACATCCGCTTCCCGTTGCGCGGGTTGGTCAGGACCTCCTCGATGTTGTACTCCTCGTCGTTCAGGAAGGCCTGTCCGTCGGAGCCGGGGACGTTGCGGATGACGTAGTGACCCCACCGCCTGCCCTTGACCTTGAACACGAAGCCGCACCCGTCGTCCTTGAACGCGTAGGGCTCGTCGTAGCGGTCCTGCTCGAACACGCTCCCGTCACCGTTCGACTCTGCGGGAGCAGCGACCAGGCCCAGCAGGGCGCCGCTGATGATCAGGATGAAGATTCGATGCATCATGGTTCTGCCTTTCTCGATTGGTGGTGCAACTGGTCCCAGCCCACTCCGTGGCCGTCCGGAAAGCGTTACGAGAACGGACGCGGCATGATGGCGCTACCAACGAGTAAGGGGCCGGCATGCAGCTCGAGCTGTCCGATGAGATGAAGGCCTTCCGCGAGGAGATGCGGACGTTCTTCACGACCGAGGTGTCCGAGGAGATCCGCACGGCTGTGGCGGAGGGGCGCGAGCTCACCAAGGAGCAGAGCGTCGAGAGCATGCAGACGCTCAACGCTGCCGGCCTCGCCGTACCGCACTGGCCCGAGGAGTGGGGCGGCCGCGGCTGGACCGACCTGCAGCGCCACATCTGGCACGAGGAGCTGCAGCGGGCGTGCGTGCCCGTGCCGCTGGTCTTCAACGCCTCGATGATCGGCCCGGTGATCGCCCAGTTCGGCACCGAGGAGCAGAAGCAGAAGTTCCTGCCCAAGACCGCCAACCTCGACATCTGGTGGAGCCAGGGCTTCTCCGAGCCCGACGCCGGCTCCGACCTGGCCTCGCTGCGCTGCTCGGCGGTGCGCGACGGTGACGACTTCGTGGTCAACGGCCAGAAGACCTGGACCACTCTCGGGCAGTACGGCGACTGGATCTTCAACCTGGTCCGCACCGACCCCGACGTGAAGAAGCAGGCCGGCATCTCGATGCTCCTCATCGACATGACCACCGAGGGTGTCGAGGTCCGTCCGATCCAGCTGATCGACGGCGGCCACGAGGTCAACGAGGTGTGGTTCACCGACGTCCGGGTGCCCGCCGAGAACCTCGTCGGTGAGCTCAACGGCGGCTGGACGATCGCCAAGTTCCTGCTCGGCAACGAGCGCGTCGGGGTGGCACCGGTGGGCGCCACCAAGCGGGTCCTGGCCCGGGTCAAGCAGCTGGCCAAGGAGCAGATCGAGGCCGACCCGCTCATCCGGGCCCAGGTCGTCGAGCTGGAGAACGAGCTGATGGCACTCGAGCTGACCGCCCTGAGGGTGGTCGCGCACTCCCATGATGGCGAGCCCCACCCCGCCTCCTCGGTGCTCAAGCTCAAGGGCACCGAGCTGCAGCAGGCGGTCAGCGAGCTCGTGGTCGACCTGGCCGGTCCCGCCTCGCTCGCCAGCGGCGCCGGCGACGACTCTGGGCTCGACCGCTGGGCCCGCCGCTCGACCCCGACCTATCTCAACCTCCGCAAGGCCTCGATCTACGGCGGCTCCAACGAGGTGCAGCGTCAGATCATCTCCCGCACGATCCTGGGCCTCTGAGCCCGGTTAGGACTGAGACGATGGACTTCACCTACGACGACGAGCAAGAAGCTCTCCGCGACGCGGTCCGCGGTCTGGTCGGCAAGGCCTACAGCGACTACGAGAACCGCCGCCAGGTCGTGGCCGAGGCCCCCGGCTTCGACGAGAAGCTGTGGTCGCGGATGGCCGAGATGGGCCTGCTGGGACTGCCGTTCGCAGAAGAGCACGGCGGGGTCGGCGCCGGCCCGGTCGAGATCGGCATCGTGTGCCAGGAGCTCGGCCGGGTGATCGCACCGGAGCCCTACCTGACTTCCGTCGTACTGGCTGGTGGCCTGGTCTCGGCGGTCGGTAGCGCCGAGCAGAAAGCCGAGATCCTCGGCGCCCTCTCCGCGGGCGAGAGTGTGCTCGCCTTCGCGCACGACGAGCCCGGCCGTGGGTGGACCCCGACTGCCGAGCAGGTCACCGCCGCGCAGGACGGCGACTCCTGGACCCTGTCGGGCGTGAAGGAGCCGGTGCCGCACGGCGCCCGCGCCGAGGTGCTGATTGTGAGCGCGGCGCTCCCCGAGAGTGGCACCGGTCTGTTCATCGTCGACGGCGACGTGGCCGACCGGACCGACTATCCGGCGTACGACGGCAGCCGGGCCGCACGGGTCGCCTTCGACTCGACCGCCGCGACGCCCCTCGGAGAGCCCGGCCTCGACGTCACCTCCAGCATCGCGACCGTCCAGGACATCGCACGGGTGATGGCCGCCAACCAGGCCCTGGGGGCGATGCAGGTGGCGCTCAGCGCCACCACCGACTACCTCAAGAGCCGCAAGCAGTTCGGGGTCACGCTCAACACGTTCCAGGCGCTGACCTTCCGGGCGGCGGACATGTACGTGTCGCAGGAGCTCACCCACAGCATGGTCGACTGGGCGACGATGGTGGTCGCCCAGGGCGATCCCGACGAGGTCGCCGATGCGGCCGCCCGGGTGTCACTCCAAGTGAGCCGCGGCGGTCGCCACGTCGGCCAGGAAGCGATCCAGCTGCACGGCGGGATCGGCATGACCGCCGAGTACGCCGTCGGCAACTTCGTCGCGCACCTCACTGCGCTCGACCACCTGCTCGGCAACGGCGGCCACCACCTGCGCCGGCTGAGCGAGACCGTGACCGACCACGACGCACTGGACCCTCTTGGCTGAACAGCAACCGACGGGTAACTAAACTCCCGTCATGTCCGCGCGCCTCGATGACTCCCCCGAGCTCGAGGCACCGGCCAAGCCGCCGACCCGGATGTCCGCCCGCATGCTCGCGATGGTCGGCTACGCCGTCCTGCTGCTGGTGTGGATCCTGTTGCTCGGCATCCCCAACGACACCGTGCAGGTGTTCCTCTGGCTGTGGGTCGGCACCATCGCCTGGAACATCGAGGCGCCGCCGCGCTACCACCTGAACTTCCTCCGCGACTGGTGGCTGCCGGTCGTCGGCCTGGTCGTCTACTTCTACAGCCGCGGCCTCACCGACGAGCTCGGCCTGCCCGTCCACTACACGATGCCGATCAGGTTCGACGAGTGGCTGGGCGGCGGCGAGCTCCCCACCACGCGGCTCCAGGAAGCCTGGTGTGGCAACCCCTGCACCAAGACGAGCGAGCCCGGCTGGCATGACCTCTTCTTCACCACCGTCTACGCCACGCACTTCCTGGCCGGCCTGACCATCGCGGCCGTGCTGTGGGTGCGCAAGCGCAGCGAGTGGGTGCTGTGGATGCGCCGCTTCATCGCGATCAACTTCGGCGCCCTGGCCTGCTACATCCTCTACCCGATGGCCCCGCCGTGGATGTCGTCGGAGAAGGGCATCATCACCGAGCACATCCCCCGGCTGACCGGTCGCGGCTGGCGCCATGTCGGGCTGGACCGGATCGACCTGATCCTCAACGGCGTCGGAAACCCCGTCGCCGCGATGCCGTCGCTGCACGCCGGCATCACGTTCCTGATCGCGATGTACGCGATCTGGCGGCTACGCACGCCATGGCGCTGGCTGTTGGTGCTCTACCCGCTGGCGATGTCGACCGCCCTCGTCTACTACGGCGAGCACTACGTCATCGACATCCTGGCGGGCGCCCTGCTGGCCGCCCTGGTGATGGTCGGCTGCGGAGTGTGGGAGCGCCGCCGGGCCCGCCGGCTCAGTCCTGCGTCTGCTTCGCCCACAGGTTGACGCCGGCCTCGACGGCGTACTGGTCGATGAGCTTGAGCTCGTCGTCGGTCAGCTCCGGTCCGTCGAGCGCGTCGAGGTTGGTGTCGAGCTGCTCGACCGACGACGCCCCGATCACCGCAGAGGTGACCCGGGTGTCGCGCAGCACCCACTGCAGGGCGAGCTGTGCCAGCTTCTGACCACGGGCGACAGCGATGTCGTTGAGGGCCCGCACGTGCTTGAGCGTCTTCTCGTCGAACGACGCCCCCGGCATCGTCGACCCCTCGCGGGCCGCGCGCGAGTCCGCCGGCACTCCGTCGAGGTAGCGGTCGGTGAGCAGCCCCTGCGCCAGAGCTGTGAACACGATGCAGCCCATCCCCTGCTCCTCGAGCTCGTCGAGGAGGTCCTCCTCGATCCAGCGGTTGAGCATCGAGTACGACGGCTGGTGGATCAGCAGCGGCGTGCCGAGGTCGCGCGCGATCGACGCGGCCTCGCGGGTCTTGGCGGCGGAGTAGGACGAGATGCCGGCGTACAGCGCCCGGCCGGACCGGACCGCGGTGTCCAGCGCCATCATCGTCTCGGCGATCGGGGTGTCCGGGTCGAACCGGTGGCTGTAGAAGATGTCGACGTAGTCGATGCCCAGCCGCTTCAGCGACTGGTCGAGTGAGGCGAGCACGTACTTGCGGGAGCCGCCGCCCTGCCCGTACGGACCCGGCCACATGTCCCAGCCGGCCTTGGTCGAGATGACCAGCTCGTCGCGGTAGGCGGAGAAGTCGTCGGCCAGGTAGCGGCCGAAGTTCTCCTCGGCCCGGCCGTAGGGCGGGCCGTAGTTGTTGGCCAGGTCGAAGTGGGTGACCCCGCGGTCGAAGGCCCGCCGCAGGATCGCGCGCTGGATCTCCTCGGGGCGATCGGTGCCGAAGTTCTGCCACAGCCCGAGCGAGAGCGGCGGCAGCTGCAGTCCGCTCCTCCCGGTGAAGCGGTAGGCCGACGAGTCGTAGCGGTCGGGGGCTGCGTCGTACGCCATGACGCCAGCCTGCCACCCACCGCCTAGGTGCCGCCGAAGTGCGCCAAATGGTGGGTCGAGATGTCGCACCTGAACCCACCACTTCCCGCACTTCGGGGGACAGCTTCGCGCACTTCGGCGCTACGACACGCCAGCCATTCGCCGGGCCAGCTCGACGTAGTGGGCGGCGACGTCGTCGGGGCTCCAGCCGCGGTCGTCCCGGTACCACCGGGCCACGTCGATGCCGAGGGACAGCAGGGCGGACGCGGTCATGGCGGGGTCGGAGGTGGCAAAGTCGCCGGAGGCGGCGCCGCGCTCCAGCAGGTTGCGCGCCACTCGGTCGATACGGCGCCGCTGCGCGGTGATCTCGGCCTGGTGCTCGTCGGTCAGGGCGGACATCTCGTAGTTCACGATCCGGGCGCTGGTGTGGTTGACCGCGTGATGGCGGACGAAGTCCTCAATCAGCTGCTCGAGCTGCTGGGTCGGCGACCCACCGCCGGCGACGGCGGCCTCGCACAGCGCCAGCGTGCGGTCATGCCCCTCCCGACAGATCTGGTGCAGCAGCTCCTCCTTGGAACGGTGGTGCACGTAGAGCGCAGCGGGGCTCATGCCGGCCGCGGCCGCGATGTCGCGGGTGGTGGTGCCGTGGAATCCCTTCGCCGAGAACGCCTCGATCGCGGCGGCGAGCAGCCGGGCGCGCGCATCCGGGCGCTCTACGGCGTTGACGTCCGCGACCATGCGAGCCATAGTAAGCAAGCGCTTAGTCACTGGCAATGCTGTGAGCAAACGGAGGATGCATGCGGGGTCTGCAGGGGAAGGTCGCGATCGTGACCGGGGCGAGCCGCGGGATCGGGCTCGGGATCTCCGAACGGCTGGTCGCCGAGGGCGCGAAGGTCACCATCACCGCCCGCAAGCCGGAGGCACTCGAAGAGGCGGTCGCCGCCCTGGGCGGCCCCGATCATGCGCTCGGAGTGGCCGGCAACGCGGGAGACGCGGAGCACCGCGAGGACGCGGTCGCCCGCACCATCGACACCTTCGGCAGTCTCGACCTCCTCGTCAACAACACCGGCATCAACCCGGTCTACGGTCCGCTGGTCGAGCTCGACCTCGACGCGGCCCGCAAGATCGTCGAGGTCAATGCGATCGCCGCGCTGGCCTGGGTACAGGTCGCTCACCGCCTCTGGATGGGCGAGCACGGTGGCGCCGTCGTCAACATCTCGTCGGTCTCCGGGGTCCGGCCGGCTCCCCCCATCGCGATGTACGGCGCCAGCAAGGCGATGCTGATCAGCCTGACCGAGAGCCTCGCGGTCGAGCTCGGCCCGTCGATCCGGGTCAACGCGGTCGCGCCCGCCGTCGTGAAGACCCGCTTCGCCACCGCGCTCTACGAAGGGCGCGAGGAGGAGGTCGCCGCGAAATACCCTTTGAAGCGGCTCGGCACACCCGAGGACATCGGCAGCGTCGTGGCGTTCCTCCTTTCGGACGAGTCCGCCTGGCTGACCGGCCAGACACTCATCGTCGACGGCGGCGTCACCCTGGCCGGGAGCGCCTGATGGACACGTTGCAGGGCAAGGGCGCGGTCGTCACCGGCGCCGGGCACGGCATCGGCCAGGCACTGGCGACCCGACTGGTGGCCGAAGGGGCGCGGGTTGTGGTCAACGACCTCGACGCCGCCGCGGTCGAGGCGGTCGCGGAGGCGATCGGGGCCACCGGGGTCGCCGGCGACTGCTCCTCTGCCGACGGCGTCGGCGGCCTGGTCGACCAGGCCACCGCGGCCCTCGGCCGGATCGACATCTTCCTGGCCAACGCCGGCATCGACCGCACCCAGCCCGACAGCCTGCAGGCCTCCGACGACGACTGGGCGCGGATGATCGACACGAACGTCATGTCGCACGTCCGGGCGGCTCGCCTGCTGGTCCCGCGCTGGCTGGACGACGGCCAGGGCGGCCGCTTCGTGGTCACCGCCTCGGCCGCCGGGCTGTTGACGATGATCGGCGCGGCGCCGTACTCCGTGACCAAGCATGCGGCCGTCGGCTTCGCCGAGTGGCTCTCGGTCACCTATGGCGAGCGCGGCGTGACCGTGCAGGCGATCTGCCCGCAGGGTGTGCAGACCCGGATGCTCGAGCAGGCCGGTCCGCTCAAGGACCTGCTCTCCCGCGACGAGGCGCTGACCCCCGAGCAGGTGGCGGACGCCTGGGTCGCCTCGCTCGCCGACGACCGGTTCCTGGTCCTTCCCCACCCGGAGGTCGGCGCCTACTACGCCGCGCGCGCCGCCGACACCGACCACTGGCTGGCCGGCATGCGGAAGCTCCAGTCCAAGGTCGACAGGTTTCTCAGTTGAACAGCGCTGGGATGAGTGTGCCCGGCCTCGACCTTGCCGCCTTTCAGCGTTGGTACGACGTCCAGCGGCCCGGGAGACCTGGCCGGCGAGCTCCGCGGCCGGGTGATCGCCGGTGGCAAGTCCAACCTGACCTACGAGGTCAGCGACGGGTCGTCGGCGCGGGTGGTCCGGCGTCCGCCGCTCGGCCACGTGCAGGCAACCGCGCACGACATGGGCCGCGAATACACGGTGATGACCGCCCTCGCGGACACCGAGGTGCCGGTCCCCCGGACCTTCGCGCACTGCGCAGACGACTCGGTGCTCGGCGCACCGTTCTACGTCATGGAAAAGGTCGAGGGCACGCCGTACCGCACGGCGCAGCAGCTCGACGAGATCGGCGAGCAACCGACCCGCGACCTGGCGAACGCCATGGTCGACGTACTGGCGATGCTGCACGCGGTCGACCCGGCCGAGGTCGGCCTGGCCGAGTTCGGCCGCCCAGCCGGCTTCCTCGAACGCCAGGTGCGGCGCTGGGGCAAGCAGCTCGAGGGCTCGCGCAACCGCGACCTGCCGGACGCCGACACCCTGCTGGCCAAGCTCTCCGAACGAGTGCCCGCCGCCGACGGCAGCACCGCCGGCATCGTGCACGGCGACTACCGGCTCGACAACCTGCTCTCGGTGCCCGGCGACGCCGCTCCCGTCAAGGCCGTCATCGACTGGGAGATGGCCACGCTCGGCGACACCCTCACCGACCTCGCGCTGCTGATGGTCTACGACCGGCTCGCCACGATCACCGGTGGCGGCGCGGTCGCCGATGCCAGTCTCGCGCCCGGCTACCCGACGTCCGAGGAAACTCTCGAGCGCTACGCCGCCGCCAGCGGGCGTGACCTCGGCGCCATGGACTTCCACCTCGGCCTGGCGCACCTCAAGCTCGCCGTGATCCTTGAGGGGATCCACTACCGCTTCCTGCACGGCCAGACGGTCGGCGCGGGTTTCGACACCATCGGCGAGGCCGTCCAACCGCTGCTCGCCGCCGGTCTCGCCGCTCTTGACTCCAACCACCGAAGGGACACCTGATGGACTTCACGTTCGACGCCCGCACCGAAGAGCTCCGCAAGGAGCTGCTCGACTTCATGGACTCGCACATAGAGCCCAACGAGCAGGTCTTCGAGGACCAGCTCGCGGGCCTCGACGACCCGTTCGCCTGGTCGACGGCCCCCGTGCTGAAGGAGCTCCAGGCCGAGGCGCGATCGCGCGGCATGTGGAACTTCTTCCTGCCCGGCGACACCCACGGAGTAGGCGGCGGGCTGACCAACCTGCAGTACGCGCCACTCGCCGAGATCACCGGCCGCAGCGGCCACCTCGCACCTCCGGCCCTCAACTGTGCGGCTCCCGACACGGGCAACATGGAGGTGCTGCACATGTTCGGCACTCCCGAGCAGAAGGAGCAGTGGCTGGCGCCCCTGCTCGACGCTTCCATCCGCTCGGCCTTCGCGATGACCGAGCCGGATGTCGCCTCCTCCGACGCCACCAACATCTCGACCAGCATCACCCGCGACGGCGACGAGTACGTCGTCAACGGCCGCAAGTGGTGGATCACCGGCGCCCTGAACCCCGAGTGCCAGATCTTCATCGTGATGGGCAAGACCGACACCGAGGCTTCGCGCCACCGTCAGCAGTCGATGATCCTGGTTCCGCGCGACACTCCTGGCCTCACCATCGTTCGGCCGATGCACGTGCTGGGCTACGACGACCACCAGCACGGCGGCCACGCCGAGCTGCTTTTCGACAACGTCCGGGTGCCCGCGACCAACCTGATCGGCGAGGAGGGCCACGGCTTCGGCATCGCCCAGGCGCGGCTCGGCCCGGGCCGGATCCATCACTGCATGCGGGCGATCGGTGTAGCCGAGCGCGCCATCGAGCTGATGTGCCAGCGGGTCGAGAGCCGCGTGGCGTTCGGGCGACCGCTGTCGCGGCAGGGCGTGATCCGCGAGTGGATCGCCGAGTCGCGGGTCGCCGTCGAGCAGCTGCGGCTGCTGGTCCTGAAGACCGCCTGGCTGATGGACACCCTCGGCAACCAGGGTGCCCACACCGAGATCCAGGCGATCAAGATCGCCACGCCCAAGGTCGTCCAGGAGATCATCGACCGGGCCATGCAGGCCCACGGTGCCGGTGGCCTCTCGCAGGACTTCCCGCTGGCGGCGTCGTTCGCAGCCATCCGGACCCTGCGCTTCGCCGACGGTCCCGACGAGGTGCACAAGAACTCCCTGGCCAAGGCCGAGATCGCCCGCCACTCACAGATCGCCGAAGGCACGGCACAGTAAGGCCATGGACCTGGCCCTCAGCGACGAGCAGCAGGCGTTCCGCGACCTGGCCCGCGAGTTCCTCGACCGCGAAGCCGTGCCGTACCGCACCGAGTGGGACCGCCGCGAGTCCGTCGACCTCGAGATCGTCCCGAAGATGGCGGAGATCGGCTTCTTCGGGCTCACCATCCCCGAGGAGTACGGCGGGCTCGGGGGTGACTACCTCACCTACGTGCTCGGCATGGAGGAGCTCGGCCGCGCCGACTCCGCCCTGCGCGGCATCGTCTCGGTCTCCAACGGCCTGGTCGGCAAGTCGATCCTCGGCTTCGGCACGGAGGAGCAGAAGCAGGAGTGGCTGCCCGGCATCGCGACGGCCACCAAGCTCGGCTGCTTCGGCCTCACCGAGCCCGACACCGGGTCGGACGCCGGCAACCTGTGCGCGCGGGCCCGACTCGACGGCGACGACTACGTGATCAACGGCCAGAAGCTCTTCATCACCAACGGCACCTGGGCCGACGTCGCGCTGATCTTCGCGCGCACCGGCGGCGACGGGCCCGAAGGGCATCAGCGCCTTCCTGGTGCCGACGGACACCGACGGCTTCGAGGCCCGCGAGATCAAGGGCAAGCTCGGGCTGCGCGGCCAGGCCACCGCCGAGCTGTTCCTCGACGACGTCCGGGTGCCGGCGTCCGCGCTGCTCGGCGAGGAGGGCCAGGGCTTCAAGATCGCGATGAGCAGCCTCGACAAGGGTCGGGTCTCCGTCGCGGCCGGCTGCGTCGGCATCGTCCAGGGCTGCCTCGAGGCGTCGGTGTCCTACGCGACCAGCCGCACCCAGTTCGGCCGCCCGCTCGCGGGCTTCCAGCTGGTGCAGGACATGATCGCCGACATCTCCGTCGACGCCGACGCCGCGCGACTGCTCGTGTGGCGCTGCGCGGACCTGATCGACCGCGGCGAGCCGTTCGGCGTGGCCGCGTCGAAGGCCAAGCTCTACGCCTCCGAGGCCGCCGTCCGCGCCGCCAACCACGCGATCCAGGTCTACGGCGGGGCCGGCTACGTCGACGAGCACCCGGCCGAGAAGTACCTCCGCGACGCCCGCGTGATGACCCTCTACGAAGGCACCAGCCAGATCCAGAAGCTGCTGATCGGCCGCGCCGAGACCGGCATCAGCGCGTTCGTCTAGCGCCTGTGTGTAGAGCTCGTAGGTGGGCGGGCCCTCCGGGTCCTCGCCTTCGCTGCGCCCGCCTGCGCGGCGCGGACGCAGGCGCGCGAGCGTCTCCTCGTCGTCGGCGTCCCAGAGGTTGCCGACCTTGACGCCGTCGCGGTCGTCGTCGCCGTCGGCGAACACGAACTTCACGTTGTCCATGAAGCCCTTCACCTCGATGCCGGCCACGATCTCGACCGGGATCACCACCGGCCAGTTCTTGTCGAGGTTGTCGAGATCGCCGCGCCATCCGGCGAGCACCCGGAGATTCGTCACGACGAGCACGTCGAGACTGGGCTGGATCTTCGACACCGCCAGCGCGCACAGAAGGCGCTCGCCCTCATCGAGCCGGGCGCGGATGGCGGCGACGAGCGCGGTGGCCTTGTCGGCGTCGTCGGTGAACCTCTTCGACAGGGGCAGATCGCTCATGTCGTCTCCTCTCGTCGGCTCTCCAGCACCCGGAAGCCCTTGGCGCTGGCCAGCCTCGTCGTGGGGTAGCCCTGCGCGGTCAGCCAGCGCTGGAGCGAGTCCGCGCCGAGGTTCTTGCCCACGACCATCACCGCCCGGCCGCCGGGCACCAGGCGCGGCAGCCAACGCAGCAGCAGCTCGTGCAGGGCGTCCTTGCCGATCCGGATCGGCGGGTTCGACCAGATCTCGTCGTACGTCGCGTCGTCGGCGACGCCGTCGGGGGTGGTAGCCCGGAACCGGTCGGCCAGGCCGAGGGCGGCGGCGTTGTCGTTGGCGAGCAGCACGGCCCGCTCGTTGACGTCGACGGCGGTGACCTCGGACTCGCTGGTCGCGGCGATCGCGAGGCCGATCACGCCGTAACCGCAGCCGAGGTCGAGGATCCGACCGGCAGAGGGCGGCTGGGTCTCGCGGAAGAGCACCGCCGTACCGACATCGAGCCGGCCCTGGGCGAACACACCGGACCCGCTCATCAGGTCGAGCTCCACTCCCCAGACCGCGGCGTGGACCGGTGCCCGCTTGAACGGCGACTGCGGGATCGGCCGAGAAGTAGTGCTCGTCAGACATCGAGCGCTCGCTTCCGCCTGGTCTCCTGAGCGCGCACGGCCACCTCGTCGTCGGGCGGGTAGGCGACCTCTTCGAGGGTCAGCCCATGGGCCGGAGCGACGGCGACCGCCGGATCACGGACGACGGCCTCGAGGATCTGGCCGGCCCAGGCGACCGGACGCCGGCCCTCACCGATGGCGAGCAGGCAGCCGACGATCGAGCGGACCATGCTGTGGCAGAACGCGTCGGCCCGCACGGTCGCGACCGCGACGCCGGCTTCGTCCCTGGCCCAGGACAGGTCGAGCAGGGTGCGGATCGTGGTCGCGCCCTCGCGCTGCCTGCAGAACGACGCGAAGTCGTGCTTGCCGAGGAGCAGGACGGCCGCCTCGTTCATGGCCTCGAGGTCGAGCGGCCGGCCCCGGGCCAGCACGTGGCGCCGGGTCAGCGGGTCCAGCGACTCGGCCGAGTCGGCGACCCGGTAGGCGTAGCGCCGCCACAGCGCCCCGAACCGGGCATCGAAGCCCCGGTGGCGCCTCGGCCACGCGGCGTACGCGGATGTCGCGCGGGAGCAGCCCGTTGAGCCGCCGCAGGATCAGGTCGTCCGTGGTCTCGACGTCGGCGTGCACCACCTGCCCGCGCGCATGCACGCCAGCGTCGGTCCGCCCGGCCACCACCAGGTCGACGGACGGCAGCCGCAGGGCCGTGGCCAGGGCCCGCGACAGCTCGGCCTGCACCGTCCGCAGGCCGGGCTGCGTCGCCCACCCGCGGAAGTCGGTGCCGTCGTAGGAGAGGTCGATCCGCAGCCGCACGGGGGCATCCTCTCAGTGGGGGCGTGGCTACCGGGGTGCACCTAGGATCTGAGCGTGAGCGAGACACCCCACGCGCCGGCGCAACCCCGCCATCGTCCTGGTCTCGCCCGAGCGGGCGGACTTCCTGGTCGACGAGTTCGGCCGCTACGCAGCGCGACTACGAGATCCACGCAGTCCACGACTCGGGATCGGCCGAGGCGGTGGCCCACGAGATCCAGGCGACCGGCGGCCAGGTCTGCCTGTTCGTCACCGAGTCGCGGCTGCCCGATGCGCCGGTGCTCGAGGCGTTCCACCGCTGGCGCAACGTGGTGCCGACCGCCCGCCGGCTGATCGCGGCTCACTACGAGCACTTCCTCGCCGACGCGGCCGACCTGCGCGCGGGCATGGCCAAGGGCAAGTACGACGCCTTCCTGCTGATGCCCCGCGGCGTGCGCGACGAGGAGTTCCATGGAGCCGTCACGGAGCTCCTGTCCGACTGGGGCTCGACCGTCGCCGCACCCGAGGTCGAGTCAGTGCGGATCGTTTCGCCGGTCCGCGACCCCCTGACGATGGCCATCCGCGACTTCACCGAGCGGATGGGGATGCCGACCAAGCTCTACGACCCGGAGAGCGAGATCGGCCAGGAAGTCATCGCGCGCTACGACGGGGAGCCGAGGTTCCCACTGGTGACCGCGATGGACCGTCACACCCGTATGCGCCACGTCGGTGCACGACGTGGCCATCCAGATCTACGGGTCGCCCGACGACTTCAAGATGGAGGGGGTGGCCGACCTCGCCGTCGTCGGTGCCGGACCGGCCGGCCTGGCAGCCGCGGTCTACGGCGCCTCCGAAGGACTGTCGACCGTGGTGCTGGAGGCCGAGGCGATCGGCGGCCAGGCCGGCACCAGCTCGATGATCCGCAACTACCTCGGCTTCCCGCGCGGCATCTCCGGCATGCGGCTGGCCCAGCGCGCCCGCAACCAGGCGCTGCGGTTCGGCACCCGCTTCTTCACCGGCTGGGAGGTCACCTCGCTCGAGCCGGGAGTCGACGGCGCGCCGCACCTGCTGCGCACCGAGGGCGGCGATGTGCAGGCCCGGTCGGTGGTGATCTCGACCGGCGTCGCCTACCGCAAGCTGCGGGTGGAGGGCGTCGACCAGCTCGTCGGCCTCGGCGTCTACTACGGCAGCGCGATGAGCAACGCCCGCGAGATGGAGGGCTACGACGTGATCGTGGTCGGCGGCGGCAACTCGGCCGGGCAGGCCGCGATCCACCTGTCCCGCTTCGCGAAGTCGGTCACCATCCTGGTCCGCCGCTCCGGACTCGAGGCGACCATGTCGGCGTACCTGATCGGCGAGATCGCCTACAACCCGCGGATCGTCGTGCACGTCCGGCGCCGAGATCGCGGACGGTGGCGGCGACGGCCGGCTGGAGTGGGTCGACGTCCGCGACATCGAGTCCGGCGAGACCACCCGCCGCAATGCCGAGGGGCTGTTCCTGCTGCTCGGCGCCGAGCCGCACTGCGACTGGCTGCCGCCGGGCGTCGCGCTCGACGAGCGCGGCTTCGTGCTCACCGGCCGTGACGTGCCGCGCGAGCAGTGGTCCGACGACGAGGTCCCGCCCGAAAACCTCGCCACCAGCGTGCCCGGCATCTTCGCCGTCGGCGACATCCGCTCGGGCTCGATGAAGCGGGTGGCTGCGGCCACCGGCGAGGGCGCCTCCGTCGTACCCCTCGTGCACGCGCACCTCGCGCCCAGAAACTAGGCGAGCTCGCTCCTGTACGGCGGATCCGCGCCGGCCCGGGAGACGGTGACGGCTGCGGCGCTGGCCGCGTGGTTGAGGACCTCGACGGGGTCGCGGTCGGCGTCGTCCCAGAGCGCGTCGATCAAAGCCGCCGCGAAGGTGTCGCCCGCGCCGATCGTGTCGACGACGGTGACCGGGTTGGACTCGACCGAGATCTCACCGGCCTTGGAGATCCAGGTCGCGCCGGCCTCGCCGCGAGTCAGCGCGATCGCGCGCGGGCCAAGGCCGAGCAGGTGCTCGGCGGCCTCGGTGAGCCCAAGGGTCGGATAGAGCACCGCGAGGTCCTCGTCGCTCGACTTGACCAGGTCGGCGACCGCGACGATGCGCTCTACCGCCGCCACCAGGTCGGGTCCGGTGCCGGTGATAGCCGGGCGCGCGTTGATGTCGTAGGTGACGAACGCCGAGCCCCGCACCTCGTCGAGGATCCGAAGTACGTCGTCCGCTCCCGGTGGCAGGACCGCACCGATCGAGCACACATGCACGAACAGAGGCGCCTCGACCGGGACCGGGCTCAGCCGCCAGTCGAGGTCGAAGGCGTACGTCGCCGAACCGTCATCCTTGAGCGTGGCCTCCGCGCTCGACGTACGCGACAGGATCAAGGGGTCGCCGGCCAGGACGACTCCCGAGTCGGCGAGATGCCGGGCGATCGCGCGGCCGCGCTCGTCGTCGGCGTACGCCGTGGCGAAGCGCACCGGCCGACCCAACCTGGCCAGCGCAACCGCCACGTTGGCCGCGCTCCCGCCTGGTCGCTCGGTCACGGTGCCGTCGGCTGCGCGCACGATGTCGACCAACGACTCCCCGACCACCAGCGCGCCACCATCCATGGCGACCATTCAATAGGCTGATTCACTAGTTTGGGCACCATGGACGTCCACCCGCTGGACCCCGACGCGCCCGAGCCGCCGTTCGAGCAGCTGCGCAGCCAGATCGCGCGTCGGGCCGGCTCCGGCGAGCTGCACTCCCGGCACCCGGCTGCCGACGGTCCGGGCATTGGCCGCAGAGCTCGACCTCGCGGCCAACACCGTCGCCCGTGCCTACCGCGAGCTCGAGGCCGACGGCGTCGTGGTCACCGAGGGACGCCGCGGCACGTCCATCGCGATGGCCGCCGGCGAGTCTCCGGATGCGGCGGCCGCCGCTGCGGCGTACGTCGCCACCGCGCGGCGCCTCGGTCTCACGCTGACCGAGGCCAACCGTCTGGTCGAGCGCTCCTGGGGGTCGTAAGAACTCGAGCTTTGCGACAAGGTGGCGGTCCGCCTGGCCGTCGACGTCAGATCGACGACGCTCGCTCAGTCGCGGGTGGGGCCTGCGCATTCAAGTGAGGCGCGAGCGCCTAAGCGCTCGCTATGAGTCAGCGTCCTCGATCGGCGCTCGGGTCTCCCATGGTGTGGGTGGCTGAGGACCGAGATAGATCGATGCCGCGCCGATCACGATATTGGCCGAGCGGACCTCGAGCCCAGTGTCATCCAAGAACATCGTCTCGATCCGATCGAGACTGACGGCCACCACCCGTTTGCTCCGGGTATCGAAAGTGCCATCCCCCGTGATCCGGGCGCGTCCGCGCCTATCTGACCCGTCGCCCGACAAGGCCCGGTCATTAAGTGCGACGTCCAGGACAAAGGTCAGCGCCAGGTGATCCAGCTTCTCAGTTGCGAAAGCTTGCACCTTCGAGGAGGAGAGTGCGGCGAACTCAAAACCCTTATCCGCAAGCATGCTGTCGACCTGGGAACGCAGCGACTGCATCAAGTCGGCGGCTAGCCGGTCGTAGTCGATCTGGGGTGCAGATTCTCGTAGAAGCGTGAGCACATGGGCCACGTCGCGATGTACCTGAATGCTCAAGCCATCGGCCTGGCATTCGTCTTGCAAATCTTCTGCCATTCGCAAGTAGCCAGGCTCGAAAAACGCATGATCGGCAGTTACCAGATGGACCTCATGGCTGACCCCAAGGTCGCGGCAAACTTCCCAAATTAGCGAATCTTTGATTTGGGTTTTGGAGCGGTTCGGTGATCTCCCAGCGTTTGCGCGCTGCAATGCCCGTCGAGCGTGCTCTCCGTCGATTTCTACGCGGTGGAGCACGTCATTCAGTTCTGCAAGCCGGGACGCCACAGCGGCTTCCAGCTGCTCACGGTTCGGCAGTTCCACGGTTGGCATGGATCCGGTGAGTTGTTGGATGGGGCGCAACTGATTCCTGATTGAGTCGACGGCTTTCACGCCCTCTTCCACGAGGTGTTTGCTCAGTTCAATCTCAACAACCTCCGGCAGGCATACGCGACCGCCATGCTGCGCCACGAAGTAGAGAAGAGCTGCGCCCAATCGGGATCTAAGTCCGTACTGCGCCCGCCACTGGTTGGTGTCCAAGAGCACGAGCAGCGGCAGGGGAGGTCCGATACTTCCCATAGCCGAAGAGTAGATGGCGGTCGTCAGTGAGGTCGGTGGTGCCTTCGCGGTCGCGGAGGAAGCGTTGGTGGTGGGGGTCGGTCCAGAGGTAGACGCCTGGCTCGACCCTCGTATATCGCCAGCCGGCGTGGGTTTTCAGTCGGTGGTGATGTCGGCACAGCGGGGTGAGGTTGCATTCGCAGGTCGGCCCGCCGACCGCAAAGGGGACCCGGTGGTCGCAGTCGCAGCGCCGCGATGACTTCGTGCACCAGGGGAACACGCAGGTCGGCTGCAACAGCAAGACGCGCTCGGCCAGCCGGTCGGGGATCTCGTAGGCCTCGACCGCGGTGTGGTCGGCCAGGTCGATCACCGGCTTCACGCTCAGATGGGTGTCGGTGCGCCCGCACCAGGCCCTGATCTGCTGCTCCAGGACCGGCCGCATCGTCGTTTCGTTGCGGCCGACCGTGTGGTGGCCGGCCAAGGCGGCGTCGGTGAGGTGCACGTAGAGCACGATCTGCTTGCCCGGCGTCGGCGCCTCCTCACCGTTGAGGAGGGCCAGCGCGTACGCCGGGTCGGCCAGCACCCCGACTGCCCGGGCACGCAGGGTGTCGAACGACTCGTGCTCACCTTCGGGAGTGTTCTTGAGCAGGTGGGCGAACCGGGAGAGCGCCTGGTCGAAGTCGTGGACGTCTTTCCAGTCGCCGTGGATCACCAGGTCGGCCAGGCCGCCGTTGATGCTGGCCGAGCGGTCGTCGATGGTGGCGTGCCGCTGCTCCATCGCCTCTGCCCGGGCGATCTCGAGCTCCTCGGCGTGCAGCTCGAGCATCGCCTCGTCCAGGAGCCGGGACAGGGTGACCGGACCGACCTTGTGGGCGATCTCGGCGAGGGTGGCGTCGATGTGGGCGACCACGTCGACCGGTGCGCCGAGCACCGCCTGGGCGATCCGCCGGGCCCGCCACGCCTGGACCCGACCGGTCACCACCCGGCCATAGATCCGGGGTAGTCGGTGGCGGAGGATCAGGGCGTCGCGGAGCAGATACTTACCCGCAGCCGTCGACATACCGTTCGCGGCCGCGAACGCCGCCGGTGCGGCCCAGTGGACCTCCGGGATCCCGAAGGTCTCCAGCTCGTCCTCGTCGGCGAACCCCGGGTCCTCCAGGAAGTTCGTGACCGTGGTGACCCGCCACGACTCGTCGCCGGGCAGGGCCGGGTGGGCGTGCGCCCACTCCACCGCGAGCTCCACGATCGCGGCCTCCGCCCGGTCCGCGATCGTCCGCTCCGCGCGCACCCGTTCGAGAAGATCCGACGGTGTCACAGCCACGTCGAGCTCGGGTGCGGTGCTGATCATGGCACTAGCCAAGCACCGACCACCGACAGTGGGGCCTCGTTTCCCCGCCTGAATCTCGCTCTATGAGACAGTTTCCGAAGAAAGTTTCGAACTATTTTCCAGGCCCGCACTTTGCGCGGGCGGCGGCTTGCCGCCGCCCCGTGCGCCGCTCAGCCGACCGATCGAGGCTCGCCGTCAAGGACGCCGAAGGCGCCGAAGGGAATCCTTGACGGCGAGTATCGGTCGGCTACGCGCGCGGGCCCGACCTGAACCTCAGCCCCAAAGACAAAGGCCCGCCACCCCAGCGGGGTGACGGGCCTCTGTGTGAAGCAGGTCAGGCCTTGTCGTCCTCGGACTCCTCGGTGACGTCCTCGGCTGGAGCCTCGTCCGCGACGGGCTCCTCCTCGGCGACGACGCTCCCTCGGGCGACGCCTCCTCGGCGAGCTCGGTGGGAGCCTCCTCGGCGCTGGGCTCCTCGACGGCCTCGGTCTCATCGACCTCGACCTCGGCGCCGGTGGGCCCCTCGGTCTCCGCGCCGGTGGGCCCCTCGACCTCAGTGGTCTCGGGCTCCGGAGCAGGCTGCCTTCTTGGCGGCCGGCTCGGCCTTCTTCGTCGTCTTCGGTGCGGACGGGGCGTACGCCTCGGTCACCAGCTCGATCACGGCCATGGGCGCGTTGTCGCCCTTGCGGGGACCGATCTTGGTGATCCGGGTGTAGCCGCCGGGACGCTCGGAGAAGGTCGGCGCGATCTCGGTGAAGAGCACGTGCACAACACCCTTGTCGCGGATGGTCTTGAGGACCTCGCGACGGTTGTGCAGCGGGTTCTGGCCGTTGTGCGCGTTCTTGGCCTTGGTGATCAGCTTCTCGGCGTGGGGACGCAGCGCGCGCGCCTTGGCCTCGGTGGTGGTGATCCGGCCGTGCTCGAACAGCTGGGTGGCCAGGTTGGCCAGGATCAGCCGCTGGTGCGCCGGGCTACCGCCGAGGCGGGGGCCCTTGGTGGGCTTAGGCATTGCTTCTCTCGATTCTCCCCGGCCGTATCAGGTACCGGGATAGAAGGGGTTTAGTACTGCTCGTCTTCCACGAAGGCGTCGTCGTCGTCATCGCCGTACGCCGCCAGGGCAGCGTGCGGGTCGAAGCCGGGAGCGCTGTCCTTGAGGGACAGACCCATCTCGACCAGCTTGGCCTTGACCTCGTCGATCGACTTCGCACCGAAGTTGCGGATGTCGAGCAGGTCCTGCTCCGAGCGGCTGATGAGCTCACCCACAGTGTGGATGCCCTCGCGCTTGAGGCAGTTGTAGGAACGAACCGTCAGCTGCAGGTCCTCGACCGGAAGGGCGAGGTCGGCGGCCAGCTGCTCGTCGACGGGCGACGGGCCGATGTCGATGCCCTCGGCCTCGACGTTCAGCTCGCGGGCCAGGCCGAACAGCTCGACCAGGGTCTTGCCGGCCGAGGCGATGGCGTCGCGCGGCAGGATCGACGGCTTCGTCTCGACGTCGATGACCAGCTTGTCGAAGTCGGTGCGCTGCTCGACTCGGGTGGCCTCGACCTTGTAGGTGACCTTGAGGACCGGGCTGTAGATCGAGTCGACCGGCATCCGGCCGATCTCGTTGTCGGCGCCCTTGTTCTGGACGGCGGACACGTAGCCACGACCGCGCTCGACCACGAGCTCCATCTCCAGCTTGCCCTTGTCGGACAGGGTGGCGATCTTCAGCTCGGGGTTGTGGACCTCGACACCGGCCGGAGGCGCGATGTCAGCGGCCGTGACGGCACCGGCACCGGACTTGCGGAGGTACATGGTGACCGGCTCGTCGTGCTCCGAGGAGACGACGAGGCCCTTGAGGTTGAGGATGATCTCGGTGACGTCTTCCTTGACGCCCTCGATGGTCGAGAACTCGTGGAGAACGGTGTCGACCTTGATGCTCGTGACCGAGGCACCGGGGATCGACGACAGCAGGGTACGGCGGAGCGAGTTGCCGAGCGTGTAGCCGAATCCCGGCTCCAGGGGCTCGATGACGAACCGCGAACGGAACTCGTCGACGGAATCTTCCGACAGGGTGGGGCGCTGTGCGATAAGCACTTGATTCTTTCCTTCCCGGGTCGACCGCTATTTGAAGACCCAGATCTGCTGATGGTGACTAAGAAGGGACTACTTCTTGGAGTAGTACTCCACGATGAGCTGCTCCTGGATCGGCATGTCGATCTGCTCCCGGACCGGGACCTGGTGAACCAGGATCCGCATCCGCGTCGGCAGGGCCTCGAGCCAAGCCGGCACGATCCGCTCGCCGTGGGTCTCGCGAGCCACGATGAACGGGGTGGTGTCGATGGACTTCTCGCGGACGTCGATCACGTCGTGAGCGGTCACCTGGAACGAGGGGATGTCGACCTTGCGGCCGTTGACCTTGAAGTGGCCGTGCACCACGAGCTGACGCGCGTGACGACGGGTGCGGGCGAAACCACCGCGGTAGACCACGTTGTCCAGGCGGCACTCGAGCAGCTGGAGCAGGTTGTCACCCGTCTTGCCCTGCCGGCGCGAGGCCTCGGTGTAGTAGTTGTGGAACTGCTTCTCCATCACGCCGTAGGTGAAACGAGCCTTCTGCTTCTCGCGAAGCTGAAGGAGGTACTCGCTCTCCTTGATGCGGCCGCGGCCGTGCTGGCCGGGAGGGTAGGGGCGCTTCTCGAAAGCCGAGTCGCCGCCGACGAGGTCGACACCGAGACGGCGCGACTTCCGGGTCATGGGACCGGTGTAACGGGCCATGGTTCAGAACTCCTTTATCTGTCTCGGGTCAGACGCGCCGGCGCTTGGGCGGGCGGCATCCGTTGTGGGGGGTGGGCGTGACGTCCTGGATGGTGCCGACCTCGAGGCCGATCGCACCCAGGGAGCGGATCGCGGTCTCGCGACCGGAGCCGGGGCCCTTGACGAAGACGTCGATCTTCTTCATGCCGTGGTCCATCGCCCGACGGCCAGCGGCCTCGGCGGCCATCTGCGCGGCGTAGGGAGTGGACTTGCGCGAGCCCTTGAAGCCGACGGTGCCGGCAGAGGCCCACGAGATCACCGCACCAGTGGGGTCGGTGATCGTGACGATCGTGTTGTTGAACGTGCTCTTGATGTGGGCTTCGCCCTGAGCGACGTTCTTCTTCTCCTTGCGACGGACCTTCTTGGCGGTCGCACGTGTCTTGGGAGGCATCTAGATCACTTCGCCTTCTTCTTGCCGGCAACGGTGCGCTTCGGACCCTTGCGGGTGCGCGCATTGGTCTTGGTGCGCTGACCGCGGACCGGAAGGCCCTGACGGTGGCGACGACCCTGGTAGCTGCCGATCTCGATCTTGCGGCGGATGTCCGCCTGGACCTCACGGCGGAGGTCACCTTCGATCTTGATCTCGCGAGCATCGATCGCGTCGCGAAGCTTGACCAGCTCCTCGTCGCCCAGCTCGTGGACGCGGAGGTCGGGGCTGACCCCGGTGGCGGCCAGGAGTTCCTGGGCGCGGGTACGGCCGATGCCGTAGATGTAGGTGAGTGCAACCTCGATGCGCTTGTCGCGCGGGAGGTCTACTCCAACAAGGCGTGCCATGAAAAGGCGTTCCCTTTCGGTTGTTCACAGAGGTTTCGTTCGTGTCGCGTCCCGGTTTTCACGCGGGCCCCGGCCTTCTGCTCCGGAGGTGGTTCGCCCGTAAGGGCTAAGCGATCACGTTGAGGTGGTGTTCAGTTGTAGGGGCTTGAAACTCAGCCCTGGCGCTGCTTGTGACGCGGGTTCTCGCAGATCACCCTGACAACTCCGTGGCGACGAATCACCTTGCACTTGTCACAGATCGGCTTGACGCTCGGGTTGACCTTCATGTCAGCCCTTTCCTCTTGGCTGTGGGCGGCTTGCTACTTGTAGCGGTAGACGATGCGACCTCTGGTGAGGTCATACGGCGAGAGCTCCACCACTACGCGGTCCTCGGGGAGGATCCGGATGTAGTGCTGACGCATCTTGCCGCTGATGTGGGCGAGAACCTTGTGCCCGTTGCTCAGCTCAACTCGGAACATCGCGTTGGGAAGGGCCTCCACTACGGTGCCCTCGATCTCGATCACGCCTTCTTTCTTCGGCATGTCCTCCACAATCTGTTGTTGCCACTGGTTGTCTACCGTTGACCCGGGAACCTCCGGCGCTCCACAGGTCGTGGGGAGCCGGTGGACCTCGTGAAGCCGTTCCGGAGCCCCATTCCCGGGCGCACGTCAGACCGACTCGATCGAGGAGGTCTAGAAGTGATCCGGGCAGCCGCGAGGCACCACGAAACGAGCCCACGTTGGGCCGACCCGTAAGTCTACGGAAACTGCCCCAGAAACACGAATTCAGGCGCGGAGGAGCCGGAGCGTCTCCTCGCGGCCCGGGCTGAGCGTGGGTTCGGTGCCCACATAGGCGCCGGCGACCGGGTTGAGCATGACCTCGTCGACGGCGTACGTCGCGGCCAGGTCGGCGATCTTGGCGCGGGCGTCGGAGGGGGCGCCGATCACCCAGCGGGAGCGCATCGCCTCGACCAAATTGCGGTGGGGCTCGGGGAGCTCGGCCTTCTCGGCCTCCTCGACCAGCGGTTGCGGCAGGAGGGGCTGGCCGGTGCGCAGGGCGACCATCTGCAGCAGCTGCGGGAGCGCCCTTCGCTCGGCCTCCTCGGCGGTCTCGGCGACGCTGGCGTTGAGGGTCAGGAACGTGCGGGGCTCGGCCAGCTCCGGTGACGGTCGGAAGGTGGAGCGGTAGAGCTCGAGCGCTTCGGCCGTGCCGCTGCCCGAGAAGTGATGGGCGAAGACGTAGGGCATGCCCTTCTCCGCTGCCAGCCGCGCGGAGTAGTCGGAGGAGCCCAGCAGCCAGATCTGCGGCACCGACTGTGCCGATGGCGTGGCGCGGAGCACGTGTTGGCGACCCTGCATGGCCAGCCCCACCCCCGCCGGCTCCATCATCGCGAGCACGTTGTCGACGTACTCCGGGAAGCGGGTGACGGCCTCGTCGGAGACGCCACCGGCGCCGTGCCGGAGCGCCCAGCTGGTGACCGGGTCGGTGCCGGGCGCGCGGCCGATGCCCAGGTCGATCCGACCCGGATACGCAGCCTCGAGCAGCGCGAACTGCTCTGCGACCACCAGCGGAGCGTGGTTGGGCAGCATCACGCCGCCCGAGCCGACCCGGATCTGGCGGGTGGCGCCCGCCAGCATCGCGATCAGGACTGGCGGGTTGGTCGCCGCGACGGCCGGCATGTTGTGGTGCTCGGCCACCCAGTAGCGGCGGTAGCCGAGGGTGTCGGCGGCCCGCGCAAGCGACAGCGTGGCGGCAAGCGCGTCGGCCGTGGTCTGGTCGGTGCGCACCGGCACGAGGTCGAGCACGGAGAGAGCAGGCAGGTCGGAAGTCATCGCTGGGTCAACGCGCAGGCCCGCACAGGGATTCCGCGGCGGGTCCTAGGACGCCGCGTCCTTTGCCTTCTGGT
>CAVWCT010000006.1:0-65449 GCA_963753565.1 uncultured Actinomycetota bacterium
GAGCGCAGCAGTGAGACTGCGGGGGATAAGCTCCGTAGTCGAGAGGGAAACAGCCCAGACCATCAGCTAAGGCCCCTAAGAGATGACTAAGTGGAAAAGGATGTGGAGTCGCAGTGACAACCAGGAGGTTGGCTTGGAAGCAGCCACCCTTGAAAGAGTGCGTAATAGCTCACTGGTCAAGTGATTCCGCGCCGACAATGTAGCGGGGCTCAAGTCATCCGCCGAAGCTATGGCATTCACACAGGCCCCAGTCCTTGTGGTTGGGGGTCATTCCAAGCCGCCGGCTTGTCCGGTTGGTTCAGGTGTGTGGATGGGTAGGGGAGCGTCGTGTCGCGAGTGAAGCAGCGGAGTGATCCAGTTGTGGACGCGACACGAGTGAGAATGCAGGCATGAGTAGCGAATCACGGGTGAGAAACCCGTGCGCCGAATGATCAAGGGTTCCAGGGTCAAGCTAATCTGCCCTGGGTAAGTCGGGACCTAAGGCGAGGCCGACAGGCGTAGTCGATGGACAACGGGTTGATATTCCCGTACCGGCAAAGTAGCGCCCCTGACGAACCCGGTGATGCTAACCACCCGAAACCATGCTGATCGGACCCTTCGGGGCGAGACGGTGTGGCGGAGCGTGGGACCCGAACCGGTAGTAGTCAAGCGATGGGGTGACGCAGGAAGGTAGCCCAACCACAGCGATGGTTGTCTGTGGGTAAGCCCGTAGGGTGTGGCCTAGGCAAATCCGGGCCGCTGACTTTGATGTCGTACCTGAGAGGTGACGCCGACCCCATAACGGGGGAAGTGGGTGATCCTATGCTGCCGAGAAAAACCTCTAGCGAGCTACGCGCCGCCCGTACCCCAAACCGACTCAGGTGATCAGGTAGAGAATACCAAGGCGATCGAGCGAACCATGGTTAAGGAACTCGGCAAAATGCCCCCGTAACTTCGGGAGAAGGGGGACCCCAACCGTGACCAGACGTGCTCTGGGTAGCGGGGAGGGTCGCAGAGACCAGGCCCAAGCGACTGTTTACTAAAAACACAGGTCCGTGCGAAGTTGTAAGACGATGTATACGGACTGACTCCTGCCCGGTGCTGGAAGGTTAAGAGGACCCGTTAGCCACATTCGTGTGGTGAAGCGGAGAATTTAAGCCCCAGTAAACGGCGGTGGTAACTATAACCATCCTAAGGTAGCGAAATTCCTTGTCGGGTAAGTTCCGACCTGCACGAATGGAGTAACGACTTGGGCGCTGTCTCAACCATGGACTCGGCGAAATTGCACTACGAGTAAAGATGCTCGTTACGCGCGGCAGGACGGAAAGACCCCGGGACCTTTACTATAGTTTGGTATTGGTGTTTGGTTCGGCTTGTGTAGGATAGGTGGGAGACTATGAAACCCAGACGCCAGTTTGGGTGGAGTCAACGTTGAAATACCACTCTGGTCGTACTAGATGTCTAACCTAGGTCCATAATCTGGATCAGGGACAGTGCCTGATGGGTAGTTTAACTGGGGCGGTTGCCTCCTAAAATGTAACGGAGGCGCTCAAAGGTTCCCTCAGCCTGGTTGGCAATCAGGTGACGAGTGTAAGTGCACAAGGGAGCTTGACTGTGAGACGGACATGTCGAGCAGGGACGAAAGTCGGAACTAGTGATCCGGCGCCGGCACGTGGAAGCGGCGTCGCTCAACGGATAAAAGGTACCCCGGGGATAACAGGCTGATCTTCCCCAAGAGTCCATATCGACGGGATGGTTTGGCACCTCGATGTCGGCTCGTCGCATCCTGGGGCCGGAGTAGGTCCCAAGGGTTGGGCTGTTCGCCCATTAAAGCGGCACGCGAGCTGGGTTTAGAACGTCGTGAGACAGTTCGGTCCCTATCCGCCGCGCGCGCAGGAAACTTGAGAAAAGCTGTCCCTAGTACGAGAGGACCGGGATGGACGAACCTCTGGTGTGCCAGTTGTCCCGCCAGGGGCACCGCTGGTTAGCTACGTTCGGACGTGATAACCGCTGAATGCATCTAAGCGGGAAGCACATTTCAAGATAAGGTTTCCCACCACGAAAGTGGGTAAGGCCCCCAACAGACTATTGGGTTGATAGGCCGGAGGTATACAGCAGCAATGCCCAGCCGACCGGTACTAATAGGCCGAGGGCTTGCCACACAAACCCTCAACCAAAACAACAACCTTTCGAACCGGACACCGCGCACACACCACAACAAACAAACCACTGTTTGTTCGCGTCCACACAAACCAACACCACCCCCGGAATACATACACGGGCAGAAATGGTGTTCATAGAGTTACGGCGGCCATAGCGACAGGGAAACACCCGGACCCATCCCGAACCCGGAAGTTAAGCCTGCCAGCGCCAATGGTACTGCAACCGAGAGGCTGTGGGAGAGTAGGACGCCGCCGGACAACACTTCACGTAGAGGCCATCGCAAGGTGGCCTCTACGCTATTTACGGCCCTCCTGACGGAGGGCATAGCGAACAGTTCACAAGGAGAAATCGTGGCCGAGGATCGAGGACGACGCCCCACGGGTGGCGGCTCCCGTCAGGTCCGGCAAGCCCGGGGCCAGCAAGCCAAGCGCCGGCGCCCGAGGGCGTGACGAGCGCGGCGGCAGGGGCAAGCCCGGCTCGAAGCCCGGACGCAGCCAGGCCGGCGGCCCGTCGGGCGACCGGCGTGCCCGCGACTGGAAGCGTCCCGCCGACAAGACGGTCGACCGCACCCAGGAGCAGGCCCTCTACGACGGCCCGGACCTGCCAGTCGACGTGACCGGTGCCGAGCTGGACCGCTCCATCACCTCGCAGCTCAAGGGCCTGCCCGAGAAGCTCGCGGCCCGGGTCGCGCGCCACCTGGCCGCGGCCGGCCTGATGCTCGAGGAGGACCCCGAGACCGCCTACCAGCACACGCTCGCCGCGCGGGCCCGCGCTCCTCGGCTGGCTGTGGTGCGCGAGGCCACCGGCGAGGCGGCGTACGCAGCCGGCCACTACGCGGAGGCGCTCGCCGAGCTCCGGGCCGCGAAGCGGATGAACGGCGCTCCCGACTACCTGCCGATGATGGCCGACTGCCACCGCGCCCTTGGGAACCCGGACCAGGCACTGAAGCTGGCCAAGAGCCCGTCGGTCGCGAACTTCTCGCCCCCGGCGAGAGCCGAGATGACTCTGGTCGAGGCCGGAGCGCGCCGCGACATGGGTCAGTTCGACGCCGCCCTGCGCACGCTGGAGCACGCGCCGCTCAACTCCAAGAGCCGCGCGCCCTGGGTGGTGCGGCTGCGTTATGCGTACGCCGACACGCTCGAGGCCGCCGGCCGCGACCAGGACGCGCTGGCCTGGTTCCACCGTACCCACGCGGTCGACAGCGACCAGCTCACCGACGCCGACGAACGCGCCGAGGCGCTGGAAAAGCGCCTCGGCTGAGCGTGGGAGACTCCGGCCATGAGCAATGTGAAGCGACCCGCCCTCGAGGGCACCGTTGCCGTGCGCGACGACCGGCGGCTGAGCTTCGCCGAATACGGCTCCCCGCGGGGGCCGGCCATCGTGTGGATGCACGGCACCCCGGGTGCGCGTCGCCAGATCCCGTTCGAGGCGAGGGCGATCGCGGAGGCTCGCGGGCTACGCATCATCGGCATCGACCGGCCCGGTATCGGCTCGTCGACGCCGCACCTGTACCCGAACGTCCTCGACTGGACCCACGATCTCGCCATGTTGCTGGACACCCTGGCCATCGACACCGCGCGGATCATCGGGCTGTCGGGCGGCGGACCGTACGCACTCGCGGCGGGCGCTGGCCTCCCGGACCGGATCCACGGTGTCGGAGTGCTGGGCGGGGTGGCACCGACTCGTGGCCCCGACGCCGCCGAGGGCGGCATCATCCAGCTGGCGGTGCGCTTCGCTCCCGCGCTGGTCGCCGCCCGGGTGCCGCTGGGGGTGCTCCTCACCGGAGCGATCCGCTTGGCCCGGCCGATCGCCGGCCCCGGCCTCGACCTGTACGCCGCCGTGCAGCCGCCAGGTGACAAGAACCTGCTCTCTCGGCCGGAGTTCAAGGCCATGTTCCTCGACGACCTTCTCAACGGCAGCCGCTTCCAGACCTCCGCGCCGCTGAGCGACCTGGTGCTCTTCACCCGCGACTGGGGCTTCGCGCCGAGCGACGTGAGCGTGCCCGTGCGCTGGTGGCACGGCGACGAGGACCACATCGTGCCGCTCCGCCACGGTCAGCACCTGGTCGACCGCCTGCCGGACGCCACGATGACCGTGATCGACGGGGAGAGCCACCTCGGCGGGCTCGGCATCGCCGAAGAGGTCATTACGACCCTCATGGAGCTAGGACCGCGTCGGAACCGAAAATCCGCCTCCGGGACGTGAAACTCTGGCGTGTTTGCGCCACATGAGTCACAATGGCTACACAACTACATCTGTGTCATTTGCACCGAGACACCACGACCGCACATCTCGATGAGCCCGCCGGGGAAGGCGTAGCTCGCGCCTGAGGTGAAAGAGTCGAGGAGTCACGGTGACCGCACACACCGCAACACGTACTGCGACCAGGGGCGTTCTCTACGTCCACTCGGCGCCGTCCGCACTGTGCCCGCACATCGAGTGGGCGGTGGGCGGCGTACTCGGCACTGCCGTCAACGCGGTCTGGACCCCTCAGCCCGCCCAGGCCGGCACCTACCGCACCGAGCTCTCGTGGACCGGCGACGCCGGCTCCGCTGCTGGTGTGGCCTCGGCCCTGCGGGGTTGGAACCACCTCCGCTACGAGATCACCGAGGACCCCACCCCCATCACGGAGGGGGCGCGTTTCTCCTACACCCCCGACCTCGGGGTCTTCCACGCTGTCATGGGCCTGCACGGGGACATCATGATTCCCGAGGACCGGCTCAAGGCCGCGGTGGTCAAGGCGGCGCTGGGCGACACCACGCTGCTCAGCGAGATCGACAAGCTCCTGGGCAAGCCGTGGGACGACGAGCTGGAGACCTTCCGTCACGCCGGCGACGGCGCGCCGGTGCGCTGGCTGCACCAGGTCGTCTGACCGACGTCCTTGTGTGGCCGTTCGCGACGGGCATAGATTCGCGGGCAATCCGAGGAGTGGGGTCCGATGCGGCCAAAGACGGGGTACGCGCGCAACGGCGATATCCGGGTCGCCTACCAGGTGATCGGCGACGGACCCATTGATCTGCTGATGACACCCGGCTATGTCTCCCACCTCGACCTGTGGTGGATGCTCCCGGAAGCAACCCGGTTCCTCGAGAGGCTCGCGTCCTTCTCGCGCTTGATTCTCTACGACAAGCGCGGCACCGGACTCTCCGACCCCGCGCCGGGACTGCCCGCCCTGGAAGACCGGATGGAGGACCTGCATGCGGTGCTGGACGCCGTAGGGTCCGACCACACCGCCCTGCTCGGGTTCTCCGAGGGCGGCGCGCTCAGCCTGCTGTTCGCCGCGACCTACCCGGAGCGGACGACGGCGCTGGCGCTCTTCGGCAGCTTTCCCCGATATCCGGGCGAAGACTACTTCCCGGAAATGCAGCCGTGGGCGAGAGAGGCCCTCGCCGCCTTCGCGGAGATTCACGAACACTGGGGCGAAGGTCGGTCGATCAACCTGCTTGCGCCGGACTATGCCGACGATCAGGGGACGCGGGAGAGCTTGGCTCTCTTCGAGCGGTTGTCGGCCAGCCCAGGGATGGCCAGCGCCCTTCTGCTCGCGGCCATGCAGATCGACGTGACTCACGTGCTGTCGTCGATTACCACGCCGACCTTGGTGCTGAGCAGGACCGAGGAACTCGTTCCGGTGGAGATTGCGCGTGACCTCGCCCAGCGGATCCCGGGAGCGCGCCTGCTCGAACTGCCCGGCAACAGCCACCTACCCTGGCTGGGGGACACGGGCGGTGTGCTCGATGCGCTGGAGGATTTCTTCACCGGTGCGCACGCCCCACATGAGGTCAGTCGAGCGCTCGTCACCTTGCTGTTCACCGACATCGTCGGTTCCACCGAGCTCGCCGCGCAGCTCGGCGACATCCGCTGGCGCGCCCTGTTGGAGCGCCATGATGCCTTGATCCGTCGGGAGGTCGACCGCGCCGGAGGGTCCGTGGTGAAGTCGATGGGGGACGGAGCGTTCGCCCGCTTCGACGGGCCAGCGCGAGGCATCCGGGCCGCGCAAAGCATCGTTGGAGGCGCGCCCGATGAGTTGGGCATCGAGATTCGCGCGGGGGTCCACACGGGCGAGTGCGAGTTGCTGGGTGACGACCTTGGTGGCGTCGCGGTTCACCTCGCCTCCCGCATCGCGGCGCAGGCCGAGAGTGGCGAGGTGCTGGTGTCCGCCGCGGTCCGCGACCTCGTACTCGGCTCGCCGATCGGCTTCGACGACCGCGGCGTCCACGAGCTCAAGGGCGTGCCCGGCACCTGGCAGCTCCTGGCGGCCACCGATGCGGGGTCCGGCGTGCGACCACCTGCGCCGCCTCCGGCGTACGCTGTCGCGCCGAACGGCCCGTCCTCGACCTCGTCCGACCGAGCAGTAGCCCGGGTCGCGAAGGTCGGCCGGGCATCGACGAAGGTCAGCACCCGGGTCGGCCGGGCCATGGGGTGGGGCGTTTCGCGCAAGCGCGCCGCGCGACCCTAGTCAGTCAGGCTCGTGAGATGCGGAACGTCGTTGGCTGGACCCACGTCGTCGTCAGGTCGTAGATGTCGATAGAGGTGACCCGCATCTTGATCGTGTACTTGCCCGGGACGATCGAAGCCCGGCACAAGCGCCAAACCCGCTTGCCGCTTGCCGGGTCGGCGGGGCTGAGGAGGTAGGCGGAGCCGACCTTGCCGCCCTTGGGTCCGATCAAGAAGAGGTCGGCGGACCAGGTGCTCGTGTTGGCCGGAGGGGTGATCCGGTACGTGTACGAGTAGCCATGGCAGCCCGCGTGCAGCACCTGGTCGGGGGCGCGGGTGATGCCCAAGGAGTCGGACGCGGCAGTCGCCGGGCCGGCGGTGACCAGGAATCCGGACAACAGCAGCCCACACAGAGCCGCGATCACCTTGAGACGCATCTGGGGTTCCCCTCCCGATTCTCGACGAGGTCTCGTCGAGAACCAGAACGCTACCTGCGCGCGCCGGTGGAACACGCATCCACGGGGGTGTGACGTTGGCTACCGCAGACGCAGCCGGAAGTACGACGGCGGCACGAAGCCCTCGTGCTTGTCGTAGCCGTCGAGCCAGGTGACCCTCATTCGCATCTTGTAGCGGCCTGGCTTCAGCGACGCGCGGCACAGGCGCCAGCGCAGCTTGCCCGCCGCCGGATCGGAGTCGATGTCGAGCGCAGCGCTCGCGATCTTCACGCCGTTGGGTCCGCTCAGGAAGATCTCGGCTGCCCAGTCGTTGACGGGGGGTGTGATGCGGTAGTGGTAGCGGTAGTAGGAGCAGGAGGGCTTCAGCACCTGGTTCGGCGCAGAGGTCCTGCCCCAGGGCTCGAACTCGGCCTGAGCCGTGGACGGGCCCACGAGTCCCACAGCCAGTAGCAGCCCGGCGCTCGTCCCTGCGATCACCCTGCGGAGCATCCGTGTCCTCCCGGCATCCGACGATATGACGCTCGTCACGTAGGACAACGGTGCCCTATCGCAGCGGTTACGGCCAGGCCGGGCGGAGACGGCTGCTCAGACGCTTCCGAACGCCACCGCGACGTTGGCGCCACCGAACCCGAACGAGTTGTTGAGGGCGGCTATGTCACCGAGCGGGAGGTCGCGCACCTTGGTGGCGATGTCGAGCTCGACCTGGGGGTCGAGGTTGTCGAGGTTGATCGTCGGCGGCGACACGCGGTGGTGGATCGCGAGCACGGTGGCAATCGACTCGAGCGCTCCGGCGCCGCCGAGCAGGTGGCCGGTCATGGACTTGGTGCTCGTGACCACGACCTCGGAGACATGCGAGCCGAGCGTGGCGTGCAGCATCAGGCCCTCTGCGATGTCGCCCTGCGGCGTCGAGGTGGCGTGAGCGTTGACGTGGTAGATGTCGTCGGGGCCGATCTCCGACTCCTGGAGCGCGCGCAGGATGGCGCGCGAGCCACCGCGACCGAGCGGATCGGGCTGGGCGATGTCGTGGGAGTCGGCGGTGATGCCGGCGCCGAGCACCTCGGCGTAGATCCTCGCGCCGCGAGCCCGAGCGTGCTCCTCGGACTCGAGCACCAGCACGCCCGCGCCCTCACCGAGGACGAAGCCGTCGCGTCCGGTGTCCCAGGGCCGCGAGACCGTGGTCGGGTCGCCGGGGTTCTTCGACAGCGCCATCATGTTGGCGAACGCGGCCATCGGCAGCGGGTGGATCGCCGCCTCAGTGCCGCCGGCGACGACGATGTCGGCCCGTCCGAGCCGGATCTGGTCGAGTGCGAGGGCGATGCCCTCGTTGCCGGACGCGCAGGCGGAGACCGGGGTGTTCACCGCTGCTCGGGCCCCGATGTAGAGGCTGATGTTGGCGGCCGGTGCGTTGGGCATCAGCATCGGCACGGCCAGCGGAGAGACCCGGCGGGGCCCCTTCTCCTTGAGCAGGTCGTAGTTGGCGAGCAGCGTGTTGACGCCGCCGATGCCGGAGGCCATCGCTACGCCGACCCGGTCGCCGTCGAGGTCACCCGACTCCTGGAGCTTGTCGAGCCCGGAGTCGGCCCAGGCCTCCATGGCCGCCACCATGGCGAACTGGGAGGACCGGTCGAGGCGGCGGGCCTTGACCCTCTCCAGAATCTCGGTCGGTTCGACCGCAACGGTGCCAGCGATCTTGACCGGCAGTTCCTCGACCCAGTCCTGGGTGAGGGTGCGCACGCCCGAGCGGCCGTTCACCATGCCGTCCCACGTGCTCGCGACATCGCCACCGAGCGGGCTGGTGGTGCCCATTCCGGTGACCACGACTCGTGTGCGACTCATCTGCTGACTCGATTCTGGAGAGGGTGGATAGGACTGATCAGGCCTGGGAGCGCTCGATGAAGGCGACGGCGTCGCCGACGGTCTTGAGGTTCTTGACCTCTTCGTCGGGGATGGACACGCCGAACTTCTCCTCGGCGGCCACGACGACCTCGACCATCGACAGCGAGTCGACATCCAGGTCGTCGACGAAGGACTTGTCGAGCTGCACGTCGTCGGCGTCGATGCCGGCGACCTCGTTGACGATCTCGGCGAGGTCGGCGCGGATCTCTTCGGTGGTGGCCATCAGGTGGTGCTCACTTTCATTTCGGTGGGTGGTGCGGTCAGGGAACGGTGACGACCTGGGCGGCGTACGCCAGGCCGGCACCGAACGCTATGAGGAGGGCGGTGTCGCCCGGTCGGGCGTCGCCCTCTCGGATCATCCGCTCCAGTGCCATCGGCACCGAGGCGGCGGAGGTATTGCCCTGCTCGGCGATGTCGCGAGCGATCCGGACGGTGTCGGGAAGCTTCATGGCCCGGGCCATGGCGTCGATGATCCGCATGTTGGCCTGGTGGGGTACGAAGCAGTCGAGCTGGTCGACGCTGACGCCGGCGGCGTCGAGCGCCTGCCGGCCGACCTTGGCCATGGCGTAGGACGCCCAGCGGAACACCGGGTTGCCCTGCATCACCAGGTGGGGCATCTCGGGGTTGTCCGACCCGACGACGTCGCGCCAGTCCTCGCGCTGACGGATCAGGTCGTACTGCTCGCCGTCGGAGCCCCACACGACCGGGCCGATGCCGGGCGTCTCGCTGGGTCCGACGACGGCCGCACCCGCGCCGTCGGCGAAGATGAACGCGGTGCCGCGGTCACCGACGTCGGTCAGGTCGGAGAGACGCTCGACGCCGATCACGAGCACGTGGCCGGCGCTGCCGGCCCGGACGAAGTCGCTGGCCATGGAGACTGCGTGACAGAAACCGGCGCAGGCGGCCGAGATGTCGAACGCCGCGGCCTGCTCGGTGCCGAGCTCGTGGGCGATCGCGGTAGCGATGGCGGGCGTCTGCAGCATGTGGCTGACCGTCGCCACGATCACGCAGTCGATCTGCTTCGGGTCGATGCCGGCCTTCTCGAGCGCCTGGCGCGACGCACCGACGGCCATCGACTGCACGGTCTCGGTCTCGTCGGCCCACATTCGCTGCTTGATGCCCGATCGCTGCTGGATCCACTCGTCGCTGGAGTCGATCGCGTCGACGATGTCGGCGTTGGGGATCACGAGCGAGGGCCGGTAGGCGCCGACGCCCAGGATGGCGGCGTACGGCGCGCCCTGGCTACCGGTGATCAAGCTGGCGCTCATGACTCGCTCCTGTCGCCGTGCTTTTCGCAGAACGCGCGTGCATCGTCGAGTTGGTCGGGGGTCTTGAGAGCGAAGGTATCGACACCCTTCAAAGCACGCTTGGCGATGCCTGTCAGCGTGCCGGCCGGCGGCAGCTCGAGGATGCCGGTGACGCCCAGGTCGGACATCCTTTCCAGGCACAGGTCCCAGCGGACCGGGCTGGCGATCTGGCCGACGATCCGGCCGAGCACCTCTGCCCCGTCCTGGATCACCTCACCGTCGCGGTTGGAGATCAGGGGGATGCGCGCGTCGTGCGCCGAGACCGACTGCGCGAGCTCGGCGACGTGGGCAACGGCGGGGGCCATGTGGTCCGTGTGGAAGGCGCCGGCCACCGTGAGCGGGATCAGCCTGGCCTTCGCGGGAGGGTCCTCGGCCAGCGCCGCGAGCTGCTCGACCGTGCCGGCCGCGACGATCTGCCCCGGCCCGTTGTCGTTGGCGGGGGTCAGCCCGTGCTTGTCGAGACTTGCCAGGACCTCGGTCCGGTCTCCGCCGAGGATCGCGGTCATGCCGGTCGGGGTCAGCGCGGCCGCGTCGGCCATGGCCTTACCGCGCTCGCGGACCAGCACCATCGCGTCCTCGGCGCTGATCGCGCCCGCGATGGCGGCGGCGGCCAGCTCACCCACGCTGTGACCGCCGACCGCGCCGATCGTCGCGAAGGCGTCGTCGGGGTGGGGGAAGAGCTGGAGGACGGCGACCAGGCCGGTGCCGACCAAGAGTGGCTGGGCGATCTTGGTGTCCCGGATGGTGTCGGCGTCCGCCTCGGTGCCGTAGTGGGCGAGATCGAGGGCGGCGACGGCGGACAGCTCCTGCAGGCGAGTGGCGAACTGCTCGTCCTCCAGCCAGGGAGCGAGGAATCCGGGGGACTGGGCGCCTTGGCCGGGAGCGACGATTACGAGCACAGGACCACTCTGCCCTCCGGACGCGTCTTACGCCCGAGCGGGCCGCACGAATCTCAACCCGCAAACTTTGTAGGTTTCCTACAAATCGCGGCCCGACTGCCGGCCAAGGATCAGGGCCATCTGCAGGGCGAGCGCGTCGCGGGGCTCGGTGGGGGAGAACCCGGTGAGCTCGCCGGTCTGGCGTAGGCGATAGCGAACAGTGTTGGGGTGGACGAACAGCGCCCTGGCCGTGGCCTCGATCGACGACCCCGTCTCGAGGTAGGCGGCGACCGTGTCGATCACCGCCCCACGAGCCCGGAGCAAGGGCAAGTAGACGTCCTCGATCAGGTAGCGCCGGGCGTGCCCGTCGCCGCCGAGCGCCCGCTCGGGCAGCAACTCGCTGCTCAGGACGGGTCTCGGTGCGTCGGGCCAGCCGGTGGCGGAGCGATGGGCCGAGATCGCCGCGCGGGCGGATCGGTGCGCATGCTCCAGGTCCTCGCTGACCGGGCCGATCACGACTGGCCCGTCCCCGAAGATCTCGACGAGCGGCTTGGCGGCGGCGCTCGGGTCGGTGACGCCACCGAGCAGCACCACCAGCCGGTCACCTTGCACCGCACACAACGCGTCCAGCCCCTCGCCCCTGGCTGCCCGGCGTACGTCGTCGAACAGGTCGGTCTCGGTGCGCTGCTCCGGCGCGCTGCCCAGGATCACGGCGACGTCGCCGCGCGCCGCCCAGCCGAGGGCGCTGGCACGGGACAGCACAGTCTCGTCGGCTTCGGCTCGGAGTACGGCGTCGACTACCAAGGCCTCGAGGCGGGCATCCCACGCCCCCCTGACCTCGGCGGCGCGCGCATAGACCTCGGCGGCCGCGAACGCGACCTCGCGGGCGTAGCGCAACACCGAAGCGTGTACGTCGGGCGCGTCCGCCGGATCGATCAGGGAGTCGATGTTGCTCTCCACGACCTCGATCGAGAGTCGGACCAGGTCGACGGTCTGCTGCAGCGAGATCGCGCCGGCCAGGGCCCGCGGCGCCACGCCGAACACGGAGGAGGCGACGGCGGAGTCCGACCACAGCTCACCCGTGGTGGAGGCATCAGCCTCGTACCACTCGACGAATCCCTGGATGCCGGCCTGGACGATCTGGCCAACCCAGGCCCGGTCCTCGGCCGGGAGGTCGCGGAACCACGCCACGTCGGTGAGCATCCGGGCCGTCGCCGTCGTGCTGAGCTCGCCCGCCGAGCGACGCAGCACGGTGACCGCCCGCGCGCGGGGGCTGACGGTCCGGGCCGCCTTGCGTGGGCTCACGGGTCGACATTAGTTGACCGGGTGCCCGCCGGATCGGCCCCGGACGTGCGACAGTGGGGCCCGACCGGACCGAAACCCCAGCAAATCAAGGGGATTCTCGCGAAATCTCGGTGGAAGACGAGCCAACGCGTGACCTCATCTGGTTGAATCCTGAATCTGCCGACAGTCAGGGGGCGCCGGTGTCCGGCATCCAGCACGAGGTCCAGTTCGTCACGATTCACGGCCATCGTCGTGCGTTCGTGAAGGCCGGGACTGGCCCCGCCGTCCTGCTGCTGCACGGGCTCGCGTGTGACCACACCACGTGGGAGCCGGTGATCGACACGCTGGCGAAGCGCTACACGGTGATCGCCCCGGACCTGCTGGGCCACGGTCTTTCGGACAAGCCTCGCGCCGACTACAGCGTCGGCGGCTACGCCAACGGCATGCGCGACCTGCTCACCGTGCTCGGCATCGACAAGGTCACCGTCGTCGGCCACAGCTTCGGCGGCGGCATCGCCATGCAGTTCGCCTACCAGTTCCCGGAGCGCACCGAGCGGATGCTGCTCGTCGCGTCCGGTGGCCTCGGCCCCGAGGTGAGCCCGTTCATCCGCGCCATCACCACGCCTGGCTATCACCAGGTGCTGGGCGCGCTGACCGTGCCGGGAGTTCGGCACGCGGGCGTGGCCGGCCTGAAGGCCCTCTCGGGCACCGGCTGGAGGCGCACCCGTGACCTGAACGAGGTCGCCGACATCTTCGAGACGTTCAAGGACCCGAACGCGCGCGCCGCGATCCGCCATGTGGTCAAGGCCGTCGTCGACTGGCGCGGACAGATCGTGACCATGGCCGACCGCGCCTACCTCACCGAAGAGATGCCGATGGCGGTCGTGTGGGGGCGCGACGACAAGGTGATCCCGGTGCGCCACGCCAGCAACGCCGCCGCCCTGGCGCCGAAGGCGCGCATCGAGGTGATCCCGAACGCCGGCCACTTCCCGCACAAGGACCACCCCGAACGGTTCAGCAAGATCCTGCACGACTTCATCCGGACCACCCGCCCGGCGACGTACTCCCGCGCGAAGTTCCGCAGGCTGCTCCGCAACGGACAGGTCGGACCGGTCAGCCCGATCAGTCGCCTGTCGATCGTCAGGGACAGCTCGGCTTAGTCCTGCAGGTTTCCCAGCCTCGGCTGGGAAACCGAACGTTCCGGGGCAAAACTTCGGCCCGGAACGTCAGGGATCCCAGCCGAAGCTGGGATCCATCCCGCCGCCCTTAGGCGTCTCCACCCTCTTGCTTGACGCCGGCGACGGCGGTGGGGTCGTCGATGCGGTACTTGGCGAACGCTTCCGTCACCTTCGCCTTGTCGATCTCACCCGCGTCGGCGAGCGCCTGCAGGGCCTGTACGACGACCGACTGGGCGTCGACGTGGAAGAACCGGCGGGCGGCGGGGCGGGTGTCGGCGAAGCCGAACCCGTCCGCACCCAGCACGCGGTAGTCGCCCGGCACCCAGCGAGCGATCTGCAGGGGTACGGCGCGCATGTAGTCGGACACCGCCACCACCGGGCCGGCAGAGCCGGTCAGCTTGTCGGTGACGTACGCCGTGCGGGGGCTCTCGCCGGGGTGGAGCAGGTTCCACTCCTCGGCGTGTACGGCGTCCCGCGCGAGCTCGTTCCACGACGTGACCGACCAGGTGTCGGCCTGCACGCCCCACTCCTCCGCGAGGATCCGCTGCGCGTCGGCAATCCACGGGAAGCCGACGCCGGAGGCGAGCAGCTGCACGCGGGGTCCGTCGCCGTCCGAGCCCCTGGAAACGCGGTGGATGCCGCGCAGGATGCCCTCGGTGTCGACGTCGTCCGGCTCCTTGGGCTGGGGGACCGGCTCGTTGTAGACGGTGATGTAGAAGATGACGTCCTCGGCGTTGTCGCCGTACATCCGCTCGAGGCCCGACCGCATGACATGGCCGACCTCGTAGGCGAACGCCGGGTCGTAGTGCACGACGGCCGGGTTGGTGGCCGCGATGAGCGGCGAGTGGCCGTCCGCGTGCTGGAGGCCCTCGCCGGTCAGTGTCGTGCGCCCCGCCGTGGCGCCGATCAGGAAGCCACGGGCGAGCTGGTCGGCCATGGCCCAGATCGAGTCGCCGGTGCGCTGGAAGCCGAACATCGAGTAGAAGATGTAGAACGGGATCATGTGCTCGCCGTGAGTCGAGTACGCCGAGCCCGCGGCCGTCGCGGAGGCCATCGCGCCGGCCTCCGAGATGCCTTCGTGCAGCATCTGGCCGGACACCGACTCCTTGTAGGACAGGAGCATGTTGCGGTCGACCGACTCGTACTTCTGACCGCCCGGGTTGTAGACCTTGGCGCTCGGGAACATCGAGTCCATGCCGAACGTGCGGTACTCGTCGGGCGCGATCGGCACGATCCGCTGTCCGATCTCGGGGTCCTTCATCCAGTCGCGGAGCAGGCGCACGGCCGCCATGGTCGTGGCGATGGAGTTCTTGTTGCCCTGCTTGAGCTCGGTGTACATGTCATCGCCGGGCAGGGTGAGGTTCTTCGCCCGGAGCACGCGCCGCGGCACGGAGCCGCCCAGCTGCTTGCGGCGTTCCAACATGTACTGGATCTCGTCGGAGTTCTCGCCGGGGTGGAAGAACGGCGCGGTGCCGGTCTCCTCGTAGGCGCGCTCGAGGTCGCGGTCCGAGATCGGCAGGTAGAGCCGGTCCCGGAACTTCTTCAGGTCGTCCTGGGTCAGCTTCTTCATCTGGTGGGTGGCGTTCTTGCCCTCCAGCGCGTCGATCGTCCAGCCCTTGATCGTCTTGGCCAGGATCACGGTGGGCTGACCGACGTGCTTCTTCGCCGAGTCGAACGCCGCGTAGACCTTGCGGTAGTCGTGACCACCGCGGGGCAGCTTCTCGATCTGCTGGTCGGTCATGTGCTCGACCATGGCGCGCAACCGGGGGTCGACGCCGAAGAAGTGGTCGCGGATGTAGCCGCCGTCCTCGGTGGAGTAGGTCTGGAACTGCCCGTCAGCCGTGTTGTTCATCCGGTTGACCAGGACGCCGTCGACGTCGCGGGCCAGCAGCGGGTCCCATTCGCGACCCCACACCACCTTGATCACGTTCCAGCCGGCCCCGCGGAAGTTGGCCTCCAGCTCCTGGATGATCTTCCCGTTGCCGGTGACCGGTCCGTCGAGCTGCTGCAGGTTGCAGTTGATGACCCAGGTGAGGTTGTCCAGCTCCTCGCGGGCGGCGATCCGGATCGCACCCAGTGACTCCGGCTCCGCCATCTCGCCGTCACCGAGGAACGCCCACACGTGCTGCTCGCTGGTGTCCTTGATGCCGCGGTTCTGCAGGTAGCGGTTGAACCTGGCCTGGTAGATCGAGTTGATGCCCGTGAGCCCCATCGACACGGTGGGGAACTCCCAGAAGTCCGGCATCAGCCGGGGGTGCGGGTAGGACGGCAGACCCTTGCCGGGTCCGTGCTGGACCTCCTGGCGGAACCGGTAGAGCTGCTCCTCGGTGAGCCTGCCCTCGAGGTAGGCGCGGGCGTAGACGCCGGGGGAGCCGTGGCCCTGGATGTAGATCTGGTCGCCGCCGCCGGGTGCGTCCTTGCCCTTGAAGAAGTGGTTGAAGCCGACCTCGTAGAGGCTGGCGGACGACTGGTAGGTGGCGATGTGACCGCCGACCTCCAGGCCCTTCCGGTTGGCACTGGAGACCATCACCGCCGCGTTCCACCGGATGAAGGCACGGATCCGGCGCTCGGCGTCCTCGTCACCCGGGAACCACGGCTCGCGCTCGGGAGGGATGGTGTTGATGTAGTCGGTGCTGCGAAGCGCGGGCACGCCCACCTGGGTCTCGCGGGCACGCTCGAGCAGGCGCAGCATGATGTAGCGCGCTCGCTCGCGGCCGCGTTCTTCGACGAGGGAGTCGAAGGAGTCGATCCAGTCGGTGGTCTCGTCGGGGTCGATGTCCGGGAGCTGGGTCGGCAGCCCCTCGTGGATCACCGACGGTGTGGCGCCCGATCGGGTGCCGGCGGTGGACGGTTTCTCATCGGTCACCCCGTCATCGTTGCACGCGCCGGAGGGCTGGGAAATCTACCGTTGAGTACGTCTCCGGGGTCCTCGGATGTGATCCCCGGCTTGCGCCCCCGCGACAACTCCGCTGGACTACTCCACACCCGGGGGCGGCGTGTGAGAACCTCCGGTCTATATGGCACACGACTGGAGGTCACAGTGAGTTCGACCGCGGGTGGCGGGACCACCCAGACAGGCCCCGCCGAACGGCTGGGTTTCAAGCCCGGCATGGTCATCCAAGAACTCGGCTGGGACAACGACACCGACGACGACCTGCGGATCTCCATCGAGGATGCGATCGACGCCGACATGGTCGACACCGACTACGGCAACGTCGTCGACGCGGTCCTGCTCTGGTGGCGCGAGGAGGACGGCGACCTGGTCGACGGGCTCGTCGAGGCGCTCACCGACCTGGTCGGTGGAGGCGCGATCTGGCTGCTCACTCCCAAGATCGGCCGCCCCAACGCCGTCGAGCCGGCCGACATCGCGGAGGCCGCCCCGATCGCGGGCCTCTCGCAGACCACGAGCGCTTCGGTCAGCGCCGACTGGGCCGCAACGCGCTTGGTCGCCCCCAAGACCCCCGCGTGACCCGATTCGCAGGAGGGCACCAGTGATCAAGAAGGTTGTCGCGCGCGCAGGATCGGCAGGAGTCGGCGCCAAGGTGTTGACCCAGGCCGGCGTGATCCGGCCGATGTCGCCGCTCAAGCTGGCCCAGCTGGCCCGCGCGGTGTCCCGTTGGGGCACCGGTCCTGCGGGCGGCTTCCACGCGCTGGCCATCCGGTGGCCCGACAAGCCGGGCCTCGTCGATGAGATCGGCACGTTGACCTTCGGCGAGATCCACGGTCGCACCAACGCGCTCGCCCGCGCGCTGGCCGACCTCGGCATCGGCGAGGGCGACAGCATCGCGGTGATGTGCCGCAACCACCGCTACTTCGTGGACATCACGGTGGCCGCCGCCAAGCTGGGTGCCGACCTCCTCTACCTCAACACCGCGTTCGCGGGCCCGCAGCTGGTCGAGGTGCTGGAGCGCGAGAAGCCGGCGGCCGTCGTGTTCGACGAGGAGTTCACGGCGCTCCTCGACAGGGCCGACGCCAAGCGACGGATCCTGGCCTGGACCGACACCGACTCTTCCGAGAGCACCATCGACGGCCTGATCACCTCCGGCACCCGAGGTGACCTCGACCCGCCCCAACGACACTCGCGCGTCGTGATCCTGACCTCCGGAACGACCGGCACGCCGAAGGGCGCCCCGCGCAACGAGGCCGGCATCGACGCTGCGGTCGCCCTGCTCGACCGGATCCCGCTCCGGGCCGGCACCCGCGTACACATCGCCGCGCCGCTGTTCCACACCTGGGGCTTCGCGCACCTGGCGCTGGGCATGCTGCTCGGCACGACCGCGGTGCTGCGGCGCAAGTTCGACCCCGAGGCGGCGCTCGAGCTGGTGCAGAAGGAGAAGTGCGAGGCAGTCGTCGTCATCCCAGTGATGCTGCAGCGGATCATGGCGCTGCCGAAGGAGACCCTCACCTCTTACGACCTCTCCGGCGTTCGCGTGGTCAGCTCGTCGGGCTCCGCGCTTCCCGGTGACCTTGCGGTCAACTGGATGGACGCGTTCGGCGACAACCTCTACAGCACCTACGGCTCGACCGAGGTCGCCTACGGCAGCATCGCCACCCCCGCCGACCTCAGGAAGTCGCCGATGACCGCCGGCAAGCCGCCGATCGGCACCGAGGTCAAGATCTTCGACCCCGACGGCAAGGAAGTCCCCGCGGGCCAGTCCGGCCGGATCTTCGTCGGCAACAGCCTGCTCTTCGAGGGCTACACCGGCGGCGGCAACAAAGACATGATCGACGGCTTGATGTCCTCCGGCGACGTCGGCCGGTTCGAGGACGGACTCCTCTACGTCGAGGGCCGCGACGACGAGATGATCGTTTCCGGGGGTGAGAACGTCTTCCCCAAGGAGGTCGAGGACTGCCTGGCCCGCCACGAGTCGGTCACCGAGGTCGCCGCGATCGGGGTCGACGACGACCAGTTCGGCAAGCGGCTGCGTGCCTTCGTGGTGCTCAGCGACAGCTCGTGCACCGAGGATGACCTGAAGACCTGGGTCAAGGACAACCTGGCCCGCTACAAGGTGCCGCGCGAGATCGTCTTCCTCGAAGAACTGCCCCGCAACGCGACCGGCAAGGTGCTCAAGCGGGAGCTGGTGGAGCGGGACGCCGAGTGACCGGTTTGACGCTCGGGGGTCAGGCCCCCGACTTCACGCTGCGCGACCAGTTCGGCCAGGACGTCACGCTGTCGTCCTACCAGGGCTCGAAGGCGGTCGTCATCTTCTTCTACCCCGCGGCCTTCTCGGGCGTCTGCACCGGCGAGATGACCGGCATCCGCGACCGGCTGGCGGAGTTCATGACGTTCGACACCGAGGTGCTCGCCATCTCGTGCGACCCGAAGTACTCGTTGCGCGCGTTCGCGGATGCCGACGGGCTGAACTTCCCGCTGCTCAGCGACTTCTGGCCGCACGGAGAGGTCGCGCGCGCCTACGACGTCTTCGACGAGCGGAAGGGCTCGCCCTACCGGTCGTCGTACGTCGTCGACAAGGCGGGCCGGGTGCGCTGGGCGGTCCACAACGCCAGCGCCGACAGCCGTGATCTCGACGAGCACCTCCGCCAGCTCCGGCTGGCCCTCGACGAGCCCGTCTAGACCGGTCCGCGCCACATTCTGGAATTGCGGGCGTGCGTGTAGTCAGTCGACTACTGTTCCTCTTGCTGAACCGCTGGTGACCCGAGACTCCAGCGGTTCAGCTTCATTTTCAGGTGATCCGGTGGTTGAGGGCGAGCGCCAGCGCGCGCCTCGAAACCTGGCGGGTAGTCTGTGGCCGCTTCAGCGCACGGGCGTATAGCTCAGCGGTAGAGCACCTCGCTTACAACGAGGTGGTCGGGGGTTCGATCCCCTCTGCGCCCACTAGCCTCGAGTCGTGTCGGCCGACCTCGCCTTGATCCGAGACATCCGGGGCGCGCTGGCGGCGGCTGGTGACTCGGAGAAGGCCGTGGCACAGCAGGCCTACATGAAGTCCGAACTGCCCTACTTCGGCATCGCCGCGCCCGATCTCAAGCGGCTGTTGCGACCGATCCTGGCGCTGTACCGGCCGACCGACCGGGACGGGCACGAGGCGACGGTGCGCGTGCTGTGGGACGAGGTCACGCACCGCGAGACGTGGTACGCCGCGATCGCGCTTGCCCGGCATCGACGTGCTCGGCACTGGCTGGACCCGGAGGCGGTGCCGCTGTGGAAACACCTGGTCGTGACCGGTGCGTGGTGGGACGTGGTCGACGAGATCGCCTCCCATCTGGTGGGAGAGACCCTGGCCGGTCACCGCACGGAGCTCACGCCGGTGATGCGTGAGTGGGCGACCGACGAGAATCCCTGGCTGCGACGCACTGCCGTGATCTGCCAGCTGCGCTTCAAGGGTGAGACCGACCTCGATCTGCTTCGCTACGCGATCGACAGCAACATCGACGACCGGTCGTTCTGGCTGCGCAAGGCGATCGGCTGGGCGCTGCGTGAGTATGCGAGGACCGACCCCGAGTGGGTGCTGGCCGAGGTGGCGCGTCATGGCGACCGGATGTCCGGGCTGTCGCGTCGAGAGGCGACGAAGCACTTGCGCTAAGTGGTTTCGAGGCTCGCAAGCTCGCACCTCAACCACCGTCCGCTCGCGTTTGACGGTGGTTGAGGTACGAGGAGCGCAAACGACGAGCCTCGAAACCACCCGACCTGGCATTGAGCCCTGACGGGGGGAGGTACTCCTCCGGCCGGGCCTGGTGCAGAATCAGCGCAATCCACATCAGACCCGGCTGAGAGGGCCCTGCGTGACGTCCCCATCCATCGCGGAACGGCTTGACGGTCAGCATGTCCTGCTCACCGGCGTCACCGGTTTCATCGGCGAGGCGCTGCTGCAGCTGGTCCTGACCGACGTGCCCGGCGCCCGGGTGTCGGTGCTGGTGCGGCCCAAGGGCTCGACCACCGGCGAGAAGCGGATCGCGGCCCTGCTGGGCAAGCCCATCTTCACGGACGTCGTCGAGGCGGCCGGCGGTGTCGCGGAGCTGATGGCGGCCCGGGTCGGCGTCGTGGAGGGTGACCTGGCCGACGTGCCGGAGCTGCCTCGTGACCTCGACGCGGTGGTCCACTGCGCCGGTGACGTGTCGTTCGACCCGCCGGTCGACGAGGGCTTCCGGACCAATGTGGTCGGCACCCGCGACCTGCTCGACCGGATCCGCGAGACCGGGTCCGACGTCCACTACGTCCACATCTCGACCGCGTACGTCGCCGGCCGCCGGCGGGGCGCCATCCCGGAGGGCCCGGTCGACCACTCGGTCGACCTCGCCGCCGAGCTTGCCTGGGGCCTCGGCCAGCGCGAGGCGGTCGAACACCGCTCGCGAACCACCGAGGTGCTGGTGAGGGAGCGGAAGAAGGCAGAGCGCACCCACAGCCGGGCCGGCAACCTGACTGCCGCTCGCGCTACTGAGGAGGCCCGCCAGCAGTGGGTCAAGGACGAGCTCGTGCAGATCGGCACCGAGCGCGCCCGCAGCCTCGGCTGGACCGACTGCTACACGTTCACCAAGGCGCTGGGCGAGCGCGTGGTGGAGGAGTACGCCCGCGACCACCGCGCCTCGATCGTGCGTCCCAGCATCGTCGAGTCGGCGCTCGTGAAGCCGCATCCGGGCTGGATCGAAGGCTTCAAGATGGCCGAGCCGCTGATCCTGGCCTACGGCCGTGGCGAGCTGCCCGAGTTCCCCGCTGCAGCGGACACAGTGGTCGACATCGTTCCGGTCGACCACGTGGTCGCGGCGATCGTCGCGGCGCTGGCCCACCCGCCGGAGGCGGGCTTGGCGGCGTACTTCCACGTGGGCTCGGGCCACCGCAACCCGCTGACGTTCCGGGCGCTCTACGAGAACGTCCGCAACTACTTCGACGAGCATCCGTTCACCATCGGAGACCGTGGCGCGGCGCGGCTTCCCGACTGGCGGTTCCCGGGCGCCCAGGCGGTCGAGCGGCTGCTTGTGACCAGCGAGAAGGCGCACAAGGCCGCCGACTACGTCATCGGGCATGCGCCGCGGAGCGACCGCACCCGTGACCTGGCGCGCAAGCTCGACCAGCAGGGGAGGCGGTTGGAGTTCCTGCGCCGCTACCTCGACATCTACAGCGAGTACGCCCAGTCGGAGCTGCACTTCGACGACTCTCACACGGTGGCGCTGTTCGAGTCACTGTCCGACGAGGACCGCGCGACGTTCGCGTTCGACACTTCGGTGGTCGACTGGAAGGAGTACCTCCAGGAGATCCACTGTCCGGCGGTGACGGCCCCGATCCGGGCGCTCGACGACCGCCGACGCGGGCGCGCCCGCCCGGACCCGAGCGCACTGCGGACGGTGAGTCCGAGCGAGACAAGCACGGTGGCGGCGTTCTTCGACATGGACGGCACGCTGCTCTCCTCCAACGTGATCGAGGGCTACCTCTGGCTGCGGCTGCGGGAGCTGCCCACCTCCGAGCGGATGGCCCAGATCGGGAGGATGGCCGCCAAGGTGCCGAGCCTGGTGCAGGCGGAGCGCCGCCAGCGCAGCGACTTCCTGCGCACGGCCTATCGCGAGTACGCCGGTGCCGAGCTGTCGGTGCTCGACGAGATCGTCGACGAGCACCTCACCGGCCACGTGCTGTCGCGGCTCTCGTCGGCCGCCGTACGCCGGGTCCGCGAGCACAAGGCCGCCGGGCACACCACCGTGCTGATCACAGGCGCGATCCGACCGCTGACCCGTCCCCTGCTGCCGCTCTTCGACCACATCGAGGCCGCCGAGCTGGCGACCGACCATCGCGGCGTGTGCACCGGCTACCTCGCCTCCTCACCGTTGGTGGGGGAGTCGCGGGCGGCCTGGATGCAGTCCTACGCCTCGGCCAACGGCATCGACCTGACGTCGTCGTTCGGCTACGCCGACTCCCACTCCGACCTGCCGCTGCTCGCGGCGGTAGGCAACCCAGTGGCGGTGCGCCCCGACGTACCTCTCTACCGGCATGCGCGGAAGTCGCGCTGGACCATCGTCGACTGGGCCAGCCCCAGCCCCTCCGCCCGAGGCCTCAACCCCGGAGGCACGGCCTGATGCTCGCCCTCGAGATGTTCCGGTCCCTGCCGCGCACCGTGGCCGGCAAGGCGATGGGCGGCCGGATCCCGATCGTCGGCAGCGTGACCATGCCACTGCGGATGGTCACCATCGACCCGCCCAAGGTCGAGCGACCCGGCTGGGCACCGCTGCGCACCCGCCTCTCGGGCATCTGCGGCTCCGATCTCGGCGCGCTCTCGGGCAAGACCAGCCTCTACTTCTCGGCGGTGGTGTCCCTGCCGTTCGTGCCGGGACACGAGGTGGTGGCCGAGCTGACGGCCGACTGCGAGGACCTGCCCAAGGGCACCCGCGTGGTGATCGACTCGGTGCTGACCTGTGCAGCCCGGGGCGTCGACCCCTGCACCGACTGCGCCGCCGGCCGGACCAACCGCTGCTCGCGGATCACTGTCGGCCACCTCGCTCCAGGTCTGCAGACCGGCTTCTGCAAGGACACCGGCGGCGGCTGGGGCCAGCAGCTGGTGGCCCACCGATCGCAGCTGCACGTGGTGCCGGAGGGCTACTCCGACGAGCAGGCAGTGCTGATCGAGCCGCTCGCCTGCGCCGTACACGCAGCGATGCGGGCAGCCATCAAGGACAACGACCGGGTGCTGGTCAGCGGTGCCGGATCGGTCGGGCTCCTCACGACGCTCGCCCTGCGCGAGCTCACGCCGGCAGGCGAGATCATCGTCGTCGCCAAGCACGGCCACCAGCGCGATCTGGCGCTCGAGCTCGGGGCGACCGAGGTGGTCGCCCCCGAGGAGGTGCTTCGTCGCGTACGCCGGGTGACCGGCGCCTTCCAGCTCGAGCCCGACTTCTCGCGGGCGTTCCTGCTCGGCGGCGTCGACGTGGCCGTCGATGCTGTGGGCTCCAAGGACTCGCTCGAGACCTGCCTCCACGCCACCCGCGCGGGTGGGCGCGTGGTGCTGTCCGGGATGCCGGCCTCCGCTGACCTGTCCGCCGCCTGGTTCCGGGAGCTCGACCTGGTCGGCAGCTATGCCTCGGCCCGCCAGGAGACCCCCGACGGTCGCGGCGCGTTCGAGATCGCCACCGAGCTGGCCGGCCACGACGCCGTCGCCAGGCTCGCCAAGTCCGTTGCCCCCTACCCGCTGCACCGCTGGCGGGAAGCGCTCGACCACGCCCAGTCGGCGGGTCGGCTGGGCACCATCAAGGTCGCATTTGATCCAAGGGAGACACGATGAGCAGGCCAGGTTTCGTCCTCGAAGTGGACGACCGAACGCCTCCGCTGCTGGTCCACGAGGGGCTCGGGTTCCGGCTCGAGAACTTCCCGCTCGGTACTCGCGTCGTCTATCCGCCGGAGTCGATCGCGACCGTGCCCGACGTCGAGGGTGCGATCCAGGAGGCGCTGCTCCACCCCACCGACTCCGACCCGCTGCCGTCACTGCTGACGGCGGGCATGCGGCTGACGATCGCCTTCGACGACGTGTCGACGGTGCTGCCGCTCATGAAGAAGCCCGACATCCGGCAGCGGATCATCGAGCAGGTGCTCACGATGGCCGCCGACGCGGGCGTCGACGACGTGGTACTGATCTCGGCCAACGCGTTCCACCGGCGACTGACGGCCAAGGAGCTCGAGCACATCGTGGGGGAGCGGGTCTTCCGCAGCTTCTACGGCGAGGGCCTGCTGATCAACCACGACTCCGAGGACCACGACAACCTCTCCTTCCTCGGCAAGACCGAGAAGGACGAGCACGTCGTGATCAACAAGCGGGCCGCCGAGTCCGACCTGTTGATCTACGTCAACACGACGATGGTGCCGATGGAGGGCGGTCACAAGTCGGTGGGCATCGGCCTCTCGGCGTACAACTCGCTGCGGCACCACCACAACCACGACACGATGGTCCATTCCAACTCCTTCATGGACCTCCACAGCTCGGAGCTCCACCACTCCGCATGGCGGATGGGACGGCTGATCCGCGAGCACGTCAAGGTCTTCCAGATCGAGGCGACGGTCGACAACAACGTCTTCCCCAAGCCCTACGAATTCCTGATGAAGCGGGAGTGGGAGTGGTCGGTCAAGGACCAGGCCACCATGCTCGGCGTACGCCGGGGGCTGGCCGCCGCGCCGCTGAAGCTGCGGCACAAGCTCTTCCACGACATGCGCTCCAACTACGGCGTCACCGGCATCAACGCCGGCGAGGTGGAGGCGGTTCACGAGCTGACGCTGGCGAAGGTGCACGAGCAGCAGCTGGTCGAGGTCGAGGGGCAGAGCGACGTGCTGGTGCTGGGGGTGCCGTTCCTCGGCCCCTACAACGTCAACTCGACGATGAACCCGATCCTCGCCACCTGCATGGGGCTCGGCTACTTCTTCAACTCCTACCGGGGCATGCCGCCGGTGCGGAAGGGCGGGGCGCTGATCCTCTACCACCCGCTCAACGAGGGCTTCAACCAGCTGCACCACCCGTCGTACGTCGACTTCTACGAGGAGGTGCTGGCCGACTCGACCGACCCGGCGGTGGTCGGCCAGAAGTACGAGCAGCAGTTCGCCCAGGACGAGTGGTACATCCACCTCTACCGGACCTCGCACGCCTACCACGGGGTGCACGCGTTCTACATGTGGTACTGGGCGTCGCACGCGATGGACCACGTCGGCGACGTGATCTGGGTCGGTGGAGACCGCAAGATCGCGGCCCACATGGGCTTCCGGGCCGCGAGCACGCTGTCCGACGCGCTGGAGATGGCGTCGAGCTCCGTCGGCACCAGCCCGTCGATCACTTACCTCCACAACCCGCCGCACCTGATTGCCGACGTGAAGTGAGCTGGCTCAAGGAGGGCGTCGACGACGTCCGGCAGATGAAAAGGGGCTGGCGCTGGGGGCGTCGCCCGCAGGTGCCGCGCGCCGCCGAGCCCTGGGTGCCCGAGGCGAAGTCGACGATCTTCCCGTCCGACTGGGCCCGCCGGAAGCCGGCGATGATGGCCCGCGAGATCGCCCAGAAGGCCGGGCTCGAGCCGGTGTTCAGGTCCAACGTGCGCACCGACGTGCAGGGCCTCGACGTGCTCGCCCGGATCAAGGGCCCGGTCATCTTCGCGGCCAACCACGCGTCCCACCTCGACACGCCGCTGGTACTGCTGTCGCTGCCGGCCGAGTGGCGGCGGCGTACGGCGGTCGCGGCGGCGGCCGACTACTTCTTCGACACGTGGTGGCGGGCGGTCGGCTCGTCGGTGTTGTTCAACACGTTCCCGATCGATCGGCGCGGCGGCACCATGTCGGCCACGCCGGCGGAGGTGCTGGCCGACGGTTGGAGCCTGCTGATCTTCCCCGAGGGCACCAGGTCGAAGGACGGCTGGATGCACAACTTCCGGATGGGGGCCGCCTTCCTCGCCCACGAGCACGGCGTGCCGGTCGTGCCGGTCGCGCACCGCGGCACTTTCGCCGCCATGCCGCGCGGCCGGAGCTGGCCCGCACCCGGACGACGTCAGCTGACCATCCGCTTCGGCGAGCCGCTCACGCCCGAGCCGGGGGAGTCGGTGCGCGACTTCGCGCCGCGGATCAAGGACGCCGTGGCGACCCTCCTCGACGAGGACCGCACCTCCTGGTGGGATGCCCGCCGCCGTGCGGCCGCGGGCGCGATCCCCGACCCCGAGGGTCCGGCTGTGGCGCAGTGGCGGCGGCTCTGGGAGCAGGCCGAGTCCCCCCAGGGTCCGGTGACCGGGCCTCGCTTGGCTGCCTGGCGCAGGCGCTGACCCACGGCCCTAGAGTGGCCAAAGGCACAGACGGTAGGAGGTCCCCGTGTTCGTCCCGCTCAGCGTCTCCGACTTCATCGACCGCGCCGTGCAGGTCTACGGCGAGCGGGTCGGTGCGGTCGACGAACCCGACCAGCCCGCCCCGTCGCTGGGCGAGCTGACGTACGCCGAGATCGGCGCCCTGGCCCGGCGACAGGCGGCCAAGCTCGACCAGCTCGGCATCGGGGTCGGCGATCGGGTGGCCATCGTGAGCCACAACAGCGCCCGGCTTCTGACGTCGTTCTTCGGAGTGGCCGGCTCGGGTCGGGTCATCGTGCCGGTGAACTTCCGGCTCCGCCCGGACGAGGTGAAGTACATCGTGGAGCACTCCGGTGCCCGGGTGCTCTACATCGACCCGGAGCTCGACGACGAGCTGAAAGAAGTGACAGCCGAGCACCGGTTCGTGCTCGGCGACGATGCCGACCTCTACGCAGACGAAAGAGTCGAGCCGCAGTCGTGGGAGCCGGATGAGGGGGCCACGGCGGCGATCAACTACACCTCCGGAACGACCGCGCGGCCCAAGGGCGTGCAGATCACCCACCGCAACATCTGGGTCAACGCGGTGACGTTCGCGATGCACACGACGGTGAGTGACCGCGACGTCTACCTGCACACTCTGCCCATGTTTCACGCCAACGGTTGGGGGATGCCGTTCGCGATGACCGGGCTCGGCGTCAAGCAGATCGTGCTCCGCAAGATCGACGGCGCGGAGATACTGCGTCGGATCCAGGAGCACGGCGTGACCGTGATGTGCGCGGCACCGGCGGTGGCCGCGGCCGTGTTGGAGGCGGCCCAGTCGTGGGAGGGCGAGATCCCGGGGCGCGATCGGGTCCGGATCATCATGGCGGGAGCCCCGCCGCCGACGAAGACCGTGGCCCGGGTGGAGGCCGAGCTGGGCTGGGAGTTCATCCAGATCTACGGCCTGACCGAGACCTCCCCGCTGCTGACGATCAACCGCAGCCGCGCCGAGTGGGACGACCTCACGCCGGAGGAGCGGGCCTCCAAGCTGACCCGCGCGGGTGCGCCTGCGCTCGGCGTACGCCTGAAGGAGACCGAGTCCGACGAGGGCGCGGGCGAGCTGTTGGCCCGCTCGAACGTGGTGCTCGAGGGCTACTGGGAGCAGCCGGAGGAGACCGCTGCCGCGCTGGTCGACGGCTGGTTCCACACCGGTGACGGGGCGGTGATCGGCGACGACGGCTACGTCACGATCCAGGACCGCAAGAAGGATGTGATCATCACCGGCGGCGAGAACGTCTCCTCGATCGAGGTCGAGGACGTGCTCTTCTCGCACCCGGCCGTCGCGGAGGTGGCCGTGATCGGCGTGCCGAGCGAGAAGTGGGGCGAGACGATCAAGGCGCTGGTGGTGCTTGCCGACGGCGAGGAGGCCACGGAGGCCGAGCTGATCGACTGGTGCAAGGACAAGGCGGCCGGCTACAAGGCGCCGACCTCGGTGGAGTTCCGCGACGAGCTCGCGCGTACGGCGACCGGCAAGCTGCAGAAGTTCAAGCTCCGCGCGGAGTACTGGAAGGGCTACGACCGCCAGGTCAACTGACGGTCGGGCGCTGGTCGATCACGACCTCGAACTCCAGCAGGTCCGCTCCGGTCGACACCGGCTTGGCCCGCTCGCCCGAGTGGGCGGCAATGGCCGGGCCGTCGCGCCAGGCGGCGAAGGACTCCTCGTCCTCCCACTGGGTGACCACGAAGTAGCGCTCCTCGCCCTTGACCGGCCGGAGCAGCTGGAAGCCGAGGAAGCCCGGCGTGCCGTCAACGCTGTGGGCCCGGTTGGCGAACCGCTTCTCGAGCTCCTCGTGTGCGTCGGGTGGCACCGAGATGGCGTTGATCTTCACGACTGGCATGGGGCCGAGCGTAGCGATCGCCTAGCGTGTGGCCGTGCCCTCCCTCGATGACGTCGTCCGCCGGCTGCACGAGTGGTATCCGCCGGATACCGCCGACAGCTGGGACGCGGTCGGCCTGGTGTACGGCGATCCTTCGGCGTCGGTGAAGAAGGTGATGTTCGCCGTTGACCCGTCGCCCGCCGTGGCCGAGGAGGCGGCGGACTGGGGCGCGGACCTGCTGGTCGTCCACCATCCGCTGTTCCTGAAGCCGGTGCACGGCTTCCCGGCCACAACGCCGAAGGGGCGCACCCTGGCGACCCTGGCCCGAGCCGGTTGCGCGCTGCTGACCGCCCACACCAACGCGGACCAGGCCGAGGGAGGCGTCTCCGAGGCGCTGGCCACCGCACTCGGGCTCAGCGACCAGCAGCCGATCCTCGGCGCGGGCCACAGTGCCGTCGACAAGCTCACCGTCTACGTGCCGGCCGACGCCGCTGCTCCGGTCCGGGCCGCGATCGCCGAGGCCGGAGCGGGCCGGATCGGCAACTACGACTTCGCGAGCTTCACCTCGGCCGGCCAGGGACGCTTCCGGCCGCTGGAGGGCTCCGACCCGACCGTCGGCAGCATCGGATCCATCGAGACCGTGGACGAAGTGCGGATCGAGGTGGTGCTTGACCGCCCGCTGCGGGCCGCCGTGGTCACCGCGATGCTCGCTGCCCATCCCTACGAGGAGCCGGCGTACGACGTGGTCGAGCTCGCGCACCCCGGGGTGGCGACGACCGGCTCGGGTCGGATCGGGACCGTCGAGCGCACCACCCTGAGTGCTTTCGCCGACACGGTCGCTGCGGCGCTGCCGACGACCGCCCAAGGAGCACGGGTGGCCGGCGACCCCGAGCGCGGCGTACGCCGGGTGGCCGTGTGTGGCGGGGCCGGTGACTTCCTGCTCGATGCGGTGCTCGCGACGGACGCGGATGTCTATGTGACCAGCGACCTGCGCCACCATCCGGCCGCGGAGTTCCTGGAGAAGAACGGGCCGGCTCTGGTCGACGTCTCCCACTGGGCGGCCGAGTGGACCTGGCTGCCTGTCGTCGAGCAACGCGTGCGGGCGGCGTTCGCTGAGGCGCGCGGAGATACGGTGGAGACCCGGGTGAGCACCACCAACACCGACCCCTGGACCAGCCGAGTTGATCCAACCCCGAAAGGCGATGCGTGAAAGCCGACCCGTTCGCTCAGCTCAAGCTGCTCGACGTGCAGAACTTGGATGCCAAGGCTGACCTGCTGCGTCACCAGCGAGCGAGCCTGCCCGAGCTCGCCGAGATCGCGACGCTCAGCGCCACCCGCGCCGAGGTGGCCGACCAGATCCGCGACCAGCAGATCGTGGTCGACGACCTGAACGCGGCCCAGCGCAAGGCGGACGCCGACGTCGAGCAGGTGAAGGGGCGGCGGACGCGCGACCAGGACCGGATGAGCCAGGGGCTGATCACCAACCCGAAGGACCTCGAGAAGATGCAGCACGAGCTCGAGACCCTGGAGCGGCGGATCTCGACGCTCGAGGACGAGGAGCTCGAGGTCATGGAGCAGCTCGAGGACGCCCAGAAGCTGCTCGACGACCTGACGCAGCAGGTGGCCAGCGCCGACGAGCGGCTCGCGGTGCTCACCGCCTCACGCGACGCGCGCACGGCCGAGATCGACCTGCAGCTCGACGCGCTGACGGCCGAACGCGCCCCGGCGCTGGAGGGGATGCCCGACGAGCTGCTGGCGCTCTACGAGAAGCTCCGGGCCAACCGCAAGGGCGTCGGAGTAGCCGAGCTGCGGCAACGGCGCTGCAGCGGCTGCCAGCTCACCATCGACATGGCCGAGATCGAGGTGATCCGGAAGGCGCCCAGCGATCTGGTGATCCGGTGCGAGGAGTGCTCGCGGATCCTGGTGCGTACGAGCGAGTCGGGTCTGTGACCGATCGCCCTCGCTCGGTCGTCATCGAGGCTGACGGTGGTTCTCGCGGCAACCCCGGCAAGGCGGCGTACGGCGCGGTGCTGAAGAACGCCGAGACCGGCGACGTGATTGCTGAGGACGGCAGCACGATCGGCATTGCTTCCAACAACGTCGCTGAGTACTCGGGCCTGATCGCCGGACTGCGGCTGGCCGCGGAGTTCGCGCCGGACGCCGACATCGAGGTCCGGATGGACTCCAAGCTCGTCGTGGAGCAGATGTCGGGCAACTGGAAGATCAAGCACCCGGACATGAAGCCGCTCGCCTTGGAAGCCAACCGGCTGGCGCCGTTCGGGACGACGTACACCTGGGTGCCGCGCGAGCAGAACAAGCACGCCGACCGACTCGCCAACGAGGCCCTCGACGGCAAGCGCGACGGAGTCACCGTGGCGACCGAGGAGCCCGAGGCCGCACTCGACGAGCCGGACTCGGTGGCTGAGGAGACCCAGAGCCCCGACGCCTCGCCCGCGGCGCGTCTCCGTGACGTGTCGCATCCCGGGTCCATCCAGACGACCCTGATCCTGGTCCGGCACGGGGTCACCGCCCACACCACAGGCAAGCGCTTCTCCGGCGGGCTCGGCGGCGACAACCCCGGGCTGAGCGACGAGGGCCGCGACCAGATCCGCGCGGTGGCCGACTGGATCTCGCCGCTCGCCGATGCAGTCGACGTGGTGATCACGTCCCCTGTGCGGCGTACGCGCGAGTCGGCCGAGATCCTGGCCGAGCGGCTCGGTCACTCGCTCGAGGAGGAGGCGGGCTTCGCTGAGATGGAGTTCGGCGCCTGGGACGGCCTCACGTTCGCCGAGGTGGCCGAGCAGCACCAGGAGGACCTGACTGCCTGGTTGGGTTCGGTGGAGCAGGCGCCCCCAGGTGGTGAGACGTTCCGGGACGTGGAGAAGCGGGTGCTCGAGGGACTCGACCGGTTGCTGGCGGCGCATCGCGGCAAGACCGTCGTGGTGGTCAGCCATGTGACCCCGATCAAGACCCTCGTGGCAGCCGCTGTCGACGCGCCCCTCGAGTCGGTCTTCCGGATGGAGCTCACCCCCGCATCGGTCACGGTGCTCGCCTTCTACGAGTCGGAGGAGAACCGTGAGGCCGAGGGGCGGCGTTCTTCGATGCGGATGTACAACGCACTGCCACCCGGCAACGACGTGTTCGGCGAGGGCACCAAGTGGTGACACGTCGAGTCGGCGCATCCTCGCCGTTCCTGAAGCGCCGAGTCGGCGCATCCTCCCGTTCCTGAAGCGCCGAGTCGGCGCAACTGTCCGGCAGTAGCGCCGACTCGAGCCGTCAGAGACGTGACTTTGCGCCGACTCGGCGTCAGATCTCGCTGACGATCACGTCGAGCTGGGTGCCCTTCTTGGTCGGCTCACCGACCTCGACGGTCCAGCCCAGGTCGGTGAGTAACGATGCCAGCTTCGCCGGCGTACGCGGGTCGCGGCCGTCCTCGAGCAGGGCCCGGACGACTCGGCCCTTGGTGGCCTTGTTGAAGTGGCTCACCACCTGGCGCTTGCCGGCGACCTCGTGCAGCACGCGCACGGTCGTCACCTTGCGTGCCAGCTCGGCCGGAGGCCGCCAGAACGCGCCGTACATGCCGCTGCGCAGGTCGACCAGCAGCCCGCCGCCGACCGCCGCCGTCACGGCGGGGCCGAGTGCGTCGCGCCAGACCCCTGCGACGGAGCCGATCCCCGGCAGCACGGCGTCGCCGGAGAGGCGGTACGCCGGGATACGGTCCGTCGGCCGCACCAGCCCGAACAGGCTGCTGACGATCGCCAGGCGCGACCCGGCTCGCCGCTTGGCGCCGGCCGTCAAGGACTCCAGGCCGAGGGTTTCGTAGAGGACGCCGCTGTAGATCCGGTCGGCGCGCGCGGTCGGTGCGGTGCGCAGCCGGGCGTTGAGCCGCACCAGCTCGAGCTGGGTGTGCCCGATACCCAGGACGAGCGCGGCCTCTTCCGGATCGGCACGGCAGAGGTCGACGAGTGCGTCGAGCACGCGTTCCCGAGCGGGGGTGAGCTCGGGTGAGGTGAGCGTCGCCAGGTCCAGCGCCTTGCCCCGCCGAGCGGGCGTCTTGCCCTCGCTCGGGGGCAGCAGGATCAGCACGGGCGACAACGTAGTGTCTGAGACATGCCGAGCAGCCAGGTGGTCCGGGTCAAGGGCGCCGACGACGGAGTGGTGGGAAAGACCCTGGCGGAGGGGATGGCCAGCATCCGGTCCGAGCTGGACCTGCCCGGTGAGTTCTCGTCCGAGGTGATGGCGGCCGCAGAAGCAGCCGCGGCGAATCCCAAGCTGCCCGAGCTCGACCGCACCGAGATCCCTTTCGTGACCATCGACCCCGAGGGGGCGATGGACCTCGACCAGGCACTGCACATCGAGCGCTCCGGCGACGGCTACGTCGTGCACTACGCCATCGCGGACGTCGCCGCGTTCGTCACGCCTGGGGACCCGATCGACCTGGAGTCGCACCAGCGCGGCGAGACCTTGTACGGCGCCGAGTCGAAGATCCCCCTCCACCCGAAGGTGATCTCCGAGGACGCTGGCTCGCTGCTGCCCGACCAGATCCGCCCGGCGCTGCTGTGGACGATCCAGGTCGACCAGACGGGGGAGGGTACCGAGGTCTTCGTCGAGCGTGCCCGCGTGCGGTCCACTGCCAAGCTGACGTACGTCGAGGCACAGAAGTCGCTCGACGAGGGCACGGCCGGCGAGATCCTCGAGCTGCTCAGGGAGATCGGGGAGCTCCGCATCAAGCGGGACGCCGTCCGCGGCGGGGTTTCGCTCCCACTTCCGGAGCAGGAGGTCGACATCCACGGCCAGCGGTGGACCCTGGAGTTCCGCAGCATGCTCCCCGTAGAGCTCTGGAACGCCCAGATCTCGCTGCTGACCGGCTTCGGCGCGGCCTCGCTCATGGTGGAGGCCAAGGTCGGCCTGCTGCGTACGCTGCCGCCGCCCGACCCGCGCGACGTACAGCGGCTCCAACGCACCGCCAAGGCACTCGGCATCGCGTGGCCCGCCGAGCAGCGCTACCCGGAGTTCATCCGGGCCCTCGACCCGACCAACCCCAAGCACGCAGCGATGGTGGTGGCCTCGGCCCGGCTGCTGCGGGGGAGCGGCTACGACGCGTTCGACGGCGAGGTGCCCGCCGAGCCGCAGCACGCGGCGCTGGTCTCGGAGTACGCGCACGTCACGGCACCCCTGCGCCGGCTCTGTGATCGGTACGCCGGCGAGGTCTGTGTCGCCATCTGCGCCAAGGAGGAAGTGCCTGATTGGGTGCTGGCCGCTCTGCCGGAGTTGCCCAAGACGATGCAGCGCTCCGGCCAGCGCGCGAAGTCCTACGAGCGCGCCGTGCTCGACCTGGTGGAGGCCGGCGTGCTGGCGGACCGGGTCGGCGAGGAGTTCGAGGCCGTCGTGGTGAGCATCGACGAGGAGGACGCCACCCAGGGCACCGTGATGGTGAAGGACCCGGGCGTGGAGGGCCCCGTCGTCGGCAGCTCGCCGCTGCCGCTCGGCACCGATGTCACCGTGCGCCTCACCACGGCTGACGTGGCCGGCCGAAAGGTCGAGTTCCGGTTGGAGTGACCGAAATGCCAGGAAGGCCTTCACCCGTGAGGGAGAAGACCTTCCTGTCGCCGCTGCTGCCGCTCGGTGACTGGCCAAGACTCCGAGCGCGGGCTTCGTCCTCAACCTAGAGGGTTCAGCTGCGAGGCATCAGTGTCCGTATGTCCTAAGACCATCGGGCAGCAAGGTTCGAGCGTTTCCGTAACGCACGCCCGTCCCCGCCCGTTGTTCCGGTGAGTCCTAGCGCCCAGGGAGAGGGAGGCACGGGGATGACCGTCAGGTCGCACTACGACCCGACCGGTCCGTTCGGCTTCACCCGGGACGGCGCCAGGTGGGAGGCCGAGGCCGGCGAGGCCCTGCAACGAGCCCAGAACTTCGCCAACGCCGCCGCGCGCAGCATTGCCGATTGGGTGGTAGCGCGGGTTCCGCTCGACAACTACCGCGAGGACCACTACCGCCGAGCCAAGGCTGCCGAGCGGTACGCCTTCTCCGTGCTCCGTGAAGCGCAGGAGCTCCGGCCACCGGACTGAAGTGGAGCGGATGGGCTGGCCTGTAGGCCGGGTTCTGTACGCCGAAGCGTGGCGACCATCCATCTACGACGACCGTTGCCGGCCGCCTCCAGCGGTCTACCCGTGCACTCGGGCGGGCCGCCCTCGAACGTGCACTGTCTGACCTTGCTCCAGGTGGGGTTTGCCTAGCCACACCGGTCACCCGGTGTGCTGGTGGTCTCTTACACCGCCGTTTCACCCTTACCTGCGTCTTGCGACGCCGGCGGTCTGATTTCTGTGGCACTTTCCCGCGGGTTTCCCCGGGTGGGTGTTACCCACCACCTTGCCCTGTGGAGCCCGGACCTTCCTCGGGGAGTCTCCTCCACGCGGTCGCCCGGCCAGCCCATCCACCCGCAAGGGTAGCGCCGAGAGTGGGTCGTGTGCCTGAGAGTGCGCTATAGACCGCTCTCAGGCACACGACCCGATCTGCGGCGACGCCGGTGCCTCAGGCGGCGTCGACGAAGGCCCGGAGGCCGGAGTCGTCCTCGGTCCAGGCGGCCCGGAAGGCGGGGTGTAGCGGCAGGTCGGCGACCCCGTCGGCCGGCACCCAGCGGTGGTCCTGGCTTTCCGCGAGGTTGGCGATCTCCAGGGCCCTCAGCGGCACGCCCATCAGCGTCTCGTAGGTCCAGCCGCCGCACGTGGCGACGTACGAGCCCCTGATCTCGATCGCATCACCCGCGAGCCCGAGCTCCTCCTCGGCCTCCCGGAGCGCGGTCTCCACGCTGGTCTCGCCGCGCTCGCGGGCGCCGCCGGGGATCGACCAGGTGCCGCCCTGGTGTGACCAGCCGGCGCGCAGCTGCAGGAGCACCTGGCCACCGTGCGCGACCAGCAGGCCCGCGGCCCCGCGGCGCCCCCAGTGCGCGTGTCCGTTGGCGCAGGATGCCCAGCTCATGCCCATATTGTGCCGGTAACAGGCATAGACCACTTCGTCGTTTCGCGCCCGCGGCAGCGGTCGGTAGCCGTTGGAGCGGTAGTTTCGGACCTATGAGCGAGTACTGGTATTGCCTGACGCACCGCGCTGTGGAGGGTGCGGAGGGCTGTTCCAACAGCGACAGGCTCGGGCCTTATGCCACGGAGGATGACGCCTCCCGTGCGCTAGAGACGGCGGCTAAGCGGACCGAGGAGTGGGACAACGACCCCAAATGGAACGACGACGTCCTCGAGGACTGAGCACTGATGGCTCGGCGACGGCGGGTCACGGCTGCCGAAATCGGCGTCCGCGTGGCCGTTCGTAGGTATGTCGCTGATGGTGGCGGTCTTCTTCCTGTACGCCGCCAGCGGATTGGTCGCGCCCGCCTGGGCGGTGGCCGCGCTGCTGGCGGTCTGGGCGGCCTTGTTCGTGCTCTGCTGCGTCTGGTGGACTCCCCACCCGAAGCGGCTGACGCTGATCGCGGTCTTCGCGGCGGTCTTCTGGTTCGGAGCACTCACCGCAGGCGGGGCCTGGCTCGACTGGACCGCCTGACGGCTACTTCGGGCTGACCCTCAGCACCGCACCGCCGCCGCTGTCGGTGTCGGTCGTGATCAACAGGTCGCCGTTGTCGGCCTGCGACACCGAGCGCAGCCGGCCGTAGCGACGCAGGGAGGCGGGGGAGCGCACCTTGATCAGCTTGCCGGAAGCGTCGAAGGTCAGGAACAGCACGCGCGAGGCCTTCAGCGCGGCGACCGCAAGGGTGCCGTTGAGGGCGCCCCACTTCCTGCCGCTGACGAACGTCGCGCCCGATGTCGCCAGGGTCGGGTCGCCGGAGCGCCACTTGGCCTCGAGCTGGGTGCCGGGAAGGGACTGGTCGGTCATCGGCACTTGCTCGTTGTAGCCCGGCACCGGGTTCCAGCCGTAGTCGCCGCCGGGCACGAGCAGGTTGACCTCGTCGTCGCGGTAGGAGCCGTGCTCGACCGACCACACGCTCCCGTCGGCGCGCTGGGCCAGACCCTGGACGTTGCGGTGCCCGAACGTGTCGACGTAGCGGCGGGGCACGCTGTCGGAGTCGATGAACGGGTTGGTCGGCCACGGAGCGCCGCTGAGGCGGTTGAGCCGGAGCGTCTTGCCGCCGAGCGAGTCGAGGTCGCGCGGGTTGGTGCCGATCGCGGCGTCACCGGTGCCGACGTACATCGAGCCGTCGCGGGCGATCAGCAGCCGGCAGCCGCCGTGTCGGCCGCTCGACGTCGGGAAACCGCCGAGCAGGCTGCGCAGCCGGTACGCCCGGGTCGAGTCCCGGCTCAGCCGCCAGGCGATCACCCGGACGTCGTGGCTGCTGCCGGTCTTCCAGCCGCTGCACGTGTAGAAGCGCCGGGTGCTGCGGAAGTGGGGATCGACCTCCAACGACATCAGGCCGGTCTCGCCCGAGACCCACACCTTCCCGCTCGGGAAGCCCACGCGACTCTTGCCGCCCTTGCCGACGATGTACAGGCGGGCCGAGTCGCGCTCGGTGATCAGCAGCTGGCCGTTGCCGAGCGGCTTCACGTCCCACGGGATGCTCAGCCCGGTCACCCGCTTGGTCACCTTGAGCTGCGGAACCGCCTGCTGGTGCTTCGCCAGCACCGCCCTCTCCGGCGAGGGCTCCTCAGCCGATCTGCAGGCCACCGCGGGCGTGGCGGTGACCAGCAGGGCGAGCAGGGCAAGCGGGACGGTCAGGCTCAGCCGAGGCATGGCCTCACCGTACGTCGGGCGTGCTAGAGCGGCCAGGTGATGCCCGTGCGCTGCTCGGAGATCTCCCAGAGCCGTCGGGCGGCGTCCGCGTCCTTGCTCTCCTTGGAGCGCGGGTTGGTGCCGGGCGCGCCGCGCAGCCCCTGGAAGCCGGTCGGGCCGATGTAGCTGTCGCCGGGGATGTCCTCGAGCGCGGCGTAGACCGTTGGCCGCGACCCGAACTCGGCGCTGGTGGCCACGACCTTGTTGCCGATCCACATCAGCTTGTTCATCAAGGGGTTGGCGTGGTGGCTCTGCAGGTTGGTCGCGGAGTAGCCGGGGTGGGCGGCCGTCGCCCGGATCGGCGAGCTCGCCTCGGTGAGCCGTCTCTGCAGCTCGGAGGTGAAGAGCAGGTTGGCCAGCTTGGACTGGTGGTAGGCCCGTCCCGGCGAGTAGGCGCCGCCCTCGAGGTCCAGGTTGTCGAAATCGATCTGCGGTCCGTTGTGCAGCCCGGACGAGACGGTGACGACTCGGTCGGTCACCCGCGGCAGCAGCAGGTTCGTGAGCGCGAAGTGCCCGAGGTGGTTGGTGCCGATCTGGCGCTCGAACCCATCGACGGTGCGGCCCTCGGCAACCATCATGATCCCGGCGTTGTTGACCAGGACGTCGATCGGCTCGGTGTGGCCGTCCGCGAACTTGCGCACCGACGCGAGGTCCGCGAGATCGAGCTCCCTCACCTCGGTCGAGCCCTTGATCTGCTTGGCAGCGTCCTCCCCGCGCGCCGGGTCCCGAACGGCCAGCACCACGTGGCCGCCGGCAGCCGCGAACTTGAGAGCCGCCTCGAAGCCGATGCCCGAGTTGGCTCCGGTGACCACGAACGTGCGGCCGGACTGGTCTGCGATCTCAGGCTTGCTCATGTCTGCACGCTAGCGCGCGCTACGAACACCCTCAGAACGTGTGCTCGGGACCTGGGAAGGTGCCGCCCTTGACGTCGGCGTCGAAGTCCTTCGCCGCCTGGAGGAGTACGCCGTGCACGTCGGCGTACTGCTTGACGAACTTGGCCATCCGGCCGGTGCGCAGGCCGAACGCGTCCTGCCAGACCAGCACCTGGCCGTCGCACTCCGGGCCGGCGCCGATGCCGATGGTCGGGATCACCAGCTCCTTGGTGACCTGCGCGGCCACGTCGCCCGGCACCATCTCCATCACCACCGCGAACGCGCCGGCCTCCTCGATGGCCTTGGCGTCGTCGAGCACCCGCGTGCTGGTGTCGCCGCGGCCCTGGACGCGGTAGCCACCGAGCGTGTGCTCGGACTGCGGGGTGAAACCGATGTGGGCCATCACCGGGATGCCGCCGCGGGTCAGCTTCTCGATCTGCGGCACCATCTCGACGCCGCCCTCGAGCTTCACGCAGTGGGCGCCGCCCTCCTTCATGAAGCGGGCGGCCGTCAGGTAGGCCTGCTCGGGCGAGGCCTGGTAGGACCCGAACGGCAGGTCGCCGACGACCAGCGCCCGGCGCACCGAGCGCGACACAGCGCGGGTCAGCGGGATCAGCTCGTCGACCGTGACCGGCAGCGACGTCTCGTTGCCGTAGACGTTGTTGGAGGCGGAGTCACCGACGAGCAGCACCTCGATGCCGGCCTCGTCGAAGGTCTGCGCGGCGTACTGCTCGTAGGCGGTGAGCATCGAGAAGCGCTCGCCGCGCTCCTTCATCTCCCGCAAGTGGTGGGTGCGGACCCGCTTGATCGGAGCGGGTGCGTCCGGTGCGGCCGGGCCGCTGCCGTAGGGCGCGGTCTCCTCGGGCGTGCTCATCATCGAGCTCCTCTCAACTCATCTCGCGGCTCCCTGATGGAGTCCACGGACGTCACGTCGAACGTCGTCAAGGCTAGCCCGGAAACGACGTCCTCCGGCTGTGTCGCCGCTCACGCCCGGCTCCTAGGGTGACGGAATGACGCGCGACTGGGACGACCGGGCCAACGAGCTCTCCGCCGAGGCGATCGAGGGCGGCGAGCCGACAGCGTGGTTCGACCGTCTGTACGCCGAGGGCGCGGCCGGCGAGGTCACCATGCCGTGGGACCGCGACCAGCCCCAGGTGCAGCTGGCGGAGTGGGCCGACCGCAAGGCCCTGGACGGCGGCGGCCGGAGTGCGGTCGTGGTGGGCTGCGGGCTCGGCGCCGACGCGGAGTTCCTCGCCGGGCTCGGCTTCCGGACGACCGGCTTCGACATCGCGCCGACCGCCATCGAGCAGGCGAAGGCTCGTCACCCGGAGAGCCGGGTCGACTACCGGGTCGCCGACCTCCTGGCTCTCGACGACGCGCTGGTCGGAGCGTTCGACCTCGTGGTCGAGATCTTCACCCTGCAGGCCCTGCCCGACCCGCCGCGCGCCGAGGCGGCCGCCGGCGTACGCAGCCTGGTCGCGCCGGGAGGCACGCTCTTCGCGGTCGCCTTCCGCGCCGGCGGGGCGCCGGAGGGGCCGCCACCACCGTTCCCCCAGACCCGCGCCGACATGGAGTCGCTGGCGAGCGACGGCCTCACTCTCGTCGAGCTGGCGGAGGCTGCTGACCAGCGCTGGCGGGCGGAGTACCGACGGCACCGGTGAGCCGCCTCCGGGCAACCGAGACCACGACGAGGCACAGGACGGCCCCTCCGGCGGCGACCGCGAGCGCGCCTCGCGCGCCGAGGCCGAGTCCGGCCAGCCCGCCGAGCGCGTACGGCGCCCGCGAACCCGACGTAGGTGAGCGCGTAGAAGATCGCGACCGTGGCCCCGCGCTCGTCGGGCGCGGCCAGGCGCTCGGTCTCGCGCAGGCCGGAGACCAGGAAGCAGCCGTAGCCGGCGCCGAGGATCGGGCCCGAGGCGAGCAGCACCCACCGCACGTCGCTGGTGAGGGCGAGGATGCCGACCAGGATCCCGACCACGGCCAGGCACAGTCCGAGCTGGCCGGCGAGCAGGTGGCGGCGGTCGTCGAGGCGACGGGCGAGCGGCTGCACCAGCACCCCGGTGCCGAGCGAGACGCCGGCCAGGACACCGGCGAACGCGACCGCGCCGCTCTGCGGTCCGCCGAGCTCGCCAGGCAGGTAGGCGAACGAGATCGCCACGCATCCGAACACCCATGGCGCGGCAGGCGCGACGAGCAGCACGAACGGCGCCCGCCGGGTGACCGCAGGGATCCGGAGCAGCGGACGATTCGCGACGCCGGCCGGCGCCGGCCCGGGTGTCGGGAGCAGCAGCACGATCGCGACCAGGCCGAGCACGACGTGCGGCAGGTACGGCACCTGCAGCGGGTGCGGCGACACCTCACCGATCAGCCCGGTGACGAGCGGGCCGAGACCGAAGCCGGCCGACAGCGAGATCGCGGCTCGCCGGGCCGCCGTACCGGGGGCCTCGTCGGAGGAGAGGTCGGCGACCCAGGCGCTGGCAGCGGCGAACACGACTCCGGAGCAGGCGCCGGCGAGGAGGCGGGCAACGGCCAGGCCGGGCACCGAGTCGTGCTCGACGATCAGCAGCACGGTCGCCAACGGCGAGAGCACGACGAACGGCAGCACGACCGCCCGCCGGCCCCATCGGTCCGACGCGGCGCCGCCGACCAGCAGGGCCGGGACCAGCCCGACGGCGTAGACGCCGAAGAGGAAGGCGCGGGTCTGCGTCGACATCCCGATCTCGTCGCGGTAGGCGACGAGCAGGGAGGTGAACTGGTTGGCGCCCCACCCGACGGCGAACATCGCGAAGGCCACCCGCTGCCAAGACTTCACGGACCCACGCTAGGCGGTCGACGTTTCAGTCTGCGTTGAACTGTTCCCGACCTAGGCTCGAGCCATGACTGGTGAGAGCGACCTGGCCGCAGTCGGTGCCCTCGTGGGCGACCGGGTGCGGCATCGACCTGGCCCCGCTGCGTGCGGCTTCGCGCCCGGTGCTGCGTCAGTGCACGGACTGGACCGAGCGTCGTCCGCACGTGGCCGGTGGGCTGGGGGCAGCGATCGCGGAGCGGATGCTCGACCAGCGGTGGGTCGTACGCCGCCCCGGCTCGCGCGGGCTCGACGTCACCGTCGACGGAGCGGCGGGTCTCGAGCGCTGGCTCGGCCTGCGGGTGCCCGAGTGCGAGGGCTGGCTCGAGTCGGCGTCCTGACTCAGGACCTGGCGCTGACCGCGTCGGCCGCGGCCTCCAGGTCGGCGATCACGATCTTCGTCATCGTCAACATCGCCTCGGTCGCCGCCTTGGCGCGCTGCCGATCGGGGTCGGACACGAGCTCGTAGAGGCGGGTCGGCACGACCTGCCACGAGAGGCCGTACTTGTCCTTGAGCCAGCCGCAGACCGACTCCTGGCCGCCGTCGACCAGGGAGTCCCAGTAGTAGTCGACCTCGGCCTGGTCGGCGCAGGTGATGCTGAACGAGATCGCCTCGGTGAAGTTCGCATGGTCCGGTCCACCGTTGATCCCCCGGAACGTGATGCCGTTGAGCGTGAACTCACCCGCCATCGCCGTACCGGGCTCGCCCGGCCCCGCCTCGCTGTAGCGACTCAGGTGGCCCACCGAGGAGCGGGGGAAGATCGAGGTGTAGAAGATCGCTGCCTCCTCGAGGTTGTCGTCGAACCAGAGGCAGGGGCTGATGAGCGTCATACCCGTGCTGACCGGGGTCCCTCGTGAGATTCATCGGTGCGGCTCCGGAGGCCGACATCCCTAGACTCGCCTTGTGGACTTCTACTCCGCCTACGCTCACGGGTTCGCGCGGGTTGCCGCCTGCACGCTGCCGGTGGCGATCGCGGACCCGGCGACCAACGCGCAGCGGGTGATCGAGCAGGCCCGGCTCTGCCACGACGACGGCGTCGCGGTGGCGGTGTTTCCGGAGCTCGCCCTGTCCGGATATGCCGTCGACGACCTGTTCCTCCAGGACACCCTGCTCGAGGCGGTGGTCGCCGGCGTCCAGGAGATCGTCAGGGCCAGCGCCGACCTGCTGCCGGTGATCGTGGTCGGGGCACCGCTCGAGCACGGCACCCGCCTGCTCAACTGTGCGGTGGTGATCCATCGCGGCCGGGTGCTGGGCGTTGCGCCGAAGTCCTACCTGCCGACCTACCGGGAGTTCTACGAGCGTCGCTGGTTCGCACCGGGCGACGACCGCCGCGGCTCGACCATCGACCTGGCCGGCCAGACGGTGCCGTTCGGGCCGGACCTGATCTTCTCCGCCACCGACCTGCCAGGCCTCACGATCCACGCCGAGATCTGCGAGGACATGTGGGTGCCGATCCCGCCGAGTGCCGAGGCGGCGATGGCCGGGGCACACGTGTTGCTCAACCTGTCGGGCAGCCCGATCACCGTCGCCCGGGCCGAGGACCGGCGACTGCTGGTGCGCAGCGCCAGCGCGCGCTGCTCGGCGGCCTACCTCTACTCGGCCGCCGGCCAGGGCGAGTCGACCACCGACCTGTCCTGGGACGGGCAGACGATGGTCTACGAGTGCGGCGACCTGCTCGCCGAGGGCGACCGCTTCCCCGAGGAGGCCCGCCGCACCATCGCCGACATCGACCTGGACCGGATCCGTCAGGAGCGGCTGCGCCAGGGCACCTTCGACGACAACCGCAGGACCTACGACGACCGCACTCGTGAGTTCCGGACGGTGGCCTTCGCGCTGCAACCGCCGACAGGCGACATCGGCTTGCGCCGCAAGGTCGACCGCTACCCGTTCGTGCCCGACGACCCCGAGCGGCTCGCCCTCGACTGCTACGAGGCCTACAACATCCAGGTCTCCGGGCTCGAGCGGCGCCTGCAGGCCATCGGCCAGCCGAAGATCATCATCGGGGTCAGCGGCGGCCTCGACTCGACGCACGCCCTGATCGTGGCGGCCAAGGCGATGGACCGGCTCGGACGCCCGCGCAGCGACATCCACGCCTTCACGATGCCGGGGTTCGCGACGGGTGCGGCGACCAGGTCCTACGCCACCCGGCTCTCCGAGTCGCTCGGGGTGACGTTCGAGACCCTCCCGATCACGGATGCCGCCGAGCAGATGCTGAAGGACCTCGGCCACCCCTACTCCCAGGGCGAGGAGGTCTTCGACATCACCTTCGAGAACGTCCAGGCCGGCCTGCGCACCGACTACCTCTTCCGGCTCGCCAACCACCGCGGCGGGATCGTGCTCGGCACCGGCGACCTCTCGGAGCTGGCGCTGGGGTGGTGCACCTACGGCGTCGGCGACCAGATGTCGCACTACAACGTCAACGGCGGGGTGCCGAAGACCCTCATCCAGCACCTGATCCGCTGGGTGATGGAGACGGGGCAGTTCGAGGCACCGACCAACGACGTACTCCAGGAGATCGTCGACCAGGAGATCACCCCGGAGCTGATCCCCTCTCGCGAGGACCAGCTGCCACAGCGCACCGAGGACTCGGTCGGCCCGTACTCACTCCAGGACTTCACGCTCTTCCACGTGATCCGTCGTGGCTACCGCCCGAGCAAGATCGCGTTCCTGGCCTGGCATGCCTGGCACGACGTGGCGACGGGGGAGTGGCCGCCGAACTTCCCGGACGAGCGACGGACCGCCTTTGACCTGCCGACCATCCGGAGGTGGTTGGACGTCTTCGTCCGGAGGTTCTTCGCCAGCCAGTTCAAGCGCTCGGCGCTGCCCAACGGCCCGAAGGTCAGCGCCGGCGGCACCATGTCGCCGCGCGGTGACTGGCGGATGCCGTCGGACGCGAGTGCGACGGCGTGGCTGGCCGAGCTCGAGGCCAACGTCCCGAAGAGCTGAGTGGTTTCGAGGCTCGTCGCTGGCGCTCCTCGCACCTCGACCACCGTCAGGACCGGACCCGACGGTGGTTGAGGTGCGAGCTTGCGAGCCTCGAAACCACACAACCGACAACTTCTCCGCCACCGGTCGCATCTCCCTCTGCACAAGCCAACTCACTCCAGGGAGCAGAAATGATCCGCATCACACGCGTACGCCGCTTCGCCACGGCGTCCATCGGTCTCGTTGCCTTGACTGCGCTGGCCACCGCACCGACGCCCGCGGCGGAGCCGGCCGCGACCACACGGGTGACGTTCCTGGCCCCCGACTGCGACGGCTGCACGCTCGGCCTGATCAACGCGAGGTGGGACGAGGAGGTCTGGGAGTCCCCGCGGCGGACCGTCCGTGACGGAAAGGTGACCTTCCGGGTCCCCACAGCGATGACGCACGGCATGTCCGTCGCGATCAGGGCCCCCTGGGAGGGCGGCACCGGCTACGTCACCCACGTGGCGTTCAAGTACGCCGGCCAGGAGCCGGGCGACGAGGTCACCTTCGCCGAAGCACGCCACGCGGGCAAGGCGTCGGCCTGCTGGGCCGGTACGACGGCAGACTCCACCACCATCTCGCTCGCCACTCGCCACGTCACCGTGCCCGGCTACGACGGTGAGAACACTCCGGCTGCCCTCGTGTACACCTCGATCACCCAGGACGCCATGGTCCCGATGCGCAAGACCTTCCGCGGCATCGTCGGCTCCCAGGACGTCAACTTCTGCGGACGTCGCTGACACCGAGTCCGATGCCGATTGCCCATGCGCCATAGTTGGCGCATGGGCAAGCAGGAAGACTTCGTTCTCCGCGCTCTCGAGGAGCGTGACGTCCGGTTCGTGCGGCTGTGGTTCACCGACGTGTTGGGCTATCTGAAGTCCGTGGCGGTGGCTCCGGCGGAGCTCGAGGGTGCGTTCGCGGAAGGCATCGGCTTCGACGGATCGGCGATCGAGGGCTTCGCCCGGGTATACGAGGCCGACATGCTGGCCAAGCCCGACCCGTCGACGTTCCAGATTCTGCCGTGGCGCGGCGAGGGGCCGACGACCGCGCGCATGTTCTGCGACATCGTGATGCCCGACGGCTCCGCGTCGTACGCCGATCCGCGCAACGTACTGAAGCGCACGCTGGCCAAGTCGGCGGAGAAGGGCTTCACGTTCTACACGCACCCCGAGGTCGAGTTCTACCTCTTCAAGGACATCCCCACGCCCGGCGTCGACCCGGTGCCGGTCGACCGCAGCGGCTATTTCGACCACACCGCGCAGTCGATGGGCTCCGACTTCCGCCGCGAGGCCATCACGATGCTCGAGTCGATGGGGATCTCGGTGGAGTTCAGCCACCACGAGGGCGGGCCGGGCCAGCAGGAGATCGATCTCCGCTACGCCGACGCGCTCACCACCGCCGACAACATCATGACGTTCCGCACCGTGATCCGAGAGGTGGCGCTGAGCCAGGGCATCTGGGCGACGTTCATGCCCAAGCCCTACACGACCCACCCCGGTTCGGGCATGCACACCCACGTCTCGCTGTTCGAGGGTGACGCGAACGCCTTCTACGAGGCGGGGTCGGAGTACCAGCTGTCGAAGACCGGGCGCCAGTTCATCGCCGGCATCCTGCGGCACGCGCCGGAGCTCAGCGTCGTCACCAACCAGTGGGTCAACTCCTACAAGCGGATGATGTTCGGGGCCGAGGCTCCGTCGTACATCTGCTGGGGCCACAACAACCGCTCCGCGATGGTCCGGGTGCCGATGTACAAGCCGCTCAAGGGCCAGTCGACCCGGATCGAGGTGCGCACGATCGACGCCGCGTGCAACCCCTACCTCGCGTTCGCGGTGGTGCTCGCGGCCGGCATGAAGGGCATCGAGGAGGGCTACGAGCTCCCGCGCGAGGCCGAGGACGACGTGTGGTCGCTGACCGAGCGCGAGCGCAAGAGCCTCGGCATCGAGCCGCTGCCCAAGAGCCTCTACGACGCGATCGGGATCGCCGAGAGCTCCGAGCTGCTCGCCGAGACGCTCGGTGAGCACGTCTTCGACTTCTTCCTCCGCAACAAGCGGGCGGAGTGGGACGAGTACCGCGGCCAGGTGTCCGCCTTCGAGCGCGACCGCATGCTGCCGGTGATCTGAGCGCGCGATGGACGCACCTGAGCTGATCTTCGGTGCCGAGCGCGTCCGCAGGATCCGGATCGCGCTGGGCGTCGCGGTCGCCCTCGGCCTGCTCTGCGGAGTGTTCGCGGTCCTCTTCGGGACTGCGGCAGACACCGACGGCGAGACCGCCGGCGCCATCGTGCTCGGCATCATCTCCGGAGGCACGATCGTCTGGTGCTTCCTCACCTGGCGGCTGCTGGACGCCCCGGATCGCACCGCCAAGCGGGCCGTCGTCGTTGCGGGCGCCTTGCTGATCCTCTTCGGGCTGCCGACGTTCAGCCTGTTCGGCATCGGCCTGCTGTTCGTCGTGCTCGGAATGGTCGTGATCTTCCTGGCCCTGATCTCCGAAGAGGGCGCCGACACATGACGGTCCGGGTGTTGGTGGTTGAGCACGAGTCGCACTGCCCACCCGCCCTGTTCGGCACCTGGCTCACCGATGCGGGTGCCGTGGTCGACGTCTGCCGTCCCTACGCCGGAGACCACCTCCCGTCCATGCCGGAGCACGACGCCCTGGTCGTGCTGGGCGGTTCGATGGACGCCGGCGACGACCGGCACCCCTGGCTGGAGCCGACCCGAGCCCTGATCCGGACCGCGGCGGACCGAGGCGTGCCGACCCTCGGCATCTGCCTGGGGCACCAGCTCTGCGCCCTGGCCTTCGGCGGCGAGGTGGGTCGTAGCCCGCTCGGTCAGCAGGTCGGCCTCTACGAGATCGGCTGGACCGACGCCGCCGCGGACGACGCGCTGCTGGGCGGTCTCGCGAGCGGCGGGCGCGGCGTCCAGTGGAACGACGACCTGGTGCTCGAGCTGCCGGACGACGCCGTCGTACTCGCCCGGACGCCGCGCGACGAGCTGCAGGCCGCGCGCTTCGCGCCCACGGTCTGGGGCGTCCAGTGGCACCCCGAGGTCGATGTCGAGATCCTGCGGGTCTGGGCAGAGGAGGACGCGGACCGGCATCTCCAACGCGGGATCGACCAGGACGCGGTGCTGGCCGACATCGACCGTGCCGAGCGAGAGCTCGAAGCCACCTGGCGGCCGTTGGCCGGGAGGCTGGTGGCGCTGGCCGCGGCGTCGCGGCGGACACCCGCATGAGCCGCGCCGCCACCACCAAGGGCAACCTGCTCCGGCTCGGCTTCCAGGATTCCGACGCCGCGCTCGACTCGCTCCGTCAGCTGGGTGGCGGCACCGATCCTCTGGTCGCGATCCTCTCGCGTACCGCCGACCCCGATGCCGCCCTCAGCGCACTGGTCCGGCTGTTCGAGGCGGCGGACGACGCCGAGGAGCTGCTCGCGGCTGTCTGCGACGACGAGGGCACCTCGATGCGGTTGCTGTGCGTGCTCGGTGCCAGCTCGGCCCTCGCCGACCACCTGGTCCGCCATCCAGAGCACTGGCACGAGCTGCGCGACCCGACCCTCGGCTCGACCCGCCCCGCGGCGTACGCCATCCGGGAGGGTTTGCTCGAGGCCGTCGGCGCCGATCCATCCAGCGCCGTCCCGGTGGCGACCCTGCCGGACGAGGAGGCCGTCGACGCGCTGCGGGTCGAGTACCGCCGGGTGCTGCTGCGCCTGGCCGCGCGGGACCTCGCTCACGACCTCGGCGTCGACGACGCCGCGGCCGAGCTGGCCGATCTCGCCGGCGCCACCCTCGACGCGGCCCTCGCCGTGGCCCGCCAGCGGGTGGGGGAGTCGGCGTCGCTGGTGCGCCTCGCGGTGGTGGCCATGGGCAAGTGCGGCGGCCACGAGCTCAACTACGTCTCCGACGTCGACGTGATCTTCGTCCACGAGCCGGCCGAGGGAGCGGACGCCCCCAACGATGAGCAGAGCGAGGCGATGCGCGCCGCGGCCCAGCTCGCCAGCCACCTGATGCGGGTCTGCTCCGACCAGACCGCCGAGGGCACGATCTGGCCGGTCGACGCCGCCCTTCGACCGGAGGGCAAGGCCGGACCGCTCAGCCGGACCATGGCCAGCCATCAGCGGCTACTACGAGCGCTGGGCCAAGACCTGGGAGTTCCAGGCCTTGCTCAAGGCCCGTCCGGTCGCCGGTGACCTCGCGCTGGGTCGCGAGTTCGTCGCGATGGTCAGCCCGATGGTGTGGCACTCGGTCGAGCGCGAGGGCTTCGTCGCCGAGACCCAGGCGATGCGACGCCGCGTCCTCGACCACATCCCCGCACGTGAGGCCGAGCGTCAGCTCAAGCTCGGATCGGGCGGGCTGCGTGACGTCGAGTTCGCGGTCCAGCTGCTGCAGCTCGTGCACGGACGCACCGACGAAGGAGTGCGGTCGTCGACGACGCTGAGCGCGCTCGCGGAGCTGACCCGCGGCGGCTACGTCGGGCGGGAGGACGGCGAGGCGCTGCACGACTCCTACTCCTTCCTGCGGATGCTGGAGCACCGCATCCAGCTGCACCAGCTCCGGCGTACGCACGTGGTGCCGCCCGACGAGGAGTCACTCCGGAGGCTCGGACGCAGCATGGGCTTCCTCAAGGAGCCAGCAGCGTCGCTCGACAAGGCCTGGCAGCACCACCGGATGGAGGTCCGCCGGCTGCACGAGAAGCTCTTCTACCGGCCGCTGCTCGAGGCGGTGGCCAGGATCCCGGAGACCGACGTCCGCCTTTCCTCCGAGGCAGCCGGTGACCGTCTCGCCGCCCTCGGCTTCTCCGACCCGGCAGCCGCGCTGCGCAACCTCGAGGCGCTGACCAGCGGCGTCACCCGCACCGCCACGATCCAGAAGGCCCTACTGCCCGCGATGCTGCAGTGGTTCGCGGAGGGCGGCGATCCCGACGCGGGTCTGTTCGGTTTCCGGCGGATCAGTGAGGCACTCGGGCGCACTCCGTGGTACCTCAAGACCCTGCGCGACGAGGGCCAGGTGGCGGAGCGGCTGGCTCGGGTGCTCTCCAACTCGCGCTACGCCACAACCCTCCTCGAGACCGAGCCGCAGGGCGTGCGGATCCTGGCCGGCGAGCTCACGCCGCAGCCGGCAGACTCGCTGACCGATGAGATGCTCGCCTCGTCGGGGCGCCAGAAGGACGTCGAGAACGCGGTCCGCGCGGTCCGTGCGGTACGCCGCCGGGAGCTGTTCCGGCTCGCGTCCGGCGAGATGCTCGGGCTCGTCGACATCGCCGACGTGGGCGCCGGCCTGTCGCGGCTGACCGACGCCACCCTCGAGGCGACCCTGGTCTCGGTCACCAAGGCCGTGCAGGAGCAGCGCAAGCTCGACGAGCCACCCACCCGGATGGCGATCGTGGCGATGGGGCGCTACGGCGGCTTCGAGCTCTCCTACGGCAGCGATGCCGACGTCATGTTCGTGCACCAGCCGAACCCCGGTGCCGACCAGCACCTCGCGTCGACGTACGCGCAGGCCGTGGCCAACGAGATCCGGCGCCTGCTGGCGCTGCCTGGAGGCGACCCTCCGCTGGAGGTCGACGCTGGCCTGCGGCCCGAGGGCAAGCAGGGGCCGCTGGTGCGCACGCTCGACTCCTACGCCGCCTACTACGCCAAGTGGTCGAAGGTCTGGGAGGCCCAGGCGCTGCTCCGGGCCGACGCGGTGGTGGGCGACCTCGAGCTCCGGACCAAGTTCCACGAGCTGATCGACCCACTCCGGTTCCCCGAGCACGGGATCAGCGAGGACGACGTGTTCGAGGTGCGGCGGATCAAGGCCCGGATCGACGAGGAGCGGATGCCGCGCGGGAGCGACCCGCACCTGCACCTCAAGCTCGGCCGGGGCGGGCTGGCCGACATCGAGTGGACCGTGCAGCTGCTGCAGATGCGTCACGCAGGGCAGGTGCCGGGGCTGCGTACGCCGCAGACGCAGCAGGCGCTGGAGGCGGCCCGCGACGCTGACCTGATCAGCGCTGAGGACTGCGAGCTCCTGTGTCAGGGGTGGCGAACGGTCAGCAGGATGCGCAACGCGGTCGCGCTGGCCCGCGGCAAGGGCAGCGACACGCTTCCTGGCGACCCCCGCGAACGCGCGGCCGTCGCCAGCATCATGGGCTACCCCACGGGGTCGACCGACGAGATGGTCAACGACTACCTGAGGACGACGCGTCGTTCGCGCTCGGTGGTCGACCGGATCTTCTGGGGCTGATGAGCCCACACCCCACGAACCAAGTCGCGACCGATGCCCCCCAAAGGTCGCGACCCGGTCCTTTCCTCATGCTCCTCGCATATTGCAGACAGTCAACGGTCCGAGCTGGGGCCGGCGTGACCGGCCAGCAGCACCCAGCTCTTGTGGGCGCGCACCCACACCTGGGTCACCGGCATCCGGAGGCTGTGTTCCTCGCCGTCGCGCGCCACCGTGTCGTTGACCGTGCACAGCAGGATCGCCGTGTCTCCCGCGACCGTGACCTCGGGATCCTCGATCCGCTGCCTGAGCCAGCGCAGCCCGCGGGTGTTGGCGAGGACGTAGCTCTCGCGGTCGAACCGCTCGCCGCGATGCGATGTCCACTGGAACTCAGGGTGCAGCAGCCGCCGCAGCCGGTCCGGCTCACCCTCGACCAGCGCAGCCGCACGTGCCTCGGCTAGCCGCAACACCTCATCGGCCTGGTTCACGACGGTCGGTCCTTCCTGACTCAGCCCAGCGCGATGGCCAACCGACCGAGGAAGGCCATGGCGGTCGGGTCTGCGTTCAGCTCTCGCTCGATCATCCTGCCGGTGGCGAAGTCGACCAGGTCACCGGCCTCGGCAGCGACGTCGGCTGACTCTCCTGGTGCTGCGAAAGAGACGGCAGTGGCACCATCGGCCACCTCGATGTGCAGCTGCCGATCGAGGTCGGTCAGGTCCATCCGCAGCGTGACGGGCGGCTGGGCGTCATCTCCGACGGATTGGGCAACGCCCGCCATTGCGACGACGTAGGACGCGACCATCGCCGCCTCGTTCGGCTCGGTGACCGGAACCTGGTCGGCGGGAAGCATCAGGTCGCGCTCGTGGACCCACGAGTCGAACAGGAAGTGGTTCAGCGAGACATGTGCCGGCACGTGGCCGAGAGGCGACTCGGCCGGCGGCATCGTGCCGTTCTCCGCTAGCGAGCCGAGCTCGTGGTCGATCAGTGCGTCCATCGCCGTCATCTGCTCGAGCAGCTCCAGTGGCGACAACCCGCGGAACATGGTGGCCGCCTCCCTCGGTGTCAGCTGAGGGTCGAAGTCGATCTCCGCCAACAGCCGAGTGGCCTCACCCTTGCGCGCCTGATGCAGCGTGAAGCCGAGGAACTGGGCACCCGAGACCAGGTGCTGGGCCAGTCCTAGGACGTCCCACTCGGCGCACCGAGTCGGGCCAGACCAGGCCTCCTCTGCCAGCGCAGCGAACCAGTCCCGGAGACGCCCCCGCTGCGACGACCACGCAGCGGCGATCTCATCAGGCCGCCCCGGGACCGTCATCGGGACGCCCGTCCCGCCGTAGAACTGTCTGATCTGAGTCACGGAGTGAACTATGGCGCACTTTCAGGCACCCGGCCGGGCGCTGGGGGACCGATGCCCTCCGAAGGCGGTGCCAGTGCCGGCTTCTCGATCTGGGAGGGCGGCGGGACCGGCGGCGCGGACTCCTCGAGCGGCTCGATCTCCTCTGGAGGCGGGCCGTGCTGCTCGAGGAAGCGCTGGGCTTTGCGGGCCGCCGGGTGCAGGGCGGCTGTGGCGGTCAGCCCGATGGCGGCGATCACCAACCAGCCCAGCTCACCCCAGCTGATCGCGAGGAACGTGTAGAGGGCCGGCGCCCAGACCCGGCCGAGGGTGCCGCTCAGCTCGGCGGCGCCTTGGTATTCGCCTCGGCGTCGCGGATCCATCAGGTCTGCCTCGAAGGACCAGCTGGCAGCCGACAGGTAGAGCTCGGCACCGGTGACCGTGACGTGGCCGAGCCACACGAGGGCGATGGTCACCCAGCCGACGGTGTCGTGGGTGTAGAGCGTGATCAGGCACGACGCGACGAAGAAGACGGACGAGACCCGGATCGCCCGAAGTGCGGTGGACACGTCCTTCACGCCGCGCGCAGCGGCCATCGGCAGGAAGATGCACATCACCGTGTTGGTGCCGAAGAGGAAGGCCAGGAGCACGCGCGGTGCGTCGGTCTTCTCGACCAGCCAGAGCGGGATCACGATGTTGAGCAGGACCTGGTTGGTCCAGAGCACGCCGACGAAGAACGTGCTGCTCATCCACCCGAAGTTGCGCAGCGGTCCCGGACCGGGCAGCTTCACCTTGCGCTCCTCCGGCGTGCGCTCGTCGTGCGAGGCGTTGGGCAGCCGGAGGATGTTGGCGGCGTTGACCATGAAGACGACCGTGGTGAACCACGGCAGGCCGTTGAGGATCTGGTTGGAGTCGAAGGCCAGGGCGATGCCGCCCAACAGGGAGCCCAGAGTGAAGCCGACGTTGAGGGCGGAGTACATGTAGGCCCGCGACGTCACTCGTTCGTCCGGAGGGAGTACGTCGATCGTGTAGGCGCCGTGGGCGGCTCCCCCGAGCGAACCGACGACCTGCATCGTGACGGCCATCGTGACGTAGCCGCTGAAGCTGTCGATGAACGGCCACAGGACGAACAGGCTCGCCTGCCCGGCGGAGCTCACCGCCCAGCAGCGCTTGGGACCGAAGCGGTCGACCAGCTTGCCCATCGGCCACGCCGCGATGAAGCTGGCGACTCCGGCGATGGTGAGGCCGAGTCCGACCTGGGCCGCGCTGAGGCCCACGAGCTGGGTGAAGAAGACCGCCGACCCGGTCATGAAGGTGCCCTCGCCGAGAGCGAACAGCAGCGACTGGGTCGCGAGTCGGCCCGCCAGGGGCGACGGCGGTTGGAAGCGGCGAGGGAGGGATCCGAGCATCGCGAGCGAGTCTTCCATCCGCCACCGACAGTGTCGCTTCATTTCCCGCTAGGTTGCGCTCCGTGGATCTGCGTATCAGTGAGACGTTCACCGGCAAGGCTGTCCTGGTCACGGGAGCCTCGTCCGGACTCGGCGCCGCAGCTGTACGACGGTTCGCCGCCGGCGGCGGAATGGTGTACGCCGCCGCGCGCAACCAGGAGCGGCTCGCCGAGGTGGCGGCGTCGTGCGCCGAGCTGCCGGGCGAGGTGCGGTTCGGCCCGCTCGACGTGGCCTCGGCGAGTGATTGTCGGGCCGCGGTCGAGGCCGCGGTCACGGCGTTCGGCCGGCTCGACGTGCTGGTCAACAACGCCGGCCGCCACGACTTCCGGATCACGACCGAGGTCACCGACGAGGAGTGGGCTCGCGACATCGCGGTCAACCTCGGCGGCGCGTTCTTCATGGCCCAGGCGGCGATCCCGCACCTGCTCGAGGCCGACGGCAACATCGTCAACGTGGCGTCCGTGGCCGGCATCCATGGCGAGGCCTACTCGGCGGCGTACACGGCCGCGAAGCACGGGATCGTCGGGCTGACGAAGGCGCTCGCGGTCGAGTACCTGAACGCGCCCCTACGCGTGAACTGCGTGTGCCCCGGCGGCATCGACACTCCTCAGGTGCACGACATCGACGTGCCCGACGGAGTCGACTGGAAGCTGATCATGCGGATCTCGGCGGCCCGCGGCTTCATGAGTGCCGACAGCGTGGCCGCAGTGGTCGCCTTCCTCGCCTCCGACGACGCGTCATCGGTGCACGGCAGCATCCAGCTGGTCGACCACGGTCATCTGGCCGGCTGAATCAGCTCTCCCGGATCCCGAACCGGTCGTGAAGACGCCGAAGCGGTCCGGGCGCCCACCAGTTGGCGGAGCCGAGAAGCTTCATCAGCGAGGGCACCAGCAGCGCGCGCACCACGGTGGCGTCGATGATCACGCCGAGAGCCATGCCGATGGCTATCTGCTTCATGAAGAAGACGGGGCTCACGGCGAAGGCGAGGAAGACGCTCGCGATCATCAGGGCGGCGGCGCTGATGATCCGGCCGGTGCGGGCGATGCCGTGCGCGACGGCGTCCTCGTTGCTCATGCCGCCGTCACGGAGCTCCTTGATCCGGGCCAGGACCAGCACCGCGTAGTCGGTGGCCAGTGCGAACGCGACCGCGAACAGGAACACCAGACTCGTGACCTCGACGGCGTACGGACCGGGGTAGTCGAGCAGTCCGACCAGGAAGCGGCGCTCGAAAACGAGCACCAGGATGCCGAGCGACGCTGCCAGCGTGAGGGCGTTCATGATCAGGGTCTTGAAGGGCAGGAGCACGGATCCGGTCAGCAGGAACAGCAGGATGGTCGTGAACGCGACGATGAGACCGACGGCGATCGGAGCGTTGCGGATCAGGCTGTGCTTCTCGTCGATGAAGCTCGCCGTGTTGCCCGCCACCAGCAGCTCTCCGCCGGCCGGGTCGCTCAGGGTGCGGATGGCTCGAAGCGCGTCCTGGCCGGGTTCGGACAGGGCCGGGACCTTCAGCGCGGCAGTGGCGTACGCAACCGTGTCGTCGGCCCGGGCGAACGGGCCCGGTGTACGACACGTCCGGGATCTTGCTCACTCGGCGCTGGAGCTCGGCGAGGGACTCGTCGGTCACGGGGCCGTCCACGGTGAGCGAGATGCCCTCGGAGACCTCACGCCCGTAGTGGTTCTCCAGGTAGGCGTTGACGGCGTAGGACTGCTGCCCCGGCGGCACGGCCTGGGCACTCGGGCCCGTCAGCGTCGTGCCGACGAGTGGTGCCGCCAGCGCCAGCAGGCCGGCGGAGGTGAGCACGGCGACGAGCACCGGCCGGGCCATGACCAACCTGGCGACCCTCATCCATCGTCCCGAGGCGATTTCCGCCGGGCGTCGCTTGATGATCGGCAGGGACTCGATCCGCGGCCCCAGGACGCGGAGCAGGCTCGGCGCCACGAAGAGTGCCGTGAGGGCCGAGAGGACGCCGACCATCGCGCCCGCTGCGCCGACCGAGTAGAGGAAGCGCTGAGGCATCACGATCAGGGCGGCCATCGCACCGGCGACCGTCAGGCCGGAGAAGAGGGCGGTCCGGCCGGCGGTCGCGATCATGCGTTGGTGCGCGGTCTCGGTGTAGCCGTGGAGAGCCACTTCCTCGCGGAAGCGCGACACCAGGAGCAATGCGTAGTCGACCGCCAGGCCGAGGCTGAGCGCGGTGGCGATGTTGAGCGCGAAGAGCGAGGTGTCGACGAGGGATGCCATGACTCTCAACGCCAGCAGGGTCCCGACGATCGAGAGGCCGCCGATGATGAGTGGCAGAGCCGCCGCAACCAGGCCGCGGAAGACGATCAACAGCAGGATCGCCAGGACCGGAAACGCGATCAGCTCGGCGTTGGTCAGATCGCGGCGCGTCTGGTCGTTGACCTCGTTGAAGCTGGGGGCAAAGCCGCCATAGCCCAGGTCGAGCAGGTCGGAGGTGACGTTGGCACGCACGGACTCGTCGGCCAGGCCGCCCTTGTCCTCCACGTCGGACGTCGTCAGCTCTGCGGTGAGCGCCAGGGATTCGCCATCCGCCGCAATCAACGAGGCAGCTGCTCGAGGGTCCTCCAGAGGATTGGTCACGTTGCCGACGTACGCAGAGGAGGCGAGCCGATCCGCGAGTCGACCGACCTCGGCTCGTACGTCCGCGTCCTCGATCCGGAGCGGACCTCCGTCAGGGTCGCGAACCAGGACGACGATCGCCGGTTGCGCCGAGTGTCCGAGGTGAGCCGTGAGGAGGGCGCCGGCTCGCTCGCTCTCGGAGTCCGGGTCGGTGAAGCCGGCGGCCTTGAGGTGGTCTTCGACGCCGTGTCCGAAAACGACGGCGATGACGGCAAACAGTGCGGTGGCCACCAGCACTCGCCACGGGTGGCTCCACGTCAGCCGAGAGATGCGGGAGAACATCAGGTGAGGCTTGGTGACGTCATCGGCTGACTCCTTCTCGGCTGAGAGTAGCGATCCGTTCGAGCCCGATCCCGATGCGCCGATCGAGTGGCGGCTGTGGCGACCTCAGTTCACGAGTCGCGCAGCAACTCCGATAGGAACCCAGCCCTCCACCTTGGTGCCGGCACCCGGCGCGGACGTGACGCAGATGCGGCCGCCCAGGGCGCCGATCCGGTCGGTCATGTTCTGCATTCCCGTGCTGGTGCCTCGGCTGCGGACGTCGTAGCCGCATCCGTCATCGGTCACCGCGAAGTGGAGGTCACCTTCGTCCTTGCCGAGGTGGATGGTCGCGCAGGTGCCGGGGCCGCCGTGCTTGGCCGCGTTCTGAAGCGCCTCGAGGCAGCAGAAGTAGACCGCGGCCTCGATGGCCGCGGAGAAGCGATCGGCGCCGTCACTCTCTATCGTCACCGGTAGGGCTGACTGGTCTGCGATGTCCTCGAGGGCTGACGCCAACCCATCGCTCTCGAGCAGCGGCGGGTAGATACCGTGCGCTCGGCGACGGCCCTGGACCGCCGAGGACGGCGCTGTCCTCCGCGTGCCTGCGCGCGCGCACAACCGACTGGCCTCGATGACCGCAGGACCGTGCCAGTCGCCCATGCTCTCCGTGGCGTCGCCGGCACTGATGCCGACTCGGATCGCCAGGCGGGGCTCGTCGTGGGGTGCCGCGCGGCAACCGCCCGCTGCATGGCGCACGCACAACGGAGGGCGGCCCCGCCCGATGTGAACACGGCCATGATCCCGTCGCCCAGGGTCTTCACCTCGTGGCCGCCGTGGGCCTCCAGCGCTTCGCGTAGCAGCCAGACGTGGGCGAACCGCACGGCCTCGGCGCGGTGCGCGTCGAGGCCACCGAGAAGCTTCGTCGAGTCGACCAGATCGGTGAACAGCACCGTCACGGTCGCCTGGGGGTCCGTCATGCCCACGTGGAGACGATGGCACGGCCGGACGTCGGGCGACCATCGGAACCAGGGTCTGCCCTGAGGCGAGCCGGCCGGCGGGCCCGTCACCCGCCCCCCATGGCGAGTGACAGGGCCAGCCTTGCCGCGCTCGGACGGGGAAGTCGCGCGGCGGTCCGTTGCTGCGAGACCTGGAAGGCCACCACCCTGCGGAGGTAGGGACCCTCCACGTCTCGCTGCTGACATCAACCTAGAACGTCTTCCGTGCGCAACGTCAGTGTTCATTGGTCCTAAGACCATCGGGCAGGTCCCGAGTCGGCGTGGGCCGGTGACTGGGTGGGTACCGGCCAGCCGGGGTGGGACCCGACAACATGGGGGAATGCAATGAACGACCGCAAGCACTGCGCAGACTGCGACCTTGAGTACTCCGACGAAGCGTCGCACAAGTTGGTCCACGAGGCAGTCGCCACCGTGCGGTCCGCCGACCCCGCGAACGCCGACGTGATCCAGGCGCAGAAGCAAATCTGACCCGTGACGCTCTACAGGGACGAGGCGAGGCTGCTCGTAGCTACGGCACTCGGCTCAGTCGCGGGCGTGGGGATCGAGATCGTCGTCGCTCTGGCGCTTGCGCGTTGAGGAGACCGAGCACCTGTGCGCGTGCGGACGCTCCGCCGGACTGCCGCGTTGCAAAATACTTCTGTGGGCGATGTCGAACAGGCAGGATGCCGTTCGACGTACGGGTGAATCGGCCACCGAACAGCGGTTGGCCCCGAGATTGAGGAGCGAGCAATGCCGCGGTTCATGGGTTTCGTGAGGATGGAAGAGGGCATCGGAGCGCCGCCTCAGGCGCTGTTCGACGCGATGGACACCTACATCGGTGAGCAGGCCGCAACGGGGGCCTTCCTCGACGGTGGTGGTCTCTTCGGCACCGAGGACGCCGTGAACTTCGTTGTCAGCAAGGGTGCGACGACGCGCGTCGACGGACCGTACGCCGAGGCCAAGGAGATCGTCGGCGGGTGGGCCCTGCTGCAGTACGACAGCCTCGAGGAGGCGGTCGCCGGGCAGCAGGAGTTCGCCGAGCTGCACGCGAAGTACTGGCCCGAGTGCGAGATGGTCGCGACCCTGCGCCAGATCTCGGACGACGCGCCGCAGACCTCGGACGGCTGACCCTTCCCTTCAGTTGGGCCGTGCGGCCAGCCCTAGGCTGGCCGCATGGCCGAGACCACCGCGGAGACGATCACCGCCACCTGGCGTGACGAGTCCGCGCGGCTGGTCGGCGCACTGACCCGGATGACCCGGGATCTCGACCTCGCCGAGGACCTGGCCCAGGACGCGCTGGTGAGCGCGCTCGAACGATGGCCCTCGGACGGCATTCCCGACAACCCCGGCGCCTGGTTGATGACCACCGCCAAACGACGGGCGGTCGACGGCTTCCGACGCGCCGACACCCTGCGTCGCAAGACCGCAGAGCTCGGTCATGGCATGAGGGAGGAGGACCAGATGCCCGATCTCACCGCACAAGTCGACTTCATCGAGGACGACGTCCTTCGCCTCATCTTCTTGTCCTGCCACCCGCAGCTGACTCCCGAGTCACGGGCTGCGCTGACCCTCCGCCTGGTCGGCGGACTGACGACCGCCGAGATCGCCCGCGGCTTCCTCGCCGCCGAGTCCACGATGGGCCAACGGATCTCCCGGGCCAAGAAGTCGCTCAGCGAGGCCCGCGCCGAGTTCGAGCTTCCGGTGGGCCCCGAGCGCACCGAGCGGCTCGACGACGTGATGGCAGTGGTCTACCTGATCTTCAACGAGGGCTACACCGCGACCGCGGGGGAGGACTGGATCCGTCCTGAGCTGACCAAGGAGGCGATCAGGCTGGCCCGGATGCTCGCCGATCTGATGCCGGACGAGCCAGAGGTGCACGGGTTGCAGGCACTGCTGGAGCTGCAGGCCTCCCGAGGCCCGGCCCGAGTCGACGCCGACGGGCGGGCGGTGCTGCTCGACGACCAGGACCGCCGCCTCTGGGACCAGCTGTTGATCCGTCGCGGCCTGTCCGCGTTGGAGCGCGCCGAACAGCTTGCCGCGCGTGGGAAGCCGGTCGGCCGCTACTACCTGCAGGCCGCCATCGCGTCCCGGCACGCGCGCGCCGCCACACCCGAGGAGACCGACTGGGCCGCTATCGCGCGCCTGTACGACGTGCTCGCGGAGGCCGCACCGGGCCCGATCGTGGAGGTCAACCGAGCCGTCGCACACGGGCGTGCGTCCGGTCCGGCCGCCGGCCTTGCCGTGCTCGATGCCCTTCCTGAGGGCGCCCTTGACGGCTCGCACCTGCTACCCAGCGTGCGTGCCGATCTGCTCGCCCGCGCGGGACGCCACGCCGAAGCGGCCGCGTCCTTCCGCGAGGCAGCCTCGCTCACCCGCAACGAGAGCGAGCAGACGTTGCTGCTGGGCCGAGCGGAGGAATCAGAGAGGGCAATGCACTCTGGGTCGTGTGCCTGAGAGTGACCTATAGCGCAATCTCAGGCACACGACCCGGTGAAGTCGACGGGGCGCGACGGTCAGTTCTGCGCAAGGACGTCGAGGATCGCGTCGATCACGGCGTCCGGTCGGTCCATCATGATGTAGTGGCCGGTGTCCTCGACCTGGACGACCGAGCCGCGCGCCGACTCGGCGGCCAGCTCTTGGTTTCCCTCGTCGATCGCCGCCTCCTCTGCGGCGAGAAAGCTCTTGGGAAGGCCCGGGAAGTCCGGGTGGGGAGCCTGCAGCACGACGACCGGGCGGTCACCGAACAGCAGCCCGTGTTCCTCCAGCCAGGCGACCGCCTCCCGCGAGCCCTGCGCGAGCACGAGCTTCTCTCGATTCGACGTCGGGTCGAACTGGGCCTCGGTGAGGAAGGCGCGCTCGTGGGCGAGGTCCGGTGACTCGCCCGGCTTCTCAGGGGGAAGGGCCGCGCGCTGGACGTCGCCCAAGCGCGGGACGAGCGGGTCGACGAAGACCACCGCCGCGATGAGGTCAGGAGCCTTCGCGGCGAGCCCGATTGCCGGCATGGAACCCGCCGAGTGCGCGACCAGAACGACTGGTTCCTCGAGATCGGCGGCGTTCAGGAGCGCAACCAGGTCTGCCACCTGGTCCTTCGTCGTACGTCGGGCCTCCGGTGCCGGCTGGCTCCGCCCGATCCCGGCCCGGTCGTAGCTGCACACCCAGTGACCGGTGGCGGCGAAGTCGCCGGCCATCGGGTCCCATGAAGCTGTGGACTCCTCGTGCCCGGACATGAGCAGGATGGTTGGCTCGCCTGGGACTCGCTCGCCCGAGCATCGGAGGTAGAGGGTGCGACCTCCGATGTCGATGTCCTCCCTCGTCTCCGCGGCAGCCGCGGCTGTCTCGGAGCTGGAAGCGTCGGCGCTCGGCGACTCCGCCGATGATCCACCGGCGCCGTTGTCGTTCCCCGAGCACCCGACCACGACGAGCGCGGCGGCGGCCGAGGCGATGATGAGGGCTCGCGTTGGCATGGGCCCACGGTCCTCTAGCCGTGGCCGTCGCACAATGCTGGTCGGGCAAGATTCTCAAGACGCAGTCGTCGGTGGCTATTTCAGCGCCGCTTCGTCCAGCAGGTTCACGACCGACCTGATCCAGCCGGCGAGCGCACGGGAGTCACGATCGCTGCAGCGCGATGGATCACGCTCGAGTTCCCGATCTCGCACACCAATCACGGAGCCGCCGTAGGCGTGTCATGCTGCCCCTGCGGTGGCGCTCGTCGCGTGCTCGGGCGCACGCCACCAGCCGGTCGTGGTCGACACCGACCTCGGCACCGACGACCTGCTCGTCCTGCTCCGAGATCCCGCCGTCGACGTCCGGGGCATCACGATCGCCGGTACGGGCTGGTGCACTGCGAGCAGGGTGAGCAGAACCTCGCGCGCCTCCTCGCGGTGCTCGACCGGGTCGACGTGCCGTTCGGGTGCGGACTATCTCCTGGCCCGGCTGCCGAGGTGGATCAGCCGGGCCGGTAGGAGCACCAGGTGCCGGTCTGCACCGCCTCGGCGAGGTGAGCACCGAGCTCGGGGTGCACCACACCGATCCGGCGTACGGCGTGCCGAATTCTCGCCGTGACTGCCTTCCGCGCACGCTCGGCGTCGTCCCCGAGGCGTCGGTCGCGGCCGCCGAGCCCGACGGCGGCCGCGAGGGCATCGACCAGGGCGGCCCGCTCGTCGCGTGCCCGCTCGGCCTGATAGTCGTCGTGGTCTGCTTCGGCTATCTCGATCTCTGCGTCGAGATCGTCGAGACGTCGCCGGAAGGAGGCCTTGGCGACGTCGTCGAGCACCGGATCCGCCCCGGCCCGTGGGCGGGTACCCATCAGCTCGGTGGCCGCCACCTCCTCCCCGGGCCGAGCCAGGAGGCAGGCCAGGTCCTGAAGGCCCTTGCTGTCGGGCAGGTGGCCGGCGCGGTCGTGCCAAGAGAGGGTCCACACGTTCGTGTCGCGCACGAGTCTTGGGGCGCCCTCTGTGGGGACCTCGATTGCGTCACGCAGGCCGGCCGCCAACGTGTGCCAACGCGGCGCCCCGAGCGCGGCGGCCATCTCGGCGGCCGCCGCGTAGTGCTGCCGTGCCCCGTCGGGGTCTTCGAGCGCGACAGCAAGGTGGCCAAGGTACAGGTCGACCGGGCCCCAGAAGGACGCGCAGCCGCCGACAACGACGTTGGTCCCGGCGTAGCGCGCCAGCGAATGGAAGGCGCGCTCCGTCTCCGCGTTTCGACCTCCGGCGGCGAGGGCCTCGGCCGCGAGCGCATCGAACTCGAGGTCGTACTTCTCGACCGGGAGCACGTCGAGCGACAGGGTCAATGCGATGCGCCGGGCCTCCTCCGGATCACCTTCGGTCCGCAGCACTGCAGCGGAGAAGACGTCGCGCATCGCGATCAGATCGATGCCCCTCATCATCTCCAACAGGATCAGCCGGTCACCTGTGAAGAGGGACAGCGGCCAGCGCTGGGTGCCGTGAACGCCGGTGGCGTCCGGTACGCCGATCCGCACGCCAAGCTCGAACGCCGCGGCCGAGGCATCCTGGGCCTCGTCGACGGCACCGGTGATCAGCCGCAGCGTCGCCCTCCGGCTCTCGGCCTCCCAGCGACCACGTGCATGCCCCAGGTCGTCCTCCTGGCGGCAGTAGTCCGCCAGCTCCGCCAGCCCGTGGCGGTCGTTGAACTCGAGGAGGCACGCGGCTCGGAGCACGGTCGCCTGCGCGACGAGCTCGCGGTTCCCAGCGGCGCCGGCTGCTTGAGCCATCTCCTCGACGACCGACAACCGGGCTGCCGCACTGCCCGGCATCCAGAGCGCGTCGTGGAGAGCCAGCAGGCACGTGGCGAGAACCCGCGGCGCGGCCTCCAGCTCTCGTGCGGCACTGACAGCCTCCGCGGCGATGTGCTGCCATTCCTCGGCCGGCCCGAGCGCGTGCCGACGTTCCCGGGCCAGGGCCGCCAGCAGCAGGGCGCGGTCCGCGGTGCCGCGCGGTGCCGCGCCGGCAGCCTCCTCGATCAATGCCACCTGGGTGTCGTGGTCGCCGCGGGCACCGACCTTGTGGAGCCCGAGGGCGGCGGCTGTCAGTGCGGCCTGGTCGCCCTTGGCCCGCGCCGCTTGCGCGGCGGCCAGGTAGCTCTCTCGCGCCGCAGGGTCGCCGGCGCGCAGCTCGGCGCTGGCGAGGGCGATCCACAGGTCGGGGTTGTGGCGGTCGGTGAGCGGGAGAGCCCGACGATAGAGCCGGACGGCCTCCTCGTGGCCGATCCGCGCCGTGGCCTCGGACGCGGCGCGCGTGAGCCAGTCGACGGCCAGCGCGGCATCGGGCGAGCCAGGTCCTGCCGTCGGTTCGGACAGTGCCGCGGTCAGGTGTGCGGCGATCCGGCCCGCGCGCGTGATGTCGCCGTCGGTGGACAGTCGGATCCAGGCATCGGCGACAGCGCGGTGCCAACGCCGACGATCTGCGGGTGGGAGCCCGGCGAGCACGGCCTCGCGATAGAGGTCGTGCACGAACGGACGCTCGGGGTCGGGACCCGGCTCGACGAGTACGCGCGCCATCCGGCACTCGGTCAGGAGCTCCTCGACCTGCGCGGGTGGCAGCGCCGTTGCGCCGGCCAGTAGCGCGAGGTCGGTGGTGTCCGCCACGGCGACAGCGGCCAGCAGGCTGCGGCACGGCTCGGACAGAACAGTCATCCGCTGCCGCAAGGTGTCCGTGACCGTGGCCGGTAGCGCGCTCCCGTCGGTCGGCCCGGTGTTGTTGGCCACCATCAGGCGGGCGAGTTCCCGAACGAACAGCGGGTTGCCTCCGGTGCGGGACCGCAGCCGGTCGGCGTCGGCGGTGTCCGGCGCCGTGCCGGTGATCGTCGTGACCAGGCTGATCACGGCCTCCGCGTCGAGGCCTCCGAGGGTGAGGCCGTCGGCGCCCACTGCCACCCGGTCCAAGGTCCCCGTCGACTCGAGGTCGCGGTAGGTGCCGATCACGAGCAGCCGCCGCCCGCCGATCTGACGCGCCGCGGCATCCAGGAGCTCGAGCGACGGTTGGTCCGCCCAGTGCAGGTCGTCGAGGACGATCACCGCGCCTGTCGTACCGGCGAGCTCCTCGAGGGCGTTGATGACGGCCTGGTGCAGCTCGAAGCGCGCCGTCGCGTCGTCCGGGGACGTGGCAGGGCCGCTGCCGACGAGCATCGCCGCCGCGTGTCGTGAGCAGTCGCCGTCCTCGAGCGCGCGCACCACCTGCGCCCAGGGCCAGTACGCCGGCGCGCCTCCGCCCGGCGGGCAGGACGTCCAGACGACCCGGGCGCCCCGGCCTCGCGCGATCGCCCCGATCTCGCGGACCAGGGCGGTCTTGCCGATCCCGGGTTCACCGGTCACCAAGAGCAGCCGGCCCGAGCCGGCAAGCGCTTCATCGAGTGCGACTGTCGCGGCGGCCAGCGCAGGCTCCCGACCGATCAGCCGACTACTCATGGTCACGGATTCTGCTCCCTCGGTGACGGATCAGGGGCGCAGTTGGAGCAGCATGTTCATCGGCGCCTCGACGTCGAGCCGGGTGATGCGGGTGAAACCGGCGGCAGCTGCGGTCTCCCGGAGCTTGGCCTCGCCGGCGACGGTGCCGAGCGGGTGGCCCTCCTGGGAAACGCCATTAGGGGTGCAGACGGTCGTGGAGACCGAGTACCAGAGCCGCCCGACGGGCGTCAGGTTGTCCTCGAGCCGGTCGCCGGCGGCCGGCTCGATCAGCAGCACGGAGCCGTCCGGGGTGAGTGCCTCTCGGGCGTGCACCAGCGCACCCACTGGGTCGCCGAGGTCGTGCAGGCTGTCGACGAACGTGATCAGGTCGTACGACGAGCCGGGGTAGTCCTTTGCGGTCGCCACCTCGGCGCGCACCCGGTCGCTGACGCCCGCGTCGGACGCCGTGCTGCGCGCTCGGGCGATCGACGCGTCGTGGTAGTCGAAGCCGTAGATGCTCGCACTCGGGTACAACCCCGCCAGTGCGGCTGCTACGCCGCCGTACCCACAGCCGACGTCCGCTGCCGTGCCGCCGGCCGCGAGGAGCGCGTCGCCGCCGTCCATCGCGGCCAGCCACGCAGGCAGGAACGGGATGACGCTCGCGTCGCTGATGTGAGCCATCGCCTCCCAGTGCCCCGGTGAGCGCTCGTGCCAACCGAAGCCCTGCCCGGTTGCGAACCGATCCCTGAACCTGGGCAGGTCGGCGCCCATGATCGCCATCGCGTCCCCGAAGGCCGAGAACAGGGCCGTCGTGGCGTCATCCGCGAGCACCGCCGCGAGCGCCGGCGGCAGGGTGAACGCGCCGGCGGCCGAGTCGTAGTCCACGTAGCCGGCCGCTGCCTGCGCGGCGAGCCACTCCCGGGCGTACGGCTCAACCGTCCCGACCCGGGACGCCAGCTCGGCGGGGGTCACCGGGCCGGCCGCTGCCAGCGCCTTCCACGCGCCCGAGCTGATGCCGAGCAGGACGGTCGTGACTCCGATCGCTGCAGCGAAGTCACCCATCACCTTCTCCATCGCGGCTCCCACCGCTGCCGGGTCGATCTCCGGCCGCACGTCTGTCGTCATCTCCGACTCCTCTCACCGTGGCGACCCGGGGTGGCCGCTCGTGCAGGAGGCGCCAGATCCGATCTGGCGGGTGCCAGATCCGCTCGAGCGCCTACCGGTTGAAGGGCCCGGACGTACCGAGGTGGCAGAACTGCCCGAGGAGGCACTCATGACCAGTCAGATCACACTTCGGCCGCAGCTGCTCCCGGCGACCGACGAGGAGGTGGCAGGGGCGTACGCCTGCGCCTACGCCTCCGCCGATGTCGAGACCCTGCGAGACCTTCTCGCCCCCGACGTGGTCTGCCGCCTGCTGATGCCGGGCGGGGTCCAAGAGCTGCAGGGGGCCGAAGCGTTCGTCGACGCCCTGGTCGGCGCGGTCTCCGGGGTGGACGGCTGGCGGTTCCACTCCTCGTCAGCGGCTCCGATCGGAGACAAGTTCGTGACCCGCTCCCGGGTCGGTCGTGTGGGCCACCGGCATCGCGGCGGACTACTCAGGTGGGTAGAGAGATGGTTGGCCAGGTCCGCCGCATCTGCCGCCGCTCCGTCGATGAAGGTGGAGCGGCGCCGTCGCAGCAGTGGCATACCGATGACGTAAAGGCCCGGCCACGGCGTCACGCCGCCCTCGTGCTTGAGGCGACCGCGCGCGTCGAACACAGGAGCCTCCAGCCACGATGGCTACAGGACAGACGGCGGTCGATAACGGCGTCAACATCGAGGCGCTGCGCGACGCACGGGCCGCGATCAACGAAACACCGGGGCTCGCCCAGTTCGAGTGGCGCTCGTCGGTGACGTGGCTGAACGGCACCCACAGCCGCTCGGATGTGGAGTCCTTCTACGGACTCGCGGACGAGCAGGTGCACCACACATCGTTCAGCTTCGATGCCGACCACCCGCTGCAGTTCGCGTCCGAGGACAACGGGATCACGCCCATGTCTCGATCTCCAATCTCG